>NZ_CP187126.1:1200000-2400000 GCF_049601585.1 Frigoribacterium sp. 2-23 | reverse complement strand
ATAGCAGGGCCCGCAGGGGATCGCTCGCCGGATGGTATGACAGGTGCTCCTGGTCGCTTTCGCGAGTACTGAAGACATCGGTGACGCCTCGAGACACCCTGTGGAGTTGAGATGTCTTCCGTGCCGAAGGCGTGGGGCCGGACAGCTCTGTAGCGCCGCGAAGGCGCGTAAGTCTCCGTGATGGGAGTGCGTCTTATTGTGCCGTGATGAACTCGTCGAGCGTCGGCCATGTCGCGGTCGGGTTTTCAAGGTGGGGCAGGTGGCCGGCTTCGTTGACTGCCTCGAAGCGGCCGTTCGGAATCGCTGCTGCGACCTGGCGTCCGTATGCGGGGGTGACGACGCGGTCGCTCGCGCCGAACAACACCAGTGTCGGCACCTCGATCTCCTGAAGGCGCTCGAGCATGGTCGGGTCGCTCATCGCCCGGCCCGCTAACGCGAGCATGGTCGCACCGTTGCGCTGTTGCATCGCTCGCTGTTCGTCCGTGAGCGCGGCCGGGTCCATGTATCCGCGGTCGGGGTCGTGCCAGGCGACTTCGGCGAGCTGACGGGGCGTGAGGGAGAAAAAGTCAGCGATCGGTTCGCCGTCGACAACGGCGCCGACCCCGTCGATGTTCACGACGGCACCGATGGCGCCGGCGTAGCGTTCGTCGGCGGCGGCCTGGATCGCCATCTCGAGCGCGATCCACCCGCCGATCGAGGAGCCGACGAGGACGACGTTGTTGCCGCCGTCTTCCTGCAGCCGCGCGAGGTAGGCGGCAGCAAGGGCGCGGATTGAGTCGATGTCATCTGGACGGCTGGTGCCGTTCCACCCTGGGTGCGTCGGCGCCAGGACATGGAAGGTCGGTGCCAGGTGCGCGACGATCGGGGCGATGGTCTGTGGGCCACCACCACCATGGAGAACGAGGGCGATGCGGGCTGCCGGGTCACCGGCTTCGGTCACGACCAGATCGGTGGGAAGAGACGGGCTCATGACTACTCCAAATCAACATGTTTATCTACGTGTGTTGATACAGTAGCACCATGACGACTGATCTGGCAGCACTCGGCCTCGCGGTGAAGCGGGCCCAGTACCGAAATCACCGCGCCATGGAGGAGGCGCTCCGAGAGGTCGGGGTCACCCTCGTGCAATGGGACGCGTTGCGCGCGATCGAGCGCATGCCGAACGCTTCAGCGCACGACCTCGCCCTCGCCACGTTCCAGAGCGACCAGGCATTCGGCACCCTCGCCACCCGGCTCGTTAGCCGTGGCTTGATCGCCCGCACCGCCGGTCGCGGCCGGCGCATCGAGCACACCCTGACGGAGAGTGGGCACGCGGCACTCGAGGCAGGAGAGCGGATCTCGACGGATGTTCTGGGCCAGCTCTTCTCGCCCCTCTCGGCACGGCAGCACGAAGCCCTTGCCGGGCTCCTCGAGAAGCTGCTCCAGAACTAGAGCCCCGCTGTCCGCATCTTCGGTGCTGCCCCGGCCTCTTCTGCCGGGGTGGCACGCACCGAACTGTGTGATGGCGCACTGACGGATCGCCTGCAAGTCACATTTTCCTGAGTGCATGTAGACGACTGGTCTAATATGGGTATAGGGTCTGATCATGTCCACCACGGAGATCGACACCCGGCAGCACATCCTCGACACCGCACAGCGCCTGATGGCCCGCAAGGGCTACACCGCAGTCGGTCTCAACGAGGTGCTGTCGGAGGCCGGCGTCCCGAAGGGGTCGTTCTACTACTACTTCTCATCCAAGGAGAACTTCGGCGAGGAGTTGATGAAGTACTACTTCGCTGATTACCTCGCCACGATGGACCGCATCGCCAGCGACACCAGCAAGACCGGTGCCGAGCAACTGGAGGAGTACTGGCAGCGGTTCGCCAACCTGCAGTCATTCGACGACTGCCAGGGCAAGTGCCTGGTGGTCAAGCTCGCAACGGAGGTGTCTGACCTCTCCGAACCGATGCGGCTGCAGCTCGTCGACGGAACCGCCGGCATCATCGACCACCTCGAACGAATGATCACCACGGGGCAGCGAGACAGCTCCGTCGGGGCAGTCGCCGACGCCCGCACACTCGCCTACGAGCTCTACGACGCCTGGCTCGGCGCCAGCACCATGGCCAAGATCCAACGCGCGCCCGAATCTCTCCACCGCGCCCTCGCCCTCACGAAAACACGCCTCCACATCTGACCCACGGGGCTCCGGCCCCTTTTATTTCAGCATCCCTAGACGACTGGTCTACTAACAAAGGAGCAGCTCATGGCTGACGACATCATCTACCTCGACGCGACCGAACTGGCCGCCCGCATCCGCTCCGGCGAGCTCGCCTCCGTGCAGGTCGTCCAGGCGCACCTCGACCGCATCCGAGACGTCGACCCGAAGATCAACGCGATCGTCACCCTGAATGACAACGCCCTCGCCGAGGCGCAGGCCGCGGACGACGCCCTCGCTGCTGGCGAGGAGGTCGGGCCGCTGCACGGCGTGCCGTTCACCGTGAAGGACTCCATCGACACCGCGAGTCTCCTCACCCAGCGCGGCTCCCCGATCTTCCAGGGGCGCTTGCCCGACGAGGACGCGGTCGCCGTGGCCCGGATGAAGGCCGCCGGTGGCATCGTCCTCGCCAAGACCAACCTGCCCGAATTCTCCTACTCCACCGAGAGCATCAACCTCCTCTCCGGCCGCACGAACAACCCGTACGACCTCGACCGCACCTCCGGCGGATCCAGCGGCGGAGAATCCGCAGCGATCGCCGCTGGACTCAGCCCGATCGGACTCGGCACGGACCTGGCCATCTCTGTCCGCGGCCCGGCATCGCACACCGGCATCGCCGCCATCAAGCCCACCCACGGCCGCATCCCGATGACCGGCGTCTGGCCGCGCGCTCCCCGCCGCGACTGGCACGTCGGCCCGATGGCCCGCACCATCCGCGATCTCGAGCTCGGCTACTCCATCATGCGCGGACCCGACGGAAAGGACGGGTTCGCCGTCACGCCCAACGATGTCGACGCCGGCAACCGGACCAAGGCGCCTGAGAAACTGCGCGTGGCATGGTTCACCGACTCCGGCCTCGGCCCGGTCGACCCGCAAGTTGCCGACACCGTCCGCCAGGCCGCGGAAGCCCTCAAGGGTGCAGGCGTTCACGTCGAGGAGATCGATATCCCGACCCTGCACCGCGACAACCCCCTGGCGCTGTTCAACAAGCAGCACGTCATGGAGCTCAAGCCCGCGATGGCCGAAGCCACCACGGGGCACGAGGACGAGATGTTCACGATGTCGAAGACCATGCTCGCCACCCCCGACACCTCCATCGAGGACTACGTGTCCGCCGAGCAGGGCTTCGAGCGCATCCGTGACGCCTACGCCGAGGTCTTCACCAAGTTCGACGCGGTCCTGCTGCCCGTCCTGCCGATCCCGGCACACGAGCACGACAAGACCGAGTTCATCATCGACGGGCAGACCGTCGATGCCACCCACATCCAGACATTCACCGTCCAGTTCAACATCACCGGCATGCCTGCTCTGTCGATGCGGTTCGGCACCAGCTCCGATGGTCTCCCCATCGGTGTGCAGATCGCCGGCCCCTGGCACGCCGAGTCCACGGTCTTCAACGTCGCATCGATCCTCGAGTCCCTAAGCCCTGTGCGCGACCAGCACCCGGAGATCTGAGGAGAAAGGGCCATGAGCACAATCGATACGACCACTGGGAAGTATGTCGAGCGCCGCCGGACCATCACCGAGATCGGTACTTATGCGGGCGTCCCTGCCGCCAGCCACGGCAGCTATGTCAGCGGAACCGATTCACGGGGCCGTATCGGCCGGTACGTCCTATCCGCGCCGCGACGAGGATCGGGCCGAACCGCCACCGGTAGCATCCCTCTCTCCTTGCACATCCTCGCCCACCTTTGACGAGTAGTCACGTCAGCCTTCGATGGGCTGACGTGACTACTTATCACTGGAGTCATGCCTTGTCATCTCGGGCGCGCTCTTACAGCTTCGCGATGTCCGATAACTGATCGGCTACCGGTCGATCCTTACGAGCCAGTCGCGGATCAGGGCGGCGGTGATCCCGGGTTGCTCGAGGTGCACGTTGTGTCCAGCAGCGTCGAGGACGACGAAGCTCCCTCGCGGGTAGTGGTTCCGGAGTGCGAGCCCGTCCTCGTACCCGACGACGTCGTCCTGTCGACCGAACAGGTGCAGAGCCGGAGCGGTGAACGGCTCCGGGTGGCGTTCCTCCGGCACGGCGTGCAGTGCGTAGTCGGCGGCGATGCGGTCCATCACCGCAGTGTCGGCGCCACGGAGACCGGGGAGCACGTATCGCTCGAACGCAGCGAACGCGGCGGCGTCCTGGATGACGCTGACCTCCTTGAACGCTGCTCGCGCGTCGCCGGCGGCTTCGAGGACCGACTGGTCGGCGTGCAGTACGGTGCGCTCGGGGATAGCTCGGTCTGCGTGCGCCGGACGGATGACACCCGCCAGGGTTGCGATGCCGAGGACATGGTCTCGGCGTTCGTGCGCGACGTGTCGGGCGATCATGCCGCCAAAGGAGTTCCCGATGACGGCGAAGGGCTCGTCGCCGAGGTGGGCGTCGATGTCGGCGAGTACCTCGTCGGCCACGTCGACCGCGCTCGTCGCGGTGGCGGTCGCCGCGGCGGCTTCGGCCCACGGCAGGTCGAGGAGCACCAGCCGCCAGGGTAGGTCCTGCACCGCGTCCGCCAGCGGAAGCATGATCCGGTGGTCGACACCAAACCCGTGGAGGGCGACGAGCGGACGACCAGAACCAAGAACTTTCGCGATCACGCAGCAAGCCTATGAGCAGCCCGTCCCGATAGCCGATCCCCTCCCGCGGCGCACAGGTTTCAACGGTTGGCGCGGCGGATGCGGCGCCACAGGAGGATTACGCGGTCCCGGAGCAGATAGGCGACACCCAGAGCGAGGACAACGAAAGGCAGGGCGATTGGCCAGGCGGTGGTGAAAGTGAGGAGGACCGCGACGGCCTCGAGGCCGATGAAGGAATCAGCCCCGAGATAGATAGTCCCTGTGTTGTAGCCAAGCGCCAGGCGAGCGCGTTCGACCATGAACGCATGCGCGCCATCACCCGCTGGCTACTTCTCACGACGCCAGCCTGCGTCGAGCATCAGTCGCATTAGAGGATCGGCTATTCCAACGATCGGATGGTCGAGCCGGATGTGCTTCGATACCCCGATGAAGCTTCACGTTGTGGCGCGGGGCCAGGGGAAACGATGCCGGTGCCGCCGCACGCGACGACTGGGTTGCTCGAAATTTGTGGAGGAAGAACCAGCCACACCGTTCCGGACGCTGCTCGTGATCGAGGCCAAGTATGGCTTGACGGATACGGGCGACGGGTGCAGATGAGCGCGCGCCTTGAGGAACCCGCCCGCAGGACGATCCTTATCACGAACCAGCAAGATGCTTCCGTTTATGGCGGCGGGATGCCCCCGGACGTCACGTCCTTGCATCTTCCCGTCGGCGTGGTCGGAACGGTTGCGCCTTCCGTACCGTGACAGCTGTGGCGACCGAGAGTAGGACGAGTGCCATACCGGCGATCTGCGTCCAGGACAGGGTCTCGCCGGCCAAGCTCCCGCCGATTAGGACCGCAACGACTGGGCTGAGGAGGCCGAGGAACGCGGGGACGCGTGCGGGTAATGCTCGGATGCCACGGAACCACAAGAGGTACGCCAGCGCGGTGCCGATCAGGGTGAGGTACGCGTACCCGGCCACGTTCCCGGGCCTGAAGCCAGCGACCGGCAGTGGCTCGAGCGTGGCCGTGAGCGCCGCGAGCACAAGGCCTCCTGTGAGCAACTGCCAGGCCGTGGTCACCAGAGGCGGATGCTCTGAGCCCCAGCGCTTCGACATCACCACCCCCACGGCCATGCAACTCGCACCCGCCAGTGCGGCAGCCACACCCATCATGTCGAGGCGCGCTTCGGCGCGTAGCACGATGAGTGCCACGCCAGCCGTGCCCACGACTCCGGCGGCAACCGTGACGGCCGAGATCCGCTCCGCTAGGAGCCAAGCGCCGAGCAAGGAGACCAGCAATGGTTGGACGCCGCCGATGACGGCCGCGACCCCGCCGGGCAGTCGGTCCGCGGCGATGAACAGGAACGCAAAGAACGCACCGATGTTGAGCATGCCGAGGACTGTCGATTTCCACCACCATGCCCCGTGTGGCAGTCGTCTGCCGATCAGCAGCAACACGAGCCCCGCAGGCAAGGCGCGGATCGTCCCGGTGAGCAACGGATGGTCGGCCACGAGGAACGTCGTCGAGGTGAAGTAAGTCGTTCCCCACAGGATCGGCGCTATGGCCGTCGCCGCGGTGAGGAGTAAGCGTTCGCTAAGCACTTAGCTATAATAGCTCAGCCCTTAGCTAATAGACTGTCCGGATGGATCACGTTGACCGCATCCTCGTGCAGTGGCAGATCGAGCGCCCGGATCTGGATACGTCACCGATGGGTGTCATCGGACGCCTCAGCCGGACTGCGGCATCAGTGACCGTTGATCTCGGCAACACGTTTGCTCGGCATGGGATCGACGCTTCCACCTTCGATGTGCTCGCTACTCTTCGCCGCCAGGGCCCCCCTTACCAGCTCGCTCCTGCCGCGCTGGCGATCGAGGCGATGGTTACCACCAGTGCTGTCGCGCAGCGACTCAACCGACTAGAGGCCCACGGATTCATCTCGCGGCTCCCTCGTCCCGACGATGGCCGCGGCAAGCTCGTCGAGCTGACGACGGCAGGCAAGGAGCTCGTCGATCGCGTCCTTCCCGATCACCTCGCCACGGAAGAAGCGCTGCTCGAAAACCTCAGCGCCCGAGAACGGAGGACGCTGGTAGAGCTCTTGAGTCGTGTGGCACCGACGTCTCGATCGTGGAAGGCCTAGCGGACGTGCCCTCAGGCCGCTTCCGCACCGTGGTCGAAGGCGATCGGCAGGAGGTCGGTCGTCTTGACCCGGTGGGGCGAGCTCATCGTCAGCGGAGGCGCTGAGCACGCTGGCGAGTTGGGCGACCGAGCTGCCAGCCGGCAGCGGAGCGACGTCGTAACGGTCGGGTTTCGCGTACGACTGCGAGCGTGGCTGGACCACGCGCGGCTAGTGGCTCATTCTGTGTTCTCGTGCGAGGAGAGACCCGCGTACGCGGCCTCGGCAACGGGTTCGAGCCATTCGTTACGGACGTCGGTGCCGGGGGTGACGAACGCCAGGTGGGAGAACCAGGAGTCGGCCTTCGCTCCGTGCCAGTCCTTCGTTCCGGCGAGGACGCGGATGGTGGTGACGGGGGTCATGCTGATTGGGTCGGAGCCCTCGGCTTGATACCAGCCGGAGCCGGCGGTGCAGAGGAGGGTCTGGTCGCCGCCGCCGTCGGTTCCCTTGTGGATGTGCCAGTTGTTCCGGCAGCTGGGTGCGAAAGAGACGTTGTTGACGACGAGTGGCCCGTCGGTGAGGGCGGCGACGTAGCTCGGTCCGGTGAAGTACTCGGCGAGGGCGTCGTTGGGTTCTCCGAGCGGGAAGGGCTGGTCGAACGGGGTGTCGGGCATGGGGCTGCTCCTTCGCTGGCTCTCCTGGGACCGGTTAGAAGCCGCCGGAGCGCCCAGGCCAGGGCGATCCCGTGCCGGTGAAAACTACTGGAACGGCGGCCGCCGCACCCTCGACGTCGGCAACACCGCGGTCCTCGCGAACCTGATCCGAGACCGCATCGACTGCGACGTGTACAGCATCGAGGCCGCCGACCCGTATTCGGACCGCTACGACCCCACCGTCGCCCGCAACGTCGACGAGCAGAACGGTGACGCCCGGCCCGAGATCGCCGGGGACCTGCCCGACCTTGTCGGGTACGACACGGTGCTGCTCGGCAGTCCCCTCTGGAACGTGCAGCCGCCGATGATCATGGCGACCTTCGCCGACCAGGGGGACCTCTCCGGCAGGGACGTCCACCCGTTCGTCACCTACGCCGTCAGCGGCCTCGGCAACACCGGATCGTTCCAGCGCGACATCGACACCGGGGCCCGGTTCCACGACGGCCTCGCCGTCCGCGGTGAAGAGATCGGCGACGCCTCCGCCAACTCCGACGTCGACCGGTGGCTCCGCACGGCCGCCCTGGCGTGAAAGGCACCACTACGACCGATCAGCTCATTGTCCTCGTCGTCGGCGCGATCTTCTCCTACGGTGACAACAACAACGCCGAAGCCGTCAACTACGGGGCCGTCCGGAACGTCCTCGACGCCCTTGACGGACGTCCCGTCCGCATCGCGCTGAGGACCGACTCCGGATCGCACCGCGTCAGGGCGATACCCACCAGAGCCGCACTCCCGCCGACGGTGTCATCGCTCGGCAGGAGATTGCCCGAGTTCTCGTCGAAAGCCTTTCCACCCCCGCTGCCAGCCGGAAGACATTCGAACTCGTCGCCGAGCACGGACCCGAGCAGGATGACCTCACCCCGGTGGTCGACGCCCTCCCAGCCGACCCCGTCGATGCTCTTGACGGCGCCGGGGACACGGCGAACCTACCGCTACCCGCAGAGCCGGCCTCGGTTCGCGCCGATCTCGACCGCGCCCGCCAGCGCGAACGACCACCACCGCACGCCGCTCTTGCGACCTTCAGCAGTTCGCTCAGGGGCACACCCTCGACCGAGCGTCGGGTAGGCCATCAACATCGGGGAGGCCGGGACGCCGATCGGCATCGGGCTCTTAGAAATACATGCGTCCTCGCGCCGCATCCATTTCAGCCTGGCGAAGGGCCTCAGCCATCTCGGGGTCAGAGCCTTCGTACGTGCGTGAGCGCGACCCGAGATCGGTGTATCTGTGCAGGATGACCCACAGCACCACGAATGCTGAGAGGACCAACCCGGCTCCGATCCACCACCACATGACTCCGACCTTAGCTCGCCGACCCGCGGCGCACGGGCAGGGGATGGGGATCGGGTCGTCGTCAGTGCGGCCGGAGGGGCCTGACGACGAGACTCCGTGTTCATCGAGCGCGAACTCGACTCGATCCATCGCCGTGCCGTTCTGCCACGCTCTCGTGCTACCTGAGCTGGTGGCGTCTGCGTACGGCGATGATCACGAAGCTGATCGCCGCCAGCGTGACGGCGACCACGGCTGCGGTGATGGTGATGGCGTCGGGGTGGACGACCGATTGCCCCCGCAACGCCTGCCACAGGGCGATCGCGGTGACGGCAGCGTACGTCGCTCCGGCCACGAGGACGATGCGGAGCCTGTCGGCCTCACCGAGCGCCCGTGGGAGCGCGATCGCAAGGAGCGGCAGCACCTGCAGTGCGTGCATGCCGATGAAGTGGGACACGCGGAGATCCCCGTGGGCGGTGTTCCAGCCGAGGAAGAAGATGCCACCGGTCGCGTCGTCACCGCCCACGGAGTGGGAGCCGTAGGTCGACGATGTCGGATCGGCGAGCTGGGCCGCGGTGGGGATCACCATGAGGAAGCCCACCGAAAGGCCCACGAGCGCGATGACCAGTCCGAGCCTCAGCGCCCACGCCAGCGCCCTGTCCTCGAGCCGGGAAAACATGGTCAGGCAGGCTCCTATGACCAGCGTCGCGCAGTACATGAGGGTGACCCCACCGGCCATGAGCTGGTAGAAGAACTGGTTCGTCGGGGTCGAGACGTTGAAATGGCTTCCCACGCCCCGGATCACTTGGATCGAGATGACGACGATCTCCAAGAGGGACGCGGCTGCGCCGATGGTTCCAGCCCACCAGCCGATCCGGCGCAGGACGGGTCGCTGCACCCTCGAGAGCATCCACGCGAGTGTGATCGCGTAGAGCGCGAGGGAGATCGAGAACTTGAGGGGTTTGGCCCAGATCGGGTCTCCTGCCAGTGTCCGCGGATCGAGGATCAGCCCGATGAGACACACCACGGCCCAGAGACACATCACCGAGGTGAAGGCGACGAGCGGTCGGTGCCATCCGCGTACGCCGGTCCAGAGTGCGCGGGGGCGGTCGTGGACGAGGCTCACGCGCGGGTGCCCGCTGCCGTCATTCGCTCGGAGATCGACCACAGTCTCGCTGCAGTCTCGGGGTTCCGCGCCTGCTTCGACTGGCCGATCACCTCAGCGCCGCCTCGCATGTGCATCATCCTCTGGGGTCCGACGAAGGTGCCGCCGGGGAGGTCGGCGGAGGCGGCGAGCAGCGACGGCAGCGCACCGTCTTCCGGCTCCTGCCCCAGGATCGGGACGAGTCGGTCCCAGAGGTTGGGGCGCTGCACGGCCGGCCGCTCGTAGATGGCTGTCTTGACCAATCCGGGGTGGGCGGCCAGCGCCCGCACTCGAGAACCCGATGTCCGCAGACGCCGGTCCAGCTCCGACGTGAACAGCAGATTGGCGAGTTTGGAGTCCGCGTAGGCCCGGCTCGCCCGGTACGGGCGACGGTGCCAATCGAGGTCGTCGAGATCGAGTCGAGCCATGCGCTCCGCCTGGGAGGCGACGGTGACGACGCGGTCGGTGATGTGCGGGAGGAGCAGCGTCGTGAGGAGGAAGTGCCCCAGGTGGTTCGTGCCGAGCTGGAGCTCGTGACCGTCGGCCGTCCGTTGGAGGTCTTTCGACTCGACGCCGGCGTTGTTGACGAGGGTGGCGATCGGTTCGTCGATGCGGTCTGCGAAGTCCTCCACCGTCTGTAGCCGTGCGAGGTCCATCGGCAGGACGCGGTGCGTTCCGGGAGTGCCGGGGAGGGCCGCGGCCACGGCTCGCCCCTTCGCCTCGTTCCTGACGGCGAGGATGATGCGTGAGCCGGACCGGGCCAGAGCGACCGCGGTCGCTCGGCCGATGCCGCTGGTGCCGCCGGTGATGATGACGGTCTCGTTGGTCGGCGCCTGGCCGTGTCTTGTGTCGTCCATGCCTTCAATGTAGACATTGGCTACATTGTTGTCAACGCCTACACTGATTGCATGGCTCAGCAGGCACGCTCCTATCACCATGGATCGCTGCGCGAGGAGCTCGTCCGCGAGGGGCGCGCGCTCCTGATCGAGAAGGGGCAGCAGGCGGTGACGGTGCGAGAACTCGCGCGCCGCGTCGGCGTCAGCCATGGTGCGCCGCTCCGCCACTTCCGTGACCGGGACGCCGTCCTCGACGCGATCGCCGCGGACGGTTTCGATGAGCTGCGCGGCCTCCTCGAGGCCGCGCGGGGGATGGGAGCCTTCGAGCCCCGATTCACGGAGTACATCCGCGCCCATGTTCGCTTCGCGCAGCGCAACGGCCCTTTGATGCAGCTGATGTTCGCCTCGTCCGTCGACGGCACGAGCGCCGTGCGCGACCCTGAGGTGCAGTCCTCCGCCGAGCGGTTCTTCGCATTGGGCGCGGAGTTGCTGGGGGAGCGCAACCTGGGGTCGACGGGTCCGATGCCATTCTTGGTCGCGGCGACGGCAGAGGGCATCAGTACATTGGTGGCCACCGGTCGGCTCCCCGAGGACCGCGTCGACGAGGTCGTCGTCGCGGCGGTGCGGGCGCTCCTGCCGCAGATCGAAGAGCGGCTCGGCGTGGCCGCCCGCGACTCGACCGCCGCCGCCGACGCGTGAGCCAGGATCGGCGCACTCGGACCGCGGCGGGCTCGGTGCCGCGCGCACGACGAGGGGCCCGGTCGTCCGGGCCCCTCATACTGTGATCGCGGTTCTAGACGCGGCCGAGCATCGCTTCGTTGAGGATGGTGCCGCCGAGCATCCAGCCGCCGTCGGCGACTTCGTCGAGAATGACGAGGGTCGTCGGGCGTGCTCGTTCGCCGTACACGTCGACGATGGCGTCCGTGACGGCGTCCTGCAGCTTCTTCTTGGACTCGGCGGTGAGGGTGTCCGCGGGGATCTTGAGGTTGGCGAAGGGCATGGTGTTCCTTTCGGTGGGGCCCGGACGTTCCGGGGGTCAGAGGGCGGCATTCGAGGACAACAGGTCCTCGATGCCGACGCGGCGGTAGAACTCGGCGCGGATGCGGTCCGCGACCGCGGACACGACCTCGCTGCCGTCGCGAGATGGATCGACGTGGGTCCGGAACGGGCGGCTCCCCGAAGGGAGGTCGACCAGTCGGACGATTTCGTCGGCGACGTCCTGTACGTCGGCTTCGGCAGGCACGGTCGCCGCGAGGCGGCCGGTCAGCTCGCTGCGCAGGGTGCCGTACTCCACGTCGTGGTCGATGACCCGCGCCTCGTCCGCCGGTGTGGAGGCGTTGACGAAATGGTTCGTCCCCGAGGTGAATGCTCCGGGGACGACGATGGTGCTGTCGATACCGAAGCGAATCGTCTCGGCGGCGTAGCTCTCGGCGAGGGCGTCCATACCGGCTTTGGCCGCGAAATACGGTGCGAGGAACGGCGGGTGCCCTCCACGGGTCGACGAGCTGCCGACCCACACGAGGTAGCCCGAACGGCGGGAGCGCAGGTGGGGAAGGACGGCGCGGGCTACGCGGTGGCCGCCGACGACATTGACGTCGTACAGGTGTGCGAGCTGTTCGGGCGTGAAAGCCTCGGCGGCACCGAAGGCCATGTGACCGGCGTTCTGCACGACGACGTCGATGCGGCCGTATGCCCCGATGACGGTGTCGACCGCGGCGTCCACGGATTCCTCCGACTGGACGTCGAGTTCGACGGCGCCGAGCTGCAGCCCCTCACGGGAGGCGAGGTCGGCCAGTGCGTCGCGATGAGCCGAGTTCCTGCCGTCGACGGCACGCATGCCCGCCGCGACGACGTGTCCCGCGCGTGCCAGCGACTCCGCCGTGAGGCGACCGAATCCCGTGGAGGCGCCGGTGACGAGGATGACCGGTGGCGTCGTCATCAGACCATGCCTCCGTTGACGCGGATGGTCTGGCCGTTCACCCAGCGCCCGTCCGGCCCGGTCAGGAACGCGACCACGCCGGCGATGTCCTCCGGGGTGCCGAGGCGCTCCAGCGGTGGGACCTTCGCCAGGGCATCGATCTGCTCCTGCGTCTTGCCGTCGAGGAAGAGCTCTGTCGCGGTGGGGCCCGGAGCGACGACGTTCACCGTGACGTCACGTCCGCGGAGCTCCTTCGCCAGGATCAGCGTCATGCCCTCGATCGCGCTCTTGCTCGCGACGTAGGCGCCGTACGTCGGGAACTGCGTTCCGACGACGGAGGTCGACATGCCGACGAAGGCGCCCCCGGATCGGAGTCGACGTGCCGCCTGCTGTGCAACGACGAATGTGCCCCGGACGTTCGTCCTGTGGAGGTCGTCGAGGGTGTCGAGGTCCTGCTCGGCGATGGTCGACAGCGCCAGGCGTCCGGCGGAGTGCACGACGACGTCCACGCCGCCGAAGTCGTGCTCGACCTGATCGAACATGGCCGTCACGGCGTGTTCGTCGGCGACGTCGGCCTGGACGGCGACGGCTCGTCCGCCGGCGCTCTCGATGTCGTCGACGGCCGCGGCGGCCGCGGCGCCCCCGCTGGCCGATACGACGACGACGGTGAACCCGTCACGGGCGAGCCGGGTCGAGATGGCGCGGCCGATGCCGCGAGAGCCACCCGTGACGACGGCGACGCGCTGGGAGTCAGTGCTCATGATGTTCCTTTCGTTGCTATTGATTGTCAATTTCGACGATATGCAAGAACTATCACAGATACGACAAGCGATAGCAAGTGGCCTAGGGTGGGGGCATGATCCGATCCGATGACGACCTCCGGGACGCGCTGCTCGCAGCGGCCGAGCAACAACTCGTCGCCGCGTCCGATGGCGAGATCGCCACACGAGCGGTATGCGAAGCCGTCGGTGTGACCCAGCCGGTGCTGTATCGGATCTTCGGCGACAAGCGGGGACTCCTCGACGCCCTGGCCGAGACGGGCCTGCAGCGGTATGCCGCCCGTAAGGCCGAGCTCGAGGCCACCGACGACCCGGCGGCGGACCTGCGCCGGGGGTGGGGTGACCACCTCGTCTTCGCGAGGGAGAACCCCGCCCTCTATCGCCTGATGTTCGCGCCGCGACCCTGGGCGGGTGGTCGCTCCGCGGACGGCGTGAGGGCGCTGCTCGAGCGGACGCTCTCGCGGTGCGCAGCCGCGGGGCTACTCCGTGTCGAAGTCGACGTCGCATCGGGGATGATCTTGGCGGCCAACGTCGGGCTCGCCCTGGACGAGATGACGACCCCGCGTGCCGCACGACAGGCCGACGCGGTCGCCGATGCGCTCCGCGACGCCGTCCTCGGTGGCGTCCTCGTCGAGGGGCCCCCGACGGCGACGTTCGACGCCGCCACAGCCGCCCGGCGGCAGTTCCGTGCGCAGCTCGCGGAGGGTGGGCACGGCGCCCTCCTCCCCGAGGAGTCCGCCCTCATGAACGTCTGGCTCACACGCCTCGACCGAGAAAGCGACGGCCTCCTGTGATCTCCACGTTCCTCGTCGAACACGCGCCCCTCGCCCGATTCGGCTTCTGGGTCGCCGTCGCGGTCGCCACTCTGCTCGCCTGGGTCCTGCACCGGCTCCGGCTCCGGCGTGTCCTCTTCGGCCTCTCGGCTGTCGCACTCATCGCCGTGCTCGTCCTGACCCTGCTGCCCGACGGGGCTCGGCCCGGCGGTGTCTCTTGTACCGTGCAGGTCAGCGTCCCGTTCCAGGGCATCGAAACGCTCGCCAACGTCGCGATGCTGCTGCCGCTCGTGCTCTTCTTGGGGACGGCGACGAACCGACCGCTCACCGTCCTCACCGGTGCGGTCGTCCTCTCCGCCGTCATCGAGGTCCTCCAGGCCCTCGCGCCGGTCCTCGGTCGCCGGTGCGACACGAATGATTGGTTCATGAACACCATCGGAGCGGTCCTGGCCGCGGTCATCGCCCTCGTTATCTGCGCGTCCGAGCGGCGCCGCAAGACCACCGCGGTCTCCGAATGACTCAGTGACCACCATGTCGTCTCGGAGCGGGGTTCTGCCACGATGACCGTGTGCGAGTCTTCGTTGCCGGCGGGTCCGGTGTTCTTGGTCGAGCGGTTGTCCCGCAGCTGGTTGAACTCGGGCACGATGTCGTGGCGACGTCGCGCGCGGCGGAGCGCATGTCGTCACTCGAAGAGCTCGGGGCGACCGCGGTCCTGATGGACGCCTTCGACCGTGAGGCGACGTTCGAGGCACTGTCTCGATGCGAGCCGGAGGCGGTCCTCCATCTGATGACCGACCTCGGTACGGGAAACTCGGCGAGCAACGCCAGACTCCGGTCGGTCGGGACACGGAACCTCGTCGATGCCGCTCAGGCTGCGGGCGTCGGCGTGTTCGTCGGGCAGAGCATCTCGTGGGTCTATCCGCCAGGCTCGACGTCGGCCACGGAGGACGACGAGTTGGATCTCGCCGCGGCCGAACCTCGCCGCACGACCGTGGCCGCCGTTCGCGAGCTGGAGAGCGCCGTCCTGGAATGTGCCCGGGGAGTCGTGCTGCGTTTCGGACAGCTGTACGGTGCCGGCACGTGGTACTCCAAAGACGGCCGGTTCGGGGATGCGGCCCGAGCCTCCGAGCTGTCGGCCACAGAGACGGTCACGTCCTTCGTGAACGTCGACGATGCGGCAGCAGCCCTCGTCGAGGCGCTCGACTGGCCGGCAGGTGTCTGGAACATCGTGGATGACGAGCCCGCGGCGGGCGTCGACTGGGCGCCTGCGTTCGCCACCGCGGTTGGTGCACCCGCTCCGGCTGCGCACCAGTCTGGCGACATCGGCCGAGCCGTCTCCCATGACCGAGCGCGTGGCCAGGGCCTGGTGCTCCGCTATCCGAGCTGGCGCTCCGGCTTCCGAGATCTGTAGAGCGTCCGACGGGTCGCAGAGCCCTCGACCGCCTCGCGTCCTGATCCGCTGCACGGTCCTCGAGGGCGGGAAGGGCGATGTGGCAGAAGCCGCGATCGTGGACATGTCTCCAGTACGGGCTGTCTTGGCCCGGCTCTCTCCAGCTCGAGGACGGTCATGACTGCTCACACGAATCCCCGCACGTCACTTCTCTGTTTCATGGTCGCCGCCGGCGTGGTGCTCGGTACCACCGCCTGCACTGCCCCAGCGACGGTGATGCCGGCAGTTCAGCAAGACGCCCGTGGGTCTGCCCTGACCGTCGGTGACGTGACCTCGGACGGGACGCTCGTCGTCGTCAGCGCGGCCGTCGACGACGCGGTCTTCTTCATCGGAATGGCTGCCGACGGGACCACGGCGCGGGCTGCGGCGTCTTTCGCGGGAAGCGATCCCGGTCAGAACTGGGAGGCAGTGGAGACCCGAGAGGCCGTGGCGCCCGGTGACGTGACCATAGGAGGCGCGACGCACGTCGGCGAGGCCGGTCCGGGTGAGCTCGCGACGATCAACGGACAGGTCGGCGCGGACGTGGTCGCGCTCGACGTCGTCACCCAGGGCGGCGACAGGATCGCAGCCGACGTCGAGGACGGACGCTGGATCGCGGCGTGGCGCGGCTCCGACTTCAGTGGGCGGGACCAGCTCGGTGCCATGCTCGTCGTCCACCGGTCGGACGGGGGCACCACCACCGTGTCCTACCTCGACGAGACAGCAGGTTGACCTGTCCACCCCCATCCATGCGCACACGGTGAGGGCATCATGAACCACGCCGCCCTCACCGCGCTGCACCGTGCCCATTACCCCGACCTCGTCGGCTACTTCGTGCGCCGCGGCGCGATCGACGATGCTGACCTCCTCGCTGCCGAGGTCTTCGTGATCGCCTGGCAGAAGATGCCGTCCGGTCTCGATGCCCCGCGTCCGTGGCTCTTCGGCGTCGCCCGCAAGGTCCTCGGGAACGCCCGGCGGTCCCACGACCGGAGGCACTCCCTCGACGTCCCCATCGAGGACGGCCCCGACGACGGTGATTCGCCGAGGATCACGACCCACAGCGGCGAGGTCGCCTTCCGTGTGGATCTGCAGCGAGCCTGGAACAGCCTCGGGGACGACGACCAGGAGATCCTCGCCCTGACCGCATGGGAGGGGCTCACCGCGCGTCAGGCCGCCAGTGTGCTCGGTATCCGCCGGGCTGCGGCCTCCATGCGACTAGCCAGGGCGCGAGAACACCTGCGCGAGAAGATCTCCGCTCCCGCTTCGAGGGTGCGTCGTGCCACATCGGGACGGTCGGCCCCAGTCGAGAAGGAAACAACATGAGGGCCGACCACACGGACGACCTGCCCGAGCGCGGACTGCTGAGTCATATCGACCCAGCGCCCGGGACCCTGCCTGACGAGCGTCGAGAAGCTCACCTCCGCACCGTCGAGCGACGGATCGCGGGTCTCGCGCCCTCCCGACGCCGGCTGTCCTGGCGACCGAGGGTGCGCATGCTCGTGGCTATCCCCGTGACCGCGGCGGTGCTCGTCGTCGGCATCGTCGTCGTCCCCGCGATCCGGCACGTCGGTCCTCGGGAGGCGACCGTGCAGGAGGTGCCCAGCGGGCAGACCGTGGCGCTCCGGGTCGGAAACACGACGCGGGCCGGCATGCGCATCGTGGCCGTCTCGACGACGGGGACGACTCGCTTCATCCTCGGCACCCGTGACGGCACCGTCTATACCGGGGCGTCCTTCGACGGGAGCGACCCCGACCTCAACTGGTCGAGTGCACCCTTGCGAGACGTGCTGCCGTCGGACGGGCTGGAGCTCCTCACCGTCCAGCACGTCGGCGACGAAGGTCCCGGAGGCATCGCCTCGGTCGGCGGTCGAGCCGGCCCCGATGTGACGAGCGTCACCATCACGACGGACGCCGGAGAGAAGATCGACGTCACCGTTCAGGCGGGGTGGTTCCTCGCCTCCTGGCAGGGCGACGATTTCGCCGATACCGACTCGCTCGGGGCGACGTTCGAGCTGCACCTCGCCGACGGGTCTTCGATCACGACGAGCTACCTCGAGCTGACCCAGGACTAAGCGATACCGACCTCGGGGCGGTAGAACTCCACCGCTGCACACGGCCCGAGAACAGACCGGCCCGGTCGGCAGACGGCCTAGCGCTCACCCGCACCGGGCAGGACGAGGTGCATCCCCGTCCGCTCGGGCGCGACGTCGACGAATCCGCGCTGCTCGTAGAGGCGTCGCCCCGGTGGGTCCGCCGTCAGAGCGACGTACGCACCGGCCGGGGCATCGTCGGCGATGTGCGAGAGGAGCGCATCGAGGATGGCGCCTCCGATGCCCTGCCCCTGGTGCCCGGGCAACGTGGCCGGTCGAGCCTCCCGCATCAGGCGGCGACGAGCGTCGTCCCCGCGAACGCGAGCTGCACGGTCACGACCAACCCCGCGACGATGATCAGCCGGAACAACCCGCGATCGGGTGCCCGCGTCAGCACACGCCGGGCTCCGAGCACCGCGATGCCGATCGTCACGACGGCACCGCCGAGAGCGATGGCGATTCGCAGTGGCGACAGCCCCGCGGGGTCGGTGAGTTGACCGATCGCGACGAGTGACGCCGCGACGGCCAACGCGACGAAGGCGACCAATCCGGAGGCGCGGCGCCCGAGGCGATGCGGCAAGCCCACGACCCCGGTGGCGGCGTCGTCGTCGAGATCGGGCAACACGTTCGTGAAGTGGATGGCCACGCCGAACACCGCCCCCACGGTCACGGCCCACCAGGCCGGCGCCGCGGGTTCGGGCGACGCGAGCGTCACGACGGCGGGGAGCAGCCCGAAGCTGACGAGGAAGGGCACGACCGAGGCGGGCGTGCGTTTCAGCCAGACGTTGTAGGCCCACCCCGACGCGACCAGGATGGTGTGTGCGAGCCCAGCACCGAGACCCAGCGCGAACGACACGGCGACGGCGATGACGACGGAGACGAGGGCAGCCCGCCGCACCTCGGCCACGGAGACGAGCCCCTGGGCCACCGGCTTGTCGGACCGGCCGACCTCACGGTCGCGTGCCGCGTCGAGCCAGTCGTTCGACCAGCCGATCGACAACTGCCCCGCCAGGACGGCGACCATCACGACGGCGAGTCTCTCGGGCGAGAACTGGAGTGCTGCGGCGAGGATTCCGGCGAGGACGGTCACCGCGACCGTGGGGCCGGGATGCGACGCGGCCAACAGCCGGCGCACTCGGGCCAGCGGGCCCCGGGTCGTCGTCATGTCCGGAGACTAGCGCGGCAGCACACCATCACCCGGACGGAGCGCGGAGCACGCACGTCCGCCCGGCGAGGCCGAGGCCCCGCCGGTGGACGGTGAGAATCAGGCGCCGCGACCGGTCTTCTGCTGCAGGCGGTCGATGTGCTCGCTCGCCTCGGCCTTGGTCATGTCGGCGGGCAGCTCTTCACCGGCCTCGCGGGCCAGCGTGTCGAGGTAGCTCTTCTGCGGGCCGGTGATCGGCTCGTCGCCGGTCACCCACTCCTCCGGGTCCTTCGACGCGGTGTTGGCGGGGTCGGGGCGCTCGCCGCCGAGCGTCTCGCCGCCCGAGGCGGCGGAGTCGTCGGAGGAGACGGCTCCGGTCGAGGCCTCGTCCGCCTCGGCGGCGGCGGGGTCGACGGGCGTGATGTCGGGGTCGATGTTCTGGTCGCTCATGTCGGTGACGCTACGCCGCGCCTCCGACATCGACGCCCAGCGAGCGAGCACCCCGTACCCCGACCCGCACCGCATACCCCGGCGCGCACAGGACCCCGCCCCGGACACCGCCCCGGTTAGACTCGTCGCCGTGTCTGTGAACCCCGAGATCGAGGGCCGTGTCTTCGCACCGACGGCCCCCTACCTGGTCGGTCGTGAGAAGGTGCGTGAGTTCGCGCGGGCGACGATGTCGACCAGCGCCCTGTCCTCCGACGTCGACGCGGCTCGCGCGGCCGGCTATGCCGACGTCGTCGCGCCTCCCACCTTCCCGGTCGTCGTGCAAGAGGCCACGCTCGCGCAGCTGCTGGCCGAGCCCGACGCCGGCATCGACTTCTCCCGTGTCGTGCACGGCGAGCAGCGCTTCTCGTACACGCGGCCGATCGTCGCCGGCGACGAGCTCACGGCGACGCTCACGGTGACCGGTGTCAAGACGCTCGGCGGCAACGCGATGGTGACCGCGTCCAGCAGCATGGCCGACGCACAGGGCGAGCACGTCGTCACGGCCGTGTCGACACTCGTGGTGAGAGGGGACGACGCATGATCGCGCTCGAGACCGGCCAGGTCGTGGCCGAACGGTCGTACCCGCTGACGCGCAACTCCCTCGTGCGCTATGCCGGCGCCTCCGGGGACTTCAACCCCATCCACTACCGCGACGACATCGCGTCGTCGGTCGGTCTTCCCGGTGTGCTCGCGCACGGCATGCTGACCATGGGCACCGCGGTGCAGCCCGTCGTCGAGTGGCTCGAGTCGTCGGCCGAGCCCGGCACGCGTCCCGGCTGGGTGAGCGACTACCAGGTGCGCTTCACGCGGCCCGTGGTCGTCGACCCGGCCGACGGCGCCGAGATCACCGTCGTCGCGAAGGTGGGTCAGGTGGACGCCGAGGCCGGCACCGCTCGCATCGACCTGACCGTGACGTTCGCCGGGCAGACCGTGCTCGGCAAGGCCCAGGTGCGCGTGACGCTGCCGTGACCTCGTTCGCCGAGCTGACGACGCTGCGGGTCGGCGGGGAGCCCGCGCGCCTCGTCGAGGCCGCGACGACCGACGAGTTGCTGGCCGCCGCCCGAGAGGCGATGGCCGGAGACGAGCCCTGGTTCGTGCTCGGTGGCGGCTCCAACACGCTCGCCGGCGACGAGCCGTTCGAGGGCACCGTGATCCGCGTCGCGACGCGCGGGGTCGAGCGCCTGCCCGACGACGAGCAGGGTCGCGTCCGCCTGCGGGTCGCCGCGGGCGAACCGTGGGACGACCTCGTCGCCCACACCGTCGCCCAGGGCTGGTCGGGGCTCGAGGCCCTGAGTGGCATCCCCGGCTCGACGGGCGCGTCCCCGATCCAGAACATCGGCGCCTACGGCCAAGAGGTCGCGTCCACGCTCGTCGCCGTCGACTTCCTCGACGACGAGACGGGCGACTTCGTGCGCATCCCGGCCGCGAATCTCGAGCTCGGCTATCGCACGAGCGTGTTCAAGAAGGGTCGCCGCGGTGTCGTCACGGCCGTCGAGTTCGCGCTGACGGACGCCGGAGGCACGAGCGACCAGGTCGCGTACCCCCAGTTGGCCGGCGCACTCGGCGTCCAGGTCGGCGATCGGGTCTCGGTGGCCGACGTGCGTGCCAGCGTCCTGCGCCTCCGGGCGTCCAAGGGCATGGTGCTCGACCCGGACGACCAGGACTCCGTCTCGGCCGGATCGTTCTTCACGAACCCGATCGTGTCGCGGGCGACCGCGGCCGAGCTGCCGTCGGAGGCACCGCGCTGGCCGATCGAGCCCGAGCCCGAGGACCGCGTCGTGCCCCTCGGCGAGGAGCCCGCGCCGCCGCCCCCACCGCGCACCGGCGACGTCAAGCTGAGCGCCGCGTGGCTGATCGAGCACGCCGGGGTCGGTCGTGGGTTCCGGCTGCCCGGCTCGGGTGCCGCGATCTCGTCGAAGCACACGCTCGCGCTGACGAACCGGGGCACGGCGACGGCGACCGACGTGGCCGAACTGGCCCGATACGTGCAGAGCACGGTGGCGGCGCGCTTCGGCGTCGTCCTGCACCCGGAGCCGGTCCTGCTCGGCCTCGAGCTCTAGCCGAGCGCCCGAGCGCCCGAGCGCCCGAGCGCGTCGCGCACCCCGCGGGGTCGGCATCCACCGATCGGGGGATGCCGGGTAGGCCGACCCGCCCTGGTGCCCGTGCCCCCGCGGCGTCACGCTGGGCACATGACAGATTCCACCCCGGTCGTGCGCGTGCGCGACCTGCGCAAGTCGTACGGATCGTCGGCCGCGGTCGACGGCGTCTCGTTCGACATCGAGGCGGGCGAGACGTTCGCGCTGCTCGGCCCGAACGGGGCCGGTAAGTCCACCACCATCGAGATCCTCGAGGGCTATCGGGACCGCACGGGTGGCGACGTCGCCGTGCTCGGCGTCGACCCCGAACGCGGTGGGCTCGACTGGAAGTCCCGTCTCGGCATCGTGCTGCAGTCGACGGGGGAGTCGGGCACCGCGACGGTCCGCGAGCAGATCGCCCACTTCGCCGGCTTCTACCCGCAGGCGAAGCCGGTCGACGAGGTGATCGCCGCCGTCGGCCTCGAGGAGAAGGCGGGAGCACGGATCAAGTCGCTGTCCGGCGGCCAACGCCGTCGCGTCGACGTGGCCCTCGCGATCGTCGGCCGCCCCGAGCTGCTGTTCCTCGACGAGCCGACCACCGGCTTCGACCCGGAGGCGCGGCGCCAGTTCTGGGATCTCATCCGGTCGCTCTCGGCCGAGGGCACGAGCATCCTGCTCACCACGCACTACCTCGACGAGGCGGCGCAGCTGAGCGACCGCGTCGCCGTCATCGCCGGCGGCCGCCTCATCGCCTCGGGGGCGCCCGACGAGATCGGCGGCGACGAGGCACGGACCCCGCGGGTGACCTGGACGGACACCCGCGGACGGCACGACGTCCGCACGAGCGAGCCCGCAGGCCTCGTGTCGCGCCTCGTCGCGGAGCGCCTTGCAGGCGGTGACGCCGGCGAGCCCGAGGGGCTCCAGGTCATCCGCCCCACCCTGGAGGACGTGTATCTCGACCTCGTCGCCCACGCGACGCCCGCGGACGACCCGCACCGTGCCTCCGGCCGGTCGGTTCGGAAGGAGGCGCGCGCATGAGGACGATGACGCTCGGCCTGAGCAGGCTGCGCTACGAGGTGCGGGGCTATTTCAGGGCCGGCGACACCGTGTTCTTCACGTTCCTCTTCCCCGTCGTCATGCTGGCGATCTTCTCGACCGCCTTCAGCGCCTCCGGGCCGTTCGGGGCGCGGCCGGATGGTTCCGGCGGCGTCGACGCGGCCACGTTCTACCTGCCGGGCATGATCGCGGCCGGGCTGCTGCTCTCGGGTGTGCAGAACCTCGCGGTCGACATCGCGATGGAGCGCAGCGACGGCACGCTCAAACGTCTCGCCGGGACGCCGCTCCCGGTGCTGTCGTACTTCGTCGGCAAGATCGGCCAGGTCGTCGTCACCAGCCTGTTGCAGGTCGTGCTCCTGCTGGTCGTGGCACGGGTGCTGTTCGGGGTGGAGCTGCCCACCGACGCCGGGCGCTGGCTGACGTTCGCCTGGGTGTACCTGCTCGGGATCGGCGCCTCCGCCCTCATCGGCATCGCCCTGGCCCGGGTGCCGCGCACGGGCAAGAGCGCGACGGCCGTGATCGTGCCGATCACCCTCGTGCTGCAGTTCATCTCGGGCGTGTACCTGCCGTTCACGCAGCTGCCGGTGTGGCTGCAGAACGTCGCGAGCGTGTTCCCACTGAAGTGGCTCGCGCAGGGCATGCGCAGCGTGTTCCTGCCCGACGGGTTCCAAACCGCCGAGGCCGGGGCGAGCTGGGACCACCCGGGGGTCGCGCTCTGGCTCGGCGTCTGGCTGGTCGCGGGGCTCGTCGCGTCGCGGCTGACGTTCCGGTGGATTCGCAAGGACGCGTGACCGTGCCGGGCGGCGCGACCGTGCCGGGCGGCCCGACCGTGCCGGGCGGCCCGACCGTGCCGGGCCGCCTGACCGTGCCGCGCGGCGCTACGGTGTCGAGCATGGTCGACGTGCAGCGAACGGACGAGGAGGCGCGGTGGCGGGCCCGCTCGGGCGACGCGATCTCGATGCGCTGGTGGGACGTCGGCTGCCTCGTCACGATCGTCGTGCTCGGTGTCCTGACGGCCGTGTCGAGCAGCGTCGACACGCTCGGGGGAGCGGTCGCGGTCGCGGCCCTGCTCGTCGCCTGGGTCGTGCTGATCCGTCCGACCATCCGTCGCAACGCGTCGGACTCGACACCCGGCGGCATCGCGTCGGCCGTGGTCATCGTTCTGATCGGCGGGTTCGCCGTGGCGGCCGGCCCCGACCTGGCGACGATGCAGGCCTTTGCGATGCCGATCCTCTGGACGGTGCTGCCGTCCGTCCGCACGGCCGTCGTGGCGAACATCGCCCTCTGCATCGCCGTGGCCCTCGGCTTCGGCGTGACCTTCGGCTGGTCGACGGGCGGCCTGATGACCGCGGTGATGAGCGAGTCGCTCTCGCTCGTGTTCAGCATCGCCCTGGGTCTCTGGATCTCGAGCATCGCGCGGGCCGGCTCCGAACGCGGCCGATTGCTCGACGAGCTCCGCGACGCCCAGGACGCCCTCGCCGCCCAGAACCGGGAGCGCGGCACCGCGGCCGAGCGCGAGCGCCTGGCCCGCGAGATCCACGACACGATCGCGCAGAGCCTCACCGGTCTCGTCCTGCTCACGCAGCAGACGCGCACCGCGCTCGCGGCGGGCCGGGTCGACGACGCCCTCGAACGACTCGAGGTGATCGAGGACGCAGCCCGGGAGGCGCTCACCGAGAGCCGCACGCTCGTCGCGGCCCGCGCCTCCTCGGGTCTCGGCGCCGCCGACCTCGAGACGACACTGCGTCGACTCGGCGACCGCTTCGCCCGCGAGAGCGGCATCGCCGTCGAGGTCGACGTGCGTCTCGACGTCGACGTGCCGCGCGACCACCAGGTCGCGCTCGTGCGCTGCGCCCAGGAGGCGCTGGCCAACATCCGCAAGCACAGCGGGTCACCGCGTGCCCGGCTCTCGCTCTCGACCGACGCGGGCGACGTGCGACTGGTCGTGGCCGACGACGGCTCGGGATTCGACCCGGCCGCGGTCGTGCCCGGCTTCGGCCTGGACGGGCTGCGCGAACGCTTCGCCCTCGCGGGCGGACACGTCGACGTGACCAGCGGACGGCACGGCACGACCGTCTCCGCGTCGCTGCCGCTCGGGGTGGCCGCATGACCGCCTGGCGCACCCTCGTCGCGGACGATCACCCGATCGTGCGGCACGGGGTCGCGGCGCTGCTCGACGCCGAGGGCGACTTCGACGTCGTGGGGGAGGCGGCGGACGGCGTCGAGGCCGTCGCACTCGCCGCCCGGCTCGCGCCCGACCTCGTCATCATGGATCTGCGCATGCCCGGTCTCGACGGGGTCGAGGCGACCCAGCGCATCCTCGAGGCCCGACCGTCGACCCGCGTCGTCGTGCTGACGACCTACGAGTCGGACGAGAGCATCCTGCGGGCGATCGAGGTGGGGGCCAGCGGGTATCTGCTCAAGGCCGCGCCGCAGGACGAGCTGCTCGCGGGGCTGCGCTCGGTCGTCGCGGGACAGATCGCCCTCGCTCCGTCGATGGCCGCGCTGCTCGTCGGTCGGGCGAGGCGCCAGGCCGACACCGCACCGGTCTCGCCGCTCAGCCCGCGCGAGACCGAGGTGCTCGGGCTCGTGGCCGAGGGGCTCACGAACGCCGAGATCGGGCGCCGCCTCTACGTCGGCGAGGCGACGGTGAAGACGCACCTGTCGCACGTCTTCGAGAAGCTGTCGGTCACCGATCGGACGCGCGCGGTGACGCTCGCC
Source organism: Frigoribacterium sp. 2-23 (assembly GCF_049601585.1). Lineage (GTDB taxonomy): Bacteria > Actinomycetota > Actinomycetes > Actinomycetales > Microbacteriaceae > Frigoribacterium. The sequence goes on along the minus strand of NZ_CP187126.1, from coordinate 2,374,712 downwards.
CTCGAACGCGGGTACCTGCCGCGGTCGCAGTCGGGGTCAGGCTCGTGACCCGGTTCGTGACGCGCCGCTAGGCGAGTGACGCGCCGCTAGGCGAACAGGCGCTGGAGGCGCTGGACGCCCTCCAGCAGGGCGTCGTCGCCGAGCGCATACGACAGGCGCAGGTAGCCGCTCGGGCCGAACGCCTCGCCGGGCACGGTCGCGACCTCGGCCTGCTCGAGGATGAGATCGGCGAGTTCGAGCGACGTGGTCGGCGTGACGCCGCCCCACTCGCGACCGAGGAGACCCGTCACGTCGGGGTACACGTAGAACGCGCCCTCGGGCATCGGGCAGGTGACGCCCTCGATCGCGTTCAGCTCGCGCACGATGGTGCGGCGGCGGGTGTCGAAGGCCTGGCGCATCGTCTCGACGTCGTCCTGAGAACCGGTGAGGGCGGCCAGCGCGGCGCGTTGCGAGATGTTCGAGACGTTGCTGCTGAGGTGCGACTGCAGGTTCGCGGCGCCCTTGATGACATCGGCCGGGCCGATCATCCAGCCCACACGCCAGCCGGTCATGGCGTAGGTCTTGGCGACGCCGTTGACGAGGATGGTCTGGTCGGCGACCTCGGGCACGGCCTCGGTGATCGAGACGGCGCGCACGCCGTCGTAGGTGAGGTTCTGGTAGATCTCGTCGCTGATGACCCAGACGCCGTGCTCGACGGCCCAGCGGCCGATGGCCTCGACCTCGGCGGCCGGGTAGACGGCGCCGGTCGGGTTCGACGGCGAGCAGAACAGCAGGACCTTGGTGCGCGGCGTGCGGGCGGCCTCGAGCTGGTCGACCGTGACGCGGTAGCCCTGGTCGGCGCCGGCGAAGACCTCGACGGGCACGCCGCCCGCCAGCTTGATCGCCTCGGGGTAGGTCGTCCAGTACGGCGCGGGCAGCAGCACCTCGTCGCCGTCGTCGAGGAGGCTCGCGAACGACTGGTAGACGGCCTGCTTGCCACCGTTGGTCACGATCACCTGCGACGCCTGCACGCGCGTGCCGCTGTCCCGCAGGGTCTTCTCGGCGATCGCCTCGCGCAGCTCGGGCAGACCGGACGCCGGCGTGTAGCGGTGGTTTCGCGGGTCGTGGGTGGCCTCGGCCGCGGCGGTCACGATGTGCTCGGGCGTGACGAAGTTCGGCTCGCCCGCCGCGTAGCTGATGACGGGTCGGCCGTCGGCCTGGAGGGCCTTGGCCTTGGCGTCCACCTTGAGCGTGGCGGACTCGGCGATGGCGGCGATGCGGGACGAGAGACGGCGGGCTGTCGAAGTCACGGGTGCCAGCCTAGGCCAGCGGCTCCCGGCGCGCTGCGGTCGGCTCAGCTTTACAGCGGCTCGCGCCGTCGCCTACACTGGACGAGGTGGTCGAATCCGCCAAGCTTCTTCGCGCCCTGTCGCGGCACTCCTGATCAACCATGTCGGGTGGTGGCTTGTGTGTTCGCCCCGAAGGGCGGTGGCTCAATTGGTAGAGCAGCGGTCTCCAAAACCGCAGGTTGCAGGTTCGAGTCCTGTCCGCCCTGCAGCCCGGTTCGTGTAGTCACACGAATTCGGACACAGTCCCACGGTCTCTCACGAGACCCGGGGGCCTTGCTTGGAAGGTAGTCGAGACAGTGGCGAGTAAAGACGTTGACGTCCCCAGTGAGGACGTCGTCGAGAAGGCGAAGAAGGACGGCGCAGCGCGTCGCAGCCCCTTCGCCCGCATCGCCCTGTTCATCCGACAGGTGATCAACGAGCTGAAGAAGGTCGTCACCCCGACCCGCAAAGAGCTCATCAGCTACACGGGCGTGGTCCTGGTCTTCGTCGTCGTCATGATGGCGTTGGTCTCGTTGCTCGACCTGGCCTTCGGCACCGCCGTGGGCTACGTCTTCGGCAACGGGCCCACCGGCAACTGACCGACTCCCACCCGATCGCCACACACCCGAACGATCGCCGAGCAACTCGGCCGGTCACTCTGAATGGAAGTAGAACCTGTGCCTGACAACGAGCGCGACGACATCGACCTCGCCACGGCTGCGGAGCAGTCCTCCGAAGAGGACGAGGCGCAAGAGGGCGACACGCTGGCCGCCGACATCGAGTCGGTCGAGTCGGCCGAGCACGACGCCCTGACCATCGTCGACGAGGGCGAAGAGGGCACCGACGACACGAGCGACCTCGACGGTCTGCTCCAGGCTCTCGGCGAGTCCCGCGACCCCGAGGCCGACGCCATCGTCGACGACGCCCTCGACATCGACAGTGCCGACGAGGCCGAGGCCGCCGTCGAAGCCACCGAAGACGAGGCCGACACCGAGGCCGAGACGCTCGCCGCCGAGGGCGACGCCGTCGCCGCGGATGCCGTCATCGCCGAGACCGAGGCCGCCGAGACCGATGGTGTCGACGCCGATGGTGACGACGACGACGAGCCGGCCGAGGTCGACCCGTACGAGGCCTTCCGTTACGACCTGCGCGGCAAGCCCGGCAAGTGGTACGTCATCCACTCCTACGCGGGCTTCGAGCGCCGCGTGAAGCAGAACATCGAGAACCGCATGATCTCGATGACCATGGAGGACTACATCTACCAGGTCGAGGTCCCGATGGAGGACGTCGTCGAGATCAAGAACGGCCAGCGCAAGCTGGTCACGCGCGTGCGCATCCCCGGCTACGTGCTGGTCCGCATGGATCTCAACGAAGACAGCTGGTCCGTCGTCCGTCACACCCCGGGTGTCACCGGCTTCGTGGGCAACGCCCACAACCCGACGCCGCTCCGCTTCGAGGAGGCCTTCAACATGCTGAAGAGCCTCGTCCAGGTCGACACCGCTCCGGCTGCCAGCAAGGGCGGCGCCAAGGGTGGCAAGGCCCCCCAGCGCGTCATCCCCGCCGAGGTCGACTTCGAGATCGGCGAGACGATCACGATCAAAGAGGGGTCGTTCGCCGGTCTTCCCGGTACGATCAACGAGATCAAGCCCGAGAGCGGCAAGCTCACGGTGCTCGTCTCGCTGTTCGAGCGCGAGACGCCGGTCGAGCTCAGCTTCGACCAGGTCACGAAGCTCTAACCCACCCCCCCAGTTTTTAGATCACCGGAGTCCGCACCCGCGGGCCACCGGGAGAGCGGACTGCGACCGCAGCCCACTCGACCACCAGAAGAAGGAAAGAACAATGGCACCGAAAAAGAAGGTCACGGGTCTGATCAAGCTTCAGATCAACGCCGGCGCCGCGAACCCCGCCCCGCCCATCGGCCCGGCCCTGGGTCAGCACGGCGTGAACATCATGGAGTTCTGCAAGGCCTACAACGCCGCGACCGAGTCGCAGCGCGGCAACGTCGTCCCCGTCGAGATCACCGTCTACGAAGACCGTTCGTTCACGTTCATCCTGAAGACCCCGCCGGCCGCCGAGCTCATCAAGAAGGCAGCCGGTGTCGCCAAGGGTTCCGGTACGCCCCACACCACCAAGGTCGGCAAGCTGACCATGGACCAGGTTCGCGAGATCGCCCAGACCAAGCAGGCCGACCTCAACGCCAACGACATCGACGCTGCGGCGAAGATCATCGCCGGTACCGCCCGCTCCATGGGCATCACGGTCGACGCGTAACCCTCGTACCACCCCAACGACATCCAGTGGGAGAGCCGGCCAGGCTCGTAACCACGTCCTCGAAATCAGGAGATTTCACATGGCTCAGAAGTCCAAGGCGTACCGCGCCGCTGCCGAGAAGATCGAAGCAGGCAAGTTCTACAGCACGAGCGAGGCTGTCGCCGTCGCTCGCGAGACCGGTTCGAAGAAGTTCGACTCGACCGTCGAGGTCGCGCTGAAGCTCGGCGTCGACCCCCGCAAGGCGGACCAGATGGTGCGCGGCACCGTCATCCTCCCGCACGGCACGGGCAAGACCGCCCGCGTCATCGTCTTCGCAACGGGTGCCGCGGCCGAGGCCGCCATCGCAGCCGGCGCCGACGAGGTCGGTGGCGACGAGCTCATCGAGAAGGTCGCCGGCGGCTACACCGCGTTCGACTCGGCCGTCTCGACGCCCGAGCTCATGGGCAAGGTCGGTCGTCTCGGTAAGGTGCTCGGCCCCCGCGGCCTCATGCCCAACCCGAAGACCGGCACCGTCACCCCGAACGTCGCTCAGGCCGTGAACGACATCAAGGGCGGAAAGATCGAGTTCCGTGTCGACAAGCACGCGAACGTCCACTTCGTCATCGGCAAGGCCGGCTTCACCGAGGAGCAGCTCAACACGAACCTCGACGCCGCGCTCGACGAGGTCGTCCGCCTCAAGCCGAGCTCGTCGAAGGGCCGCTACATCACGAAGGGCACGCTCTCGACCACGTTCGGTCCTGGCATCCCCCTCGACATCAACGCGTTCTAAGCATCGCGTCACCGAAGGGCCGTCCCGCATCGCGCGGGGCGGCCCTTCGTCGTCCCCGCCCCCCCCTTGCCAACGACGTGTCGCTACCGACCGATGTCGCGCCTCCACATCACCCCGACGTGACACATCGATTGGGAGGGGGCGACGAGGGACACGAGGAGGCGCGGATACGGCAGCATGGGCAGGTGACCGTCACCAGCCGCCCCGCCACCGCCTCCGACGCCTCCGAGCTGAGCGAGGTGGCGGCTCTGACGTTCCCGCTCGCGTGCCCTCCCGGCACGGAGCTCGCCGACATCGCCCGCTTCGTCACCACGGTCCTGTCCGAGGAGCGGTTCGTCGAGTACCTGGCCGACGACGCCCGCGTCGTGACGGTGATCGTCGACGACGCCGGGGCGATCGTCGGCTACAGCATGCTCGTCGGCGGTGATCCGTCGGAGGCCGACGTCGCCACCGTCGTCACGGCACGTCCGACGATCGAGCTCAGCAAGTTCTACCTCGTGTCCGACACGCACGGCACCGGTGCCGCAGCGACACTGATGACGGCGACCCTGGAGGCGGCCGCCGACACGGGCGCGGCCACGGTGTGGCTCGGCGTCAACCGGTACAACGAGCGGGCCAACAGGTTCTACGAGAAGAACGGCTTCGGGGTGGTCGGCGCGAAGCGGTTCGTGGTCGGCGACCAGGTCCACGACGACCACGTGCGGGAGCGCACCCTCCGCTGACACGCACTCCCTGGGCGCGCCGTCCGCCCGCCCGTCACTCGTCCGTGACCCGCAGCACCAGCTTGCCCCGGGTGTGCCGTTGCTCGAGGCGGGCGTGGGCGTCGGCGGCCTCACCGAGGTCGTAGACGTCGTCGATGTAGACCCGGACGTCCCCGGAGTCGAGCAGCCGCGCGATCACCGCCAGGGTCGCCGCATCGGGTGTCACCGCGTAGCCCGTGGCGCGGACACCGCTCGCCACGGCCCTCGCCGACACGGCCGGCCACGACGCGGCCGGTGCGTGCACGACCATGCCGCTGGGCCGCAGCACGCCGAACGATCGCGCGGCCACCTCGACGTCGTCGACGAGGTTGACGACGACGTCGACGTCGCGCACCGTCCGTTCGAAGTCGGCGCTGCAGTAGTCGACGACCTCGGCGGCGCCGAGCTCTCGCAACCAGCCGCTGTTGCGGTGCGATCCCGTCGCGATGACGTGCGCCCCGAAGTACGACGCGAACTGCACGGCCAGGTGACCGACGCCTCCGGCACCCGCGTGGATCAGCATGCGCTGCCCCTCGTGCGCCTTGCCGACGTCGACGGTCATGCCCCAGGCCGTCAAGGCGGCCACGGGCACGCCGGCCGCCTCGACATGCGAGAGCGACGCGGGTTTGCGCGCGACGTTCAGCGCGGGCACCGAGACGAACTCGGCGTAGCTGCCCGCTCCGCGCGGTGACGGGGCCATGCCGTAGACGGCATCGCCCGGGCGGAGCGGGTGCGCCGCATACGGGCTCTCGACCACCACCCCGCTGAAGTCGTGGCCGAGCACGGCCGGGAACGAGGGGATGCCGCCGCTGTCTCCGCGCCCCGCCCGTGCCTCCGAGTCGATGCGGTTCACCCCGGCCGCCATGACGCGGACGAGCACCTCGGCGTCCACCCGTTCGGGGTAGGGCACCGCCGCCTCGACGAACTCGCTCGGCGCTCCCGTGCGCTCGATGACCATCGCTCTCATGGTGTTGGTCGCCATCGGCCTCCCCTGTCTTCCTCTGCCAGTAAAGGGGTGCGATGAGTCCGCCGTGTTTCCGAGGTGTCACTGTCGCGAAAAGAGTTCGAGGCGGCCGTGTTTCGCGGGCCGCGCGGCCGCTCGGGCCGACGGGGTGCCCGCCCGCTACGCTGCCCGAATGAGCAGAGTGTTCGCCATCGTCCGACTGGCCGCGGCCATCGCCATCGTCGTCGCCGTCATCGGCCAGCTGGAAGTCTCGCTCCAGAGCGGCATCTTCAACCCGTTCAACTTCTTCGGCTACTTCACGATCCAGAGCAACCTGCTGCTCGCGGTCGCATTCGTGGTCTCGGCCGTGACGACGATGTCGGGTCGGACGCAGGGGCCGCTGCTCGTGCTCTTCCGAGGTGCGACCGTCACGTATATCGCGACGACGGGCATCGTCTACAACACGTTGCTCGCCAACGCGTCGATGGACAACTCGTTCGACCTGCCCTGGGCCAACGACGTGCTGCACAAGGTGATCCCGATCTACGGCGTGCTCGACTGGGTGCTGTTCGGCGATCGCACCCGCATCCTCTGGAAGCGCCTCGGGCTCTTCCTGGTCTATCCCATCGTGTGGCTGATCGTCATCCTGATCCGCGGGGCCACCGACGGCTTCGTGCCCTATCCCTTCCTCGATCCGGCCATCGGCTACGGCGTCGTCACGCTGTACTGCATCGGCATCGCGACGTTCATCGCGCTCATGAGCGCCCTGGTGATCTGGCTGAGTCGGTACCGGGTCCTGCGACCCTGACCGCGCCTCCTCGGCTCGTCGACGGCCCCGCCGCGCACGACGAAGCCCCGCCCGACCGAACGGTCAGGCGGGGCTTCGGCGTAGCGCGAGAAGGAGGCGCGGGCTACTTCTTCGCGGAGGCGGCGCGACGCTTGTTGAAGACGTCGAACGCGACCGCGGCCAGCAGCACGAGACCCTTGATCAGGGACTGGTACTCGGTGCCGACACCGAGGATGGACAGTCCGTTGTTCAGGATTCCGATGATCAGACCACCGATGATCGCGCCGGTGACCGTGCCGATGCCGCCGGTGACGGCCGCACCACCGATGAACACGGCCGCGATGGCGTCGAGCTCGAAGCCGGTGCCGGCGCTGGACGCCGCCAGGTTCAGCTGGGCGGTGAAGACGACACCCGCGAGGGCGGCGATGACGCCCATGTTGACGAACAGCAGGAAGGTCACGCGCTTCGTCTTCACACCCGACAGCTCGGCGGCGTGCACGTTGCCGCCGATCGCGTAGACGTGACGGCCGAAGACCGAGTTCTTCATGACCGTCGAGTACACGACGACGAGCACGGCCAGGATGACGAGCACGATCGGGGTGCCGCTGTAGCTGGCGAGCAGGAACCCGACGTACATGACGAGCGCGACGGTGAAGACGAGCTTGATGATGAACCACAGGAACGGCTCGTCCTCGAGCTGGTACTTGCGACGCGTGGCACGACCGCGGAGGCCGGTGCCGATCAGTGCGACCGAGGCGACGGCACCGAGGATCAGCGTGAGCGGCTCGTAGCCGGTCGAGCCGAACGCGGGCAGGAAGCCCGAGCCGATGTCGCGGAACCCCTGGGGGAACGACGAGATCTGCGTGCTCTGCAGCGCGATCTGGGCGGCGCCACGGAAGGCGAGCATGCCCGCCAGCGTGACGATGAACGCCGGGATGCCGAAGTACGCGATCCAGAACCCCTGCCAGGCGCCGACGAGGGCGCCGAGCACGAGGCAGAGCACGACGGCGAGGGGCCAGGGGAGGCCCCACTGCGTGATCATGACACCGGCCATCGCACCCGTGAAGGCGACGATCGACCCGACGGAGAGATCGATGTGGCCGGCGATGATCACCATGACCATGCCGATCGCCAGGATGAGGATGTAGCTGTTCTGGACGACCAGGTTCGACACGTTGATCGGCGCCAGCGTGATGCCGTTCGTCGTGATCTGGAAGAACAGCACGATCACGATCAGCGCGATGAACAGGCCGATCTGACGCAGCTGCCCGCCGAGGTACGAGACCGCACTCGTGAGGGGGTTGCCGCCGGAGCCGGACTGCGGCTGACGGGAGGTGGGCGACCCGCCCGTGGGCTTCGGGTCGGTGGCCTGGGTGGGGCTAGGCGCGCTCATTGACGGGGCTCTCTCGTTCGAGGGTCATGTACTTCAGGAGGAATTCGGGGGTCGCCTCGGCGATCGGGACGTCGGCTGTGATCGTCCCCTCCGACAGCGTGTAGATGCGGTCGCAGATGCCGAGCAGCTCGGGCAGCTCGGACGAGATCACGATGACGCCCTTGCCGGCGTCGGCGAGCTGGTTGATGATCGTGTAGATCTCGTACTTCGCGCCGACGTCGATGCCGCGGGTGGGCTCGTCGAGGATGAGCACGTCGGGGTCGGCGTACATCCACTTCGACAGCACGACCTTCTGCTGGTTGCCGCCCGACAGCTTGCCCGTCACGGCCGCCACGGTGGGCGCCTTGATGTTCATGCTGCGGCGGAACCGTTCGGCGACGGTGCTCTCTTCCGACCGGTTGACGAACCCCCAGTTCGCCAGCTTGCCGAGGGCGGAGCCGGACACGTTGCGGGTGATGTCGTCGATCAGGTTGAGGCCGTACTTCTTGCGGTCCTCGGTGGCGTAGGCGATGCCGGCGGCGATGGCCTTGCTGACGGTCGAGGTGTCGACCTTCTGGCCCCGCTTGTAGACCGTCCCCGAGATGCCGGTGCCGTAGCTCTTGCCGAAGACGCTCATCGCGAGCTCGGTGCGGCCGGCGCCCATCAGGCCCGCGATGCCGACGATCTCGCCGGCTTTCACGGCGATGTTGGCCTGGTGGATGATCTCGCGCGAGGCGTCCAGGGGGTGGTGGACGGTCCAGTCCTCGATGCGCAGCAGCTCCTCGCCGATGGTCGACGTGTGGGCCGGGTAGCGGCTCTCGAGGTCGCGACCGACCATGCCCTTGATGATGCGGTCCTCCGTCACCTCGTCGGCGTGCATGTCGAGGGTCTCGATCGTCTTGCCGTCACGGATGATCGTGACCTTGTCGGCGATCGCCTTGATCTCGTTCAGCTTGTGGCTGATGATGATCGACGTGATGCCCTGACCCTGCAGGCTCTTGATCAGGTCGAGCAGGTGCGCGGAGTCGTCGTCGTTGAGGGCGGCGGTGGGCTCGTCGAGGATGAGCAGCTTCACGCGCTTCGAGAGCGCCTTCGCGATCTCGACCAGCTGCTGCTTGCCGACGCCGATGTCGACGACCTTGGTGATCGGGTTGTCCCGGAGCCCGACGCGGGCCAGGAGGCCGGCGGCGTCGAGGTTGGTCTTGTTCCAGTCGATGAAGCCGTTCTTGGCCTGCTCGTTGCCGAGGAAGATGTTCTCGGCGATCGAGAGGAAGGGGCTGAGCGCCAGCTCCTGGTGGATGATGACGACGCCGGCGGCCTCGGAGTCGTTGATGTTCTTGAACTCGACGGGCTGGCCGTCGAGCAGGATCTCTCCGTCGAAGCTGCCGTGCGGGTAGACGCCCGAGAGCACCTTCATCAGCGTCGACTTGCCGGCGCCGTTCTCGCCGCAGATCGCGTGGACCTGGCCGCGTTCGACCTCCAGCGAGACCTCTTGGAGCGCCTTGACGCCGGGGAACGTCTTGGTGATGTTCCGCATCTCGAGGATCGTGTTCGCCACGTGTTCCTTCTTCCGTGTGTCGGATGGGTGGTGCTGGGAGGCGAGGAGGCGCGGGCCGGGTGACCCGCGCCTCCTCGCGTTCTCAGGGGACTACTTGAGGTCGGCCTCGGTGTAGTAACCGCTGTCGATCAGGACCTTCTTGTAGTTGTCCTTGGTGACGACGGTCGGCTGGAAGAGGAACGTCGGCACGACCTTGACCTTGTTGTTGTAGGTCTTGTCGTCGTTCGTCTCGGGGGTCTTGCCGGTGAGCAGGTCATCGGCCATCACGACGGACTGGTCGGCGAGCTGACGCGTGTCCTTGTAGATCGTCGAGTACTGCTGGCCCTCGATGATCGACTTGACCGAGGCGGCCTCGGCGTCCTGGCCGGTGATGATCGGCAGGGCGTCGCTGGAGTAGCCGGCACCCTGGAGGGCCGAGATGATACCGATCGAGATGCCGTCGTAGGGCGACAGGACGCCGTCCAGCTTGGTCCCGTTCGAGTAGGTCGACGCGATCAGGTTCTGCATGCGCGCCTTGGCGGTCGCGGGGTCCCACTGCTGCGTGGCGACCTGCGTGAACTCGGTCTGACCCGAGCCGACCGTGATGGTGCCGTCGTCGATGAAGGGCTTGAGGGTCTCCATCGCGCCGTTGAAGAAGAACGTGGCGTTGTTGTCGTCGGGGCTGCCGGCGAAGAGCTCGATGGTCTTCTTGGCGACTCCGTCGACCTTCTTGCCCGACGAGTCGATCACGCCGAGGCCCGTGAGCAGGCTGGTCGCCTGGTCGACGCCGACCTTCTCGTTGTCGAACGAGACGTAGTAGTCGACGTTCTTGTTGCCGGTGAGCAGGCGGTCGTACGAGATGACCTTGATGCCGGCCTTGGCGGCCGAGTCGAGCTGGTCGCTCAGCGAGCCGCCGTCGATCGACGCGATGATCAGGACCTTGGCGCCCTTGGTGATCATGTTGCTGATCTGCTGGACCTGCGTCGGGATCTTGTTGTCGCCGTACTCGAGGTCGACCTTGTAGCCCTTGTCCTCCAGCGCCTTCTTGACGGCGTCGCCGTCCTTGATCCAGCGCTCGGAGACCTTCGTGGGCATGGCCACGCCGACCAGGGCGCCCTTGTTGTCGCCGCCCGAGTCGCCGCCGCTGCCGGTGGCGCCACGGCCTCCGCCGGAGCAGGCGGCGAGGGAGAATGCCAGGCCGACGGCTGCGATGCCGACGAGCAGTTTGCGTGTCTTCACTGTGGTTCCTTCTGTGTCCGTGTCACCTCGACGACGTCGTCGATGACGGATGTGATTGTTACAGGGATGCTGCGGTGATGCGGCAGATGGTGCGAGTTGGGGGGGGCCGCGACGGTGTGCTGGGTGAGCACGGTTCGGGCGGAGGCGCGAGCCGGGTCGAGAGATCACGGGGGTCTCGAACGGGGTCGGGCGCGGCGGGTGCGACGGCGTGGAGGCCGTCGCGGGGGAGGGGCTCACGGGGCGGGCGGCGGAGGGCCGACCCGTCAGGAGCCCGCCGGCTCTAGAGCGGTGTCGCGGACGGCATCGCGAGGGCGACGCGCCACGGGCGGCAGACGGCCTGTGGGTGCTGATGCAGTGTGTTCACGGTTGACCTCTTCGTCAAGAACAGCTGGAAATGTGAGCGCTCACTTTCGCGCAGGACACATCATGTGCGTGCATCAGAGTAGTTGTCAAGCCGCCCGTCCGGGCGAGGCCCGAAAGGTGTTTCTAGCCGCGCCCGTAGGCGTCGTAGGGAAGGGGCATGTCGGCCGCCCGCCGGGCCACGATCTCGAGCACCTCGTCGGCCAGGGTGACGAGTCGCTGGATCTCGTCGTCGTCCCGCTCGACCCAGCGACAGAGGGGCTCGGCGGCGACCGGGACGAAGTCGACGTGACGCTCCCAGACAACGAGTGTGCGCTCGGCGCCGAGCACGTATTGCTGCCAGAACACCTGCCGCAGGTAGGAGCGGGGGATGCTCGCCCACTCCTTCTTCGTGGTCTTGATCTCGCAGAGCTCGACACGCCCGTCGTCGCGCAGGACGACGCCGTCGGGGGTGGCGAGGTGGAGTCGCTGATCGGGCGCGTGGAACAGCTTCGAGCTCGGCTCGATGCCGTGCTCGCGGAGCACCCAGCGGGCGATCTCGGGCTCGCGGGCTCGACCGTGATCGGTGTAGGCATTGCCGCCGAAACCGTTGCCGTACAACTTGTCGAGCACGACGGCCTGGATCGCCTTGCGACTCGAGAGCCGCGCGACGTCGGTCGCGGTGATGCCCTGACTGCGGGCTCGCAGCCAGCCGATGCGATCGGACGAGTCGGCGAGGATGCGGCGGACGTGAGCGGGCACGACCTGGACGGTCTGCACCGGTCGTGGCGCGAACTCGGGCTCGTCGTCGTCCCACAGCGAGAGCATGGGCTGGACGACGGTCATGTCGTCCATTGTCCCTCGTCCGGCCCCGTGGTCGCGCCCCCACGCGGGACCCCCTGATCCGGCGCTACACCCCTGATCCGGCGCTACACCCCCGGTGCAGGGGGTGTAGCGCCGTAAAAGGGGTGTAGCGCCGCAAAAGGGGGTGGAGCGGCGTCGCCTCAGACCGTGGCGGCCAGCTCGTCGAGTGCCGACGGCGACAGGGCGTGGTGGATCGCGAGCATGGAGGCGCCGACGAGGGCGGCCCGGTCGGCGGCCCGCGACGGCACGACGGTGAGGTGCTCGGTGGCGAGCGGCATGGAACGGGTGTAGACGACCTCGCGGACGCCGGCGATGAGGTGCTCGCCCGCCTGCGCCATCGAGCCGCCGATGGCGATCACGGACGGGTTGATCAGGTTGACGCAGGCCGCCAGTACCTCGCCGATGTCCCGGCCCGCCTGGCGAACGGCCTGGATGGCCGCGATGTCGCCGCGCCGCACGAGGTCGATGACATCGTGGCCGTTCTGCACGTCGACGCCGGCGCGCCGGAGGGAGGCGGCGATCGCCGGCCCGGAGGCCACGGCCTCGAGGCACCCCGTGTTGCCGCAGTGGCAGGCGATGCCGGCGCCGCGGGGGATCTGCACGTGTCCGATGTCACCGGCGATGCCCTGCGCACCGCGCTGCAGTCGTCCGCCCGAGATGATGCCCGAGCCGATGCCGGTCGCGACCTTCACGAACAGGAAGTGGTCCACACCCGGCCACGCGTGACTGCGCTCGCCGAGGGCCATGATGTTGACGTCGTTGTCGACCAGGACGGGAACGTCGAGGTGACGACGCACCCAGCCGGGCACGTCGAAGCCGTCCCAGCCGGGCATGATCGGCGGGTTGACGGGGCGGCCCGTGCTGAACTGGACGGGGCCCGGCAGGCCGATGCCGATGCCGATCAGGTCGGAGCGGGTGCGACCGAGGTCGGCGAGCATGGTGTCGGCCTGTTCGACCAGGTGGCCGAGCACCCGGTCGGGGCCATCGGCGATGTCGATCGACTCACGGCGACTGATCAGCTCGTCGCCCATCAGGTCGGTGAGGGCGAAGTGCGCGTGGCCGGCGCCGAGGTCGGCCGCGAGGACGACTCGTGCGGACGGGATCAGCGCGATGCGGGACGGCGGACGCCCGCCGGTGGAGGCGGCATCGGCGACCGGGCCGATCAGGCCCAGATCGCCGAGGGACTCGAGGCGCAAACCGATCGTCGAGCGGGCGAGACCCGTCATGGTGGCGAGCTCGGCCCGAGTGCGCGGCAGGCCGTCTCGCAGCAGCTGGAACAGCTCGCCTGCCCCGGTGCTGCCGAGCACTGACGACCTCGTCGTGTCGGACATGGAGAGCAGTAAAGCACAGCCTCGACCGATGATCGAGACAACTTTGTCGATTGCCGACGACTTTTGCTTGCGCGTCGACAGAAGCAGCCATATGGTGAGTCTCGATCGACGGCGATCGTCCCCTCACCGGGCCTCCCGACCGCATCGATCGAGACAGAGGCAGTACCCGGTCACCGGCGCACGACGCGGTGACACACGACAAAGACGTTGAGGAGACAATCCAGGTGACGACACCGATCTCGGTCCAGCTCTACACGGTTCGCGACGCGCTCGCGGCCGATCTGCCCGGCACCCTCGCCCGCCTCGCCGACATCGGCTACACGCAGGTCGAGCCCTACTCGTTCGTCGAGCGGGTCGACGAGTACGCCGAGGCGCTGCCGGCCAACGGGCTGACGGCCCCGAGCGCCCACGTGCACCTGGTCGGCCAGGACCTCGAGCCGATCTTCGCCGCGGCCACGCGACTCGGCATCTCCACGATCATCGACCCGCACATCGACGAGACCCGCTGGGTGACCCGCGAGGACGTCGAATCCGTCGCCCGCGACCTCGGCGAGATCGCCGAGAAGGCGGCCGCCCACGGTCTGACCATCGGCTACCACAACCACGCGTTCGAGCTGGAGAACCTGATCGACGGCGTCCCCGCCCTCGAGGTCCTCGCCGCCGCGCTGCCCGACACCGTCGTGCTCGAGATCGACACGTACTGGGTCGAGGTCGGCGGGGTGAACGCGGCCGAGCTCCTCGCCCGTCTGGGCGACAAGGTGCAGTTCCTGCACATCAAGGACGGCCCGAAGACGAAGGACGACACCGAGCAGGTCGCCGTCGGCCGGGGCACGATGCCCGTCCGCGACATCCTCGCCGCGGCGCGTCAGGCGCTGCCCGTCGTCGAGCTGGACGACCACAAGGGTGACGTCTTCACCGCCGTCGCCCAGAGCCTCGAGTTCCTGGAAGGCGTCCGCGCATGACCGACACCGCCACCACCTCCTCGACCACGGTCGACACGAAGACCGGCCCCGTCGGGGTCGGCGTCATCGGCGCCGGCGTCATCAGCGACCAGTACCTCGGCAACCTCACGCAGTTCCCCGACCTGAACGTGCTGTTCATCGCGGACATCGACGAGGCCCGCGCCGCCGCGCAGGCCGAGAAGTGGAACGTCCCCGGCAGCGGATCGGTCGACGACCTGCTGGCCCACGACGACATCGAGATCGTCGTCAACCTGACGATCCCCGCCGCGCACGTCGAGGTCGCGCTCAAGGCCGTCGCGGCCGGCAAGCACGTCTGGGGCGAGAAGCCCTACGCGCTCGACCGCGAGAGCGGCAAGCGCCTGCTCGAGGCAGCGAAGGAGGCGGGGGTCCGGGTGGCCGTCGCTCCCGATACCTTCCTCGGCGCCGGCATCCAGACCGGGCTCCGGGTCGTCGACCGCGGTGACATCGGCACCCCGCTCACCGGGCTCACGCTCTTCCAGGTGCCCGGCCCCGAGTCGTGGCACCCGAGCCCCGAGTTCCTGTTCGCGTACGGGGCCGGCCCCATGTTCGACGTGGGCCCGTACTACCTGACGACGCTCGTCCAGGTGTTCGGCCCGGTCGCCAAGGTGACCGCCACGTCGTCGAAGGCCCGCGAGACCCGCGTGATCGGCTCCGGCCCGAAGGCGGGCACCGAGTTCCCCGTCGAGGTGCCGACGCACATCAGCGCACTGATCCAGTTCGAGAGCGGGGCGAGCGCGCAGAGCGTCTTCAGCTTCGACTCGAAGCTGCCGCGCGCGGGCTTCGTCGAGATCGCGGGTACCGACGGCACCGCCGTGTTCCCCGACCCGAACGAGTTCGAGGGCGACACGAAGGTCTTCACGGGCGGCGACGAGCCGACGATCGTGCCGGCCGAGGGCTCCACCTTCACCCGCGGCACCGGTGTCGCCGAGCTCGCCCAGGCGATCCGCGAGGGGCGCCGTGAGCGCGTCCCCGGCGAACTCGCCTTCCACGTGCTCGACGTCATGGTCTCGCTCGCCGAGTCGGCCGAGAAGGGCGAGAGCGTCGTCGTCGAGTCGACGCTCGAGCCGACGCCCGAGCTGCCCGCCGACTGGGACCCGTCGGTCGCCACGCTGACCTAGCCAGCGGTCGCCGTGCCGCGAGGCACACCCTCTGCGCGCGGTGCCGGTCCCGACGATCGTGACCGGCACCGCGCCTCCCGAACCCATCCACCGCACCACACCGCATCACCCGCACCACACAGCACCACCGCGTCGCTCCACTCAAAGACGAGACACCAGGAGAAGAAATGCAGACGAAGTTCCGTTGGCTGGCTGCCGCAGCCGTCACCGCCCTCGCGATGGGCGGCATGACCGCCTGTTCCTCATCGGGATCGGACGGCGGCGACGCCAAGACGATCACGTACTGGGCCAGCAACCAGGCCCCGACCGTGCAGAAGGACGAAGAGATCCTGAAGCAGTCGATCGACCGGTACACCAAGGAGACCGGCATCAAGGTCGACCTCGAGGTCATCCCGTGGTCCGACCTCTACAACCGCATCCTGACGGCCGTCTCGAGCGGTGAGGGCCCCGACGTGCTGAACATCGGCAACACGTGGGCCGTGTCGCTGCAGTCGAGCGGCGCGTTCGTGCCGTGGGAGGGCGACGCCCTCAAGGAGATCGGCGGCCAGGACCGCTTCGTGCAGTCCAGCTGGGCGACCGGTGGCGCCGAGGGCCAGGCCCCGACGTCGGTGCCGCTCTACGGCCTGTCGTACTCGCTGTACTACAACACGAAGATGTTCGAGGCAGCCGGGATCACCGAGCCGCCCGCGACCTGGGACGAGTTCGTCGCGGACGCCAAGAAGCTGACCATCGACACCAACGGCGACGGCACCATCGACCAGTGGGGCGTCACGATGGCGGGCTCCAGCGTGTCGAACAACGCCCACCAGGCGTTCGTCCGCGGTCTGCAGAACGGCGGCTCGCTCTACACGAAGGACGGCAAGCCGCAGTTCGACAACGACGGCGTCGTCAAGGGCGTCAAGGAGTGGGTCGACCTGATCGCGGCCGACAAGGTCGTCTCGCCGTCCGACGCCGAGAGTGTCAACGGCTCCGACATGGCCGCGACGTTCGCCCAGGGCAAGGCCGCGATGTTCTTCGACCAGGCACCCGGTGCGAACCTCGCCGCGCGTGACTTCAAGGACTACGCCGCCGCACCGGTCCCGCTCGAGAAGGCCGGCGCGACCGGTCTCGAGGGCACGATGAGCCACGTCGCCGGCATCAACATCAGCGTCTTCAAGAACTCGAAGAACGTGAGCGCGTCCGAGGACTTCGTGAAGTTCCTCACCAGCGACGACGAGCAGAAGTACCTGAACACGTCGTTCAGCTCCCTGCCCGTCGTGACCAGCGCCTACGACGACACGGCCTTCCAGACGCCGGAGATCCAGCTCAAGAAGGAGATCCTGAGCGACCACGCCCAGCCGATGCCGCTGTTCTCCTCCGAGGGTCAGATGGAGACGCTCGTCGGCACCGCGATCAAGAACCTGCTCGCCCAGGCGGCGCAGGGCAAGGCGGTCAGCGAATCGGACGTCAAGTCCGCCCTCTCCGACGCCAACAGCCAGATGAGCACCGGGCAGTAGCACCGGATCAGTCGAGCACCGGGCACCGCCCGGACGAGGAGGCGCGGGTCGGGTCGTCAGCAGACCTGACGACCCAGCCCGCGCCTCCTCCGCTCACTCGAGAGGACCCTCATGACCGTCAACGTTCTGCCGCCCGCGACCACCGACGAGGCCACGCCCGTCGACCCGCACCAGGTCGCCCCGCTCGCACCGGCTCGTCGCAAGAAGAAGCACTCGCCGCTGGCCTACCTGCTCATCGCACCCGCCGCTCTCGCCGAGCTGCTGGTGCACATCGTCCCGATGGTGCTCGGCGTCTGGATCGCGTTCATCACGCTGAACCAGCTCAGCATCGCGAACTGGGTCAGCGCCCCGTTCGTCGGGTTCCAGAACTTCGCCACCGGTCTCAACCCGTCGTCGGCCATCGGCAGCCAGCTCTACGCCTCGCTCGGCCGCACCGTCGCGTTCACCGTGATCGTGCTCGCCATCGCATGGTGCATGGGCATGCTCGGCGCCGTGCTGCTGACCTCGTCGTTCAAGGGTCGCGGCATCCTCCGCACGCTCTTCCTCGTGCCCTACGCCCTGCCGTCCTACGTCGGCACCATCGCGTGGGCGTTCATGTTCAACCAGCGCGACGGCGCCATCAACCGCTTTCTCGTCGACGACCTGGGCATCCTGCAGGACCGCCCGTTCTGGCTGCTCGGGGGTAACTCGTTCTGGGCCATCGTGATCGTCACGGCCTGGCAGATGTGGCCGTTCGCGTTCCTGATGCTGCTGGCCGCGCTGCAGAACATCCCGGGCGACGTCTACGAGGCCGCCAGCCTCGACGGCGCCAGTCTCTGGAAGCAGTTCACGCGCATCACGCTGCCGATGATCAAGCCCGCCAACGCGGTCCTGCTGCTGATCATGGGGCTCTGGATCTTCAACCAGTTCAACGTGCCGTACGTGCTGTTCGGCCCGGCCTCGCCCGAGCAGGCGACCCTCATCTCCCCGCTCATCTACCAGCAGTCCTTCAACAACTGGAACTTCGGTCTCGGCGGCGCCATGAGCGTGCTGCTGCTGATCGTGCTGCTCATCGCATCGGCGTTCTACATCCGCATGGTGCTGCCCAAGAAGTCCGCTGCGGACGAGGACTAGGAGACCCCCATGATCGAGACACGAGGCTTCAAGGTCTTCCGCTTCTTCGGGCTCGCGTTCCTGTCGCTGGTGGTGGTGATCCCGCTCTACGTCGTCGTGACGACGTCGATCAAGCCGCTCGCCGACGTGCAGGGGCTGTTCACCTGGATTCCCAGTCGCATCACGTTCGAGCCGTACGTGCAGATCTGGCAGACGGTGCCGCTCGCGCAGTACTTCAAGAACAGCCTGATCGTGACCTGCTCGGCGACGGTGCTGTCGGTCGCCATGGCCGTGCTCGCCGCGTACTCGCTGGCCCGCCTGCGGTTCCGTGGGCAGCGCCCGTTCAGCCTGGTCGTGCTGTCGACGCAGATGTTCCCCGGCATCCTCTTCCTCCTGCCGCTCTTCCTGATCTTCGTGCAGATCCAGAAGGTGCTCGGCATCCAGCTGACCGGCTCGTACCTCGGCCTGATCATCACGTACATGACGTTCTCGCTGCCGTTCTCCATCTGGATGCTGACGGGGTACTTCGCGTCGATCCCGAAAGAGCTCGAAGAGGCGTCGATGATCGACGGCACGGGTCGCCTCGGCGCCCTGTTCCGCGTGATCATCCCCGTCGCGAAGCCCGGCATCATCGCCGTCGCGGTGTACGCGTTCATCACGGCCTGGGGCGAGGTGCTGTTCGCCAGCGTGCTCACCAGCAAGGACACCCGCACGCTCGCGATCGGCCTCCGCTCGTACGCGTCCCAGCAGGACGTCTACTGGAACCAGCTGATGGCCGCGGCCGTGGTCGTCTCGCTGCCGGTGCTGATCGGCTTCATGCTCGTGCAGAAGCACCTGATCACCGGTCTGAGTTCGGGCGCCGTCAAGTGACCGACGTGGGCGAGGTGCAGGGGGCGGCCCCGCCCGCCCCGACGACCGCGGGAGGCACGGGTCGGGTCGACTCCGCCCGCGTCGGCCCGCTGCGGGTCGGCATCGTGGGCGGCGGCTTCATGGGCCGCGTGCACACGAACGCCGCTCGCGCGGCGGGGGCCCAGGTCGTCGCCGTCGCCTCGTCGAGCGCCGACAGCGCGGCCCGGGCCGCGGAGGCCCTCGGCATCGGCACCGCCCACGCGAGTGTGGCCGAGCTCATCGCCGACCCGGGCATCGACGTCGTCCACGTCTGCACGCCGAACGTGACGCATGCCGCCCTCGCGGGCGCCGCCCTCGCGGCGGGCAAGCACGTCGTCTGCGAGAAGCCGCTCGCGACGTCCTCGGCCGAGGCGCTCGCGCTGGTCGAGGCCGCCAGTCGGGCGGGGCTCGTGGCCGCGGTGCCCTTCGTCTACCGATTCCACCCGATGGTGCGCGAGGCTCGGGCCCGGATCGCCGAGGGCTCGATCGGTCGCGTGCTCAGCGTGCGCGGCAGCTACCTGCAGGACTGGCTGCTCGACGCGGGCGACATCGACTGGCGGGTGGACAGTTCGGCCGGCGGCCCCTCGCGGGCCTTCGCCGACATCGGCAGCCACCTCGTCGATCTGCTCGAGTTCGTGCTCGGCGACACCCTCGCGCGGGTGTCGAGCGTCACGAGCACGGTGCACGAATCGCGCGGCGGCTCGGTCGTCGACACGGAGGACGAGGCGGCCGTCGTCTTCGAGACGCGGGGCGGTGCCATCGGCACGCTGTTCGTGTCGCAGGTCGCGCCCGGTCGCAAGAACCGTCTCGTGCTCGACGTCGCCGGCACGGCCGAGAGCGTCGAGTTCTCCCAGGAGGAGCCCGAGACGATCTGGATCGGACGCCGCCACGGCAGCGAGGTCGTGGCGCGCGACACCGAGGCGCTGCGCCCCGACGCCGCCCGGCTGTCGATCGTGCCGGCGGGCCACCCGCTCGGCTACGTCGACGCGTTCACGGCCTTCGTCCGCGACGTCTACGCCGCGATCGACGGCTCGGCCCCCGAGGGGCTGCCGACCTTCGCCGACGGTCTTCGCGCCGTGCGGGTCACCGAAGCCGTCCTCGCCTCGGCGCACGACCGGGCCTGGCACTCCGTCGCCTAGCGCGTCGTCTCCGAGCCCCGCCTCGCCCTCCGCCACCTCGCCTCCTGTGCCCTCACCGCACCTCCTTCGTTCTCGAGAGAAGTCGACATGACCCATCCCGTCACCCTGTTCACCGGCCAGTGGGCCGACCTGCCGTTCGAGGAGGTGGCACGTCTCGCCGCCGACTGGGGCTACGACGGCCTCGAGATCGCCGCATCGGGCGACCACCTCGACCTCGAGCGGGCGGACGTCGACGACGCCTACCTGCGTTCGCGACTCGACGTGCTCGACCGCCACGGGCTGAAGGTCTGGGCCATCTCGAACCACCTCACGGGTCAGGCCGTCTGCGACGACCCGATCGACTTCCGGCACCAGGCGATCGTGCGGCCGTCGACGTGGGGCGACGGCGAGCCGGAGGGGGTCAGGCGGCGCGCGGCGGAGGACATGAAGCGCGCCGCCCGGGTCGCCCGCAAGATGGGCGTCGACACGGTGATCGGCTTCACCGGGTCGAAGATCTGGCCCTACGTCGCGATGTTCCCGCCCGTGCCCGAGAGCGTCATCGACGCCGGCTACGAGGACTTCGCCGCCCGCTGGAACCCCATCCTCGACGTGTTCGACGCCGAGGGCGTGCGATTCGCGCACGAGGTGCACCCGAGCGAGATCGCATACGACTACTGGACCAGCGTGCGGGCGCTCGACGCCATCGAGCACCGCGAGGCGTTCGGCTTCAACTGGGACCCGTCGCACCTGCTCTGGCAGGGCGTCGACGCCGTCGGGTTCATCGTCGACTTCGCCAACCGGATCTACCACGTCGACTGCAAGGACACGCGGCTGCGTCCACCGTCCGGGCGCTCGGGCGTGCTGGGCTCGCACCTGCCGTGGGGCGACCCGCGCCGCGGCTGGGACTTCGTCTCGACCGGGCACGGCGACATGCACTGGGAGGACGCCATCCGCGCCCTCGACGCGATCGGCTACGACGGACCCATCTCGATCGAGTGGGAGGACGCCGGCATGGACCGCCTGCACGGCGCGCCCGAGGCCCTCGCGTACATCCGGTCGCTGATCTGGCCGCGGCCCACCGCCTCCTTCGACGCCGCGTTCTCGAATCAGTAGCAGACTCGTCTCGTGCCCCGAACCCTGCTGCCCGGTCAGACCTGCCGCCTGTTGATCGTCGACCCCGCCACGGGGCACGCCGACGTCGTCTTCGAGAGCGCGACACTGCTGGTCGAGGCGCCGAACTGGAGCCCGGACGGGCGCTGGCTCGTCGTCAACGGCGACGGGCTGCTCTGGCGGCTCGCCGTCGACGGATCGTCGTCGGGTGTGCTCGAGCCGGTCGCACTCGGCGACGTGCCCGAGATCAACAACGACCACGTCATCGCGCCCGACCAGGGCAGCGTCTTCGTCAGCGCCCGCGACGGGCACCTGTACGAGGTCCCCTGGGACGGCGTGGCCCCGGGGTCGTCGGCCCGCCGCGTCACGCTGGACCACCCCGAGGATCGGGACTACAAGAACTACCTGCACGGCGTCTCGCCCGACGGGGCGACGCTGTCGGTGATCGTCGGGGCTCTGCCCGCCGTCCCCGGTGATCCTGCCGGCGGCGCCGGCGAGAGCGCCGAGGAGGCGCGGCGCACGTGGCAGACGAACGTCGCCCTGGTCTCGGTGGCCGACGGCAGCACCGCCGCCGTGACGTCGGACGGGCACCCCGACGACGGCGTCGAGTACTCGCCGGACGGGCAGTGGCTGTGGTTCAACTCGGAGCGCGCGTCGGACGCGCCGGGGCACGCGCAGCTGTTCCGTGCCTCCTTGTCGGGTGACGACGTCACCCAGATCACGTTCGACGCGGCCGTCAACTGGTTCCCGCACGTGTCGCCCGACGGCACGACGCTGCTGTGGCTGGCGTACGAGCCGGGCACCCTCGGACACCCCGAGAACCGCGACGTGGTGCTGCGGACGATGGCGCTCGACGGTGGGTTGCCCGCTCCTGGTGCGGCACCGCGCGACGTGCTGCGCCTGTTCGGCGGCCAGGGCACCACGAATGTGCCCGGCTGGAGCCCGGACTCGCACCGGTTCGCGTGCGTGGAGTACCCGCTGTCGTAGCCCTGTCGGGCCTTGCGGCGGGCTGTGAGGGCTGTATGAGGCGACTAGGGGCTTCCTCATCGGTCGACCACAGCCCGTTCATAGAAATCTCTCCATACTGAGAAAGGTGACCACGACAACTCCCGCCACCGCGTCGGCCCCGCGTCTCACGCGCGCCGACGGCTCGCCTCTCCGCGTCCTCGTCGTCGACGACGAGAACAGCCTCACCGATCTGCTCTCGATGGCCCTGCGCTACGAGGGGTGGGACGTGAAGGCCGCCGCCGACGGCCAGTCGGCGCTGTCGACCGCCCGCGACTTCAAGCCCGATGCGATCGTGCTCGACGTGATGCTGCCCGACATCGACGGGCTGCAGGTGCTGGGTCGGCTCCGGTCGGGCGGCGACGACACGCCCATCCTGTTCTTGACCGCGAAGGACGCCGTCGAAGACCGCGTCCAGGGGCTCACCGCCGGTGGCGACGACTACGTCACCAAGCCGTTCAGCCTGGAAGAGGTCGTGGCGCGCCTCCGGGGTCTCATCCGTCGTTCGGCCTCGGCCGTCAGCGAGAGCGGTGACTCACGCATCGTCGTCGGCGATCTGGTGCTCGACGAGGAGAGCTACGAGGTCACCCGCTCGGGTCGCGAGATCGAGCTGACGGCGACGGAGTTCGAGCTGCTGCGGTTCTTGATGCGCAACCCGCGTCGCGTCCTCAGCAAGGCGCAGATCCTCGACCGGGTGTGGAGCTACGACTTCGGCGGCAAGTCCAGCGTCGTCGAGATCTACATCTCGTACCTGCGCAAGAAGATCGACGCCGGAGAAGAGCCCATGATCCACACGGTGCGCGGCGTCGGATACGTCATCAAGCCCACGTCGTGACGGCATCAGGCCGCTGGTCGCGGGTGCGCGGCGCGGTCGGGCTCGGCACGCCGATGACCCTGCGGCGGCAGCTCGTGCTCAGCATCGTCGCGCTCGTCGTCATCGTCACGGTCGTGATCGGCGCGGTGAGCGTCGTGGCCCTGCGCGGGTTCCTGCTGCGGCAGCTCGACGACGAGCTCGATCAGGCGTCCGGGCGGGCCGTCGTCATCGCCCAGGAGATCCTGTCGGGGTCGGCCGGCGCGGGCAGCGCGTTCGGCAGCGGGCCCGACCAGGGCTTCGTCAACGGCCCCGGCCAGGGTGCCGGGACGTTCGCCGCGGTCGTGCACGGCAACACCGTCCAGGCGGCCGGGCGCGTCAACGAGCAGGGCGAGGTCGAGACACCACTCGACCAGGCCGGAGCCAACCGGCTCGTCGCGGCCTCGGTGGTCGCGAAGCGCGGCGAGCCGATGACGATCGACCTTGGCGGCACCCTCGGCTCGTACCGCGTCCAGTTCGTCGTGCTCGGGACGACGTCCTCGTCCGCGTCGAGCGCCGTCACGACCACCTCCGTGGTGGTCGGGCTGCCGATGGCGTCGGTCACGTCGACGGTCACGCAGCAGATCACGCTCATCGCCCTCGTCACGCTGCTCGGTCTCGCCGTGGCGATCGCGGTCTCCTTCCTGGTCGTCGGGCTCGCCCTCCGGCCGCTCCGTCGCATGTCCGACACGGCGCTGCGCGTCGCCGAGCTGCCCCTCGACCGGGGCGAGGTCGCGCTCGCGGAACGCGTCGACGACCAGGACACGGACACCCGCACCGAGGTGGGCAGGGTCGGCGCGTCGCTCAACAAGATGCTCGGCCACGTGGCCGGAGCGCTGGAGGCGCGGCAGCAGAGCGAGAACAAGGTGCGGCAGTTCGTCGCGGACGCCTCGCACGAGCTGCGGACGCCGCTCGCCTCCGTGCGCGGCTACGCCGAACTGACCCGCCGGATGAACACGGGTCTGCCCGACGACGTGGTGTACGCGATGGGGCGGATCGAGTCCGAGTCGCTGCGCATGACGTCGCTCGTGGAGGACCTGCTGCTGCTCGCCCGTCTCGACGAGGGGCGCGATCTCGTGTCGGCCGACGTCGACCTGACGCGTGTGCTGCTCGATGCCGTGAACGACGCCCACGTCGCGGGGCCCGCCTACGCCGTCGACATCGACGTGCCCGACGAGCCGGTGGTCGTGCCGGGCGACGCCATGCGGCTGCACCAGATCGTCGCGAACCTGCTGACGAACGCGCGCACGCACACCCCCGAGGGGACGGCCATCCACGTCGCACTCGGAGTCGACGCGGCGAGAGGGCAGGCCGTCGTGACGGTGGCCGACGACGGGCCCGGCATCGAGCCGAGCGTGCTGCCGGTGCTGTTCGAGCGATTCGCTCGGGCGGACAGCTCGCGCTCGCGCAAGGCCGGATCGACCGGGCTCGGGCTCGCGATCGTCGAGGCCGTCGTGCATGCCCATCAGGGCTCCGTCACGGTGGACAGCTCGGCGGCGGGGGCGACCTTCACGATCCGCCTGCCGCTCCGCGCCGCCGCCGTCGCCGGCGCGCCGCCCGCCGTGGCACCCGCGCCCGGCGCGCCCGCCTGACTCGCGCCTCCGCGCCGCGCTCCCGCCCCGCCCCTCCGCCGCTCCCATCTCCGCCCCGCACCTCGTTCTGATCAACGCACCTCGTTCCAACGAGGTGCGTTGATCAGAACGAGGTGTTCTGCCCTGCGCACCCTCACTGCCCCCGGGCGAATCGACGTGCGGCGGCTCGTGCCGCTGCGGTCACCCGGCGTGGGTCGACCGGGATACCGGCAGCCTGCAACAGCGCAGCCAAGCGGCGCGGGTCGACGAGGTCGCGGTACTCGAAGCGGATGATCACCCGGATCTCGGGGTGTGTCAGCAGCCGCGCCTCGCGCCGTTTCTCGGCGCGTACGACCTCGGCCGGTGTCCTCCCCCCTCGCATCTGGGGATCGTCGTATTTGGCGAATCCGTCGAACTCGAGCAGCGCGCCGTACTCGGCCAGGAAGAAATCGCCCCGGTAGACGACGCCGTCGATCACGAACTCGCGCTGTGGGACGGCCTCGACGACCCCGAGCTCGAAGAGGACGACCCGCGCCAATGACTCGCCGCCGTTCTCGGCGTAGGGGCATGCGAACGTGAGCGCACGATGGGCAGCTCTTGCTCCGGGTGTCGTGAGAGGGCCGAGGCGATCGAGCAGCCGCGAGCGATGGGTCTCGACCGCGGCATCGGTGAGGACACCCGAACGATGGCCGCGGGGGAGGGCCTCACGACGCAGGACGGCATCCACGCACATCACCGCATCGGCGAACGATGCGGTCCGGGCGATGTCGACCGCCGTCCGGTCGAGGCTGGTCACGGGGACACCCGAGACCGTCGTCACGTCGACGGTGTCGAGCGGCCCGGGGCGTCGACGGATGGACTTCGTCGTCTGCGTGCTCGACCGCCGGGCATCGATGACGCAGACACGATCGACGTCGAGGTCGAGCGCGGGTAGATCGTGCAGTGCCACCGCCGTGCTATGAGAGGCGACGCAGGCGCCGAGACCGAGCATCACCGCCCTCGCGAGGATGACGTGCCGTGCCCGCGCGTCGGCCGAGGACCAAGAGCGCGCGTCGACGTAGACACCGCGGTGAACACGGACGACACGCCCGGCGCGAGCGGCTCGCCTGAGTGCCTGCGCCTCCTTCGATTCAGGATCGTAGGTGGCGGCGAACGAGAGGGGCACGGAAGAGGGATCGACGATCGGCATGGACCGAGAGTCGTCATGTGACGCCTCGAGTTCAGGGCTCACGTGCCCGCCTGTGGACGGTCGGCGGCACGGATGAGGCTGTGGAGGACATGTCCGCCGACGACGCACCTCGTTCTGATCAACGCACCGCGCTTTAGCGAGGTGCGTTGATCAGAACGAGGTGCGCGGGGGCGGTGCGGCGGGGGCGGTGCGGCGGCGGCGGGGCGGCGGGGCGGCGGGCGCGGCGGGCGGCGGCGCGCGGGGGCGCGGCGGCGGCGGGCGGCGGCGCACGGGCGCAGGAGGCCCGACTTGCGTCCGCGACGCCGCCCCGGCTACACTTCTCGAAGCCCAAGACCGCCGGTTGTCTTCGCATGCTCGCATGAGAAGGCCGAAGGTTCTCGCGAGAGAGCGCCTGCGCAGGTGTGTGAAGTCGAACCTCTTGTTTGAGAAGCTCAGCTCCGTGCGCTTGCGCCGGAGCTTTTTTAGTGCCATCTGGCATGCGCGAACTCCTGGGGGCTGCCGGCACACCCACTTAAGGAGAGCCATGGCGAACAAGGAAGCTTCGGTCGCCGAGCTCACGGATGGATTCCGTGACTCGAACGCCGTTCTGCTCACCGAGTACCGCGGTCTCACTGTCGCTCAGCTGAAAGAGCTGCGCAAGAACATCAGTGCAGACGCGACGTACGCCGTGGTGAAGAACACGCTCAGCAAGATCGCGGCGAACAACGCCGGCATCAGCTCGTTCGACGACGAGCTCGTCGGACCGTCTGCGATCGCCTTCGTGCACGGTGACCCTGTCGCCGTCGCCAAGGGCCTGCGTGACTTCGCCAAGGCGAACCCCGCGCTCGTGATCAAGGGCGGTTACTTCGACGGTAACCCCCTGACCGCGGCCGAGGTCACCAAGCTCGCCGATCTCGAGTCGCGGGAGGTGCTGCTGGGCAAGCTGGCCGGCGCCTTCAAGGCTTCGCTGTTCGGTGCCGCTTACCTGTTCAACGCTCCGCTGTCGCAGGCCGTCCGTACGGTCGAGGCGCTGCGCGCGAAGCAGGACAGCTAACAGCTGATTCACCCCACCACGCTTTAGAACACCCCACAAGGAGAAAATCATGGCAAAGCTCACGCAGGACGAACTGATCGAGGCCTTCAAGGAGCTCACGCTCATCGAGCTCAGCGAGTTCGTCAAGAAGTTCGAAGAGGTCTTCGAGGTCACCGCTGCTGCTCCCGTCGCGGTTGCCGGTCCGGCTGCTGCCGGCGGCGGCGCTGCCGAAGAGGTCGAGGAGAAGGACTCGTTCGACGTCGTCCTCGAGGCCGCCGGCGACAAGAAGATCCAGGTCATCAAGGAGGTCCGCGCGCTCACGAGCCTCGGCCTCGGCGAGGCGAAGGCCGTCGTCGACGGTGCCCCCAGCACCGTTCTCGAGGGCGCCAACAAGGAGACCGCCGAGAAGGCCAAGGCTCAGCTCGAGGGCGCCGGCGCGACCGTCACGCTCAAGTAATCCCGGGCCCTCAGGGCCCTGCATCACCGCATCAGTCGAAAGGCGTCACCCCGAGAGGGGTGGCGCCTTTCGCCGTTGCGGCGGGCGTGCGACGGACCCAAGGAGGCGCGGGTCGCCTCAGGAGACGCGCGCCAGCACCGAGTGCCGCCTGCCGTACACCGCGTAGACACCCGCGCCCACGACCATCCACACGGCGAACGCGATCCAGGTGATCCAGCCGAGCGTCACCATCAGCAGCACGCAGAACGCGCAGCCCAGCAGCGGGGTGAGCGGGTACAACGGCACGCGGTACGACCGCTCCAGCTCGGGCCGCGTCCGGCGCAGGTAGATCACCGAGACGTTGACGACGGCGAACGCGAACAGCGTGCCGATGCTCGTGGCGTCGGCCAGCGCGCCGAGCGGGATGAGCGCGGCCGTCACGGCGACCGCGCCGCCGACGATCAGCGTCCCGACGACGGGCGTCTGCGTGCGCGGCGAGATGCGTCCGAGCGCGCGGGGGACGAGGCCGTCCCGCGACATCGACACGAAGATCCGGGTCTGGCCGTAGAGGACCGTCAGCACGACGCTCGCGATCGCGAGCACCGCCGCGACCGAGAAGACGAGCGCGACCCACGGCTGGCCGGTGATCCCGGCCACGATCTGGACGAGGGTCGCCTCGCCGTCCGTGAAGGTCTGCCACGGACGCGCACCCACGGCCGCCACGGCGACCAGGATGTACAGCACCGTGATGATCACGATCGAGGCGATGATGGCGCGGGGCAGGTCTCGTCTCGCATCCCGCGCCTCCTCGCCGGCCGTCGACGCGGCGTCGAAGCCGATGTAGGAGAAGAACAGCCGGCTGGCGGCCGCCGAGACGCCGGCCGCACCCATCGGGGCGAGCGGTTCGAAGTTGCCCGCGTCGAACGCCGTGAAGGCGACGGCGACGAAGAACACGAGCAGGGCGATCTTGACGACGACGAGGAGGGTGTTCACCCAGGCGCTCTCGCGAGCACCCGGCACCAGGACCGCCGTGGCGATCAGCACGAGGACGGCGGCGGGCAGGTTGACGACACCGCCGGCACCGGGCGGGGCCGCGATCGCGTCCGGCAGTGCCAGGCCGAAGACGGCGAGCGTCTCGTTGACGTACTGCCCGGCGCCGACCGCGACGGCGGCCACCGACACGGCGTACTCGAGCACGAGGCACCAGCCGCAGACCCAGGCGATGCCCTCACCGAGGGTCGCGTACGCGTACGAGTAGCTCGACCCCGACACGGGCACGCTGCCGGCCATCTCGGCGTACGACAACGCCGACAGCAGGGCGGCCACGCCCGCGAGCACGAAGGACAGCCAGACCGCGGGCCCGGCGAGCGGCACGGCCGTGCCGAGCACGACCAGGATGCCGGTGCCGAGTGTCGCCCCGATGCTGATGGCGGTCAGGTGCCAGACACCCAGGGACCTCCGGAGGCGCGGTGCCGCCGACGAGGAGGCGTCGCCGTCGGCGCCGGCCTCCGCGAACGCCTCGATCGGCTTGCGACGGCGGAGCTGCTGTCCGAGGGGCAGGCGGGCGGGGGAGGAGGCAGGGGCATTCGGCACCGCAGAACGGTATCAGCCGGACTGCGGGTCGGCCGGGCCGACGGTCAGTCGTCCCCCAGCAGACCCAACTGCCGGAGGCGGTGCATGGCCTCGCGACGAGACGTCGCCTGGACCTTGCGATAGATGCTCCGCACGTGGCTCTTGACGGTGTTGACGGAGATGAAGAGGTCGTTGCCGATCTGGCCGAGCGTCTGCCCGGTCGCGAGATGCCGGACGATGACGAGCTCACGATCGCTCAGCGGCTCGGCGAGGCGCGAGACGTCGTCGCTCTCGCCGCCGAGCATGTGCTCGAGGGTGCTCGTGATCGACTGCGGCTGGTCGCGGGCCAGGGCTCGCGTCGTCAGCTGGTCGAGCACCTCGTGCGGCAGCGTGTCGAAGTACCACGACGTGCCCGACATCCCCGCGGAGAGCAGCGCGCGGTCGAACATGATGTCCGACCGGGCCGCGTCGTCGAGGGCGAGGTGCGCGGCCGCCGCGATGGTGTGCACGTGCGCCATGGTCCGCTGGCTGTGCAGGTCGCCGAGCGAGAGGCATGCCTCGAGATCCTCGAGGGCGGAGTGGGGCTCGTCGTCGGTCAGGTGCACGAGGGCGATCACCCGGGCCGGGCACACGACGTGGCGGTGCGTCGGGGTCACGGCGATCGCGAGGCGACGGGCTTCGAGGGGCTGTCCGAGCGCCCGCATGGTCTCGGCACGCAACGTCGTCGCGGCCTGCTGCACGCTCGACTCGCCGTGGTAGCCCGTGACGAGGCGGGTGATCCGGCCGAGCAGGTCGAGCACCTCGATGTGGCGGCCCTCGATCAGGCAGACGTGGGCCTCGGCGAGGAACCCCAGGGCCTCCCAATCGCTGCCCCGCGACGCGAGGCGGACGTCGGCGACGACGGCGTCGTGGCGCCGACCGGGCTCGTCCCGCTCGAGGCCGAGGTGCAGCCTGGTGATCTGGGCGAGTGCACCGAACGAACTGCGCATCAGGTCGGTCCCGTCCGCGAGCCGGGCCGCGAGCTCGAGATGTTCGTCGGAGCGCTCGTAGTCGCCCTGCAGCATCGCGATGTACGCGAGGGCGGACAGGCACTCCACGCGCTCGGCCGTGCTGAGGTGCTCGTCGCCGAGACCGTTGGCGAGGCTCAGTGCGAAGAGTGCCTGGTCGAGCTGGCCCGAGTGGACGCGGACGAGTCCGAGCTGCAGCGAGAAGGAGGCACTGAGGGAGATCCGGTCGCCGATCGAGTTGCGGGTGTCTCCCTCGAGCGACAGGCGCACGATGTCGAGGTGCTCGAGGGCCGAGACGAAGTCACCCAGGCTGCGTCGGGTCGCCGCGAGGTGGACGTGATAGCCCGCGCGGATGTCGAGGGGGAGATCGGGATCGGCGTCGATCGCCTTCGCGACACCGCGAAACCAGGGCAGGGCCGCGCTCCGCGACCGCGAGCCGACGGAGTGGTGGCTCGCCGCGAGGGCCAGCAGGATGCGCGGGCGGCCGCGCCATTCGTCTTCGGGGATCGACCGGATGGCATCGCGGAGCCGCGCGCCCTGCAACGGGGCGATCTGGGTCCATCGCTGCTCGATGGCGTCGAGGGCAGCACGGTGGTCGACCGGCTGCAACTCGGTGGTCGGCGGATCGACGGTCATATCGTGGAACGGGTTCACGGTTCCTGCCTTTTGCCGCATCGGACGATGCTCTGTCGGGTACAGAACATGAAGCGGACGGAGCGTTCGGGCGCTCGTCGGACCAGCATAAACTGAGATTTCGTGCGTTAGTACATATTGCCCCGAAGTCGGGGTGCGCCCGGGTGCGACGGCGCGGGGCGTCGGTGGGCAGGCATACGCTGAGCGGATGAGCAGGATGGACGCGGTCGCCTCGGGTGGCGGCATGCGAGGCGGTGGCGGCGGTCGACCCGGCCGGGTGTCGAACGGCGACGCGAAGGCGCAGCGGGCCGCGAACGCGCAGGCGCCCAAGATCCCCGATCTCGTGCGACGCATCCGGGGGCTGTTCTCGCCCTACAAGCGGGCCCTCGTCATCACGGTCGTCCTGGTGCTCGTCGGGGCCGCCATCAGCGTCGCACCCCCGTTGCTGACCAAGCAGGCGTTCGACCGTGGTCTGTTCCCGGCCGGGGGCCCCGACGTCCCCGTGCTCGTCGAGCTCGTCAGCGCGATGGTCGGTCTCTGGGTCCTGTCGGCGGCCATCGGCGTCTGGCAGACCTATCTCACGGCCACGGTCGGCAACAAGGTCATGGGCGCGCTGCGTATCCGACTCTTCGGCCACCTGCAGCGGATGGAGCTCGCGTTCTTCACGCGGACCAAGACGGGCGTCATCCAGTCCCGGCTGCAGAACGACGTGGGCGGCGTCGCCAACGTGCTGAGCAACACCATCTCGAGCGTGCTCGGCAACACCGTGACCGTCATCGCCGCGTTCGTGTCGATGCTCGTGCTGAGCTGGCAGATGACGGTCGTCACCGTGATCCTGCTGCCGCTGCTCGTGGTCGCCCAGCGCAAGGTGGGGCAGGTGCGGGCGCGCATCGCCACGCAGACGCAGGAGTCGTTGTCCGACATGACGGCGATCACGCAAGAGGCATTGAGCGTCAGCGGCATCCTGCTCGCGAAGAGCTTCAACCAGCAGCGCGCCGAGGTCGAGCGCTATTCGGCCGAGAACCGCACGCAGATCGGCCTGCAGGTACGCCAGCAGATGAGCGGCCAGTGGTTCTTCGCCGTGGTGCAGATCTTCCTGTCGATCATCCCCGCGATCATCTACCTGGTCGCCGCGTACCTCATCCTGCACGACGTGCCCGTGACGGCCGGCACGATCGTCGCGTTCACGACGGTCCAGGCCCGCCTGACCTTCCCGTTGATGGGGCTGCTGCGCGTCGCCCTCGACCTGCAGACGTCGGGCGCGCTGTTCGCCCGCATCTTCGAGTACCTCGATCTGCACCCCGCGATTTCCGACGGAGGCGCGGCGAAGGTCGTCGACACGCGTCACCTCGGTCGTGTCCAGTTCGACGACGTGTCGTTCTCGTACCCCGACGCCGAGCCCGGCCAGAAGACCCTCGACGGTGTCTCGTTCGACATCGCGCCCGGGCAGTTCGCCGCGTTCGTCGGCCCGAGCGGTGCGGGCAAGACGACGGTGTCGTATCTCATCCCGCGCTTCTACGAGGCGAGCGGAGGCGCGGTGCGGTTCGCCGGCGACGACGTGCGCGACCTGCGACAAGAGAGTCTGATCGAGAACATCGGCATCGTCAGCCAAGAGACGTATCTGTTCCACGCCACGATCGGCGACAACCTGCGCTACGCCCGACCCGATGCGACCTCCGACCAGCTCGTCGACGCCGCCCGCCGGGCGAACATCCACGACACGATCATGTCGTTCCCCGACGGGTACGACACCGTGGTGGGCGAGCGCGGCTACCGGCTCTCGGGCGGAGAGAAGCAGCGCATCGCGATCGCGCGGGTGCTGCTGAAGGACCCGGCCGTGCTGGTGCTCGACGAGGCCACGAGTGCCCTCGACACCGTGTCCGAGCGTGTCGTGCAAGAGGCGCTGGACGAGGCGGCCAGCGGGCGCACCACCATCGCGATCGCCCATCGTCTGTCGACCGTGCGCTCGGCCGACGTCATCTTCGTGGTGGCCGCCGGACGCATCGTCGAGCGGGGCAGCCACGACGAGTTGCTCGCGCTGGGCGGGGTGTACGCGGGGCTCTATGGGGAGCAGGTGTCGCAGGCGACCTGACCCGCGCCTCCTCGTCTCGGCCGGCTAGCTGACGGGGACGGGGCCGCCCCGCTCGTCGAGCATCTCGGTCATCGCGTCGATCTCGCTCTGCTGGATGCTCACCATGCCGCTCGCGAGCGCGCGCACCTGGGCGTTGTCGCTGCGAGCGAGCACGGCGTCGGCCATCTCGACCCCGCCCACGTGGTGCGCGATCATCAGCGTGAGGTAGAGCCTCTCGGCATCGACGCCGCTCAGCGTCTGCAGACGCGCGAGGTCGGCCGCCGAGGCGAGGCCGGGCATGCGCCCGCCGGGGGTGTGCGTGGACGTCGTCGCGCCTCCGGACGGTGTCGCCGTCGACCCGTGCGCGTGCTCGCCGTACGACCCGTCGAGGGTCGGGCGCGACATCCAGGTCATCGTCGGCTCCGACGGTGCCTGCGACACGCCCCACACCTCGAGCCAGGCGTACATCTGCCCGGCCTGCTGCGCCTGGGCCGTGGCGATGTCGTAGGAGAGGAGGCGCACCGAGGCGTCGTCGGTCCGGTCACGCACCAGCATGGACATCTCGACGGCCTGCTCGTGGTGCACCTGCATGTCGCGCGAGAACCCGGCCTCGACGCTGTCCTGGCCGGGGACGACCGGGTTCGGCGAGCTGAGCCGGCCCACGGCGACGCCGATCAGCAGCACGACGGCGAGGGCGATCACCGACGCGATGACGAGGCGGAGGCGCCGACCCGGCTCGGGCGTCACGCGATCTTGCCCGGGCCGTCGATGCCACCGGTGCACGGGGCTCCCGGC
Source organism: Frigoribacterium sp. 2-23 (assembly GCF_049601585.1). Taxonomy (GTDB): domain Bacteria; phylum Actinomycetota; class Actinomycetes; order Actinomycetales; family Microbacteriaceae; genus Frigoribacterium. Next base: position 2,341,267 of record NZ_CP187126.1, on the reverse strand, counting down.
TCGGGGGCGGTCGAGGACTTCCAGTACTTCGTCACGAAGTCGTCGAGCTTCGACTTGTCGGCGTCGACGTTCGTGAAACCGAGCTGCGCGCCCCAGGCCGAGACGTACATCGGCTTGTCGAGGCCCGGGTAGGGCGACACGACCGAGTAGGTGTCGGGGGCGAACGAGCGCAGCGCCTCGATCTCGCTCTCGCTGACCTGGGCGGGGTCGTAGGTGAACCAGATCGCGCCGTGCTCGAGGTCGTGCACCGCGTTCTCGTTCGGAACCTGCTCGCTGTAGACGCCGCAGTTCATCCAGACCTGGTTGTGCGGGCCGCCCGCCGGGGGCGTCATCTCGTAGTCGACCGTGCCGGACACGTGGGTGGGCTTGAGGTCGGCGTAGGTCTTGACGCCGTCGATCGAGATCGCCGACGGGTCCTGGCGGGGCTGACCGCTCGTCACGACGAAGGTGACGACGAGGGCGATGGCCGCGGCGCCGGCGACGGACGCCGTCACGATCGCGATCAGGCGGTTGCGCTTCGACCGCTTCTGCTGCTGTTGCAGAGCGGCGACCTTCTCCTGCCGACGGGCGTCCCGCTGCTGTTTGACGGTCGGCTGGTTCTGGTTGGAGCTGCTGGCCACGGGGGAGTCCTCTGGTCGGGCATGATCCGGCGACGGGCACGGCCCGCCTCCGTAGACGTGTCAACCATTTTGTCCCACACCTGTCTGTGAGCTCGGTAACAGTCCCGAACCCGCTCGGTAGACTCCCCGGGTGAAGTACGCAGAGACCGTCATCGACCTCGTGGGCAACACCCCTCTGGTCAAGCTCAACAAGGTCACCGAGGGCATCAGCGCCACCGTGCTGGTGAAGGTCGAGTACCTCAACCCCGGCGGCTCCAGCAAAGACCGGATCGCGACGCGCATCATCGACGCCGCCGAGCGCGACGGCCTGTTGAAGCCGGGTGGCACCATCGTCGAGCCCACGAGCGGCAACACGGGCGTCGGCCTCGCCCTCGTCGCCCAGCAGCGCGGCTACAAGTGCGTCTTCGTGCTGCCCGACAAGGTGGGGGAAGACAAGCGCAACGTGCTCAAGGCCTACGGTGCCGAGATCGTCGTGACACCGACGGCCGTCGAGCCGTCCAGCCCCGAGTCGTACTACAGCGTGTCCGACCGGCTCGTCCGCGAGATCCCGGGCGCGTTCAAGCCGAACCAGTACGCCAACCCGAACGGCCCGCTCTCGCACTACGAGACCACCGGCCCCGAGATCTGGCGCGACACCGAGGGCGCCATCACCCACTTCGTCGCCGGCGTCGGCACGGGCGGCACCATCACCGGCACGGGTCGCTACCTCAAAGAGGTCTCCGGAGGCGCGGTGCAGATCATCGGCGCCGACCCCGAGGGCAGCGTCTACAGCGGGGGCACCGGCCGTCCCTATCTCGTCGAGGGTGTCGGCGAGGACTTCTGGCCGACCGCCTACGACCCGAGCGTCGTCGACCGCATCATCGCCGCCTCCGACGCCACGTCCTTCGCGCTCACCCGCCGCCTGGCCCGCGAGGAGGGCCTGCTCGTGGGCGGCTCGAGCGGCCTCGCCGTCGCCGCCGCGCTGGAGGCTGCCCGTGACCTGGGCCCCGACGACGTCGTCGTCGTGCTGTTGCCCGACGGCGGTCGCGGCTACCTCGGCAAGATCTTCAACGACACCTGGATGGGCTCGCACGGCTTCGGCCTCGGCGATGACGACGGGGCGGGTGCTGCTGTCGGTGCCACGACCGTCCGCGATCTGGTCGCCGCGAAGACGGGCGCGGTGCCGGATCTCGTGCACGCCCACCCGTCCGACACCGTCCGCGACGTCATCGGGATCATGACCACGTACGGGGTGTCGCAGATGCCGGTGCTGTCGGCCGAGCCTCCCGTCGTGATGGGTGAGGTCGTCGGGTCCATCGACGAGGCCACGCTGCTGCGACACGTCTCCGACGGAGCCGTCACCCTGGGCGATCCGATCTCGTCGGTGGTCGGCGCCTCACTGCCTCTCATCGGCGCGAACGAGTCGGTCGACGACACTCGTCGCGCCCTCGGGACGGCCGACGCGCTGCTCGTGAGCGACGATGGCAAGCCCGTCGCGGTGCTGACCCGGCACGATCTGCTGGCGTTCCTCTCGGCGTGACCCGCGCCTCCATCGCACTCGGCTCCATCTCCTCGTGAAAGGCCTTCCATGACCCACGGCTTCGAAACCCGCGCCATCCACTCCGGTCAGCAGTTCGACCCGACGACCGGCGCGGTCGTGCCACCCATCTACCAGTCGTCGACGTTCGTGCAGGACGGCATCGGCGGGTTCCGCGGCGGGTACGAGTACGCCCGGTCGGCGAACCCGACGCGCGACTCGCTGCAGACGCTGCTGGCCGACCTCGAAGGAGGCACGGCCGCCTTCAGTTTCGCCTCGGGTCTCTCGGCCGAAGACGCCTTGCTGCGCTCCGTGCTGAAGCCCGGCTCGCGCATCGTCATGGGCAACGACGTCTACGGCGGCACGCACCGCCTGGTGAGCCGGGTGCACGTGCCGTGGGGCGTGACGCTCGACACCGTCGAGATGAGCGACCTCGACGCCGTGCGGGCCGCCGTCCGGCCCGGCGAGACCGACGTGCTGTGGGTCGAGACGCCGAGCAACCCGCTGATGAAGATCAGTGACATCGCGGCGCTCGCCGAGATCGGGCACGCCGCGGGGGCGGTCGTCGTCGTCGACAACACGTTCGCGTCGCCGTACCTGCAGCAGCCGCTGTCGTTCGGGGCCGACGCCGTCGTCCACTCGACGACGAAGTACATCGGCGGGCACAGCGACGTCGTGGGCGGCGCGGTGATCGTGCGCGACGACGAGCTCGCCGCCAAGGTCGGCTTCATCCAGTTCGGCGTCGGCGCCGTCTCCGCGCCGATGGAGGCCTGGCTCACCATCCGCGGCGTGAAGACCCTCGGCGTGCGCGTCGACCGGCACTCGTCGAACGCCCTCGCCATCGCCGAGGCGCTCAGCACGCACGACGCGATCGACCGCGTGTACTACCCCGGCCTGTCGTCGCACCCGGGGCACGAGCTCGCGGCCCGTCAGATGAAGGCGTTCGGCGGCATGCTGTCGGTGTCGCTCAAGGGCGGGGGAGCGGCGGCGCGGACCTTCGCGGAGTCGACCGAGCTGTTCCAGCTCGCGGAGTCGCTCGGCGGCGTCGAATCTCTGATCGGCTACCCGTCCGAGATGACCCACGCGTCGGTGCGCGGTACGGAGCTCGAGGTGCCCGACACGATCGTGCGACTGTCCGTCGGCATCGAGGACGTGTCCGACCTGCTGGCCGACGTCGAGCAGGCACTCGACCGGGTCGCGTAGCGGCTGCGGCTGCGGCCGCGGCTGCCGCCGCCTGAGCGTCGTGTGTGGTTCGCGGCATCCTGTGCTGTTCGTACCGCACACGACGCCGCGAACACCACACGACACGGGCGCTGTCGGCGGCCGGCCCTAGGCTGATCCCATGACCGACGCCGCCCTCCCCACGAGCGGGGGCGGGGTCCTCTCCCGGGCCTACTGGCTCGTCACCGTCGGCATGTGCGCCGTGATCGGCATCGCCGCGTTCGAGAGCCTCGCGGTGACGACGGTCATGCCGATCATCAGCGCCCAGCTGCACGGCGAGGCGTTGTACTCGATGAGCTTCGCCGCGCCCCTCGCCACGGGTCTCGTCGGCATGGTCGTGGCCGGCAACTGGGCCGATCGCAGCGGCCCCCGCGTCGTCGTGGTCACCTCGGTCGTCGTGTTCGCGATCGGTCTGCTGATCGTCGGCCTGGCTCCCGACATGACCGTCCTGCTGCTCGGCCGGCTCTGCCAGGGCTTCGGCTCGGGGGCGGTCATCGTCGCGCTGTACGTGATGGTGGCCCGGCTCTACCCGCCCGAGCTGCATCCGTCGATCTTCGCCGGGTTCGCGGCCGCGTGGGTGGTGCCCGCGCTCGTCGGCCCGCTGGTGGCCGGGGCCGTCACGCAGGCGCTGAGCTGGCACTGGGTGTTCTTCGGAGCGGTCGCCCTCGCCGTGCCCGCGTTCGCGATGATCCTGCCGAGCCTGCGCAGTCTCGAGGCACCCGTCTTCGACGACCCGGCGTCGCGCCCGCGCTGGAGCCTCTCGCGCATCGCCTGGGCGGTTGGTGCTGCCGCCGGTGTGCTGCTGCTCAACCTGGTCGGCGAGATGCCGGCCGCACTCGCCGTCGTCGTGATCGTCGTCGCGCTCGTGGTCCTCGCCGTCGCCCTGCGGCCGCTGCTGCCGACGGGAACCCTACGGGCCGCGGCCGGGCTGCCGACACTCGTGCTGTTACGCGGTCTGGTGGGCGCCGCGTTCTTGAGTGCCGAGATCTACGTGCCCTATATGCTCGCGTCCGAATACGACTTCGCGCCGACCGCGTCGGGCATCACGCTGACCCTCGGAGCCCTCGCCTGGTCGTTCGCGAGCTGGCTCCAGGGGCGACTCGGCGATCGGGTGCCGCATCGCGTCGGTATCCGCGTCGGTATCGTCCTCGTGCTGATCGGTCTCGCGGCCGCGATCGCGACACCGCTGTGGCATCTGTCGCCCGCCGTGCTCATCCCGTGCTGGACGGCGGCGGGCTTCGGCGTCGGCTTCATGTATCCGCGGTTCTCGGTGCTCGTGCTGAGCTGGTCCCGCACGACCGAACAGGGCTTCAACAGCTCGGCCCTGACGATCGCCGACTCGGCGGGCACCGCCGTGGCTCTCGCGCTCGTCGGCGCCGCGTTCGCCGCGTTCGGCGGCATGACGCAACCGGCCGCGTTCGTGGCCTGTTTCGCCGTCGCGGGCGCGATCGCCCTGCTCGCGCTGGCGGCGAGCGGCCGAGCGGTGCCGCGCCGCGCCTCCTGAGCCCCCGCTCGAAACGGGCGCGAATGTGCGACCTTTTCGCGCTCGTGACTGGCAGAAACGAGGTTCTTCGGGCGACCTCGGCCCGAACGGTCGCACATTCGCGACCGGAGCCGGGGCCCGTGCTGCTGCCAACGACGGGCAGGAGGCACGGGTCCGCGTAGGAAACGACTGGCAGCCGTTCGACGCGTGGTCGTCACCACCCGTCCACATCTGCATAATGGTCTCCAGGCTCCGATGTGACCGGACACATTCCAGCCCCCAGCACGACCACACGAGCAACGGAGCGAAGTGAAGCCTGACGTCGAGAAGGTGCGCGCTCCCAATATCCGCGACGTCGCCGCCCTGGCCGGGGTCTCGTACCAGACGGTCTCGCGGGTGCTGAACGACAGCCCGAGCATCCGGCCGGCCACCCGCCAGCGCGTGCTCGACGTCATCACGGAGATCGGCTACCGGCCGAACCAGGCCGCGAGGGCGCTGTCGACGAGTCGGTCGAAGGTGATCGGCGTGCTGACGCTGCAGAACGTCCACTTCGGGCCGCAGACCATGGTCAACGCGATCGAGCTCGAGGCGCGGGCCGCCGGCTACCGCCTCGCGATCGCCAGCACGACCCGCGACGACGACGACGTCCGCGCCAGTCTCGACGTGCTGACCAGCCAGTCCGTCGAGGCCATCATCGTCATCGCCCCGCAGCGTCGCTTCTTCAACGTGATCGACGAGCTCGACCTCGGGCTGCCGATCGTGGCGCTCGACTCGACGCAACGAGCGAAGGCGCACAGCCTCTCGGTCGACCAGTTCGCGGGGGCCCGCCTGGCGACCCGGCACCTGATCGACCTGGGCCACCGGCACATCGTGCACGTCGCCGGACCGCAGGACTGGATCGAGGCCGACGAGCGCATGCAGGGGTTCCTGTTCGAGATGGGCGAGGCCGATCTGTCGATCGAGCCGCCCATCCTCGGTGACCTGACCGCCGACTTCGGCTACATCGCGGGCCGCGAGCTGCTGCGCCGACGCGACTACACGGCGGTCTTCGCGGCGAACGACATGATGGCGCTCGGTCTGCTGCACGCGTTCCGCGAGGCGGACGTCGACGTGCCGCGCGAAGTCAGCGTGGTCGGCTTCGACGACTCGCCCTCGGCGGCGCATGTCTGGCCCCCGCTGACGACGGTGCGACAGGACTTCGAGCTGATCGGCCGCCGAGCCCTCGAGCTCGTGCTCGCCGAGCTCGACGGCAACGAGGTCGTCGACCTGACGCTGATACCCCCAGAACTGGTCGTCCGTGGGTCGACGGCCCACCCGTGGTTCATGGCCTGACGCCCGAATCCATGGGCATCGGGGGCACTTTGCGCGAGCCGAGGAGGCGCGGGTCGACTGCCGACGACACGGCCCGGATAACGGATTGGCATCGGCATTTGACACGGCCCTGTCGCAGGATTAGCTTTACTGCAGTCGCGGTGTGAACGGTCACATTTGAGGGTTGTTCACCGCGAGATTCAGAAGTGTTCCGCCAGCCCGACGGCTGACGGACGACGACGAAGTCGAACCGTGGAGGTCAGCGTGCCCAGAGCACAACTCGCGAACAGCCGTAACCCCGGGGGTGCCGGCCGTGGCCGTTGATTCCCCGATCATTCTCGAGATGCGCTCCATCACCAAGGAGTTCCCGGGCGTCAAGGCGCTCGACAACGTCTCCATGCAGGTCCGCGCCGGTGAGGTGCACGCGATCTGCGGCGAGAACGGCGCCGGCAAGTCGACGCTGATGAAGGTGCTGTCGGGTGTCTACCCGCACGGCACCTACGCCGGCGACATCGTCTACCAGGGCGACGTGATGAAGTTCCGCGACATCCGGTCCAGCGAGAACGCCGGCATCGTGATCATCCACCAAGAGCTCGCGCTCATCCCCGAGCTGTCGATCACCGAGAACATCTTCCTCGGCAACGAGCCGACCCGCTTCGGGGCGATCGACTGGCGCGCCGCGAAGTCCATGGCCATCGACCTGCTCGCCCGCGTCGGCCTCTCGGAGGACCCCGACACCCCGATCAAGACCCTCGGCGTCGGCAAGCAGCAGTTGGTCGAGATCGCGAAGGCCCTGCACAAGAGTGTCAAGCTGCTCATCCTCGACGAGCCCACCGCGGCCCTGAACGAGGCCGACTCGCAGCACCTCCTCGACCTGATCCGTGGGCTCAAGGGTCGCGGCATCTCGTCGATCATGATCAGCCACAAGCTGAACGAGATCGAGGCGATCGCCGACTCCATCACGATCATCCGTGACGGAAAGACGATCGAGACGCTCGACGTCAAGGCCGACGGCGTCAACGAGGACCGCATCATCCGCGGGATGGTCGGCCGCAACCTGGCCAGCCGGTTCCCCGACCGCACGCCGAACATCGGCGAGGTCTTCTTCGAGGTCAAGGACTGGTGGGTGCGTCACCCCCAGACCGCCGAGCGCTTCGTCTGCAAGGGCTCGAACATCACGGTGCGCAAGGGCGAGATCGTCGGCCTGGCGGGCCTCATGGGCGCCGGTCGCACCGAGCTCGCGATGAGCATCTTCGGCCGCTCGTACGGCCAGTTCGTCTCCGGCGAGATCGTCAAGGACGGCAAGAAGATCGAGATCAAGAACGTCACGGACGCGATCGACAACGGTCTCGCCTACGTGTCGGAGGACCGTAAGGTGCTCGGTCTCAACCTGCTCGACGACATCAAGCGCTCGACCGTCGCGGCCAAGCTGAAGAAGATCAGCCGCGGCTCGGTCGTCAACACGTACGAAGAGCACAGCATCGCCGAGGAGTACCGCAAGAGCCTCCGCGTCAAGACCCCCACGGTCGACGAAGGCGTCGCGAAGCTCTCCGGCGGCAACCAGCAGAAGGTCGTCCTCGCGCGGTGGATGTTCACCGACCCCGACCTGCTCATCCTCGACGAGCCGACCCGCGGCATCGACGTGGGCGCCAAGTTCGAGATCTACAACATCATCAACCAGCTCGCGGCTCAGGGTAAGGGCGTCATCGTCATCTCGTCCGAGCTGCCCGAGCTGCTCGGCCTCTCGGATCGCATCTACACGATCTTCGAGGGCGCCGTCACCAACGAGATCGACGCGTCCGACGCCGATGCCGAGACCCTCATGCGAAGCATGACTTCGACGAAGAAGAAGGAGAACGCCGCATGAGTGGCATCAAAGATCTGAAGAAGGTGTTCGGCGGCAACACGTCGAACGCACGCCAGTTCGGCATGATCGCGACGCTCGTCGTGGCCATCCTGTTCTTCCAGGTGTTCACCGGCGGTCTGACGCTCTCGTCGACCAACCTGATCGCCCTCGTCAGCCAGTACTCGTACATCCTGATCCTCGCCATCGGCATGGTCATGGTGATCGTGGCCGGCCACATCGACCTGTCGGTCGGCTCGGTCGCCGCGTTCAGCGGCATCCTCGTCGCGACGTCGATGAACAGCTGGAACTTCCCCTGGCCCGTCGCGATCGTCTTCGGCCTCGTCGTCGGTGCCGCGATCGGGGCCTGGCAGGGCTTCTGGGTCGCCTATGTCGGTGTGCCCGCGTTCATCGTGACGCTGGCCGGCATGCTGCTCTTCCGCGGTGCGAACCAGTTCGTCGGCAACGCCGACACGCTGCCCGTGCCCGACGGCTTCACGGTGATCGGCTCGGGGTACCTGCCCGAGTTCGGCCCCTCGACGGGCTACAACAACGCGACCCTGCTGCTGGGTCTCATCATCGTGATCGCGATCGTCTGGCGCGAGTTCAGCCTGCGTCGCACGCAGGCGAAGATGGGCTCCGAGCAGGCGCCCCTCTGGGTCAGCGTCGTGAAGCTCGTCGTGCTCATCGCGATCGTCGGCTACGCCGCCACGCTGTTCGGTGGCGGTCGGGTCGGCACGTCCTTCCCGATCTCGGGCATCATCCTCGGTGTCCTCGTGCTGCTGTACGGCTTCGTCACGCAGAACACGATCTTCGGTCGTCACATCTACGCCGTCGGTGGCAACAGCCACGCGGCCGAGCTGTCCGGTGTGAAGGCGAAGCGCGTCAACTTCTTCGTCATGATGAACATGTCGGTGCTCGCGTCGCTGGCCGGCATGATCTACGTGGCCCGTGCCGGTGCGTCCGGCCCGCAGGACGGTCTCAACTGGGAGCTCGACGCCATCGCCTCGGTCTTCATCGGTGGCGCCGCCGTCGCCGGTGGTATCGGTACCGTGACCGGCTCGATCGTCGGTGGTTTCGTCATCGCCGTCCTGAACAACGGTCTGCAGCTGCTCGGTGTCGGCTCCGACAAGGTGCAGATGATCAAGGGCCTCGTGCTGCTGATCGCCGTCGCCGTGGACGTCTACAACAAGAGCCAGGGTCGCCCGTCGATCACCGGGTTCCTGACCCGCGGTCTGAAGCGCGACAAGAACGGCGTCGCCGAGCAGTTCACCCCGGCCGCCTCGAACCCCGGCGCCCAGGGCGGCGTCGGCACCGACGCCGACTCGACCGAGCCGGCGCTCACCCCGAACGGCGACCTCTCGGACCAGCAGCGTCCGAAGGCCACCACGCCCAACTGACCCCACCGCCACGACCACCTGACCCGCGCGACCGTCCAGAGACGGCCGGCCGCGCCTCCATCGGGTCGACCCGCTACCGGCAGGTCGTCCCAGCACCAACCCCAACCACAAGAAAGTAGACACAGCATGCGCAAAATCGCTCTGGCGACCATGGCGGTCGCCGCAGCCACGACGCTCGTCCTGGCCGGCTGCTCGTCCTCCCGCGACGGCGCGGGTTCGGATGCGTCGTCCGGATCGGGCTTCGACTCGGGCTCGACCATCGGCGTCGCACTGCCCGCCAAGACCTCGGAGAACTGGGTGCTCGCGGGCGACCTGTTCACCAAGGACCTGACCGACGCCGGCTTCAAGCCCGACGTGCAGTACGCAGCGGCCAGCGGCACCGTAGCGAACCAGCAGGACGAGATCCAGTCCATGGTCACCAAGGGCGCCAAGGTCATCATCATCGGCGCGGCCGACGGTGGCCAGCTCGGCACGCAGGTCAAGGCGGCGCACGACGCCGGCGCGATCGTCATCGCCTACGACCGCCTCATCCTGAACACGGAAGACGTCGACTACTACGTCGCGTACGACAACTTCAAGGTCGGCGAGCTGCAGGGTCAGGCCCTGCTCGACGGCATGAAGGCCAAGAAGGCCGAGGGCCCGTACAACATCGAGCTGTTCTCCGGCTCGTCGGACGACGCCAACTCGAAGGTCTTCTTCGACGGCGCGATGAGCGTCCTGCAGCCGAAGATCGACGACGGCACCGTCAAGGTCGCCTCGGGTCAGACCGACATCAAGCAGACGGCGACCGACGGCTGGAAGGCCGAGAACGCCCAGCGCCGCATGGACTCGCTGCTCACCAGCACCTACGGCTCGACCGAGCTCGACGGTGTGCTGAGCCCGAACGACACGCTCGCCCGCGCGATCATCACGTCGGTCAAGCAGGCCGGCAAGCCGATCCCGGTCGTCACCGGTCAGGACTCCGAGGTCGAGTCCGTCAAGTCCATCATGGAGGGCGAGCAGTACTCGACCATCAACAAGGACACCCGCAACCTGGTCAAGCAGGCCGTCGCCATGGTCTCCTCGCTCCAGAAGGGCGACAAGGCCGAGACGAACGACGACAAGTCGTACGACAACGGCAAGAAGGTCGTCCCGGCCTACCTGCTGCCCCCGCAGATCGTCACCAAGGCGAACGCTGCCGAGGCCTACGCCAACGACCCGACCCTGGGCCCGTTGACCAAGTAGTCACACCCGCTTCACCCGTGCGGCCGCTCCCTCTTCTCGAGGGGGCGGCCGTTCGGCGTTCGATGACGGGGCAGCCGTTCGGCGCCTGTGCTGATGGGGCAGCCGTTCGGCGCCTGGGCTAGCGTGGCGCGCGTGGACGAGACAGGCGGGCGGGCGACCCGCGACGGGGCGACAGCCGAGGAGGCACGGGTCGGCACCGCGACGCCCGTCACCATCGAGCTCCTGCTCGCGTCGCCCGCGTCGCGGTACGTCGGCCGCCCGGCCGACGATCCCGTCGCGGCCGCGGGGCCCGAGTTGCACGAGAGCATCGAGCTGCGCGCCGGCCTCGGCATCGTCGGTGACCGCTACTTCAACCGCCCGGCCCATCGCGGGGCATCGGTCACGGTGTTCGCGGGGGAGTCCCTGGATGCCGTGGCGCGCCTCCTCGGGGTCTCGGGGCTCGACCCGGCGGCGACCCGACGCAACATCGTGCTGCGGGGGTACGACGTCGACGCGCTGCGCGGTCGCGAGTTCATGCTCGACAGCGGCGACGGCCCGGTGCGCTTCCGGGCGAACCGGCCGGCGAACCCGTGCGCGTGGATGGACGAGGTGCTCGCCCCGGGCGCGTTCCGGGCGTTGCGCGGTCGCGGCGGGATGCGGTGCACGCCCCTGACCGACGGCCTGCTGCGACTCGGTGCGGCCGTGCTCGAGCTCCTGCCGGACCGGTCGGCTGCTGCGGCCTAGCGGGCTATTCCCACCAGGTCGGCGTCATCGCGAGGATGGTGTCGAGCAAGGCCTTCCGGCTCGTGCGCTTGCCGCCGAGCCAGGCCGCGATCGCGCCGACGAGGGCGTGCGCGAAGAACCCCGCGGCGATGTGCACGGACAGGCCCTCGGGGCGGGACCCCTCGGGCAGGGACTCGAGATGAACGACCGACGACTTCTCGAAGTGCTGCGCGAGGGCGCGGTGGGTCGACGCGTCGAGCTGGTCGGGCAGGGCGAGCCGGTACAGGTCGCGGTAGCGGACGACGTGGTCGACGACGCGTTCGAGGCCGCGCCGCGTGGCCTCGGCGCCGCTGACGGCGCCGGTCTCGCGGAGCGCGAGGTCATCGGTGCGGATCGCATCGAGCTCGGGGGTGAGGACGTCGGTGAGCAGGCTGCCGGGCGATGTCGCGTGGCTGTAGAACGTGGCGCGGTTGATGCCCGCGCGGCGGGTGACGTCGGCGACGGTGATGGTCGAGACCGCCTTCTCCGACGCCAGTTCGACGATGGCCGTGTGCAGTGCCTTCGTCGTCTGGACGATCCTCGCGTCGACCATGTCTCACCCTCCCGTGGTGCGGAAACTGACCTGAGCCTAGACCGCCGACGACTGTCGTCGAGCAACGACCCGGCGGGCTGTCGGCGGCGGGCCTCGGGCGACTACGCTGCTGTCATCCCCTTGCGCCTCCACCCCGTTCGTCGGGGCCGACGGTCGTATCGATTCGATCCAGAAGGAACCGCCACCGGTGACCACCACTGTCGTCCACCCCGGCGATTCGCTGTCCCGTCGTCAGCGCCTCGTCTACGTCGTCGTGCTCGGCGCGCTCACCGCGCTCGGCCCGTTCACGATCGACCTGTACCTGCCGGCGTTCCCCGCCCTCGAACAGGATCTGGGTGTCTCGACCGGGCTGATCCAGCTGACGTTGACCGCGACCACGATCGGCTTCGGCGTCGGTCAGCTGCTCGTCGGCCCGTGGAGCGACAAGGTCGGACGCCGCCTGCCGCTGATCGTGGCGACGGCGCTGCACATCGCCGCGAGCATCGGCGCAGCGGCCGCGCCCGACATCGTCTGGCTCGGGGTGTTCCGCGTCTTGCAGGGCATGGGGGCCGCCGCCGGCGGCGTCGTCGCGATGGCGATGGTGCGCGACCTGTTCGGCGGGTTGCCGCTCGTCAAGATGCTGTCCCGGCTGGCGCTCGTGAACGGCATGGCGCCGATCCTCGCGCCCGTCATCGGCTCGCAGCTGCTCGCGTTCACGAGCTGGCGCGGCGTGTTCGTCTTCTTGACCGCGTACGGCGCGTTCGTGATCATCGCCGCCGTCTTCCTGATCGTCGAGACGCTGCCCACGGCCCGGAGGCACGAGGCCGGGCACTCGACACTGCGGCAGCGCTACAAGGTGTTGTTCAGCGATCGCATCTTCGTCGGGGTGGCGTTGATCGGCGCGATGGTCTTCTCGGGGCTGTTCTCGTACCTGTCGGCGTCATCGTTCCTCTTCCAGCAGGTCTACGGGCTCAACGCCCAGCAGTACGGCTACCTGTTCGCCGTCAACTCGCTCGGCATCGTCGCCGGTGTGCAGATCAGCGCCCGGCTGGCGCGGCGGATCGGCCCGCAGTGGATCCTCGCCGGGTCGACGTCGGTGCTGTTCCTGTCGGCGTTGACGATCGTGCTGCTGGACTCGCTGCACGTCGGGCTGCTGGGCATCCTCATCCCGCTCTGGTTCTTCATCGCGGCGTGCGGGTTCTCGTTCCCCCAGGTGCAGGTCCTCGGACTGGCGAACCACGGCAAGGAGGCGGGCACGGCGGCGTCGCTGCTGGGAGCGCTCAACTTCGGTCTCGCGGGGCTGATCTCGCCGGTCGTCGGCTTCCTGGGGATCGACTCGGCCGTCCCGATGGGCAGCGTCATGGCGTGCACGACGTTCGTCGGCATCCTCTCGCTCTGGTTCCTGGTGCGGCCGCGCACCGTGCCCGCACTCGGGCACTGAGGGCGGTGCCGAGGGGACGGAGACGCGCCTCGATGAAGCACCCCGTGCCTCCTCGGTTCGTCACCGGTACGGTCTGACAATGAGAACCCGACCGCTCGAGCCCCGCCCCGCCTCTCCGCAGGAGGCGCGCATCGCGCGACGTGTGCAGCGTCGCTGGTGGGTGTTCAGCGCGCTCGGCGCGATCGGCGTGGTGCTGCTGCTCGGTGTGGTGATCACGGCGCGGGCAGGGCGCATCGGCATCGACGAGGAGTTCATGGGCGAGCTCGTCGAACACCGCAGCCCGTTCTGGGAGGTGCCGGCGCTCGTCTTCAACACGATCGGTGCGGGGTTGATCGGCGTCTTCGTGGTGCCGATCGGCGTCGCGGTGATCCTGCTGCTGCGCCGGAGGCGGTGGGCAGCTCTGTACTGGATCGTCGCGTGTGTCGCGAGTGCCGGTCTCGTGCAGGCCATCAAGCATCTGTTCGGTCGGGCGCGGCCGACGGAGATCCTCGTCGTGAGTGATTACGGGTCGTTCCCGTCGGGACACACGGCGAACGCGGCGACCCTGGCGGTCGTGCTCGGGGTCATCCTGCGTCGTGTCTGGGTCTGGGCCGCGGGCGTCGCCTACACGGTGTTGATGCTGCTCAGCCGGACATATCTCGGAGCGCATTGGCTGACCGACACGATCGGCGGACTGCTCATCGGAGCGGGAGTCGCCGTCGTGCTCTGGGCGCCGTTCGCGTACCGGCTCCTCGACGAACAGGAGCGGGTGCGGGGCCGAGGCTGGGTGTGGACGCGGGGGTAGGCGTCAGGGTTTGGCGTCGGGCGTCGGGCGTCGGCGGCTGCGCCGGTGCCGCGGACCCGGTGCCGCGGGCCGGTGCCGAGTGCCGCGGGCCGGTGCCGGGTGCCGCGGGCCGGTGCCGAGTGCCGCGGGCCGGTGCCGGACGTCGCGTCGGGTGCCGGCCCGCGGGCAGGGGCATGCCTTTGCTCTTCGGCTAATGCGGTTCAAACCGTAGGAGCAGGAATCAGCCTCGCGTGCGCGCCGTGTCACCCTGTACCCCCGACGACCCGCCCATGACGTATCTGCACTCCTGCGGGGAAGCATTCCACGGGGTTCTGACGTGCGCCGCATGTGGACACCCAGCGACCTCAGCTGGCTTCACTCCCCAGATCGCCTGAACGAACGACAGCACCCGCTCGACGACGGACGAATGAGACCCTTGTGATCTCGAGTACTCGTGGCGCATGAGCCAACGCGGGTTACCCGGTGCTCGAGGAGCCCGACCGGAGTCGACGATGCTGCCGCTGCCGCTGCCGCTGCCGCTGCCGCTGCCGCTGCTGCTGCTGCTGCTGCTGCTGTGGCATCCGTCCTGCGGTTTGAACCGCATGAGCGAATTCGGGAAAGAGTGTCTCCGGACGGGCTGTTCGGATTCGCGGCTGTGCGGGTTCAGGGCCGCGCGGGTTCAGGGCTGCGCAGAGTCAGGGCCGCGCAGAGTCAGGGCTGCGCAGAGTCAAGGCTGCTCAGATTCAGGGCCGCGCGGATTCGGGGCTGCTCGGATTCGGGGCTGCTCGGATTCAGGGCCGCGCGGATTCGGGGCCGCGCAGGGCCGGGATCATGACTGACCGGGGCCGCGCCGCGCCGGCGCGCGCAGCGGCGGTAACAGGACAAGCACGAGCGCCGACGACCGTCGTCGCGGCATGTGCCGAGCGACCGGGCATCCCGACGGGCACGATCGAGCCGGCCGTGCCTAGGCTGTGCCCATGACAGACGAGGTCGACCGGGCACGGGCGGAGGCGGCCGCCGCGGTCGCCGCCGCGGAGAAGGCGAAGCAGGATGCCGAGGCGGCGCTCGCCCGCGCCGAACAGGCCGAAGCCGAGGCTCGACGACAGGCAGACGACGCGCAACGGGCCGCGGACACGCAAGCCGCCGCGGACGCGCAAGCCGCCGCCGCCGACACGCAGGCTGCAACAGCCGGGGAGCAGCCAACCGATCCGTCCCCGGCGCCGGGCACCGCGCCTCCGGAAGCAGGACAGGCAGGACGAGCGGGGCCACTGGGCGCCGACGCGGTCGCCCGCGTCCGGGCCGGGTACGCGTTCGACGGGCCCGCGCTCGAGATCGGGGCGCTCGTCAACGGGGAGGCGCTCGCCGACGTGCCCGTGCGCATCCCGGTGTCGATGCTGAACCGGCACGGACTCGTCGCCGGTGCCACCGGCACGGGTAAGACGAAGACGCTGCAGGTGCTCGCCGAGCAGCTCAGCGCGGCCGGCGTGCCCGTCTTCGCCGCCGACGTCAAGGGCGACCTCTCGGGGCTCGCCGAACCGGGGGAGTCGAGCGACAAGCTCCTGGCCCGGACCCGCGGCATCGGGCAGGACTGGACTCCCGCCGCCGCGCCCGCCGAGTACTTCGCACTCGGCGGCATCGGGACGGGCATCCCGGTGCGCGCGACCGTCAGCGGCTTCGGGTCGCTGCTGTTGAGCAAGGTGCTCGGTCTCAACGACACGCAGGAGTCGAGTCTCGGTCTCGTCTTCCACTATGCCGAGAAGGCGGGGCTGCCCCTGCTCGACCTGTCCGACCTGCGCAGCGTGCTGATGTATCTCACGAGCGACAACGGCAAGTCCGAGCTGGCCGACCTGGGCGGGCTCAGCAAGCAGACCGTCGGCGTGATCCTGCGCGAGCTCATCACCTTCGCCGACCAGGGTGCCGACGCGTTCTTCGGAGAGCCCGAGATCGACACCGCCGAGTTCCTCCGCACGGCCGCCGACGGCCGCGGCATCGTGAGCCTGCTCGAACTGCCCGGTGTGCACGACAAGCCAGCGCTGTTCTCGACCTTCTTGATGTGGCTGCTCGCCGACCTCTACAACGACCTGCCCGAGGTGGGCGACCTCGAGAAGCCCAAGCTCGTCTTCTTCTTCGACGAGGCGCACCTGCTCTTCGCCGATGCGTCGAAGGACTTCATCCAGCAGATCACGCAGACCGTCCGGTTGATCCGGTCGAAGGGTGTCGGCATCGTCTTCGTCACGCAGACCCCGAAGGACGTCCCGTCCGAGGTTCTCGCCCAACTCGGCTCGCGCATCCAGCACCAGCTACGGGCGTTCACGCCCGACGATGCGAAGGCGCTCCGGGCGACGGTGTCGACGTATCCGTCGAGCGACTACGACCTGGCCGAGGTGTTGACGACCCTCGCGACCGGCGAGGCGATCGTGACCGTGATGAACGAGAAGGGGGCGCCGAGCCCCGTGGCCTGGACGCGCCTCCGCGCACCGCAGGGCTCGATGTCGCCGAGCCCCGCCGAGCACATGGAGGCGCGGGTCGCGTCCTCCCCGCTGCTCGCGACCTACGGCACGCCGATCGACCGCGACTCCGCACGCGAGATCCTGGCCCGCAAGCTCGAGGCCGCCGCGCTCACCGAGCGCGAGAAGACCGACGCCGCGGCCCGGCAGGCCACGATCGACGCATCCCTAAAGGAGGCGGCGGCCAAGGAGAAGGCGGATCGCGTGGCCGCGACGGCGGCGGAACGCGAACGCGTCGCCGCGCAGAAGGAGTACGAGCGTCAGCAGAAGGAGTTCGAGCGCGCCGAACGCGAGGCCGCCAGGACTCGTAACTCGCGCACCTCCACATCGTCTCGCTCGCGCTCGACGGCGTCGTCCGGTGCCGGCTCCGTCATCGGCGACGTGCTGGGCAGCTCGGCGGGCAAGGCGATCGTGCGTGAGGTGGTCAAGGGCATCTTCGGCACGCTGCGGCGGCGCTGATCGGAGACCGCGCCGCGCCTCCTCGGGGGTTGCTCAGTCGTCGTCGGCGAGCCCGGAGGGGTCGTCCCGACCGCGCAGACGTTCGATCTCGCGGCGATCGCGTTTCGTCGGTCGTCCCGCACCGCGGTCGCGCATCGGCAGCAGCGCGACCTCCTCACGCGGCGGAGGCGGGGGAGTCAGATCGGTCACGGCCTCCGCGGCGACGCTCGCCCCGACCCGCTTCGTGATGCAGAGTTTCACGACGAGGATGCGGTCGAACCCCGCGATGCGGACGCGGACCTCGTCGCCGGGGCGGATGCTCTGCGCCGCCTTGACCCGCTCGCCGTTGACGCGCACGTGCCCGGCGCGGCAGCCGGCCGTCGCCGCCGAGCGGGTCTTGTAGACGCGCACGGCCCAGAGCCACGAGTCGACGCGGGCCGAGGCGGGGGAGTCCATCCGTCGAGCCTACGACCCGGCCACCCGGGCCGACGAGCCGCCCGGCCCGACGAGCCGCGGGGACGGCGGCGTCAGCGGGCCATCCGGGTCAACGGGGCGACAGCTCGTCGTCGGCGACACGGGTCGGTGCGCCGCCGGTCAGCCGAACGAGTTCCTCGAATGTGGTCGCGAACACCGAGTTCGACGACCCCGCGCTCGCCCAGACGACCTCGTGCGCGGCGAGGGCGGTGTCGACGAGCGTGAGGATGGGCTCGGGGTGCCCGACCGGCGCGACGCCGCCGATGATCTGCCCGGTCACGCGTGTGACGAAGTCGGCGTCGGCCCGGGTGATCTGCCCGCGCTCCAGTGTCGCGGCGACGAGCGCGGTGTCGACCCGATGAGCGCCGCTCGTCAGCACGAGCAGCGGGGCGTCGCCCAGCCGGAAGACGAGGCTCGACGCGATCGCGCCCACCTCGCAGCCAAGGGCCGCCGCCGCCTGTGCCGCCGTGTGCGTCGACTCGTCGAACTGCCGCACCTCGCCATCCGCGCCGGCTGCCCTCAGCGCATCGACGACGACGCGCGCCCGTCGGGGCAGCGTCGCGGGGTCGAGAGCGAAGGAGGCGCGGGTCGGGTCGGCAGCGTCGGTCACGCGCTCACGCTACCGAGCCCCGCCACCGCGGCGGAAGCCCTTCGTCTGTTCCCGCATCGCCCTTCGCGAGGCCCGAGCCACCGCAGGCGTCCGCGGGGACGGCCGCCGTCCGCTACTATTGACGAGGTCGTGCGCCGGTTCTCCGTGCCGCCCGCCTGGAGGATTCGCCTAGTGGCCTATGGCGCACGCTTGGAAAGCGTGTTGGGTGCAAGCCCTCAGGGGTTCGAATCCCCTATCCTCCGCCAGCAATTCATTCACCGCCGCACCGATCAGCGCCGCACCGATCAGCGCCACACGATCCAGGCCACCGGTCCGCTCGGCGTGACCGCGCGACGTCTACGCTCCTCGGGCGCTGGACGTCATGACGGATGCGTACCAGTCCCGCTCCGGGCCCGAGAGGTGGAGGCCCGGTCGCGGTGGAACGTCGCCGACCTCCTCCCAGAGGGCGTCGACGTCGTACCAGTTGTCGGTCGCGAGCAGTCGTCTCTGGTGACGCGTCAGTTCCGGGATGGGTCCGTCGTCCCGGGGGCTCCGGGCCCGCAGAGACTCGATGGCGCCGAAAGCGTCGGCGAGACGGATCGGATGGCGCTCGGCGAGTACGTAGGAGGAGCGCGCCGGTTGTCGAGGAGTCGTCGCCAGACGCGTCGCGAGCAGACCCAGGACGGGGGCGGAGACGACCGAGATCCGTGCCTGCAACTCTTCGGCCGAGAACGAGTCCGCGCTCAGGCGTGCCAAGGCAGGGAGAAACCACCGGTCGCCTCGACCGTAGGTGAGGGCCGGTCGAAGCACGATGCCGCCCGCCGCGACGACGTGGACTTCGCCCTCCCAGCGAGAACGCGAGCGAGGCGACTGGGGGTCCGGTGTCAGCGACTCCGGCGATCGCCCCCGATGAGGCCCCGAACCGAAGACCGACGCCGTCCCGATCGCGATGACCCGCCTGACACCCGCGGCCGAGGCCGCCCGGGCGAAGTCGGCCGTGGCCCGCGTGTTCACCGCCCTCTGGACCGCCTCGTCGGGGCCCAGGTAGCTCACGCACCAGATGGCTGCGTCGCACCCGAGAAGGGCCGCGGTCATGTCTGCCACGCTCGACACGTCGACGGGGACGACGTGTCGACCCGGTCCGCTCCGGCCCAGCTCGCGGACGGTTTGACCCGACCGACGGAGCGCTTGCACGACGTGTCCTCCGACGAACCCCGTCGACCCCAGCACGGCGACCGTCGCGGATGGACACGTGACGGCATCACCTCGGGTCATCGGACGGCCGTCCTATCCGAATAGCGTGTCGTCGTCACGTCGCCCGCGTGTCGGCCGACGCTCGGGCCGACGCTCTGGGTGACGCACCCAGTAGCGTTGACCTGCTTCGTCACGCACGGAGCTCCGATGCCCGAGACGAACCCTGGAGGAAAGAGCACTCTCATGGCCAGACAGAACCGGGCTCTGGCCACTCGTGCATCGATCCTGAAGAGTGCCGCCCTCGTCTTCGACGAGCGGGGCTACGCCGGAACGACCCTCGACTCGGTCGCCGAACTGGCCGGCGTCACCAAGGGCGCGCTGTACTTCCATTTCTCCTCGAAAGAAGAGGTGGCCTCCGCCGTCATCGCCGAACAGCATCAGATCTCGCGGAACTACGCCGAGGCGGCGATGACCGCGAGCAGGTCGGCCCTCGAGGCGATGATGCTGATGTGCCGTGGTCTCGCGGTGCAGCTGATCGACGAGCCGCTCGTGAGCGCGGGCATCCGGTTGACCACCGACTCCTCGTCGCGTCACCTCGGCACGGAGACGCCGTATGCCGACTGGATGGCGACGTTCGAGAACCTCCTGACGGTGGCGAAGGGCGAAGGGGCGGTCCGCGCGAGCGTCGATCCCGCGGTCGTCGCTCACTTCATCATCCCGGCGTACACGGGTGTCCAGATGGTCTCCGACGTCATGACGCAGCGAGGCGATCTGTTCTCGCGCCTCCGTGAGATGTGGCAGATCATGCTCCCCGGACTCGTCCCGGACGACGGCCTGGAAGCCGCTCTCGACCTGACGCTCACGATCCGGCGGTGACGCCGTCGCGGCGGACGGCACGGGCGGAGCCGTCGACGCAGACGACCTGTCCCTGGCGGACCCGGACGGCGAACTCCATGTCGGCGCCCTCCGGGCCGGCCGAGACGTCGAGCACGAGGGGGAGGTCGAACTCGGCTATCCGACGGAACGACAGGTCGAACGACGACAGATCGACGTCCCATCCGGGGAACTGCTCGCGGATGCCCTGACGGACGGCCTCCAGCAACAGCATGCCCGGCACGTGATCGAGCGGGTGGTCGAAGAACACGGGGTCGAATTCGTCGACGGTCACGGTCGCCTCCCGGTTCGCTCGCCAGCTCAGGATGGATGACCGTGCCGAGACGCGCCGTCGCCCCGGTGCGCTGGGGCGCTTCGTGCGGCCGGCTCGGAGCCGTTCGTAGGTCGCCTGTTCGACGATCCGCGCGTCACCGTGGCCTCGGGCGAGAACATGCCCGGCTCCCTCGATCACGACCTCGTTGCGCAGGGCGGTGACGGCATCCCGGCCCCGGGCGATCCGCGTCACCGTCGACGAGACGACCAGCTGATCCTCGCTCCACGGTGTCTCGGCGGGGTAGGTCGAGCCCGACATGGCCGGCATGAGGAAGGCCGCCGTGAGGGGCACGTCGTACATGGTGTGGGCCAGCAGGATGGTGGACTGACGGATCGTCTCCGCGACGAGAGCCGAGTCGGGGCGAGTGAAGTCCGTCGTGTAGAACGCGTGCTCACGCGGCCACTGGGCGCCCATGACGAAGGTGCAGGCAGAGGTCTGGACGGCGGGCGTCAGCAGCACCTCCCGAAGCTGTCGCCGATGGACGAATCGGCCGGGCGCGAGCTGGTCGATCTCGATCATGGGGCGGGAGTGATGCCGAGTGATGTCGATTCGGGGTTCATGTTCCCGAATTTAGAAACCTTTGCGTAGGTTTTGTATTACCCAAAACGGGTCTCTTTCCATCGCTGCTCTTCTGCGGTAAAGCGTACGCACCGGTATCTTCCGGTGCGCCACGCCCCGCGCGGGTCGCGCGACACCCCCTATCCGGAGCTACACCCCCTACGTAGGGGGTGTAGCTCCGGATAGGGGGTGTAGCCGCGTCGGGAGGCCGGCCCCGGGCTACGCGTCGGAGGCGCGCTGCGGGTCGTCCGCGGGGTCGACCACGAACACCGGGCCGGTCACACCGATCGTGCTGACGATCGGCATCGTGCCGGTGCGGGTGAGCGGCTCGTCGAGGGTCGGCGGTGCGACGATCGGCAGCGGGCCCGTGCGGCGCGGGGGCTCCTCGTCGACCGGCACCGCGCCTCCTGGGCCGTCGGTCGCGTCGGCGTCGGTCGCCGGCGCCGAGCCGTCGGCCTCGGTGGCCACGGTGTCGTCGTGGTACAGCGTGTCGGCGGCGAGGGCCTGCTCGACGTCGCGGTCGCGGCGTCGGCGGCGTGCGCGACCCGGCGTGACGGCGCGCACGACGGGCGTGCGCAGCCGGCGGTACGTGATGCGCCCGAGCGTGACCCCGCCCGCGAGGCCGACCGCGACCATGCCGGCCTGCAGCAGCAGCTGCGCGCCGTTCGTGGGGCCGTCGCCCGACGTGAGGTCGAGCACGCCCTGGTAGATCATGAGGCCGGGGAGGAGCGGCACCGTCCCGCAGACCGTGGTCACGACGGCGGGCACGCGGCCGCGATCGGCGAGCAGCTCCCCGAGCAGACCGATGACGACGGCGGGCGCGGCGCTGGCCACGAGCGGGGTCGTACCCGTGCCGACGAGGGAGTCGTACGCGATCCAGGCGCCGGCGCCCGCGAGGGCGGCCACGAGGGCGGCCCGGGGCGGCGTGTGCGACGAGATGGCCCAGGCACCCGCGGCGATGCCCGCGCCGACCACCTGCACCCAGGCGGGCCAGGGTCGCGCGTAGCTGTCGACGAGCACGAGCTCGATGCCGAGGGTGCGCCCGAGATCGAGCACGGCGGCGATGCCGACCACGATGCCGAGCGTGAGCAGCCCGACCTCGAGCAGGCGACCGCTCGCGGTGATCGGGAACCCGTTGATCGCGTCGTCCGCCGCCCCGACGAACGACAGCCCCGCCAGCAGCACGACGACGCCCGAGGCGACGACGAGCGCGGGCGGGAGGGCTGCGAACTCGACGGGCAGCTGAGGCACGAGCACCAGCAGGAGCAGGGCGACGCCGGTCGCGATCGCCGCGCCGACGATCTGCTGGAAGAAGGCGGGCAGACCCCACCGGCCGAGCAGCTGGTTGACGGTGTCGATCACGGCCGCGGTCGCCGCCGCGATCAGCACGATCAGCGGGCCACCGCCGAGCAGCAGGGCGACACCCGCCGCCATCGCGGCGAGAGTGAGCGTGACGACGCCGCGGCGGTAGCGGTGCGGCTGCACGAGGACGGCGTCGAGGCGCTCGTGCGCGGCCTCGAACTGGTGCCGGGCCTCGTCGCGGGCCGCGGGGTCGTCGAGCGTGTCCGCGACGCGCACCTCGGGCGAGCCCTCGGTGATGGCGGTGACGAGGGCCGTGACGCGGGCGAGCCGCTCGTAGTCGGCGCTCCGCGACTGCACGACGCGCAGCACGCTGACGCCGGGGGAATCGTCGCCGCCGTCGTGCACCACGAGGATCGACGTGAACGTCAGGTCGACCTGGCAGTCGATGCCGTAGGCGCGGCAGACCCGCTGGATCGTGTCGGTCACCTCGGCTGCCGCGGCCCCGAGCGACAGCAGCGTCTCGCCGAGTCGAACGGCCAGCTCGAGCACGCCCCGAACGGTCTGCTCGGCCAGCAGGGCGCGCTGCGTGCGGCGACTGACCGGTGCGGCGGGGCCCTGACCGCTCAGCTTTCCGACGACCTGCTGCAGGAGACGATGGGAGCGCACGAGTCGAGCGTAGGCGGGCCGGCTGCACGCGCGCCCGCGACGGTCGGGCTAGAGCAAGCGCGTCATGTAGCGGAGGTCGAGCCAGCGGCCGAACTTCGTGCCCACCTCGCGCAGCACCCCCGCGTCGTCGAAGCCGAGCGAGCGGTGCAGCCGCACGGATGCCTCGTTCGACGCCTCGATCAACGCGACCATGACGTGGTGGCCGTCCTCCGTCGCGCGGGCGACCAGCACCTCCATCAGAGCGCGGCCGATGCCGGCCCCCTGGTGCCCGTCGCGCACGTAGACGCTGTTCTCGACGGTGTGTCGGTAGCCGTCCTTCGCGTGGAACGGGCCGTAGCTGCCGTAGCCGACCACCGCCTCCTCGTCGTCGACCGCCACGAGGGCGAGTCGACCGGGCTCGGAATGGGTCGCGAGCCAGTCGACACGACCGTCGAGGGTCGGTGGGACGTCGGTCCAGAGGGCGGTCGACATGGCGACGGCGGCGGCGTGGATCTCGAGGACACCGGGCAGATCTGCCTCGGTCGCAGGACGGATCAGCATGGCACCAGCGTAGGAGGCGCGCGCGGCCCCGAGGGCGCGCTCAGCACTCAGCGCGACACGTGTCGCCCACGTCCCGACGTCGTGCCACCTTCACCGGCTGCTCGGAGGCGGCCCATCCTAGGCTGGCCCCGTGTCGACCCGCATCTACATCACCTCGGCCGAAGGCCACACCGGAAAATCCACGATCGCCCTCGGGGTGCTCGACACCCTGAGCCACGAGCTCGGTCGCGTGGGGGTCTTCCGGCCCGTCGCCCGGTCGACCAGCGAGCGCGACTACGTGCTCGACCTGCTGCTCGCCCACGACAGCGTCGACCTGCCCTACGACGACTGCGTCGGCGTCACGTACGACGAGGTGCACCGCGACCCCGATGCGGCCCTCGCGACCATCGTCAGCCGCTTCGCCGCCGTCGAGCGGCAGTGCGACGCCGTCGTCATCATCGGCTCCGACTACACCGACGTCGGCAGCCCCACCGAGCTCTCCTTCAACGCACGCATCGCCGCCAACCTCGGTGCGCCCGTGCTGCTCGTGCTGGGCGGCCGCAGCTCGGACGGGCAGCAGCACCGCACGGGCGCCGACATGCGCCAGGTGGCCGACCTCACCACGACCGAGCTGCGCAGCGAGCACGCCAGCCTGCTCGCCGTGATCGCGAACCGGGTCGCGCCCGACCGCCTCGACGACGTCGTCGACGGCATCGGCAGCGCCCTCGAGGCCACCCCGGCCGGCCGTGTGCCGGTCTGGGCACTGCCCGAGGACAGGGTGCTCGTCGCGCCGACGGTCCGCGCGGTGCTTGAGGCCACCGGTTCCGAGTTCATGCGCGGCGACGAGGCCCTGCTCGACCGCGAGGTGCTCGGCGTCGTCGTCGCGGCCATGTCGATGGAGAACGTCCTGCCGCGGCTCACCGAGGGTGCGATCGTCGTCGTGCCGGGCGACCGGTCCGACGTGCTCGTGGCGACCGTGCTGGCGCACGCGTCCGAGACGTTCCCGTCCCTCGCCGGCATCGTCCTCAACGGCGGCTTCGACCTCGCCCCGCAGATCGACCGCCTGCTCGAGGGCCTCGACTCGCCGCTGCCGATCGCCCGCACCGAGACCGGCACGTACGACACCGCCCTCGCCATCACGCAGACGCGTGGGCGCCTCGCCGCCGACTCGACGCGCAAGTACGACCTCGCCCTCTCGCTCTTCGAGAGCCACGTTGACGGCGCCGAGCTGCTGCGTCTGCTGCAGGTGAGCCCGTCGGGCGTCGTCACCCCGCTCATGTTCGAGTACCAGCTGCTCGACCGGGCGCGCTCGGCGAAGAAGCACATCGTGCTGCCCGAGGGCGACGACGACCGCATCCTGCGCGCCGCGTCCTCGCTGCTGCAGCGCGGTGTGGCCGCCATCACTCTGCTCGGCGACGAGACCGCCGTGCGCGCCCGGGGTGCCGAGCTGGGTCTCGATCTCGGGGCCGCGCGCGTCCTCGATCCGTTCGACCCGAGCCTCCAGGTGCTCTTCGCCACCGAGTACGCGAAGCTCCGCGCCCACAAGGGGATCGCCGTGTCGCAGGCGATGGACACCGTCACCGACGTCTCCTACTTCGGCACGATGATGGTCAAGCTCGGTCTCGCCGACGGCATGGTGTCGGGTGCCGCGCACACCACCGCGCACACCATCCGACCCGCCTTCGAGGTCATCAAGACGCTGCCCGGCGTCGGCGTCGTGTCGAGCGTCTTCCTGATGGCGCTCGCCGACCGCGTGCTCGTCTACGGCGACTGCGCCGTGATCCCCGACCCGACCGCCGAGCAGCTCGCCGACATCGCGATCTCGTCGGCCGAGACCGCGGTGCAGTTCGGCATCGAGCCGCGTGTCGCGATGCTCAGCTACAGCACCGGCGACAGCGGCTCGGGCGCCGACGTCGAGAAGGTCCGCGCCGCGACCGCCCTCGTGCGCGAGCGCCGACCCGACCTGCTCGTCGAGGGGCCGATCCAGTACGACGCCGCCGCCGATCCGACGGTCGCCGCCGCGAAGATGCCCGACTCCGACGTCGCGGGGCGGGCGACGGTGTTCATCTTCCCCGACCTCAACACGGGCAACAACACGTACAAGGCCGTGCAGCGGAGCGCCGGAGCCGTCGCCATCGGGCCGATCCTGCAGGGGCTCCGCAAGCCGATCAACGACCTCTCGCGTGGCG
Source organism: Frigoribacterium sp. 2-23 (assembly GCF_049601585.1). Taxonomy (GTDB): domain Bacteria; phylum Actinomycetota; class Actinomycetes; order Actinomycetales; family Microbacteriaceae; genus Frigoribacterium. Next base: position 2,315,529 of record NZ_CP187126.1, on the reverse strand, counting down.
CGCTCGTCTCCGACATCGTGAACACGGTCGCCATCACCGCCATCCAGGCCGGCACGCAGCCCGCCGAAGAAGGGAACCCCTCGTGAGCGCAGTCCTCGTCGTCAACTCCGGTTCGTCGTCGTTCAAGTACCAGCTGATCGAGCTCGAGGGGGAGAAGACCCTTGCCTCCGGTCTCGTCGAGCGCATCGGCGAGGCGACCGGGTCGACCCGGCACCGCAACGAGGTCACGGGTGACGAGACGCGCAACGACGCCCAGCCGATCGCCGACCACGCGGCCGGTTTCGCGGCCATGCTGCAGGCGTTCGAGGCGCACGGCCCCTCGTTCGGCGACTACCCGCCGATCGCCGTCGGCCATCGCGTCGTGCACGGCGGGGACGAGTTCGACCGCGCGACCGTCGTCACGCCCGACGTCGAGAAGGCGATCGACCGGCTCTCGTCCCTCGCGCCGCTGCACAATCCGGCCAACCTGCAGGGCATCCGCGCGGCGCGCGAGGCCTTCCCCGACGTGCCGCACGTCGCCGTGTTCGACACCGCCTTCCACCAGACCCTCGCGCCGGCCGCCTACACGTATGCCATCGACGCCGAGCTCGCCGCGAAGCACCACGTGCGCCGGTACGGGTTCCACGGAACGTCGCACAAGTACGTGTCCGAGAAGACGGCCGAGTTCCTCGGGCGTCCGCTCGCCGAGCTCAAGATCATCGTGCTGCACCTCGGCAACGGCGCCTCGGCGGCCGCGATCGACGGTGGGCGATCGATCGACACCAGCATGGGCATGACCCCCCTCGAAGGCTTGGTCATGGGAACCCGCTCGGGCGACATCGACCCCGCTGCGGTGTTCCACCTGCACCGCGAGGCCGGACTCGACATCGACGAGCTCGACACGCTCCTCAACAAGAAGAGCGGTCTGCTCGGCTTGACCGGCTCGGGCGACATGCGCGACGTGCAGGACAGCGCCTCCCGGGGCGACGCCATCTCGGAGGCGGCGCTCGCCGTCTACCGGCACCGGCTCCGGCACTACATCGGCGCCTACGTCGCCCAGCTCGGCGGGCTCGACGCGGTCGTCTTCACGGCGGGGGTCGGCGAGAACAACGCCTTGCTCCGCCGTCGCACGCTCGCGGGGCTCGGCTTCTTCGGCATCGAGGTCGACGACGACCGCAACGAGTTGGCCTCGCGGGAGCCACGCTTCATCTCGCCCGACGGCTCGGCCGTCAGCGTGCTCGTCGTCCCCACGAACGAAGAGCTCGAGATCGCGCGGCAGGCCGCGGCGCTCAGCTGACGCGAGAGAGCCCCGGGAGCGCTCGTCGCGCCTCCGGGGCTCTCGTCCGCGTAGCCCGGCCCGTCGACCCCTCAAGGATCGAACGGCCGAGGAGGCGCGGGTCAGTACTTCAGGGTCGCCAGCGCGTCCGAGACGGGCACGTCGCCGCTCACGGCCTCGAACTGCGTCTTCACGGCCGTGCCGTCGATCAGGGCGGTCGCGATGATCTCGGCGACGTCGGCGCGGGGGATCGAGCCCCGCTCGACCGTGCTGCCCAGCGCGACCCGGCCGGTGCCGGCGTCGTCGGTCAGACCGCCGGGGCGGACGATGGTCCAGTCGAGTCCATCGCGACCCCGCAGGTCGGCGTCGGCCTCGCTCTTGGCGCGCATGTAGACCTGGTACACGTCGTCGTCGTTCGCGGCGGGCAGCTGGGCGCGCTCGGGGTCGAAGTCGTCCGTGCCGATGGCCGAGACCAGCACGTAGCGCGAGACACCGGCCTTCTCGGCGGCGTTGGCGAGGAGGATCGCCCCGTCGCGATCGATGGTCAGCTTGCGTTCGGCACCGCTGCCACCTCCGCCACCGGCGGCGAACACGACGGCGTCCGCACCGTCCAGGTGGCCGGCGAGGGTCTCGACGTCGGTGTTCTCGAGGTCGAGGACGAGCGCGCGGGCACCCGCGGTCTCGAGGTCGGACGACTGCTCGGGCTTGCGGATGATGCCGACCGGGTCGTGCCCTGCGTCGGCCAGACGGCGTTCGAGCAGAAGGGCGATCTTGCCGTGTCCACCGGCGATGACGATTCTCATACCTGCCATCCAACGCCCGGTGTCCGCAGAGACATCCAGGAGCCGCTAAACTAGTCGAGGCTCCTCACGTGGCGCCATCCAGGCCAACTCCCCCAGGGCAGAAATGCAGCAAGGGTAACCGGGCTCTGGCGGGTGCGTGAGGGGTCTTTTTCTTTGCCCCGGCGGCTTCTGCCGATCGCTCCTCTCAGTGACCCTCACCAGGACGCGCCGCTCGGCAGGACTACGCGATCAGGTTGCCGCAGGTCGCCGTCAGGTTCAGGAGGGCGGTCGCGACCTCGCGGCCCGGCGACACGGTGCTCCACGGCCCGGCGACGACCTGGACGCGCCAGACGCTCGTCGTGCCGAGCGTGAGCAGGGTCGTCGGTATCTGATAGGTCGTGGACCCCGCGGGCAGGGTCGCCACCACCGTGCTGTCCCGCAGCACGACGACGGCCGTCTGCACCGGCCGCGCCGGCGTCGAGAACGTCCAGGTCAGCGCCGGCTGGCCGAGGAGGAGTGGCACCGCGCAGTCGAACGTCGACAGGCTCGGCACCGTCCCGGCCGCGTGCTGGCCCGTCGCCTGCCCGGCGTCCGTGAACGCGGCGAGCGTGGGCTGCGGCGTCGCGACCGCTCCGGTCGCGCCGACCACGCCCGCGACCACGCAGAGGGCCAGAGCTCCGGAGGCACGGTGGGCGGACACGCGGACGTCGCGTCGACGGAGGCGGTGCCGGCCCGCGGCGTGCCCGGCGGCGCGGTCGGCGAGCGAGCGGGCGGTGCCCGCGGACGCGACCCGCGCCTCCTCGGGGTCGACGGTGTCGGCAAGATCGGTGTCGGCAAAATCGGTGTCGGCAAGATCGGTGTCGGTGTCGGTGTCGGTGTCGGTGTCGTCGGACTCGGGGAGTCGCGGGCGCCGGAACCCGACCATCGCGAGCATCCCGAACAGGGTCCCGACGACGAAGACGTACGGCGGCTTCATCGCCTCGTCGAACGCGTAGCCGAGGGAGGGCGCCGACCAGAACACGCGGTCGGCGCTCGCCGCGACGATCGGCTCGGGGTCCGCGGCGTCGTTGGCGTCGCCGCGGAGGGTGAACGACCGCGCCGCCTCCGGATCGGCGCTACCGGTCGCGGCCGGCGCGACGGCCACGACGCGGTGGGTGACGAGCTGGCCATCGGCCCGGGGCAGGCTCACGATGTCACCCGGTTCGACCTCGGCGGCAGGGACCCGGTGCGCGAGGGCCAGGGAGCCCGTCGGGATGCCCGGTGCCATCGAGCCGGACCGGAAGATGAGCGGGGTGATCCCGGCGAAGACGGCCAGAGCCGCGGCGATGAGGCAGACGACCCCGATCACGGCTCCCGCCCAGAGGACGATCTCGCGCGCCACGAAGCGGGCTCTGACGACACGGCGGGCACCGACGACGCGGCGGGCACCGACGACGCGGCGGGCTCGGTGCGCGGTGTCGCTCACGCGGCTCCCCTCGTCGATGGAATGGGGGCGGACGATGCGGACACCCGACGTGCGCCTCGTCCGCCCCCGAGTCCCGCGCCACGTCCGTCTGGGAGACGGGGGCAGCGGGACGCCTGGTGGTCTACTGCTGGGTCGCGGTCACCGTCATCGTGACGACCGTCGACTTGCCCTGGAGCCCCGTGACGGCCGTCAGCGGCAGCTCCGCCCGAACGCAGAGGAACTCGACCTGGCCGGCGGCGAGGGCCCGCGGCGCGGCCGTCGTGGGGTTGGTGCTCAGCTTCGTACCCGTCGCCGTAATCGCGGTTCCCGCGTCGAACTGCGTCTGGCCGCAGGTCGGCGGTGTCGCCCCGAACGCCGCGGTGCCGAGCGACGAGACCCCGAAGTTGAGGCCCGCGTTGAGGGCCGGCACGTCGGAGCCGTTCGTGCTGGACGTCGTGTAGGCGTAGCCGAAGTTGATCGAGCCGGCGTTGCGGACGGTGAGCAGCGCGAACGTCGTGTCGCCGGGCTTGGCCGCCGTCATCGTCAGGTTCGTGAGCGCCACCGGGGTGTCGGAGTCGTTCAGCTTCAGATCGAGGACGCCGGTGGTGAACGTGCCGGTCGCCGTGTTCGTGTCCGTCCAGGCGGCGAGGGTCGTCACCGTTCCGAGACCGAGCACGGCCCCGAGGGCGAGGACCGCCCTGACCTTGCCCGAGGTCGACAGTCTGCGGGCGTGCGGGGTCGCCGAGAAGATGGACATGCGATGTCTCCTGATCCTGATCACGTGCCTGGGTGGTTTCGCGGTGGTGAGTCGCGCTCCAGTGATCCTGATGATAGCTCGCGACACGCCGTTTGTCAGCGGTCGCCGTTACGCTTGCTCCCGTGGTCACCGCCCTGTATCGCCGTTACCGGCCAGAGAACTTCGCCGAGCTCATCGGGCAGAACCAGGTGACCGATCCGCTGCGCACCGCCCTCCGCACGAACCGGGTCAATCACGCCTATCTCTTCAGCGGCCCGCGCGGCTGCGGCAAGACCACATCGGCCCGCATCCTGGCCCGCTGCCTGAACTGCGCCGAGGGTCCGACCGACACCCCGTGCGGTGTCTGCCCCTCCTGCGTCGAGCTCGCCCGCGACGGCGGCGGGTCTCTCGACGTCATCGAGATCGACGCCGCGAGTCACAACGGCGTCGACGACGCGCGCGACATCCGCGACCGCGCCATCTTCGCGCCCGCCCGCGACCGCTACAAGATCTTCATCCTCGACGAGGCCCACATGGTCACGCCGCAGGGCTTCAACGCCCTGCTCAAGGTCGTCGAAGAGCCGCCGGAGCACGTGAAGTTCATCTTCGCGACGACCGAGCCCGACAAGGTCATCGGCACGATCCGCTCCCGCACGCACCACTACCCGTTCCGACTCGTGCCGCCGGCACAGATGCTCGAATACGTCCAAGAACTCTCGGCGAGCGAAGACATGTCGGCCGCTCCGGGTGTCCTGCCGCTCGTCGTCCGTGCGGGTGGGGGCTCGGTGCGAGACACCCTGTCGCTCCTCGACCAGCTGATGGCCGGCAGCGAGGGCGGGTCGATCGAATACGAGCGGGCCGTCGCGCTGCTCGGCTACACCCATGCCTCGCTGCTCGACGAGGTCGTCGAGGCCCTCGGTCAGCGTGACGGCGCGGCCGCGTTCGCGTCCGTCGACCGCGTGATCCAGACCGGGCAAGACCCGCGACGGTTCGTCGAAGACCTGCTCGAGCGCCTTCGAGACCTCATCGTCGTCGGGGCCACCGCCGAGGGGGCGAGCGCCGTGCTGCGGGGTGTCACGCCCGAAGAGCTCGAGCGGCTCACGCATCAGTCCCACGTGTTCGGCGCCGCCGAGCTCTCGCGCTCGGCCGATGTCGTCAACCGCGCTCTGACCGACATGACCGGGGCGACGTCGCCCCGCCTGCACCTCGAGCTCATGATCGCCCGGGTGCTCGTGCCCGAGAGCGACGAGACCGAGCGTGGTGCCCTGGCCCGGGTCGAACGACTCGAGCGGCGCATCGGCGTCTCCGGTGGCGGTGCGGAGTCCGCACCCGGCGCGAACCACGCGGTCGCCGTATCGCCGGTCGCCGCCTCCGGTGCGGGGGCTGTATCTCGGGTCCCCGCGGCGGCATCGCCGAGTCCGGTCGTGCCCGTCGTCGGCGCTTCGTCGTCGGCGAGCAGCCCGGCCAGCGAGCCCGCGGCTCCGTCCTCGGCGCACTCGGCCGCGTGGGCGCAGACGCCTCCGGTCGAGAACGCGGTGCCGGCGGCCCCCGAGCGGTCGGCCGTACCGGTCGGCCCCGTCACGCTGCAGCAGCTGCGCGACAGCTGGCCCGAGATCGTCGAGGTCGTCGAGAAGTCGAGACGGACGGCCTGGATGGTCGTCGTCACGGCGACCGTGCAGGCATTCGCCGACGACGTGCTCACCCTGGCCTTCCCCAGCTCGCGCGACGTCGAGAGCTTCAAGCAGCCGCAGGGCAACGGCGAGGGCGTCAGTGAGTACCTGCGCCGCGCCATCCGCGACGTGCTCGGCATCACCGTGAAGTACATCGCCAAGGTCGAGGGCCCGACGGAGGCTCCGGCGCCGACGGCCGCTGCGCCGACGGCCCCTGCACCCGCAACCCCTGCACCCACGCCCGCTGCGGCGCCCGTTGCCGAGGCGCCCGCCACCAGCGCGCCCGCCGCGACTCCCGAGCCCACGCGTGCACCGGCCGCTCCTGCGGCGCGGGCCGACACGGGCCGACAGGCCACGCCCCCGGCAGCACCCACGTCGGCATCGGCTCCGGCGCCCGCGCCTGCGGGCCCGAACCCGACGTCGTCCGCACCGGTGACGCCGCCGGCGCCCGCCGGCCCCGTGACCGGCTGGGACGTCGCCCCGATTCCGCAATCCGCGCCTCCGGAGCCCGACGAGCCCGAATACATCACCGAAGAGCCCGAGGGCGGCGTCCCACCCGTCGACGTCGAGCCCCCGGCCGACATCGAGGTCGGCGAGCCGTCGCCCCCGGCTCCCGCGCCGCGATCCGGTCCCGTGAACGGCGCCGCACCGGCACCGTCCCCGGCCGCCGCACCGACCGCGTCCTCCGGCTCGCCGTCGGCGCCCGAGCGCCGGGCCGCGACCGGCGACCCACGTCGCGGCATCCCGGCCAACTCGCGCTACGGCGAGGCCGTGGTGCGCGAGATCCTCGGTGCCCAGTTCATCCACGAAGAGACGATCGCTCCTAGCGTCACGCCTCAGAGAAGCGAGTAGTCCGTGTACGAGGGCATCGTCCAAGAGCTGATCGACGAGTTCGGGCGGCTCCCGGGCATCGGCCCGAAGTCGGCCCAGCGCATCGCGTTCCACATCGTGCAGAGCGAGAACTACGACACGTCGCGTCTCGCCGAGCTGCTCGTGGACGTGAAGACGAAGGTCCGCTTCTGCGACATCTGCGGCAACGTGACCGAACAGGAGACCTGCGCGATCTGCCGTGACCCCCGTCGGTCACCGGCCGTGATCTGTGTCGTCGAAGAGGCGAAGGACGTCCAGGCGATCGAGCGCACCCGCGAGTTCCGCGGGCTGTACCACGTGCTCGGCGGGGCGATCAGCCCCATCGACGGCATCGGGCCCGACGACCTGCGCATCCGTCAGCTCGTCCAGCGCCTCGCCGACGACACGGTGCAAGAGATCATCATCGCGACCGACCCGAACCTCGAGGGCGAGGCCACCGCGACGTACCTGTCACGCATGCTCTCGCCCTTCGGCCTGCGCGTCACCCGGCTCGCCTCGGGCCTGCCGGTCGGCGGCGACCTCGAATACGCCGACGAGGTCACCCTCGGCCGTGCGTTCGAAGGCCGCCGGGTCGTCACCGACTGAGACGACTCGTGCCGGGCGTGCGTGTTCGGGCCGAGCCGCGCCTCCGGGTGTCGTGTCGCGTTCGCGGCATGCGGTGACGTCTATTCACCACAGGACGACGCGAACACGACACGTCGCCAGCCGAACCGCGGCTCAGAGGCGTGCGCGTCGAGCCCGCACGAAGCTGTAGACGCCGAACGCGATCAGCCCGAGCGCGACCGCCGTCAGGACGACCTGCCCGAACGGCAGGGACGCCAGCGACTTGAGGGCCCCGTCGAGACCGGTCGCCTCGCTCGGGTCGGCCGTGACGGCAGCCACGACGAAGAGCACGCCGACGACACCGAGTGCGACCCCCTTCGCCACGTATCCGACGACGCCCAGGGCGACCGTGGTGCGGCCGGCGGAGCCGGCCGGCACCACCAGGTCCTCGCGGAACTTCTGTCGCGCCCCCTTCGCCACGAGATAGGCGCCGATCGCGATCACGGCGAGCCCGAGGACGACGAGCAGGACGACCCCGCCCGGAGCGGCCAGCAGTCGCGCACTGATGCTCTGCGTCTGCCCCGAGCTGTCGCTCGAGCCGCCGCGAGCGAACGTGAACGCGGTGAACCCCACGGCCAGGTACGCGATGCCCTTGCCGCCCGCCTTAGCGCGTTCGGCCCAGTCGTCGCGCTCGGTCCCGCGCACGAGCGCGGCCTCGAGAATCTGGAACGACCCCAGCGCCCACAGGCCGACGACAATCACCCAGAGGAGGACGGCGCCGCCGGGGTGGGATGCGAGCTGGCCGAGCGCCCCGCCCTGGTCCGCCTCGCCCCCGTCGCCGAACGCGACCCCGAGCGCGATCACCCCGATCAGGATGTGGATGACACCGTTCATGGCGAAACCCACGCGGGCGAGTGTCGTCATGGGGCGGCTGTTCTGCAGGCGGCTGGCGACGCCGCGGGCGTCGTCCGTCGTGTCGGGCATCGGTCCAGCGTAGGCGGGAGCGGCGCGGTCGGCCCGACCCGCGTCGTCACACGCTCGCGGCACGCAATAGAATCGCCCCATCGAGACGGCGCGCATCCCCGCGCGCCCACGCCCCCTCCTGGAGTCGCCCGTGAGCTTGATCGTGCAGAAATTCGGCGGTTCGTCCGTCGCCGACGCCGAGAGCATCAAGCGTGTCGCCAAGCGCATCGTCGAGACACGCAAGGCGGGCAACGACGTGGTCGTCGCCGTGAGCGCCATGGGCGACACGACCGACGAGCTGCTCGATCTCGCGAACCAGGTCGCGCCGATCCCCGGCGGCCGTGAGCTCGACATGCTGCTGACCGCCGGTGAGCGCATCAGCATGGCCCTGCTCGCGATGGCGATCCGCAGTCTCGGTGTCGAGGCCCGCTCGTACACGGGCAGCCAGGCGGGCATGCTCACCGACGCGCAGCACGGCCGGGCGCGCATCGTCGACGTCACGCCGAAGCGCATCCGCGAGGCGCTCGACCAGGGCTTCGTCGCCATCGTCGCCGGGTTCCAGGGCTTCAACCGCTCCACCGGAGACATCACGACGCTGGGTCGCGGAGGTTCCGACACGACCGCCGTGGCGCTCGCCGCCGCGCTCGACGCCGACGTCTGCGAGATCTACACCGACGTCGACGGCATCTTCACGGCCGACCCCCGGGTCGTCCCGAAGGCGCGGAAACTCGATCGCATCACGAGCGAGGAGATGCTCGAGCTCGCCGCCGCCGGCTCCAAGGTGCTGTACATCCGCGCCGTCGAGTACGCGCGTCGACACGGCGTCACGCTGCACGTGCGGTCGTCGTTCAACAACAACGAGGGGACGCTCGTCGTCAACCCGACAGAGGGAGAGAACGTGGAAGAGCCGATCATCGCGGGCGTCGCGGGCGACCTGAGCGAAGGCAAGATCACCGTCGTCGGCGTGCCCGACGTCCCCGGCAAGGCCGCGCAGATCTTCCGCACCGTCGCCAAGACGGGCGCGAACATCGACATGATCGTGCAGAACGTCTCGGCCGCGAGCACGAGCCGCACCGACATCTCGTTCACGCTGCCGAAGTCCGAGGGCGCGGTCGTTCTGCAAGCCCTCGAGTCGGACCGGCTCGAGATCGGCTTCGAGTCGCTGCAGTACGACGACCAGATCGGCAAGCTCGCCCTGGTCGGTGCCGGCATGCGCACGAACGCCGGCGTCTCGGCTCGGCTGTTCACGGCCCTCTTCGAGTCGGGCATCAACATCGAGATGATCTCGACCAGCGAGATCCGCATCTCGGTGGTCACCCGCGCCGACACGCTGAACGAGGCGCTCCGCGTCGTGCACAGCGCGTTCGGCCTCGACGGCGAGGTCGAGGCCGTCGTCCACGCCGGCACCGGTCGCTGACGCCCCGCACCCCGCGACCACCGGCGACACCGAGCACCCGACGCCGAGAAGCACCCGACGCCGAGAATCCCACGACACCGAGAAGCCGAGGAGGCACGGGGCACCCCGCCCGCGCCTCCTGAACTACGCTCTCGACACACGAACACGACGAGACGTGCCCCGAGGCACGTCCCCGCAGAAAGAGGAACGACAATGGCTGAAGGTCTGCGCGTCGGCGTGGTCGGTGCGACCGGGCAGGTCGGCAAGGTCATGCGCGCCCTGCTCGAGGAGCGCGAGTTCCCGATCGCCGAGATCCGCTTCTTCGCCACGGCCCGCTCGGCCGGAACGACGCTGCCCTTCCGCGGTGTCGACGTCGTCGTGGAGGACGTCGAGACGGCCGACCCCGCGGGTCTCGACATCGCCCTGTTCTCCGCCGGCGCCACGGGCAGCCGTGCCCAGGCGCCGCGCTTCGCCGCGGCCGGGGCGCTCGTCATCGACAACTCCAGCGCCTGGCGCATGGACCCCGAGGTCCCGCTCGTCGTCAGCGAGGTCAACCCGCACGCCATCGACCAGGCGGTCAAGGGCATCATCGCGAACCCGAACTGCACGACCATGGCCGCGATGCCGGTGCTGAAGGTGCTCGACGCCGAGGCGGGCCTGTCCCGGCTCATCGTCAGCACGTACCAGGCCGTCTCGGGCAGCGGTCTCGTCGGCGCCGAGGAGCTGCTGTCGCAGGCCAAGGCGGCCCTCGAGCAGGACACGCTCGGCCTCGTGCGCGACGGCTCGGCCGTGACGATGCCCGAACCGACGACGTACAAGCGGCCCATCGCGTTCGACGTCATCCCGTTCGCGGGCAACCTGGTCGACGACGGCCTCGACGAGACCGACGAGGAGAAGAAGCTCCGCAACGAGAGCCGCAAGATCCTCGAGCGCCCCAACCTGCTCGTCAGCGGCACCTGCGTGCGCGTCCCCGTCTTCACCGGGCACTCGCTGTCGATCAACGCCGAGTTCACGTCGGCGCTCACGGCGGCCCGGGCCCGCGAGCTGCTCGCGGACGCCCCCGGCGTGGTGCTCACCGACATCCCGACCCCGTTGCAGGCGGCCGGCACCGACCCGAGCTACGTCGGACGCATCCGTCAAGACGAGGGCGTGCCCGGCGACCGTGGTCTCGCGCTGTTCATCAGCAACGACAACCTCCGCAAGGGCGCAGCCCTCAACGCCGTGCAGATCGCCGAGATCGTCGCGAGCACCCGCTTCGCCCGCGCCTCCTGACAGCCCGCTCGGCAGGGCGTCCTACACTGGACGCCGTGACCAATGCAACGAAGCCAGTCGACGTCGCCCTGATCGGTGGGGGCATCATGAGTGCCACCCTCGGCGCCATGATCAAGCAGCTCGAGCCGAGCTGGAGCATCCGCATCTACGAGGCGCTCGGCGATGTCGCGCAAGAGTCGAGCAACCCCTGGAACAACGCCGGCACGGGCCACTCGGCCCTGTGCGAGCTGAACTACACGCCCGAGAAGGCCGACGGCACGATCGACATCACGAGTGCCGTGAAGGTCAACGAGCAGTTCCAGGTGTCTCGACAGTTCTGGTCGTTCCTCGTGGCCGAGGGTGCGCTGCCCGAGCCCGACGCGTTCATCAACTCGACGCCGCACATGAGCTTCGTCTGGGGCGAGAAGAACGTCGAGTACCTCCGAAAGCGCTATGACGCGCTGAAGGGTCACCCGCTCTTCCAGGGGCTGGAGTTCAGTACCGATCCGGCCGTCATCCGTGATTGGGCACCCGCGCTGATCCCGGGGCGTTCGGCGGACCAGGCCATCGCGGCCACACGGATCGACGCCGGGACGGACGTCGATTTCGGGGCCCTCACGCGCCTCCTCATCTCGTATCTCGAGAAGAACGGCGCCTCGCTCGAGCTCGACCACCGGGTCACGAACCTCACGAAGCTCGCGGACGGCTCGTGGCGCATCAAGATGCGGCGCCAGGTCGGAGGCACGCCCACGACGGTCGACGCGCGTTTCGTCTTCGTCGGGGCCGGCGGGGGAGCCCTGCACCTGCTGCAGAAGTCGGGCATCGACGAGATCAAGGGCTTCGGCGGGTTCCCGGTCAGCGGCGAGTTCCTGCGGACGGACGACCCCGCGGTCGTCGCCACGCACCGCGCCAAGGTCTACGGCAAGGCGGCCGTGGGCTCGCCTCCCATGTCGGTACCGCACCTCGACACGCGCGTGGTCGACGGCACGGCGAGTCTGATGTTCGGCCCCTACGCCGGCTTCAGCCCCAAGTTCTTGAAGCACGGCTCGTGGTTCGACCTGTTCGCGTCGATCCGGGCGCACAACCTGTACCCGATGATCCGTGCGGGTCTGTCGAACCTCTCGCTCGTGAAGTACCTCGTCGGCCAGCTGGCGGCGAGCCGCGAGACGAAGTTCGAGGCGCTCAAGGAGTTCATGCCCGATGCCGACCCGAAGGACTGGTACCGCATCACGGCCGGTCAGCGCGTCCAGGTGATCAAGAAGGACAAGAAGAAGGGCGGCGTGCTCCAGTTCGGCACCGAGGTCGTGTCGGCCGCAGACGGCACCATCGCCGGGCTGCTGGGCGCATCACCCGGTGCATCGACGGCCGTGCCCATCATGCTGACCGTGCTCGAGCGCTGCTTCCCGGCGAAGAAGGCCGAATGGGAGCCCGCTCTTCGCCGGATGGTGCCGACCTTCGGGGCCCAGCTCGCCACCGACGAAGAGCGCGCGGCAGCCACGATCGGTGCCACGGCGGAGGCCCTCGGCATCCACGCCTAGGCGTTTCTCCACAGCGCGGCCGGCCGCGACTTGCCCTTCGTTCGAACATGTGTTCGAATCAGGGCATGCGATGGAGTGGGCAAGAGATCTCGAGCGACGCCGACGCCGCCCTGCCCGGGCTGGCCAAGCTGAGCACCCTGGTGAAATCGGTGACGACGCCGGAGTTCGCCGGTGTCACCTTCCACGAGATCCTGGCGAAGAGCGCGCTCAATCGCATCCCCGGTGGTGACTCGGCGCTGCCCTTCGGCTGGACGGTCAACCCGTACCGAGGCTGCAGTCACGCCTGCGTGTACTGCTTCGCCCGCCCCACCCACGAGTACCTCGATCTCGACGGGGGAGACGACTTCGACCGCCAGATCGTCGTCAAGGTGAACGTCGGCGAGGTCCTGGCACGCGAACTCGCCCGTCCGTCCTGGCAGCACCATCCCGTCGCGCTCGGCACGAACACCGACCCCTACCAGCGGGCCGAGGGTCGCTACCGTCTGATGCCGGGCGTCATCGCCGCCCTGGCCGGCTCGGGCACACCCTTCAGCATCCTGACGAAGGGCACGTTGCTGCGCCGCGACCTGCCACTGCTCGCCGAGGCGGCCGAGCAGGTGCCGGTCGACCTCGCGATGTCGATCGCCATCTACGACGACGACCTGCAGCAGTCCATCGAGCCGGGCACGCCGACCACGGCAGCCCGTCTGGCGACCGTCACGGCGGCCCGAGAGGCGGGGCTGTCCTGCTCCGTGTTCATGATGCCGGTGCTGCCGTATCTGACCGATACGCACGACCACCTGCACGCGGCACTCGCCGCCGTCCGCGACTCCGGCGCCACGAGCGTGATGTACAGCGCGCTCCACCTCAAGCCCGGCGTGAAGGAGTGGTACTTCGCCTGGCTGGAGCGCGAGCACCCCGAGCTCGTCCAGCGGTACCGGGCGCTCTACGACTCGGGCACCTACGCGCCTCTCGGCTATCGCACGTGGCTGGCCGCCCGTCTCCGCCCGCTGCTCGCCGAGTACGGACTCGAGCGCGGCCGCTCCGATCCGTCGAGCGGCTCGATGAGGTCGTCCGCCCTCGACGACTCCGAGGCGTCCCGCGAGCTCCTCGGGCTGAAGGCGCCGAGCGGCCGACAGCGCTCCCTCATCGCCGCCGAGTTGCCGGGGGGTGCGCGTCTCCAGCCGCGTCTGTTCTGACGTCCCCCGCGAGACGGTGTGCGGGGCACAAACGGCGACGTCGATGCTGATGACCACGCTCGTGCCCCCAGATAACGGGGTACAAGACGGGGCGGCGTTCCGGCATACTCGCTATGCCAGACGAACGACCGAAGGAGGCGCCGTGCTGCTCGGTCTTCCTGCCCACCTCGCACCCCAGAGCATGGGCCGTGCCGTCGCCCGTTCCTGTCACGTCATCGCCTGTGTCGTCCTGGCCGCCGCCTCCGTCCTGGTCGTCGTCGAGCAGCTCTCGCAGCCCGGGGCGATCCTCTGGCCCGCACTCGTGGCCCTCGTGCCGATGCTGGGGCTCCTGGTCGTCGTGGAGCGCTTCGGCACCCCGACCGCGACGCTGGCCTACCTGCTCGTGGGGGCCGCGTGTCTGTACTGGTACGCGGTGACGTTCTTCGTGCAGGCCGATCTGGTCGAGTCGACCGACGCCCTGTTGCTGACCCTGCCCAAGGTCGCCCTGATCATGGTGGGCGGCAGCGGGATGGTGCCGCGCCTCAGCCTGGTCTGGACGGGTCTCGGGTTCGCCCTCGGCGAGTTGGCGACGCAGCTCGCCGCCTGGCAGACCGGCTACGACATCCGGCTCGACGTGACGGGGTTGCTCTCCTTCGCCGTCGTGTTCTGCACGGTGGGGTGGGGCATCGTCGCGCGTGATCGCGTGCGCCGGGCTCAGCCATCGCTCCACCGCGCGGCTCGCGACGAAGAGCTTCGTTCCGTCCGGCACGACATCGAGCTGCAGGCCGCCGCGCACCTGCACGACACCGTGCTGAGCCATCTCGCCGCCCTCTCGACCGGAGGCGCGGGTCGGCTGCGTCCGCAGCTCGCGGCGGCGATGCGGGACGACCTCGAGACCCTGGTGGGCCAGGAGTGGCTCGACGCCGACCCGACGCAGCCGGCCTCGGGTCGCCGCGGTTCGCTCGTGGGAACGGGCGTCGGCGACGGCCCCGACCCCTGGCTCGAGTCCGACCTCTACCGGGCCGTCGCCGAGGGCCGGGAGCGTGGTCTCGAGATCGGCGTCACGGGCGATGTCTCCCAGGTCGCCGAGCTCGATGCGTCGCGCGGGCGTGCCCTCGGGCTCGCGGTCGGACAGTGCCTCGTCAACGTGCAGAACCACAGCGGCACCGACCGCGCCGAACTGGTCATCTACGGCGAGCCCGGCGAGCTGACGGTGATGGTCATCGACGACGGACGCGGGTTCGACACGACGGCGACGGGCGGCGACCGTCTCGGGCTCAAGAACTCCGTGCACCTGCGCATGCAGCGCGCGGGCGGGTCGGCCCAGGTGTGGTCGTCGCCCGGGAGCGGCACGTCCGTGATGATCCGCGTCCCCACGACCCCGCACCTCCTGATCGAACGAGGAGGCGCGGCGTGAGTCTCCGAGAGCGCACGCCCCAGCAGATCGACCCCCTGGGTGGTCTCGGCGCCCGGCCGATCACCGCGGCGGCGGCCGCGTCGTCCCTGATCTACGCCGTCGTGATGGCGGTCGTCACGTGGCGGTTCGTCGTCGATCCGTTGATCGCGGTGGTCTCCCTGCTGCTGCTCGCGGCGGCAGGAGGCGTACTCGTGCGAGCGTCGAGCCCCTACCGCGCTCCGTTCACCCGACGCGCGAGCGTCGTGATGGTCGGCCTCGGCAGCGCGGCCGCGATCACCAGTGCCGTGTCGATGGCCGGCGCCAACGAGTTCGTGCGGGACGACTGGCCGCCGATCGCGGTCGGGATGCTCCTGCTCGGTCTCGCGCCGTATCGGCCCGGGCTCGAGATCGCCCTGCTCGGGGGCCTGTACTCGCTCGTCGTCGCCGTCGTGGTGACCGTCGAGTCCCCGTTCTTCACGGCCGTCGCACCCGTCCCCGTCCTGGTCATCGCCGGCATCGTACCCGTCGTCGCGCTCTCGTTGGCCGGGGCCACCTTCTCAGCCACGTTCGTGTCGTTGGTCGAGCGCTGGATGAGCCGGGCCTCGACCTTCCGCTCGGCCAGTGTCGTGGCCATGCGCAGCAGCATCGCCCGGTCGGTGCAACAGGACAGGGTGACCATCCTGAACCGCGACGTCGTACCGTTCTTCTCCCGGCTGCTCGACGCGGACGCCCTCACCGCCGACGACGCCGGGCGCGCGCGCGACATCGCGGACGCCCTCCGGCGATCGATGGTGGCCGAGGCCGATCAGAGCTGGCTCGACGCCGTGCTCCTGTCGCCCGGCACGGCCGTGACCGGGGTCGTGGTCGACGACGACCATCTGGCCGAGACCATGACGGCCGATCAGCGCACGTCGATGCGGGCGCTGCTCGTCGCGCTCGGCGAGAGCGGGGTCGTCCGCTCGGACGACGTCCGAGTCGAGGTCCTGCCGTCCGTCGATCGGGCCCTCGACCGGGGTACCGCCGAGGTGCCGCGGGCCGGTCCCGGGGTCGACGTGCTGATCTCGGTGGGCACCCTCGAGTCCGAGTCGGTCGTCCGACATCGTCTCGCCCCCTACTTCGCCGTGCTCCGCATCGTCTTCGACACCCTCCAGGTCGATTCGACCGCCCCCCTCCTGACAGTAAGGTTTTCCTATGACCAGCACTGAGTCGAGCGGCCGTTCGTCGCTTCGTCCGGACCTGTCGCGCCCTGTCTCCGTCCCGTCGTGGAGCACGGTCGGGCCCGGCTCCGACGCCCCGGCCGTGCGCCGTGTCCGCCTCGCCATCCTCGACGACCACGAGGTGCTTCTCGACAGCCTGTCGAGCTGGATCAACGTGAACGCGTACGACTTCGACCTCGTCCTCACCGCGCACACGTGGTTGCAGCTCGTGCACAGCGACAACTTCCCGACCGACCTCGTCTTCCTCGACTTCCAGTTGAAGGAGCCGGTCTCGATCGAGGCCCGTGTCCGCACCTGTCGCGCCGCCGGTGCCAAGGTCGTCGTGCTGTCGAGCCTCGACACCCGGGAGGCGCGCGAGCGTGCGCTCGACGCGGGCGCCTCCGCGTTCCTGTCGAAGGCGCTGCCCATGCGCGAGGTGATGGACGCGGCCCGTCAGGTGATGGGCGTGGCCCGCGACAACTCGCCGCAGCGCGACTGGCGTCCGCTGCCGGTCGGTGCCGCGAACCAGAGCCGGCCCAAGCTCAGCGCGGGGGAGTCCGAGGCGTTCCGCCTCTACGTGTCCGGTCTCAGCACCAACGAGGTCGCGCAGCAGATGAACGTGCAGTACGAGACGGCCAAGACGTACCTCCGTCGGGTCCGCGAGAAGTACGCGAAGGCGAACCGGCCGGCGAGCAAGAAGTCCGAGCTGATCCGCCGCGCCGCCGAAGACGGTTACCTGCAGTAGTGGCGAAGCTGTACTTCCGCTACGGAGCGATGAACAGCGGCAAGAGCACCGCTCTGCTGCAGGCCGCCTACAACTACGAGGAGCGCGGCCAGCGGGTGCTGCTCGCGAAGCCGGGCATCGACACCAAGGGAGACGACGAGATCGTCTCGCGGCTCGGTGTCACGCGGCGCGTCGACGTGGTCTTCGGGCCCGGCGACGACGTGCTCGACGTCTTCCGGTCCAGGCGACGCGAGGTGCACGACGCGACGGGGTCGGACATCGCGTGCCTGCTCGTCGACGAGGTGCAGTTCCTCACGCCCGAGCAGGTCGACGACCTGCTGCGCATCGCCATCGTGGAGGGCGTGCCGGTCTTGGCCTACGGCATCCGCACCGACTTCCGCACGATGGCCTTCCCCGGCAGTCGGCGACTGCTCGAGATCGCCCACTCCCTCGAAGAGCTCAAGACGATCTGCCGGTGCGGGCGCAAGGCGGTCTTCAACCCGCGCAAGATCGGCGACCGCTTCGTCTTCGACGGCGACCAGGTCGCGATCGACGGGGGCGAGGTCACCTACGAGTCGTTGTGCGGTGCCTGCTACCTCGCCGAGAGCGGCGGCCAGCTGAGCCCGGCAGGCGCCTGAGGCGACCCGGCCCAGGAGGCGCCACCCGCGCCTCCTGGGGTCTCCCGTGCCGCACAAGCGGTCAGGGGGCCTGGAGCGGGCTCGCCGACGCCTCGATCGCGCTGGCGGGTCCCTCGGGGCGGGCACGC
Organism: Frigoribacterium sp. 2-23; assembly: GCF_049601585.1. Classification (GTDB taxonomy): domain Bacteria; phylum Actinomycetota; class Actinomycetes; order Actinomycetales; family Microbacteriaceae; genus Frigoribacterium. Next base: position 2,297,842 of record NZ_CP187126.1, on the reverse strand, counting down.
CAGCGACCGGACGCGACGTACTTCACCATGACGTTCACGGTGGCGGCGGTCGGGACGGCGAAGAGCGCCCCGGGGATTCCGGCGATCAGCGATCCCGTGGCGACCGAGAACACGACGGCCAGGGGGTGCACGCGGACCGCGCCACCCATGACGAGCGGCTGCAGGACGTGCGCCTCGAGCAGGTGCACGAGCAGCACGCCTCCGAGCATGATGAGCGCCTGCACGGGGCCGGCGACGGCCAGCGCCAGGAGGACGGCCAGGGCGCCCGTCACGATGGCACCCAGCACGGGGATGAACGATGCGAGGAAGACGAGGATCGCGATCGGGATCGCCAGCGGCAGACCGAGGAAGAACGCGAACAAGCCGATGCCCACGGCGTTCGCGGCGGCGACCACGACCTGCACCCGGACGAACGACGTGAGGGTGCCCCAGCCGGCGAGCCCGGCCCCGTCGATGGCCGGTCGGGCGGCCCGGGGGAACAGCTTGACGACCCAGTGCCAGACCCCGCGCCCGTCGATCAACAGGAAGATCGTGGCGAAGAGCGTCAGCAGGCCCCCGGTGAGCAGGTGCCCCGCCACGGTGCCGATGGCGGCCACACCGCTGATGATCTCTTGGCTGGCGTTCTTGACGGCCGAGCCGATCTGACCGACGTACTGGTTGAACTCGGCGTCCGTCAGCTGCAGCGGCGAGGTGCGGAGGAACTGCCTCAGCGCGTCGTACGACGCGAGGCTCTTCGTCGTCAGGTCGGAGGCACCGGCGCGGATCTGGACGACGACGAGCACGAGCAGGCCGCCGACCACCACGACGAGTGCCAGGAGCGCGATCACGATCGACAGCCAGTGCGGCACGCGCCGGCGGCTCAAGGCCCGCACGACGGGTTGCAGCAGGGCGCAGATCAGGATCGCGATCAGCAGGGGTACCACGATCTCGGACAGCGTCGCGATCAGCCAGCCCGCGAGGGCCAGGCAGCCGGCGACGACGAGGAGGCGCCAGCCCCAGGCTCCGGCGATGACCATCCCCGCGGGCAGCGGGGAGGGCGCAGCCCCGGCCGGAGCGCGCGTCTCACCCCCGAGGGACAGGGGACGAGGAGGTGCGATGAGGTCGCCGTCGACGGCCTGCGCCTCCGAGACACCCGGCTCGCTGCTCGGACTGCGGTCGTGGCGCCACGGAAGCTTCATGCCGTGAGTATCCAGTCCCGCCGCTATCAGTGGGCTGTGAGTCGCCCGATTCCCCTCTGAACACAGGCGCCGCCCTGGTCAACCCGGTACGAAGACACAAATGGCCAGACCCGAAGGGCCTAGCCATTTTGCCCGTGGGGCGGGCGGGGACCGCCCCACCAAACAAGCACAGTGACACAAATGGCCAGGCCCTGAGGCCTAGCCATTTTCATCGTGGGGCGGGCGGGGACCGCCCCACCAAACAAGCACAGAGAGAAGAATGGCCAGACCCAAAAGTCTGGCCATTCTGATCGTCGGGGTAGCGGGATTCGAACCCACGACCTCCTCGTCCCGAACGAGGCGCGCTACCAAGCTGCGCCACACCCCGATGTCTTCACTCGTCTCTCGCGAGGCGAACGAAGCAACCCGATAATACTAGCGGAAGTTTCAGGCGGTGAGTGTCACGATGACCGCCTCGGGGCGGCAGTCGAAGCGGATGGGGGCGTAGATCGACGTGCCGAGGCCGGCGGACACTTCGAGGTACGAACTCTTGCGGGCGTGGTGCCAGGTCGAGAGTCCGCTGACCTTGCCGCGGGGGATGTCGCAGTTCGTGACCAGGGCGCCGTATCCGGGGATCTGGATCTGCCCGCCGTGGGTGTGTCCGGCGAAGATGACGTCGGCCCCGTTGTTGACGAAGGAGTTGAGCACGCGCTGGTAGGGCGCGTGGGTGACGCCGATACCGATGGGGTCGGGGCCATGGGGCTCGTCCTGCCAGCCGACGTTCTCTCGCAGGTCGTCGAGTGCTCCGGGGATGCGGTCGAGCCGGTCCCAGTTGCGGTGGGCGTCGTTGACGCCGAAGAACTCGAGGCGCGAACCGCGGATCTCCATCGCACGGGCCGTGTTGTTGAGGTCGAGCCAACCGAGGTCGGCGAAGAACGCCTCCATACGATCGACGTCGAGGTGGGTCGGCTTCTGGTGTCCCTTGCTCGGACCGCCGAAGTAGCGCATCGGGTTCTTGGGCTGCGGTCCGTAGTAGTCGTTCGAGCCGTTGACGAAGACGCCGGGCACGCCGCGGAACGCCTCGAGCATGTGCTCGAGGGCGCCGTGGGCGTCCCGATGCCCCATGTTGTCGCCGGTGTTGACGACGAGATCGGGCTCGAGCACGGCGAGACCGCGCACCCAGTCGATCTTGTCCTGTTGCCACGGTGCCAGGTGGAGGTCCGACAGATGCAGGATCGTCAGGCTGCGGGAGCCGGGTTCCAGGATCGGCAGAACCTCGTGTCGCACCGTGAAGCGGGACCGTTCGACCAACGATCCGTACGCGAGCGTGCCCAGGCCGACGGCCGCCGTCACGAGTGTGGCGGCGGCCGTCGCCTTCCCGGCTGAGATCCGGGTCACGCGCAGTTGCCGGGGTCGGCGCCGGCCTTGTCGCCGTAGATCGTCAGACCGATGCCGCTGTCCTTCGCGACCGAGCTGTTGGCACCCGGATTGCTGCTGATCACCTGACACTGATTCTTGCCGTCGCCGGGTTGGAAGCCTGCGATCGACACCTTGGACGGGTCGAACCCGGCCCCTGCTATCTGGTTGCGGGCGTCCTTGAACGACTTCTTCGTGACGTCCGGCACCGTGGCGGCGAGCGAGCCGTCGCTCGTGTAGACGGTCACCGTGTCGCCCTTCGACACCACCGAGCCGACACCGGGGTCGGTTTCGGAGACCTGACCCGCGGGCAGGGCCGACGGCCGGGTGCCGCCGTCCGCGTACTTGAGCTGCAGACCGCTCAGGATGGTCTGTGCCGCCGACGGCGTGCTGCCGGCGAGATCGGGCACACTGACGCCCGAGCCACGGATGAGGCTGTCCTCCGGCTTCGAGAATGCGTCACCGGGGTAGACGGTGTTGTTGACCTTCTGGATGGCACGCCAGTACGTCGGTCGGTTGTTGGCGTAGGTGCTGTTCGTGCCGGGGGCGCTGAATTTACGGAGGCTGGCGCTGCCCTGGATGTTGCCGATCCAGAGGGCGGTGGCGAGCTTCGTGGTCGAACCGATCAGCCAGATCTGCTTCGCGCCGTCTGTCGTACCGGTCTTACCGATCTCGGGGTACGAGTCGGGCAGACCGCCGGTGATCGTTCCGCCCTGGAAGGGGCTCTGCATGGCGTACTGCGCGGCGGCGGCGATGTCGGGCGAGATGGCCTGCGAGCAGTTCTGCGGCTGGCCGCCGATGCTGGTGCCGTTCGCGTCCTTGATGTCGTCGACGATGATGGGCGAGCAGAACTTGCCGTTCGCGGCGATGCCGGCATAGGCGGCAGCCATCGTCAGCGGGGCGACCTCGTTCGTGCCGAGCACCGAGGCGGCTCCGTACTTGAGCTCGCCACCGTCGGCGCGGTGGACGCCGAGTCGCTGCGCCACGTCGCGGATGTCGCAGAGGTCGAGCTTCTGGGCCATCGAGATGTACGCGACGTTGACGGAGTTCTTCGTGGCGTTGTAAGCGGACATCATGCCGCCGACGTTGCCCTCGTCGTTGCCGGGAGTGTAGGGCGGGTTGTACCGCTCGGTGCCGCCGCACGACTTGAACGTGGAGAACCCGCGCTTGGTCGCATCGATCTGCTCGTTGATGCCGTGGCCCTTCTCGAGCCAGTCGATCAGCGTGAACGGCTTGTAGGTCGAACCGCTCTGGAACCCGGTCGACGAACCGTAGTTCTGGTCGGTGCTGAAGTTCACGCCCTGCTTGGTCGGGTCGGTGTTGGCCGGGTCTTCGGTGAAGTCCTTGTTCTGGGCCATGACGATGACGCGTCCGGTGCCGGCCTCGACCGAGTTCACGGCGCTGCCGAGATCGAATCGCGACTCGGTGTTCGGCGCGTACTTGTCGATCTGGGCCTTCGCGTTCGCGGTCAGATCGAGGTTCAGCGTCGTGAAGACCTCGTAGCCGCCGGTCGCCCAGTTCTTCTTTCGCTCGTCGGGAGTGGCACCCAACGAGGTCAGGTCGCCGATGCTGTTCTTCACGTAGTCGCAGAAGAACTGAGCACCCGGTGCCGTGACGGCCGCGCAACCCTGGGTCGCGGGGGTCAGGACGACGTAGCTCGCCACGTCGGCCGCGACCGAGGCGTCGTAGGTCTCCTTGTCGATGTACTTCTCGTTGTACATCGACTTCAGGATGACGTCGCGACGGGCCTTGTTGGCCGGGTAGTTGTCCGCCTTCGAGAGGTTGCGGGTGTCGGGGTACTGCACGATCGCGATGAGGCTCGCGGCCTCGGCGGCCGACAGGTCGTTCGCGCCCTTGTTGTAGTAGTGCTGGGCGGCCGCCTGGATGCCGTAGGTCTGATCACCGAAGTAGGCGATGTTCAGGTACGCGAGCAGGATCTCGTCCTTCGAGTACTTCTTCTCGAGGCCGATGGCGAACTTCATCTCCTGCAGCTTGCGCTCGATGGAGGTGTCGGTCGCCTCCTTGTAGGCGGCGTCGCGCTCCTCCTTCGTGTCGAGCTGCTGCGACTGCGCGATGAGGATGTTGCGGACGAGCTGCATGGTCAGCGTCGAGCCACCACCGCTCGCGCCGAGCTGCCCGGAGTCGACCGTGCCCACGCCCGCGCGGACGAGCGACGTGACGTCGACGCCGCCGTGCTCGTAGAAGCGGCGGTCCTCACCGGCGACCACCGCCTCCTTCAGGGTCTTCGACACCTCGTCCCAGCCGACCTCCACGCGGTTCTCGCTGTAGAGGGTGGCGAAGGGGACCTGCTGCCCGTTCGACGTCGCGTACAGCGTGTTGCGCTGCTGCAGCTTGCCGAGCTCGATGTACTCGGGGATGCTCTCGAAGACGCCGATCGAGCTCGAGGCCGTCATACCGGCGACCGCGATGGCGGGGGTGACGCCGATCGTGACGAGAAGCCCAGCGAGCACGCTGAAGCCGATGAATCCGAAGAGCGCGCCGATGACGGACGTGGGCTTCGATTTTTGGGCAGACATAAGATCAGGGTAAGCGACACCGCCGATTTTCAAGCTGAACGGAACCCGAAATGGTCCTTTGGGAGTACATGACCACGCCGCTCATGGTGCACAACAGCACCGCGATCCTGAACAACTGGGGCTCTGACGGATGGGAGCTCGTGCAGGTGACCCAGGGCCCCGAGGGGGGTCCCGTGGCGTGGTTCAAGCGACCCAAGAACGACGCCTGATGGCCGACATCGAGTCGCGTCTCGGCGAGCTCGGACTCATCCTTCCGACGGCGCCCACGCCGGCCGGCTCGTACGTGCCCGCCATCCGCACCGGGTCCTACGTCTACACGGCGGGGCAGCTCCCGTTCGTCGACGGTCAGCTGCCGGCCACGGGCAAGGTGGGTGAGCACCACGACCTGATCGAGCCGGCGGCGGCGCAAGCCATGGCCGCGACCTGCGTGCTGAACGCCCTGGCCGCGGCGCGCTCCGTGCTCGGCTCGCTCGACGACGTCGTCCGCGTCGTCAAGGTGACGGGCTTCGTCGCGTCACATCCGGACTTCACCGGTCAGCCCGGTGTCCTCAACGGCGCATCCGAGCTGCTCGGAGAGATCTTCGGCGAGGCCGGTCGGCACGCCCGCAGCGCCGTCGGCGTCGCGGTGCTGCCGCTCGACTCGCCCGTCGAGGTCGAGCTCGTCCTCGAGGTGGCCTGACCCGAGCGGGTCGCACCTGCCCGTCCCGAGCGGGTGCCGCCCGCTCGGGACGGGCGACCTCAGCGCATGCCCTCCGAGATGACCGTCATCACGGACGTGTCGGCGAGGGTCGTGGTGTCCCCGACCTCACGGCCCTCGGCGACGTCGCGCAGCAGTCGTCGCATGATCTTGCCCGACCGGGTCTTCGGCAGCTCGTCCACCAAGAACACGGTGCGCGGTCGCGCGATGGCTCCGATCTGCTGGGCGACGTGCGTGCGCAGCTGGGCCACCGCCTCCTCGGGGCTGAGGCTCTTCTTCTTCTTGTTGCGGAGGATCACGAAGGCGACGACGGCCTGACCGGTCGTCTCGTCGCTGGCGCCGACGACGGCGGACTCCGCGACGATGGGGTGCGACACGAGCGCGGACTCGATCTCGGCCGTCGACAGGCGGTGGCCGGAGACGTTCATGACGTCGTCGACGCGGCCGAGCAGCCAGATGTCGCCGTCGGCGTCCCGTCGGGCGCCGTCACCGGCGAAGTAGCGGTCGCCGAATCGGCTCCAGTACGTCTCGACGTAGCGATCGGGGTCGCCCCAGATGCCCCGCAGCATCGACGGCCACGGCTCCGGGACGACGAGCAGGCCGCCCTCGCCGTTCGAGACCGGATCGCCGTGGTCGTCGACGACGTCGACCGAGATCCCGGGTAGCGGAGTCTGCGCCGAACCCGGCTTCGTCTCGGTGACGCCGGGCAGCGGCGAGATCATGATCGCGCCCGTCTCCGTCTGCCACCAGGTGTCGACGATGGGTGCGACGTCGCCGCCGATCACCTCGCGGTACCACATCCAGGCCTCCGGGTTGATCGGCTCGCCCACCGACCCGAGGAGGCGCAAGGACGTCAGATCATGCGCCTGCGGAATCTCGCGGCCGGCTTTCATGAAGCCGCGGATGGCCGTCGGGGCCGTGTAGAACAGCGTCACCCCGTACTTCTCGATCAGGCTCCACCACCGACCGGGCTCGGGGGAGTCGGGGGTGCCCTCGTACAGCACCTGCGTCGCGCCGTTGGCCAGGGGACCGTAGACGACGTAGCTGTGGCCGGTGATCCAGCCGACGTCCGCGGTGCACCAGAAGACGTCGGTCTCGGGGTGGAGGTCGAAGACGTTGCGATGCGTGTACGCGACCTGGGTCAGGTAGCCGCCGGAGGTGTGCAGGATGCCCTTCGGCTTCCCCGTCGTCCCGCTCGTGTAGAGGATGAACAGCGGGTGCTCGGCCTCGAACGGCTCGGCGACGTGCTCGGCGGCGGCCGCAGCGACGGCGTCGTGCCACCAGATGTCGCGGCCCTCGGTCCAGTCGATCTCGTTCTCGCCCCGTCGGACGACGAGCACGTGGCGCACGGTCGACTCGCCGTCGACGGCCAAGGCCGCGTCGACGGCCGGTTTGAGCGGCGAGACCTGGCCCTTGCGCCAGCCGCCGTCGGCGGTGATGACGAGTGTGGCCCGGGCATCGTCGATGCGGGAGCGGAGGCTCTCGGCGCTGAAGCCGCCGAAGACGACGGAGTGCACCGCGCCGATTCGCGCGACGGCCAGCATCGCGGTCACCGCCTCGCAGATCTGGGGGAGGTAGATGACGACCCGGTCACCCGGGCCGACGCCGAGGTCGAGGAGGGCGTTCGCGGCGCGCTTGACGTCCGCGGTGAGCTCGGCGTAGGTCACGGTGCGCGTATCGCCGGGCTCGCCTTCGAAGTGCAGGGCGACGCGGTCGCCGTTGCCGGCCTCGACGTGACGGTCGAGGCAGTTGTAGGCGACGTTGAGTCGGCCGTCGGCGAACCATTTCGCGAAGGGCGGGTTGCTCCAGTCGAGCGTCTCGGTGGGTTCGGTCGCCCAGGTGACGTGTCGGCGGGCCTGCTCGGCCCAGAAGGCCAGTCGATCGGCGGCGGCCTGCTCGGCCAGCTCGGTACCCGCGACGGCCTGATCGACGAATTCCGGCGACGGCGCGAACCGCCGCCCCTCGGTGAGCAGGTTGTCGATGTTGTCGGGCATGTCGATCCTTTCGCGTCATTGCGGGGAGCGCGGGCCAGAGCCGCGACGACGACACTACTCCGGGCGCGAGACCTCACCGGCACGGTCCGTCGACGGCCGCGCGACCGTGTCGAAGACGGCCGGCGCCCGCCTCGACTCGGGGCGCCTGATCCGGTGGGGGCGAGAGAGGTTGCGACACAGCCCGGGTGGGGTACACTCGCCACTGTCGGATTCAGTTCCGACGGACGGCGCGTTCGATTCCCCCCAATCATGCGCCGTCGTGGCGGCACCCGTTCCCCCCAACTGGTGCCGCCCCTCTCTTTTAACCCGCGCCGGTGCTCTCCTCACCCGGGCCGGTCCGAGACGCGCGAATCGGATCACCCCGTCACATCCTCGTCACGGGCGGAGTTATCCCCGTCGGGGCGGAACGAGCTGTCTTCGGCGTGTTCCGACGGGTTAGCGTCCTGCGCATGCCGACGTCATCCGACTCACCCGTGGTTCACCCGCACGCCGATGCGCGTAGGCACGGCACGCGCTTCGTTCCCGATGCGGCGAGGGATGCCTCCTCGTATCGGGGTACAAGTGTCCAAAACGGGGTACAGAACGAACGGCGACGCGTCTTCGGACCCCTGGCACCTCTCGTCCACGACGACGGGGTGACGGATGTGTTCGTGAACGGGGGAGGCGGCACCTGGGTCGACCGCGGCGAGGGACTCGTGCCCGTGCCGTCGATCCATCTGTCCGAGGAGTCGACACGCGCACTCGCCGTGCGCCTGGTGTCCGTCGGAGGCAGGCACGTCGACGAGTCGACACCGTGTGTGGACGTGCGTCTGACGGGCGGCATCCGGGTGCACGTCGTGCTCCCTCCCGTCTCGACGCAGGGGACGCTCCTCTCGATCCGTCTGCCCCGGGCCGTGCCCCTGTCGCTGGCGGACCTCGAGGACGGGGGCCTCCTCGACGACATCGGTGACGTCGGTCTCCGACGACTCGTCGCCGAGCGACGCAACCTCCTCATCTCGGGGGCGGGTGGCTCGGGCAAGACCACGTTGCTCGGCGCGTTGCTCTCGGAGGCCGACCCGCACGATCGGATCGTCCTGGTCGAAGACGTCGCCGAACTGCGTCCGGTCCACCCTCATGTCGTGTCGCTCGAGACGAGGCAGGCGAACCTCGAGGGCGTCGGTGCGATCGATCTGCCCCGCCTGCTCCGCGAGGCTCTCCGCATGCGGCCCGATCGTCTCGTCGTCGGCGAGTGCCGCGGCGTCGAGATCCGAGATCTGCTGAGCGCCCTGAACACCGGGCACGACGGCGGGGCCGGCACGCTCCACGCCAACGGTCTGGTCGAGGTCCCCGCGCGGTTGGAAGCCCTCGGCGCCCTGGCCGATCTGAGCCCGACCGCGCTCGCCCGACAGGCGGTCAGCGCGATCGACGCCGTCCTGCACGTCGATCGTCGAGAGGGCCGCCGCCGGCTGGCACAGGTCGGGACGCTCGCCCTCGACACCGACGGGCGGCTCGTCGCCCGGGTGGCCCATGCCGCCTGACGGGGTCACGCGCGCCGGCCCGCGCGCTGCCGCGATCATCGAGCTGATCGCGTCGTCCGTGCGCACGTCGATGGGCCGGGCCGGGCCGGCGGGCGCCACCGTGGGCCCCGGGGCCGTCGCGACGATCGTGGAGCGCATCGCCGTCCTCGTGGGCGCGGGGGTGGCGCCGGGAACGGCCTGGCGTCTCGTGGGGGAGTCCGTCCCCGGTGAGGCGACCCGTGCCTCCTGCGGATTCGTGGCGGCAGCCGCGGCTCGGGGCGAACCCGTGTCGGATGCCGTCCTCGACGCGTTCGCCTCCTCCACGGCGGCGTCGTGGCGTCAGCTGGCCGCCGCGTGGCGCGTCGCCGAGCACAGCGGCGCACCGCTCGCCGGCTGCCTCCGGTCGTTCGTCGACGCCCTGCGTGCGGACGAGGAGGCGCGGCGAGACATCGAGGTCGCGCTCAGCGGCCCTCGGGCCACCTCCCGCATCGTGCTCGCACTGCCTCCGGGCGGGCTCCTCTTCTCCGTGGCCATGGGATTCGACGTCGGACGCGTCCTCGTCGGGACACCCGTGGGGTGGGGCTGCCTGGTCGTCGCGACCGGTCTCGTCGCCGCGGCCCGGGTCTGGAACAGGGCGCTCGTGACACGAGCGACGCCGCCCGACGGCATCCCCGGGCTCCGTCTCGAGCTCATGGCCGTGGCGCTCGCCGGCGGCGGGTCCTGGCGCGGGGCGCTCGAGGTGGTCGACGCAGCCATCGACGACTGCATCGGTGGCGGCACGACCTCCGAGCCCGAACGGCAGACCTGTCTCGTGGTGCTCGACCTCTCGAGGCGGGCGGGGGCCCCGGCCGGGCTGCTGCTCCGATCGAGCGCGGACGGCGCTCGACGGGACGCCCGGGCAGCGGGTCGGTCGGCCGCCGCTCGGCTCGGGTCGACCCTCATGGTGCCGTTGGGCGTCTGCGTGCTGCCGGCCTTCCTCGTGGTGGGCGTGGTGCCGCTCGTGGTCTCGCTCCTGTCGTCCACAGGCATCGCCCTGTGACGACGATCCCCATCGCAGCCGTCTCGCCGTGCAGGGGACCGCCCATCGTCGAGACACTCGACGAGGTCGCCGCCGGCGGCCGCTCGACAGCACCATCCGTCTGACAGCGCAAAGAGTAAGGAACCCCATGACCCTCATGACCACGACCACGACCCGTCGCCGCATCGGCCTGCGAGACCAGTGGCGTCGAGTCTGCCGCCGGCTGGCCGACGACCGGGGCGCCGCGACCGCCGAATACGCCATCGTCATCATGGCGGCGGTGGGATTCGCCGGTCTGCTCGTCGTCATCATGCGCTCGGACGAGGTCAAGGGCATCCTGTCGCAACTGGTCCGATCCGCGTTGTCGGTGGGCTGACGTGACCGGCGTGCCGCGCGGGGAGCGCCCCGGTGCCGGTCGGCGGGGAGTCCCTCTCCTCCCGGGCGATCGGGGCTCCGTCACGGTCGAGTTCGCCGTCGTCCTCCCGGGGCTCCTGCTGGTGGCGGCGATCCTGCTGGCCGCGGTCGGAGTGTCGGTCAAGGCGGTGGCCGTGGCGGATGCGGCGGCCGTCCTCGCGCGGCAGGCCGCGCGAGGAGACGCCTCGTCGCTCGAGTCCACGCTTGCCGCGCTCGCCCCGGGGGCGACGGCCTCCCGACACGACGCCGCGGATCTGGTCTGCGTCGACGTGCGTCGCCGCGTGGCCCTCGGGCCTCTTCGGGAGGCGGTCGACCTGTCCTCGCGGAGCTGCGCGCCCCGAGCGGGCGGCTGACCCGATGGTCGCCGCGAGGCACGTCGGCGACGACCGGGGGAGTGCCTCGATCGCCGTCGTCGGCGTGCTCGTCCTGATCGTCGCCATCGGTGTGGCCACCGTCGGGGCGACCCGCATCCTGGCCGAGCGAAGCCGGGTCTCGGGTGCTGCCGACGCCGCTGCCCTGGCCGCTGCCGACGCCGTCGCCGGGCTGACCGTCGGGGGGCCGTGCGAGACCGCGACCACCGTCGCGGCCGCCAACGAAGTCGTCGTCATGGGCTGCTCGATCGAGGGCATGACGGTCACGGTGCGAGTCGTCTCCCGGGTCGGGGCCGTGCCCGTCTCGGCCTCCGCCACGGCCGGTCCGCCACCCGAACCCGCGCCTCCTTCTCGAGGCGGGCTGTGATCGGCTCGTGGGGTGGGTGTGTGTATGGTGTGCCTGTCGGCAGCATCACACCGCCGTTCGATCCCGGCAGGCCATCGGCCCGCCGGCCCGGCGAAGGCGCCGACTTCGCCACCATCCGCCCGGTCCGCTCGACCGGGCCCCGCCGTACCACCACCCAAGGAGTCCCGTGCCAGGCACGAAGAAACTGGTCATCGTCGAGTCGCCCGCGAAGGCCAAGACGATCGGCCAGTATCTGGGCAGCGATTACGAGGTCCTCGCCTCGGTCGGTCACATCCGCGACCTCGTCGAGCCCAAGAACCTCCCGCCCGAGCTGAAGAAGGGCTCGCTCGGCAAGTTCTCGGTCGACGTCGACAACGGCTTCGAGCCGTACTACGTCGTGTCCGACGCGAAGAAGAAGACGGTCGCCGACCTCAAGCGTGCGCTCAAGGGCGCCGACGAGCTCTACCTCGCGACAGATGAAGACCGCGAGGGCGAGGCCATCGCGTGGCACCTGCTGCAGGAGCTGAAGCCGAAGGTCCCGGTCAAGCGGATGGTCTTCCACGAGATCACCAAGGACGCGATCCAGAAGGCCCAGGAGAACACGCGAGAGCTCGACACCGCTCTCGTCGACGCACAGGAGACACGACGCATCCTCGACCGTCTCTACGGCTACGAGGTGTCTCCCGTCCTCTGGCGCAAGGTGGGCCCCGGTCTGTCGGCCGGCCGCGTCCAGTCGGCAGCGACGCGCCTCGTCGTCGATCGTGAGCGCGAGCGCCTCGCGTTCGTCTCGGCCACGTACTGGGACCTGTCGGCGACCTTCGAGCCGTCGGCCGCGACCGGTGAGGCGGCGGCGCTGCCGTTCTCGTCGCGTCTGGTCCGCGTCAACGGCGCTCGGGTGGCGTCGGGGCGTGACTTCGACGACCGCGGTCAGCTGAAGGGCGAGGCCGTCGCACTCGACGAAGCGGCCGCCACGGCGCTGTCGTCGGCCCTCGAGGCCGCCGGGGTCGAGATCGTCGTGGGCTCGGTCGATTCGAAGCCCTACACGCGCCGCCCGGCCGCACCGTTCACCACGTCGACCCTGCAGCAGGAGGCCGCACGCAAGCTGCGCTTCTCGGCCCGGCAGACGATGAGCGTCGCGCAGTCGCTCTACGAGAACGGCTACATCACCTATATGCGAACCGACTCGCCGTCGCTGTCGCAGCAGGCGATCGACGCCGCCCGGAGCCAGGCGAAGAAGCTGTACGGCGCCGACACCGTCCCCGAGAAGCCCCGCGTGTACTCGGGCAAGAGCAAGAACGCACAAGAGGCGCACGAGGCGATCCGTCCGTCGGGCGACACGTTCCGTACGCCGTCCGAGCTGAGCAGCACCCTGCGGGGCAACGACTGGAAGCTCTACGACCTGATCTGGAAGCGCACCGTCGCGTCGCAGATGGCCGACGCCAAGGGATCGACGGCGTCCGTCGTCGTCGCGGCCACCACGCCGGAGGGCATCGAGGGCATCGCGCCCCGTTCGGCGGCTGGCACCCTGGCCGAGTTCGTCGCCACGGGTACGGTCATCACCTTCCGTGGGTTCCTGAACGCCTATGAAGAGGGACGCGACGAGGACCGTCACGGTACCGCCGAGCCCAGCGACGCGAAGCTGCCGCCGCTCACGGCGGGGCAGGCCCTGGGTCTCGACGAGGTCGAGGCGAAGGGGCACGACACGAGTGCGCCGCCGCGATACACCGAGGCGAGCCTCGTCAAGACACTCGAAGAGCTGGGTATCGGACGTCCGTCGACCTACGCCGCGATCATCTCGACGATCGTCGATCGCGGTTACGTGACACCCCGCGGCACGGCCCTGGTGCCGAACTGGATCGCCTTCTCCGTGGTCCGCCTGCTCGAGGAGTACTTCGGCGACCTGGTGCAGTACGACTTCACGGCCGGCATGGAGGACGACCTCGACCGCATCGCCGGTGGTGAGGCGGACCGCGTCGACTGGCTCAACGGCTTCTACTTCGGCAACGACGACCACCGCGGACTCCGCAAGGTCATCGACAACCTCGGCGAGATCGACGCCCGCGACATCAACTCCATCGAGTTGGCCGACGGTCTGACCCTGCGTATCGGTCGCTACGGGCCCTACATCGAGACGCCCGGCCCCGACCCCGAGACCCCTCGGCGCGTCAACGTGCCGGAGGACCTCGCTCCCGACGAACTGACCGCAGCCAAGGCCCGGGAGCTGATCGACGCGCCCGTCGTGAGCGACCGTGTTCTCGGTCTCAACCCCGACTCGGGCAAGGAGGTCATCGCCAAAGACGGCCGTTTCGGCCCGTACGTCACCGAACGTGACGCCGTGGACGGCGAACCGACGGTCGACCCGGCCACCGGTGAGGTCCTCGACGACCCGGCCAGCGCCTCCTCGGTTGCGAGCGGCACGGTGGCCGAGCCTGCGGCCAAGAAGCCGGCGGCGAAGAAGGCCGCGGCCAAGAAGACCGCGCCCAAGGAGCGCACCGCGTCCCTCTTCAAGAGCATGAGCGTCGACACCGTCGACCTCGACACGGCGTTGAAGCTGCTGGATCTGCCTCGCGTCGTCGGCGCCGACCCCGAGAGCGGGGACGAGATCATGGCGCAGAACGGTCGCTACGGCCCCTACCTCAAGAAGGGGACGGACACGCGCTCGCTGACCACCGAGGACGACATCTTCGACATCGACCTCGCAGGCGCGCTCGAGCTCTACGCGCAGCCGAAGTACGGCGCTCGCCGTGCGAGCAGTGCCCTCAAGGAGTTCGAGGCCGACCCGGTCAGCGGCAAGCCGATCAAGGTCAAGGACGGTCGTTTCGGTCCGTACGTCACCGACGGCGAGACCAATGCGACGATCCCGCGGGGCGAGACGGTCGAGGAGGTCGACTTCGACCGGGCCGTCCAGCTGCTGGCCGACAAGCGCGCGAAGGGTCCGGCGAAGCCCAAGGCGAAGGCTGCTCCCAAGAAGCCGGCCGCGAAGAAGCCGGCCGCGAAGAAGCCCGCGGCGACGAAGACCGCTGCTGCCAAGACGGGGACGTCGACGACCGCCAAGGCGACGACGAAGGCCGCGACGACGAAGGCCGCGACGACGAAGGCCGCGACGACGAAGGCCGCGACGACGAAGGCGGCCGCCACGAAGACCACGGCGTCGACGGCGGCGAAGACCGCAGCGACGGCGAAGCAGCAGTAGTGGCCGGCCTCTTCGTCACTCTCGAGGGCGGCGACGGGTCGGGCAAGACGACACAGGCCGCTCTCCTCGAGGCGTGGCTCGTCGAGCGCGGCGAGACGGTCGTCCGGACACGAGAGCCGGGCGGCACCGACCTCGGGCTCGAGCTGCGGCAGATCGTACTGCACCGCAAGGGACACATCGCGCCCCGAGCCGAGGCGTTGCTCTACGCCGCCGATCGGGCCCATCACGTCGCCACCCTCGTCCGCCCCGCGTTGGAGCGTGACGAGATCGTCCTGCAGGACCGTTACATCGATTCGTCCGTCGCCTACCAGGGTGCCGGCCGGGTGCTCGGCGCCGACGAGGTGCGTGAGCTGTCGCTGTGGGCCGCCGAGGGTCTCCTCCCCGACCTCACGATCCTGCTCGACCTCGACGTGCGGCTGGGGCGTTCCCGCCTCGACGTCGCGCGGACCGAGTACGACCGGCTCGAAGCCGAGAAGGACGATTTCCACTCCCGGGTCAGGCAGGCGTATCTCGATCTCGCAGCGGCCGAGCCGACGAGATTCCTCGTGCTCGACGCGTCGCAGTCCGTCGACACCATCGCGGCGTCCATCCGGGCTCGCGTCGCCGAGCTGCGAGGCTGAGGCACCGGCATGAGCGTGTGGGACAACCTCACGGGTCAGCAGGATGCGATCGCGACCCTGCGCGCGGCCGCGTCGACCGACCCGGGCAACTCGGCGATGACGCATTCGTGGTTGATCACGGGCCCACCCGGTTCGGGTCGGTCCAATCTCGCCTACGCGTTCGCGGCCGCCCTGCTGGGCGACAACGAGGACGACGAGACGACCCGGCGGCAGGTCGCCGCGCGGACGCATCCCGATCTCGCCGTGCTCAGCACCGAGCGGGTGATCATCACCATCGACGAGGTGCGGACACTCGTCAGCGCGTCGCAGTTCTCACCCTCGGTCGGGCGCTACCGCGTCGTCGTGATCGAGGACGCCGACCGCATGACCGAGCGCACCAGCAACCTCCTGCTCAAGGCGCTGGAGGAGCCCCCGCCTCGCACGGTCTGGATACTCTGCGCCCCGAGCGAGGCCGATCTCATCCCGACGATCCGGTCCCGGGTCCGCAGCGTGCGCCTCCGGATGCCGGCCGTGGCCGATGTCGCGGCCCTGCTCGAGAGCCGCGACGGCGTCGACGCCGCGACCGCGACGATCGCCGCCCGCGAGGCGCAGAGCCACATCGGCATGGCTCTCCGCCTGGCCACCAACCCGGAGGCTCGGGCACGTCGTCGACAGACGCTCCAGACCGCGCTGGGCATCCGTTCGGTCTCGGACGCGGTCGTCGCGGCCGGCACGCTGCTCGCCGTCGCCGGTGACGACGCCAAGGCGATCACCGAGGAGCGCGACGCGCAGGAGCGCGAGAGCGCCCTCCGGTCGTTGGGGGTGGCGCCGGGAGGCACCGTCCCGCCCGCGCTGCGAAGTCAGCTGCGCGCACTCGAGGACGACCAGAAGCGCCGGGCGACCCGCAGCCTCCGAGACGGGATCGATCGCATCATGGTCGATCTGCTCTCGCTCTATCGCGACGTGCTCCTGCTGCAGCTCGGCGTCGACGAGGAGCCCATCAACGAGAGCATCCGCCCGGATCTGGATGCGGCCGCGTCGGCCTCGACTCCTGCGACGACGCTCGCCGTCATGGACGCGATCTCCCTCGCCCGACGTCGGATCGAGTCGAACGTGGCACCGGCGCTCGCCCTCGAGGCGATGCTGGTGGCCATCAGCCGACATTCGACCCGGTGAGGGATGATGGTCGGATGATCGATCCGACCGGTGCCGCCCCGGGGCTCCGCGAACGCAAACGACTCGCGACGAGGCGCGCCATCCAGGTGGCCGTACTCGAGCTGGTCGCCGACCACGGTGTCGACGGTGTGACCGTCGACATGATCAGCCGTCGTGCGGACGTGTCGCCTCGTACCTTCTTCAACTACTTCGCCTCGAAGGAGGACGCGATCGTCGGCGACGCCCCCGACCTCCCGATGGAGGCGGCCGATGCGTTCGTCGTCGGGCAGGGGCCCTTGCTCGACGACCTGCTCGAGCTGCTCGACGAGTCGGTGCAGACGGTGATCGTCGACCGCGAGCTGGTGCGTCGCCGTCGCCTCGTGCTGCGGGCGCACCCCGATCTGTTCGCACGACGGGTCGCGTCCATGCGCGAGTACGAGGAGGGACTGTCGAAGATCGTCGAGAGGCGTCTGGCCGAGGCACCCGCCGTGGCCGACTCCGGGGACGACGAGAGTTCCGTGGCGAGCCGGGCGCACCTCGTCGCGCTCGTCGTGATGGCCGCCCTCCGTCACGCCTGGGCCGAGTGGCTCGACGACGACGACGAGCATCACGCCGACGTCCTCCGCTTCGGGCTGCGCGCTCGCATGGAGGCGAGCATCGGCGATCTGCGCCGGCTCGTGTCACGCGAGGTCTGAGAATCCGGTACAGTATCTGACTGTGCCCAACGGCACGGAGCTCGGCGAGAGTCGAGATCCGCCGCTTTAGCTCAGTCGGCAGAGCGTCTCACTCGTAATGAGAAGGTCTGGGGTTCGATTCCCCAAAGCGGCTCCACCAGAGGCCCGGTTCGTGACGAACCGGGCCTCTTCTCGTTTCGTCCCCCGGGCCCGTTCGCGTCCGATCGGTCGCACGCCCCCAGTTGTGGTGCACGATCGTCCCTTCCTGTACCCCATCGCGGTTGCGCAGCTGCTCTAGCGAAGTACCGTCGACCGTACGAACGCGCCATGCCAGGGAAGGGAGGCGACGATCGTGCGATTCTCCATTGCCGGGCCCGCCTTCGTCGCGAGCGCCCTGAGCGGCGTCCTGGCCGTGACCTGGGGGCTCGCGGCCGTGGGCGTCCCGGTTCCCGACTTCGCCACGCGGAGTCTCGACGGCACCGTCGAGATGGCGACGGGATGGACGGGCCAGGAGGCCCCCACGTGTGCGCCGCGGCCCGAGACGTCCGCTGCGGTCGAGACGTCCGCTGCGGCGGAGGTGACCGTCGCGACCGCGGTGACCAGCGCCTCCTCGTCCCGCGACTCGGATCTCGCGGCGTTCGCGCAGCGCTACGCCGAGATCCGCGCGGAGAACTGTCTGGACCCCATCCCGACGGCGAACATCCGGTTCGACGCGTGCCAGGAGCAGTACCTCACCTGGATCAAGGACGACCCGAGTGGCGACCCGCTCAGCGCGTGGGGCCACAAGGGGCAGGTCGAACGCAGCGACGGCGTGCCGCCGGTCGGCTGCGACGGCAATCTGGCCGGTGGACCCGGCGACACGGGTGCGACGTCCGCCGACAAGTGGTGGGAGTCCGACGCGCACCGGGCCTCGCTCTACCGCCCGACGTTCCGCGGTGACGTGAGCGGTGTCTGCATCGGGTTCGCGGCCGTACGCGGGGGAGTCCCCGACGACGGCGACTCGTTCGTCCGGGCGTCGGCTCGCTGGTACTTCTGCTAGACAGGCCGCATGAGCATCAGATGGGGAATCCTCGGGGCCGGCGGCATCGCGGCGACGTTCACGGCGGATCTGGTCGACGCGGGGATACCCGTCTCGGCGATCGGTTCGCGGGACGCCGACAAGGCGCGGGAGTTCGCCGACCGCTTCGGTGTCCAGGTCGCCCACGGGTCGTACGAGGCCCTGGTCCACGATGACGACGTCGACGCGGTGTACGTCGCGACGCCGCACGTGTTCCATGCCGACAATGCGCTGCTCGCCATCGAGGCCGGCAAACACGTGCTGATCGAGAAGCCCTTCACTCTGAACGCCGTCGAGGCCGAGCAGGTGTTCGCCGCCGCGGCCGCCGCGGACGTGATGGTGCTCGAGGCGATGTGGACGAGGTTCCTGCCGCAGAGCGAGCGTCTCCGCGCCGTCATCCGGTCGGGTGTCATCGGCGAGATCCGGCTCGTGGAGGCCAACCACCTGCAGAACCTGCCGACCGACCCTCGGCACCGCATCAACGATCCCGCCCTCGGGGGCGGAGCGCTGCTGGATCTGGGCGTCTACCCGGTCTCCCTCGCTCACGATCTCCTGTCGGCGCCGTCGTCCATCGACGCGTTCGGGGTGCTGAGCGACCAGGGGGTCGACAAGCGCGTCGGCGCCCTGCTCGGCTTCGAGTCCGGCGCCATGGCGTCCCTCTACGCCGCCCTGGACGTGGCGGGCTCCAACGCGGCCGTGGTCTTCGGGACCGGCGGACGGATCGAGCTCGACCCCACTTGGTACGGCCCCGGGGGCTTCACCGTCTACGACCTCGACGACACGGTCGTCGATCGGTTCGAGGCCGACGAGAAGGGTCTCCGCGGCATGCACCACCAGGCGCGGGAGCTCGAGCGCGTCGTGGAGTCGGGCGAGCGCGTGAGCCCGGTGTTGACACCCCGGATGACCCTCGACGTGATGCGCACGATGGACGAGATCCGGCGCATCATCGGCGTCACGTACCCGGGCGAGATCGGCGGCTGAGAGAGCCGCGCCGCCTGCGGATCCGATGAGGGGCCTCCCCGCCGGGGCACACGTTTCGTAGGATGGTCCGCGATGACTGACCAGGGTGAGCCAGAACACGACCGGGCGATGACGCCGCAGCCGGCACCGCAGCCGACGGGACAGACGCCGCCGCACGCGGGCGAGTCGGGCACGACGGCGAGGTCGGGCGTGCTGTCGCGCTGGTACCGCTCCCACCCGAAGACCGTGCTCGTCACCGCCTCGGCTCTCGCCTTCGTCCTGCTCGGCACCGGTGCGGTCACCGCGGGTGCGGCGACGGCCGACAACGTCCCCACGGCGGCCACGTCCGCCTCCACCGTCCCCGGCGAGGTCGTGACGGTCACGCCGACGCCGACGCCGACTCCGACTGCCGACCCCGAGCGTCCCGCGCCGGCCGCGATCCCGGCTGCCACGCGCCTCCGGACCTGCTCCGTCTCCGGTGCCGCGAGCGACTCCCGACTCGGCCAGTTCGAGGGCAGCGTCATCAACGCGACGACCGGCGAGGTCCTCTTCGACCGCAGCGGTTCGACCCCGGCCCGCACCGGCAGCGTCCTGAAGACGCTGACGAGTGCCGTCGCGCTCTCCGTGCTCGGCGCCGACTACCGTCTCAGCACGACCGTGACGGGCGACCCCGGCTCCGGGGCGATCGCTCTCGTCGGGGGTGGCGACGCCACGCTCAGCGCCACGCCGCCCGGGGCGAACAGTGTCTACACGAACGCGCCGAAGCTCAGCGACCTCGCCGCGCAGGTGAAGTCGTCGCTCGGCGACCAGCCCGTCTCCAGCATCACGCTCGACGCGACCTACTGGAACCAGGCCGACAAGTGGGACCCGAGCTGGAAGCGTACCGAGCAGACCATCGGCTACCACTCCGAGGTCACCGCCCTCCAGGTCGACGGCGATCGAGCGACGCCCGCCGCCACCACGAGCCCGCGCAGCACCGATCCGATCGGCCGGGCCGGTGAGGCGTTCCGTCAGGCGCTGGTGGCGGCCGGCGTCGCCGGTGCGTCGTCGGCGGCCATCGCGCAGGGCACGTCGTCGAGCCAGACCGTGCTCGCGAAGGTCTCGTCGCAGCCCGTGTCGACGCTGATCGGTCAGATGATCCCGAACTCCGACAACACGCTGGCAGAGATGCTGGCCCGGGTGTCGTCCCGTGTCTCGGGGGCCGACGGCTCGGCCGCGTCGCTGACCGCGCTCTACCGCTCGGTGCTGCAGAAGACCTACGGCCTCGACGCGTCGAACATCGTCATCGTCGACGGCTCGGGGCTGAGCGAGAACAACGCCGTCCCGTCGACGTTCGTCGCCCGTCTCATGATCCAGGTCGCGAACGGCGATCACGGTCTCGGCGTCGTCTACCAGGCTCTGCCCGTGTCGGGCAAGACCGGCACGCTGGCGTCGCGCTTCACCGGTTCCAACGCCGTGGCCCGCGGTGCCGTGCACGCCAAGACCGGCTGGATCGACACGGCGTACACGCTGGCCGGTTCGATCGACGCGGCGGACGGCACCAAGCTCACGTTCGCGTTCTACGCGATCGGCAACGTCCGCGACTCCGCCCGCGCCGCCCTCGACACGCTGACCGCCTCGGTGTACTCGTGCGGCGACAACCTGTCCACCACGTGATCGCCGCGGCCGAGACCCGGCCGCTCGCCCAGGAGGCCCCGTCATGACCAGAGCCCTGTTCGTCGTCGACGTCCAGAACGACTTCACCGAAGGAGGCGCGCTCGGCGTCACCGGCGGAGCCGCGGTCGCCGAGGGGGTCACCGCGTACCTGCGCAGCAACCCCGATCTCTACGACATCGTGATCGCGTCCCGCGACTGGCACCACGGCGACGACGACAACGGAGGGCACTTCGCGGCCGAGCCCGACTACGTCGACAGCTGGCCCGTGCACTGCGTCGGCGGTCAACCCGGTGCCGAGTACCACCCCGCCCTCGACACCTCGTTCGTGGACGTGCACGTGAAGAAGGGCAGGGGGGAGCCCGCCTATTCACTCTTCGAGGGCACCACCGACGACGGCTCGACGGTGGCCGAGGTCCTCCGGCAGCGCGGTGTGACCGATGTCGACGTCGTGGGCCTGGCGACGGATCACTGCGTCCGTGCTTCCGCACTCGACGCCGTCGCCGACGGGCGCGCGGTCCGGGTGATCGACGACCTGGTCGCCGGTGTCGCCGCCGAGTCGAGCGCGGCCGCCCTGGCCGAGCTCCGGGCGGCGGGCGTCCGACTCGTGTCCTCGGACGACGCGTCGGCGGACGCGACGTCGGCGGACGCTCCGTCGGCGCAGGCTCCCTCGGGCGACACCACCTCGGCCGGCGCATGAGGCCGGCGCCTCTGCGGGTCGGCGTCGTCGGTTACGGTCTCGCCGGTCGGGTCTTCCACGCGTCCCTCCTCGCCGCCGACGACGACTTCGTCCTCGACTCCGTCGTCACCCGCTCGCCGGATCGTGCGGCGCAGGCTCGTGCGGACCACGAGGGTGTCGCCATCGTCGGCGACGTCGACGAGTTGTGGGGGCGAGATCTCGACCTCGTCGTCGTGGCGTCGCCCAACGAGACGCATGCCCCGGTCGCGTCCGCGGCGCTGCGCGCGGGTGCGGGGGTCGTCGTCGACAAACCGATCGCGACGAGTGCGGCCGAGGCCACGGCGCTCGTCGAGCTGGCCGACGAGCTCGGTCGCCCCCTGAGCGTGTATCAGAACCGTCGCTGGGACGGCGACTTCCTCACCGTCCGGCGTCTCGTCGGCGACGGGGCGCTCGGCGACGTCGCCACGTTCGAGTCGCGATTCGAACCCTGGAAGCCCCGCAACCGAGCCGGCTGGAAGGCCTCTGCCACGGCCGCCGAGGGCGGTGGCATCCTCTTCGACCTGGGGCCGCACCTCGTCGACCAGGCCCTGACGCTGTTCGGGCCCGTCGTCGATGTCGCGGCTGACATCCGGACCAGGCGCCCGGGCAGCGCCGCCGACGACGACGTCTTCGTCTCGCTGCGACACGCGAGCGGTGTCGTCTCACGACTGTGGATGAGTCACGTCGCCGCGCTCCCGGGCCCGCGCTTCCGTGTGCTCGGGTCCGAGGCCGCGTACGTCGTCGACGGTCTCGACCCTCAGGAGGCGCAACTCGCGTCGGGTCTGTCGCCGCACGACCCCGACTACGGGCGCGTCGAGCCGTCGCGCTACGGCGTGCGCGGGGTAGGGGACGACGTCCGTCCCGAGCCGACGGAGGTGGGGCGGTACCCCGCGTTCTACCGCGGTATGGCCGCGGCCCTCCGGGGCGACGGCCCGGTGCCGGTCGACCCGAGGGATTCCGTGGCCGCACTCGACGTGATCGAGCGGGCCCGCGTCGCGGCGGAGACCCGGACGGGCGAGGCCGCCGTCTCCTCCTGACGTCCCGGTCGAGGGCGGATCCGCGTCAGAGGTGGGCGTCCCAGTCGATTCGCGCCAGGACGGCGTCGACATCGACGGCGTCGAGGGTCGCGGGGCTCCACGCGGGCCGGCGGTCCTTGTCGATGACCCGCGCTCGGATCCCCTCGTAGAGATCGTGCTGTCCCGCCAGCGCACTGACGAGCCCCAGCTCCTGACCGAGGACGGACTCGAGGTCGGGCAGCGCCCGCGCTCGACGTTGCGCGGCGAGGGTGACCACGACCGATGTCGGGGAAGCGGCCTCGATGTCGTCGGCGCTGCGGCCGGCCTCGGCGATGCCGGTCGCCTCCAGGGCCCGGAGGCGCGCCACGATGGCGAGGGCGTCGTCGCCTCGATACGCCTCGTCGATCCACACGCGGGCGCCGTCGAGTTCGGACATCGGGGGAGCGACGGCGAGGGCGCGGACTCCGTCCAGACCCCCGGTGGCGAGGGCGTGAGGGATATCGGGCAGGACGGTCGCGGGCACGAACACGTCGGCGAAGCCGGTGACCAGCGCGTCGGCCCCGGACATCGCACGCCCCGTCAGGGCCAGATGGGTGCCGAGTTCGCCGGGCGCCCGGGACAGCAGGAAGCTCCCGCCGGCATCGGGGGTCAGGCCGATGAGTGTCTCGGGCATCCCGACGACGCTGCGTTCCGTGACGACGCGGAGCGACACGTGGCCGCCGAGACCGATGCCGGCACCCATGGCGAGCCCGTCGAGCAGGGAGACGATCGGGGTGCGGAATCGGCTCAAGCGCAGCACGCCGCGGTATTCGCGATGCCAGACGTCGATGCTCGCGGCCGGGTCGTCTCGGCCGTGACCATGGATCGACGCGATGTCCCCACCGGCGCAGAAGCCGCGGTCGCCGGTTCCGTGCAGGACGATGCCGACGATGCCGTCGTCGTCCTCCCACCGGTCGAGGGCGTCCTCGATGGCACCGAGCATGGTGTCGGTGAGGGCGTTGATCTTCGCCGGACGGTTGAGGGTGATCACCCCGACTCCGCCGGGTTCGACGTGGGTCAGGATCTCAGCGGAGCTACCGGCGTTCATGCCGGGATCATGGCAGAGCACGGACGGCGGCGGCCGCAGATCTGAGCTTTCCGTCAGACGAGCAGCTGGTGTTTGGCCAGGTCTTTGTAGAGAGGCGTGGACACGACCAGTTCGGAGTGCGTGCCGACGCCGACCACGCGTCCGTCCTCCACGACGACGATCTGGTCGGAGTCGACCACGGTCGACAACCGGTGCGCGATGACGATCAACGTGCGGTTCTCGGCGACGGCGTCGATCGCCTCGCGGAGACGCTGTTCGTTCAGGCCGTCGAGGCTCGACGTGGACTCGTCCAGCAGCAGGATCGGCGGCGCCGAGAGCAGAGTGCGTGCGATAGCGAGTCGCTGACGCTCGCCGCCCGACAGCATGACGCCGTCCTCGCCGACCTGTGCGTCGAGACCCTGGTCGCCGCGCTCGAGCACGGCCGTGAGGTTGACGGCCTCGAGCACGCGGCGGCAGTCGTCGTCCGTGGCATCGGGGGAGCCGAGCACGAGATTGTCCCGGATGGTGCCGGCGAGTACCGGTGCGTCCTGTTCGACGTAGCCGATCTGGGCGCGGAGCGCCTCGCGGTCGAGGGTGCGCACGTCGGCACCGCCGACGCGGACGACACCCGAGGTGGGATCGTAGAAGCGCTCGATGAGGGCGAGGATCGTGCTCTTGCCGGCACCGGACGGGCCGACGAGCGCCGTGCGTCGACCGATCGGCACCGAGAAGCTGACACCGCGCAGCACGGTCAGATCGTCGGCGGACACCGAGGCCGTCCCCGAGTCCGCCCCGCCCTGGGCCGCGGGCGAGTCGGGGTAGCGGAACTCGACGTCGTCGAACTGGACCGCGGAACTGGTGTCGGCGAGGCGCGCGGACGGCGCGGCGCCGGCCTCGCGGGCGATGCGCTCGTCGTCGTCCGTCTCGATCGGCAGGTCGAGGATCTCCTGGATGCGACCCAGCGCCCCGAGCGCCTGGTTGACCGACATGACGGCGCCCATGGCCTGCCCGAGCGGCATGATCATCAGGAACAAGAAGAGGATGAACGAGACGAGCGACGCGATCGTGATGGCACCGCTCGCGACCCGGAACCCGCCGACGCCGAGCACCACCAGGAAGGACGTCTGCATGGCGATGGACGCGATCGGCACGACCAGGGCCGAGATGCGCGCGACGGTCAGGCCGCGAAGGTAGGCACCGTGGGCGTCGCGGTCGACGGCCGTGATCTCGCGGTCGGTGGCTCCCGCGGCACGGATCGTCCGCACCGAGCTGATGGCCCGTTCGACGGCGGCTGTCAGGTCGCCGACCTTCTCCTGTGCCTGACGGCTGGCGACGCGGATGCGGCCCGACAGCAGGACGACCACGACGACCGACACCGCGACCACGAGCACGGTGAGCCCGAGCAGGACGGGATCGATGATGGCCATGCCGACGAGGGCGCCCGCGAAGGTCAGCGAGCCGCCGATGGCTTCCACCAGGCCCTGCGTCAGCACGGCGCGCAGCAGGGTGGTGTCGGAGCCGACCCGCGAGACGAGATCGCCCGTGCGACGGGTGTCGAACTGGCTGATGGGGAGGTTCAGCAGGCGGGCGACGAGCCGGCGGCGGCTGCTCAGCACGACGCCCTCGCCCATCCGCTGCAGCAGGTAGTGCTGGAAACCGCTGATCAGACCGCCGACGACGACCAGTCCGATCAGCGCCCAGACGAGGACGCCGAGAGTCTCGCCTCTCTGGACGAACGAGATGACCTGGCTGACGAGCAGGGGCTGCCCGAGTGAGGCGGCCGCCCCGAGAACGCTGAGCACGATGACGACGGTCATCACCTTCTTGTGCTCGAACACGTACGGCAGCAGCTGTCGGAACGTGGCCCGAGGCCCCTCGGGCGCGGGGCGCCGGCCGAACATCCTCAGCCCACGGGCGGGCGGCGGCGTGGGCGTCGAGCCCGTCTCCGTGTCCGTCCCGTCGCGCCGACCGTGCGATGCCGGACCGCGCGAGGGCCGATCACGAGAGGGCTGATCGGCGTCGGTCGCGCGCGCGCCCGGGGTCGGATCGGTGGTGTCGCGCTGAGTGCTCGTGTCGGAGCTCATGTCGCCTTTCGAGGGTGGAGCCAGGCAGCGCCGGAGGCGCGGCTGAGATGTCGAGGCGGCGGGCGTCACCGAGAGGGACGCGTGCCATCCACGACGGTACTTCGTCTTGGCTGTGACGTGGGCACGAAGACACGCGTCCCGTGCACTCCGAGGAGCGCACGGGACGTGTGGAGGTGTCGGCTCGGGTCAGCGGACGGTCTCGTAGTCGACGTCCTTGGTCTCGCGACTGATGATGAGGGCCGTCAGGGTCAGGGCGGCCATGGCCGAGAGATAGAGACCGACGAGCCAGGTGCTGCCGCCGGCCGCCTGCCACAGCGCCACCGCGATGAACGGGGCGACGGCCGCGCCCAGGATGCTCGCGACGTTGTAGCTGATGGCCGAGCCGGTGTACCGGACGCTCGTCGGGAACAGCTCCGGCAGGACGGCACCCATCGGCCCGAACGTCAGACCCATCAGCACGAAGCCCAGGATGAGCAGCCCCTGCGCTCCGACGAACCCGGCGGCGAACAAGGGCGCGAACAGGAACCCGAAGACGAGGATGCCCGCGGTCACGCAGATCAGCATGGCCCGGCGACCGTACCTCTCGGCGAGCGGGCCCGACACGAGTGTGAAGATGCCGAAGAACACGACCCCGACGATGAGCATGACCAGGAACTGGGTGCGCGGGTAGCCGAGGCCGGGCGAGGCGCCGTCGGCCGGGGCCGTCCCGTAGGTCAGGGTGAACGTCGTCATGAGGTAGAAGAGCGTGTACGTCGCCAGCATGATGAACGTGCCCAGGATGAGCGGACGCCAGCTGGTCTTGAACACCCGGGCGAGCGGCAGGGCCGCCACGTTGCCCTGATCGACGACCTTCTGGAACGCGGGGGTCTCGATCAATCGGAATCGGACGTACAGGCCGATGATCACGAGCACGGCGCTCAGCAGGAAGGGCACGCGCCAGCCCCAGGTCAAGAACTGCTCGTCGGTCAGCTGCGTGTTCAGGACGACGAAGACGAGGTTCGCGATGATGAACCCGATGGGGGCACCGAGCTGGGGGAAGGTCCCGTAGATCGCTCGCCGGTTGGCCGGGGCGTTCTCGGTGGCGAGCAGGGCCGCCCCGCTCCACTCGCCGCCGAGACCGAGGCCCTGGCAGAACCGCAGCACGACGAGTGCGGCGGGCGCGGCGACGGCCCACCCCGGGGTGGTGCCGGCGGGGATGCAACCGATCAGGAAGGTCGCGATGCCCATGGTGAGCAACGACGCGACGAGCGTGCCCTTGCGGCCGATGCGATCGCCGAAGTGACCGAAGATGATGGAGCCGACGGGGCGGGCGATGAACGCGACGCCGAAGACGGCGAACGACGCGAGCCGGGCCACGGCGGGGTCGTCGTTCGCGAAGAACAGCGTCGGGAAGACGAGGACGGCGGCCGTCGCGTACACGTAGAAGTCGTAGAACTCGATCGAGGTACCGATCAGGCTGGCGACGATGACGCGCGAGCGCTTGTTCACGGGCGGTGAGGACGGGGTCGACGAGGCGACGGTGGATGCGGACATGACGGACTCCAGAGCGGACGCGAAGAGGGGGAGGAGTCCCGGCGGCGTCGACGAGGGCGAGCACCGGATACGGTGCGGCCGATCGGACGTCAGAAGCGGGGTGCGGACGTGCGGAAACCGGGGCGAGATCGTGGCCGCTCGTGACAGCCGTCGTCTATCTTACGCCGACTGGTCGCCGAGGTGGTCGGGCAGCTCGTGCCCCATGCGGTCGCGCTTCGTGTCGAGATAGCCCTCGTTAAAGGCACCGACACCGACGACGAGCGGCACGAGATCGGTCACGGTGATTCCGTGAGCGTCGAGCTGCCGACGCTTCTCGGGGTTGTTGCTGAGCAGTCGCACCTGGTCCAGGCCGAGATCGCGGAGGATGTCGGCGGCGGCGCCGTAGTCGCGCGCATCCGCGGGCAGACCGAGGGCCAGGTTGGCGTCGAGCGTGTCGAGCCCGTCCTCTTGCAGACGGTAGGCGCGGAGCTTGTTGATCAGGCCGATGCCGCGCCCCTCCTGT
Organism: Frigoribacterium sp. 2-23; assembly: GCF_049601585.1. Taxonomy (GTDB): domain Bacteria; phylum Actinomycetota; class Actinomycetes; order Actinomycetales; family Microbacteriaceae; genus Frigoribacterium. The sequence continues at coordinate 2,270,186 of NZ_CP187126.1, read as the reverse complement.
CCACGCAGGTAGACGACGACGCCGCCCTGCCGGTCGATGGTCTCGAGGGCACTGTCGAGCTGAGGGCCGCACTCGCACTTGAGCGAGCCGAAGGCCTCGCCGGTCAGGCACTCGGAGTGCACGCGCACGAGGGCGCCCGGAGCGGGCTGCCCCGAGACGATGGCGATGTGATCCGAGCCCGTGACGAGGTCGTGGTAGGCCCGCATCCGGAAGACGCCGTGGGACGTCGGAACGGTCGTCTCGACCTCGAACGAGACCTGGGAACGGAGGGCGGGGGTGTCGGTCATGGTGTTCTCCGGAGGGTGTCGCGGGCGACGATCAGCAGGTCGTCGCCGAGGGGGGTGACATCGGTCACCCGAAGTCGTCGCTGGTCGTCGATGGTCTCGACTCCGAGCCGGTCCAGGGCGGTGTGCGGGCCGCCGATCAGCGTGGGGGCGAGGTAGACCAGGTAGTCGTCGACGAGGCCGAGTCGGATGAACTCGCTCGCGACCGTGGGACCGCCTTCGACGAACACGCTGCGGACGCCTCGGTCGAGCAGATCGCCGAGGACGCGCCCGAGGTCTCGCGAGCCACTCTCGACGAGCCCTCGAGGGTGCTGTCGGACTCGTGCGGCCCCAGGCACGGGGCGTTCTCCGACGACGACCGGCACGGGCTGGTCGGGGAGCAGCTCGCCGCGCTCGTCCCGTGCCGTGAGGGTCGGGTCATCGGCCAGCACGGTGCCCGTGCCGACGAGGATCGCGTCATGCTCCGCACGGCGCCGATGGACGTCCTGCCGGGCCGCGGCCCCGGTGATCCACTGGCTCGACCCGTCGGCGGCGGCGGTCCGGCCGTCGAGGCTCGAGGCCCATTTCACGGTGACGAACGGTCGACCGTGTCGAGCGACCACGAGCCAGGGGCGGATCGCCTCGGTGGCCTCATCGGCCAGGATGCCGCCGATCACGTCGACACCGGAGTCGAGGAGGCGCTGGGCGCCTCCCCGGGACACGTCACCCGGGTCGGACACGGCGTACACGACGCGGGCGACGCCCGCGTCGATCAGGGCCGCGCTGCACGGGCCGGTGCGGCCCGTGTGGTTGCAGGGTTCGAGACTGACGACCGCCGTGAGGCCGCGGGCGCCCGCCTCGCCGAGCTTCGACAGCGCGTCGACCTCGGCGTGCGGCGTCCCCGCTCCTCGGTGCCAGCCCTCGGCAGCCAGAGTCCCGTCCGGGTGGAGGAGGACGCAGCCCACCTGCGGGTTGACGCCACGCGCGGGGCCGTTCTGACCGAGGTCGATCGCCCGTCGCATCGCAGCCTCGTAGGACACGGCCGACGACGACGTGTCGACCTGTGACGTCACGGTTCCTCCGGGTGATCTGACCGCTCGAGGCGGTCGGGATGCGCGTCGTTCGTCGACGTGCCGTGGAGGTCAACGCCTCCGGCGGCGTCGTATTCCGGTGACTCGGAGGACGCGGGCCAGCCCGCCCGAGGCGTCCGGTCGTCGGTCGAGAGCAGCCGGGCCTTCCAGCACGAGGGTCGACCGCCGTCGCGACCGGGATGGAGGCCGGGGCCGACACCCGTGTAGGTGAATCCGGCCCGTCGCGCCACGGCCGCCGAACCGTCGTTGCCGACGTAGCCCTCCCAGAGCACATCGGGCAGCCCTCCCTCGGTGAAGGCCCAGTCGGCCACGAGGGTCACGGCTCGACTCATCAGGCCTCGCCCCCGGGCCTGCGGCGCCAACCAGAAGCCGATGTCGTGGGCGCGCAGGCGCAGGCTGACCATGCCGAGGAGCAACGACGACCCGGGCTCGCGGACGCCCCACGTGTACTCGCGCCCGGTCGACCAGCCGAAGTCGACGATCTGCGAGAGGAAGAACTCCGCGTCGCCGCGGTGATACGGAGTGGGCACGGTGGTGAACCGGACGACGTCGGGGTCGCTGCATGCCTCGACGATGGCGGGGATGTCGGCCGTGCCCGGGACCTCGAGACGGAGCCCGGACGACTCGAGCACGAACGGGCGCACGATCAGACCTTGCGGACGAACCCGATGCGGTCGTAGACCGTGTCGAGGGTGGCCTGCGCGATCTCGTTCGCTCGATCGGCGTTGCCTGCCAGCACCCGGTCGAGTTCGGCCGGGTCGCTCAACAGCGCCAGCGCGCGCTCGCGCACGGGGGCGAACGTCTCGACGACGACCTCGGCGACGTCCTTCTTCAGATCGCCGTACCCGCGCCCGGCGTACTGCTCTTCGAGGGCGGGGATGGCCGTGCCCGAGAACGCCGACAAGATCGACAGCAGGTTCGAGACGCCGGCCTTGGCGCCCCGGTCGAAGCGGATCTCGCGCTCGGTGTCGGTGACCGCGGACTTGATCTTCTTCGCCGTGCGCGACGGCTCGTCGAGCAGCCACACGACGCCGTTGTCGGTCGCGGCCGACTTGCTCATCTTCGACTCGGGATTCTGCAGGTCGTAGATGCGCGCCGTCTCTTTCAGGATGGTCGCCTCGGGCACGACGAACGTCGGGCCGTAGCGCGAGTTGAACCGGTTCGCGAGGTCGCGGGTGAGCTCGACGTGCTGCCGCTGGTCGTCGCCGACGGGGACGGTCTCGGCGTTGTAGAGCAGGATGTCGGCGGCCATCAGCGTCGGGTACGCGAACAGGCCGAGCGATGCCGAGTCGGCGCCCTGCTTGGCGGCCTTGTCTTTGAACTGCGTCATCCGGCTCGCCTCGCCGAAACCCGTGAGGGTGTTCAGCACCCAGGCCAGCTGGGCATGAGCGGGCACGTGCGACTGGATGAACAGCGTCGACTCCGCGGGGTCGATGCCCGCCGCGATGTACTGGGCGGCCGTGCTGCGGATCTGGGCGCGCAACTGCTCGGGGTCTTGCGGGACCGTGATCGCGTGCATGTCGACGACGCAGAAGAGTGCGTCATGGGTGGTCTGCAGGTCTTTCCATTGCAGCAGGGCACCGACGTAGTTGCCGACGTGGAGCGAGTCGGCGGACGGCTGCATGCCGGAGAAGAGGCGGGGCTTGGTCATGATGTCCTCGAAGAGCGTGGTGGTGGATCAGAGGTCGTAGTCGACGACGACGGGAGCGTGGTCGGACCATCGCTTGTCGTACGACGCGGCCCGGTCGACGGTGTAGTCGCGGGCGCGATCGGCGAGGTCGGGCGTCGCCATCTGGTAGTCGATGCGCCACCCGGTGTCGTTGTCGAACGCGGCGCCGCGCCAGGACCACCAGGTGTAGGGGCCCTCGACCTCGCCGGCGAGGCGACGCCCGACGTCGACCCAGCCGAGCCCGGTGCCGCCCGAGCCGTCCACCGTCTCGACCTCGACCCCGGCCTCGCCGAAGAAGCGATCGAAGTAGGCACGCTCGCGGGGCAGGAACCCGGCACGCTTGACGTTGCCCTTCCAGTTCTTGATGTCGAGCTCGGTGTGGCCGACGTTGAGGTCGCCCGTCACGACGGCCAGGCTGTTGTGCTCGAGCACCTGGGGGAGGCGCTCCGTCATCGCGTCGAGGAAGGTCCATTTCTCGACCTGCTTGGGGGTGTCGACCTCGCCCGAGTGCACGTACGTGCTGACGACGGTCACGAGGGTGCCGTCCACGTCGAAGTCGGCCTCGATCCAGCGGCCGGCGCTGTCGAACTCGTCGGCGCCGAGCGCGACACGGTGGATCTCGGCGGTCTTGCGCGAGGCGATGGCGACGCCGGCGCGGCCCTTCGCCGTGGCCGGGTCGTGCACGATGCTCCAGTCCGGTCCGAGCAGGCCCTCGAGGTCGTCGGTGGACGCCCGCACCTCTTGCAGGGTGAGGATGTCGACGTCGCGATCGTCGAGCCATTCGCCCATGCCCTTGCGGAAGGCGGCGCGGACGCCGTTGACGTTGACCGAGGCGAGGCGGAGACGAGAACCCATGCCCGAAAGACTACCGGCGGCCGCCGTCATCGCCCCGACGCCGGAACAGCCCCGCGACACGGGCGACACCGGGTCGTCCGGCGTCGATCACGCGCGTGGTCGCGGCCCTCGCGGCGGCCACGGCGCGCGTCGTCCGGGTCGCTGTCCGCGCCTCCTCGGCCAGGCGTTCCTCGTCGAGGCGGCGCAGACGCTCCTCGTCGAGACGGCGAAGGCGCTCGGCCTCCTCGTGCGGGTCGGCGAGCACGCCGATGTCGTCCATGCCGACGGCGATCCAGGCCGCCGACAGGAGGAGGACCTGACACAGCAGGTCGATCACGATCAGCAACCCGATGATGGCCGCGAACGAGGCGAGCAGGGGGTTCGACCCGGCGGCTCGCAGGAGCGTGCCGCCGACGAACGTGAGCAGCACGAAGCCGGCGGCTCCGATCAGGGAGCCCGCCAGGAGTCGCCGGCCCGGGATGTGCAGGCCGGCGAGCACCCGGAAGAGCGCGGCGAGGACGGCCGTGTCGAATGCGAAGACGAGCACGAGGCCGACGGCGCGGAGCGTGAGCCGGGCCGCGTCGGTGTGCGTTGAGACGCCGACGGCGTCGAGGGTCGCCGTGACCGCGGCGGTGCTGGCGAGGGACAGGGCGGCCGACACGAGCACGGCCAGACCGAAGGCGACGGCCAGGGCGAGGTCGCGTCCGACCAGCACGACGAACGGCGTCGCGGGTGTCGGCGCCCGGAAGATGGTGCGCACCGAGTCGCGCATGCCGCCGAAGAGCGTGATCGACGAGAAGAGCAGACCGACCAGGGCGACGGCACCGGTCCAGCCGAAGACGCTCGCGTCCAACAAGGCGTCCGGGTCGACGACACCCGCCCCGGAGTCGTCCTGGATCAACCCGGGCACGGCCGACCGGATGAACAGGATGAGCTCGTCGCGGACGACCTCGTCGCCGGTCACGACGAAACCGGCGATGGAGAACCCGACCCAGAGGGCGGCGAAGAGGGCGAAGAGCGCCTGATACGTGAGGCCGGCGGCCAGAAGCGGCCCCCGGGCCGCGACGTAGCGGCCCAGCACCCGGACGGGTCGGGCGCGGACGACGCGGGCGCCCGTCGTCCGCACGATCGTCATGCCGCAAGCCTAGGCGGCACGGAGGTCTCCCGGCTCTCCCCACCGGCACTCGCGTACGATGGCGACCGACCGTGGAGTGTGCCACCTCGAAGGGGCGCACTCGATCATCCCCGAATCGAAGAGGTTTCACTGTGGCACTACAGGGCGTTGGCGTCGGACGAGGAGTGGCCGTCGGCCCGATCCTGCGGATGCCGGAACCGCTGCCCGAACCGGGCTCCGACCCCCGTACCGCCGACCCCGCCGTCGAATACGACGGGGTGCTGACGGCGCTCGCGGCCGTGGCGACCGATCTCACCGCCCGCGGCGAGAAGGCGGGAGGCGAGGCGAAGGACGTGCTGGACGCCCAGGCCCTCATGGCCCAGGACCCGACGCTGACGGACGACGTCAAGGAGCGCATCGACAACGGCCTCACCGGGGAGCGGGCCGTCTTCGAGGCCTTCCAGGCGTTCCAGGAGATGCTCATCGGCATGGGCGGCTACATGGCCGAGCGCGCCACCGACCTGGGCGACGTCGCCCAGCGGGTGATCGCGGCGCTGCGCGGCGTCCCCGCGCCCGGCGTCCCCGAGAGCGACACCCCCTTCGTGCTCGTGGCCCCCGACCTCGCTCCCGCCGACACGGCCCTTCTCGACCTCGACAAGGTGCTCGCCCTCATCACTCGCGACGGCGGCCCGACCTCGCACACGGCGATCCTAGCCCGGTCGAAGTCCATCCCGGCGATCGTCGGTGTCACCGGCGCGCTCGACCTCGTCGACGGCACGGTCGTCGTGGCCGACGCCGCCACCGGTGTCGTCACCGTCGACCCGAGCGCGGACGAGGTCGCCGACGCCGAGAGGCGCATCGCCGACCGCAAGGCCGCACAGGCGGCCCCACTCACCGACGGCGCCCTGGCCGACGGTCACACCGTGCCCCTGCTGGCCAACCTGGGCTCGCCGGACGAGGCCGCCGGGGCCATCGCGCTCGGCGCCGAGGGGGTGGGCCTGTTCCGCACCGAGTTCCTCTTCCTCGGCAACACGAAGGCGCCCTCGGTCGAGAGCCAGACCGCGAGCTACACGAAGCTCCTCGAGGCGTTCCCCGGCAAGAAGGTCGTCGTTCGTGCCCTCGACGCCGGCGCCGACAAGCCGCTCGCGTTCTTGAACGACGCGCACGAGGAGAACCCCGCCCTCGGTCTCCGCGGGCTCCGCGCCCTCCGCGAGAAGGAGCAGATCCTCCGCGACCAGCTCACCGCCCTCGCGAACGCCCAGGCGGCCACGACCGCCGACCTCTGGGTCATGGCGCCGATGGTGAGCGACGCCGACGAGACGGAGTACTTCGTCCGTCTCGGCCGCGAGCTCGGGCTCACGACCGTGGGTGTCATGGCCGAGGTCCCGTCGCTCGCCGTTCTGGCCGACCAGGTGCTCGCCACGGCGGACTTCGTCAGCGTCGGCACCAACGACCTGACGCAGTACACGATGGCGGCCGACCGCATGCTCGGTTCCGTCGCGTCCTACCAGGACCCGTGGCACCCCGCCGTGCTGCGTCTCGTCAAGCTCCTGGGCGACGCCGGAGCCGCGGCGGGCAAGCCCGTCGGCATCTGCGGCGAGGCCGCGGCCGACCCGCTGCTGGCGGTCGTGCTCGTCGGTCTCGGTGCCACCACGTTGTCGATGACCCCGGCCGCTCTCGCCGACGTCCGTCTCGAGCTGTCGACGCACACGCTCGAGCAGGCGCGTGAGCTCGCGGCGAAGGCGCTGCAGGCTCCGACGGCTGCCGCTGCCCGCGCGGCCGCGACGGCCGTCTGATCCGATCGGCGGTGCCACGAGGCCCGGTTCCCGGTGACGACGTCGCCGGGAACCGGGCCTCTCTCAGTCGGTGGCCTGCTCGCGGAACGTCTCGACGGCGTCGAGGGCCGCCACGACCCCGGTCAGTGCGGTCAGCACCGGCTCGCCGAGTCCGACGAGGTGCCCACGCGCGTCGTCGACGATCACGAGGCGACCGGCGCGAGCCAGCACCGCGTAGGCCGTGCCGACGGCACCCGGTCGTTCGTCGCCGTGACGGAGCTCGAGATGGATGCGGCCCGAGTGACGCGTCAGGTCGATGGACGCACCATCCGACGCGGTGTCGAACAGACGGGCGAGCACACCCGTGCCGGTCCAGAGCACGTCGCGCTCCCAGCCGTGGGCGGCGAGGCGTCCGTGCGCCGACGCGACGGCCTGCAGGAGGACGAGCACCCGCTCCGTCGGGGAGGCGTGCGGTGCGAAGCCGAACCGGGCCGTGAGCGTCGTGGAGATCGCGCGGGCGACCTCGACGGGGTCGGCTCCCGCGGCGGCACCCGTGGCCATGATCTCGCCGTCGACCTCCGTCGCCAGACGAGCCGCCTGCCGCGGCCACGACGCGATGCGCGTCTCGTCGAGCAGGAGGTCGTGGTCGCCCGAGGCGAGGCGGCGCTCGACGGTCTCGTCGAGTCGGGACAGGGCGGAGGCGGTGGCTCGGTCGAGTCGCCGATCGAGCGGCACCCGGGTCTTCAGCTCGCGGGCGAACGCGCGCCGACGCTCACGGGCATCGGCGGGTGTCTCGCCGTGGCGGTACGGCCGGCGTTGCACGCGTCAGCGACCCGGCGCGCTGAGGTCGTCGAGGGTCGCGCGGACGATGTCCGCGATGATCCCCGAGACGTCGTGCTCGATCGCCACGAGCGTGGGGTCCGACGTGAGTCGGGCCTCGACCAACGGGCGGTCCAGATCGAGCTCGTCGAGACCGGACACCTCGTGGACGATCCCCTCGGCGGCGGCACCGGCGTGCAGCGCCGCGACGGTGGCCACGCGATGCGGGGTGATGACGTCCGCGACGACCCGGTGCTCGACGTCGGAGGACACGGTCATGCGGCGGTCGGCGTCGAGGGGTGCATCCGCGGACGACGCCAGGGCGAGCTCGAGCTGCTGCTCGATGCTGACCAGGACACCGGGCCAGCCCCAGCCGTCCGTCAGGGCGGCGTAGCGAGCGGGGACGGCGACCGCGACCCGCGACTCGCGGGGCGCCGCGTCCTGCGAGGCCGTCGGCATCCAATCGGTCACGTAGCGCTCGGCACGCGGGTAGCGGGCCAGGTCGGCGGCGTAGTCGGCGTCCGTCGGCACGACCGGCCCCGGAGCCGGGTCGAACGGAGACGAGGGGTTGTCGTAGACACGGCGGTCGTAGTTGTAGCGCGCCGTGAACGAGCCGTCGCGACCGAGTGTCAGGGCGACCGAGAACCACGACCCCTTCTCGGGGTCGGCCATCGCGGCCCGCAGCTCGCCCAGTCGGTCAGCGGCGATCGGGGCCGTCTCGAGCCTCCGGGAGGTGCCGACCGCGTCGAGCGTGTCGACCCACGACCCGCGGGCACCGGCGACCTCGAACGCGAACAGCGTCGCCTCGGCCCAGTCGTGTCCGTCGAGCGATCTCGCGAGGACCGCGGCGATCTCGTCCTGGAGCTGCTGGCGGCGGGGGTCGTCCATGCGGACCTCTCGATCGGGAGGGAGGGCGGTAGCGGGCGCCGACGTCGCCGAACACGCCACGTCGCACGGAAAGCCTAATCGCCGACGCGCCGGCACGCCCGAACCTGGGCCGCCGCCCCACGATCCGGTCATCGCCCTCTCTGACGGAGCAGACTCCTACGGGTGGGCACTTCAATACGACACCCGTTGGTGGACGCGGTCACACCACGTGTCGTCCGGGTCGACAGCCGAGCCCGGGTCGTCCGGCTCTCGAAGCCCCTTGCCCGCATGCTCCGCCGCCCCTCGCGTCGGCGACGGATCGTCCTCGTCACGGACGAGCGCTCGCGTGTGACCATCGGTCTCCGCGCTGCTCTCGTCGCCGCGGGCGGCGTCTGGGCGGTGCGCGACGAGAGCGGCGACCTCCGCGACGGGCTCACCGGCATCCACTACGCCGACCTCGACGCCGCCGGGTACGCCCTCGACGACCTGCCCGACCTCGACGCGTCGGCCGCCGCCCTGCCGGTCGTCGTCGCCGACGCGGTCGACACGACCTGCCAGGTCAGCGTCGACCTCACGGTGCTGCACCGCGCCTCCCACGACACGACATTAGGAGGCGCGCTCGAGACCCTGAGCGCCGCGGTCTCCGGCACCGGCCCCACCCACTTCGGAGAATCCGAGCCCCTGGTCCACCGGTGGGACCGCTGGGTGCTGACCCAGCAGGCCCGGCACGTCTCGCCCGAGTCGATGAGCGTGGTCGTGGAGGGGCCGACCGTGTCGGCCACCATCACGGCGCGGGTGACGGAGCACGGCGTCGAGGAGACGACCGCCATGACGGTCGACGTGGGCGACGGCGGAGACGCCCCGGCCCTCGACGCGGCCATCGCCCGGTTGTCGGACGCCCTGGCCGAGATCTCGACGACATCGCTTCCGACGTTCGCGCTGGTCGTGGCGCGCCAGGGCGAGCCCGACCGCAGCGTCCGGGCCGTCACCTATCCGCCGCCGAACCCGGTCGTGCTGCTGATCGGCGCGCCCAGCGTGCGGCGGCTCGGGATCGAGCTCGCCGCCGTGCAGCAGGGCAGGCCCGTGCGCGTCGTCGGGCGTCCGCGGCTACCGGCCTACGTCGTCCCTCTCGGCGATGCGGAGAACCCGGGGTGGGACGCCCTGCACCAGACGCTCGACGCGGTCGGCCCGGAGAGGCTCGCCACGATGGTCACACCGCCGCTCCTGCAGGCCTGGGAGGACGACCTCCACGAGATGGACCTGTTGCACGAGAGCTCCCTGCCCGGGGCGACCCACGGTCGTCCTGACGGCGCGGCCGACGACGAGGGCGACGAGCCCGACGATGCGGCCGGCAGCGCCCCCACCGACCGGTCCCCGAACACCCCGACGGAGTCGCCGGATGCCCCGTGAGATCACCATCCTGAGCCCGTCGGTCTTCGACGAGCTCGATCTGGCCAGCGCGGCACGCGGGGTCGACGAGTCGTTCGGCGTGCGTGAGATCGACGACGGTGACGCCCTGCAGGTCTTCGACGGCACGGGGGACTTCGTGCTCACGGTCTACCCCGCCTTCGAGCTCGCGACCGAGGGCGAGATCGACCGTCTGCTACCCGACCCGCCTGCCGTGCGCCTCCCGGTGTTCTGGATCGATGCGTTCGCGCCGCTCGGGGATCACGGCGAGGCCGGGGTCTCGGTCGCGATGCGTCTGGCCCTGGGGCTCGAGGCGAGCTGCATCATCGAGGACGACTGAGGTCGTGTCCTCGGCCTCGTAGGCCCGAGACGACGAGAGAGCGGGTCACCCGGAAGGGCGACCCGCTCTCTCGTTCGTGCGGCAGGAACGGTTACGGACGACCGCGCAGGACGGCCTGCTTGACCTCGGCGATGGCCTGCGTCACCTGGATGCCGCGCGGGCACGCGTCGGTGCAGTTGAAGGTCGTGCGGCAGCGCCAGACGCCCTCTTTGTCGTTGAGGATGTCGAGACGGACCTGCGAGCCCTCGTCGCGCGAGTCGAAGATGAAGCGGTGCGCGTTCACGATGGCCGCGGGGCCGAAGTACTGGCCGTCGGTCCAGAAGACGGGGCAGCTCGATGTGCAGGCCGCGCAGAGGATGCACTTGGTCGTGTCATCGAAGCGCTCGCGCTGGGTGGCGCTCTGGATGCGCTCCTTCTCGGGCTTCGACGACGAGATCAGGAAGGGCTGGATCTCACGGTACGACTGGAAGAACGGCTCCATGTCGACGACGAGGTCCTTCTCGAGCGGCAGCCCCTTGATGGCCTCGACGTAGATGGGCTGCGAGATGTCGAGATCCTTGATCAGGGTCTTGCACGCGAGGCGGTTGCGGCCGTTGATGCGCATGGCGTCCGAGCCGCAGACGCCGTGGGCGCAGCTACGACGGAACGTCAGCGAGCCGTCCTGTTCCCACTTGATCTTGTGCAGGGCGTCGAGCACGCGATCGGTGCCGAGCACCTCGACGTCGAAGTCCTGCCAGCGCGGCTCGTCGTCGACCTCGGGGTCGAAGCGGCGGATGATGAGCGTCGCGGTGAAGGTGGGGATGGCGTCGGCGCCGGCCGGCTTCTGCTCGAGGACAGCGGTGCTCATGATCAGTACTTCCGTTCCATCGGCTGGTAATTGGTGATGACGACGGGCTTCGTGGAGAGCCGGATGTGGTCTCCGGCCAGCGACGAGTGCGCGTCACCGGTCAGGTACGCCATCGTGTGTACGAGCCAGTTCTCGTCGTCGCGCTTGGGGTAGTCCTCTCGGAAGTGCCCGCCGCGGCTCTCCTGACGTGAGCGGGCCGAGTAGACGACCACCTCGGCGAGGTCGAGGAGGAAGCCGAGCTCGATCGCCTCGAGCAGGTCCGTGTTGAAGCGCTTGCCCTTGTCCTGGACCGAGATGTGCTTGTAGCGCTCGCGCAGGTCGGCGATGACCCGGGTGACCTCGTCCAGGGTCTCTTCCGTGCGGAAGACCTGTGCGTTCGTGTCCATGCTGTCCTGCAGCTCCTTGCGCAGGACGGCGATGCGCTCCGTGCCCGACGCCTGACGGACGTCGTCGACCATGCCGCGGACGAAGGCGGCGGGGTCGTCGGGCAGCGGCACGAACTCGGCCGTCTTGACGAACTCCACGGCGTTGTTGCCGGCTCGCTTGCCGAACACGTTGATGTCGAGCAGGGAGTTGGTGCCGAGACGGTTGGAGCCGTGCACGCTCACGCAGGCGCACTCGCCGGCGGCGTAGAGACCGGGGACGACCGTGTCGTTGTCCTGGAGGACCTCGGCCTTGACGTTCGTCGGGATGCCACCCATGGCGTAGTGCGCCGTCGGCAGCACGGGGACGGGCTCCGTGTAGGGCTCGACACCGAGGTAGGTCCGGGCGAACTCCGTGATGTCGGGCAGCTTGGCGTCGATCACGGCCGGGTCGAGGTGCGTGATGTCGAGGTAGACGTAGTCCTTGTGCGGGCCGGCGCCTCGACCCTCGCGGATCTCGGTCGCCATGCAGCGCGCGACGATGTCGCGGGGTGCCAGGTCTTTGATGGTGGGGGCGTAGCGCTCCATGAAGCGCTCTCCCTCGCTGTTGCGGAGGATGGCGCCCTCACCGCGAGCCGCCTCGGACAGGAGGATGCCGAGACCGGCGAGACCGGTCGGGTGGAACTGGAAGAACTCCATGTCCTCGAGCGGGAGGCCCTTGCGCCAGACGATGCCGACGCCGTCGCCTGTGAGCGTGTGCGCGTTGGACGTCGTCTTGTAGATCTTGCCGAAGCCGCCCGTCGCGAAGATGACGGCCTTGCCCTGGAAGACGTGCAGATCGCCGGTGGACAGCTCGTAGGCGACGACGCCGGCCGGGCGCTGCTGCCCGTCGACCTCGCCCATGATCAGGTCGAGCACGTAGAACTCGTTGAAGAAGTTGATGCCGTGCTTGACGCAGTTCTGGTAGAGCGTCTGCAGGATCATGTGCCCCGTGCGGTCGGCCGCGTAGCAGGCGCGACGCACGGGGTTCTTGCCGTGCTCGGCCGTGTGACCACCGAAACGGCGCTGGTCGATCTTGCCCTCGGGCGTCCGGTTGAACGGCAGGCCCATGTTCTCGAGGTCGAGGACGGCGTCGATCGCCTCTTTGGCGAGGATCTCGGCGGCGTCCTGGTCGACGAGGTAGTCGCCGCCCTTGACCGTGTCGAAGGTGTGCCACTCCCAGTTGTCGTCCTCGACGTTGGCGAGCGCGGCGGCCATGCCGCCCTGGGCCGCACCGGTGTGCGAGCGGGTCGGGTACAGCTTCGAGATGACCGCGGTGGAGGCGTTGGGGCCGGCCTCGATGGCGGCTCTCATCCCGGCACCGCCGGCGCCGACGATGACGATGTCGTGCTGGTGGTAGTGGATGCCGTCGACGACGGTGCTGGACGCGGTGGGGGAGGAGGGTGTGCTCACGATGCTTTCTTCAACTCAACGGGCGGGGCAGAACGACGGCAGATCCGAGGCGGCCGCGCCGGCGGGGCAGGGGTCGAACGTGAAGACGACGAGGGTGCCGAGCGTGATCAGCACGATGGCCGACACGACGAGTGCACCGATCAGGACGCGACGCGCCTTCGGGTTCGACACGTAGTCGTTGACGATCGTGCGCATGCCGTTCGAGCCGTGGATCAACGCGAGCCACAGCATGAGGACGTCCCAGACCTGCCAGAACGGGCTGGCCCACTTGCCGGCGACGAAGGCGAAGTCGATGGCCTTGACTCCCTGACCCACCAACAGGTTGATGAACAGGTGGCCGAAGATCAGCACGATGAGGACGACGCCGCTGGCGCGCATGTAGATCCAGCCCCACTTCTCGACGTTTCGCGAGCGGCGGGCCGTGCCGGCGGACCGGGGGGCTTCGATGGTCTCTGTGGTCATCGGCTCTACTCCGAGAAGACGTTCATCAGGTGGCGGGGGGCGAAGCCGAGCATCAGCACGACCCACAGGCCGATGACGATCCAGAACATGATCTTCTGGTACTTCGTGCCGAGGCTCCAGAAGTCGATCAGGATGATGCGCAGGCCGTTCAGGGCGTGGAAGACGATCGCGGCGACGAGCGCCGTCTCGCCGAGACCCATCAGCGGGTTCTTGTACGTGCCGATGACGGCGTTGTACCCGGCGGGGCTGACCCGGACGAGCGCCGTGTCGAGGATGTGCACGAGCAGGAAGAAATAGATGCTCACGCCGGTGATGCGGTGCAGCACCCACGACCACATGCCCTCGCGGCCCCGGTACAGCGTGCCCGCGAACCTCTGCGGACGCTTCTTGGGATCGGCGAGCGAGGGCGCGCCCGGTCTGCTGGCGGGTGACGCCATGGTTCCTGTCGACTGCTCGGCCATGAGCAACCCTCCTCGCGGATGGGGCGGTCGGCCGACGATGGTGATCGACGCGGTCGGGTCCGCCAATGCGTTCTCAGAACGTCACCAGTCTAAGGAGCGGCCGTGAGCCGCGCCGGTCACGGTGCCGGGATTGTCTCGACGTCGAGCGATCTCGACGCGGCCACGACGCGCTCGTAGTGGCCCAGCAGTTCGTCTCCGATGCTCTGCCAGGTGCGGCCCACGACCGCACGGCGGCCGGCCTCGCCGAACCGGGCGCGCAGCTCGGGGTCGGTGGCCAGGGTGCGCACGCTGCGTCGCAGGCTGTGGTCGTGGCGGGGGTCGAACAGGAACCCGTCGACACCGTGCCTCACGAGGTCGAGGGGCCCGCCCGCTGCGGGGGCGACCACCGGGACACCGCTCGCGTGCGCCTCCTGCACGGTCTGGCCGAAGGTCTCGGTCGTCCCGGTGTGCACGAAGACGTCGAGCGCGGCGTATGCCGTCGCGAGGTCGTCGCCGTGCAGCGGCCCCATGAAGACGGGGTCGAGGTGCTTCAACCGGCGCCGGAGCGCGCCGAGGCTCGGCCCGCCGCCGACGATCACGAGCCGGACCCCGTGGCCGCCCACCCCGCGCAACGCCGCGAGCCGCTCGAGCTCCTTCTCGGGGGCGAGGCGACCCACGTAGCCGACGATCACCTGCTCGGGGTCGGCCACGCGCCTCCTGAACTCGGCCGCGGCCTCGCCGAAGCGGTTGTTCGGGTGATACCGGACGGAGTCGACCCCGCGCCCCCAGCGCGCGAGGCGCTCGACACCGGCTGCCTCGAGATCACGGCGGGACGCCTCGGACGGCACGAGGGTCAGCGTCGCCTGCTCGTGGATCTTGCGGACGAGTCGCCAGACCACCCGGCTCGCCGCGGAGAACCCGTTGTGGGCCGCGTACTTGGCGACATCGGTCTGGAACACCGCGACGGACGGGAGCCCGAGGCGGGCCGCGGCCGAGATGGCCTGGGCGCCCAGGAGGAAGGGCGACGCCACGTGCACGACGTCGGGACGGAAGGCGGCGATGGCCGCGGCGACCTGGGGGTTCGGCAGCCCGACGGGGAACTGCCGGTACGCGACGCTCGGCACGCGGTGCACCCGGAACCCGGCGTACGAGTCGTGCCCCCGACCGGCCGGTGCGATGACCAGGGCCTCGTGGCCGCGGGCGGCCAGGTGGTCGAGCACGCGGAGCACGCTCGTCGTCACCCCGTTGACGGTGGGCAGGAAGCTCTCGGTCACGACCACGACACGCATGGATACTCCTCGGCTCGTCGTGCTGTCGACGATGCGCGGCGCGCATGACGCCGACACGGAATCGACGTGACGTGTCGATGACGACCCGGTGAACAGGGCTGCCTCACGACCCGAGGAGGCGCGGTGCGGCCGGGTGCATCGGCGCACTGCCCCCGCCACCCCCTGGTCAGTAGGGTGTGCACCATGAGCACCCCCGCAGCCGGCGCCCCCGACGCCGCTCCCCACGACAGCCTGAGCCGCTTCTACAGCATCATCCCCGCGGGTGGCATCGGCTCGCGGCTGTGGCCGCTCAGTCGGGCGGACGCCCCCAAGTTCTTGCACGACCTCACCGGCAGCGGCTCCACGCTGCTGCGCGGGACGTGGGATCGCCTCGCGCCGATCAACGGCGACCAGCGCATCATGGTCGTCACGGGTCGGGCCCACCGGGCCGCGGTCGAGTCGCAGCTGCCCGACCTCGCCGACCACAACGTGGTGCTCGAGAGCGAGCCGAAGGACAGCACGGCCGCCATCGGCCTCGCTGCCGCCATCCTGCGCCGCCGCGAGCCCGACGTGATCATCGGCTCGTTCGCGGCCGACCACGTCATCGCCGACCAGCGCGGCTTCGGACGCGCGGTGAAAGAGGCCATCATCGCGGCGGACGCCGGCTATATCGCGACGATCGGCATCACGCCGACCGAACCGGCGATCGGTTTCGGCTACATCCACGCCGGGGGCAAGCTCGGCATCGCCGACGCGCCGAACGCGATGGCCGTCACGGAGTTCGTCGAGAAACCCGCCCTGAAGACCGCCAAGCGCTACGTCTCGGACGGCAACTACCTCTGGAACGGCGGCATGTTCATCGCGCGCGCCGACCGGCTGCTCGAGCAGCTCGGCGAGTCGCGGCCCGAGCTCCTCGCCGGCCTGGAAGAACTCGCGGAGGCCTGGGACACCTCACGGCGCGGAGCGGTCGTGGATGCGGTCTGGCCGCGGCTCGAGAAGATCGCGATCGACTACACGGTCGCCGAGCCGGCGGCCAAGGCGGGGCGGCTCGCCGTCGTCCCCGGCGACTTCGACTGGGACGACGTGGGCGACTTCGCGTCGATCGCCAAGCTGCACGCGGGCGGTCGCAAGCACGACCTCGCGATCCTCGGTGAGAACGCCCGTGTGCTGGCCGACGCCTCGAGCGGCATCGTGGTCGGCAACGGCGGACGCATCATCTCGCTGATCGGCGTCAAGGACATCGTCGTCGTGGACACCCCGGACGCCCTCCTCGTGACCACCACGGCCAACGCCCAGCGGGTCAAGAGCGTCGTGGACGCGCTCAAACTCAGCGGACGGAGCGATGTGCTGTGAAGATGTTCGGCATGAACACTCGTCGTCTCGGATTCGCGGCCGTCGGCCTCGCGACCGTCGCCCTGCTCACCGCCTGCGGGACCGCGCCCAGCGGCGCCTCCTCGACCGGCGCCTCCTCGTTCTGCGCTCGGATGGTCACCAACTCGGGCGGGCTGAACGACAGGTCCTTCAACCAGTCGAGCTGGGCCGGTCTGCAGACCGCCCAGAAAGACGACGGGATCGACTCGAAGGTGCTCGTCTCGACGACCGAGAACGACCTGCAGCCGAATGTGTCGCAAGCCGTCGAGTCGGGCTGCGGATTCGTCCTCACCGTCGGCTACGAGCTGGCGCCGGCCACCGAGGCCGCGGCGAAGGCGAACCCGGACACCGACTTCGCCATCGTGGACGAGACCGTCGACGCACCGAACGTCAAGCCGATCGTCTTCGACACGGCCCAGGCGTCGTATCTCGCCGGCTACCTCGCGGCGGGCGTCTCGAAGACCGGTAAGGTCGCGACCTTCGGCGGGGGCAACCAGCCGCCGGTCACCCTGTTCATGGACGGCTTCTCGGACGGCGTCGACGCCTACAACGCGGCCCACGGCGCGAGCGTCCAGCTGCTCGGCTGGAACAAGACGGCCCAGGACGGCGCCATGACGGGCGACTTCGAGGACGTCAACAAGGGCAAGCAGCAGGCGGCGGCGTTCATCCAGCAGGGAGCCGACGTCATCATGCCGGTGGCCGGCCAGGTCGGCGAGGGCGCGGCCTCGGCGGCACTCGACGCGGGGGGCGTCTCGATCGTCTGGGTCGACAACGACGGCTACGACACCCTGCCGTCGCAGTACCAGGGCATCGTGCTCACGAGCGTGATCAAGAACACCGAGAGCGCCGTCCGGGACATCGCCGTGTCCGCGAAGGACGGCT
Organism: Frigoribacterium sp. 2-23; assembly: GCF_049601585.1. Taxonomy (GTDB): domain Bacteria; phylum Actinomycetota; class Actinomycetes; order Actinomycetales; family Microbacteriaceae; genus Frigoribacterium. The sequence continues at coordinate 2,252,923 of NZ_CP187126.1, read as the reverse complement.
CGTTCACGAACTCGCCGTACATCGGCACGCTCAAGAACGACGGGGTGGGCATCGCGCCGTTCCACGACCTCTCCTCGAAGGTCCCCGCCGCACTGTCGAGCGAGATCGACGCGCTGAAGGCGAAGATCGTGTCCGGCGAGATCACGGTCTCGTCACCCAGCGCCCCGTAGGCACATTTCGATTCCGTTTCATGGATGTCGCGACTCGGTAACGCCTCGGTTGCACTACCCGCGATCGGTCAACGGCGCCCGTCACTTTATGTAATCTGTCAGCCAGACCCGCCCGGCTACTGGTGCCGGGCTGCACCTTGGAGGACACCTTGACTACAACTGCGCGCAAAGCCGTGCTCAGCGGTATCGCCCTGTTCGGCACCGCCGCGATCCTGGCCGGCTGTGCCTCGGCGCCCGAGAGCAGCGGCTCGGCGAGTGGCGGCTCGAGCGACTTCGTGCCGTGCATGGTCTCGGACGCCGGCGGCTTCGACGACAAGTCGTTCAACCAGCTCGGCTACGAGGGCCTGCAGGAGGCCGCGAAGGCCGCGAACACCGAGGCGAAGACCGTCGAGTCGGCCGATGACACCGTCTTCGACGCCAACCTGTCGAACCTCGCCGCGCAGGGCTGCAACCTGATCGTCACGGTGGGCTTCGCGCTCGCCGACGCGACCAAGGCCGCCGCCGCCGAGAACAGCACCATCAACTACGCGACCATCGACGACGCGTCGATCACGGCCGACAACGTCCAGCCGATCACGTTCAACACGTCCGAGGCCGCCTTCCTCGCCGGCTACGCCGCCGCCAGCTACTCGAAGACCGGCACTGTCGGCACCTTCGGCGGTATGCAGTACCCGACCGTCACGATCTTCATGGACGGCTTCGCCGACGGCGTGAAGTACTACAACGAGAAGAAGAGCAAGAGCGTCAAGGTCGTCGGCTGGGACGTCGACAGCCAGACCGGCACGTTCACGGGTGGCTTCGAGGCCGGCACCACGGCCAAGCAGAGCGCCCAGACCCTGATCGACCAGGACGCCGACGTGATCCTGCCGGTCGGCGGCCCGATCTACCAGAGCGCCGCCGCGGCCATCCGCGACTCGGGCAAGTCCGTCGTCCTCATCGGTGCCGACAGCGACACCTACGAGACGGACTCCGCGAACAAGGATCTCTTCCTCACCTCGGTGCTCAAGGGCATCAAGCAGGCGACGGACGACGTCGTCACGCAGGCCAGCGAGGGCAAGTTCTCGAACAAGCCCTACGTGGGCACGCTGGAGAACGACGGCGTCGGCCTCGCGCCGTTCCACGACTACGCCGACAAGGTCGACTCGAGCCTCTCCGGTGAGATCGACACCATCAAGAAGGGCATCATCGACGGCTCGATCGAGGTCAAGTCGCCCTCGGCGCTCAAGTAGTCCCGAGCATCGATTAGCATTGCCGCATTAGGGGGCCCGGAGCGCGGTCTGAACCGCTGCTCCGGGCCCTTTCCACGCCTACGACCCGAGGTAGATTGACGAGATGAAGCTCGAACTCAAGGGCATCACGAAGCGCTTCGGCGCCCTCACCGCGAACGACCACATCAGCCTCACCGTCGAGCCTGGTGAGATCCACTGTCTGCTCGGTGAGAACGGCGCCGGCAAGTCGACGTTGATGAACGTCCTCTACGGCCTCTACCAGGCCGAAGAGGGCGAGATCCTGCTGGACGACGTCGTCCAGCACTTCGCCGGGCCCGGCGAGGCCATGGCGGCCGGCATCGGCATGGTGCACCAGCACTTCATGCTCGTCCCCGTCTTCACGGTCGCCGAGAACGTGATGCTCGGCCACGAAGAGACCAAGACCGGCGGGCGTCTCGATCTCGTCGCCGCCCGTGCCCGCGTGCGAGAGATCTCGAGCCGCTTCGGCTTCGACATCGACCCCGACGCCCTCGTCGAAGAGCTGCCCGTCGGTGTGCAGCAGCGCGTCGAGATCATCAAGGCCCTGTCCCGCGATGCCAAGGTGCTCGTCTTCGACGAGCCGACCGCCGTGCTCACGCCGCAGGAGACCGACGAGCTGATGGTCATCATGCGTCAGCTGCGCGACGCGGGCACCGGCATCGTGTTCATCACCCACAAGCTGCGCGAGGTCCGCGAGGTCGCGTCCCGCATCACCGTCATCCGCCTCGGCAAGGTGGTGGGCGAGGCCGACCCCTCGGCCACGAACGCCGAGCTCGCGTCGCTCATGGTCGGTCGCGCGGTCGAGCTGACCGTGCAGAAGACTCCCGCGGCGCCGGGCGCGGCGGCTCTCGTCGTCGACGGCCTCCGCGTCATCGACCCGATCGGACAGGTCGTCGTCGACGACGTGTCGTTCGAGGTCCGTCGCGGCGAGATCCTCGCGATCGCGGGTGTGCAGGGCAACGGCCAGACCGAGCTGACCGAGGCGATCCTCGGGCTGCAGGACCGCGTCGAGGGCCGCGTGTCTCTCGACGGCAATGACATCACGGGGCAGAGCGTCCGACGGGTCCTCGACGCCGGCGTGGGCTTCGTCCCCGAGGACCGCAACGAGGACGGCCTGGTCGGCGAGTTCACGGTGGCGGAGAACCTCATGCTCGACCGGTCGCAGTCCGGCCCGTTCGTCAAGCGCGGCTCGTTGCGCCTGGCCGAGCTGGCGGCGTTCGCCGTCGACAAGGTGACGGAGTTCGACATCCGCACGCAGGGCATCACGACGCCCGCGGGTCGGCTCTCGGGCGGAAACCAGCAGAAGGTCGTCCTGGCCCGCGAGCTCAGCCGCGACCTGCGCCTGTTCGTGGCCGCGCAACCCACCCGCGGCATCGACGTCGGCTCGATCGAGTTCGTGCACAAGCGCATCGTCGCGACCCGGGACTCGGGTGTCCCGGTGATCGTGGTCTCGACCGAGCTCGACGAGGTCGTCGCCCTGGCCGACCGCATCGCGGTGATGTACCGCGGCAGCATCGTCGGCATCGTGCCGGCGACCACACCTCGCGAGGTGCTCGGATTGATGATGACCGGCGAGATGCCGGACGGAACGGAGCAGGCAGCGTGAGCGACGCCCCCACCACGTCGACCCCTGGTACGGCACCGGCCGCGTCGACGCCCCCGACGACGCCGGCCCCCGAGGAGTCGCGCGGGTCGCGCTTCGTCCGCGAGCTGACGTCGGGCAGCGCGGTCATCTCCGTGCTCGCCGTCGTGTTGGCGCTCGTCGTGTCCGGTCTCCTGATCGGGTTCACCGACCAGGGCGTCCAGGCGACGATGGGTTACTTCTTCAGCCGACCGAGCGACTTCTTCCAGGCGTTCTGGTCCTCCGTCGGCGGCTCGTACTCGTCGCTCTTCCAGGGCGCCGTCTACAACTTCCGGGTGAACGGGTTCGCCGCCGGCATCAAGCCGCTGACCGAGACGCTGAACTACTCGGTCCCGCTCATCGCCGCCGGTCTTGGTGTCGCCGTGGCGTTCCGCGTCGGTCTGTTCAACATCGGTGCCCGCGGTCAGATGCTGATGGCGGCCGCGGCGGCCGGCTGGGTGGGCTTCTCGTTCCACCTGCCGCTCGCGCTGCACCTGCCCCTGGCCCTCGCAGCCGGTATCGCCGCCGGCGCGCTCTGGGGTGGCCTCGTCGGTCTGCTCAAGGCACGCACCGGGGCCCACGAGGTGATCCTCACGATCATGCTCAACTACATCGCCTTCTACCTGATCGCGTTCATGCTGCGCACCCAGGGCCTCCTGCAGGCTCCCGGCAGCAACAACCCGAAGTCGCCCGCCACCCTCGAGACGGCCGTTCTGCCCGACCTGTTCGGAGCGCGCTACAACCTCAACTGGGGCTTCGTCCTCGTCATCGTGATCACCGCGGTCGTCTGGTGGCTGATCAACCGGTCGACGCTCGGATTCCGCTTCCGGGCCGTCGGCGAGAATCCGCACGCCGCGCGCACCGCCGGTATGAACGTCAAGAACATCTACCTGTACGCGATGCTCATCTCCGGTGCTCTCGCTGGTGTGGCCGGCTCGACCCAGGTGCTCGGCACGCTGACCACGGGGTTCACCTCGGGCATCGACGCCGGTATCGGCTTCGACGCCATCACGGTCGCGCTGCTCGGCCGGTCGCGACCGTGGGGCGTCTTCGGCGCCGGCATCCTGTTCGGTGCGCTCAAGGCCGGTGGCTACTCGATGCAGGCCGCGAACGGCGTGCCCATCGACATCGTGCTCGTCGTCCAGTCGCTCATCGTGTTGTTCGTCGCGGCACCGCCGCTCGTCCGCAGCATCTTCCGTCTGCCGGCCCCGGGCGCCCGCCCGGTCCGTGCGGCATCCACCAAGGAGGCGGTGGTCACCAAGTGAGCACACTCACCCCCGACACCGCGGCACCCGCTGCGCCGTCGCCCGATCTGTCCCGCGCCGTCACGCGCTCGTTCAAGGCGCCCATCGCGTTCGCCGTCTTCACGGTGCTCGCGGCGGTCCTGTTCGTCGGCTTCGCGCGCCAGGGCGACAGCACCTTCCGGTTGTCGACGTCGACCGACTTCGTGGCCCTGCCCGACGCGGTGCTGCCCTCCGCAGCGACCGGAGTCGTGCTGACCATCGTCCTCGCCGCGCTCACCGTGGCCGCGTTCGTGCTCACCGTGCGGGCGACGAAGCTGCCGCTGTGGTCGATCGCGCTGTTCGGCGTGCTCTTCCTGGTCGCCTTTCTGACCTGGACGAGCGCCGGCTCCACCATCCCCGTCCCCGGTCTGCTGCTCGGTGCCCTGGCGCTGAGCACCCCGTTGATCTTCGGTGCCCTCGGCGGTGTCATCTCCGAGCGCGTCGGCGTCGTCAACGTCGCCATCGAGGGTCAGCTGCTCGCCGGCGCGTTCGTCTCGGCGACCGTCGCCTCGGCCACCGGTTCGGCCTACGTCGGTCTCGTCGGCGCCATGATCGCAGGCGTGCTGGTGTCGATGGTTCTGGCCGTGTTCAGCATCCGCTACATCGTGGACCAGGTCATCGTGGGCGTCGTGCTCAACGTGCTCGTCACGGGTCTCACGAGCTTCCTGTACTCGCAGGTGCTGGCGAAGTCCGAGGCGCTCAACCAGGGCGTGCGGTTCCCGCAGCTGGACATCCCGCTGCTCAGCCAGATCCCGATCATCGGGCCGGTGTTCTTCCGGCAGACGATCATCGTGTACCTGATGTATATCGCCATCGCGGTCGTCTTCTACGGTCTGTTCCGCACGCGGTGGGGTCTTCGCCTCCGCGCGGTCGGCGAGCACCCGCAGGCGGCCGACACCGTCGGCATCAAGGTCAACGCGACCCGCTTCTGGAACGTCTCGCTCGCCGGCGCCATCGCCGGTCTGGGTGGCGCGTACTTCACCCTCGGCTCGCTCGGCAACTTCCAGAAGGAGATGACGGCGGGAGCCGGATTCATCGCCCTGGCCGCCGTGATCTTCGGACGCTGGGACCCGATCAAGGCGACACTCGCCGCGCTGCTCTTCGGCTTCGCCAGCAACCTGCAGAACGTGCTCGGGGCCATCGGTTCGCCGGTGCCGAGCGAGTTCATGCTGATGCTGCCGTACGTCGTGACGATCTTCGCCGTCGCCGGACTCGTCGGTCAGTCGCGAGGCCCTGCGGCCTCCGGCAAGCCGTACATCAAGTCATGAGCGTCGTCGAGAGCACGGACTGGGCGGCCCTTCGAGACGCCGCCCGGGCCGCCATGGCCAAGGCATACGTCCCTTACTCGAGGTTCCCGGTCGGGGCCGCCGCGCTCACCACGGACGGGCGCATCGTCTCGGGCTGCAACGTGGAGAACGCCTCGTACGGCATCACGCTGTGCGCGGAGTGCTCCTTGGTCAGCGACCTCGTCATGACGGGCGGCGGCCGACTCGTCGCCTTCGCCTGCGTCGACGGCAACGGCGACGTGCTGATGCCCTGTGGGCGATGCCGTCAGCTGCTCTACGAACACAGCGACGCCTCGATGGTGCTCGACACCGTCTCGGGCTTCAAGACCATCGACGAGGTCATCCCCGACGCGTTCGGGCCCCGCCAACTCGAGGAGTTCCGGGCCTCGCAGGGCTGACCCGCGCCTCCTCGGCCTCTCGGCCTCCCGGCTTCTCGCCACCGTCCCATCGCACCACCGTCAGGAGACACCCATGACCGCCACCTCCGCCGCCGTCGAGCCCTTCGACACCGTCGACCTGATCCGTGTGAAGCGCGGCAAGGGCGAGCTGAGCACGGCCCAGATCGACTGGTTGATCGACGCGTACACGCGCGGCTACGTGGCCGACGAGCAGATGTCGGCCCTGACCATGGCGATCTTCCTGAACGGGATGGAGCGCCGCGAGATCCGCGACATGACGCTCGCGATGATCCGCAGCGGCGAGACGATGGACTTCTCGGGTCTCGGCAAGACCACGGTCGACAAGCACTCGACCGGGGGAGTGGGCGACAAGATCACCCTGCCGCTCGCGCCGCTCGTCGCGTCGTTCGGCGTCGCCGTCCCGCAGCTGTCGGGCCGCGGTCTCGGCCACACCGGTGGCACGCTCGACAAGCTCGAGTCGATCCCCGGCTGGCAGGCGTCGATCAGCAACGAGCGCATGCGCGAGATCATGGCCGACTCGGGCGCGGTCGTCTGCGCGGCCGGGTCGGGACTCGCGCCCGCCGACGGCAAGCTCTACGCCCTGCGCGACATCACGGGCACCGTCGAGTGCATCCCGCTCATCGCCTCGTCGATCATGTCGAAGAAGATCGCAGAGGGCACGGCGGCGCTCGTCCTCGACGTGAAGTTCGGCTCGGGCGCGTTCATCCAGGACATCGAGCAGTCCCGTCTGCTCGCCCGCACCATGGTCGACCTCGGCAACGACGCCGGTGTCGCGACGACCGCGCTGATCACCGACATGAACGTGCCGCTCGGCCTCATGATCGGCAACGCCCTCGAGGTCCGCGAGTCCGTCGACGTGCTGGCCGGTGGCGGCCCCGCCGACATCCGCGAGCTGACCGTCGCCCTCGCCCGCGAGATGCTCACCCTCGCCGGCCAGCCCGACGCGGACGTGGAGGCGGCCCTCGACGACGGACGCGCCATGGACGCTTGGAAGGCCATGATCCGAGCCCAGGGCGGAGATCCGGAGGCGCCGCTCGCGACGGCGAAGGAGACCCACGTCGTCACCGCGGCCGAGTCGGGCTTCCTCACCGAACAGCACGCGCTGCCCTTCGGCATCGCCGCCTGGCGCCTCGGAGCGGGACGCGCCCGCAAGCAGGACCCGGTGCAGGCCGCAGCGGGTATCGAGCTGCACGCGAAGCCGGGCGACCGGGTCACGGCGGGGCAGCCGCTCTTCACGCTGCACGCGGACGAGCCGGCCCGGTTCGAGCGCGCACTCGAGGCCGTCGAGGGCGCCTGGACCATCGGCGACTCCGCACCCGCGGCGCGTCGCCTGGTCGCCGACCGGATCGTCTGATCCCGCAGGATCGAGCTAGTAGCCTTACGGCATGAGTGCTCCCGATAAGGACTACCGACTGCCCAATGGCGGGCCCAGCATCGCGGCTCTGCCGAAGGTCTCGCTGCACGACCACCTCGACGGTGGCCTGCGGCCCGAGACGATCGTCGAACTCGCCGACCAGGTCGGTGCGGAGCTGCCCGTCCAGGGTGGTGCGGAGGCGCTCGAGCAGTGGTTCGTCGACTCGGCGGACTCGGGCAACCTGCCCGACTACCTCAAGACCTTCGACGTCACCCTCTCGGTGATGCAGACCGAGGCCGGGCTCGAGCGCGTGGCGCGCGAGTTCGTCCTCGACCTGGTCGCCGACGGCGTCATCCACGGCGAGGTCCGCTGGGCACCCGAGCAGCACCTCCAGAAGGGGCTCTCGCTCGACGCGACGGTCGAGGCCGTCCAGAGCGGCATCGAGCAGGGCATCGCCGAGGCCGCCGCCGCCGGGCACGAGATCTCGGTCGGGCAGCTGGTCACGGCCATGCGTCACGCCGATCGGTCGCTCGAGATCGCCGGTCTCGCCGTGCGGCACCGCGAGAACGGTGTCATCGGGTTCGACATCGCCGGTGCCGAGGCCGGGTTCCCCGCCGGCGCCCACAAGGCCGCGTTCGAGTTGCTCGCCCGCGAGTTCATGCCCGTCACCGTGCACGCCGGCGAGGCCGACGGCCTCGACAGCATCCGCGGCGCGCTGCTCGACGGCCGCGCCCTGCGTCTCGGTCACGGCGTCCGCCTGGCCGAAGACGTCCACGTCGTCGGCACCGACAAGGGTCAGACGACGGTCGAGCTCGGGCCGGTCGCGGCCTGGGTCCGTGACCGCGAGATCGCGCTCGAGCTGTCGCCGCAGTCGAACCTGCAGACGGGCGCCATCGCCGCCTGGGGCACCGACCTCGACGACCACCCGTTCGACCTGCTCTACCAGCTCGGCTACCGGGTCACGGTCAACACGGACAACCGCCTGATGAGCCGCACCAGCCTGTCCAAAGAGCTGGCGCTGCTCGCCCAGGCGTTCGACTACGAGCTGTCCGACCTCGAGGCGTTCCAGCTCAATGCGGCCGCCGCGAGCTTCCTGCCGCTCGAAGACCGTGACGATCTGGCCGACCGCATCTCGGCGGGCTTCGAAGGCGCCTGACATGCCGCTCCCCGAACTGCCCGACGACGCGATCGTCATCTCGGCCCGGGTCGCCGACTGGCGCGAGGCCGTGCACACGGCCGGCGCGGCCCTGGTCGCATCCGGCGCGACGCTGGACGGCTACGGTGACGAGATGGTCCGCATGATCGAGGAGCACGGCCCCTACGTCGTCATCGCGCCGGGTCTCGTGCTCGCGCACGCCCGGCCCGGCGACCAGGTCGTCCGTGATGGTCTCGCGGTCGTCACATTGGCCGAACCCGTCTCGTTCGGGCACCCGCACAACGATCCCGTCCGGGTCGTGCTCGGCCTGGCCGTGGCCAGCGTCGGCGGGCACCTCGAGTCGATCGCCGAGCTGGCCAACGTGTTCAACGACGCGTCGGTCATCGAGGCCCTCGCCGACGCGACGTCGTCCGACGAGATCCGTCGGCTCATGGGCGTCCCCGCCTGACCTGCAGCACCCCGAACGGAGTCGCCATGAAGATCGTCACCATCTGTGGAGCCGGCATCGGCAGCAGCGGAATCCTGAAGGTGAACGCCGAACGCGTCCTCGCCCGGCTCGACATCGAGGCCGATGTGGTCGCGGCCGACATCGCGTCGATCGCAGAGGTGGCCGACGATGCGCAGGTCATCCTGACGTCGGCCGAGTTCGTCGAGGCCATCGGCACGACCTACGCCGACGTCATCGTCATCCAGAACCACTTCGACCAGCAGGAGCTGACCGAGAAGCTCCAGCGGTCGCTCGGCTAGCACCGCCGACACACGCGTAAAGGGACGACGCACCCCCGGGCCCGGGGGTGCGTCGTCCCTTTTCGCGTGCCGAGCGGCACGCGCCGAGCGGCTCGCGGCGAGCGGCTCGCGCGTCAGCCGGCGAGCAGCTCGCGCATCCCGCGGTCGAGCTCGGCCACGGCGGCCTCGGCCGCCGTGCGGCGGGCTGCCGCGTCGCCGACCGTGCTCGACGCGTCGATGTAGACCTTGAGCTTCGGCTCGGTGCCGCTCGGCCGCACGATGACCCGCGAGCCGTCCGTGAGCCAGAGTCGCAGGATGTCGCCGGGCGGGAACTCGCCGAAGCCCGACCGGAAGTCGTCGATGCGGTCGACGACGAGCGAACCGACTCGCGACGGCGGTTCAGCACGGAGACGGGCCGTCATGGCCGTGATCTGCGACAGGTCGTCGACCCGGATCGAGATCTGCGACGACGCGTAGGCGCCGAATCGCTCGTCGAACGCGACGAGGTGCTCCGCGAGCGACGAGCCCTGCGTGTGCAGCTCGGTCGCGAGGGCGAGCAGGTCGACGGCGGCGGAGATGCCGTCCTTGTCGCGGACCTTCGCCGGGTCGACGAGGTACCCGAGGGCCTCCTCGAAGCCGTAGAGCAGCCCCCCGACGCGGGAGACCCACTTGAAGCCGGTGAGCGTGTCGGCGTAGTCGAGGCCGTACTCGCCGGCGATGGCGCGCAGGGCGGGCGTGGAGACGATGCTGGCGGCGAGGGTGCCGTCGACGTCGTCACGCTGGGCGCGTTCGGCGGCACGCCAGCCCAGCAGCGCCCCGACCTCGTTGCCGCTGAGACGACGCCAGCCGCCGTCGCCCGGGATCGCGACCGCGAGGCGATCGGCGTCCGGGTCGTTGGCGATGACGAGGTCGGCCTCGACCCGGTCGGCCGTCGCGAAGGACAGGTCCATCGCTCCCGGCTCCTCGGGGTTGGGGAAGGCCACGGTCGGGAAGGCGGCGTCGGGAGCCGCCTGCTCGGAGACCGGGATCGGCTCGGCGAAGCCGGCCTTGGCGAACACTCGTCGGGCGGTCTCCCAGCCGACGCCGTGCATGGCCGTGTAGACGACCCGCGGCTGGCGACCCGCGGCGGCCGTGCCCGCGAGGGCGGCCGTCCGATCGACGTACTCGCCGACGAGGTCGTCGCCGGCCTCCGTGTAGTCGTCCGACCGCGCGAGGTCGGTGACGGGTGACTCGGCGGCCTGCTCGATCAGCGCGGCGATCTCGCCGTCAACCGGGGAGACGATCTGCGACCCGTGGTCGAGACCGCCGAGGTAGACCTTGTAGCCGTTGTCCTGCGGCGGGTTGTGGCTCGCCGTGACCATCACACCCGCGCTGAAGTCGAGGTGACGCACCGCGAAGGCCAGCACCGGGGTGGGCAGGGCACGGGGCAGGATGACGGCGCGGATGCCGGCACCCGCCATGATCTCGGCGGTGTCGCGGGCGAAGACGTCGCTGTTCTTGCGGCCGTCGTAGCCGATCACGATCGAGGGGGAGTCGTCACGCCCCAGCAGGAAGGCCGCGAAGCCCGCGGCGGCCTGAGCCACGAGCACGCGGTTCATGCGGTTCGACCCGGCACCGAGGGCACCGCGGAGCCCGGCCGTGCCGAACTGCAGCCGGTCGGAGAAGCGGTCGGCCAGGTCTGCCACGGCCGCGGCGTCGCCCTCGGCGGCCCGGGTCAGCAGGCGGTCGAGTTCGTCGCGCGTCTCGTCGTCCGGGTCCTGGTCCCGCCAGGATCGTGCCGCCGCGAGGAGCGAGTCGAGCCCGTCGCGCGACAGCCCGTCACGCGACACCGCGTCCTGCGACTGCCCGTCGCTCACAGGGCCGCCACGATGCGGGCGAGCAGGTCGCTGATGACCGGCTCGGCCTCGCGGCCGGCCTCGAGTACCTCGGCGTGGCTGAGCGGCTCCTTCTGGATACCGGCGGCCAGGTTCGTGATGAGCGACATGCCGAGGATCTCCATGCCGGCCTGACGGGCGGCGATGGCCTCGAGGGCGGTGGACATGCCGACGATGTGGCCGCCGATCGCCTTGGCCATCTGCACCTCGGCCGGGGTCTCGTAGTGCGGGCCGCGGAACTGCGTGTAGACGCCCTCGTCCAGCGACGGGTCGATGGTGCGGGCGATGTCGCGCAGACGCGCGGAGTAGAGGTCGGTGAGGTCGATGAACGTCGCGCCTTCGAGGGGCGAGTCGGCCGTGAGGTTGATGTGATCGCTGATCAGCACCGGGCTGCCCGGCTTCCAGGTCTCCTTGATTCCGCCCGCGCCGTTGGTCAAGATCATGATCGACGCGCCGGTGGCGGCAGCGGTGCGGACGCTGTGCACGACACGGCGCACGCCGTGGTCCTCGTAGTAGTGCGTGCGGGCACCGATCACGAGGGCGTTCTTGCCCGACGGCAGGGCGATGCTCCGGATCGAGCCCGTGTGGCCGACCACGGCCGAGGCGCTGAAACCGGTGATCTCGGTGGCGGGGATCTCCGCCGTGGTCTCGCCGATCAGGTCGGCGGCTTTGGCCCAGCCGCTGCCCAGGGTGAGGGCGATGTCGTGCTGGGCGACGCCGGTCTTCTCGGCGATCTCGGCGGCGGCGGTGGCGGCGACCTCGAAGGGGTCGGCGGCGGGGTCGTCGAGCGGGTGGCTGTGGATCTGCGACATGAGGTCCACTCTAGAGGCCTCCGCAGGCCCCGTCGGCCGTGCCGCGCGGCTCCCGCGCGGCACTCTGACGACCGGGGTCGCTACGCGATCTGGAGCAGCACGTGACCCGACGAGACGGTGGCCCCGACGGCGGCGTCGATACCGGTCACGGTGCCGTCGCGGTGGGCGGCGACGGGCTGTTCCATCTTCATGGCCTCGAGCACGAGCACCAGATCGCCCTTGACGACCTGCTGCCCCTCCTCGACGGCGACCTTGACCACGGTCGCCTGCATCGGCGCCTTCACCTCGGCACCGGTCGCCGTGGCGACGGCGCCGCCCGAGGCGCCGCGACGGCGCGGGGCGACGGCAGGAGGCGCGGTGCGGGCACCGAGACCGGCCGGCAGCGAGACCTCGACGCGCTTGCCGCCCACCTCGACCACGACGGTCGTGCGCTCGTCGTCGGGGCGGGGCGTCTCGGCCTCGCCGCTCCACGCCGGGATGGTGTTGTCGAACTCGGTCTCGATCCATCGCGTGTAGATGGAGAACGGCTGCCCGTCCTCGGGTGCGAAGGCCGGGTCGTCGACGATCACCCGGTGGAAGGGCAGGACGGTCGGCAGGCCCGCGACCTCGAACTCGGCCAGGGCGCGACGCGAGCGCTCGAGGGCGTCCTCGCGCGACGAACCGGTGACGATCAGCTTGGCGAGCAGCGAGTCGAACGACCCGCTGATCTCGTCGCCGGCCTGGACGCCGCTGTCGACGCGGACGCCGGGGCCCGCGGCGGGCTTGAACACGTGCACGGGGCCGGGGGCGGGCATGAAGTTGCGACCGGCGTCCTCGCCGTTGATCCGGAACTCGAACGAGTGACCGCGGGGCTCGGGGTCGGCGTAGTCGAGCACGCCGCCCTCGGCGAGGCGGAACTGCTCGCGGACGAGGTCGAGGCCGGTGACCTCCTCCGAGACCGGGTGCTCCACCTGGAGGCGCGTGTTCACCTCGAGGAACGACACCGTGCCGTCCTGGCCGATCAAGAACTCGCAGGTGCCGGCGCCGACGTAGCCCACCTCGCGGAGGATGGCCTTCGACGACTCGTAGAGACGCGTCTTCTGCTCGTCGGTCAGGAACGGCGCGGGCGCCTCCTCGACGAGCTTCTGGTGCCGACGCTGCAGCGAGCAGTCGCGGGTGGACACGACGACCACGTTGCCGTGCTCGTCGGCGAGGCACTGGGTCTCGACGTGACGCGGCTTGTCCAGGTACTTCTCGACGAAGCACTCGCCGCGCCCGAACGCCGCGACGGCCTCGCGCGTGGCCGAGTCGAAGAGCTCGGGCACCTCCTCGCGGGTGCGGGCGACCTTGAGGCCGCGGCCGCCGCCGCCGAAGGCCGCCTTGATGGCGACGGGCAGCCCGTGTTGGTCGACGAACTCGAGCACCTCGTCGGCGCCCGAGACGGGGTTGAGGGTGCCCGGTGCGAGCGGGGCGCCGACCCGTTCGGCGATGTGGCGCGCCGACACCTTGTCGCCGAGCTGCTCGATGGCGTCGGGCGACGGGCCGATCCAGATCAGACCGGCCGAGAGGACGGCGCGGGCGAAGTCGGCGTTCTCGGCCAGGAACCCGTAGCCGGGGTGCACGGCGTCGGCACCCGAGCGGCGGGCCACCGAGAGGATCTTGTCGATGACGAGGTAGGTCTCGGCGCTCGTCATGCCGTCCAGCGCGTAGGCCTCGTCGGCGAGGCGGGCGTGGAGGGCGTCCCGGTCTTGATCGGCGTAGACGGCGACGGAGCCGATCCCGCTGTCGCGGGCGGCGCGGATCACGCGGACGGCGATCTCTCCACGGTTGGCGATGAGGACCTTGCTGATACGCGGCATAACTCCTAAGCCTAGGGCTGCGACCTGCGGCGCCTTTGGCTGACGTGCACAAAAAGAATGAATCGGTCCGTCACAACACCTACAAGATCGACGGTCACCTGCGTGAGGCCGGCGTGCGGGCCGTCAGCGCGTCCGGCTCGTCCACAGATCGTGCCAGGGGACCCCGAACCCGCGCACCAGATCGCGCAGCACCGGCACCGAGAGGCCGACCACGGCACTCGGGGTGCCCTCGATGTGCGTGATGAACGCGGAGGCCAGGCCGTCGATCGTGAACGCCCCGGCGACCTCGAGGGGCTCACCCGACCCGATGTAGGCGTCGAGCTCGTCGGGCACCAGGTCGTCCGCGAACGTGAGGTCGGCGTGCGCGGTGCGACCGGCGGCCGCCTGCACCGCGCCTCCTCGGTGATCGATCAGCCAATGGCCCGACCACAGCGTGCCGTGGCCGATCTCGGCCATGCGGCGCCACCGATCGAGCGCCACCGCGGGCTCGTGCGGCTTGCCGTGCACCTCGCCGTCGAACTCGAAGGCGGAGTCGCCGCCGAGGACGAGCCCGTCGATCGGCTCGCCGTCGACCAGGGTGTCGAGCACGGCCTCGGCCTTGGCGCGGGCGAGCAGCGCGACGGTCTCGGGCGCGTCGAGGGGGCGGCCGAGGCGCTCCTGCTCGACGGCGACCGCGGCGTCCTCGTCGACGCCGGGGCTGATCAACCGCGGCTCGATGCCCGCGGCACGGAGCAGGGCGAGGCGGGCGGGGGAGGTGCTGGCCAGATAGAGGGGAACGGTCACGTCTGCCAGCCTGTCAGACTTGTCGGATGGCAGACATGCAGGGCCGAGAGGTCGAACTGGAGATCACGGGCATCGCCCACGGCGGAATCTCGGTCGCGCGACTCGACGGCCGCGTGGTCTTCGTGTCGGACACGCTGCCGGGTGAGACGGTCGTCGCGCGCATCACCGACGACCGCAAGAAGTCGTTCTGGCGGGCCGACACCGTCGCGGTGGTCGAGGCCAGCCCGCACCGCCGCGAGCACGTCTGGTCGGCGGCGGCCCTCGACGTCGACCCGGTCGACCGCGCGGGCGGCGCCGAGTTCGGCCACATCGAGCTCGCCCACCAGCGCGAGCTCAAGCGCCAGGTCGTCACCGACTCGCTGAGCCGCATGGGCCGGGTCGAGACCGACGTCACGGTGGAGGCGCTGCCGGGTGATGACGAACGAGGAGGCACGGGGTGGCGTACCCGGGTCCGGCTGCACCTCGACGACGAGGGTCGCCCCGGTCAGTACGCGGCTCGGTCGCACCGGGTGGTCCACGTGCGCGATCTCCCGCTCGCCGCGGAGGCCGTGGCCGAGGCTGCGCCGCTCGGCGACGCCTTCCCGGGCGAGGAGCACGTGGACGTGCTCGCCCCGAGCACCGGCGGCGCCCGGCTCATCATCGGCAAGCAGACGCCCACGACCATCACCGAGGTGGTCGGTGACCGCGAGTTCCAGCTCGACGACGGCGGTTTCTGGCAGGTGCACCGCCAGGCGGCCGAGACCCTGACCCGCGCCGTGCAGGGCGCGCTCGACGCCGACCTGTTCGACCCCAAGGCGGCGAACCTCGACCTGTACGGCGGGGTCGGTCTGCTCGCCGCCGCGGTCGGTGACCGGTTCGGCCTCGGCACCCGCATCACCAGTGTCGAGAGCGACAGCCGTGCGACCGAGCACGCGTCCGAGAACCTGGCCGACTGGCTCGGGGCATCGGCGGTGAGTGGTCGAGTCGACCGCTGGCTCCGGCAGACGGCCGCCGAGGCGTCCTCGGTGGAACGAGGCCGCCTCCGTGCCGGCACGGTCGTGCTCGACCCGCCGCGCTCGGGTGCGGGCAAGGCCGTCGTGGACCAGCTCGTCGACATGGCACCCGCGCAGATCGTCTACGTGGCGTGCGACCCCGTGGCGCTCGCCCGCGACGTCGCGCTCTTCGCCGAGGGCGGTTACACACTCGACACGATCCGCTCGTACGACCTCTTCCCGCACACCCACCACGTCGAGACGGTCGTCCGGCTCACGCGCTGACCGCGCCGACCGGGCGACCGCGACGGCGTCGGCGAAACGACGCCGTCGCCGGGGTCCCGTCCCGATACGATGATCGCGTGCCCGCCCGGGAATCAGGGACCCGGTCGCACATCGAATGAAGGATGACCCCGTGACAGACAGCCCCGTATCGACGACCACGACGGTGGACTCCTCGACCGAAAGGCCCACGAGCCCCGTGCGCGTGGCCATCGTCGACGACCACGAGTCGGTCCGCCTCGGAATCCAGGCCGCGTGCCAGAACGAGGGCTTCGAGGTGGTGCTGACCGCTGCCGGCGTCCAGGAGTTCGTCGAGAACCTCGCCGGCCGCGAGGTCGACGTCGTCGTCCTCGACCTGTCGCTCGGAGACGGCTCGACCGTGACGGAGAACGTCAAGCGCGTCCAGGCCACGGGCTCGGCCGTGCTCGTGCACAGCATCGCCGACCGCGTCGCCTCGGTGCGCGAGGCCCTCGCGGCCGGTGCCGCCGGTGTCATCCCCAAGTCGTCCGCGACGAAGACGGTCATGGCCGCCGTCGCGACGGTGGCCCGGGGCGACGTGCTCAACAACCTCGAGTGGGCGAGCGCGATCGACGCCGACCGTGACTTCGCCAAGGCGCAGCTGGGCCGGCGCGAGCGCGAGATCCTGCACCTGTACGCGTCGGGTCTGCCTCTCAAGCTCGCGGCGCAGCAGCTCGGCATCGGCTACTCGACTGCGCGTGAATACCTCGACCGCATCCGGGTGAAGTACGTCGAGGTCGGTCGTCCCGCCCCGACCAAGGTCGACCTCCTCCGTCGCGCCGTCGAGGACGGGATCCTCCCCGGGCTCGACGCGGACGGCGGCGATGGCCGCTGACCGGGCGTCAGTAGGACCGACCCCTCCCGCCCGGGCGTCACGCAACCCGATCAGTCGGGCGCTCATCGACAAGGTGTTCGCCCGGGGGATGGCGCTGTTCGCCCTCGTGTTCGGGGTCCAGACCTTCCCGGTCATGATCGCCCAGGTGGGCGCCATGCAGCCCGCCTGGGCCTGGATCATCGGCCTCGCGATCTTCGGGGGCTTCATCGGACTCGGCGTCGCCAGCATCGTCGGTCGCGGGTCCGAGACCGTCACCGCCTTCGTCGCGATCTCGTACCTGATCGCGCTGATCACCTGGCCTCTCGCGGTCCAGGACCCGGATGTCGTCCAGCCCACCGTGCCGTGGGTCTGGTACCTCGTCACGGTGGCGACGTCCGCCGCGACCCTCGCGTTCTCGTCCTGGGTCGCCATCGGCTACCTCTTCGTCGCCCCGTTGACGTACGGCCTCATCCGGCTCACCCCGTCCGGCGGCGGCGTGCCGCCCTCGACCGCCGCGCTCGACGCGATGTACTCGATCATCCTGGGCGGCGCGCTGCTCATCCTGATCACGATGATCCGTCAGGCGGCCGCGAACGTCGACGCAGCGCAGGCCACCGCCGTGGCACGCTACTCGAACGCCATCCGCGAGCACGCGACCGAGCTCGAACGGGTCCAGGTCGACGCGATCGTGCACGACAGCGTCTTGACGACCTTCATCCAGGCCGCGCGGGCCTATTCGCCCGATGAGCGCGAACTGGCCACGAACATGGCGCGCAACGCGATGGCCCACGTGGCCTCGGCGGCCAGCACGACGCCGTTCGACGAGAGCAACACGTCCCTCCGCTCGCTCTGCGAGCGACTCCAGACGGTGAGCCGCGAGATGGGTGTCGACGTCGACATCCGCGAGGCAGGCATCGACGGCAAGGGCGTGCCCTCCCGAGCGGCCGAGGCCCTCTACAGCGCCTCGGTGCAGGCACTCGTCAACAGCTCGCAGCACGCCGGGGACGGCCTCGCGATCCGGCGTTGGATCACGGTCGGCTCGACGCCCGACGACGGAGCCGTGATCGAGGTCGGCGACACGGGAGCCGGTTTCGAGGTCGCCGCCGTGCCCGGGGGGCGACTCGGCGTCCGGGTGTCGATCCTCGAGCGGGTCGCGAACGCGGGCGGATCCGCGACGATCGAGTCCGCGATCGGAGCCGGCACGGTGGTGCGATTGCGCTGGCCGGTGGCCGACGCCGGCGAGCCGCGGACCCGCCTCGATGCCGTGCACGAGCCCGCCACGGACACCCCGACCGAAGGAGAACGGCGATGAGAGTCTCGGTGCCCCGCTGGCTGATCGTGATGCTGGCCGCCGTCTTCTCGTGCTATCACCTCGTCCTCGCCTCGGTGTCGCTCGACCTGTTCACCGATCCATGGCCGGTCGTCGTCTGCATGGCCCTCTACGCGATCGTCACGGCGATCGTCCTGTGGCCGTCGAAGCAGGTCAGGATGCCCGTCTGGATGGCTGCCGCGGCCCTCGCGGTGAGCATCGTCATCCCCATCCAGATCGGGATGCTGCTCGACCCCGGTCAGGGGAACGGCTACGCCACGTGGTACGTGGCGGCCATCGGGACGCTGATGGTGATCGTGTCGACGCGCCGGAGGCAGGGCTACGCCTGGCTCGGCGTCGGGTTCTTGACGGTGCACTCGGTGCTCTGGGGCGGCTTCGGCACCCTGACGAGCATCGGCGTCATCGGGAGCGTGAGCTGGGTGGGGTTCTCCCACCTGATGTCGTCGACGCTCGCTCGGGCTAGCCGCGAGACGCGGGAGTTCATCCTGGCCGAGCACGAGGCCGCAGACTGGCAGGCGGCTCAGGAAGCGCACGTCAACGAGCGGCAGTACCGCCTGTTGCAGACGGGCCGGACGGCGCGGCCCATGCTGCAGACGATCGTGGCCACCGGCGGCGATCTCACGGCCGAGCAGCGGCAGGAGTGCCTGAACCTCGAGGGGGCGATCCGCGACGAGATCCGGGGGCGCCGACTGCTCGACGACGACGTCCGTCGCGAGGTCATGGCGGCACGCCGGCGCGGTACCGTCGTCAGCCTGCTCGACGAGGGCGGCATCGACGACCTCGGTCCCGACGATCTGCGTCGCGTCCACCGAGAGCTGGCGGAGGCCATCCGAGGCTCGTCGGCCGATCGCCTCATCGTGCGGACCGTGCCCGGCGGTGGGGCAGCCGCGGTGACGGTCGTCGGGCTCGGCTCGCAGGACCTCTCGTCGAGCGCTCTGGGCCGAGGTGTCTCCGCCGACGCGGACGAGGACGACGACGACGACGAGGTGCGCCTGTGGTTGCAGATCCCGCGGACCGAGGGCGCCATCACCGATGCCTACGACGACGTGTTCGACGATTCCGAGGACGACGCGTCGCGCGCCTCCTGATCGACGGCGTCGCAGACGTCGGGATAAGGAAGAAGGGCCGGACGATCGTCCGGCCCTTCTGAAACCCCGAGTCAGGGCGGCAACCCGAATGTCGCCCTGACTCGCCCCCGATTACGAACCCGCTTACCCTAGTTGGCTCGTAGTCGGTGGTGTAACTCTGAGAGAGACACCTAGCACAAGTAATAATGCCGACTTCTCGACAAATCACCAAGTCATCATTTAGGGGGACAAAAAGGGGACGAGTGCTTCGTCTACCCCCGAACAGGGCTGATTACAGGCCGTTGTCGCGCACCGAGACGAGTCGAGGGTACGTCGAGAGGGGGACAAGGCGAAAGGGGTGCCCGCCAGAATCGACCGCGGGCGACCCCTGTGATGACAGGGATCGCCCGGAGGGTGATGCAGGCGACGTCGCGACCGCTCGGGTCAGCCGGAGAACGCCCGCCAGCGTCCCGGACCGGCATCGAGCGGGGTCCGCAGCGACCGTCGGCTCCGGCTCCAGGCCGTCGGGGTCTCCGGGCTCGTGACGCGCTCGTTCTCGCGCGCCGCCTCGGCCGCCTCGAGTGCCGTCAGGACGGCCGTGACCGCCGCCAGCTCCTCCGGCGTCGGCGCACCCGAGACGACCCGCAGGAGGCGCGTGTCGTCATCGGCACCCGCCTCGCGAGACAGGGGGCCCGGGGCGCTGCTCGTGCCGTCGTCGCTCACAGCGGGATGTTCCCGTGCTTCTTCGGCGGCAGCGACGCGCGCTTGGTGCGCAGGGCCCGCAGTGCCTTGATCACGGACACCCGCGTGGCGGCCGGTTCGATCACACCGTCCAGCTCGCCCCGTTCGGCGGCGAGGAAGGGGCTGGCGACGTTGTACGTGTACTCGCTCGCCAACCTGGCGCGCACGGCCGCGACGTCGTCGCCGGCGGCCTCGGCCGCCTTGATCTCGTTGCGGTAGAGGATGTTGACGGCGCCCTGGCCGCCCATGACAGCGATCTCGGCGGTGGGCCAGGCGAGGTTGATGTCGGCCCCGAGCTGCTTCGAACCCATCACGATGTAGGCCCCGCCGTACGCCTTGCGCGTGATGACCGTGACCAGGGGCACCGTCGCCTCGGCGTAGGCGTAGAGCAGCTTCGCGCCGCGGCGGATGACACCGGTCCACTCCTGGTCGGTCCCGGGGAGGAACCCGGGGACGTCGACGAGCGTGAGGATGGGGATGCCGAACGCGTCGCAGAAGCGTACGAACCGGCTCGCCTTCTCACCGGCGTCGATGTTGAGGGTGCCGGCCATGGCCGACGGCTGGTTGGCGATGATGCCGACACTGCGCCCCTCGATGCGACCGAAGCCGACCACGATGTTGGGGGCGAACAGCGGCTGCACCTCGAGGAATTCGGCGTCGTCGACGATGTGCTCGATGACCGTGGTGATGTCGTACGGCTGGTTCGGGCTGTCGGGGATGAGCGTGTTCAGCTGTCGATCGGCGTCGGTCGTCTCGAGCTCGACCGGGCGGTCGTAGACGTGCGGGTCGGACAGGTTGTTGTCGGGCAGGTACGAGAGCAGGGAGCGCGCGTAGTCGAGCGCGTCGCTCTCGTCGCTGGCGAGGTAGTGCGAGACACCCGAGACCTTGTTGTGGGTCAGGGCGCCGCCCAACTCCTCGAAGCCGACGTCTTCTCCGGTCACCGTCTTGATCACGTCGGGGCCGGTGACGAACATGTTGCTCGTCTTGTCGACCATGATGACGAAGTCGGTGAGCGCGGGGGAGTACACGGCGCCACCCGCGGCCGGGCCCATGATGATCGAGATCTGCGGGATGACACCCGACGCGGCGGTGTTCAACCGGAAGATCTCGCCGTACTTGCCGAGCGCGACGACGCCCTCCTGGATTCGGGCCCCGCCCGAGTCGAGGATGCCGATGATGGGGACACCCGTCTTGAGGGCGAGCTGCATGACCTTGATGATCTTCTCGCCCGCGACCTCGCCGAGCGAACCGCCGAAGATGGTGAAGTCCTGCGAGTAGACCGCGACCTGGCGTCCGTGGATCGTGCCGGTACCGGTCACGACCGCATCGCCGTAGGGGCGCTTCTTGTCCATGCCGAACGCGTGGGTGCGATGACGGACGAACTCGTCGAGCTCGACGAAGGAGCCCGGGTCGAGCAGCTCGTCGATGCGCTCGCGCGCCGTCTTCTTGCCCTTCGCGTGCTGCTTCGCGATGGCGGCCTCGCCGCTCGCGGTCACGGCCTCGTGATATCGGGCGGTGAGGTCGGCCAGCTTGCCGGCCGTCGTGTACAGGTCGGGCTTCTCGTCGGGGGACGGAACGGTCTCGGAAGTCACGCGCTTCACTCTACTAATGGCACGCCCCGGCGCCGTTGGAGGAATCCCCCTGCTCGGTGAGCGGATCGTCGTGGGACACGGCCAATCGCGGACGCCGCCTCCTAGGGTGGGGGCGTGATCTTCCCTCTCAGCTCGCCGCTGTCGCCCCACCTCGTCGTCCTCGCCGAGACGGGCTCGACGAACACCGATCTGGTCGGGGCGACGGGCGAGCCGCACCTCGCCGTGTACGCCACGCTGTCGCAGACGGCAGGACGCGGCCGCCTCGGTCGTACCTGGGTGGCGCCCCCCGGGGAGACCCTGGCGGCCAGCGTGCTCGTCGACACCGTGGCCGGTTACGGCGTGTCGCTCGCTCCGGGAACGCTGGCCTGGCTGCCGCTGATGGCGGGCGTCGCGATGCGGTCCGCCGTCGAGTCGGTCGTCCCCTCCGGTGTCGTCGCTCTCAAGTGGCCGAACGACGTGCAGATCGACGGGCTGAAGGTCTGCGGCGTGCTGGCCGAGCTGCGGACGGACGACGACGGCGGCCTGTCGGTCGTCATCGGGTCGGGCGTCAACCTGACCCTGGCGGCGGATCGCCTGCCGACCCCGACCTCGACGTCCCTGGCCCTGCACGGTGCGGAGGGCGACGGCGCATCGCTCGCCGATCGGGTGCTGTCGGAGTACCTGGCCGGGCTGCGCCTCCTCCTGGACGCCTTCGTGGCGGCCGGCGGCGACGCCGACGCGAGCGGACTGCGCGCCCGTGTCGTCGCGGAGTGCACGTCGATCGGCCGCCGCGTGCGGGTCGAGCTGCCGGGGGGAGACGTGCTCGAGGGCGAGGCGGTCTCGATCGACGAGGCGGGGCGGGTGGTCGTGCGCACCTCGTCGGCGGGCGACGTCGCCGTCTCCGCCGGAGATGTCACCCATCTGCGGTATGAATGAGCCTGTGAGCACCGCAGACCACCAGCAGCCGCCCGAGGTCGTGATCGCACGACTCCGGCCGCATTCGCGCGTGCTGTTCTGGCCGTCGGTCGCCCTGCTCGCGATCTGCGGCGCGACCGGTTACTTCGGCGGGTCGTTCGACGAGGCCTGGCAGAACTACACCGTGTTCGGCGCCGCCCTGGTGCTGATCGTGCTGCTCTGGCTCGTGCCGCTGCTGATCTGGTTGGGACGGCACTACGTGATCACGTCGCGGCGGATCATCCTGCGGCGGGGTCTGCTGGTCCGCACGCGGCAGGAGCTCCTGCACAGCCGCGGGTACGACCTGACGGTGCGCAAGAACGCCTTGCAGAGCCTCTTCCGCAGCGGCGACGTGCTGATCAACACGGGGCTCGACCGGCCGTTCGTGCTGTGGGACGTCCCGGGCGCCGACCTCGTCCAGTCGACCCTGCACGATCTGATGGAGACGAACCTCACGATGGTCAGCCAACGCCGCCAGCAGGACCAGTCCGCGTCGCCCGACGGGTCGACGTTCTGGAACGGCACCTGACCACCGACGCCGTCCCCTTCACCCCCAACGACACCCTCGAGACAAGGACACCCATGCGCCTCTCCGTCATCGGCTGCGGATACCTCGGAGCCGTGCACGCGGCGAGCATGGCCGAGCTCGGGCACGACGTCGTCGCGATCGACGTCGACGAGCGCAAGGTGGCCGAGCTCTCGGCCGGCCGCCCGCCGATCCACGAGCCCGAGCTGCCCGAGCTGCTCGCGCGCTCGCTCGCCAGCGGCCGCCTGCGCTTCACCACCGACATCGAGGAGGCGCGGGGCGCGTCCGTCCATTTCGTCGCGGTGGGCACGCCCCAGCAGCAGGGCGGCACGGCCGCCGACCTCACGTACGTCGACGCCGCCGTGTCGGCGTTGCTGCCGCACCTGTCGGACGGCGACCTGGTGGTGGGGAAGTCGACCGTGCCCGTCGGGACGGCCGCCCGCCTCGCGGAGCTGGTCCGCGCCTCCCCGGCCGACGCCGACCTCGTCTGGAACCCCGAGTTCCTGCGCGAGGGGTTCGCGGTCAAGGACACGATCCGGCCCGACCGCTTCGTCTACGGGGTGCCCGGCGGCGATGCCGGCGTCCGGGCGACCGCCGTGCTCGACGACGTCTACCGTCAGGCGATCGACGCGGAGACGCCGCGCCTCGTCACGGACTACGCGACGGCCGAGCTCGTCAAGGTGTCCGCCAACGCCTTCCTCGCCACGAAGATCTCGTTCATCAACGCCATGGCCGAGATCGCCGAGGCGACGGGAGCCGACGTCACGCAGCTCGCGGACGCGCTCGGCCACGACGCCCGCATCGGGCGGCGCTTCCTCAACGCCGGCATCGGGTTCGGCGGGGGCTGCCTGCCGAAGGACATCCGGGCGTTCCAGGCCCGAGCCGACGAGCTCGGCCTCGACTCGCTGGCGTTCCTGGCCGACGTCGACGCCGTGAACCTCCGTCGCCGGGACCGCGTGGTGGCTCTCGCGACGGAGCTCGTCGGCGGAGACGCCCGAGGCGCCCGCGTGGCCGTCCTCGGCCTGGCGTTCAAGCCCGACAGCGACGACGTGCGCGACTCGCCCGCCCTGGACGTCGCCCGTCGACTCCGGGAGGCCGGCGCCCACGTCGTCGCCTACGACCCCGCGGCGAACGGCACGGCCGCCCGGCTCGCGCCCGACCTCGACTACGTCGACAGCGTGGATGCCGCACTCACGGGCGCCGAGGTGACGCTCGTGCTGACGGAGTGGTCCGAGCTCAAGGCCCTCACGCCCGAACGGGTCGCCGCGCTCGTGGCCGAGCGGCGCCTCGTCGACGGCCGGAACGTCTTCGACCCGCGGCAGTGGCGCGACGCCGGCTTCGAGTTCCGGGGCCTCGGGCGACCGTAGCGGGCCGTTCGTCCGCCTGCGGGCGCGGCCTGCCCGACCACGCATTCCCGCCGTCCTACGATGGCGGCTATGAAGACCTCGGGATGGATCAGCCTGTTCGTCGTCGCCGGTGCCGCTCTCGGCGTGACGGCGTGCACCACGGACGGCGACGTCGCCCCCAGCACGACCTCGGCGCCGTCCCCGTCGGCCTCGTCGTCCTCGACCCCGGGCGTCCCGGACTCTGCCCCGCCGGT
This sequence comes from Frigoribacterium sp. 2-23, assembly GCF_049601585.1. Lineage (GTDB taxonomy): Bacteria > Actinomycetota > Actinomycetes > Actinomycetales > Microbacteriaceae > Frigoribacterium. The sequence continues at coordinate 2,228,480 of NZ_CP187126.1, read as the reverse complement.
CCCCGTCCCGACGGCCAGCGCCGCCGGCTGGACCGACGACACCGCGTACCAGGCGTGCGTGACGGAGGCGACCTCGTCCCAGGGGGCCGACTACACGTGGTCACCGCGGTCGTCCCAGGTCCTCGTCACGACCGGCAGCGACAAGACGATGGATGTCGCGGGTATCTACACGGGCGGCGACGTCGGCGTCGCGAACGTCACCTTCCGCTGCGTCGTGGGCGGCACGCCCGGGGCTCCCGAGCTCTCGGGATCGGTCCTCCGGGGCTGACACGACCCGCGCCTCCTCGGTGTCCTCGCGTCGCGCAGGCCGGTGTCAACCGGTGCGCGTGACCCCCGCCGCACGATGCGGTGCGAAGACCCACAGCTTGTAGAGCGTGAACCGCACGATCGAGCCGAGCGCGAGACCGACCACGTTCGCGGCGATGCTGTCGGCGACCTGGGAGGTGAACCCGAGCACGTAGTGCGAGACACCCAGGCAGGCCAGGCCCACGAGGAGGCCGAGGGTCGCGACCGAGAAGAACTCCAGGGCCTCGCGCACCGCGTGCGGCCGGCGATGCGGCCCGAAGGTCCAGTAGCGGTTGCCGAGCCACGCGAAGACGATGGCCACGACCCCCGAGCAGACCTTCGCGACGATGGGCCCGGCCTCGAGGTGCTCGGGGGCGAAGACGGACGCGCGCAGCAGCGTGAAGAGCCCCACGTCGATCAGCACGCCGAGGGCGCCGACGGTGCCGTAGCGGAGCAGCTGTCCGATGAGGCGTCGCATGCGGCTCCCGTCGTGATCGGCCAAGATGGAGGTCGGTCCGAACGATCCGACCGGTCGAGCTCTCAGGGAATCTATCCGACGAACCCGCTCGCCCGGTGGTCGCCGGCCGGTGTGGAGGAGACGAGATGGCGTACCGCGTAGGCGTGATCGGCGGTGGGCAGCTGGCCCGGATGATGGTGCCGCCGGCGGTGCACCTCGGCATCGACATCCGCGTGCTGGCCGAGAACGAGGGATCATCGGCGGCGATCGCGGCGACGGCCGTGGGCGACTACCACGACGTCGACACCGTCCTCGCGTTCGCCCGGGACGTCGACGTCGTCACGTTCGACCACGAGCACGTGCCGCAGCGTGTCCTGCGGGCCCTCGTCGATGCCGGCGTCGCCGTGCACCCGTCGCCCGAGGCGCTCTTCGTCGCCCAGGACAAGATCGTGATGCGCCAGCGTCTGACCGAGTTGGGCCTCCCGGTGCCCGACTGGGCCGCCGTCCACGACCCGGCCGAACTCGGGGCCTTCCTCGCCGAGCACGGAGGACAGGCCGTCGTCAAGACGGCTCGGGGCGGTTACGACGGCAAGGGGGTGCGGGTGGTCCGCGCCTCCTCGGACGCCGACGACTGGTTCGCGGCGCTCGCCGAGGACGGCAACGGGGGCGCCCTGCTCGTCGAGGAGCTCGTCTCGTTCCGTCGCGAGCTCGCTCAGCTGGTGGCGCGCCGTCCCTCGGGCCAGATCGTCCCGTGGCCGGTCGTCGAGACCGTGCAGCGCGACGGCGTCTGCGCCGAGGTGTTCGCCCCCGCACCGGACAGCATCGGCCGCGTGGCCGACGTCGCCGAGCAGATCGCGTACACCGTGGCCGAGAGCCTCGGTGTGACGGGCGTGCTGGCCGTCGAGCTGTTCGAGACGGACGACGAGCGCCTGCTGATCAACGAGCTGGCGATGCGACCGCACAACACGGGTCACTGGAGCATCGACGGATCGACGACGAGTCAGTTCGAGCAGCACCTGCGCGCGGTGCTCGACCTGCCCCTCGGCGACACCGACATGCACCACGACTGGGCCGTGATGATCAACGTGCTCGGGGGCCCCACGTCGGGCACGCTCGCCGATCGTCTGCCCGCGCTGATGGACGACCAGCCCGGGGTCAAGGTGCACGACTACGGCAAGGACCCCCGCCCCGGCCGCAAGGTCGGGCACGTGACGGTGGCCGGCGACGACCTGGACGAGCTCGTCTTCCGGGCGCGCGCCGCTGCGGAGTTCTTCGAGAACTGACGGTTAGCATCTACTCCGTGTCAGACCCGAACAGCACCACCCCATCCGCCGCCGTGCCGGCTCGTGTCGCGATCATCATGGGATCGGACAGCGATTGGCCGACGATGAAGAGCGCCGCGGACATCCTCGCGGAGTTCGACGTGCCGTTCGAGGTCGAAGTCGTGTCGGCCCACCGCACGCCCGAGAAGATGATCCGCTTCGGCCAGGAGGCGGCGGCACGCGGCATCGGCGTCATCATCGCCGGGGCCGGGGGAGCGGCGCACCTGCCCGGCATGGTCGCCTCCGTCACGTCCCTGCCCGTCATCGGGGTGCCGGTCGCCCTCGCGAAGCTGGACGGTCTCGACTCCCTGCTCTCGATCGTGCAGATGCCCGCCGGCATCCCCGTCGCGACGGTCTCGATCGGCGGGGCGGCCAACGCGGGCCTGCTCGCCGCCCGCATCCTCGGTGTCTCCGACCCCCGCATCGCCGCACGCCTGGCCGACTACGCCACGAGCCTCGGTGAACTCGTCGAGGAGAAGAACGCGGCCCTCCAGCGGTCGCTGTGAGCGCGGCGCTCCCGGTCCGCCACCCCGATCTGGGGTCGCGACCGTTCATGACCAAGCGGGCCTGGGTGCTCGTGCTGCTCAACGTGGTCATCCCCGGTTCGGCGCAGGTGCTCGCCGGCAACCGGCGGCTGGGCCGCTGGGGTCTCGCGTCCACACTCGTGTTCTGGGCGCTGGCGGTCGCGGCCCTCGTGTCGGCGCTGCTCTTCCGGACGCTGCTCTTCGACATCGCGACGAACACGATCGCCCTGACGGTCGTGCAGGTCTTCCTCGTGTACTACGCCGCCCTGTGGCTCGTCCTGACGGTCGACACGCTGCGTCTGGTGCGCATCATCCGCACGACGCCGAGGGCCCGAGGCCTGATCGCCGGCGTCATGGTCGTCCTGATGGTCGCGACCGTCGGGCCCGCCGCCTACGGCGCCTACATCACCGGTGTGCAGCACGGGCTGCTGAACAGCCTGTTCTCGTCCAAGGCCCAGGTCGCGGCACCCGTCGACGGCCGGTACAACATCCTGCTGCTCGGCGGTGACGCCGGGGCGGATCGCACCGGTCTCCGACCCGACAGCATCTCGATCGCGAGCATCGACGCCGAGACGGGGCAGACGACGATCATCGGCGTGCCGCGCAACCTCTACAACTCCCCGTTCGTCTCGGGCTCGCCGCTCTACGAGAAGTACCCGAACGGCTACACCTGCGGCGACGACTGCCTCGTGAGCTTCCTCTACACCTACGGCGAAGAACACCCCGACCTCTACCCCGACGCCGAGAAGAAGGGCAGCAACGCCGGCGTCGAGGCCATGCGGGACGCGATCGAAGGCGTCACCGGCCTGACGATCCAGTACTACGCGTTGATCGACATGCAGGGCTTCGTCGACCTGATCGACGCCCTCGGGGGCATCACGGTCGACGTCAAGACCCGAATCCCGATCAACGGCGGCGTCGACAAGGCGGGCAACCCGATCAACGTCGACGGCTGGATCGAGCCGGGCACCCAGAAGCTCGACGGCTACCACGCCCTCTGGTACGCCCGGGCACGGCACGGCAGCGACGACTACCACCGCATGGAGCGCCAACGCGAGGTGCAACAGCAGGTGCTCGCGCAGTTCCAACCGGCGACCGTCCTCGCGAAGTTCCAGAGCGTGGCGAACGCGGGCGCGCAGACCGTGAAGACGGACATCCCCCAAGGGGCGTTGAGCGCCTTCGTCGACCTGGCGATCAAGGCGAAGGGGCAGCCCGTGACATCGCTCGAGCTCGTGCCGCCGACCTACAGCAACCTGCACCCGGACTTCGACGCGATGCGCGCCGCGGTGAAGGCGGCGACCGTCTCGTCGGCGACGTCCGGCCCGTAGCCGGCCCGCGCCTCCTCGTGTCGGTCGAGGCCGCGGCCGCCATGCGGCCTGCCGGCGTCGAGACACGCAGGAGGCGCGGCGCCCGTCTCAGAGGTCGGCGTGCAGCTGCCAGACCTTGTCGGCCGAATCGCGCCAACTGAACGCCCGAGACCGGTCGAGCGCGGCGACACCGAGTCGCGTCGCCAGGTCGACGTCGTTCGTGACCTGGAACAGGGCCTGCGCGAGGCGCTCGGGGTAGCCCTCGGCGTCGTCGCGCGGGACGACGACGGCCGCATCGGCGGCGACCTCGACGAGGGCAGGCGCGTCGGACACGATCGTGGGGGTGCCGAAGCTCAGCGCCTCGACCACGGGCAGGCCGAAGCCTTCGGCGAGGCTCGGGTACACGAACGCGGAGGCGCGCTGGAGGAGGACGGCGAGCTGGGCGTCGGAGACGAAACCCAGCGTGCGCACGCGCGACGCATCGAGACCGGCCTGGGTCACGATGTCGGCGACGGAGAGATCGCCCCAGCCGTCGGGCCCGACGACGAGCAGCGGGAGGTCGGGGGCGTCGGGGTGTGCCATGGCCTCGATGAGGGGGCCGAGGCCCTTGCGGGGCTCGAGCGTCCCCACGCTCAGCACGTAGCGGTCGGGGAGGTCGAGCGCCTCGGCGAGCTCGTCCGCATCGTCGGGAACGCCGAGCGTCGAGCTCACGGCGCCGCCGATGACACGGAGGCGGGAGCCGAAGTCGAAGTACTCGTTCAACTCGTTCGCGACGGCGTGGGTCGGGACGACGACGGCGTCGGCGTACTTCCACGCGCGCTTCGCCATGCCCTTGTGCCAGTGGACACCGCGGGGGGTCAGGGTCTCGGGGTGCGTCCACGGCACGGTGTCGTGGATCGTGACGACGGTCTGCGTGCCGGGGTCGATCGAACGGTCGTGGCGACCGAGCGGGGCGAGGAGGCTCGTGGCGTGCACCATCCCCTTGCCGGGCAGGCCGACGACGCCGGTCTGCCACGCGAGCGAGAGTTCACGCCGACCGAGGGGCGCCTTGGCGAGACCGGAGAGGCCGGGCAGCAGCTCGGTCAGCCGGTCGTAGTCGCTCTGCGGGTGCGCGGCCACGACGCCCTGGACGTCGCAGCCGCGCGGCGCGCCGAGGATCAGCTCTCGTGTGAGCTCTTCGGTGTAGCGACCGATCCCGCCCGGGACGGGCGCGAGGATCTGATCAACGACTACTCGCAGCGTGGTCATCGGCACCTAACACTCCCCGGCTGGCGGCCTCGACCAGCGCTTCGTTCCAAAGACGCATGGGGGCGAGCCCCACCCTCGACCACGCGTCGTGACCGAGGACACTGAAGGCGGGTCGCGGCGCGGGCCGCACGAACGCCTGGCTGTCGGTCGGCTTGACCCTATCAGCGTCGAGTCCCGCAACCTGGAAGATCGCTTGCGCGAACTCGTACCAGCTCGCCCGGCCCGAGTTGGTGCCGTGGTAGACCCCGGCCGGGGCGCCGGAGTCGAGCAGCGCGACGATCTGGTGAGCCAGGTCGAGGGTCCAGGTCGGCTGCCCGACCTGATCGTCGACGACGCTGAGCGTCTCGCGGTCGGCGGCCAGCTTGAGCATGGTCTTGGCGAAGTTCGGGCCGTGCTGTCCGTACAGCCAGGCCGTCCGGACGATGAACGTCCCGTCGGGGTTGGCCGCTCGGGCGAGGCGCTCGCCTTTCGCCTTCGTACGGCCGTACGCGCTGACCGGCGCGATGGGGGCGTCCTCGGGGTAGGGGCTCGTCGCGACGCCGTCGAAGACGTAGTCGGTCGACACCTGCACGAGCTTCGCCCCGAAGGAGGCGGTGGCCTCGCCGAGCAGGCCGGCTGCGGTCCCGTTGACGGCCAGGGCGTCGTCTTCGTGGCTCTCGGCGTCGTCGACCTTGGTGTACGCGGCCGCGTTGACGACGACGTCGTGGCCTTCGACGGCGGCGAACACCGCGTCACGGTCGGTCACGTCGAGATCGGCACGGCCGAGCACGGTGACGTCACGGCCGAACAGCGCCTCGAGCAGGTCGGAGCCGAGCATGCCGCGGGCGCCGGTGACGAGGTACTTCGCGTGCTGGCCGGTCACCGTCGACCCGGTCGCCGACTCGGGGCTCACGAGAGCGCCGCGCGCTCTTTGAGGGGCTCCCACCACTGGCGGTTATCGCGGTACCACTGCACGACCTCGGCAAGGCCCTGGGCGAAGGGCACCTGCGGCTCGTACCCGAGCTCGGAACGGATCTTCGAGATGTCGACCGAGTAGCGCAGATCGTGGCCGAGGCGGTCCTGGACGCGGTCGACGTACGACCAGTCCTTGCCGGTGGCCTCGAGCAGCATCTCGGTCAGCTCTTTGTTGGTCAGCTCGGTACCGCCGCCGATGTTGTAGATCTCGCCCGCACGACCGTTGACCAGGACCATGGCGATGCCACGGGTGTGGTCGTCGACGTGCAGCCAGTCACGGATGTTGTTGCCCTCGCCGTAGAGGGGCACGTGCTTGTCGTCGATCAGGTTCGTGACGAAGAGCGGGATGACCTTCTCGGGGAAGTGATACGGGCCGTAGTTGTTGCTGCAGCGCGTGATCGAGATGTTGAGGCCGTGCGTGCGGTGGTAGCTGCGGGCGAGGAGGTCGCTGCCGGCCTTCGAGGCCGAGTACGGCGAATTCGGCTCGAGCGGGCGGTCCTCCGCCCACGAGCCCTCGGCGATGGAGCCGTAGACCTCGTCGGTCGAGACGTGCACGAAGCGCTTGAGGTCGTTGCGCAGGGCGGCGTCGAGCAGCTGCTGCGTTCCGAGCACGTTGGTCTCGACGAAGATCGAGGCGTCGCGGACGCTGCGGTCGACGTGCGACTCGGCGGCGAAGTGGACGACGGCGTCGACCTCGGGGAAGAGGGTGTCCAGCAGAGCACCGTCGCGGATGTCGCCCTGGACGAACCGGAAGCGAGGCGACTCGGCCACCGAGATGAGGTTCTCGAGGTTGCCGGAGTACGTCAGCGCGTCGAGGACGACGACCTCGGCGCCCTCCAGGCCCGGGTACGCGTCTTCTAGGGTGCGTCGGACGAAGTTGGAGCCGATGAAGCCGGCTCCGCCGGTGACGAGGATTTTCACGCTGTCTGCTTTCACGTTGATGACTGAGGCCGACCCAAGTGTACAAAGGGGTAGGCCACCCGCCGCCCTTGTCCCCCATTCTGCCAATCCTCGTCTGGGGGGTAGCCTTCGGCCCGCGTCCATGGCACCGTCGTACGGTGAGCACATCCGACGACGCGAAGCCCGAACTCGCGAGCCTCGATCGCAGACACCTGTTGGCGTACGCCGCGGCGACCGCCGTCACGGGGTCTGTTCTCGCGGTGCGTCCCGACTCGGCACGTGCTGTAGTCAACCTCGGCGAGACGACATCTTCCGTGAAGTCCGTCTCGGAAGCGCTCGCGGCCGCGCAGGTATCGGCCTGGGGCGGCTTCAGCAATGGTCGCATCCCGGCCGAGGTCCTCACCACGGTCTCCGCGACCGTGGCCGGATCGGGTTTCCTCCGGGACGATGCGGCGCGCCAGTTCCTGTCCATGAGCCTCGCCTTCCGACAGGCGCTGGGACGCTCGTTGACGATTACAGAGGGATACCGCGACTTCGCACGCCAGGTCGACTACTGGAACCGCTATCAGGCAGGCACGGGCAACCTCGCCGCGTACCCCGGTACGTCGAACCACGGCTGGGGCATCTCATGCGATTTCGGGTCGGGTGTCGAAACGGCCGGGACCGCGGCGAAGCGGTGGATGGACGCCAATGGCCCGTCCTACGGCTGGCAGCCGACGGGCAATGGTTTCTCCCGGCCCGAGCCGTGGCATTTCGACTACTCGGGCACGTGGACCGGGCCGTCGAACGTCAACAAGAACGCCAAGGCGGAGGATGTCGATACCGTAATCGTCCGCTGTACCGGGCCTCTCAGCGAGTACCCCGTCGCTGGATACACCGTTCTCGTCGGCGTCCGGAGTCTTCGTCACCTGTCGAACATCGACATGGTGAACGCCATGCGGGTCGTTGGGACGCCCTACTACGAACTCGACTGGGTGGGGTTCTACAACGTGCTCAGCTCGATGGGCGTGCCCCGCTCAGCCATTCGCGCCGACGCCGACTACTTCTGGGGCTGACCCGCCAGCATCCCTCAGTCCTTCACCTCCGACTCCAGCGAAAGGTCCCGCCATGCTCATCCTCCGTTGCACCGACACCCTCCCTGGCGTAGGCCTTGGCTACACGTGCATGGTTGGGGTCCGATCACTGCGCCACATGACAACCCCCGGCATGGTCAACGCAATGACGGCGGTGGGCGTGCCCTCCAAGGAACTCAACAGCGTGGGTTTCTACAACGTGCTCAGCTCCCTCTCCATACCGGCCTCCGCCGTGACCGGAGGTGCCGACTACGCGGCGCGGTAGTCGGGGACGGGCCTCGTCGTCTAGGGGATACTGAACGAACCATGACGAAATCCCTCTTCCTGCGACGGCCCTCGACCGCGTTCCTGGCGGGTTGGTTCTTCGCCCTCCTCGTTTTCGGAGGCTGGTCCATCGCGAGCCCCGTGTCCTCCGCACCGGACGAACCGAGTCACGCCGTCAAGGCGGAGGCCACCGTGAGGGGTATGTTCACGGGCGCCCCGACGGATCAGGTGGGTATCGAGTCGTTTTCGTTGCCCCGTGACATTTCGGACCTCGGCGGTGCCATGGCCTGCACAGCGGCCCAACCGACAACGTCCGCGTTGTGCCAGCCGGACCTCGGCATGTTCCCGTCGAGCGAGTTCGCTGCGACAAGCGGCGTCGGGTCCTACAACCCGGTCTACTACGCCCTGGTCGGCTGGCCTTCGCTCTTCCTGGAAGGCGACGAGGCGATTATTGGTATGCGTCTGGCCTCGGCGCTGATCAACGGAGTCTTCATCGGCGTCATGTTTTGGGCGGCGGCGCAGATGACGCGTGGCTCGTCGCTCGTAGCGTGGATCGCGGTGGCGTTGACCCCGATGGCGACGTACCTCGGGGGCATGATCAATCCGAACGGTGTCGAGATCACGGGCTGCGCCGCGCTGGCGTCGGTGGCCTGGTTGATCGTGCACGACCGGGCCGCCTCTCGACTGGCCTCCCGCGCCTCCATGCTCGCTGCCTCCGGCATCGTCGCGGGCAACGCGCGCTCAGCGTCTCCTCTCTTCGTGGCGCTGATCGTGGTGGCCGTGCTGCTGACCGTCCCCCTCGAACGAGTGAGGGAGCTGATCCGACGGCGACAGGTCTGGATCGCGGCGGGAGTGTCCGTCCTGGGGCTCGGTTTCGCGGCCGTCTGGACAGCCCTTGTCGCGGCGCCCGCCGGCTTCATCCCGTCGTCCGACCCGGCTCGCGATGGCATCGCTCAGGCGGTCGTCCATACCTTGGGTGCGACGGAGAACTACGGGACCGAGATGATCGGTGTCTTGGGCTGGTTCGACACGGGGCTGCCCCAGCCCGTCTACTTCGGATGGACGGCAGGCATCGGCTTCCTCGTAATCGGCGCTCTCGCCTTCGCCCGTCGCCGCTTCTTGCTTGCGTCCGTTGTGCTGATGATCGCGCTTCTCCTGGTGCCCTCGCTCCTGCAGGCACCGAGTGCCGCCACGTACGGCTACATCTGGCAGGGGCGTTACTCGTTGCCGGTCTTCGTGGGCATGGTAATCGTCGCCGGTTTGGGGTGGCAGCACAGCCGTCGCCCCGACGAGAGATGGTCGAGGCCCGTCACGATCGTCGTCGCGGCCGCCGCGGTTGCGCAAATCGTCTCGTTTGCGACCGCATACCGACGGTTCTCCGTCGGGGTGGCGCGCCCGTTTAGGGACGTGCTGACGGGTGACGCCTGGCAGGCGCCCGGCGGACTTGTGTTCGTGACCGGACTGTTCGTCGTCGGGGCCGTCGGGCTCGCGATCACCGGAATCTCGATCAGCCAGGCCTTAGAGCGAACGCCCGCTGATGATCTCTGGTCGGACGAACCGTCCGGCGGGTTGTCAGCGCGACTTGAACACGCGGCGCCCGCCCATCGGCAGGACTCGGTCGAGTCCCCCGTCGTCCGTGCGGCGGAGCGACCGCCGTCGTGAACCTTGCTACTCTTCCGTGGTGCAGATCCGCGAACTGAAGATCCCTGACAGCTACGAGATCACGCCGAAACAGTTCGGTGACGACCGAGGCGTATTCCTCGAGTGGTACCGCTTCGACAAACTCGCCGAGGCCGTCGGTCATCCCATTGATCTTCGGCAGGCGAACACGTCGGTGTCGAAGCGCGGTGTCGTCCGCGGCATCCACTTCGCCGACGTGCCTCGAGGTCAGGCGAAGTACGTAACCGCGACCCACGGTGCAGTCCTGGACTACGTGATCGACATCCGGGTCGGCTCACCCACATTCGGGCAATGGGACTCCGTGCTGCTCGACGACACGGATCGTCGGGCAATCTACCTGGCCGAGGGGCTCGGCCACGCGTTTGTCGCTCTGACCGACGACGCAACGGTCAGCTATCTCGTGACCGACACGTTCAACGCGGAGCGCGAGCACGGCATCAATCCCCTCGATGTCGAGATCGGTCTCGTCTTCCCGCCGGAGGCCGGGGAGGCCCTCCTTTCTCCGAAGGACACGGACGCTCCAGAGCTATCCGAAGCCGCCGCATCGGGGCTGCTCCCGACCTGGGATGCCATGCGTGCGTTCTATGCCACCCTCGACTCGAAGGAGAGCTGATCGTGAAGGGCATCATCCTGGCCGGGGGTTCCGGTACGCGCCTCTGGCCGATCACCAAGGGCATCTCGAAACAGCTCATGCCGATCTACGACAAGCCGATGGTTTATTACCCCTTGTCGACTCTCATGATGGCGGGCATCCGGGAGGTCCTGGTCATCACCACCCCCGAGTACAACGAGCAATTCCGGGCGCTCCTGGGAGACGGATCGCAGCTCGGCATGACTATCGAGTACGCGGTCCAGCCTTCGCCCGATGGCCTCGCGCAGGCGTTCATCATCGGGGAGGACTTCATAGGTGACGACAGCGTCGCACTCGTCCTGGGTGACAATATCTTCCATGGCGTCGGGTTGGGCTCCAACCTCAGCAAGAACAACGACGTTGATGGCGCCACGATCTTCGCGTACCACGTGTCCGATCCGAAGGCCTACGGCGTCGTCGAGTTCGATGAGGGTTTCAAAGCGCTCTCCATCGAAGAGAAGCCCATCGTGCCCAAGAGCAACTACGCGGTGCCGGGTCTGTATTTCTACGACAACAAGATCGTCGAGATCGCGAAGACCATCGAACCGAGTGCACGCGGAGAACTCGAGATCTCGACCGTCAACGAGCGGTACCTCGAGGCGGGCGAGCTGCAGGTGCAGGTTCTCGATCGGGGGACGGCCTGGCTCGACACAGGCACGTTCGAGTCGATGATGCAGGCGTCCGAGTACGTCCGTGTTATCGAGGATCGCCAGGGTCACAAGATCGGGTGCATCGAGGAGATCGCCTGGCGGAACGGCTGGATCGACGACGAACACCTCAAGGCCCTCGCAGCCCCTCTGGCGAAGAGCGGCTACGGCGTCTACCTGCAGGCCCTACTGGGATCGTGAGCAATGCCCGGGCCATGACCGGTGACCGCTCGGGCACTACGGGAAAACGGGTTGCCCTCACGGCCACGGGTCGCTGGGTGGGCCTCGGGGCGTTGGTCTACGTCCTGACTCGGATACCGTTCTTCGTCGGTTTCGTCGCGGCACAGACACGGCAGGGCGGCTCGATCTCGTGGGCACCGTTCGCCGAGCGTTGGGACGGCTGGTGGTACCTCTATCTCGCTGAGTTCGGCTACCCCGATAGCCTAAATCTGCCGGCTCGGCCGTTGTACGGGCCCTGGGGTTTCTTTCCCATCTGGCCGTGGTTCATCCGGCTCGTCGCTCGCATGACGGGCCTGCCCTACGACGTGGCCGCCGGATTCGTGACCGCGTTCTGCGCGGTGGGGCTGCTCGCTGTCCTCGGTGCCCTTGTGGAGCAGCGATTCGGGCGCCGGACGGCCGTGGTCGCGGTTCTATTCCTAGGCGCTTTCCCGGGCTCGCTCGCGCTGTCGATGCCCTATACGGAAGGACTGTTCCTCCTCTCGTCGGTGCTCGCTATCTACACGGCATCGAGGTCATGGTGGTGGTGGTCCTGCATCCCGACGTTCGTTGCCTGTGCCACGCGATCGACAGGAGTCGCCGTCCTGGCCGCGTTGTTCATCCTGGCCGTCGCGACCTGGCGCCGCGACGGCCGCGATCTGAGACCTACTCTGCCCTTACTGGCCGGGCTGGCAGCCTTCGCCGGTGCGGCCGGCTATGCATTCGTGCGCACGGGAGATCCCTTCATTTGGCGGCGCGCGCAGGAGCAGTGGAATCAGCGTCTCGACTTCGGGGCTGGGTTGTGGAAAGGGTTCTTCGTCAACCTCCCGCAACGAGGCATTGAGTGGCACCTCTACGGTGTGATGGCTGGGACCGTCGCGCTGATGACCTTGTTGATCGCACTCGCGCTTCCGTACCTTCACCGCCTCCCTCTGTACTGGTGGGCTTACGGGGTTGTCATGATTGGTCTCGTCTTCGCCTACAGCAACGTCGGACCTCGGCCGCGAATGATCCTCGCGCTGCTGCCGCTATTCGTCATGGCAGCGATCACGGCGCAGCGCAGCCGTCTCATGTCCGGCCTGGTTGTGGGCCTTTTCAGCGTCGTCTCCGTCGGGTTCGCGTTCGCCGTGTACTTCGTGCCCTATCACGTCACCGCCTGATTGCGAGCGCGGGGTCTCAGGGGGCCGAGGTAAAGGTCCCTCGTCGCCAGGACCGGCGGCCGTGTCGCTTGCCTCGGAGCGCCTTCTGTCCGAGGTCGTGCTGGAAGTGGTAAAAGACGTCTTTGAGAGGCTTAAGTCCGTGATACTGATTTGTTTCTTCCAGGACGAGGCCGATCTCGGTCCTCCCCTTGACGACGCGCCAGCCGGCTTGACGAGCGACGAATGTCATCCATTGATCCTCGAGGAAGGCGAACCGTCGGGGCAGACACATGAAGAAGCGGTCGTCGTCGACGAGTTCGCTGTCGTAGACCGTTCCTCCCGTTCCGGCGTGGTCCGCGGTCGCTCCAGGCGGGATCTCGGCGCGACGCCAGTAGGAGCCGTGCAAGCTGAACGCCCACCAGGCGACGACCGAATGGGGTGAGTAGTCCCGCATGAGGTCGGCGACGAACGTGTCGGTCACATCTTGGTCGTCATCGAGCATGATGACTGGACCACGGTATCCACCGTTCCGTGCGAGGCGTGCTGCAACGAATCGAGCGAGACCCCCGATGTTGACGGCGCTGTGATAGAGGTCGACGCTGAGCAGTGACCCGCGGACGACCCGCCGTGCGGCATCGTCGTAAAGATGACGATCACCGGGATTGTTGTTCCACAGCAGAAGGCGGACGCCCGGTTCCCAATCCTGGGCCGATAGCATCTCGATGACCTTGTCCACCCGTTGCGGGCGGTTCCACAGGCAGACGACCACATGGGCGGCATCGTCGTCGGGTCGACCCCATCGGTGGGCCGTCGACAGTTGCGATCCCGTCCGCAGCAGACGACCAAGCGTGGCGTGCCATCGTCGATCACGGGCCAGTTCGCGTGCGACGCGAGCTGACCGGACGACGCGTTCGTATTCCGGTTCGAGGCGAAAGGCCCGAGCCATGCCGCGAGCCGCCGCACGAGTCGTCGAGTGGCTCATCGACCGAGAGCGTTCCTGACGGCTCGGGCCCGCGCGCCTATCTTGTCCGCGTAGCGGATCGCTCGCCGCGACCGCAGCCCGGTCAGCTCGCGCTCCCGATCGTTCGCGAGGCCCTCCAAGGCGGCGACGCGACCCGCCATTCGGCCGATGGTGGCCTCGAGCAAGCGCACGTTCTCGGACTGCGCCTCCTCGACGGCCGTGAGTCGAGCCACGGCGTCGTCGCGCTCCACGAGACCGTGGCCTGCGCCCTGCAGCCCGGCCACCTCGGACGGGGAGACGAGGACGTCGGTCGTCGATGCACCGCGATCGATCGTCTCGAAGAACCGGGGGAGACTGTCGTCGCGGCGGAACGAGCCGGCCTCGGCCTCAGCCGTCGTGACACCGCGGAGCGACCAGTAGGCCTTGAGCGTGCCGGCGCGAAGCCGCCGGAAGTCGCGCATGCCGTGATGGTTCGGGCTGGGGTTCACATCGGGGTTGGACTCGTACGCGACCCCGGCGATCTCGACGCGGTGCGCGTACTGCCGCCAGGAGCGCCACGGGAAGTGCAGGACCTCGAGGGCGAGTGCCTCGTCCGGGACCGCGCCCTGGGCGAGGGTGACCAGGTGGTTGCCCTGCACGACCGACACCTCGGCGTCACCGACGTGAATGGCATTGCCGCTGGGATGCGAGATGAGGCCGATCGCGGCGAGCTCGCCGGCGGATCGCTCATCGCGCCAGATCAGTCGTTCGAGCCCGCCGCCCTCTTCGGCGAGCGGGCCGACCATGTTCACGACGGGCACGACGAAGGCGCGCACGGCGGGGTCGAGACGGCTGAAGACGTCGCGCAGGGTGAGACGACGGTCGCGCGCCATGAGGAACTCGTCGGCGTCGGCGTTGACGACCCAGTCGGCACCGTGCACGGTGTAGGCCTCCCGGGCCATCCGCGTCACGGTCTCGCTCTGCTGCTTGCGGTGGACGGGGTCGTGGCGCAGATCGACGATCGCCGACGACGTCCGGGCGAACTCCTCGAGGATCTCCCGGGTGCCGTCCGTCGAGCCGTTGTCGGTCACCACGAACACATCGATGCCCTGTGCGATGTGGTAGTCCAGCCATTCGGGGAGGATGTCCGCTTCGTCGCGGATCATCAAGGTAAGGGCGAGTGTCATCGTGGGGCGGTGCTTTCCGGACGGGGGACGGGGGACGGTGGCGACCGCCGGTGAAGACGGGGCGGTCACGGTCGGGGCGATCGGGCACGGGCGCGGACGCCGAGAGCGAGGCGGAGCCCGGCTCGGAGCGGCCAAAGGTACCAGCCATGGTACTTCCCGGCCAAGAAGCGATAGGCGCTGCGGTGGTGCACGAGGCGCATCTCGCGAGACGAGTTCTGGGTCGAGTGGGCTCCGACATGCATCACTCGAGCGGCGGGTTCGTACACGTTGGTGAAACCGGCACGACCCAGGCGGTAGCCGAGGTCTACGTCCTCGAAATACATGAAGAATCGCTCGTCGAAGCCGCCGAGCGCCTCGAACGCGCTGCGGCGGACTAGAAGACATGCCCCGGAGAGCCAACCCGTCGTCCGGCGGACGTCGTGCTCGCCGTCCAGGTGGTAGAGGCGGGTCCACGGATTGTCGGGCCAGACATTGGCGAAGAGCGCGTGTCCCAGTCCCGTCCTCAGCGACGGCACCCGTCGGGCCGACGGATAGACGCTGCCGTCGGGCTCGATGACGGCAGGGCCGACGGCGCCGATCGACTCGTCTGACTCGGCGGTGGACAGGAGGACGTCGAGACTCCCGGGATCGAGCACGACGTCGGGGTTCGAGATGAGTATCCAGCGGCACTCCGGCCCCAGCTGGCGGACGGCGGCATTGACCGCGCCCCCATACCCCCGATTACTGCCCAACTCGAGGAACTCCGCCCCCTGCGATGTCGTGGAGGCCGCGAGTCGGGTCACGTCGTCCGAGTCGTTGTCGGCGACGACCACTCGGACGGGGGTCGACGCGCGGGTCGCGGCTTGCGTCGACGCGAGGAAGTCGTCGAGGTAGCGGCCCGAGTTGTAGCTGACGGTGACGATCGCGGTCTCGGCGACCGACGACTCCGGTGTCCGAGTCATGAGTACACCACTTGGTGCGCCTCGGCGCAGGCGCGCCACGTGAAGCCCGCCGAACGTTCGAGGCCGTTGAGCACGAGGCTGCGACGGCGCTCGTCGTCAGCCAAAAGCGCCTTCATCCCGTGATGGAGCGACTCGGCATCGGGTTCCGAATACGCGGCAGCGTCGCCGGCCACCTCGGGGAGGGCGAGGCGGCGTGTGGTCAGCACCGCGCCTCCCGACGCCATGGCCTCGAGCACGGGCAGGCCGAAACCCTCGCCGGTGCTGGGGTAGACGACGAGCTCGGAGCCGCCCAGGAAGGCGGAGAGCTGATCCAGAGGGAGGTAACCGAGATAACGAAGACCCGCTCCGGGGACGTCGCCCGCGGCACGGAGGATGTGGACCGCGGACTCGTCCCATCCGAGGCCACCGGCGACCAAGAGGGGTGGCGTTCCTTTCACCGAGGCCGTCAGCGCCGCGTGCGCGTCGATGAGGGCGGGCACCGATTTGCGCGGCTCCACCGTGCCGAGGAAGGCAATCCAACGGTCGTCGGGGGACAGGCCGTGCGCGCGACGGAAATCTGCCATCGCATCATCCGTCGCTGGATGGAAGACGGATCGGTCGACACCCAGCGGAGCGACGGCGTTCGGGATGGCGGACGGCACGTAGCGGTGGATCTCGTCGGCCGTGGCCTGGCTCGGCGTGACGGTGGCCCGCGTCCAGCGGCGAGCCAGTGTGATCCAGGTGCGGAAGAACACGCGCTTGAGGCGGCTGTGAGCGGCGGGGTCGCTGAAGAAGGTGGCGTCGTGCAGCGTCACGACGGAGCGACGGGCTGCCCCGAGAGGGAACGTGTAGTGGGGGCAGTGCAGCACCGCGACTCCGAGCCGACGCGCCAGGAGGGGCAACCCGAGTTGCTCCCAGGCCAACCGGACGGGCCGAGCGCGGACGAGGCGCGGCGCATCGACGTACCGGTGCCCGGGGGCGACACCGCTCAGCCACGAGCGGTCACCCCGCTTCACGACGACCGACACGCTGACGTCCGCCTCGTCGAGGCCCTGGAGCAGACCCGCAATATAGCGCGCGACCCCGCCCCGGTTCGGCGGGATGGACGTCGCGTCGACGAGGACAGAGAGGGACAAGATCAGGCGTGCAGTTCGCGACCGGCCGTGGCCACGCGAGTCATCCCCGCGTGACGATCGTCGTCCGCCATGACGAAGCGAGCGGCCTCGCGGAGGATCGCGATGTGTTCACCGGTCTTCTTGGCGAGAAAGCAGTGGACGAAGTAGGGCCCGCCGCCGAACTGAAGATCGTTGAGCCGGTATTCGACGGTCGTCGTACCGTGCAACGGGCTGTGCACGAGCCCGATCTTGCGGCTGTCGGTCCCGTACACGAGGTGACCGTGCTGGTTCTCGATCTTGAACCCGGAGTGCCAGTGCTCCAGAGGAGTCGTGTGCGATACGGTCATGCGGATGACGAGGTCGTCGCCGGGACGGAGCTCCTCGCCGGGAGAACGGCCGGGGGAGGCGATCTCGACGCGGTCGACTGTGCCGGGGGTGGCGTCCTCATCCGGGTTCGCGGCCTCGGCCTCAGCCACTCGTCGCCCCTCGAGAATCTCCCGGAAGTTCTTGACCGCGTGTCGGGCCGAACCCTGGAACATGACTTCACCGTGGTGCAGGACCACGGCGCTGTCGCACAGCTCTTGGACCTGGCCGAGGGAGTGGCTCACCAAGACGATGGTGCGCCCCTCTTGTTGGAACTCGCGAATCTTGTCGAGGCACTTCTTCTGGAACTGCTCGTCGCCGACGGCCAGCACCTCGTCCACGAGGAGCACGTCGGGGTCGGTGTGGATGGCCACCGCGAACGCGAGCCGGACGTACATGCCCGACGAGTAGAACTTCACCTGGGTGTCGATGAAGTCGCCGATGCCGCTGAACAGGAGGATGTCGTCGAACTTCGCCTCCGCCTCCTCCTGCGTGATTCCGAGAATGGCCGCGTTGAGGAAGACGTTCTCGCGACCGGTGAGGTCGGGGTGGAACCCGGCACCGAGCTCGATGAGGGCAGCCAGCCGCCCGCGACGGGTGACATCACCCGTCGTCGGCTCGAGGATGCCGCCGATGACCTTGAGCAAGGTGGACTTGCCGGAGCCGTTCGGGCCGAGGAGCCCGATCGTCGTGCCCGCCGGGATGTCGAGGGACACGTCCTTGAGAGCCCAGAAGTCTTCGCTGTGGCGGCGACCGGCACGGCCGAGGGTGACGACGCGCTCCTTCAGCGAGTTGTCGCGACGGATGACGAAGCGCTTGGAGACGTTCTTGATGCTGACGACAGTGGGTGCGTCCGCGAAGTCGACGTCGTCGACGGCGAGGATGTTGTCGGTGGTCATGACACGGGCCTTTCGGAGAACACGGCTCAGATCTCCTGGGCGAAGTTGCCCTGGAGTCGAGCGAAGACGCGCTGGCAGAAGAAGAGGGCGACGAGGCCGACGACGATGGCGATCGCCATGCGAAGCATCAAGTGGTCGGGATACTGGTCGGGGCCCCCGGCCGTCCAGAACGCGCGGTGGAACCCGAGGATGCCGAGCGTGATGGGGTTGTTGGTGTAGATCGGGAGCACCCAGGCCCACGCGCCGCCCGTTGCCCGGGAGAAGACCATCTGCCACGAGTAGACGATCGGAGACGCCCACATGAGCAGCATCATGAGGACCTCGACCAGGTACGCCATGTCGCGGAGGTACACGTTCAGGGCCGACAGCAGGATGCCCAGGGCGGTGCCCCAGACCAGGATGACCAGGGTCGCCGGGAGGAAAAACGCCAGGTTCTCGAACGAAGGGAAGGACCGGAACGCCAACGTCGCGATGAGCAGGATCACGAGTTGGATGCCGAAGTTGAACAGTGCCCCACCGACGGCTGAGAGCGGATAGATCTCTCGGGGGACGTAGACCTTCTTGAGCAGGCCAGCGTTCGCGACGACCGACCCTGTCGCGCCCGAGACGATCTCGCTGAACAGGCCGTACAGGGTCAAACCCGCAAAGATGTAGATGGCGAACTCGGGGATCGCCCGGGCAGATCCGAGAATCTGGCCGAGGATGAGCCAGTAGATGCCCAGCTGCACGAGAGGACGGATCAGTGTCCAGGCGAAGCCCAGCGCGCTGTCTTTGTAGCGCGACTTCAGGTCTCGGCGGATCAGGAGGTCGAGCAGTTGTCGCTGCTGGAACACCTCGCGGACGGAGCCCCAGGTGCCCCCGGCGGGTCGACCCGCCGGGACCATCGGCTCCTCACGAAGTCGCGCGAACCTGTCGCTGACGGTACTGCTCATGGTGAAACCTCGCTTATCGGGAAGAACAGGGAACTATACCTCGACGAACGGGCGGATCGCCCGGGGAGCCGCTGTCAGCGCCCGTTCTTGCTGTCGCGCATCGTCCGCAGGCGAGTGGAGACCTTCCCGCGCAGCTCCCCGACACCCCCGGCCGTCAGGTAGTGCCGAGCCAAAAGGACATCCCGACGGATGCCGTGACGGCTGTTGGCGATCTCGTGGAACCGCTGCTCGGGGCTCTTCTCGAGTGACGGCACGACGACACCGCCTTGATGGCGGACGGCGTCGGCGGCCACGTGAGCACGGTCGGGTGCCACGTGCGGGTCGTGGCAGAACTGGATGAGCGGGGCGAGCGCCTTCTCCCAGGTGAAGTCCTGCCGCACTCGGGCGACCGCCTCCTTCGCCGCCGCGATCGCAGCCTCGTTGAAGAGCATGGACTCGAGCGCGTCCGCGAGGCCGTCGACATCACGTTCGGTCACGGCGACGCCGAGGCCTTCCGCGGCGACGAGATCGCCGAAGCTGTCGCCCCGCGTCGTGACGATGGGCAGGTTGGCCCACATGTAGTCGAGGATGCGCGTGCGGAACGAGAACGTCGTCTCGATGTGGTCGAAGTGCGTGCTGACACCGGCATCGGCCTCGAGCAGGTAGTTCTGGCGGTCGTCGAGTGCGACCCAGTTCTCGTTGAAGAAGACGTTCTTGTTGGTGAGGCCCAGCTGCTCGGAGATCTCCCGCGTCTTGGCCACGATCGCCATCTCGGGGACGTCGGGGTTCGGGTGCGCCACACCGAGGAAGAACAGCCTGACGTTCGGGCGGCGCTCGGCGAGCTTGCCGATCGCACGAACGAGGGTCGGGGTGTCGAACCAGTTGTAGATACCGCCGCCCCAGATGACGACCTTGTCGTCGTCGGAGATACCGGGCACGACGCCCCGGATGGCCTTGCGCGTGTGCTGCGGCGGCGTGCTGTCCATGCCGAACGGTGCGATCGAGATGAGGTCGTTCAGGTTCTCGTCCGCGGCGTACGTGTCCGGGTTGATGCGGCCCACGGCGGCGAGCTGGCCCATCCAGAAGAGGCGCTGCCGTTCGGACGCGCAGAGGAAGTAGTCTCCACGTTGCAGCTGCTCGTTGACGACCTCCGTGGTGACCAGAACCTGGTTGCGCCACGCGGCGTCACCCATCTCGCGACCCTGTTCGAGCTGTTCGAGGTGCATGGGGTCGTAGAGGTCGACGACCATGATCTTGTTCGATCGCTGCAGTGTGAGGAAGTGGCGGAGCGCGAAGCCCTGGAAGAAGATGACGTCGGCCCACTCCTCGTGGACCTTCATCGCGCGCTCGTCTTGCAGCCGGACGCGCTCGACCTCGAAGGAGTCCGAGGCACGGTTGGCGACGTTCCAGGTCACGAGACGGACATCATTGTGCTCGGACAGCGCCTCGGAGATCTTCCAGGCACGCATGCCGGGGCCGGCCATCTTCTCGCCGAGCGCGTCGCCCGTGATCACGAGGACGCGCTTGCGCATCATCGGTCGGTTGACGCCGAACGCGTCCTGGATCTTGGTGAAGCCGTCGAGGAAGTAGTCGTCACCGAAGAGGGGGTGGAAGATATTGCCGAAGAGCCGGAAGACCTCTTTATCGGTCTTGACGCGACGGGACTGGATCTCGTCGCGGCGAGCCTTGAGCTTCGGGAGGTCGGCCACGAACTGGTCGAGGGCGAACAGCCCCGCCACGGTGTCCTTGTGCACCGGTGTGGTCTCGTCGAACTCGTCGGCGGCCCCCTCGAAGCGACGCAGGTCGTAGGACTCGGAGTCGAGCTTGCCCTTCGCGACGGCACGACGGGCCAGGAGCGCGAACGCCGCCGGGAGGATGGTGCCGAGGCTGTCGTCCGACAGGTTCTTGTAGAGCATGTGCAGCGCGTTGCGCTCGAGCAGGTACATCTCGCGGTACTCACCGAAGCTCTTCATCGAGCCGTGGTGCTTGTGGTACACGATCGAGTCGGGTGCGAAGCGGACCCGGTAGCCATAGAGGTTGAGCCGCCAGCCCAGATCGACGTCGTCGTAGAACATGAACATGTCCTCGTCGAACCCGCCGATGTCCAGGAAGAGCGCGCGACGGACGAAGAGCGCCGAGCCCGTGCCGAACAGCAGATCGCGCTGTTCGTCGAACCGACCGTCGTCCAGCTCGTTGGTGTGGTTCTTGTAACCCATGCCGAACCAGGAGAGCCCCGACTCGACGAAGTCGATGGCCTTGCCATCCCAGTCGAGGACCTTGCTCGCCACGGCACCGATCCGGGGACTCGCCGAGAACGCCGCAAGGCCTTCGCTGATCCAGTCTCGGTGGGGCTTGGCGTCGTTGTTCAGGAACGCCACGAAGTCACCCGTGGCCTTGGACGCGCCGAGGTTGCTGCCGCCCGTGAACCCGAGGTTCTTGTCGGACACGACGAGTGTGACGTTCGCCTGATCGCCGAGCGCTGCGCGGAGGCGCTTCTCGCTGTCGTCGCCCGACCCGTTCTCGACGACGACGATCTCGAGCTGCTTGGTCGGCCAGTCGACCTCGTTGAGCCGCGCCACGCACTCGAGAGTGTCGTCGGTTCCCCGGAAGTTGATGATGACGACCGAGACGGTGCCGGTGGTGGTAACGGTCAAAACGCTTGCTCCAAAGTGGTCGGCGACTAACGGTACGGCCCGGGGGCAGCCCTAACTATAACCACGTTGCCGGGTCGTTCCGGGCTGACTGGCACAATGGTCGGATGCTCGCCTCCATCGTCGTCGTCGACTGGAAACAGCCCGAGTTGACGCGCCGTTGCCTCGATTCCCTGGTGCGACAGGAGGGCGCCGAGAAGACGGAGATCGTGCTCGTGGTCAACGAGGCGTCCGCCGACGACGTCGCCGCCTATCGGAGCGAGTTCCCGGCTGTCCGCGTGGTTCCCGTCGCACACAATGCCGGCTTCGCCGGGGGAGTGGCCGCCGGCGCCGCGGTCAGCGACTCCGACGTCATCGTGCTCGTCAACAACGATGCTGTCGCCCTACCGGGCTTCCTCCGCTCAGGGCTGTCGGCCCTCGAGCGCGGCGGTCCCGGTCTGGCCGCGGTCGCGGGAACGGCGGTTCTCGAGGGGACGTTCGCGCCGACCTCAGTCCAGAGCGACGACCAGCTCGTCGGCCTCGACGGACAGCGCTGGTCGCGGGCGGGGACATCGGCCGGCGTCACTCTGCTGAACGGCACCGGCGTCGAGGTGACCCGTGACGGGAACGGCTTTGACCGCGACTGGCTGACGCCCGTCCCCGCGGTCGACGTGGCCGGACTCGATCGGCCGCGCGATCCGTTCGGCTTCTCGGGAGGCGCCGTCTTCCTCCGTCGCGAGGCCTTGGACGGTGTCGGTGGCTTCGACGAGTCCTTGTTCATGTATTACGAGGACCTCGACGTCGCGTGGCGTCTCCGTCTGGCCGGCTTCGGGATCGGATGGAGTTCCGACGCGATCGTGGTCCATCGTCATGCGGGCAGCTCCAGCAGCAACGGCGGACTCGTGCGGTACCAGAGCATGCGCAACCGCCTCGCCGTCAGCCTCCGGGTCGGATCCCCGGCGCTGCGGGTCCGGGTCGTGCTGCGGACGGCGGCCCGTCTCGTCCGGGATGTCCTGCCCGGGCCGGACCGCCAGCTGTCCCGCCGGCAGTGGGCGCACCTCCTCGGTGAGTTGCCGCGCCTCGCAGCGCACGCGTCTCGTCGACGCCGCGCGGACGGTTTCTCGGCGGCCGATCGACGACGCGTGGAGGCGCTCCTGCTGCCGTGACACCTCCGCGCGGCCGCTACCACGCGAACGGGAGGCTGACTCGGCGTCGACTTTGAAGTACCGTGGCATCACCGGAAACCACCGGCGCCGTCGTCGGGAACACGGACGGCCTCGCCTCACCAGCGAGTCGAAGCGTCGGTGGGATTCCCCGAACGCCCCAGGGAGGCGCTCCAGTGAAGAGAACTATCGCGATGCTCGCGGCCGTCGTCGTCGTGGCATCCGGTTTCGTCGGAATCGGCGCCTCGGTGTCGGCGCCGAGCGCGCAGGCGCTGTCGGGTGCCGAGTTCGACCCCGGCAATATCATCAGCGACGCGGTCTTCTTCAACGGAGGCGCGATGTCGGAGGCGCAGATTCAGTCGTTCCTGGACAGTCAGATCGGAGCCTGCACGAACGGGAACTGCCTGAACGTTCTCCGTCTCGACACCAGCACGCGCGGGGCGGACGCGATGTGTGCCTCCTACCAGGGAGCCGGGGGCGAGAGCGTCGCACGCATCATCTCGAAGGTGAGCGCCGTCTGCGGGATCAACCCGCAGGTGATCCTCGTGACGTTGCAGAAGGAGCAGAGCCTCGTCAACGGGTCCATCGCCCGGGGGCCGTCGACGGCCCGGCTCGAGAGGGCCATGGGCTACGCCTGCCCCGACTCCGCCAACGGCGGCTGCGATCCCACGTACGCCGGCGTCTACAACCAGATCTATCGCGCCGCGTGGCAGTTCAAGAGGTACGGCAACCCTCCGGGGACGAGCAACTACTTCACTCAGTATGCTCCCGGGACGACCAAGAACGTGCTCTACAACCCCAATGCGGCGTGTGGCACGAAGTCCGTCGCCATCCGCAACCAGGCGACGGCGAACCTGTACTACTACACGCCGTACACCCCCAACGCGGCGGCCCTGGCGAATCTGAACGGCAACGGCGATGGCTGCTCGGCGTTCGGCAACCGCAACTTCTGGGTCTACTTCAACAATTGGTTCGGGTCGCCGACGGGGACGACCCGCGCCATCGGTGCCGTCGACGCCCTGTCGGCCGGCATCGAGTCGGTCTCGGTTCGAGGTTGGGCCCTCGACCCCTCGAGCACGGCGTCGATCCAGGTCCATGCCTATGTCGGATCCGCCGGGACGCCTATCTCAGCGGATCGGCAACGACCCGACGTGGGACGTGCATATCCCGCGAACGGATCGGCGCACGGTTTCGACGCTACGTTCTCGGCCGCCCCCGGTCTGCAGAAGGTCTGCGTCTACGCGATCGGACTCGGATCGGCACCTGCGACGGAGCTGGTCTGCCAAATGCTCGACATCAAACCGGCGTCGCCGTTCGGGGCCGTGGACGTGGCCCGTGCGGTGCCGGGTGGAATCGAGGTCTCGGGGTGGGCCATCGACCTCGAGACGACAGATCCGATCCAGGTGCACGTCTACGTCGACAACGCCGGACGGGCCCTGACCGCCGATCGTGACCGTCCTGACGTGGGACGTGCCTGGCCCGCTTCGGGAAGCGCCCACGGCTTCGCCGGGAAGGTCCCCGCATCGCCCGGGGTCCACACCGTCTGTATCTACGGCATCAACGTGGCGCGGGGGTCGAACAGTCTCGTCGGCCCGTGCCGTGCCGTCACGGTACCCGGAAGCAAGCCCATCGGGTCCCTCGACGTGGTCACCGTCGGTCAAGACGGAGTCCTCACGGCGAAGGGGTGGGCTCTCGACGGCGACACCACGGACCCGATCGCGACGCACGTCTACGTCGATGGTCGTCCCACCGCCGTCCGGGCCGATCAGTCGCGTTCCGACATCGCCCGTGTCTACCCGGCATACGGCGCGGCTCACGGCTACACGGCCTCGGTCAAGGTCGGTTACGGCACCCATTCCGTCTGCGCCTACGGCATCAATGTCGGGAGCTCGGACGACAACGCACTCCTCGGGTGCACCTCGGTAACGGTCAGCAACGCCGTTCCGCTGGGCAGCCTGGACGGAGCCGTGGGAGTCGCCGGCGGTATCGCGGTCAACGGCTGGGCGTGGGATCCCGACACGAGTGCGCCGATCCAGGTTCACGTCTATGTCGAGCAACGCGGCTATCAGCTCACGGCCGACGGTCGGCGCGACGACGTGGCTCGCGCGCACCCGGCCGCCGGTGCCGAGCATGGATTCTCGGGGGTGGTGCCGGCGCCCGCGGGCAGCAGCCAGAACGTGTGCGTCTACGCCATCGACTCGACTGGGGGCGAGAACCCCACGATCGGCTGTCGCCTCGTCGCCATTCCCCGGTGACGTCCCCAGACGGGCCGATCCGTCCTCGGCGATGCCCGGAGGCACGGTGCCAGTCCGGTAATGTGGGTGGCCGCCACCGGCATCCATGAGGTGTTGTCGTGTCACGGGCGATGGCCGACGAGGGGGACCACCACAGCATGAGCACCACCGACCGCACCGTCGAGAATTGTCGACGGCCCCTCCTCCGTCTTGGTGTGGCAGCGCACGGCCAGTGGGTCCGCATCACCGCGCCGCGCGCCTCGGGTTTGCCGTCCGTGGCTGTTCTGCTGTGGTTCCCGTCGGTGGTCGTCGCCGTCTTCCTGGTGTTCGTCGCCCTCGGGCTCTCGGGCAGTTCCACGGGAGCGTTCTGGGAGTTCTTCGGTCAAGGAGCGGACCCGAACCTGATCGCCGGTCAGCCACGACGTATCCGCACTGACGAATGGCTCGTACAGTCCGGGTGGATCGTGTCGCAGGCGCAGCAGGGGTTCCCGGCCGTGAACCAGACCCTTCTGGGTGGCATGGACTCCACCATCCAGAACGACCTACCTTCCTGGGACTGGTCGACGATCTTCCGTCCGCACGTGGTCGGCTTCCTTCTCCTTCCGTTGGATCAGGGCATGGCCGTGCGGTGGTGGCTGCCGTTCGCCGCCTTGCTCGTCGCCGCCTACGCGTTCGCCGTCACCCTGGCGCCTCGACGACCGGTCACGTCGGCTCTCGTCGTCATCGCGCTGGGCTTCTCGCCTCTCCTCCAGTGGTGGTTCCTGCCCACGACGCTCTGGCCCGTGGCCTGGGCGTTCACGGCGCTGACCGCCATCCTGTGGTGCCTCAGGTCGTCACGCGCGTGGGTGCGGTGGCTCGCCGCCGCCGCAGCCGGGTATCTCACGGTCACCCTGGCCATGAGCATCTACGTGCCCTTCATCATCCCCGCCGCCGTCGTCGTGGTGGTCGTGGGTGTCGGTCTGCTCACGACGTCGGGAGTCGGTGTCCGCGGGTCGGTGCGAGCCATCCGCCCGTTGCTGGTCGCCGTCGTCGGTGCGGCCGCCGTTTTGGCGGTGTGGCTCGCGACCCGGATCGACACGGTGCGATCGGTGATCGGCACCGTGTACCCGGGGCAACGTCTCGAGGCCACTGGCGCCATCGACTTCGGCGGCACCGTGGCCGCTCTCGGCGGCCCGTTCCAGCAGGCCCTCCAGGACGGGGTGACGGGCTCGCTCGGGCCGAACGCGTCCGAATCGGCGGCGCCGTTGATGCTCGGGCTGCCGCTCCTCGTCGTCCTGATCTGGCTCGCAGGGAGGCGCTGGCGGTCCGAGAGGAAGGTGGACGGCCTCATCGCCTCTGTCGTGGTGGCCCACGTGGTCGTCCTAGCGTTCCTCTTCGTCCCTCATTGGGACGCGCTGGCGCATCTCGTCTTGCTCGACCGGACGACGGTCGCCCGGATGCGTTCCGCCTTCGACATCCTGAACGTGATCTCGTTCTTCGTCGTCGTGTCGAGGCTCGATGCGCGCCGTGATCGCGCGCCGTGGTCCGTGGCCCTGCTGGCCGGCACGATGTCCGCGGCGAGCATCGCGTTCGTCTACGCGGCCTTGCGGGCGACGGGCTCGCCGGTCCTGAGCGAGTCCGCCGCGTGGAAGGTCGTCGGCGTGCTCCTCGTCCTGACCGTCGTCGCGTTGGCCCGCAGGTGGGCCGTCGTGGCGGCGGCCGGGTTCGTCGTGGCGTCCCTCCTCGTCGGGCTGGGCGTCAACCCGCTCTACCGAGGAGTCTTCGATCTCAACGACACCAGTGTGGGCCGGGAGATCGACGCCGTGTCGCAGCGCGACCCGGATGCGCAGTGGGTGGGCGTGGGCACGTACTACGCGGGCGCGGCTCTGGTGGAGAGCGGCGTGAGCACCTTCAACGGCGTCCAGACCTACCCGTCCGACAAGATGTGGAACGAGATCGATCCCGACGGCAGCGACGAGAACGCGTGGAACCGCCTGGCCAACGTCAACTGGGTGCCGGGCCAAGGGGAGCCGGTCATCAGCAATCCGTTCCGCGACCAGATCGAGGTGACCTTCGACGGATGCAGCTCGTTCGCCCAGGAGCACGTCGACTACGTCGTCTCCGAGGCAGCCCTGGACACGACGTGCCTGAAGCAGCTCGATCACGCGCAGGACGGCTCCCTGGTGCTCTTCGTCTACGAGGTCGACTGAGCAGGGCCGCGGGGGAACACCCATCGTCCATAGGCGACGTAACGGAACGCCGTCGCCAGCGCCTGACCGATGAACGTGCCGGAGACGTTGTCTGCGACGGGACCTGCCAGCCCGAGAACGTAGCGCGAGAATCCGAGGCAGGCGAGCTGGAGCACGATGGCCGCGACGTTGATCGCGATGAAGAGCCCGAATGACCGGAGGGTCATGCGTTCGCTGCGATCGCGGAACGTCCAGAAATGACTGCCGAGGTACGTCACGACGCTCGCCACGGCGATGGCGAGGACCTTGGCCACCAGAGGCAGGTCGAATAGAGGTCCCCGTCCGCCCCAGAAGACGAGGCCGTTGTACACGGCGGCGTCGACCAGGAACCCCACCCCGCCGATCACGAGGAAGGTGCTCGCCCGTCGGAGGTGATCGGCGATGAGCTGGGAGGCGCGGGACATGGCGTGGCCTTCGGTCGTGGTGGGGTGGTCAACTGGTAACGTCTTCGGGGCGACACCGCCCCCGGGCCGGTCTTGGCCGTAACGCGATCAGCACCCGAAGGACTTTATCTTGACCAACGACGAACTCGTCATCGCTGCCGTCGTCCCCTGCCACAACGAGGCGCACACGGTGGGGAAGGTCGTTGGCGATCTGCTCGCGACCGTGCCGGGCATCCAGGTGTTCGTCTACGACAACAACAGCACCGATGGCACCGACGAGTTGGCTCGTGCCGCAGGCGCGACCGTCCGATACGAACACCGCAAGGGCAAAGGGAACGTCGTACGGCGAGCATTCAGCGACATCGACGCCGACGTCTACCTCCTCATCGACGGCGACGACACGTACGACGTCGCGGATGCCCCCGCGATGATCGCAGCCCTCCTCGAGGGCCCCTTCGACCACATCCTCGGTGTCCGGCGAGAGCTCGACCCGAGCAGCTCCGCCTATCGCCCCGGCCACGAGGCCGGCAACCGCGCCTTCAACCGACTGGTCAGCGGCCTGTTCGGCCTCCCTGTCACCGACATGCTCAGCGGCTACCGCATCTTCTCGCGACGCTTCGTCAAGTCCTTCCCCGCAGTGTCGCGCGAGTTCGAGATCGAGACCGAGCTGACCGTCCACAGCATGAACCTCCGCGTGCCGCAGAAGGAGGTCGAGGTCGGCTTCCGCGACCGCCCCGAGGGCAGCGAGAGCAAGCTGAGCACCTTCAAGGACGGCTTCAAGATCCTGGCCTTGATCGCGCACCTTATCCGGCACGAACGGCCGCTCGCGTTCCATGGCATCGTCGGTGCCGTTTTCGCGCTGGTGGCCGTGGTCCTGGCTGTCCCGATCTTCGTCGAGTTCGGTGAGACGGGTCTCGTGCCGAGATTCCCGACCGCGTTCCTGGCCGCCTCGCTGATGATCCTCGCGTTCCTCACCTGGCTGGTCGGTCTCGTGCTCGACGGCATTACCCGCTCTCGCCGTGAATCATCGAGGCTCGTCTACCTCAACTACAGTGCGCCCGCCCCCACGGGGACCTCATCCGCGCACCTGCCCTTCGGCGGGACCGCCAGCGAGGACGCCGTCTGAGCTTCCATCCGCCTCGCGTCCGGCACTGGCCGCAAGCACGCTGGAGAACCCGCACGGCCCGAGCGCTTCACACTGACGAAAGACCATCCCTATGTCCTCCACCGACTCCGCCGGCGCGAACGCCCTCGTCGTCCTCCCCACGTACAACGAGGCCGAAAATCTTCCGCTGATCCTGGGGCGCCTGTTCGAGGCGGCGCCCGCGATCGACGTGCTCGTGGTCGACGACGGCAGCCCCGACGGCACCGGTGACCTGGCCGAGTCCATGGCGGCGACCGACCCGCGCATCCATGTCCAACACCGCACCGGAAAGCTCGGGCTCGGCTCGGCTTACGTGCTCGGCTTCGGGTGGGGTCTCGAGCGGGGCTACGACTTCGTGGTCGAGATGGACGCCGACGGCTCCCACCCGCCCGAGCGGCTGCCCGCGATGATCGACGCCGTGACCTCGACAGAGCCGGGCGCGCCCAGCCTGGCCATCGGATCGCGCTGGGTGCCCGGGGGATCTGTCGTGAACTGGCCGCTGTCCCGTCAGATCCTCAGCAGGGGCGGCAACCTCTACGCCCGATTGGCCCTCGGCCTCCAACTCAAAGACGTCACCGCCGGCTTCAGGGTCTACACCCGGGAGGCGCTGGCTGGCATGGACCTGTCGACCATCGACTCGAAGGGCTACTGCTTTCAGGTCGACATGACCCTGCGGGTCCTCGATGCAGGCCGAGGCGTGGTCGAAGTGCCCATCGAGTTCCGCGAACGCGAGTTCGGCGAATCGAAGATGAGCCAGGCCATCGTCGTCGAGGCCATGCTCCGCGTCACGAGGTGGGGTATCGGCCGCCGGGTCGCGACTCTCAGGGGACGGCGCCCCGGGCCCGCCTGGGTCGCCGAGGACTGACGCCGGCGGAGGCCCGCCCGACGACGGAGGTCGGCCCGCTGACAAGCCGACCCGCGCCTCCTACCGGCCGAGCGACTGGGGCAGGCGCGACCGCCAGGAGCGCTTGCGCGCCGAGATGGTCGCGGTGGCGACGAACAGCATGAGCGTGCCCTCGAAGAGCACGAAGCTCTCGGCGGCGGCCGTCACGCCGATCAGCAGCAGGACGAGGGCCGGCCAGACGTAGGCGACGATCGGGTGACCGGAGGCGGTGGTCCAGGCCCGGGCGAACGCGAGCACCCCGGCCACGAGCAGGAGCACCAGACCGGCGAGGCCGAGTTGCAGCCAGATGTCGAAATACGCGTTCAACCCGGTCGGATACGGCCGGCCCGACGGCGCGATCAACGTCACGTACGGGAACACGGTCTGCGGCCACTGGCCGACCCAGCCCCACCCCGTGATGTCGTGCACCGAGATCAGTTCGCGCATCCGCTCCCAGAGCTGCGTCCGCGCCGAGACGTCGCTCGTACCGTCGACCGAGGCGAGCAGACGGTTGCGGGCCACGAAGGCCAGAACGCCTCCGACGACGATCAGCACCGCGAGCACGATCTGCATGACGGGCCGCCGCGACTCGGGTGCGCGACGGAGGGCGTTCAACGCCACGGCCGCCACGATGAGCACCAACACCGCGATCGCCGTCACGGGGCTCCGCACGAACAGGAGCGTCACGACGGCCCCGGTCACCGAGACGACGCCGGTCTGCCGCGGCACCGAACGGGTCAGCAGCTCGACCGAGAACGTCAGGAGCGCGAGCATCGCCAGGAATCCCAGATAGTTGCGCGTGCCGGCGATCCCCTGGATCGGGCCGCCCATCGCGAGGTTGCCCTGGATGCCCAGGAACCGGATCGGCATGTCGATCAGCAGACCGCTCAGCACCTCGAGCGAGAGCGAGATCGCGAGCAGGATGCGCAGGGCGTCGCCGGTCGCCCGCACGACCTGCACGAGGTCGCGCCCGAGGGCGAGATAGATGCCGAGCATCCCGAAGCCCAGCGCGTACGAGAACCCCCCGATGGTCAGCCAGGTGTACTCGCTCCAGAACACGCTGATGCCCATGAACCCGAAGAGAGCGATGAGCGAGACCGGCAGGATGCCGCGCCATTCGATGTGATGCCGGGCCCCGAAGAGGGACAGCGCCGACAGCAGCACCAACGTGGCGAGGATGGCCACGGACCCGGCCCAGCCCATCATCGGGCGGATCGCCTGGGTCGAGAAGCCGTACAGCACGATCGCGACCGCCAGGGCCTGGCTGAAGTGACCGCCCGCCGAGAAACCGATCCACGCCGAGAGATACCGCCGCAGCGGGTCCCGTTCGCGCTCGGAGCGGATCACTCCGCCGTCGCTCTCGCCGCGCCGGCCACGACCGGCGCCCCGCTCTCGCCCACGGCGACGACACGGTCACGGTCGTTCCAACCGTAGGGATCGCGCCGGGTCACGACGACGAGGACGACGAGCAGGGCCCAACCCCATTCGACGATGAGGCGCGACTCGGTGAGCCCGTGCACGAGCAGCGCGGTGACGAGCAGAGCGGGCAGCAGGTCGAGGGCGCTCCAGTCGGCGACGCGACCCGGGCCGAGGATGCGCCGATCGGTCGCCCACCACCACGACCGCGTGGCGACGCCGAGACAGACGAGCGCGAACAGCACGAGCCCGATCCAGCCGAGCTGGAACCACACGTCGAGATAGGCGTCGTGCGCCTGGAGATAGACCACCCCGTTGCGCTCGGCGAGGTCGGTGAACGGCTTCGAGATCGGGATCCAATAGCTGACCCACCCCCAGCCGACGACCGGGTGCTGCACCCCGAGCTCGTACACGGCGCGCCAGATGTCGACCCGGCCCGTGAGGTCGCCGCTCTTGCCGAGCAGACCGAGCAGGGGGCCTCGGGCGGCGACCACCACGGCGGCGAGCACGACGAGAGCCGCGAGCGTCGCGGCGTAGACCCGCGATCGACGAGGAGGTGCGGTGCGGCGCACGGCCACCACCACCGCCAGCACGACCGCGACGACGACGGCCACGACGATCACCGTCGCCGACCGGGTGAGGGCGAGTGCCACGATCGACGCACCCACACCGACGACCACCGTGCGGGCCGTGACCGTGCGAGCCGCCGCCTCCGTCGCCGTCACGACCAGCGCGAGCAGCGCGAGCATGGCGAGGATGTTGCTGTTGCCCTGCAGCCCCTGGATGCGTCCGCCGCTGAACAGGACGTCGCGCGACCAGTAGAAGGCGGACGGCACGGACGAGTCGCACGACAGATAGACCGGGCAGAACGGCTGCCGGACGAACAGGCCCACCACGAGCTCGAACAGCAGGGAGAGCACGACGTGGATGCGCAGTGCCAGGCCGAGGGACGCGACGATGCGGGGCCAGGGGAGCGACCAGGCGACCGCCACGGCCCCGACGGTCGTCGCGAGGGTGGCCACGACGCCGAAGGACGACGCGAGCGGATACTGCGACCAGGCGATCGAGACGACCGCCAGGAGCAGGAAGAGCCCGAGGAACTTCGGCATCTCGGCCACCCGAGGACGGTTCCGCACCACGACCACGACGGACGGAATGACCATCAGACCGCAGACGATGCCCCAGCCCCAGAAGCTGGTGGCGTTCCGCAGCACGTCGCCACCGAACAGCACGAGGAAGACGGCGGTCGCGAAGAGGCCCGCACCGCCCCCGGTGGCGGGCAACCGGAGGCGGTCCATGAGCATGCCCCCAGGGTAGACGACACCCGCGCCGACCCCGGTGTCGCCGACCCCGGTGACGTCAGACGAAGGCGGCCTGACCCGTGATGCTGCGCCCGACGATGAGCGTGTTCATCTCGCGCGTGCCCTCGTAGCTGTAGAGCGCCTCCGCGTCCGCGAAGAATCGCGCGACGTCGTAGTCGAGCACGATGCCGTTGCCACCCAGCACCTCCCGGGCGTAGCCGACGGTCTCGCGCATGCGAGCCGTCGTGTACGCCTTGGCGAGCGACGCGTGCTCGTCCCGTTGCGTGCCGTCGTCGAGCAGCTGCGAGACGCGGACGACCATGCCGATCGACGCCGTGATGTTGCCGATGCACTTCACGAGCAGGTCCTGGATGAGCTGGTGCTTCGAGATCGGCTTGCCGAACTGGACACGCTCGTTCGCGTAGGCGAGGGCGGCCTCGTAGGCGCCGATCGAGTTGCCGACGGCGGCCCAGGCGACCTCGGCGCGCGTCAGACGGAGCACCTTGGCCGTGTCGCGGAACGAGTTCGCCTGCTGCAGACGGTTGCTCTCGGGCACCCGGACGTTCTCCAGCGTGATGTCGGCGTTCTGGACGATCCGGAGGCTCTGCTTGTCCTCGATCTTCGTGGCCGTGTAGCCCGGGGTCGACGTCGGCACGATGAAGCCCTTGACCTGGCCGTCCTCCGCGCTCTTCGCCCAGATGATCGTGATGTCGCTGAAGGTCGCGTTGCCGATCCAGCGCTTGGACCCGTTCAAGATCCAGTCGTCGCCGTCGCGCGTGGCGACGGTGCGGAGGCCCTGAGCCGAGTCCGAGCCGGACAGCGGCTCGGTGAGACCGAAGGCCCCGACGAGCTCACCGCTGGCGAGGCGCGGCAGCCACTCGGCCCGCTGCTCGGGGGAGCCGCCGACGCCGATCGACCCCATGCAGAGGCCGTTCTGGACGCCGACGAACGTGGCGACCGAGGCGTCGACGCGAGCGAGCTCGAGCGCCACCCAGCCACGGAACACGGCCGAGTTCTCGAACGGACGGGTCTCCTCCCACGGCATCCCGAACAGGCCGAGGCCGGCGAGGCCCTTCACGATCTCGTGCGGGAACTCCGCACGCGCCCAGTGGTCGTTGACCAGAGGCTTGACGGTGGTCTCCAGATACGACCTCAGATCGGCCAGGACGGATTTCTCCCGATCGGTCAGCAGGCTCTCGTAGCCGTAGAAGTCGCTGGTGAGGGTCGTGAGTTCGGACAGGGTCGTAGTAGACATTCGTGCTCCGTTGCTTCGTGTCGAGACGCCGCGAGCGTAGGCCGGGCGAACGCGTCCGGCAACGGGCTTGGTAGTTTTGACCAACGCCCCCGGCCCACCGGTCGAACACCTTTGTAGAGGGGGCCCAACCGCAGTCGTTTCGCGAGGTAGAGCATGTTCCTGGCCATCACCAACACACCCCGCGAGTACGCGTGGGGCTCGACCACCGCCATCGCGGGCCTGCTGGGCCGCACGCCGAGCGGCCGTCCGGAGGCCGAGCTCTGGCTGGGTGCCCACCCCGGCTCGCCGAGTGTCATCGTCAACCCCGCGGTCGTCAGCGGCCACGACACCCTGGCCGATTGGATCGCCGCCGAGCCCGGTCGCACCCTGGGTCGCGACCGCCACGAGCTGCCGTTCCTGCTCAAGCTCCTCGCCGCCGATGCGCCGCTCTCCATCCAGGCCCACCCGACGCCCGAGCAGGCGCGCGAGGGCTTCGCCCGGGAGAACGCCGCGGGTGTGCCGCTCGACTCGCCCGTGCGCAACTACAAGGACGCCGCACCCAAGCCCGAGATCATCTATGCCCTGAGCGAGACCTTCGACGCGCTCTGCGGATTTCGTGCCGTGGCCGAGACCCTGGTCGACGTCGAGACCCTGGACGCCGGTTCGGGGCGCCTCGGCGCCCTGACGACGCGGCTCCACGACTCGCTGCAGTCCACCCTCGAGTGGCTCTTCGGCGGCAGCGACGAGGCCGCCGCGACCATCGAGGCCGTCAGTGCGCTCGCCGAGGAGGCGCGGGTCCGGTCCGATACCCGTTCGAGTCCCAGCATCGACACGGTCGTCGATCTCACCGAGCGTTATCCGGGCGACGCGGGCATCGTCGTCTCGCTGCTGCTGAACCGGGTGACGCTGCGCCGCGGCGAGGCGCTCTTCCTGCCCGCCGGCAACATCCACGCGTATCTCAAGGGTTTCGGCGTGGAGTTGATGGCGCCGTCCGACAACGTGCTCCGAGGCGGGCTCACGCCCAAGCACGTCGACGTGCCCGAACTGCTCCGCGTGCTCGAGTTCGACGCGCTGCCCGTGCCGTACCTCCGGCCGGTGGAGACGGCCAAGGGCGTCGAGCGCTTCGACCCCGAGGGCGTCGGGTTCGCCCTGTTGCGCGTCCGGCCGGGAGACAATGGGGCGGTCGTCGAGATCTCCGGTCCGAGCATCCTGCTGGTCACCGACGGCGACGTGCACGTCAAGGGCCAGGACGGCACGATCCGCCTGAGCGCGGGGGAGTCGTCCTACGTCACCCCCGACGAGGTCCGCCTGGCCGTGACCGGCGGGGGCACGCTCTTCGTGGCGACGCCTGCCTGAGCGTCGGGCATCGCTAGGGTGACCCTTATGTCTTGGTTGGTCACCGGCGGTGCCGGATACATCGGGTCCCATGTCGTCCGCGAGTTCCGCCGTGCCGGCATCGACGTGGTCGTCCTCGACGACCTGTCGTCGGGCATCGCGTCGTTCGTCCCGGACGACGTCCCGTTCGTGCGGGGCAGCATCCTCGATCGCGACCTCGTCCAGGAGGCGCTCCGGGCTCACGACGTCACCGGCGTCGTGCACGTGGCCGGCTACAAATACGCTGGCGTCTCGGTGCAGCGGCCCCTGCATACGTACGAGCAGAACGTCACCGGCACGGCCGTCCTGCTCGAGGCGATGGCCGCCGAGGGCGTCGACCGCATCGTCTTCTCCTCGAGCGCGGCCGTCTACGGCACGCCGCCGTCCGACGTCGTCACCGAGGACACGCCCAAGGCCCCGGCCTCCCCGTACGGCGAGTCGAAGCTGATCGGCGAGTGGCTGCTGCGCGATCAGGCGACGGCGACCGGCCTGCGCCACACGAGCCTCCGGTACTTCAACGTCGTGGGCTCGGGCGATTCCGACCTCTACGACGCCAGCCCGCACAATCTCTTCCCGCTCGTCTTCGACGCCCTGCTCGAGGGGCGGACGCCCCGCATCAACGGCGACGACTACGCGACACCGGACGGCACGTGCGTGCGCGACTACGTGCACGTCGCCGACCTCGCCGTGTCGCACGTCGCCGCCGCCCGCCGACTCGACGCGGGCGAACCGGTCGAGGCCGCCTACAACCTCGGTTCGGGCGGTGGCGTCTCGGTGCGCGAGATCATGGACGCGATGAACGAGGGCACCGGGATCGACTTCACGCCCGAGGTGGCCCCCCGCCGCCCCGGCGACCCGGATCGGATCGTGGCCGACGGCACGCTGGCTGCACGCGACCTCGACTGGCGCATGCGTCACACGCTGCTCGAGATGGTGCGGAGCGCCTGGGAGGCGCGGCGTCAGGCTGCCTAGCACCTCACGTCGACGGGCCCCCTGAACGGGTGTCGAGGCCGGGATTCTCGGAATCGTACCCCGACACGCTGGCGGAGGTCGCCCTCGATACCGGGTTGAGGGTTTATTGGCACTCGACTTGACGTCTCGTAATTACACCGGTGTAATTGTCCCATCGCGGCCGCTTCAGGGGCGACGAGACGAGGGGAGATGTGCTGTGGCTACTCACGAGAACAGAGTTCACGAGAACCGTGCCGGAGTACCCGACGACTGGCACGTCGACCCGGTCCTGCTGGGTGTGCCCGGTGTGCGCCGGCAGACGGATGACGTCGAGCCCGACGAGAGCCAGCTCTCGTGGCAGGCCGACTCGCTGTGCGCCCAGACGGACCCCGAGGCGTTCTTCCCCGAGAAGGGCGGCTCCACCCGAGACGCGAAGAAGATCTGCGCCTCCTGCGACGTGCGGGCGCAGTGCCTCGAGTACGCCCTGCAGAACGACGAGCGATTCGGCATCTGGGGCGGCCTCTCCGAGCGCGAACGTCGCAAACTGCGCAAGCGGGCGTAGACCCGTTCGGCGCGGCGGCCTCGCCCCCGCGCCCTCCCGACCTAGGCTGCACGAGTCATGCATCCGACTGTCACTGCGATCCTCGTCGCCCCCGGTGGCGCGACCTATCTCGACCGAACCCTGGCGGGCCTGTCCAGCCAGACGCGGCCGCCCGAGGCCCTGGTCGTCGTCGACAGCGGTGGCCGCGACAGCGCCGCCGGTCGACTCTCCCTGAGCGGCGCGGCCCAGCTGACGTCGATCCCGCCGGGACGCACGTTCGGCGAATCCGTCGCTCATGCCGTCCGCGTCTCGGGTCCCGGGCCGGCGGAAGGCGACGACTGGCTCTGGTTGCTGGGTCACGACAACGCGCCGGCCCCGGATGCACTCGAGCGCATGATGGGCATCATCGAGGTGTCGCCCTCGGTCGCCATCGCCGCCCCCAAGCTGATGACGTGGGGCGACCCGAACGTCATCGCCGGCTTCGGCGAGACCATGACGAAGTACGGCGCCTCCCTGCCGCGCGTCGAGAACGAGCTCGATCAAGGCCAGCACGACATCCAGGACGACGTGCTCGGTGTCGCGGCGGCGGGCATGCTCGTCCGTCGGAGCGTCTGGGTCGCGCTCGGCGGTTTCGACCCCGCGATCCCGAACATCGACGCCGCACTCGACTTCTCGATCCGCGCCCGACTGGCCGGTCACCGCGTCGTGCTCGTGCCGGACGCCCGGGTCAGCAGCGCGGGCCCCATCGAGGACTTCGGACAGAAGCCGGGCAGCCACGCCCGCCGGACCCGCCTGGCGCGCGCCGCCCAGCTGCACCGCCGACTCGTGTACGCACCCGCTGCGGCCGTCCCGCTGCACTGGCTGAGCCTCGTTCCGCTCGCCATCGTCCGCAGCATCTGGCACCTGCTGACCAAGAACCCCGGCGCGGTGATGGGGGAGTTCTCCACCGCGCTGCGCACGGCTTTCGGAGGATCTCGGGTCGTCCCGGCGCGGCGTGCCCTGAAGCGGACGAAGACCAGCGGGTGGGGCGCGATCGAGCCGCTCCGCGCCTCCTGGAATCAGATCCGAGAACGTCGGGTGACCGAGCGCGACGCGCTCGTCGCCCACGTCGAGGACGCACCCGACCCGCGGGCCAGCTTCATCGGCTCGGGCGGTCTCTGGATCACCGTCGTGACGGCCGCCCTGGGCGTCGTCGCGTTCATCAAGCTCCTCGGCAGCCCGGCCGTCACCGGCGGCGGTCTGCTGCCGCTCAGCACGAGTGTCGGCGAGCTCTGGACGTCGGTCGGCTACGGCTGGCGTGAGATCGGGACCGGCTTCGTCGGCCCGGCCGACCCGTTCGCCACGGTGCTCGCGGTGCTCGGCTCCCTCACCTTCTGGTCGCCGTCGACGGCTGTCTTGATCGTGTACGTCGTCGCGTTGCCGCTGTCGGCGCTCGGCGCCTGGTTCGCCACCCGGCGCTTCACCCGACGCACCTGGGTCCCGGCCGTGGCGGCCGCGGTCTACGCCCTGTCGTCCCCGCTGCTGTCGGGGCTGCAGAGCGGTCATCTCGGTGCCGTCGTCGCACACGTGGTGCTGCCCTTCCTCGCCCTGGCGGTGATCGGCTCCGCTCGCTCGTGGTCGGCCGGAGCGACCGCGTCCATCCTGTTCGCCGTCGTCGCGGCGGGCGCACCGTCGCTCATCCCCGCCCTGCTGGTCTGCTGGCTGATCGCCCTGGCGGCGCGCCCCCGCGGCATCCACCGGATGCTCGCCATCCCGCTGCCCGCCGTCGCGTTGTTCGCGCCGCTCGTCGTCGTGCAGTTCTCCCGGGGCACGTGGTGGGCCGTCTTCGCCGACCCCGGGGTCCCGTCGCGCGTCGACCCGGCGTCACCCTGGCAGCTCCTCCTGACGTCCCCCGAGACCGGGGCGAACGGATGGGTCGCCCTGCTGGCGGGCACGGGCGTGGCCGGTCACCTCGTGGCCGTGCTCGTCGCGGCCGCGCTCGTCCCGCTCGGACTGGCCGCGATCGCGTCGCCGTTCGTGGGATCGCAGCGGCGGGCCATCCCCGCCCTCGCGATCGCCCTCCTCGGGTACGTGACCGCGGTGGCCGCGACGCATCTCTCCATCACGGGCGTCGGCAGCGTGACCACGACGGTCTGGGCCGGCAGCGGGCTGAGCCTGTTCGTGGGCGGCCTCGCCGCCGCCGCCTCCGTGACGCTCGACCGTCTGCCGCGCGTGGCACCGACCGCGGGGGCCGTGGTCGCCGTCCTGGCCGTCGCCGCCGTCGTGCCGCTGGGGCTCGCCTCCCTGGCGGGCACCGCCGACATCCGTCCGAGCTCGGGCCGCATCCTGTCGGCCTACGTCACCGCCGAGGCCGACGCGAGCCCCGACGTGGGAACCCTCGTCCTCACGCCCCAGGGCGACGGCTCGCTGGCCGTCTCGCTCGAGCACGGACAGGGCGCGACCCTCGACGACCAGTCGACACTCGATTCGACGGCGCAACGTCTCAGCTCGTCCAATCAGGATCTGGTCGTGCTGGCGGGCAACCTCGTCAGCCGCAGCGGCTTCGACCCTGCGGACGACCTCGGGCGTCTCGGCATCGGCTTCGTGCTGCTGACGGCGACCGACGACGACGGTCGGGCCGCCGCCCTGGCGCAGCGCTCGAGCGAGGCACTCGACGGCAGCGCGCAGTTCCTGCCCGTCGGTGACACGTCGAACGGCCTCCTGTGGCGGTACGTCGACGCGAACGACCAGCGGGACGGCCACCCCGACGGCGGCGTTCTCGGGCCGATCGTGCTGATCGTCTGGGGCCTCGTCTTCGGATCGGCCCTCCTGCTCGCCATCCCGACCGCGCCTCGGCGTCGTCGCTCGCGGGCCGGCGTGCCCGAGGCGGAGCAGCCCGCCACCACCTTCGACGAGGAGCGAGATGTCTGATCGCCCGAATTCCGATCCGTCGGTCCCCGATCCGGCGCCCCCGAAGCCGGAGAAGACGCCGAAGCCGGAGAAGGCGCCGAAGGCCGAGAAGGCGCCGAAGCCGGAGAAGACGCCGAAGGCCGAGAAGGCGCCGAAGCGCGAGAAGACGCCGAAGGCCGAGAAGGCGCCCAAGCCCGAGAAGGCGCCCAAGCGCACGAAGGCGCCCCGTGCCTCCGTCGGTTCGGACCGGCCCACGCGATCCGTCGCGGGGACGACCGGCCGCATCGCGGTCGGACTCGTCGGTCTCGCCGTCGGCGCCGTGGTCGTCGCGGCGGCCACCGCGCTGCCCCTGCCCACGCTGAAGACGGAGCCCGCCGGGCAGCTCGTCTCGCCCGTCCCGGTCGATCAGCAGCGCGTCTGCGCCGGAGCCCTGCTCCGGCTCTCGGACGCCGAAGGGCAGCAGGCGACCACCTCGAGCTCGGTGGGGCGCGCCGATGTGACCCGGGCCTCCAGCTCGAACGACGAGACGACCGAGGCCCTCACCGGAGCGGACGGCAACGATGCCCGTCCGCAGCTGGTCACGGCCGACGTGACGGGCTCGCGAGTGCCACTCGTCGCGGCGTCCCAGAGCCAGCGGGTGTCGGACGCCGACCTGTCGGGCTTCGCCTCGGCACCGTGCGCCGAACCGACCAGCTCGACCTGGCTCGTGGGCGGGTCG
The DNA here is from genome assembly GCF_049601585.1 of Frigoribacterium sp. 2-23. GTDB lineage: Bacteria > Actinomycetota > Actinomycetes > Actinomycetales > Microbacteriaceae > Frigoribacterium. Next base: position 2,188,409 of record NZ_CP187126.1, on the reverse strand, counting down.
ACCGAGACCGGACGGGTGTCGCTCATCACGCTCGACAACCCGACCGACGTCAACTCGACCGTCGACCTCGACATCGAGGCCGAGACCGGCCGCGTCCAGGGGCCCGGGATCGACGGCATCGTCGTGGCTCCGCGCAGTCAGAAGGTCGTCCCGCTGTCGGGGTTCGCGACGGGACTCATCTCGCCCGTCGTGCACGTCACGAGTCGCGGCGGCCAGATCGTGGCCACGATGCAGGAGAGCATCGTGCGCACGCTCGACCCGGGTGGTGCCGACATCATCAGTGCCTCGGCGGCCCCGAGCAAGCAGGTCGTCGTGCCCGGCATCGTGCTGCGCGACACCGCCAACCTCGAGGGCGTGCCGGCCGACTCGTCGTCGAACGACCTGCAATCGGCCCTCCGCGTCTACGTGCCGGGCAGCGAGACCGCGGACGTCACCGTGTCGCTGGCGACCGCAGACGGGACGGGCACGAGCTTCACGACCCGCGTCGAGGCGGGCCGCGTCACCGATGTGCCGGTCGACGGTCTCGCCGACGGCGTCTACACGGCGACGGTCGACTCGACGGTGGCCATCGTCGCCGGCGCGCGATCGTCGACCGCCGGCACCGAGGGGCGTGTGGACGTCGCCTGGGCATCCTCGGCCCCCGAGCTGTCCGGAGACACCCTCGTGGCCATCGCGCCCGGCGAGGGCTCGCAGCTGACGCTGGCGAACCCCACCACCGCGGCGATCACGGCGACGCTCACACCGACCGGTGGCGACGCGACGCAGGTGACCGTGCCGGCGGGCGGCAGCGTCATCACGGACGTCGCACCCGACTCGAGTCTCACCCTGACCGACGCCGACCGGCTCCGCGCCGGGGTGAGCTACTCGGCGGACGGCGCCATCGCGGCCTGGTCCGTGTTCTCACCGCGACCGGCGTCGACACCCGTCACCGTCTACCCCTGACGCGGCCGTCGGGCGTCACGTCGACGAGCGTTCGCGACGGACGGCCACGGGTCTAGAGGTCGCGCCAGCGCTCGGGCGCCAGGTCCCACGGATCGCGGCCGAGCAGGTCGCCGACGGCCCGGAACACGTAGCCCTCGACGAGCGAACGGTGCAGCCACTCGTCGTCACGGGGGCCGCGCGACTCGTGCGGCCTCGCCAGGCGTTCGATGGGGAGGCGGTAGAGGACGATGCGACGAGCGGTCGCGTCGATCGTCCAGCGCTCCACGCGTTCGCCGCTCGGGCGAGCCGGCAGCCCGGCCACCTCGAACGTGACGTCGGCCAGGTCGTCCGGCCACAGCTCGCGCAGGTAGTCCGCCGTGGAGGCGACGATCTCGTCGAACGTGTCGACCCGTGTCCGCAGGAAGGGCAGGTGGGGCCCCGCCGCCGACGAGCGCAGACCCCGGCCGTGCCGATCGCGATGCCGCGACCGATCGGTGATGCGGGTGCGTCGTGGGCCGGTCATCCGGCCATGCTAGTCCGCGCCGGGCCGCGGGATAGGCTGGCCGGAGATGAACGAGCGGCTGTGCAGCAAGACGACGTGCCACGACGAGGCGGTGGCGACGTTGACCTACGTGTACGCCGACTCCATGGTGGTGGTCGGGCCGCTCAGCGCCGATGTGGAGCCGCACGGCTACGACCTCTGCGCACGTCATGCGTCGGGCCTGTCCGTTCCCCAGGGCTGGGAGGTCCTGCGGCATGTAGCTTTGGGGAATGAGCACTGACAGCCCCGTCGATCTGACCGCCTTCGTCAAGACGTACGACGTCCGAGGGCTCGTCGGCAGCCAGCTGACCGACGAGGTGGTCGAGGCCTTCGGCGCGGCCTTCGTCGACGAGATCGACGCGAGCGGTACCGATCTCGTGGTCGGGCACGACATGCGCGACTCGTCGCCCGCGTTCGCCGCCGCCTTCGCGCGCGGCGCCCAGGCCCGGGGCGCGAACGTCGTCGCCCTCGGCCTCTGCTCGACGGACGAGACCTACTTCGCGTCCGGGTCGATGCAGGCCCCCGCCGCGATGTTCACCGCCAGCCACAACCCGGCCACCTACAACGGCATCAAGATGAGCCGGGCCGGGGCCCAGGGCATCAGTCTCGACACCGGCCTCGCCTCGATCCGTGACCGCGCCTCCTCGTATCTCGCGGACGGCGTCACGGCCGTGGCGCAGCCGGGCTCGATCACCGAGCACGACGCCCTGCCCGGGTATGCCGCCTATCTACGTCAGCTCGTCGACCTGCGCGGCATCCGGCCGATCAAGATCGTGGTCGACGCCGGCAACGGCATGGGTGGTCTGACCGTCCCGGCCGTCCTGGGCGACGCGGCCGGTCTGGGTGCGCTGCCGATCGAGATCGTCCCGATGTACTTCGAGCTCGACGGCACCTTCCCCAACCACGAGGCGAATCCGCTGGAGCCCGCCAACCTGGTCGACCTGCAGAAGGCGGTCGTCGAGCACGGGGCCGATCTCGGGCTCGCCTTCGACGGCGACGCCGACCGCTGCTTCGTCGTCGACGAGAACGGCGACGCGGTCACGCCATCGGCGGTCGCGGCGATCGTGGCCGTGCGCGAGATCGCGCGCGTCCGGGCGCTGCAGCCCGAGGGCGAGATCGCGGTCATCCACAACCTCATCACGTCGCGCGCCGTGCCCGAGGCGATCGCCGCCTCCGGTGCGACTCCCGTGCGGACGCGGGTCGGCCATTCGCTGATCAAGGACGAGATGCGCGTGACCGGCGCGATCTTCGGCGGCGAGCACTCGGCGCACTACTACTTCCGTGACTTCTGGGGCGCCGACAACGGCATGCTCGCCGCGATGCACGTGCTGGCCGAGTTCGGCGCGCAGACCGAGAAGCTGTCGGTGCTCACGAACCGCTACACGCCCTACACCGCGAGCGGCGAGATCAACTCGACCGTCGACGACGTGCCCGCCGCGTACGCGCGCATCGTCGACGCCTACGCCGGTATCGGCGAGTTCGACGAGCTCGACGGCCTCACCGTCTCGGGGGCGAACGACGCCGGCGAGTTCTGGTGGTTCAACGTGCGTCCGTCGAACACCGAGCCCCTGCTCCGCCTGAACGCCGAGGCGCAGACGGCCGCCGGCATGGCCGTCGTCCGCGACGACGTGCTCGCCCTCATCCGGGGTTAGTCTGTACCCCCTGGGGGTATCCGTGGCCCGAATCGGCTCGGATACACGGGGGAGGAAGACGACGAGGAGGCGCGGTGTCGGAACACCAGCACGGGTACGTGGGCGACAAGGAGCAGATCCTGAAGCGGCTGCGCCGCGCCGAGGGCCAGGTGCGTGGCATCCAGCGCATGGTCGAGGACGACACGTACTGCATCGACGTCCTCACCCAGGTCAGCGCGGCGACGAAGGCGCTCGAGACGGTCGCCTTGCAACTGCTCGACGATCACCTGGCGCACTGCGTGGCCGAGGCCGCCCGCGAGGGCGGCGACGTCGCCGAGCAGAAGATCAAAGAGGCGTCGGACGCGATCGCTCGGCTCGTGCGGTCGTAGCGGCGTCCCGGTCGACGGGCGGTCTCACGAGACCCGTCTCGTAGGCGAAGACGACGAGTTGGGCCCGATCGTGGGCCGCGAGCTTCGTCATGATGCGGTTGACGTGCGTCTTCACCGTGTGTGGCGAGATGACGAAGGAGTCGGCGATCTGCTGGTTCGACAGCCCCTGCGCGACGAGCAGCAGCACGTCGAGCTCGCGTTCGGTGAGGCCGGCCGCCTCGGGCGGATGCGGTCGCGGGGCTGCGCCGCCGCCGGCCGCCGCGCCGTGCTCGGCGGCCGGACCCAGGACGTAACGGCTGATCAGGCTCCGCGTCGCGGTGGGGGAGAGCAGGGCGTCGCCCGCGTGCACGGCCAGCACGGCGCGCACGATGTCGTCGGGCTCCGCGCCCTTGCCGATGAACCCGCTCGCCCCGGCCCGGAGCGCCGCCACGAGGTAGTCGTCCTCCTCGAAGGTCGTGAGGATGAGCACCCGGGTCTCGACGAGGGTCGGGTCGGCGCAGATCGCGGCCGTCGCCGCGATCCCGTCGAGGTGCGGCATGCGGATGTCCATCAGCACGATGTCGGGCTTCAGGCGCCCGGCGAGCTCGACCGCCTCGAGGCCGTCCGCCGCGGTGCCGACGACCGTGACGTCGGGTCGCGACTCGAGGATGTCGCCGACGGCCTGGCGGATGAGCGGCTGATCGTCGACGACGAGGACGGTGGTCATGGGGTGGGGGTCTCCTCGGTCACGGGCAGCGTGGCGGCGAGGCGCCAGCCGCCGGGGGTCGGTCCGGCGTCGAGCGTGCCACGGACGCTCGCGACGCGTTCGCGCAGACCGAGCAGCCCGTAGCCGCCGTGCCGCGCCTCGCGGGGTACGGCGGCTGGTCGAGCCCCGACGGGCACGTCGTCGCCCGCGAGCCGGTCCGTGGTCGGGTCGATCGGGTTCGTCACCGCGACGACGAGCGCCCGCGGGGTGGCGTCGAGATGGATGTGCGCGCGGTCGCGAGCGCCGTGCTTCTGCGCGTTGGTCAGACCCTCCTGGACGACGCGATAGGCGACGGCGTCCGGTGCCCCGGGGACGACCGCGAGGTCGCCGTCGACCCGGACGGTGACGGCGAGGCCGCCCGCCTCGAACTGCGCGACGAGGTCGTCCAGGCGGGCGAGACCGGCCTGGGGCGACTCGGCGCCGGCAGCAGCAGGCCCGTCGGGGTCGTCGTCGCGGCGCAGCATGTCGAGCAGGTCGCCGATCTCGCCGAGGACGGTGCGGGAGGCTCCTCGGATGGTGACCAGCGCCTCCTTGGCCTTGTCGGGTCTCGTCTCGAGGGCCGACGACGCGACTCCGGCGTTGAGGCTGATGACGGCGATCTGGTGCGCGACGGCGTCGTGCAGGTCGCGCGCGATGCGGAGGCGTTCCTCGCTGACGCGTCGGCGGGCCTCGGCTTCGCGCGTGCGCTCGGCCCGCTCGGCGCGTTCGACGGTCGCCTCCAGGTAGGCGCGACGGGACCGGGTGGCGTCGCCGGCGGCGGCCGCGAACGCGATGGTGACGGCGAACTGCACGCTGCGGGGGTCGAAGACGGTGCCGAGGGACGCGAGGAGGCTCAGGCCGGCCACGGCCACGATCGCCCCGGCCGCCGCGATGACCGTGATGCGGCGGGTGGTCCGATGGGCCACGCCGAACATCGAGACGGCGACCGCGAACACGATGCCGGGCGCGAGGACGTCGCCGAGGGCGCCCACGCCGAACAGGGCGACGCAGACGACGAGCACCGGGAGGGGCCAGCGGCGGCGGACGAGCAGGGCCGGGATCGGCAGGAGCGCGACGGTCAGCGACACCGCGTCGTCGGCCCGGAACTGCCGCTCGGGGAAGGGCGCGAACGCGAGGGCGAGCACGACGAGGGTCGGCAGCACGTCCATCAGCGGGGCGGGCAGCCGGAACCCGCTGCCGGGGGGACGCACGCCGTCGGTGCCCGCTCGCTGCTGCATCCCCCCAGTGTGGAGCACGGCGTCGTCGCGGGCATCGTCGCCACGGATCACCCGACGTACCGCGGGCGCGGTACGCACGGTCACCGCGCTGGGCTGACGTGCCGCGGGCTGAGTCTCGGGACCATGGACGAAGCGGCCGAACGGCCGTCCTGTCCTACAAGGAGGACCCCATGACGACACCGATCCTCTCGGTGCGAGACGTCCGTCGGTCGTACGGCCGCGGTGACGATCGCTTCGACGCGCTCAAGGGCGTCTCGTTCGACGTGGCCGCGGGCGAGAGCCTCGCCATCATCGGCAAGAGCGGCTCGGGCAAGTCGACGCTCATGCACGTGCTGGCCCTGCTCGACGCGCCCACGTCGGGCGACATCGACCTCGAGGGCGTCGACACGCGCACCCTCAAGGGGCGGGCGCTCGACGAGACGCGCAACCGCACGTTCGGATTCGTCTTCCAGCAGTTCTTCCTGACCGCGGGCACGTCGGTGCTCGACAACGTCACGCTGCCGCTGACCATCGCGGGCGTGCCCCGACGCGAACGACGGCGTCGTGGTCTCGCGGTGCTGGAGCAGCTCGAGCTCGCCGACAAGGCCGGCAACCGGGCGAACGACCTGTCGGGTGGGCAGAAGCAGCGCACCGTCATCGCGCGTGCCCTGATCAACGACCCGCGCATCATCTTCGCGGACGAGCCGACGGGCAACCTCGACACCGCGACCGGTGCGGTCGTCGAGGACATCCTGTTCGACCTGAACCGCGAGCACGGCATCACCCTCATCATCGTCACCCACGACGAGGACCTCGCCGCCCGCTGCGATCGGCGGCTGCACATCCGCGACGGCCTGCTCGTCGACGACACCCGGGCGGTGGCGGCATGAGACCCCTCGACCTCGTCGGCTCGGCCGTCGCCAACACGTTCCGCTCGAAGACGCGGCTCGTCCTCACCGTCCTGTCGATCTTCGTCGGCGCGTTCACCCTCGCCCTGACGAGCGGGCTCGGCACGGGGATCAACGCCTACATCGCGAACACCGTGGGTGCCGTCGGCTCGACGGACACGATGACGGTCAGCAAGACGGACACGTCGTCGGCGGGCTTCCCCTCGGCCGACGCCGCACCGGCGAAGTACGACCCCGACGCGGTGGCCAGCACGCAGGGGCGACCGGGATCGACGGTCTCGGCGCTGACGCCCGCCGACCTGACCACCCTGCGCGGGATCGACGGCGTGACGGCCGTCCAGGCCACCAAGGCCGTCTCGGCCGAGTACATCGAGACGGGCGCGAGCGACCGCTACGTGGTCAGCGTCTCGGGTCTCGTCCCGGGGCAGAAGGTGCAACTGGTCGACGGCGAACAACCCGACGACCGTGCGACGGCCGCCCAGGTCGTGCTGCCCACCTCGTACGTGTCGGCGCTCGGCTTCGCGGACGCCAAGGCGGCCGTCGGATCGACGGTCTCCGTCGCCGTCGCGGATGCCACGCGGACGCAGCACGTCGTCCCGGCGACCGTCGTCGGTGTCGCCGACGCCAGCATCGTCTCGGCGGCCGGCCCCAGCGCCACCGCGAACACCGCGTTCGTCGACGAGCTCTGGACCGCCCAGGAGACAGGCATCGCCGCCGACCAGGCCGACCGCTATGCCACCGCCACGATCACGTTCGCATCGGGGGCGTCGACGGCCGACGTCGACGCCCTGAAGACGCGGCTGACGGACGCCGGCTACACCGGACAGACCGTCGCCGACCAGCTCGGCACGGTGCAGACCGTGATCGACGGCATCGTCCTCGTGCTCAACGCGTTCGCCGTGATCGCTCTGCTCGCCGCGGCCTTCGGCATCGTCAACACGCTGTACATGTCCGTGCAGGAGCGCACCCGCGAGATCGGCCTGATGAAGGCGATGGGCATGAGCAGCGGGCGTGTCTTCGCCCTGTTCAGCCTCGAGGCCGTGTTCATCGGGCTGCTCGGCAGCGCACTCGGCGTCGTCGTCGCGATCGGTGCGGGCACCGGGATCAGCGCTGCGCTGTCGGGGTCCGTCCTGTCCGGGTTGCCGGGTCTCACGTTGATCGCGTTCGACCCCGTTTCCGTGATCACCATCGTGCTCGTCGTCATGGCGGTCGCGTTCGTCGCCGGGACACTGCCGGCCGCGCGGGCCGCCCGCGCCGACCCGGTCACGTCCCTCCGTTACGAGTAACGGGCGCCTCGTACCCCCCTCAACGATGTGTCGCGTCGGGTGGATGTTCGTCCCGAACATCGACCGTTCGCGACACATCGTTGCGGGGATCGGCGACCGAGAGTCGGCGCACCTCGGGGACCGTCAGGGCGGCAGCGGTCGCGAGCACGATGAGCACGGCGCAGCCGAGCAGCGTCGGCGCGACGCCCACCGCCTCGGCGACCGGCCCGACGACGACCTCGCCGACCGGGATCGCGACGAACGACCCGACCATGTCGAACGAGTAGACCCGGGCCAGGCGATCGGCGGGCACGTGCGTCTGCACCGACTGATCCCACGAGATGGCGAAGATCTCGAGGGCGACGCCTCCGGCGAAGAACGCGGCGATCAGCACCGGCACGAGCGGGGCGAGTCCGAGCGCCGCCACCGGCACGGCGGTCACGGCCATCAGGGCGACGCCGACGGCCAGGGCCCGCCTCGGTCGCCAGCGCAGCGCGACGACGGCCCCGGCCGCGAGCCCGACCGTCTGGGCCGCGACGACGAGGCCCCAGACGGCGCGTCCGAACGACCCATCGGCGACGACCGGTCCGAGCACCGTCGTCGCGCCGACGAAGGCGGCGTTCAACACCGCGAACTGGGCGACGACCACCCAGAGCCAGCGCCGGCTCGAGAACTCCTGCCACCCCTCCCCGAGATCGCGCCAGACGGAGGAGGCGCGGGTCGCGCCCTCGAGACCGGCGGCTGACGACCGGGGGAGGCGCACCAGGGCATAGAGACCGCCCGCCACGGCGAACCCCGCGGCGTCGACCGCGAGCCCCCACCCCGGGCCGACGGCGGCGACGAGGCCCGCGCCTCCGGCCGCTCCGACGATCCCCGACGCATTCAGGCTCAATCGCAGCAGCGCGTTCGCCGGCCGCAGCTGCGTCGCCGGCACGGTCTGGGGTACGAGCGCGGCCGCCGCCGGGAGGCTGAGGGCGGCGACCCCGCCGTTCAGCACGCTCAGGACGACGAGGGTCGGCACGGTGGCCTGCCCGCTCAGCACGAGCCCGGCGACGATGCCCTGCGTCGCGGCCGCGGCCAGCGAGGTGCCGACCAGGACGACGTCGCGGCGCATCCGATCGGCGAGGACCCCGCCGAAGAGCAGGACGGCCACGTTCGCGAGGGACCGGGCGGCGACGACGAGACCGAGGTCGGCGGCCGACCCCGTGAGGTCGAGCACCGCGAAGGCCAGCGCGATCGGTGCGACGGCGTTGCCGAGGATGCTCGACGTGCGAGCAGCCAGCAGCCAGCGGAACGGCGCGGACGTCAGCGGCCCGGCCGAGGTCACGGTCGTACCGGCGGTCGCAGCGGGAACAGGGCGGCGGTCATCGCGACGGGTGTGGCTCCCGGAGTGCGGGGTGCCACGGCCGACGAGTGCAGCAGGGCCGAGGCCTCCCCGACGAGGGTGACGACCCGGCGCCAGGTCTCGGGGTCGACCCACAGTTCGGCATCGGTCGAGATCTGCGGCCCTGTGACGCGTCGGGACGAGCGTCGTCGCAGCTCGTCGGTCATCGCCTCGACGTAGCGCGCGACGTCCTCGGGCTCGCTCCGTGCCTCCTTCGTGTCGTCGAGCCGGAACGGCCGTGACGACGTCTCGTGGCGATAGCGCTTGGCCTCGCCTCCCCGCAGTCGCACGACCTCGACGACGCGGACGAGGCCGACCCGTTCGAGCACGCGCAGGTGGTAGCTCACGGCGGCCTGCGTCAGGCCGAGTTCGCGCGCCGCCTCCGCGGCCGAGAAGGAGGCGCCGGTCACCAGCGAGAGCAGCTGCAGTCGGACGGGGTGTGCCGTGGCCCGGAGATCGTCGATCGGCTTCATGCGGTCAGTGTGCGAGAACCGCTCCACACTGTCAAACGACTCTTTGGGGGTGGGATCACGTCATCATCCTGAGCCGTGGACGACAATGGTGGACATGCCCACTGCCGCAACCACCCTCCCCTACAAGATCGCCGATCTGTCGCTCGCCGAGGCCGGCCGACACCAGCTCCGTCTCGCCGAGAACGAGATGCCGGGACTCATGGCGCTGCGCGACGAGTTCGCGGCGTCGCAGCCCCTCAAGGGCGCCCGCATCGCCGGTTCGTTGCACATGACCGTGCAGACGGCCGTGCTGATCGAGACGCTGACGGCGCTCGGCGCCGAGGTCCGCTGGGCCAGCTGCAACATCTTCTCGACGCAGGACGAGGCGGCGGCCGCCGTGGTCGTCGGCCCGACCGGCACCGTCGACGCGCCCGCGGGCGTCCCGGTGTTCGCCTGGAAGGGCGAGACGCTGGAAGAGTACTGGTGGTGCACCAGCCAGATCTTCGACTGGTCGGCGGAGGCCGGTGCGGCCGGAGCCTCGTGGGCCGGCCCGAACATGATCCTCGACGACGGCGGCGACGCCACCATGCTCGTGCACAAGGGGCGCGAGTTCGAGCTCGCCGGCGCCGTCCCGGAGGCGGCCGAGGGTGACAGCCACGAGTACCGCGTCGTCCTCGAGACACTGCGTGCGTCGCTCGCCACCTCGACCGACCGCTACACGACGATCGGCGCCGAGATCCAGGGGGTCACCGAAGAGACGACGACCGGTGTCCACCGCCTCTACGAGCTGGCCCGCGACGGCGAGCTGCTCTTCCCCGCCATCAACGTCAACGACTCGGTGACGAAGTCGAAGTTCGACAACAAGTACGGCATCCGGCACTCGCTGCCCGATGGCCTGAACCGGGCCACGGACGTGCTGATGGGCGGCAAGGTCGCATTCGTCGCCGGCTACGGCGACGTCGGCAAGGGTGCGGCGGAGGCGCTGCGCGGCCAGGGCGCGCGGGTGATCGTGAGCGAGGTGGACCCGATCAACGCGCTGCAGGCGGCGATGGACGGCTACCAGGTCGCGCGCCTCGAGAGCGTGATCGGCGACGTCGACATCCTCGTCACGGGCACCGGCAACCTCAACGTCGTGACCGTGGAGCACCTGCAGGGGCTCAAGCACCTCGCGATCGTCGCCAACGTCGGGCACTTCGACAACGAGATCGACATGGCCGGCCTCGAGTCCCTTGCGGGCGCCGAGCGCATCGAGATCAAGCCCCAGGTGCACGAGTGGCGCCTGCCGACGGGTCGCAGCATCCTCGTGCTCAGCGAGGGTCGTCTGATGAACCTCGGCAACGCGACCGGGCACCCCTCGTTCGTGATGAGCAACTCGTTCACGAACCAGGTGCTGGCCCAGATCGAGCTGTACGCGCACCGCGAGAACTACGGGACGGACGTCTACGTCCTGCCGAAGATCCTCGACGAGAAAGTCGCCCGCCTCCACCTGGATGCCCTCGGCGTCGAGCTCACCACCCTGACGGACGAGCAGGCGGCGTACATCGGCGTGAAGCCGGAGGGGCCGTACAAGGTCGACCACTACCGCTACTGAGCGGACACACGACGGCGGGCCGCCGACGACCACGCGTCGTCGGCGGCCCGCCGTCGTGTGATCAGCGGACGGGGAACCCGGAGGGCACCGCGGTGAGCGCTGGCTCGAGACGAGCGAGCAGCGCGGCCTCGCGCTGCAGCGCGGCTCCTTCCCGATGCCGACGGAGCGCGGAGACCGCCATCAGGAAGGTCTCGGGGTCGACGTCGGGCACGGGCGAGACGTAGGGCGACGTCTCGACCGCGAGCTCGTAGCCGACCCGGGCACGGCTGGCCGGCGACATCCGGGGCGCCTGCGCCAGGAAGGACGCCACTCGCCTCGCCAGCGGATCGGGCAGCCGGCCGACGTCGGCGACGGAGGCCCATCCGGTCAGCGGCCAGGGCACGTCGAACACGGGTCGGGGCCGCGCCGAGACACGCTCGTGACGGCTGTACGTGCCGGCCAGCAGATCGCCGAGGCGGCGAGAGGACTTGTTCAGCAGCCCCACGACGACGGCCGTGCCGCCGAGGGTGAACACGAACTCGAAGAGACCGACCAGCGACCGGGTCAGGGCGTGTCGGAACCCGATCGCGCCGCCGTCCGTGCGGACGATGCGCGCCCCGACCGCGAGGCGACCGACCGATCGGCCCCGCATCGCCGTCTCGACGACCGCGGGCAGCACGATGAAGCAGAACGCCAGGGCGCCGACCACGAAGGCCTGCGACAGGCTGTCGTCGAGGAGGCCGATCCGGTTCGCCTCACCGATCAGGATGATCGCCACGATGAGCAGGACGACGTAGATCGCGTAGTCGATCAGGGCGCCGGCCGCCCGCAGCACGATGCTCGTGGGTCGGAGCTCGAGGCTGACGGCCTCGCCGGTGACGAGCTCGTCGTCGTCCGCCTCGAAGGACTCGACCTGGTCGGCGCGGAGGCGGACCGGAGCGACGGGGCGGGATCGACGAGCCGACATGAAAGGTATCCAATCATGGCCGCCCCGGCGAGCGGGGCCTCTAGGATCGAGCCAGTATGGATCTCGACGCGTACGCCGCCGCCCACGGCGAGGACTGGGCCGAACTCGACCGCCTCGCGCGGCGTCGCTCGCTGGACGGCCGCGAGGCCGATCGCCTGGTCGAGCTGTACCAGTCGGGTGCGTCGAACCTGTCCGCGCTGAAGACGGCGGCCGGGGCGTCCAGCACGTCCGACCGGTTGTCCATCGCCTTGTCGAGGGCCCGCCTCCGGTTCACGGGTACGGGGCGCAACGTCGCCGCCCAGCTGCCGACGTTCTTCGTCGCGCAGTTGCCCGCGGCGCTCTATCGCGTGCGCTGGGCGTCCCTCGTGATCACGGGCGCCACCGTGCTCATCGCGACGCTGTTCGCCGTCTGGGCCGCGACCACGCCCGCCGTGCTGGCCTCGTTCGGCAGTCCCGAGTTCCGCGAGCAGTTCGCCACACAGGACTTCGTCAACTACTACTCGGACAACGCCCCGTCGTCGTTCACCGGCCAGGTCTGGACGAACAACGCCTTCATCGCCGCCCAATGCGTGGCCTTCGGCATCACGGGGGTGTGGGTGCCGTACGCCCTATTCGGCAACGCCATGAACGTCGGCATCTCGGCCGGCATCATGGCCGAGCAGGGTCGCCTCGACTATTTCTTCCTGTACATCGCCCCGCACGGGCAGCTCGAGCTCTACAGCATCTTCGTCGCCGGGGCGGCGGGCCTCATGATCTTCTGGTCCTGGATCGCACCCGGGGCCCGCACGAGAGGGCAGGCGCTCGCCGAGGACGGCCGGTCGCTCATCACGATCGCGGTCGGGCTGATGCTGTCGCTGCTCGTCTCGGGCGTGATCGAGGGCTTCGTCACCCGCCAGGAGTGGCCGTGGGTGATCAAGATCGGAATCGGCACGGTCGCCCTGGCCGGGTTCCTGGCGTATCAGTGGGTCCTCGGCGGTCGCGCGTACCGGGCCGGCCAGACGGGCGACCTCGACGAGTTCGAGGCCGGTGCCCGGCAACTCGTCGCGGGCTGAGGTTCAGAGCCGCCCGGCGGCCTTGAGCGCCAGGTAGCGGTCCGCCAGGGCGGGAGGGAGATCGGCGGGTGCCCCCGCGACGAGGTCGGCCCCCACCCGGCCGAGGGCGAGTGCCACGCGGGCCTGATCGAGTCGGGCACGTTCCGCCGCGGCCGCGCGGTAGACGTCCTCGCTCGAGTCACGGGCGAGGGAGTCGGCCTCGAGCGTCGGGTCGGTGACGCTCGCGACCACCACGAGGTGCTGGCGGGCGAGCTGCGGTACGGCCGCGAGCAGACCGCGCGCCGAGCCGGGGGAGTCGACGGTGGTCGCGAGCACGACGAGGGCCCGATGCGACGTCACCGAGCGGACCAGCCCGGGTACCGCCGACCAGTCGGTCTCGACCAGCTCGGGGTCGATCGGCGCCATCGTGTCGACCATCGACGACAGCAGGGCGGCACCGGTCGCTCCCTGGACCCGGCCGCGCACCCGTCGGTCGAACACCACGAGGTCGACCCGGTCTCCGGCCCGCGAGGCCAGGGCGCCGAGCAGCAGAGCCGACTCGAACGCGGTGTCGAGTCGTGGCTCGTCGTCGATGCGCGCGGCCGACGTGCGGCCGCTGTCGACCACGATGACGACTCGACGATCGCGCTCGGGGCGCCACGTCCGCACCACGAGGTCGCTCCGGCGCGCGGTCGCCCGCCAGTCGATCGACCGGACGTCGTCGCCGCGGACGTACTCGCGGAGGCTGTCGAACTCGGTGCCCTGCCCGCGGATCATGATGCTGGTGCGCCCGTCGAGCTCGCGGAGGCGGGCGAGCCGGCTCGGCAGGTGCTTCCGCGACGAGAAGCGCGGCAGGACCCGGATCACGCCGGGAAGGGCCAGGGTCGCCTGGCGGCCGGCCAGATGGAGGGGCCCGATCGAGCGGATCGTGACGCTGTCCGCCCGCCGCTCTCCTCGGCGGAAGGGGGTGAGGGTCGTGGTCTGCGTGACCGCACCCGACGGGGCGACGGTCACGCGCCTCCGGGTCGCCGACGCACCCGCCGACGGCTCCCACGCGTCACGGACGAGACCGCGCAGCGTGCGGCGGCCCTCGTTCACGAGGATCAGTCGGGCCGCAGTGCTCTCGCCGAGTCGGAGCGCGCCGGGCAGCTCGCGGCGCAGGTGCACGGCCCGGGGCGATGCGGCGAGCAGCACGTCGGCGGCGCCCAGCAGCAGCACGAAGGCGAGCCACAGCGCCGCGACGAGCGGGTCGCCCGTGATCACGATCGGCACGACGCCGACCGCGACCAGGGCGACGAACCATCCGGTGACGGCCATGGCTAGATCGGCACCCGGACCTGCTGCAGCACGGACCGCAGGATCGAGTCGGCGTCGACGCCCTCCAGCTCGGCCTCGGGCCGCAGCTGGAGCCGGTGGCGCAGGACGGGCAGGGCCATCGCCTGCACGTGGTCGGGCGTGATCCGGTCGAATCCGGTCAGCCAGGCCCAGGCCTTGCTGGCCGCGAGCAGCGCGGTAGACCCGCGCGGGCTGACCCCGATCTTGACGGAGGGGCTCTCGCGGGTGGCGCGGGCGAGGTCGACGATGTAGGCGAGCACGTCGGGCGACGCGCCGATGCGTCCGACCTCGGCCTGGGCGCGCGTGAGGTCGTCGGCGCTCAGCACGGCGGTCACGCCGGCGGCCCGCAGGTCGCGGGGCGAGAAGCCGGCCGCGTGCCGGCTCAGCACCTCGACCTCGGCGTCGCGTTGCGGCAGGTCGAGCGTGAGCTTCATCAGGAACCGGTCGAGCTGCGCCTCGGGCAGCGTGTACGTTCCCTCGTACTCGACCGGGTTCATGGTCGCGGCGACCAGGAACGGTGTGGGCAGCGCTCGCGAGACACCGTCGACCGAGACCTGGCGCTCCTCCATCGCCTCGAGGAGGGCCGACTGCGTCTTGGGCGGCGTCCGGTTGATCTCGTCCGCGAGCAGGATGTTCGTGAACACCGGCCCCGCCCGGAACTCGAACTCCGACGCCTTCGCGTCGTAGACGAGCGAGCCCGTGATGTCACCCGGCATCAGGTCGGGCGTGAACTGCACGCGGTTCGTCTCGAGCGACAGCGTGTGGCTCAGGGCGCGCACGAGCAGCGTCTTCGCCACCCCGGGCACCCCCTCGAGCAGGGCGTGACCCTGGGCGAGCAGGGTGACGATCAGGCCCGTGACGGCCCCGTCCTGCCCGACGACGGCTTTGCCGACCTCGTGGCGTACGCGTCCGAACGTCTGCTGGAGTTCTGTGGTCATGCGTCCATCTTTCTGCGGGGGCGTGCGGTCGAGAGCCGAGGAGGCGCGGTGCGGGTCACGAGGGAGCCACCGCCTCGTGGGTGGCGCGTTCGAGGTCGAGCAGGCTGTCGCTCAGCTCGACCAGCTGCCGGTCGGTGTGGGGGCGGGCGTCGACGAGCACATGACGCACGGCGCGGGGATCGGCTCCGATCAGACCGGCGACGCGGCCGACGACGTCGTCGACCGTCGCCGTCGTCGGGAGCCCGGTCCGGCGCTGCAGGCGACCGAGGGTGCCGATGCGGATCTGGTCGAGGGCATGTTCCCGGGACGCGCCTCTCGAGTAGAGACGCGCTCGACCCTCCCTCGTCTCGGACGCCTTCACGACGACGGGGAGGTTCTCGATCACGAGCGGCCCGAGCCGTCGGCCGCGCCACACGGCCGCGGCGATACCCGCCACGGCCAGCACGATCAGCGACGGCGTCACCCACCCGGGTGTGAGGGTGGCGAGTGTGCCGCCCCCGTCCTCGATGTCGCCGATCGACGGCGTGTACCAGACGAGCCGGTCGCTCTGCCCCAACAGGGCGAGTGCGAACGCCGCGTTGTCGTCGTCCTTCACCGAGGCGTTCGTGAGGGGCTGGGTCGCACCGAGCACGGTCACGCGGACCCCGTCGTCGTCGACCTCGACGACCCCGAAGCCGTCGTCGCTCGGCAGGCACCGCGTGCCGACCGACGAGTCGGCGGCATAGGCGAGGCCTCCGATGTCGACACGATTCGCCCGGGAGAGCGCCGGGAGGTCGCACCGGGGCGAGACCACGCGGGAGTCGACGGTGCCCGCCGCACTCACCCGCGGTGCGAGGGCGTCGAGGGCGAGGCCGTCGGGGGCGACGAGGATGACGTGGTCGGCGGCCTTGCCGAGCTGCGTCCACTGGTCGGAGGAGAGGTAGCCGCCCGCGTCGTCGACCAGCAGCGTCGTCTCGTCGGGTGCCCGGGAGGCGTCGCGGACGGCGCGGTCGAACGAGTCGCGGACGCGGACGTCGATGCCGTCCTGCCGCAGCACCTCGGCGACGGCGCGAGCACCCGTCGGCTGCGCGTTCTCGGGGCCGAGTGGACGACCGCCGGTCGCTCCCGTGCCGAGCACGACGAGACCGACGATGCCGGCCGCCACCGCGATGGCCAGGAGGACGAGCCAGAACCGGGCCCGGGTCAGCACGGCTCGGGCGGTCGGGGTGGTGACCGTCACAGGCGGACCGCCGCCCGCCGACCCCGGACGGCCGAGTCGAGGGCCTCGACTCGGCGGAACGAGTCCTCCGTGCCGACACGGTCGAGATACCGCACCTCGTCGAAGGCGCGCGCGCTGAACGCGAAGTCCGCCGACAGCTCGGGGAAGAGCGCCCCGGCGCGCTCGCCGACGGAGTGGGCGGTCGTGCCCGGCGTCGTCGTCAGATCGCCCCGCTCGGACAGGAACCGGGCGACGGCCCGGAACTGCTCCACGATCGCCGTGGAGAAGTCGCCGGTGGCCGCGGCGGATCGCGCGGCGGCGCGGATCTCGTCGGAGCCGCGCTCGTCGTCGTCCCCGAACACCGTGGCGTCCCGGCTCGAGCGGCGGTTCAACCGGGGTACCCCGTAGACCAGGAACACCACGACGAGGACGGCCACGACGATCGCGACCAGGACGACGGGGGCGAGATCGGCGTTCACGTCGAGGTCGCCGAAGTGCAGGTTGTCGAGCCAGTCGTTGAACGTCTGGGCGAGTCGGTCGATCCAGGTGGGTTGGGCCGCGAGGTACTCGGGCTTGGTCAGCTCTTCGACGACCGAGCGTCGCGCCTCGTCGGCCGACGGGTCGAGTGGAGCCGCGACGACGACCGAGTACGCCATCCCCGGCGCCGATGCGAGGGCCGTCACGGGCGCCCCGGCGTGCGGTACGGGTCGGGTTGATCGGTGGCGCCGGCGGCGCGTCGTTCGACGTAGCGCACGAGCTCGAGGTCGAGGCCCTCGGAGCGGATGCGCAGGTCGATGTAGACGAGACCGATCGACGCCGCCTGGACGATCGAGCCGATCGCCGTGATCACCGCCGAGATGACGATGGTGAGGAGGTACGTCACCCCGGCGACGACCAGCCCGCTCGTGTCGTCGACGTTTCCCGTGGGGAAGAGCGTCCCGCCGAGCAGGCCGAACAGGAGGGAGAACGGCGTCGAGACGACCTGGGTCGCGAACTGGATCATGGCGAAGACGAGTGCCAGCAGGCCGAGCGTGCGCCAGAAGCCGAGTCCGCCCCGCGTGAGCCACCACGAGCGACGGAGTGCCTGGCCGAGCGTCATGCGCTCGAGGACGAGGGCACTGGGGACGAGTGCGAATTTCGTCGTCAGCCAGAGCGCGACCACGACGAGGCCGAGGGAGGCCAGGATGCCGAGGACGATGCCCGCGACCAACGCCGCCCCGCCCAGGGCCACGCCGAGGGCGATGATGCCGACCGCGAGCGCGAGACCCACGAGCAGCGCGGCAGCGACGATCAGCGACCATCCGATCAGCACACCCAGGCGACCGCGTGCGAGGGCCCACAGACCGCCGAGACGCAGCTTCTCGCCGAGGGTCTGGCGCGCCGTCTCGAGGACGAAGAGGCCTTGGAGCACGGCACTGACGACGAGGGAGAGCACCACGGGCACCAGGGTCGACAGGGCGGTGATCGCGAGCGCACCGGCGGAGACCGCGTCCCGGTCCTGCGGCAGGGCGCTCTCGACGCGCGAGAAGGCCGCCAGGGCGACGCCGCCCGTGACGAGCACGGCGATGACGAGGACGATCACCTGCGAGAGGAGCGCCGTACCGAACGTCGTGCGCGGGTTGCGGCGGAACACGGCGAAGGCCGCGCCGAGCATCTCGCCGAAGCCGAGGGGTCGGAGCGGCACGAGGCCGGGCTTCGGCGGGGGAGTCCAGCCGCCCTGCTGCGGCGGTGGGCCTCCGAACGGACCCGCCATCGGCGCGCCCGGATACGACGCGCCCGGATACGGCGCGCCCGGATACGGCGCGCCCGGATACGGTCCACTCACCGGAGGCGCACCCACCGGAGGTGCGCCGAGCGGTGGCGCCGCCGGGGGCGCGGGCTGCGGCCGGGCGCCATCCGGTGCCCCGGGCGTCTGCCAAGCGTTCGGATCGGTCATCGTTCCCCCGGTGTGTCGACTCGCACGGTGGCCCCCACGAGTGCCTTCATGCTTCCATAGCGCGCGGGCCGGTGCCAGCTGCACCGCGCCTCCTGCACTAATCTTGGCGGGAAGCGCCGCCGCTCGAGCGGCAGAGCCGAAGACGGAGACCATGACCCCGCGCATCCTGGTGGTGGACGACGACCCCGCGCTCGCCGAGATGATCGGCATCGTGTTGCGTGCGGACGAGTTCGAACCGCATTTCTGCAGCGATGGCAGCGCCGCGCTCGACGCGTTCAAGAACGCGAGCCCCGACCTGGTGCTGCTCGACCTGATGTTGCCGGGAACGGACGGCATCGAGGTGTGCCGGCAGATCCGGGCCGAGAGCGGTGTGCCCATCATCATGCTGACGGCGAAGAGCGACACCGCCGACGTCGTGCGCGGGCTCGAGAGCGGCGCGGACGACTACGTCGTCAAGCCGTTCAACCCCAAGGAGCTGGTGGCGCGCATCCGCACCCGGCTGCGACCGGCCACCGAGCCGACCAACGACGTCCTGGCCGTCGGCGATCTCCGTCTCGACGTGGCGGCCCACGAGGTCCGCCGCGGCGACGACCTCATCGCCCTGACCCCGCTCGAGTTCGAGTTGCTGCTCGCGCTCGCGTCCAAGCCCCAGCAGGTGTTCACCCGCGAGATGCTGCTCGAACAGGTCTGGGGTTATCACTACAAGGCCGACACGCGCCTCGTGAACGTGCACGTGCAGCGTCTGCGGGCCAAGGTCGAGCACGACCCGGACAACCCGCGCATCGTGACCACCGTGCGCGGTGTCGGCTACCGCGCCGGCGCGAGCTCCTGACGGGCCCCTCGTGACCGGCCTGCGCTGGCGCACCTGGCTACCGCGACTGGCCGCGTTCTGGCGGTCGTCGCTGCAGTTCCGCACCGTGGCGATCACGGTGGTGCTGTCGGGCGTGGCCGTCACCGTCGTCGGCTCGGCGATCTCGGCGAGCATCGGCGCGAACCTGTACGACCAGCGCCGCGACCAGGTCGAGTCCGAGTCCCTGCGCGCGACCCTCCTGGCACAGAACATCTTCGACTCGGCGACGGCGACGGAGGACGCGAACCAGGTCGAGCTCGACGCGCTGCAGAACGAGGCGCAGAGCGCCATCCTCGGGTCGACGTCGAGCCCGGGCGGCACGAGCATCGCCATCCTGCGGACACCGGGTCAGAGCACGGCGCAGTCCATCCAGAACATCGCGAGCCCCGACTTCCCCGACGCGGCGATCACGTCCGAGCTGCGGCAGGCCGTCGCGGGCGACACCGACCGGCTGTCGCTGCAGCCGGTCTCGCTCGTGCTCCCGTCCGGAGGCACGGCGCCGGGCATCGCCGTCGGCTCGACCCTGCAGGTTCCCACGGCCGGGCAGTACGAGCTGTACCTCGTCTACGACCTGAGCGACGCGCAGAACACCCTCGGCTTCGTGCAACGCACCCTCGCCATCGGGTCACTCGCGCTCGTCGCGCTGATCGGTGTCATCACCTTCGTCGTCGTCCGTCTCGTGGTCGGACCGGTGCGGGTGGCTGCCGAGACGAGCCAGAAGATCGCCGCCGGGCATCTCGAGGAGCGCATCCCCGAGAAGGGCGAGGACGTCGTCGCGACACTGGGGCGCTCGTTCAACGGCATGGCCGACGCCATGCAGCGCCAGATCAGCCA
Organism: Frigoribacterium sp. 2-23; assembly: GCF_049601585.1. Classification (GTDB taxonomy): domain Bacteria; phylum Actinomycetota; class Actinomycetes; order Actinomycetales; family Microbacteriaceae; genus Frigoribacterium. The sequence continues at coordinate 2,168,318 of NZ_CP187126.1, read as the reverse complement.
GCTCGCCGAGCTCTCGCGGGTGCAGCAGCGCTTCGTCAGCGATGTCTCGCACGAGCTCCGGACGCCGCTCACCACCATCCGCCTGGCCGGGGACGTGCTGTACGACCAGCGCACCTCCTTCACGCCGTCGGCCGCCCGCACGGCCGAGCTGCTGCACACCCAGGTCGATCGCTTCGAGCTGCTGCTCGCCGACCTGCTCGAGATCTCGCGGTTCGACGCGGGTGCGGTCGAACTCGACGTGGAGGCCGTGAACGTCGTGCGACTCGTCGAGGACGGTGTGGACGAATACCGTCCGCTCGCCGACGAGGTCGGCAGCGAGATCACGATCGATGCCCGGGGCGGCTATTTCGACGCCGAGGTCGACCCTCGTCGCCTCCGCCGCATCCTGCGCAACCTGCTGGGCAATGCGATCGAGCACGGCGAGGGCGGGCCCATCGAGGTGGAGGTCGACAGCGACAGCGAGGCCGTGGCCGTGGCCGTGCGCGACCACGGCGTCGGCATGCGCCCCGAGGACGCCACCCGGGTCTTCGACCGCTTCTGGCGCGCGGACCCCTCGCGCAAGCGGACGATCGGAGGCACGGGGCTGGGGCTGTCGATCAGCACCGAGGACGCCGCGCTGCACGGCGGCCGCCTCGAGGTGTGGTCACGGCCCGGGCTCGGGTCGAGGTTCGTCGTGACGCTGCCGCGGGAGCACGGCCGACCGGCCACGACGTCGCCGCTCCGGCTGGCCCCCGCAGGCGACGACGACGACACCGACGTCGTCGTGGGCGAGCCCTGGTCGGGCGTCGTCGACCCGTGGACGATCGACGACGGAGAGGCGCACCGATGACCACGATCAGAACACTCGCGGTACCGAGGCGCCGGGCACTCGCGCGCCTCCTCTCCGTCGGGGCGGCCGCCGTCGCCATCGCCCTCGGCGCGACGGCATGCGTCGCCATCCCCGACACCGGACGGGTCGAGCAGGGCGACACGATCAGCGACAACAGCGTCAACGACTTCGTCTTCCGACCCAACGGGCCGGTGGCGGACAGCTCCCAGGAGCGCATCCTGCGCGACTTCATCGATGCGGGCACGGGCCCCCAGGACAACTACGCCGTCGCCCGGCAGTTCTTGGCGTCGTCGTTCGCCTCGACCTGGAACCCGCGGTCGAGCGTCATCATCCGACCCGGTGTCGGCAGCACGACGCGGACCGGCGACACGAAGCTCGACTACACGATCGCGAGCTCGGCCACCGTCGACGACGGCGGGCACTACGTGCCGACCGAGGACACGTCGTCCACCACGCTCGGGTTCCAGTTCGTGCAGGAGAACGGGCAATGGCGGATCAGCTCCGCCCCGGACGGGATCGTCCTCACGCCGACCGCGTTCGACTCCGTCTTCCAGGCGCACGCCGTGTACTTCTACGACCCGACCTACAAGTACCTCGTCCCCGACACGAGGTGGTTCCTCGCCCGCACATCGACCACGACCCGCATCGTCAGCGCCCTCCTGGCGGGGCCCTCGGCGTGGCTACAGGGCGCCGTGGTGTCGGCCTTCCCCGAGGGGACGCAGCTGTCGTTGAACGCCGTCACCGTCGACGACGGCACCGCCCGCGTCGACGTCACGGCGGATGCCCTGAGCGCGAGCCCGGCCGATCGCGCGCGGATGCAGGCGCAGCTCGTGGCGAGCTTCTCGACGGTCGCGACCGTGAACGCGGTCCAGCTGACGGTGCAGTCGTCGCCGATCTCCGTGCCCGACTCCGGTCTCGGGACCCCCGTCCGCGACCCCGGAGTCGATGCCAGGCCGCTCGTGCTCTCGAGCGGGCAGTTCGGTTTCGCCTCGACGAAGTCGGTCAGCGCCATACCCGGTGTCTCGTCCGCCGTCGTGGGGCTCTCGCCGACCTCGGTCGAGCTGTCCTCCGACCAGTCCTTCGCCGTCGTCGGGTCGCGGTCGGGCTCGTACTTCGCCCGTAACGACGGCAGCGCCCTGAGGGTCGACGCCCGCGAGGGCCTGGCCCCACCCGCCCTGGACGACTTCGGTTACCTCTGGTCGGCCGTCGCGACATCAGCTGGCGAGCTGACCGCGTTCGGCCCCGACGGCGTGCCGCATCCGATCGCGTCGAAGCTGACGGCGGCCGGGACGCTGGTGTCGTTCCGGCTGTCGCGCGACGGCACCCGGGCGGCGGCCCTGCTCGAAGTGGACGGGGCGAGTCGACTCGTCGTCATGGCGGTCATCCGCGACGCCCAGAAGGTGCCCACCGGGCTGGGCGACCCCCTCGAGCTGGCCGCCCCGACCGGCCGCCCCGTCGATGCGACCTGGGCGGACGAGTCGACGGTCGCCACTCTCACCGACGACGGGGACAGTTCCACGGTCACGGTGGCGGAGGTCGGGGGCGAGTCACGGTCGAGCGGCCGACTCTCGACCGACGCGGTGATGCTCGTCGGGGGGAACGGCGTCGACCGGATGCGTGTCATCACGTCGACGGGCGCCGTGCTCGAGCCGCGCGGCAGCAGTTGGCAGGGCACCGGGATCACGGCCGACCTGCTCGCCACACAGCGCTGACGAATCTTCCGACGCTGCCCGTTCTTTCCCCACCAACGGGTCCTCCACCGCCCCGCCCTCGTGCACAGGCGGGGCCTCGGTGCGGCGCGGGCCGCGACCCGGGAACGACGATGGAGCATGCCGACCTCTCTCCGTGACCCGCGCCTCCTTCGCTCGTTCGCCGCTGCCGTCCGCGAGGCGACCGGAGTCGTCTCGCCTCGCGACTGCGCGGGGTGCGGAGCGGCCGACGTGGCCCTCTGCGACCGGTGCCGCGAGCGGCTTCACCCCGCCGTGACGAGCGAACGGCTCCTGCGCGGGCCGCTCGTCGTCTCGGGGCTGCGCTACGAGCACGAAGTCCGGGAGGCGCTGCTCGCGTTCAAACAACGGGGTCGAGTCGGTCTCGCGGCGGCCCTGGCACCGGCCCTCCGGGCAGCCGTGACGCAGGCCGCCTCGGCCGCGACGGGCCCCGTCGTCGTGGTGGCCGTCCCCTCGTCGAGAGCGGGGCTGCGTCGGAGGGGATACGACCCGGTCGAGCTCGTGGCGAAGGCGGCGGGGGTGCCGCTCGAGCGGCAGGTCCTGTCGATGGCGCGGCGGCGCGGGCCGCAGAAGTCTCTCGGTCGGGGAGCGCGCGAGCGCAGCACGCACGGGTCGCTCCGATGTCGGCGACCACTCGACGGCCTCGAGGTCGTCATCGTCGACGACGTGACCACCACGGGTAGCACGGTCGTCGAGGCGGCCCGTGCCATCGGGCTCGCCGGCGGTGTCGTCGTCGCGGCCGCCTGCATCGCGTCGACACCTCTGGGCTCGGCTCGGGGCCGGGCGCATCTCGGCGTCGACGGGTCGGATCGAACAGGGGAATCACCTGTGCAGATGAACGTCTTGTGAGTTTTCCGTGACAGGGAGGTGTCGGGGTGGCTACGGTTGCGAAAAGGCGTGAAAGGACAACCGCCTGGCTCAACCGGGTGGCACGCCGAGAGCAAGGAGGTCGTCATGGAAATTTCCGTCACGGGTCGAAACGTCGGTATCACCGATCGCTTCCGCGACTACGCCACTGACAAGTCCGACAAGGTCGCGGCTCTCGCGACCAAGGCGTTGGCGCTCGAGATCAAGGTGTCGCGCCACCACGAGAAATCGGGTGGACAGGCCGGCGACGATCGAGTCGAGCTGACGCTGATCGGCCCCGGGCCGCTCGTCCGGGCCGAATCGTCGGCGGGAGACAAATACGTCGCCTTCGACCTCGCCCTGGGCCGACTGGTCGAGCGCGTCCGCCGCGCGAAGGACCGCAAGAAGGTGCACCGGGGGCAGCACCGGCCGACCTCGTTGCACGAGGCGTCCAGCGCCTCCTTCAGTGCCGTCGACGTGACACCAGCCGACGCCGAGACGATCGATCGGGTCAGGACCGGCGCCGTCGCCGTGATCGACGCCGAGCCGGCCGACGAGACGGAAGACGATTATTGTCCTGTCGTCATCCGCAAGAAGGTCTTCGCGTCGACGCCGATGACCGTGGACGACGCGCTCTACTACATGGAGCTGGTCGGTCACGATTTCTATCTCTTCATCGACGCCGAGACGGAGCGACCGAGTGTGGTCTACCGCCGGAAGGGCTGGGACTACGGCGTCATCGGCCTCGACCAGGACGCCGCCGAGCTGCAGGAGGCGGCGACGGCGTTGAAGGCAGGATTCGCGGGATAGCCCGAGACCTGCGCCGGGTCGACCGGCGCGTGCGGTGACCAGCGGCCACGGCCCGAGCGGCAGCCCTCTCACGGGGGCGACCTCTCAGGGCCGTGGCCGCTAGGCTTGCTAAAATTGCGGGCTGATCCAGGTGGATTTGTCTCAGGAGCGCGCGGCTCCCACTGCGTGCTCGACCGAATCAATGGGAGTAAACCGGTGGCCAACGTTCTCGAGAAGGTTCTGCGTGTCGGCGAGGGTCGTACCCTGCGCAGGCTCAAGGCCTATGCCAATGCCGTCAACGAACTCGAAGACGATTTCACGACGCTCACCGACGACGAGCTGAAGAACGAGACCGTCGAACTGCGCGAGCGCTATTCCAACGGCGAGTCGCTCGACGACCTCCTGCCCGAGGCCTTCGCGGCCGTCCGCGAGGCGTCCAAGCGCACCCTGGGTCTCCGCCACTTCGACGTCCAGCTCATGGGTGGCGCGGCGCTGCACCTCGGCAACATCGCCGAGATGAAGACCGGTGAGGGCAAGACGCTCGTCGCCACCACCGCCGCGTATCTGAACGCGATCGCGTCGCGCGGCGTGCACATCATCACGGTGAACGACTTCCTCGCGAGCTACCAGTCCGAGCTCATGGGTCGCGTGTTCCGCGCGCTCGGCATGACCACGGGCTGCATCCTGGCCGGGCAGACGCCGGCCGAGCGCCGCGAGCAGTACGCCGCCGACATCACGTACGGCACGAACAACGAGTTCGGCTTCGACTACCTGCGCGACAACATGGCCTGGCAGGCCCAGGACATGGTCCAGCGCGGTCACTTCTTCGCCGTCGTCGACGAGGTGGACTCGATCCTCATCGACGAGGCTCGCACGCCGCTGATCATCTCCGGCCCGTCGTCCGGCGAGGCCAACCGCTGGTTCACCGAGTTCGCCTCCGTGGCCCGCCGCCTCCAGGCCGGCACCGACTACGAGGTCGACGAGAAGAAGCGCACCGTGGGCGTGCTCGAGCCCGGCATCGAGAAGGTCGAGGACTACCTCGGCATCGACAACCTCTACGAGTCGGCCAACACGCCGCTGATCTCGTTCCTGAACAACGCGATCAAGGCCGACGCGCTGTTCAAGCGCGACAAGGACTACGTCGTCATCAACGGCGAGGTACTCATCGTCGACGAGCACACGGGCCGCATCCTGAGCGGACGTCGCTACAACGAGGGCATCCACCAGGCCATCGAGGCGAAAGAAGGGGTCGCGGTCAAGGCCGAGAACCAGACCCTCGCCACGGTGACGCTGCAGAACTACTTCCGTCTCTACAAGAAGCTCTCGGGCATGACCGGTACGGCCGAGACCGAGGCCGCCGAGTTCATGAGCACGTACAAGCTCGGCGTCGTCCCGATCCCGACCAACCGTCCCATGCAGCGCCTGGACCAGACCGACCTCGTCTACAAGAACGAGACCGCGAAGTTCGACCAGGTCGTCGAGGACATCGTCGGTCGGCACGAGAAGGGTCAGCCCGTCCTGGTCGGCACGACCAGCGTGGAGAAGAGCGAGTACCTCTCGCGGCTGCTCGCCAAGAAGGGCGTCAAGCACGAGGTCCTGAACGCGAAGAACCACGCTCGCGAGGCCGCCATCGTCGCCCAGGCCGGTCGTCTCGGCGCCGTCACGGTCGCCACCAACATGGCCGGTCGTGGTACCGACATCATGCTCGGCGGCAACGCCGAGTTCCTGGCCGTGGCCGAGATGAACGGCAAGGGCCTCAGCCCCGTCGACACCCCGGACGAGTACGAAGAGGCCTGGGACGACGTCTTCCAGGCCAAGAAGGACGAGGTGGGCACCGAGGCCGAGAAGGTCATCGAGGCCGGCGGTCTCTACGTCCTCGGCACCGAGCGCCACGAGTCGCGCCGCATCGACAACCAGCTCCGCGGTCGTAGCGGTCGACAGGGCGACCCGGGCGAGAGCCGTTTCTACCTGTCCCTGACCGACGACCTCATGCGCCTGTTCAACTCGGGTGCCGCCGAGAGCCTGATGGGCCGGGGCAACGTCCCCGACGACCTCGCGATCGAGAACAAGATCGTCGGTCGTGCCATCCGCTCCGCGCAGTCCCAGGTCGAGTCGCGAAACGCCGAGATCCGCAAGAACGTCCTCAAGTACGACGACGTCCTCAACCGCCAGCGCGAGGCCATCTACGGCGACCGGCGTCACATCCTCGAGGGTGACGACCTGAAGGACCGCACGCAGAGGTTCCTCGACGACGTCATCAACGAGGTCATCGACCAGCACACGGGCGAGGGCAGCCCCGACGACTGGGATCTCGACGCGCTGTGGACGGAGCTCCGCACGCTCTACCCCATCTCCATCACCATCGACGAGGTCATCACCGAGGCCGGTTCCAAGGGCAAGGCGACACGGGCCTTCCTCGGCCAGGAGATCCTCTCCGACGCCAAGGTCGCGTACGAGGGCCGGACCGACGACCTCGGTGAGCCCGCCATGCGTGAACTCGAGCGCCGCGTCGTCCTCTCGGTCATCGACCGCCGCTGGCGCGACCACCTCTACGAGATGGACTACCTGAAGGACGGCATCGGCCTGCGCGCCATGGCGCAGCGTGATCCGCTCGTCGAGTACCAGCGCGAGGGGTATGCCCTGTTCCAGAGCATGATGGGCCAGATCCGCGAGGAGACCGTCGGCTTCCTGTTCAACCTCGAGGTCGAGGTGCAGAACCAGGTCGGCGCCACCGAAGAGCCTCCCGTCATCGCCGCCAAGGGGCTCGGCGCCGAGCAGGCTCAGCCGCAGCTGGCCTACTCCGCCCCGAACATCGACGGCGAGGTCGAGGTGCGCGACCAGCGCGGACGTCTCGAGAAGGCCGCGACGGCCAAGGCACAACGGCAGCAGGACGAGAACGAGCGAGACGCCTCGCCCGAGATCGCAGCCGCTCGCGCCTCCTCGGGGACGCAGCAGGCGCCCGGCAAGGTGGGCGCCTTCGGGCAGAAGACCGGCGGCGACGCCGCACCGGTGAATCGCGCAGAGCGTCGAGCCGCCGAGAAGAAGCGCTGAGTCGGTTCGACCACACACGACGGAACCCCGGGGGAGCACCCCGGGGTTCCGTCGTCTCTGCCGCGCACTCAGAGCACGTGGACGGCGGATGCGCGCCAGCGTCCCTCGATGCCTTCGAGGCGAAGGGCGACCGCGCGGCTCCTCCCGCGGCTGTGCAACACGACGACGGCTTCGACGACGCCGTCGGCCGGCTGGCACAGGCGGACCGGCCCCGAGGCGAGGGCCGGGCGGACGGCGCTGCGGCCGTGAGCGGAGCGGGCGCGACGAGCCAGGGAGACCCGCTTGGCGACGTGCCGGTAGACATCGTCGGTCACCCACCGGGCGATCTGATCGAGGTCGCGGACCCCGGCGAGGATCTCGACGATGCTCCGTGCCAGGTGGCGGCACATCGGCTCGGGGTCGGGAAGGGACCGGCCCGAGAGCGATCGCGGAGCGGATCGCACGTCTACCGGGCCCGCGTCGTCGGCGTTCGACGGGACAGGACGCAGGTGGTTCGGTGGCGTCGGACCGATCGGGTCTTCGGCGCGGTCCGGTCTGGCGCTCGTCTTGTCGACGAAGGCGGCCGCGAGGTGGTGTGAGGTCACGTGTAGGGACTTTCTGTATCGAACGGATCGGTGTCGAACGGATCTCGGGTGTATTCCAAACATATGACATTGCATATTTGTCTGGGGAACGACACGTCGGTCTGTGGATAAGTCGGCCGCGACGGGGAGCGACCGGCCTCGACCTAGACTGGTCGGGTGTCGACGCTCAGTGATCTCGTCCTGGCCCAAGGCCGTTCCAGTGAGGCCGACGTGGAGTGGCTCCACCTGCTGGTGGGTGACTGGCAGTTGCTCGCCGACCTCGCCTTCGCCGACATCGTCCTGTGGGTGCCCACGCAATCCGACAGCTTCGTCGCCGTCGCGCACGCGCGCCCGTCCAGCTCGGCGACGCTGTTCTACCGCGACTTCGTCGGTCAGGAGGTGCGGTCCGAGTGGCGCGCGCAGGTCGACGCCGCCTTCAGCACGACACGCATCGTCGACTCGGCCGCGCCCGACTGGTACGAGGAGACCCCCACGCGGGTTCGTGCCGTCCCCGTGCTCCGTCGCCTCGGGGCGAGCCGCCCCGACGTCACGGAGGCACCCATCGCCGTCATCACCCGGCACACCAATCTCAGCGAGGCGCGCACCCCGAGCCGTCAGGAGCTGACCTTCAACCAGTGCGCCAACGACCTGTTCGCCATGATCGCCGCCGGCGACTTCCCCGACCTCGGCGCACCGACCGGGCCCCGTCGCGGCGCGCCCCGCGCCTCCGATGGTCTCCTCCGTCTCGACGTCGACGGCATGGTCACGTTCGCGAGCCCGAACGGTCTCTCGGCCTTCAACCGGATGGGTTTCGCCGGCGAACTCGAGGGGGAGTCCCTGGCCGAGGTGACGACGGGTCTCCTCGCCGGCAAGCTCGTCGTCGACGAGTCGCTCCCTCTCGTGGTCACCGGTCGGGCGCCGTGGCGCACCGACATCGAGGCGAAGGGCGTCACCGTGTCGCTCCGGGCGATCCCGTTGCGCGACCGGGGTGAGCGGGTGGGCGCGATCGTGCTCTGCCGCGACGTGACCGAGCTGCGTCACCAGGAGCGCGAGCTCATCACCAAGGACGCGACCATCCGCGAGATCCACCACCGGGTCAAGAACAACCTGCAGACCGTGGCGTCCCTGCTCCGCATCCAGGCACGGCGGACCCGCACCGATGTGGCGCGCGAGGCGTTGACCCAGGCCATGCGCCGGGTCGCCTCGATCGCGGTCGTCCACGACACCCTGTCCGAGGGGCTCAGTCAGAACGTCGACTTCGACACGGTCTTCGATCGGGTGCTGATGCTCATCGCGGAGGTCGCCTCGAGCCACAACACCACCGTGCGTCCGACCTTCACGGGCAGCTTCGGCGCCCTGCCGAGCGAGTACGCGACACCGCTCGCCCTCGCGCTGACCGAGCTCGTGACGAACGCCGTCGAGCACGGGCTCGACGGACGCGACGGCGAGGTCGAGATCGTCGCCGAGCGCACCGACGAGCAACTCATCGTCAAGGTCCGAGACAATGGCGTGGGCTTGCCCGAGGGCAAGGTCGGTTCGGGCCTTGGAACGCAGATCGTCCGGACCCTGATCCAGGGTGAGCTGAGCGGGACGATCGACTGGCACACGCTCGTGGGCAGCGGGACCGAGGTCACCATCGAGGTGCCGTTCCGGTGGCGCGCGACGAGCTGAGACGGCGCCTGCCGGCGTCGACATGACGAACGGCCGCTCCTGCGAGAGGAGCGGCCGTTCGTCGATGAATGGTCGGTGCGAGCCTAGGAGGCGCGGCGAGCGCGAGCAGCGCGGCGCTTGAGGGCGCGACGCTCGTCTTCGCTCAGGCCACCCCAGACGCCGGAGTCCTGGCTGGTCTCCAGCGCGTACTGGAGGCAGGTCTCGGTCACGGTGCATCGGCCGCAGACAGCCTTCGCCTTGTCGATCTGGTCGACAGCCGGACCGGTGTTGCCGACCGGGAAGAACAGCTCCGGGTCGGCCGTCAGGCAGGCGGCTTTGTCACGCCAATCCATCGATGGGTACTCCTTAAATGCTGAACCGGCGCAACGAAGCGCGTGATTCCGGGTGGGGGAAAGAAAGTCATGTCAGACTTTGAACCTGTGGGAGGCACGCACGACCGTGTGCGCGTCACTTCGACCTCGAATATGGTCGCATACTGATACGGCCAAATCAAGGATTTCCAAGGAGTCTCACGCGTGACCCAGGCACCCGATTTCGATCCCGCCGAGGCGACCGACCGGTCTGCCAGGCGTCGTCGACCGGCCCCCGTCTGGGCCCTCGTGGCCATCGTGACGGCCGAGTTTCTCGTCCTGCTCGCCGCGGTGATCTTTCTCGTGGTCGAGTTGCTGATCGCTCGGCCCGATTCCTATGCGTCAGCTGTCGCCGTTCTGGTGCTCACCGTGATCGCCTGTGCGTGGGTCGGCGCCATCGTCGTCGGCGTTCTCCGCGGGCGGGCCTGGAGCCGGGCCGGCGCCATCACGTGGCAGGTGTTGCAGATCGCCGTCGGGTTCGGCTCGTTCGGCGGCGCGTTCGCGAACATCCCGCTCGGCTGGTGGCTGATCGCGCCGGCGGTGCTCGTGATCGTGCTGCTGTTCGTCCCGTCGGTCGTCGCCGTGACATCGGCCCGAGACGAGCACGGCCCGCGCGTCTTCTGACGAGCGGGCCGCGGTTCGTCGGCCTGCGTCAGGCGTCGAGGCCGAGCTTCTTGCGCAGCGACGCCACGTGCCCGGTGGCCTTGACGTTGTAGAGCGGCAGTTCGATCGCGCCGCCCTCGTCGACGACGAACGTCGAACGGATGGTGCCCGTCACGATGCGGCCGTAGTTGTTCTTCTCGCCGTAGGCCCCGTACGCCTTGTGGACCGTGAGGTCGGGGTCGCTCAGCAGAGGGAAGTTCAGCCCCTGCTCGTCGCGGAACGTCTGCAGAGCGGCAGGCTCGTCCTTCGAGACGCCCAGCACCTGGTAGCCGGACGACTTCAACGAGTTGATGTTGTCCCTGAAGTCGCACGCCTCGGTCGTGCAGCCGGGCGTCGAGGCGGCCGGGTAGAAGTACACGATCACCTTCTGGCCGGCGTAGTCGGCCAACGAGACGGGCGAGCCGCTCTCGTCGTCCAGTGTGAAGGTCGGCGCCTGGGCGCCCTTGTCGAGCTTGGTGGTCATGGTGCTCCCAATCGATGGCGCCGCGGAGGGCACCGGGTGTTCAAACGAGGTCGAAACTCATGCTAATGTTGATCCTCGTTGCGGGGCTGGTCCCGCGAAGCACCTCTAGCTCAATTGGCAGAGCAACTGACTCTTAATCAGTGGGTTCTCGGTTCAAGTCCGAGGGGGTGCACCAAGGCCCGGTCCGTCATGGACCGGGCTTTTTTCTGTGCCCAGGGGTCCAAGGTCGACGACGGGCATGGGCGGCGTGGGTGACGACGGCACCCAGAGCCGACCCCGACGGCACCCTGGTACGACGTCGCGCGTCGCGGCCGTCCGTAGCGTCGGTCTCCGATGGTCACGACCGGTGGCCGACGAATCGGAAAGGCTCCCATGTCCTCCCTGTCGCAACCCGAACCCCTCTCCCTCGCCCAGCCCCTTCCCGGCGCGACGATCGGTCAGTCCGTGTCCCGGTTCTGGCGCAAGTACGCCACGTTCACCGGCCGCGCGAGTCGCAGCGAGTACTGGTGGTGGTACCTCGTCGCCGTCGTCGTCAACGTCGTGCTCAGCTCGTTGGGGCGTCTCGACGGTGCGGCAGGCCAGACCTTCCAGACACTCTCGGTGATCTGGGGTGTCGCCATCTTCGTCCCGACCCTGGCTCTGCTCTGGCGCCGCCTGCACGACACGGGTCGCAGCGGTCTCTGGGCCCTCGCCCCGATCGTCCTCGCCGCCGTCGGTGGCGTCCTGCTCGTGGTCGGCGCCTTCGCCCTGCACGTCGCCAGCGCGGGCGAGGGGTCCGTCGTCCCCGGCGGCATCGTCTTCGCGCTCGCCGGCATCGCCCTCGTCGCGTCCCTCGTGATCGTCTTCGTGCTGACCCTGCTGCCCTCGCACCCGTCCGGCGCCCGCTTCGACCGCCGGTACTGAGCACGCGCCGGACGCACGCGCCGGACGCGAGCGCCGGACGCATCCTCGGGGACGGCACCTAGGCTGACCCGCATGGGAACCGTCATCATCGTCCGGCACGGACGCACCTCGGCCAACGCGAGCGGCATCCTCGCCGGGCGCACCCCGGGCGTGCTGCTCGACGAGGTCGGGCGCGAGCAGGCCCGTCGCACGGGCGAGCGTGTCGCCGTCGTCCCGGTCGCCGCCGTCGTCACGAGCCCGCTCGAGCGCTGCCGGGAGACCGCGGCGGCCCTGCTCGACCGCTACGACACGGCCCCCGAGCTGATCGTCGACGACGACCTCTCGGAGTGCGACTACGGCGAGTGGCAGGGGCGCCCGCTGGCCGAGCTCGCGGCCGATCCGCTCTGGCCGACCGTCCAGCGCCAGCCGTCGGCCGTCGTCTTCCCCGGCGGGGAGTCGATGGCGTTCATGCAGTCCCGGGCCGTGTCCGCCATCAGGAGGCGCGACGCCGCCCTCGAGGCAGAGCACGGACCCGGCGTGGTCTGGGTCGCCGTCAGCCACGGGGACATCATCAAATCGGTGCTGGCCGACGCGCTCGGGCTGCACCTGGATCTCTTCCAGCGCATCGCCGTCGGGCCCGCGTCCGTCTCCATCGTGCGCTACGGGGCGGAGCGACCCGAGGTCGTCGCGACCAACACCGAGGCGGGCGACCTGGCCTGGCTCCGGTCGGCGGGCCCTGCGGGCGACGCCCCGGTCGGAGGAGGGGCGGGTCGGCCGACCGCGGCACCGGCTGTCTGAGAACCCTCCGCCGAGCGCTCGTACACTCGACTCATGCCCACCATCGTCCACGGGTTCGACTGGCCTGATCGTGTCGTCGTCGGCACCATCGGCAGCCCCGGTTCACGCTCGTTCTACCTGCAGGCCCGGACCGGGCCGCGTGTCGTCAGCGTCGCGCTCGAGAAGGAGCAGTCCGCCCTCCTGGCCCGGGGCATCGACGAGATCCTGGACGACCTGCGCGCGACGGACGGCAACCCCGCCAACGTGCCCGAGCTGACTCCCGTCGAACTCATCGACGACGCCCCGCTCGACCAACCGGTCGAGCCCGAGTTCCGTGTCGGTGCCATGACGCTCGGCTGGGACCCGTCGACCGTCCAGATCGTGATCGAGGTGTACCCGCTCGTCGACGTCGAGCAGGGCGACCCGGACGACGACGGTCTGGTCGTCGATCTCGACGCGGCCGCGGCCCTCGAGCCGGCCGAGATGGTGTCGATCCGCATCCCGGTCGGCACGGCCAGAGCCTTCACGAAGCGCACACTGGAGGTCGTCGGTGCAGGCCGACCGCTCTGCCCGCTGTGCGGCGCGCCGATGGACCCCGACGGGCACGTCTGCGGCCGACCCGACGACCTCTGATGTCGGAGCATCGCCGCTGATGCCGCAGCACGATCCGACCGGTCTCGACGGCGACCTGTCGCTGACCGGGCGCATCACCACCGCCTCCAACGCGACCTTCCTCGGCGAGATCTCGGGCGTTCCCGTCGTCTACAAGCCGATCGCGGGGGAGCGTCCGCTCTGGGACTTCCCCGACGGCGATCTCGCGAGCCGCGAGGTCGCGGCGTACCTGGTCTCGGCCGACCTCGGCTGGGACATCGTGCCGCCGACCTGGTTGAGGGACGGCCCACTCGGCCCGGGCATGGTGCAGGTCTGGCGCGACATCGATCCTGACCACCCGGCGGTCGATCTGGTGCCGGCCGAGGACGTGCCCGCGTCGGGTTGGCGCACCGTCCTCGAGGGCGACGACGAGAACGACGACCCGGTCGCCCTGATCCATGAGGACACGCCGGCCCTCCGCCGGATGGCCGTCTTCGACGTGGTCGTCAACAACGCCGATCGCAAGGGTGCGCACGTGCTCGCGATGGCCGGCGGGCACCGTCACGGCGTCGACCACGGACTCACGTTCCATGCCGAGCACAAACTCCGCACGGTCCTCTGGGGCTGGATCGGCGACGAGCTGACGTCGGACGAGATCGAAGGTCTCACGCGCCTCCGGGGTCATCTCTCGCCGGATCACGACCTAGGTGCCGCCCTCGCGAGCCTGATCACGACCGCCGAGCTCGAGGCCTTCGGCGAGCGCTGCCGCGCTCTCGTCGAGGCCGCGTGCTTCCCGGCGCCGAGCGGCTCCTCGTCCGCGGTGCCGTGGCCGCTGTTCTGACCACGGCACCGTCCTGACGAGCGGGTGCCCTCCCGAAGAGGTGCTAGGCCGAGTCGCCGTCGCGCGGCACCTGGGCCGACGAATCACGGCCGGTGACGGGGTAGGACCCGGTCATGCCCTCGCGCAGCTGGGCGGCGGCCAGGATGCGATCGCGCTGGAGGAACCAGCCGAGCACGAGCAAGGGGATGATGATCACGAGCGACATCACCGTGAACGATCCGATCGGCCAGTCGATGGCCATCAGCACGATGACGGCCACCAAGAAGGCGAGCGTCAGCCAGCTGGTCACGGGCGCGCCGGGCAACCGGAACGAGGGCTCCTTCGCCTTGCCCTGCTTGGCCCACTGCCGCAGGCGCATCTGACAGAGGATGATCGTGCCCCAGGCGGTCAGGATGCCGAGCGACGCGATGTTCAGCACGATCTCGAACGCCGCACTCGCTCCGACGGCGGCGTTCAGCCCGACCCCGAGCAGCGTGATGCCGGCGGTCAGCAGGATGCCGCCGTAGGGCACCCCGCCCTTCGACATGACGGTGGTGAACTTCGGTGCCGAGCCGTTCATGCCCATGGAGTGCAGCACGCGGCCGGTCGAGTACAGGCCCGCGTTGAGGCTCGAGAGGGCGGCCGTCACGACCACGAAGTTCATGATCGACCCGGCGATCTCTCCCGCCTGCGGGTTGCCGATGCTGCCGAAGAACGTCACGAACGGGCTCTGTCCGGCCTTGTAGGCCGTGTACGGCAGCAACAGAGAGAGCAGCACGAGCGACCCGACGTAGAAGACCGCGATGCGGATGATCACGGTGTTGATCGCGCGCGGCACGACCTTCTCCGGGTTCTGCGTCTCGCCCGAGGCCGTGCCGACCAGCTCGATGGCGGCGTAGGCGAACACGACGCCCTGCACGACGATGACGGCGGGCAGCAGACCGTTCGGCAGGATGCCCGACGACGCGATCACCGACCAGCCGGTGTTCACCGCCTCGCCGTCGTGCGTGACGGGGAAGGCGGCGGCGAGCCAGACGACGCCCACGATCAAGAAGATGACGAGGGCGGCGACCTTGATGATGGCGAACCAGAACTCCATCTCGCCGAACACCTTCACGGCGAGCAGGTTGACGGTCAGCACGACGGCGAGGGCGACGAGCGCCAGCAGCCACTCGGGCGCGACGGTGAAGGCCTTCCAGTACTGGAGGTAGAGCGCGACGGCCGTCGTGTCGACGATGGCGGTCATCGCCCAGTTCAGGAAGTACATCCAGCCGGCGGCGTAGGCGAACTTCTCGCCGAAGAACTCGCGCGCGTACGACACGAACGACCCCGACGAGGGGCGGTGCAGCACGAGCTCGCCGAGCGCCCGCAGGATGAAGAACGCGAACACGCCGCAGACGGCGAAGACGATCGCGAGGGCAGGGCCCGCGCTCGCCAGTCGGCCGCCGGCGCCGAGGAAGAGCCCCGTCCCGATCGCACCGCCGATGGCGATCATCTGCAGCTGCCGTGGCTTCAGACCGTGCTGGAACCCCTGCTGCTCGTGCGAGAAGTCTTGGGGGACATGGGTGTCGGGGGCGGAGGAACCATCCGCAGTCGAGGGACTCGTCATCCCGTGACCCTACCCTTCGGCTCGACCCCGTCGATACCCCGATCCGGCGGGCCGCCGAAGCCCCCTCGGGCCCCGGAGGCGCGGGTCGACATCACCTGTCGTGTAACGAAATGGACACGATGGAGATCCCTGCCAGCATGGGGATCGGAGCGGATCGGGGTACACGATCGGTCCCCGATTCCGCCGGACCGGATTAGTCGACGACCAGTCTGTTCGGTACGGTCGTCGAGGCCCGATCACCTCGGGTCCGCCCTCATCAGGACGCGCCGACCGCTGGTTCGAGTCACCTCGGAGCCCGGTCGTCGTACGGTCTGGTGGCGCCGGCGCCGGCCCCATGGCCAGCCCAGCGGAGCACCCGGTTCGCCCTGCCGATCACGCAGCGCTTGAGCCGAGACGTCCGCACGTGCCGCCGACCCGTTCGACCGACACGAACACGACGTCGGCCGACCCCGGCCGCACGTCGTGCCTGCCTGGAGTGCCATGCCAACGACCCCCGCCGTCCGCGCCACCAACCTGTACAAGGTGTTCGGACGCCGCCCGAAGGACGTCGTGACCCGACTCGAGAAGGGGGCCGGTCGCGACGAGACCGCCGCCCTCGGGACGGCCGCCGTCATCGACGCCTCGTTCGACGTCCGACCCGGCGAGATCTTCGTCGTGATGGGCCTCTCGGGCTCCGGCAAGTCGACGCTGATCCGCATGCTGAACGGCCTGCTCGAGCCGACGTCCGGCTCGGTCGAGATCGCTGGGCAGGGGATATCGGACGTGCCCGCCGCACGGCTCCGCGAGGTGCGCCGCCGCAACGTCTCGATGGTGTTCCAGCACTTCGCGCTCCTGCCGCACCGCACCGTGCTCGACAACGTGGCGTACGGCCTCGAAGTGCAGGGAGTACCGAAGGCGAAGCGCCTCGAGAAGGCCCGCGAGGTCACCGAGATCGTCGGTCTCCGCGGCTGGGAGGACAAGCTGCCGAACGAGCTGTCCGGCGGCATGCAGCAGCGCGTCGGCCTGGCCCGGGCGCTCGCCGCCGAGACCGACATCCTGCTGATGGACGAGGCCTTCTCGGCCCTCGACCCGCTCATCCGGCGGGAGATGCAGGAGCAGCTGATCGAGCTGCAGGCCAAGCTCGGCAAGACCATCGTCTTCATCACGCACGACCTGAACGAGGCCATGTTCCTCGGCGACCGCATCGCGGTCATGCGCGACGGCCGCATCGTGCAGATCGGCACGCCCGAGGACATCCTGACCGACCCCGCGAACGACTACGTCGCGCAGTTCGTGCAGGACGTCGACCGGGCGCGCGTACTCACCGCCTCGAGTGTGATGGAGCCGGCCCGCGCGGTCGTCCCGCTCACCGTCGGCCCCCGCGGCGCGCTCCGCACCCTGCGCGATCTGCAGACGGCCGCCGTGTTCGTGCTCGGCCGTGACCGCACCCTGCTCGGCTGGGTCCGCGACCGCCACGTCATGCGCCAGGTCAAGTCGAACGACACCGACCTCGAGTCGATCGTGAACACCGACTTCGCGAAGGTCGGACCGGACGCCGCCCTGGTCGACCTGTTCGAACTGGCCGTCGAGAGTCCCCTGCCGATCGCCGTGGTCGACGACCGGGACCGCCTCATCGGGGTCATCCCGCGGGTGACACTGCTCGCCGCGCTCGGCAACGTCGACACGACGACGTCGCCGATCCCGGTGCTCGAGCCGGTGACCCGCTTCTCGGACAGCGAGCTCGACGAGACCCTCGCCTCCATCGCTCCGGCCACGGCCTCGGCCACCTCCGCCATGACCATCGAGGGAGAGACCCGATGAACGACATCCTCCGTATCCCGTTCGGCTCCTGGGTCGACGCGCTCGTCACGTGGATCACCACCCACGTCAGCGGTGTCTTCGACGTGATCCAGGTCGTCTTCACCTTCTTCTACGAATGGGTCGAGTTCTTCCTCTCCGCTCCGCCGTTCTGGGTGATCGTGCTTGTCGTCGCGGCACTCGCATTCGTCGCACGCGGCTGGAAGTTCGCGGTCGGCTCCGCGGTCGGCCTCCTGCTGATCAGCTCGGTGAACCAGTGGGACAACGCCATGGCGACGCTCGCGCTCGTGCTCGTCGCCGGTGCGCTCGCCATCGCCCTGAGCATCCCGATCGGGGTGCTCGCGGCGAAGTCGCGCGTCGCGTCGCAGATCATCCGTCCCGTCCTGGACTTCATGCAGACCACCCCCGCGTTCGTCTACCTGATCCCCGCTCTACTGCTCTTCCGGGTCGGCGTCGTGCCGGGCATCGTCGCGACCGTCGTGTTCGCGATCGCCCCCGGGGTGCGGCTCACCGAGCTGGGAATCCGCGGCGTCGACAGCGAGGTCGTGGAGGCCGGGCACGCGTTCGGCTCGTCGCCGTGGCGCATCCTCCGTCAGATCCAGCTCCCGCTCGCCCGGCCGAGCATCATGGCCGGCGTCAACCAGGTGATCATGCTGTCGCTCTCGATGGTCGTCATCGCGGGCATGGTCGGCGCGGGCGGTCTCGGCGGCGACATCGTCGCGAGCCTCAACCGCATCGACGTCGGGCTCGGGGCCGAGGCGGGTGTCTCGGTCGTGATCCTCGCGATCATCCTCGACCGCCTGACCGCGTCCCTCGGAGCGGACCGTCGTCCGCGCCGTCGTCCGGCGTCGTCCGCACCCGCGACGACCTCGACCCCGACGGGCACCGAGGAGGCGCCGGCTGCGACCGCCGACCGGCGCGAGCCCCAGCCCGCCTCCGTCTAGACCCTCAGCGGCCGGGGCCCGTCCCGGGACCCGGCCCGCACCTCCTGCAGCACTCGAAAGGACCCCATGAAGAAGCGCACCATCGCAGCAACCCTCGCCCTCGGCACGACGGCCGTCCTCGGTCTGGCGGCCTGCTCGCCTCCCGGCAGCTCGTCGAGCACCGAGGCCCTCGACAACGGCGACCAGAGCGTCGTGGACATGGCCGTCTTCAACGGCTGGGACGAGGGCATCGCGGCCTCCTGGCTCTGGAAGACGGTCCTCGAGGAGAAGGGCTACACCGTCAACCTCAAGATGGCCGACGTGGCACCGGTCTACATCGGTCTGACCCGGGACGACTACGACGTCGTGCTCGACACCTGGCTGCCCGTCACGCACAAGGAGTACGTCGACAAGTACGGTGACGACCTCACCGATCTCGGTGCCTGGAACGACGAGGCGAAGCTCGCCATCGCGGTCAACGAGGACGCGCCGATCGACTCGATCGCCGAGCTGAACGACAATGCCGATCTGTTCGGCGACACCATCGTCGGCATCGAGCCGGCGGCGGGCCTGACGAGCGCGGTGCAGAACGAGACCCTGCCCACGTACGGCATCACGAACCTGCAGCTGCAGACCTCGTCGACCGCCGCCATGCTCACCGAACTGAAGACCGCGACGGACAAGGGCGAGAACATCGCCGTCACGCTGTGGAGCCCGCACTGGGCCTACGACGCGTTCCCGATCAAGGACCTCGCCGACCCCGAGAACACGCTCGGCGACGCCGAGGGCATTCACTCGTTCGGCGGCAAGAGCTTCACGAAGGACTACCCGCAGCTCGCGTCCTGGCTGAAAGACTTCACGATGGACAACGACCGCCTCGCGTCGCTCGAGAACGCCATGTTCAACAGCGGTGTCGACGGCTCCGACTACACGGACGTCGTGGCCGGCTGGATCGACGAGAACAAGGAGTACGTGGACGGCCTCACGAGCTGACCTCGCGCCTCCCGCTCGACGACGCCTCGGCCCTCGGCCGGGGCGTCGTCGCGTCGTACCCCGCTCACGGTTCCTCCACAGGAGCTCCCGGTTCGACGCACAGCGAAACACCGGACACCTGCCGAGGAGGCGCGGGTAGCGTCGTCCGAGGACGCCCCGGGTGTCCCTCGGATCTACCGCGCGGCACCGCTGCGCACCGCACGAAAGGCATCACCTGTGACGACCACCCGCATTGAACCCCTTCGCCGCAACGCCCGCATCATCACCCGGGCCGTCTCCGCCGATCTGGTGCAGGTCGCCACGCCCGAACGCGTCATCGGGTTCGTCCGCGCCGAGCACGACTCGTTCGTCGCCATCAAGGGTGCGAACCCGCACTGGGGCGAGGTCGTCGGGCGTTACGCCACGCAGGGGATGGCGCTCGAGGCGCTCCGTCAGCGCAAGCGCTCCATCTGAGCCCCTAGCCCCTCATCGTCCAGACCGGCTAGTCGGCCAGACCGGCGAAGAACGACGACAACTCCGTGGTGATACGCGCCGTGGCATCGGCGTCGGACAGTGTCGGGGTGCCGTCTCCCGGCTGGGCACCGTAGTGGCCGAACTGGGCATGGGAGAGACCGTCGACCTGGACGAAGGTCGTGTCGTCCGGCAGCAGGTGCCGGGCGTCGTCGATCTTCTGCGGGGTGCTCAGGCCGTCGTCCGAGCCGCCCACGCTCAGCGCGGCGAGGTCGTCCCGCGCCGAGACGTCGGTCGCGCAGTACGAGCCGAGCAGCACGAGCGCGTCGACGCGCGGGTCGTCCTTGGCGTACTGGCAGGCACGGACACCGCCGAGGGAGTGCCCGCCCACGGCCCAGTTCGTGATGTCGGGGACGAGTGAGGTGAAGTCCGAGAGCGGCCGGTTGTCGGCGATGCCCAATCCGAGGGTGGGGCGCTCGACGATCACCGTGACCCCGGTGGCGACGAGCCCGGCGAACGTCTGCTCGTAGGCGCGAGGGTCGACGCGCGCGCCCGCGACGAAGACGAGGCCCTGATCGAGGGGAGTCGTCGTGGCCGGGCGCAGGACGACGGTGTCGTCGTCGCCGGAGATAGCCACCGCCGGGTCGGCGGAGACCGCGGCGAGCGACGCCGGAGTGGCCGTGAAGGTCTGCCTCGTCCAGGCGTAGAAGACGCCGGCCGCGATCAGCACGACGGCGACGACGACGGCCAGCACGATGAGCGCGACGCGACGGGCGCGGTGTCCCGGGCGTGCCTCCGGGGTGTCGGGCCGATGACGAGAACCTGTGCGTTGACTCACCGTTCCAGTCTGACGGACCCGGGTGGTGACCGGCCTGGGCGTCGTCCGACAGGCTGGGGGGATGCCTTGGATACAACTCGCCATCTCGATCGCCGCCGCCGTCGTGCTGACCTTCGTCGTGTCCGCCGTCGTCGGCCTCGTCTTCGGGATGGTCGCGAAGCACAAAGAATGGGCGCAGTCGTTCGTCCGCCGGATGCGCAGGCCGTTCCGCGTCACCCTGCTCGTGGTGCTGCTGGCGATCGCGCTCGACACCTCGCTCGACGCCGTCCTGCCCGGCGGAGCCTCCGCGAACGGCTGGCTCGACCAGCTCTACCGATGCGCGGTCATCGTCGTGGTCGCCTGGTTCGTCGGGGCGCTGGCGATCTTCTTCGAGGACCTCGGGCTCTCGCGCTATCGCATCGACACCCCCGACAACCGGGTGGCGCGGCGGGTCCGCACGCAGGTGCTCATCCTGCGACGGCTCACCGTCGCCGTCATCGTGATCATCGCCGGCGGATCGATCCTGCTGGGGTTCCCCGGGGTCGAGGCGGTCGGAGCCAGCGTGCTCGCCAGCGCGGGCCTCGTCTCGGTCGTGGCCGGCCTCGCCGCCCAGTCGACCCTGGCGAACGTCTTCGCCGGCATCCAACTGGCGTTCAGCGACGCCATCCGCATCGACGACGTGGTCGTCGTCGAGGGCTATTGGGGTCTGATCGAGGAGATCACGCTCTCGTACGTCGTCGTGCACGTCTGGGACGACCGTCGGCTCGTGCTGCCCTCGACGTACTTCACGACCACGCCGTTCGAGAACTGGACCCGTCGTAACAGCGAACTGCTCGGCGCGGTGGAGTTCGACCTCGACTGGAACGTGGAGCCGGGCGACATGCGCGCCGAGCTCGATCGCATCCTCACCGAGACCGAGCTGTGGGACGGTCGCACCAAGGTGTTGCAGGTGACGGACGCGACGCAGGGGCGGGTCCGCGTGCGCGTGCTCGTGACCGCCAAGGACGCCGGCACCCTCT
Organism: Frigoribacterium sp. 2-23; assembly: GCF_049601585.1. Classification (GTDB taxonomy): domain Bacteria; phylum Actinomycetota; class Actinomycetes; order Actinomycetales; family Microbacteriaceae; genus Frigoribacterium. Next base: position 2,146,688 of record NZ_CP187126.1, on the reverse strand, counting down.
TCGACCTCCGCTGTCTCGTCCGGGAGGAGCTCATCACGTGGCTGCAGCGCACCAGTCCGCAGTCGATCCCTCGGGACCGGGTGCAGGTGATCGAGACGCGGTCCGATCGGCCCGGGCGGACCCGCGCGACGACCTCGAGCGCGGGTGCCGGCGGGTTGTTCAGCGGTGACAACGCCGACAGCGAGCGCACGGCCCTGTTCACGCAGGCCATCCCGCTGCCGCACGACGACGCCCCGACCGATCGATCGCATCGACCCGATCGCTGATCGCCGATCGCGACCGGACGACGGACGCCCCGAGCCGACCGGCTCGGGGCGTCCGTCACGAGGAGGACGACTCAGTCGTTCTCTCGGGCGGCCTCGAGGACGTTGCCGACGGCGATCGCCGTGGTCGCGGCCCACGCCACCACGTTCAGCAGAAGGCGCCAGTCGCGGGGGCCGGAGCTGAGGCTCCGGAGCAGGCTGAAGCCGGAGAAGGCACTCGAGAGGATGGCTCCGTTGAAAAGGAATTTACGCACAGTTCGCTCCTGGGGTCGGTGGCTTCACGCTACCCGGTGACGGCGCTCCGGGTAGCGCCGTGACCGGCACACGGCCCTGATAGCCGCGGGGCTGTACAGTGAGGCGCCCACTCGCCCGACGTGGGCATCGTCACGGATCGAAGGAGTCCCCGTGCGCACTGCCGTGCTCGGCGCCGCCCTGCTCGTGGTCGGTGCGGTCGCGGTCGCCGTCGGCGTCCTGACCCCGGCCGATCTGCTCGCCCTCGTCGAACGGGTCGCGCCCATCCTCGGCTTCGTCGTCGCCCTGACGATCGTGGCCGAGCTCGCCGCCGAGGCGGGGCTGTTCTCCTGGCTCGCGAGCTTCGCCGCCCGAGCCGCGCGCGGTCGGGTCGTGGTGCTCTGGCTGGCCGTCGTGCTGCTCGCCGTCCTGTGCACCGTCTTCCTGTCCCTCGACACCACGGCCGTGCTGCTGACCCCCGTCGTGGTGCTCGTCGCGCGCCGGGTGGGCCTGTCGCCGATGCCGTTCGCGCTGACGACCGTGTGGCTGGCGAACAGCGGCTCCCTCCTCCTGCCGGTGTCGAACCTCACGAACCTGCTGGCGCTGCACGAGCTCGGCTCCCCGTCGCCCCTCGCCTTCGCCGCGCTCGTCGCACCCGCGGCGCTCGTCGGCATCGTGGTGCCCGTCGCGGCCGTGGGTCTGCGCTACCGGCGCCAGCTCTCGGGCACCTTCGCGCCTCCGGAACACGAGCCGGCCGGCGATCGGGTCCTCTTCGCCGTCGCGGCCGCGTCGGTGGGGCTGCTCGTCCCCGCTCTGGTGTCGGGCATCGAGGTGTGGATCCCCGCGTCGATCGCGGCCGTCGTGCTGCTCGTCGTGACGGCGTTCCGGAAACGCGACGTGCTCCGGTTCGGTCTCGTGCCGTGGGGCACCATCGTCTTCGCCCTCGGCTTGTTCGTCGTGGTCGAGGCCGCGCACTCGCTCGGGCTGGCGACGCTCCTGGGGGCGGCCGTCGGGTCGGGGGAGTCGTTGCCCGACCTGCTCCGACTCGCGGCGGGGAGCGCGGCCGCGGCCAACGTGGCGAACAACCTGCCGGCCTACCTCGCGCTCGAACCCGTCGCCGGCTCGCCGCTACGACTGGTGGCCGTGCTGATCGGCGTCAACATCGGCTGCCTCGTCACGCCGTGGGCCTCGCTGGCGACCCTGCTCTGGCACGCACGCCTGTCGTCGATGGGTGTGTCGGTGCCCTGGGGGCGCTTCATGCTCGCCGGTCTCGGGCTCGTGGTGGTCAGCGTGCCGGGCGCCGTCCTGGCGACGGTACTGCTCTCGTAGGCGCGCTCGGCATCGACCTGTCCGGCGTGAGGTGCCGCCGTGCGAACGCGACGGTCTCGCGCAACCGGTCGAGCGTGGCCGATCGGTCGTGCGCGGCGCGCGACCCGTGCACCTCGGCTACGACGGCACCGTCCCAGCCCGTCGAGGCGAGGTGGCCGAGCACCTCGGCCACCGGCTGGCTGCCGTGCCCCGGGACGAGATGCTCGTCGTGGAGCCCGCCGGGTCGGGTCGAGAGCGTGCCGTCGCAGAGGTGCACGTGGCGCAGCCGCGAGCCGAGCGCCAGGGCCAGGTCGAGCGCGTCGCGGCCCGCCACGGCGGCGTGCGAGAAGTCGAGGGTGGCCGCGGCCGAGTCGATCAGCACGGGATCGTGCGAGGGGGCGTAGACGTCGGCCCGAATCGGCCCGACCCGCACGGGGAACATGTTCTCGACGGCGAGCTCGACCCCGGTCGCCGCCTCGACGTCCCGCACGGTCGACGTGAAGTCGCGGGCGAAGCGGTGCTGCCACCGGAACGGCGGATGGACGACGACCGTCCGGGCGCCGAGTTCGGCGGCGAGCTCGGCCGACCGCAGCAGCTTCTCGCGCTGGTCGCGACCGAAGGCGAAGTGGGCGACCGGCAGCACGGGGGAGTGCACCGACAGTACGGGCAACCCCCATCGGGCGACCGAGTCGCGCAGACGGCGGGCGTCGCGGGTGCCGCGTTCGGCCGTGACCATCACCTCGACCCCGTCGAAGCCCGACAGCCTCGCGAACCGGAACGCGTCGTCGATCGGGAGCGGGAAGACGCAGGACGTGCTCATTCCAACCGTGATCACGCCGCCAGGCTACGACCGGGGGGAGCGCCGCCGACGGCGGTCCGGCGTGAACGTCCCGCGAACTCCCGTTGAACGACGCAGGAGCAGACTGGGGTCGTGAGCACGTTCGTCAAGACCCGCCCGCACGCGCCCGACCGGTTCTTCGAGGCCGAGGCCGCCGGTCTCGGCTGGCTCGCCGAGGCCACGGCGGGTGGCGGCGTGCGTGTCGTCGACGTCGTCGCCGTGCGACCCGGTCGCATCGAGCTCGACCGACTCGAGGAGGCGCGGCCCGGCTCGAGCGCGGCCCGCGCCTTCGGAGCCGCCCTGGCCCGCACCCACGGGGCCGGTGCCTCGGCGTTCGGCGTCCCTCCGGCGGGCTGGGACGGCCCCTGCTTCATCGGCAAGCGACCACTCGAGACGACGCCGACCGACTCGTGGGGCGTCTTCTACGCGGAGCAGCGCGTCCGCCCCTACGCGCGGATCGCGCGGGAGGCCGGCAGCATCGACGCGGACGAGCTCGAGCTGGTCGACCAGGCGTGCGTTCTGATCGCCGGCGGCGCGTTCGACGACCACGAGCCTCCGGCCCGTCTGCACGGAGACCTCTGGAACGGCAACGTCGTCTTCACGCCCGACGGTGTCGTGCTGATCGACCCCGCCGCCCACGGCGGTCACCGCGAGACCGACCTGGCGATGCTCGAGCTGTTCGGCTCCCCGCACCTCGACGACGTGATCGACGGCTACGAGCGGGAGTCGCCCCTCCTCCCGGGGCGTGCCGATCGGGTACCCCTGCACCAGCTGCATCCGCTCGCCGTGCACGCCGCGTCGTACGGGCGGGGCTACGGCGAGGCGCTGATCGCGGCCGCGCGGCGGACGATCGCGCTCGCCGGCTGACGCCGGACCCCGGCGGGGCGGGCCCGGCGGCCCGGGGGACAGATCCGTCCACGATGCCCTCACAGGCGCGCTGATAATCTCCTGATCATGAGTGACCCTGCCGAGAGCGACCGCTATCCCTTCGTCGTCGTGTCCAACCGCCTGCCCGTCGACCGGGTCATCGCGGACGACGGATCGGCGAGCTGGCAGCACTCGCCCGGCGGGCTGGTGACGGCTCTCGAGCCCGTGATGAAGGCCAACGACGGCGCCTGGGTCGGCTGGGCGGGGCAACCCGACCTCGAGTTCGAGCCGTTCGAGGCCGACGGCATCGAGATCGTGCCCGTCGAGCTCTCGGCCGAAGAGGTGCAGCGCTACTACGAGGGGTTCAGCAACGACACCCTCTGGCCGCTCTACCACGACGTCATCGCGGCGCCGACGTACCACCGCGTGTGGTGGGAGTCGTACGTCACGGTCAACCAGCGCTTCGCCGAGCGGGCCGCGGCGATCACCGCCGAGGGCGGCACGGTCTGGGTGCAGGACTACCAGCTGCAGCTCGTGCCCAAGATGATCCGCGAGATGCGCCCCGACGTCACCATCGGCTTCTTCAACCACATCCCCTTCCCGCCGCTCGGCATCTTCTCGCAGCTGCCGTGGCGCACGCAGATCCTCGAGGGGCTGCTCGGCGCCGACGTGATCGGGTTCCAGCGGGGCGACGACGCCTCGAACTTCTCCCGCGCCGTGCGGCACCTGCTGGGCCACGCCACCACACGGCCGTACATCGAGGTGCCGGTCGACGACGAGTCCGCCCCGGTGTCGCGGCGAGGCAAGAAGGTGCGCCGCGTCCTCGCGAAGCAGTTCCCGATCTCGATCGACTCCGCCAGCTACGAGGAGCTCGCCGCCCGCCCCGACATCCAGGCCAGGGCGAAGGAGATCCGCGCGGGTCTCGGAAACCCGAAGACGGTCATGCTCGGCGTCGACCGACTGGACTACACGAAGGGCATCCGCCACCGCATGAAGGCGTTCGGCGAATTGCTCGCCGACGGTCGCCTCAGCGTGGAGGACGCCACCCTCGTGCAGGTGGCCAGCCCGAGCCGTGAGCGGGTCGAGACCTACAAGCTGCTGCGCGACGAGATCGAGCTCACGGTCGGCCGTGTCAACGGCGACTACGCCACGATGAGCCACACCGCGATCAGCTACCACCACCACGGCTATCCCCGCGAAGAGATGGTGGCCCTCTACCTCGCCGCCGACATCATGCTCGTGACCGCGCTGCGCGACGGCATGAACCTGGTCGCGAAAGAGTACGTGGCGGTCCGCCGCGACAACGACGGCGTGCTCGTGCTGAGCGAGTTCGCCGGTGCGGCCGACGAGCTCAAGAGCGCACTGCTGATCAACCCGCACGACATCGGGGGGCTCAAGAACACGATCATGCGGGCCATCGAGATGCCCAAGCGCGATCGCACGACGCGCATGCGGGCGCTGCGGCGTCGCGTCCTCGAGAACGACGTCGCGTCGTGGTCGGCGTCGTTCCTGCAGGCGCTCGAGCAGGTGCGCCCGGGTCAGCAGATCGTGCCGGCCGGCACCGACGACGAGGCCTCGGCATGAGCGCCACGGACGTGACCCTGGCGGATGCGCTCGGTCGTCTCGCGACGACCCCGCGCCTCCTGGTCGCCCTCGACTTCGACGGCACCCTGGCTCCCGAGGTCGACCGACCCATGGAGGCGCGGGCACTGCCCGAGGCGAACGAGGCGATCCGTCGTCTGGTCGCCCTGGACCAGACGACCGTCGCCCTCGTCTCCGGCCGCGATCTCGCGGCACTGGACGAGATCACCGAGGTGCCCGAGTCCGTGATGCTGGTCGGCTCGCACGGGATCGAGATGCGCGTCGACGGCCACGAGACGTCGCTCACCGAGGCCGAGCTCGAGCTGCGCGCCCGCATCCACCGCGAGATGGAGGCGGGCGTCGGCGATGCCGAGGGTGTCTGGATCGAGGAGAAGCCCGCGGGGTTCGCGTTGCACACACGCCTCGCCGACGAGGCCACCACCGAGCGCGTGCTGACGGCCGTCGACGGTGCCGTGGGCAGCCTCGAGGGCGTCACGACCCGGCGCGGCAAGAACATCCTGGAATACGCCGTGCGGGCGACGGGCAAGAACGACGGCGTCGAGCGCCTCCGGGAGATCGTCGGCGCGACCGCCGTCCTCTTCGCGGGCGACGACGTGACGGACGAGGACGCCTTCCGGGTGCTGCAGGACGGCGACATCGGCGTCAAGGTCGGCTCGGGCGACACCGCGGCGACTCACCGGGTCGCCGATGCGGCCGAGATGGCGCGCGTGCTGGGTGACCTCGCCGATCTGCGGGATCACCTGGGTCACTCCTAGCGCGCCGGCGTCGCATGCCGACGCCTGCATGCCTTGTACGGTCGTGATGTCCTCTGACCCGGACTCCCAGGTGGCGGCAAGGTAAGATGGAATCTCCGCCCGACTCCCCGCCGTCACGCATCCCCGTGACATGACGAGGTCGCCAGCCGACGGAGGTGCCGATGATCATCGCACTCTCGGCGTTCGCCGTCGCAGCGATCGTCATCGCCGCCCTCGGGCGCCGCCTCGGTACGAGTCTGTTCCTCTGGGCCTCCATCGTCCCGTTCGGCGTCACCGTCTACACGGCCCTCCAGGGGCCCGACGTGCTCGCGGGTCGGGTGCCCACCGAGTCGGTCCCGTGGATTCCGCAGCTCGACGTCGCCCTGTCGATGCGGATGGACGCGCTGGCCTGGGTCCTCGCGCTGATCGTCTCTTTCGTCGGCGGTCTCGTGCTCGTCTACTGCGCGCGGTACTTCCGGTCCGACGACGCGGGCCTCGGGCGCTTCGCCGCCGTGCTCGTCGCCTTCGCCGGCGCCATGTACGGTCTCGTCACGAGCGACGACGTCTTCGTGCTCTTCGTCTTCTGGGAGGCGACGAGCGTCTTCTCCTATCTGCTGATCGGTCACAACACCGGCAAGCAGGCCAGCCGCAGTGCCGCTCTCCAGGCGCTCATCGTCACCACGGCCGGCGGGCTCGCCATGCTGGTGGGTCTCGTCATGCTGAGCGTGGCCGGCGGTACCTCGTCCCTGTCGGCCCTCGTCGCGTCACCGCCGAGCGGCACGGCCGTCACGGTGGCCGTCATCCTCGTGCTCGCGGGGGCGCTGTCGAAGTCGGCGCTCATCCCGTTCCACTTCTGGCTGCCCGCCGCGATGGCGGCGCCCACCCCCGTCAGCGCCTACCTCCACGCGGCCGCGATGGTCAAGGCCGGCATCTACCTCGTCGCGCGCCTGGCACCGGGCTATCACGACTCGCCGGGCTGGCAAGAGGTCATCGTCCTCTTCGGCGTCGTGACCATGCTCCTCGGTGGCTACCGGGCGCTGCGTCAGCACGACCTCAAGCTCGTCCTCGCCTACGGCACCGTGAGCCAACTCGGCTTCCTCACCATCGTCGCGGGCTACGGCACCCGTGACGCGGCCCTCGCGGGGCTCGCCCTGCTCGTCGCCCACGCCCTGTTCAAGGCGACGCTCTTCCTCGTCGTCGGCGTGATCGACCACCGCACGGGCACCCGCGACCTGCGCAAGCTCAGCGGACTCGGCCGGCAGGCGCCCGTGCTGCTCGTCATCACCGTCATCGCGCTCGCGTCCATGGCCGGGTTCCCGCCGACCTTCGGCTTCGTCGCGAAAGAGGCCGTCCTGACCGCCCTGCTCGACGACACCGCGCACGGCGGCGCGCTCGCATGGGTCGCGCTGATCGGCGTGGTGGTCGGGTCGATCCTCACCGTGGCCTACAGCCTGCGGTTCCTCTGGGGCGCATTCGCCTCCAAGCGGGGCGTCGAGCCCGTCGAGTTCGTCCGCGAGCACATCGACTTCCTCTTCTCGCCGGCCGTCCTCGCGGCGCTCAGCCTGGCCCTCGGGTTCCTGGCCGGTCCTCTCGACAAGGTCATCGCCCTCTACGCCGACACGGTGCCCGGCGAGGCGGGCGAGCACGGCCCGTACCATCTCGCACTCTGGCACGGGTTCGAGCCCGCGCTCGGGCTGACCGCCCTGTCGCTCGCGGTGGGAGCACTGCTGTTCTGGCGACGCGAGCGCGTCTCGTCGGCCCAGAGCGCGATGTCGTTCATGCCCCGTGCCTCCGACGTGTACGTGTCGATCATGGCCGGGATCGACCGGACGGCATCGCGCACCACCGCGGCGACCCAGCGCGGTTCGCTCCCGTTCTACCTGTCGACGATCCTCGTCGTGTTCATCGTCTCGTCGGTGGTCACGCTGTCGTCCAACCGCAGCTGGCCCGACACCGCCGTCCTCTGGGACTACCCGGCCCAGCTCGCGATCGGCGTGCTCATGATCGTGGGTGCGATCGCCGCCGCACGGTCGAACAAGAGGTTCCAGGCGGTCGTCCTGGTCGGTGTCATCGGCTACGGCATGGCGGCGCTCTTCGCCCTGCACGGTGCGCCAGACCTCGCCCTGACCCAGGTGCTGATCGAGACCATCACGCTGATCGCCTTCGTCCTCGTGTTGCGCCGCCTCCCCGCCCAGCTCGGCGATCGCAACGGCAGCACGCATCGCGTGATCCGGGCCGTGATCGGCATCGCCGTGGGGTCCGTGATGGCCGTGATCGCCGTCGTCGCGCTCGGCGCCCGCAGCCTCGACACGATCTCGGGGGAGTTCCCCGACCTGGCCGTCTCGGGCGGCCACGGCAAGAACGTCGTGAACGTCACCCTGGTCGACATCCGCGGCTGGGACACGATGGGCGAGATCGCCGTCCTCATCGTCGCGGCGACCGGTGTCGCGAGCCTCGTCTTCCTCACCTCGCGCACCGACGTGCTGCCGCGGCCCGAGCGTCGCACGCGGGCGCAGCGCTTCATGGCCCGTGTCCGGCCGGTGCGCGAGCCGGCCGCCGTCGTGACCGAGGGCGGGAAGACCATCGAGATCGGCGGCTCCGACGAGGGTGATCGTCGTGCGTGGCTGCTCGCCGGCCGGAAGCTCGCCCCGCAGAACAGATCCATCCTGCTCGAGGTCGTCGTGCGGCTGGTGTTCCACGCCATCGTCGTCGTCTCGATCTACCTCCTGTTCGCCGGTCACAATGCACCGGGCGGCGGTTTCGCCGGTGGGCTCGTCGCGGGCATGGCGTTCGTCGCCCGCTACCTCGCCGGCGGACGCTACGAACTCGGTGCCGCGGCACCCCTCGACGCCGGCAAGCTGCTCGGCTCCGGGCTGCTGCTCGTCGTCGGTACGGCGACCGTCCCGCTGCTGTTCGGCGTCGACGCGCTCACCTCGACCTGGTTCGAGACCGAGGTGCCGGTGCTCGGTCACCTCGAGTTCGTCACCTCGACGTTCTTCGACATCGGCGTCTACCTCGTGGTCGTCGGGCTCGTGCTCGACGTGCTGCGGAGCCTCGGTGCCGAGGTCGATCGGCAAGAGGAGGTCGACGAGGAGGCACGCGCCTCGGGCGATCTGCCGCCCGAAGACGAAGTCCTGTCGAACGCGCAGGGGTTCGAACCCGTCACCTCGACCAGCCGACAGACCGCCGACACCGACGACACCACGAGAGGAGGTGCTGCATCGTGAGCGTCTCCCTCGTGTTGATCGTCGTGATGGCCGCGCTCTACGCCTGTGGCGTCTACCTGCTGCTCGAACGCAGCATGACCCGCGTCCTGCTCGGGTTCCTGCTCGTGGGCAACGCGACCAACATCCTGATCCTGATCATGGCGGGGCGCCGGGGCGCGGCCCCGATCGTCGATGGCGAGTCCTCGCCCGCCGACTTCGCCGACCCGCTGCCGCAGGCCCTCGTGCTGACCGCCATCGTCATCACGTTCGGTGTCTCGGCCTTCCTGCTCGCGTTGATCTACCGCTCCTGGCGCCTCGCCCGCGAGGACACGGTCGCCGATGACGTCGAGGACCGCGAGATCGGGCGGCGCGGTGTGCCGACCGAGGCCGGGGGAGCCGAGGCGGGCGCCGGCACCGATACCGACGACACCGAGTTCGGCGAACGCGCCGAGGCGGCGGTCCACGCCGACGACACAGCCCCCAGCCGAGACCATCGAGAAGAGGCCGACCGATGAGCGCACTCGTCCCTCTCGTCGTCCTCATCCCGCTGATCGGCGCCGGAGCCGCGTTGATCGCGGGGCGCAGGCCGCGCCTCCAGGCGATCATCTCGATCACGGCCCTCGCCCTGGTCGTCGTCATCAGCCTCGTGCTGCTCGTGGTCGTCGACGGCCAAGGGGCGATCGCGGTCGAGATCGGAGGCTGGCAGGCCCCGTTCGGCATCGTGCTCGTCGTCGACCGGCTCGCGGCCCTCATGCTCTCGATCTCGTCGATCGTCCTGCTGGCGGTGTTCATCTTCTCGGTGGGGCAGGGCAACGCCGACGGTGACGGCGACGCCCCGGTCTCGATCTACAACCCGACCTATCTCATCCTCGCCACCGGTGTGTTCGACGCCTTCGTCGCGGGCGACCTGTTCAACCTCTACGTCGGGTTCGAGATCCTGCTCGTGGCCAGCTACGTGCTCATCACGCTGGGCGGCACCGAGCAACGCATCCGGGCCGGCGTGACGTACATCGTCGTGAGCCTCGTGTCGTCGATGCTCTTCCTCGCCTCCATCGCCATGATCTACGGCGCGCTCGGCACCGTGAACATCGCCGACATCGCCCAGAAGATGGACTCGATCCCGCCCGACGTGCAGGCGATCATCCACGTGATGCTCCTCACGGCGTTCGGCATCAAGGCCGCCGTCTTCCCGCTGTCGTTCTGGCTGCCGGACTCCTACCCGACGGCGCCCGCGCCGGTCACGGCCGTCTTCGCGGGCCTTCTGACCAAGGTCGGCGTGTACGCGATCATCCGCACCGAGACCGTGTTGTTCGTCGAGAGCAACGTCAACGTCTACCTGCTGATCATCGCGTTGCTGACGATGGTGGTCGGAATCCTCGGCGCGGTGGCCCAGGCCGACATCAAGCGGCTGCTCTCGTTCACGCTGGTCAGCCATATCGGCTACATGATCTTCGGCATCGCCCTCGGCACGGTCGAGGGGCTCGCCGCCACGATCTACTACGTGGTGCACCACATCACCGTCCAGACGACGCTCTTCCTCGCCGCGGGGTTGATAGAGCGCCGAGGAGGCACGGCCTCCATCCTGAGACTGGGTGGCCTCCTGAAGGCGGCCCCGGTCGTCGCCGTCCTCTTCTTCATCCCGGCCCTGAACCTGGGCGGTATCCCACCGTTCTCCGGCTTCATCGGCAAGCTGGCCCTGTTCGACGCCGGCGCCCGCCTGCACGACCCGCTCGTCTACGTGCTCATCGGGGCCGGTGCCCTGACCTCGTTGCTCACGCTCTACGCCCTGATGCGCGCCTGGAACCTCGCCTTCTGGCGTCCGAAGAAGGATGTCGAGAGCCACGAGTCGCCGCTCACCGAGAAGCTCGAAGAGGCACCGGGTCGCACGGTCGTCCAGCAGAAGCGGGCGAACCCCCGCACGATGGTGGGCGCGACGGCCGGTATGGTGCTCGTCTCGCTCGTGCTGACCGTCGCGGCCGGGCCGCTCTACGGGGTGGCCGAGCGGGCGGCGGGCAAGGTCTACGGCTCGAACGCGTACGTGCAGCTCGTCTACCCCGAGGGCGAGGGCGACACGGTCACCGGCGACGAGGGGGGCACGCCGTGAGCCAGAAGCCCTCCCTCCACGAGATCGGGCGGAGCCTGCTCCGGCAGCTCCCGCTGCTGATCGGTCTGATCGTGCTCTGGATGTTCCTCTGGAACCAGCTCACCGTGCTCAGCTTCGTCAGCGGTGTCGTCGTGGCCCTGCTCGTGACCCGCGTGTTCTTCCTGCCGCCGGTCGAGCTGAGCGGGCGGTTCAACCTGCTCTGGGCCTTCGTGTTCCTGGGCGCCTTCCTCCGCGACCTCGCGGCGGCCAGTGTCCAGGTCAGCTGGCAGGCCGTCCGTCCCCGCGGTATCGGGGCCAACGCAATCATCGCCGTGCCGCTGCGCACCCGATCCGACTTCATCATGACGATCACCGCCGAGGCCGTCTCGCTCGTGCCCGGCTCGCTCGTCGTCGAGGCGGACCGGGAGCGCTCCATCCTGTATCTGCACGCCCTGTCCGTCGGAGACGCCGCGGGAGTCGTCCGCGTCCGCGAGGGGGTCTGGGCCGTCGAGGCGCGCCTCGTGCACGTGCTCGGCAGCGACGACGACCTCGCCCGACTCCGCGACGAAGAGAAGGGACTCGTCTCATGACCGTCGTCGCCTGGGTGGTCGGCGTCCTGTTCGCGTTCGCGGCCGTCGCCTCCGTCATCCGCATCGTCAAGGGCCCGGCGATCCTCGACCGCATGATCGCGTCCGACATGCTGTTGACGACCCTCATCTGCGTGCTCGGTGCCGACATGGTGTTCAACCACCACACGCGCACCCTGCCCGTGATGATCGTGCTGGCACTCACCGCCGTGTTCGGCTCCATCACGGTCGCCCGCTACGTCTCGAAGCAGGACCCGTCATGACCGCGCTCGACACGTTCTACGACGTCGCGAGTTCCGTCATGCTCATCGCGGGGGCGCTGCTGAGCGTCGCGGCGGGCATCGGTCTGCTGCGGTTCCCCGACGCGCTGTCGCGCATGCACGCCGCCACGAAACCGCAGATCTTCGGGCTCATCCTCATCCTGGCCGCCATCGCGCTCGACCAGCACACCGTGGGCACGGTCGCCTCCCTGCTCGTGGTGCTCGTGTTCCAGATGCTGACGGCCCCCGTCTCGGCCCACATGATCGGTCGCGCCGGCTATCGCAACGGCGACCTTCGACGCGACCTCCTCGTCGTCGACGAGCTCGAAGAGGCCGTCGAGCACGCGACCGACGAGATCGAAGGCAGCGACGACGTCGACACGTCCCTGCTGCCGGTCGGGTCGGCCGGTGCGCTGGCGGTGGAGCTGGGTCGCGTCGAGCCGTCGTCTGGCGACGGCGGGGCGGGCGACGGCGGGGCGGGCGGTCCGGGCGACGGCGAGTCCGCTGAGGGCACCGCCGACGACGACATGCTCGACGACGCCGAGGGCGACGAGAGCGCGGGCGGCTCCGACTCTCGTCGGTGACGCCGGTCCGCACCCGCGGCGGCGCCGAACCGTTGTGACGGGCTGATCCGCGGCCTACCATGTCGCCATGACCGGCCCGGTCGTGAGCGCCACCGAGGCCCGGGAGCTGCTGAGGCGGTTCGCGGCGGACCCCCGTGCCCTCGCCCGGCTCCGCGAGACCAGTTCGTGTCGAGGTGACCCGCTCGATCTCCTCCGCTGGCTGGCGGAACCGGGTCTCGTGACGCCGTCGGGCGGCCCCGACCCCCGCCGCGAGCTGGACGGTCTGCGGACCGCCGCCTTCGACCGGCCCCGCGCGGGAGTCGTCGACCCGCGGGAGGCACGGCGCCTGCTCCGCTGCCGTGCCGAGGCGTGGGCGCACGAGCTCGCCGCGCTGGGGGAGGCGCTCGACGTCGCGTCGCGCAGGGAGTCACGTCGTCGGGCGAGCCGCCGCCGGGCCGAGGTGACCGCCTCGACGGCGCTGGTCGTCGTCCTGCTCGTGACCGGCGCCTCCTGGTGGTCCGCCTCCCGGTGGGCGGCGACGCACGCGACCGGCTCGACGGCGTCGCCGGTCGCGGCGCTCGCCTCCGACCCGCTGCGTCGCCCCGTCGACGACGACCCGGAGCGGCTGACGGAGACCTTCTTCCGGTTGCCGCAGACGGCCTCGGACCTGCCGCCGGTCGAGACGGTCGGCATCGAGACGTCGAGTCTGCGCCGGACCTTCCCGGTGTCGGACGTCAACGTCTGGGTCGGGCGGGGCGACGACGGCGGGTTCTGCCTCGTCACCGTCGCACACGGCGGCTGGGGTCAGGCCTGTCAGCCGGCGTCGAGTGCCGTGGCCCGCGGGGTCCACCTCGAGACGCATTACGCGGACGGCACCGGCGCGCGCGCCTCCTGGAACATCCGGGACGGTCTGCTGCAGCTCACGGTGACCCCCGTCGGATGACCGCCCCTCCGTGGACGAACGGCGGGGCCGAACGCCCTAAACTCGACCCATGCCAGAGAAGGACAGCGCCGCGAAGGACGCCGACACCAGCAGCATCGACATCAAGCCCCGGAGTCGCGACGTCACCGACGGCGTCGAGGCCACCACCTCGCGGGGCATGCTCCGCGCCGTCGGCATGGGTGACGCCGACTGGGACAAGCCGCAGATCGGCATCGCGTCCAGCTGGAACGAGATCACGCCGTGCAACCTGTCGCTCGACCGGCTCGCGCAGGGGGCGAAGGAGGGCGTGCACGCCGGTGGCGGCTATCCGCTCCAGTTCGGCACGATCTCCGTCAGCGACGGCATCGCCATGGGTCACGAGGGCATGCACTTCTCGCTCGTCTCGCGCGAGGTCATCGCCGACAGCGTCGAGACCGTCATGATGGCCGAGCGCCTCGACGGCTCCGTGCTGCTGGCCGGCTGCGACAAGTCGCTGCCCGGCATGCTGATGGCCGCGGCGCGTCTCGACCTCTCGAGCGTCTTCCTCTACGCGGGCAGTGTCGCCCCCGGCTGGGTCAAGCTGAGCGACGGCACCGAGAAGAACGTCACGATCATCGACTCGTTCGAGGCGGTCGGCGCCTACAAGGCGGGCACGATCAGCGACGAGGACCTCAAGGCGATCGAGTGCGCCATCGTCCCGGGCGAGGGCGCCTGCGGCGGCATGTACACGGCCAACACGATGGCGAGCGTCGCCGAGGCACTCGGCATGAGCCTGCCCGGCTCGGCCGCCCCGCCCTCGGCCGACCGTCGCCGTGACTACTTCGCCCACCGCTCGGGCGAGGCCGTCGTCAACATGCTGCGCCTCGGCATCACGGCACGCGACATCATGACCAAGAAGGCGTTCGAGAACGCGATCGCGGTCGCCATGGCGTTCGGCGGCTCGACCAACGTGGTGCTGCACCTGCTCGCCATCGCCTACGAGGCCGAGGTCGACCTCACGATCGACGACTTCAACCGCATCGGCGACAAGGTGCCGCACATCGGCGACCTGAAGCCGTTCGGCAAGTACGTCATGAACGACGTCGACCGCATGGGTGGCGTGCCCGTCGTCATGAAGGCCCTGCTCGATGCGGGGCTGCTGCACGGCGACTGCCTGACGGTCACCGGCAAGACCGTCGCCGAGAACCTCGCCGACATCAAGCCCAAGCCGCTCGACGGCGAGGTGCTGCGCACGCTCGACAATCCCATCCACGCGACGGGCGGCCTGACCGTGCTGAGCGGCTCGCTCGCCCCCGAGGGCGCCGTCGTGAAGACGGCCGGTTTCGACGCCGACATCTTCGAGGGCCCGGCTCGGGTCTTCGAGCGCGAGCGTGCGGCGATGGACGCCCTCACGGAGGGACGGATCGCCAAGGGCGACGTCGTCGTCATCCGCTACGAGGGCCCCAAGGGCGGCCCCGGCATGCGCGAGATGCTCGCCATCACGGCCGCCATCAAGGGCGCAGGGCTCGGAAAAGATGTACTACTGTTGACGGACGGACGATTCTCAGGCGGCACAACCGGCCTGTGCATCGGCCACGTAGCACCCGAAGCGGTGGACTCCGGTCCCATCGCCTTCGTGCGCGATGGTGATCTGATTCGGGTCGATATCGCGGCTCGCTCGATCGACCTACTCGTCGACCCGGCTGAGCTGGACGCTCGCCGTGACGGCTGGGCTCCCCTTCCCCCGCGCTACACGCGGGGTGTCCTCGCCAAGTACGCCCGCCAGGTCCGCTCCGCGGCCGAAGGCGCCGTCACGTACTGATCCTCGCGCCCGCCCGGGTCGCCGACGACGCGATCGTCGGCCCACCGGGCGGTCGCGTCTCACCATCGCCCCACCACATCGAAGAGGGAACCGGCACTGATGCCTCCAGAGTCCACACCCCTGCCGACGGCCACGCCGTCCCCGGCCCGACCGGCTGCCTCCGCGGCCCCGTCCGGCCCCGAGATCCTGACGGGCTCGGGTGCCATCCTCAAGAGCCTCGAGAAGCTCGGCGTCACCGATGTCTTCGGCCTGCCGGGCGGTGCCATCATCCCGTTCTACGACGAGCTGATGGGGTCCGAGGCCATCCGTCACATCCTCGTGCGCCACGAGCAGGGCGCGGGCCACGCAGCCGAGGGCTACGCGGCCGCCTCCGGTCGGGTCGGTGTCGCCATCGCGACCTCGGGTCCCGGTGCGACGAACCTCGTCACCGCCATCGCCGACGCGTACATGGACTCGGTCCCGATGCTCGCGATCACCGGTCAGGTGTTCTCGACGCTGATGGGGACGGACGCGTTCCAGGAGGCCGACATCGTCGGCATCACGATGCCCATCACGAAGCATTCCTTCCTCGTG
This sequence comes from Frigoribacterium sp. 2-23, assembly GCF_049601585.1. Taxonomy (GTDB): domain Bacteria; phylum Actinomycetota; class Actinomycetes; order Actinomycetales; family Microbacteriaceae; genus Frigoribacterium. Next base: position 2,130,850 of record NZ_CP187126.1, on the reverse strand, counting down.
ACGAAGCCGGAGGACATCCCGGCCACCCTCGCCGCGGCGTACCAGATCGCCAGCACGGGTCGTCCGGGCCCGGTGCTCGTCGACGTCACGAAGGACGCCCAGCAGAACTCGGCTCCGTTCGTCTGGCCGCCGCAGGTCGACCTGCCCGGCTACCGTCCCGTCACGAAGGCGCACGGCAAGCAGATCCTGGCCGCCGCGCAGCTCATCGCCGCCGCGAAGAAGCCCGTCTTCTACGTGGGTGGCGGCGTCATCCGTGCCGAGGCGTCGAGCGAGCTGCTCGCCCTCGCCGAGGCGACCGGCGCTCCGGTGGTCACGACCCTGATGGCCCGCGGTGCCTTCCCCGACTCGCACCACCAGCACCTCGGCATGCCCGGCATGCACGGCACGGTGCCGGCCGTGCTCGGCCTCCAGGAGAGCGATCTCATCGTCGCGCTCGGCGCCCGCTTCGACGACCGCGTCACCGGCAAGGCCGACCTCTTCGCGCCCGACGCGAAGGTGGTCCATGTCGACATCGACCCCGCCGAGATCTCGAAGATCCGCATCGCCGACGTCCCGATCGTCGGCGACGCCAAGATCGTCATCGCCGACCTCACCGCGGCCTACACCGACCTGATCGCGGGCGAGAAGCCCGATCTGACCGAGTGGTGGAGCCGTCTGACGGCCCTCCGTGAGCAGTTCCCGCTGGGCTACACCGAGCCCGACGACGGGCTGCTGTCGCCGCAGAAGGTCATCCAGCGCATCGGCCAGCTGAGCGGCCCCGAGGCCATCTACGCCTCGGGAGTCGGCCAGCACCAGATGTGGGCCGCGCAGTTCATCGAGTACGAGCGGCCGCACGCCTGGCTGAACTCCGGAGGCGCGGGCACGATGGGCTACTCCGTCCCCGCCGCGATGGGCGCGAAGGTCGCCCAGCCCGAGCGCGTCGTCTGGGCGATCGACGGCGACGGCTGCTTCCAGATGACCAATCAGGAGCTCGCGACCTGCGTCATCAACGACATCCCGATCAAGGTCGCGATCATCAACAACTCGTCGCTCGGCATGGTGCGCCAGTGGCAGACGCTGTTCTACGACGGTCGTCACTCGTTCACCGACCTGAACACGGGTCACGAGACGCGCATGGTGCCCGACTTCGTGAAGCTGGCCGACGCCTACGGTGCGCTCGGCATCCGGGTCACCCGCGAGGACGAGATCGACGCCGCCATCGAGCTGGCCCTGGCCACGAACGACCGACCCGTCGTCATCGACTTCGTCGTCAGCCGTGACGCCATGGTGTGGCCGATGGTGCCGCAGGGGGTCTCGAACTCCGAGATCCAGCACGTCCGCGCACTCGCGCCCGAATGGGACGACGAGGCGCCGGGCAGCAGCGCATCCGACACCACCCGCGACGGCGACATGACGGGAGAACACGCATGAGCCACGTCCTGTCCCTGCTGGTCGAAGACAAACCGGGTCTGCTGACCCGTGTCGCCGGCCTCTTCGCCCGCCGCGGCTTCAACATCGAGAGCCTCGCCGTCGGCAAGAGCGAGATCGAGGGCCTCAGCCGCATCACGGTCGTCGTCGACGTCGAAGAACTGCCGCTCGAGCAGGTCACGAAGCAGCTCAACAAGCTGATCAACGTGATCAAGATCGTCGAACTCGACTACTCCCAGTCGGTCCAGCGCGAACACCTGCTCATCAAGGTCCGGGTCGACAACACGACGCGGTCCCAGGTGCTCGAGGCCGTCACGCTGTTCCGTGCCTCCGTCGTCGACGTCTCGACCGACGCCCTCGTCATCGAGGTCACGGGCGACACGGGCAAGACCAACGCCCTGCTCCGCGTCCTCGAGCCCTACGGCATCAAGGAGATCTCGCAGTCGGGGCTGCTCGCCATCGGGCGCGGCGCCAAGTCCATCACCGACCGCGTCTTCAAGAACTGAACCCTCGAGGGGCGCCACACCGCGCCTCCTCGTCCGACCTCATCCGTCACCATCCAAGGAGAGCACCACTGTGACTGAAATCGTCTACGACAACGACGCCGACCTGTCGATCATCCAGGGCAAGAAGGTGGCCGTCATCGGCTACGGCTCGCAGGGCCACGCCCACGCACTCAACCTGCGCGACTCGGGCGTCGAGGTCGTCGTCGGTCTGCAGGAGGGGTCGAAGAGCCGCGCCAAGGCCGAGGAGGCCGGCTTCACGGTGCTCGTGCCGTCGGAGGCGACCGCCTGGGCCGACGTCATCGTCATCCTCGCGCCCGACCAGGTGCAGCGTCACCTCTACAAGGACGACGTCGAGCCCAACCTGTCCGAGGGCAAGGCCCTCGTGTTCGGCCACGGCTTCAACATCCGCTTCGGCTACATCGAGGCTCCCGCCGGCGTCGACGTCGTGCTCGTCGCCCCCAAGGGCCCGGGTCACACCGTTCGCCGCGAGTACGAGGCCGGCCGCGGCGTCCCCGTCATCGTCGCCGTCGAGGTCGACGCGTCGGGCTCGGCCTGGGATCTGGCCTGGTCGTACTCCAAGGGCATCGGCGGCCTGCGTGCCGGCGGCATCAAGACCACGTTCACCGAAGAGACCGAGACCGACCTGTTCGGCGAGCAGGCCGTCCTCTGCGGTGGCACGTCGCAGCTGATCCAGTACGGCTTCGAGACGCTCACCGAGGCCGGCTACCAGCCGCAGATCGCCTACTTCGAGGTGCTGCACGAGCTCAAGCTGATCGTCGACCTGATCTGGGAGGGCGGCCTCGCCAAGCAGCGTTGGTCCGTCTCCGACACGGCCGAGTACGGCGACTACGTCTCGGGCCCCCGCGTGATCGACCCCTCGGTCAAGGACAACATGAAGGCCGTGCTGGCCGACATCCAGTCGGGTGCGTTCGCCAAGCGGTTCATCGAGGACCAGGACGCCGGAGCCCCCGAGTTCAAGGCCCTGCGCAAGAAGGGCGAGGAGCACCCCATCGAGGCCACCGGCCAGGAGCTCCGCGCGCTGTTCGCCTGGAAGCAGCAGGACAGCGACTACGTGGACGGCAGCGCTGCGCGCTGACGCTCGAGTCACCGGAAGACCCCGTTCGCCTCGCGAGCGGGGTCTTCTCGCGTCCGCACCCCGGCGTTCGGGCGCGGCGGGCGCGCATGGCATGATCTATGGCATGGCGTTGAGCAAGAAGGCAGTGCACTTCGGTGCGGGGAACATCGGTCGAGGCTTCGTGGCGCAGTTCCTGCACGCGAGCGGGTACGAGGTGGTGTTCGCCGACGTGAACGACGAACTCATCGGTCTGCTCCAGCAGCAGCCGTCGTTCGAGGTGCACGAGGTCGGCGAAGACAGCCGCACCTCCGTCGTCGACGGCTACCGGGCCATCAACAGCCGCTCCGACGAGGAGGCGCTGGTCGCCGAGATCGCGACCGCCGACATCGTGACGACGGCCGTCGGCGCCCGCATCCTCCCGTTCGTCGCCCCCGTCATCGCCCAGGGCCTCGCGGCCCGTTCGGCCGACCTCGCGCCGCTGGCCGTCATCGCGTGCGAGAACGCCATCAACGCGACCGACTCGCTCGCCGAGGCCGTCCGATCGCACCACCCCGCCGACAACGCCGTCTTCGCCAACTGTGCGATCGACCGCATCGTGCCCGAGCAGGCCACCGGCACGCTCGACGTGACGATCGAGTCCTTCTTCGAGTGGGTCGTCGAGAGCAAGCCGTTCGGCGATCACCGTCCCGAGATCCAGGGCGTCACCTGGGTCGACGACCTCGAGCCCTTCATCGAGCGGAAGCTCTTCACCGTCAACACGGCGCACGCCGCGGCGGCCTATCACGGCTTCGCCCGCGGGCTCGGCAGCATCCGCGAGGCGCTGTCCGACCCGGAGGTCATGACCGAGGTGCGCGGCACCCTCGCCGAGACCAAGGCGCTGCTCGTCGCGAAACACGGCCTCGACCCCGAGGTGCAGCAGCAGTACATCGAGAAGAACCTCGTCCGCATCTCGAACCCGCACCTCCCCGACACGACCGAGCGAGTCGGACGCAACCCGCTGCGCAAGCTCAGCCGCCACGAGCGCTTCGTCGGCCCGGCCACCCAGCTCGCCGAGCGCGGCCTCGAGGCCGACGCCCTGGTGCGGGCCGTGCGTGCCGCCCTCGACTTCGAGGTCACGGACGACGTCGAGAGCGTCGAGCTGCAGGCGCTGCTCCGTTCGGGGCTGCCCGCCGGCGAGCTCGTCGTCACCCTGACCGGCGTCGACGCGGAGCACCCGCTCTTCGCCGCGCTGGAGGCAGCGGTCGCATCCAAACTGTCCGTATGACGACGGGCCCCTGGGCGACGGGCGACGAGCCCGTCGGAGACGAGACCGTCGGCGACGAGCACGAGCACGAGCACGAGCACGAGCACGCGGACGAGGCGCTGACCTGGGGCGACGAGCGCGACGCCAGTCACGTGGAGGGCCCCGATGTCGTGTCGGCCCCCGTCGTCGCGACCTCGGACGATGCCGACGGGACGATGAGTTCGGCCGCCCTCGTCGGTCACGGCGTCTTCGGGGGAGTGGCCCTCCTGAGCACGGCGGGCTGGATCGCGGCCTGGAGCGGCTTCGCGTACACGTTCGCGACGCTGTTCGGCACGATCATGTGGCGCCTGGGCCTGCTGCTCGCGGTCGCCGCTCCGTTCATCTGGTTCCTGACCGTCATGGCGCTCGTGCCGCGGCACCGGACGGCGAGACGACTCCTCCTCATGACCGGGGGAGCACTCCTGTTGGCCCCGTGGCCGCTCCTGATCGGAGGCGGGGCGTGAGCGCCGAGCAGGGGCGTCCGGTCGACGGCCGGGCGACGGACGACCCGGCCGACGCCGGCGTGACGGGTGCGCGGGGCGCGCACCGTGCCTCCTGGGTCCTCTCCGTGATCGTCGCGGTCGCCTTCGCCCTGTTCTTCGCCTACGACCTCTTCGAGGCGATCAGCAACCTGATCGAGGTGCCGAAGGCGTTCACCGCCAACAACGAGTTCTACCGGCAGAACGGTCTCGACGGTCTCGTGGTCACGCCGCCGTGGGCACTCCTCGTGGCGAACGTCGCGCTGCCACCGGTCGCGTTCGGCGCGGCCGTGCTGCTCGGGCGGAAGCGCGTGCTCTGGCAGTTCGCGCTGATGCTGCTCGCCGCCCTCGCCGTGGTCGCGTCACTGACGTTGACGCTCACGGCCTCGGTCCGGGGCTGAGCGCCGGGCGTCACATGACCGACGCGGGCGTGACGAGTCGCTAGAGTGGCCGGAGCCGCGCCCACGGCGCGTCGCGGCGTTCCCCGCCTCCTCCCGCAAAGGATTGACTGTCACGTGGCCAAGCCCGTCGTACTGATCGCTGAAGAACTCTCACCCGCAACGGTCGAGGCCCTGGGGCCCGACTTCGACATCCGATCGGTCGACGGCACCGACCGATCCGCCCTGTTGTCGGCCCTCGCCGATGCCGAGGCGATCCTGGTGCGCTCCGCGACGCAGGTCGACGCCGAGGCCATCGCGGCCGCGCCGCGTCTGCGCGTCGTCGCCCGGGCCGGCGTCGGTCTCGACAACGTCGACATCAAGGCGGCGACCACGGCCGGCGTCATGGTCGTCAACGCACCGACGTCGAACATCATCTCGGCCGCCGAGCTGACCGTCGGGCACATCCTGAGCCTGGCCCGTCACATCCCGGCCGCCCATGCGGCCCTCGCGCAGGGGCAATGGAAGCGCTCGAAGTACACCGGTGTCGAGCTGTACGAGAAGACCGTCGGCATCGTCGGCCTCGGCCGGATCGGTGCGCTGATCACGGCACGCCTGCAGGCGTTCGGCGTGGACGTCGTGGCCTACGACCCCTACGTGACGCCGGCGCGTGCGCAGCAGCTCGGGGTGACCCTGCTCTCGCTCGACGACCTGCTGGCCCGCGCCGACTTCGTCACGATCCACATGCCGAAGACGCCCGAGACGACCGGCATGATCGGCCTGGCCGAGATGAAGAAGATGAAGAAGACGGCGTTCGTCGTCAACGTCGCCCGCGGCGGCCTCATCGACGAGGACGGCCTGTACGAGGCGCTCACCACCGGCGAGATCGCCGGCGCCGGCCTCGACGTGTTCGTCAAGGAGCCCCCGGTCGATCAGCGTCTGCTCGGCCTCGAGAACGTCGTCGTCACGCCGCACCTCGGCGCCTCGACGGACGAGGCCCAGGAGAAGGCCGGCGTCTCCGTCGCGCGCAGCGTGCGCCTCGCGCTCGGCGGCGAGCTCGTCCCCGACGCGGTCAACGTCGCCGGCGGTGTCATCGACCCTTACGTGCGTCCCGGCATCCCGCTGCTCGAGAAGATCGGCCAGGTCTTCGCCGGTCTCGCCGACAGCCCGCTGACGAGCGTCGACGTCGAGGTCCGCGGAGACCTCGTGGAGTACGACGTCAGCGTGCTCAAGCTCGCGGCGCTCAAGGGCATCTTCACGAACATCGTCAGCGAGTCGGTCAGCTACGTCAACGCGCCCCTCCTCGCCGAGCAGCGCGGCATGACCGTGCGACTGCTGACCGACCCCACGAGCGAGGAGTACCGCAACGTCCTGACGATCCGCGGCTCGCTCAGCGACGGCTCGCAGATCTCGGTCTCGGGCACCCTGACGGGCACCAAGCAGGTCGAGAAGATCGTCGAGATCAACGGGTACGACGTCGAGGTGCCGATCGCGTCGCACCACCTCGTCATGCTCTACACCGACCGACCGGGCATCGTCGCGGTCTACGGCAAGCAGTTCGGCGACGCCGGCATCAACATCGCCGGCATGCAGATCGCGCGTCGCAGCGCGGGCGGCCAGGCGCTGAGCGTGCTGACCATCGACAGCCCCGCCCCGGACAGCCTGCTCGAGGACGTCCGGGTCGCCATCGAGGCCGACATGCTTCGCGAGATCGACGTCACGCTCTAGCGGCGCATCGCGTCGCCCGGCTCGCAGGGGCCGGCCCGGACCCTCGCGATGCCGCGAGACCCCCTCCTGTGGGAGAGGGTCTCGCGGCATCGCGAGGGTCTCGTCGTGTCTGGCCCCCATTCGTGGGCGATCACGACAAATGCCTCGGCTTGATCACGCTTTCGCAACCGGTTGCTGCAACCGGTTGCGTCAACCCACGGGAGGGCGTTACAGTCCAGCGATCAGGCAACGAAGCCTGTGGTCTCAACGAGGAGAAACCATGAAGAAGATGCGTCTCGCGTCCGTTGCCGGGGTCGCCATTGTCGGCCTGGCGTTGGCGGGTTGTTCGGGTGGGGGCAGCTCCGGGGGCGACGCCTCCTCCGGTCAAGACAGCCGCGGCCCCATCACGTACGTCCAGGGCAAGGACAACAGCAACGTCGTGCGGCCGCTCCTCGACAAGTGGAACGCGGCGCACCCCGACGAGAAGGTCACCTTCAAGGAGCAGAGCGACCAGGCCGACCAGCAGCACGACGACCTCGTGCAGCACTTCCAGGCCAAGGACTCGGGCTACGACGTGGTCGACGTCGACGTCGTGTGGACGGCCGAGTTCGCCGCCAAGGGCTGGCTGACGCCGCTGACCGACAAGATGGCCGTCGACACGAGCAAGCTGCTCCCTGCCACCGTCAAGACCGCGACCTACAACAACACGCTGTACGCCGCCCCGCAGACCTCCGACGGCGCGCTGCTCTACTACCGCAGCGACCTCGTGAAGACCCCGCCGACGACGTGGTCCGAGATGATGGCCGACTGCGACATCGCGAAGCAGGCCGGCATCGGCTGCTACGCAGGCCAGTTCGCCAAGTACGAGGGCCTGACGGTGAACGTCTCCGAGGCCATCAACGGCGCCGGAGGCTCGGTCCTGGACAAGGACGGCAAGACCCCGACGCTCACCACCTCCGACGCGGCCAAGGGCCTGCAGAACCTGGTCGACGCGTTCAAGGACGGCAACATCCCGGCCGAGGCCATCACGTACCAGGAGGAGCAGGGCCGCACGGCGTTCGAGAGCGGCAAGCTGCTCTTCCTCCGCAACTGGCCCTACGTCTACAACCTGGCCAAGACCGACGGCTCCTCGACGGTGAAGGACACGTTCGCGATCGCCCCGATCCCGGGTGCCACCGGCGTCGGCGCCTCGACCCTGGGCGGTCACAACGCGGCGATCAGCGCCTACTCGAAGCACAAGGCCACCGCGCACGACTTCCTCGAGTTCCTGGAGTCGAACGAGACGCAGAGCTTCTTCGCCACGCAGGGCTCGCTCGCACCCGTGGTCGAGAGCCTGTACGACGACCCGACGCTGGTCGAGAAGCTGCCCTACCTGCCCGTGCTGAAGACGTCGATCCAGAGCGCCGTGCCGCGTCCCGTCACGCCGTTCTACCCGGCCGTCACGAAGGCGATCCAGGACAACAGCTACGCCGCGCTGAAGGGCGACAAGACCGTCGACCAGGCGCTGAAGGACATGCAGGCCGCCGTCAAGTCCGCCGGCTAGCCCGCCGACCGGCCCTCGTCGGTGCGGTGCCACCCGGGCGCCGCACCGACCCGGAGGGGCGGCCTTCTCCGCCGCCGCCCCTCCGGGCCCCTTCATCGTCCCGACACTCCAGGCAAGGAGGCCTCGTGTCCGCTCTGACCGATGTCCCGTCGACGATCCCGTCGGCACGCACCCCGCAGCGCAAACCGGACGGCCGCAAGCGCGGCGGTCTCAACGAAGCCCACGGTCGCTGGGCGCTCTACCTGATCATCCCGACGTTCTTCCTGCTGGCCGTCGTCATCGGCTACCCGGTCGTCTCGGCCGTGATCCAGTCGTTCGAGAAGGACCAGGGGCTCGACCCGGCGACCGGCCTCTTCGTCGCCGGCGGATTCGCCGGCTCCTCGAACTACGCCCACTGGCTGCTCCAGCAGTGCACGACCTCGGGCGGCGGTACCACCGCGTGCCCGCCCGGCTCCATCGGCGCCGTCTTCTGGCAGGCCATGGGCAACACGTTCTTCTTCACGGTCGTCACGGTCGCCCTCGAGACGGTCATCGGCGTGTGGATGGCCATCATCATGAACCGCAACTTCAAGGGCCGGGCGCTCGTCCGTGCGGCGATCCTCGTGCCGTGGGCCATCCCGACGGCGGTGACCGCGAAGCTCTGGTACTTCATCTTCGACTTCAACGGCATCCTCAACAACATCCTGCACACCAACATCCTCTGGACGAGTGACGAGTGGGCCGCGAAGTTCGCGATCGTGATGGCCGACACCTGGAAGACGACGCCGTTCATGGCGCTGCTCATCCTGGCCGGGCTGCAGCTCATCCCGGAAGAGGTCTACGAAGCGAGCAAGATGGACGGCGCGTCCACCTTCCAGCGGTTCACCCAGATCACGCTGCCGCTCGTGCGGCCCGCCCTCATGGTCGCCATTCTCTTCCGGGTGCTCGACGCCCTCCGCATGTACGACCTCCCGGCGATCCTGACCGGGGGAGGCGGTGGCAGCGGGAATGCGACGACCACACTCTCCATCCTGGTCGTCGACCAGATCCGGCAGGGCTTCAACAGCGCCTCCGCACTCTCCACCATCACGTTCCTCGTCGTGTTCCTGGTCGCCTTCATCTTCGTCCGCTTCCTCGGGGCGAACGTGGTGCAGACGCAGGCCGCGCAGCAGAAGGGTGAACTGAAATGACCGTCGCCGCCGACCTCCCGCGCAGCCGGGCCCGCGAGCGGGCCACCGATCACGCCGAGCCCGTCGTCCGCACGAAGCGGCACTGGGGGCCGTCGGTCAGGACGGGTATCAGTGCCGTCGTGATCGCCGTCTGGTGCCTCGCGCCGTTCTACTGGATGATCGTCACCGCGTTCCGGGACGTGGGTTTCACGTTCGACACGTCGCCGTGGCCCACGCACGTCACGCTCGACAACTTCCGGACGGCGTTCTCGACCGACCTCGGCAACCACCTCGGCCGCGCCCTGCTGAACAGCGCGTTCATCGGGGTCACCGTGACCGTGATCGCGCTGCTCTTCGGCACGACCGCGGCCTACGCCCTGGCCCGCCTCGACTTCAAGGGCAAGTCGCTGATCGCCGGGTTCATCCTCGCGGCCTCGATGTTCCCCGGCGTCGCGCTGATCACGCCCCTCTTCCAGCTGTTCACGAACATCGGTTGGATGGGCTCGTACCAGGCGCTCATCCTGCCGAGCATCTCGTTCGCGCTGCCGTTGACGGTGTACACGCTCACCTCCTTCTTGCGGGAGATGCCGTGGGATCTCGAGGAGGCGGCTCGCATCGACGGCTGCACCCGCATCGGGGCGTTCCGGCGCATCATCCTGCCGCTGGCGGCCCCGGCGGTGTTCACGACCGCGATCCTCGCGTTCATCTCGTCCTGGAACGAGTACTTGATCTCGAGCCAGCTGTCGAGCGACGCGACGCAGCCCGTGACCGTCGCGATCGCGAGCTTCGCCGGCAGCCAGCCGCACCAGGAGCCGTACACCGCCATCATGGCGGCCGGCACGATCGTCACCATCCCGCTGGTCATCCTCGTGCTGATCTTCCAGCGTCGCATCGTTGCCGGCCTCACCGCCGGTGGAGTGAAGGGCTGACCATGGCCAGGGTGGCACCGACACGGTCGACCGACCGGATCGACCTGATGATCGGCTTCTCGGGCTTCTTCGCCCTCGCGTTCTTCGTGATCACGGTGGTGTGCGAGATCACGGGCGAACCGGCTCTCACCTACGCCCTGGTGCTGTTGGCCCTCGTGGTGACCCTCGGCGTCCTCCTGCGTCGGCGCGGACAGCTCGTCCGCGCCGAGCCGGAGGCCGCCGCGGCGCACCGCCGCTGACGCCCGGGACTGTCAGAAGAGACCGCTACCGTGGACGCCGTGACCGGTATCCAACAGATCGCACGGGTGACCGGCCTCTCCAAATCGACCGTGTCGCGCGCGCTCCGCGGGCTTCCCGGTGTCTCGGCCGAGACCACGTTGACCGTCAAGAACGTCGCCGACGAACTGGGCTACATCCCCTCGTCGGCGGCCGCGGGTCTCGCGACGGGGCGGCATCATGCGGTCGGAGTCGTCGTGCCGACGATCAACCGCTGGTTCTACATGCGCGCCCTGGAGGGCATCGACGCCGAGCTGCGCCGAGCGGGCTACGACCTCATCCTGTTCAACCTCGGTCGCCCCGACGGGTTCCAGGCCCGGGGGTTCCACCGTTCGATGCTGCGTCAGCGGGTCGACGCCCTCGTCCTGTTGTCGCTGGCGTTCGACGACACCGAACGCGAACAGCTGCACCTCACCGAGTACCCCGTCGTCATCATCGGGGGGCCGGGGCCGGGCATCCGGCACATCGGCATCGACGACGACGCCGCGGCCCGGCTCGCGACGCGGCACCTGCTCGACCTCGGTCATCGTGCGATCGCCCACATCGGCGGGTACGACGAGGCGGGCATGAACGTCGCCGTCCCGCAGGAGCGACGGCGCGGGTTCATCGCCGAGCTCGCCACCGAGGGCATCGCGGCGCGCGACGACTGGATGCTCGACGGCGGCTTCACGTTCGCGGGCGGGTACCGGGCCATGCAGGCGCTGCTCGCCGGGGGCGACCGGCCGACCGCCGTCTTCGCCACGTCCGACGAGATGGCCTTCGGAGCGCTGACCGCGCTTCGCGAGACCGGGCTGCGGGTGCCCGACGACGTCTCGGTCATCGGCATCGACGGTCACGAATACGGGCCGGTCGTCGGCCTCACGACGATCGCCCAGTCTCCGAGCGACCAGGGTGCGACGGCGACGCGGGCGCTGCTCAGCGAGCTGGCGGGCGGTCCGCGCGTCGATCAGTTCCCCGCCGCCGACATCGAGTTGGTCGATCGCGGCAGCACCGCGCCTCCTCGGGGGGCCGAGCCCGCGGCTCGACCCTGACCGCGGGCCGCGAGCCGTCAGAGCTCGACGGACTCGTGGGGTCGCAGCAGCAGAGCCTCGGAGCCGAGGGCCTCCGTCGCACCCTTGATGCGATCGGCATGCGACCGCAGACCGACCTCCGAGAGCGTGCCCTCGTGGGTGGGGAAGGTGCGGGCGGGTATGACGGCGGTCACGTAGTCCATGGCCTCCGAGATCTTGAGCCAGGGGGCACCGACCGGCACGGCGAGGGTGTCGACGGGGAATCCGGGCACGGTCAGCGCATCCCCGGGGTAGAAGAGCCGCCCGTTCACGAGCACGCCGACGTTGTCGATCACCGGGAGACTCTCGTGGATCACGGCGTGCCGCGAGCCGGCGAACGCGAGCGTGAACGGGCCGACCTCGATGGTGTCGCCCTCGGCGACGGTCTGTACGGTGAAGTCGGCGGCGGCCGTCGCGACACCCGGAGGGCCGACGATCAGGGCGCCCGGGCTGGTGGCCAGGATCTCGCGCAGCTGGTCGGGGCTCCAGTGGTCACCGTGCTCGTGTGTGATGACGACCACGTCGACGTCGTGCAGACCGACGAGCGGCGACGTGAACCCACCCGGGTCGATGACGAGTCTGCGGCCCGACTCCTCGACGATGAGGCAGGCGTGTTCGAGCTTCGTGAGTCGCATGCCGCGACTCTACGCCCGCTCTCTCGAGGCTCCGGAGGCGCGGCCAAAGACACGAAATCGGCTCAATTTGTTTCGGGCTCACGCGCTATGGCATACTCGTGGAGTTGCAAATACGGCCCCATCGTATAGCGGCCTAGTACGTCGCCCTCTCACGGCGGTAACGCGGGTTCGAATCCCGCTGGGGTCACCACCATCGCTCCGGTTCTGCGAAAGCAGAGCCGGAGCGTTTTTCGTTGTACGGCGTCGCGCCGTCTGCGGGAACGGCGTTACGCGCGTGCGGGGACGAAGCGGGCCCGGGCCCGCCCCTGCGTTGCCCCTTTCCCAGGTGCAACGGTGTGGCGGTGCGGCGGCCCGAGCGAACCGGTCAGCTCGGCCAGACGGGCCTGAACTGCACGCTGATGCGGGGGCCCACGGCCTTCTTCGTCTTCGCGATCGCGTGCTCGTGCGTCCGCTGGCAACTGCCGCCCATCACGAGCAGGTCGCCGTGCCCGAGGGGGAACCGACGCGTCTCGCCCGTGCGCCGCGAGCGCACGGCGAGGGTGCGGGCGGCCCCGAGCGAAAGGATGCCGACCATCGTGTCGCGATCGATCGCCGTGCCCACGCGGTCGCCGTGCCAGGCGATGCTGTCGTCGCCGGTGCGGTAGAAGCACAGGCCGGCGCGGCGGAACCGCTGCTCGTCGGGTGCACCGAGGGTGGCGTAGTGCTCGTTCAGCTCGGTCATCGCGCGTGTCAGCACCGGGTCGGGGAGGGCATCGCCCACGCCGTACGACGACACCAGGCGGGGCACCTCGACGACGCGGTCGTACATCGGCCGGCGGTCGGCGTGCCACGGCACGTCGGTGACGAGTCTCTCGAAGAGGGCGTCCGACCCGGTCGCCCAGCCGGGTCGGAGGTCGAGCCAGGCGCCGTCGCCCAGGTCGATCCGCTCGACGTCGTCGGTGAGCGTCTGCAGGGCCGGCCCGTCGTCGAGGGCATCGAAGAGCGACGCGGTGAAGGAGGTGCTCATGGGCTCAGCATACGTCATCGTTCGAACACGTGTTCGAACGGATCGAAGCGGTCAGTCGTCCGATCCGACGACCCGCGCCTCCGGTGCGGTCAGCTCTCGCGCGACTCCCGAGACGTCGATGTCGACGAGTCGACCGGCCCAGGCGTACGCCTGCAGTTCGGCGGTGTGCGACCAGAGCCGCCGGCCGTCGTCCAGATCGAACGCGATGAGCTGGGAGCGCCCGCCCGACGTGCCGTAGGCGAGGGCGTAGCCGACGGTCCGACCCGCGGCGACCAGGACGGAGCCGTCCGGCAGGCTCGACCGGAAGAGCTCGCCGCCGGAGCCGCCCGACAGGGCTCGCAGCTCGGTCAGACCGCCGTTGGACGACTGGCTGAGCGCGTAGACGGTGTCGTCCGTCTGCCCGGTGAGGCCGTCGGCCGAGGTGAAGCTCGGGAGGCTCCGCGACCAGCGCGACTCGCCCGTGGCGTAGTCGAGGCAGGTCACCTCGCGAGCCGTGATGTCGGTCACGACGAGGCACGCCCGGGTCGCCGAGTAGGCGCCGCGGACGTCGACGGTGGAGGTCCAGACCGTCCTGCCGTCGGCGTCGAGCGCCTCGACGCCCGCCGTCGAGCCGCTCGTCGGCTCGGGGCCGCGAGGCGCGATCACGAGCCCGTGGTGGACGGTGTAGCCGATCAGCACGTCGAGCCGGGTGCCCCAGGCCGTCGAGCGGCCGGTGCGCACGTCGATCTGCACCGTCCCGCTCGGCTGCGCGACGACGAGGCGGTCGGCGAGCGCGAGGGCCACCCCGGTCGTGGTGCCGGTGCCGCTCCACACGATCGTCGACAGGTCGTCCACCGCGCGTAACTCGTAGCGGTACGGGCCGCCGCCGGGTGGTCGGTATCCGGTCGCCACGACGTCGCCGACGGACTGGAACTGGTCGGAGTCGTGGACGGTGAGGGGTCCCGAGGTACTGACGGTACGTCCCGTCGTCCGGTCGAGGGCGAGCAGGAGACCGCGGGCACCCGCCGTCGCCCTGACCACCACGCGGTCGGTCGGCCCGGGCGTCTCGTCCGCCGACCTCTCGTCGCGCAGTGCCGTCATGTCGGTGACGGCGACCGTGCCGGTGAGGCCGGCGTCGCGCAGGTCGTCGCCGACGTCGTGCAGCCAGACGATGCGGCCGAGCCGGACGTCGAGGAGGGCGACACGGGTTCCCACGCCCTTGGTCGCCGCGCCGCAGTCGCCGTCGTTCGCGAAACCGTAGGTCCAGGCTCCGGCCGCGCGCACGAGGGCGAGCCCGGGCGCGACCGTCTCCGATCGGTAGCGCAGGCACTCGGGCGGCGCTCCCGGCGCGAGCGTGGACGCGAGGTCGAGGCGCCAGCCGTCGGTGGAGGGCGCGGCGCGCAGGTCGACGAAGTCGATTCCCTGCCAGGCCGACGCGGCGCCGTAGCGCGGTTGCCCGGGCACGCAGAGCGCGGCGATGAGCGTCGTCGCCACCGCGAGCACGACGGTCGCGAGCCCGACGCGACGACCCCGGGAGGCGCGGTGCCAGCGACGACCGAGCGCGCCTCCTCGGGGTGGTCGCGTCGCGGTCGGCGGCGGAACGGTCTCGGACGGCGACTCGCTCGGCTCTGCGGCGGGCCCCGGCGGCCGATGCCGCGCCTCCCACGGGGCGTCCGGTGTCGTCGGCCGGGGAGGCTGCCAGCCGCGATCGCCGCTCATGGCGTCGTCACCGCCCGGTCTCCCGCCGCGAGGTGTCTCGCGATGCCGCGATCGTCGATCTGGACGAGCCGGCCGCCCCAGTAAGACACCGTGTCGCCGCTCTGCACCGACCACAGCCCTGCCCCGGTCACGGCGTCGATCGCCGTGATGCCGCGCGGGTACGACCGGGAGTCCTCGGTGCCGACGTAGACGACCGTGCGCGACGCGGCGACCGCCTCGTCGAGGGCTCCTATCGGCGTCCGGAACCGCTCGGTGCCGCTGGCCCCGTCGAGACAGACCAGCACGGCGCTGTCGGTGCCCCGCGTCAGCACGAAGACGTCGTCGCTCGTCTGCCCGGGGAGGGCCGTCGCCGAGAACGGCGCGTGCAGGTCGGCGGTCCACCGAGCCGCCCCCGTGGACGGGTCGAGGCAGACCGCCTCGTCCTGGTCGGACGCCGTCGCGACGACACAGCGTCGGGTCACCGCGATGGATCGTGCCGAGGTGGTCGTGGTCGACGTCCAGCGCGCCGTGCCGTCCGGGGCGAGCGCGCTCACGGTGCGTCGGCCGTCCCGCGTGCGGTCGAGGGCGTAGACGAGGCCGGTGTCGCCCGGGGGGACGGCGATGCTGTCGGGGTGGGCCGCGAAGGGGTGTTCGGCGCCCGTGCTGCCGTCGACGCGCACGACCCGGTCGTGCTGCACCGTGAGCAGGCCGCCGTCGATCAGCAGGGGAGTCGTCCCGACGTCGACCTGCCCCTGCCACACCGGCGTGCCGAGGTCCGCCGCGTCGACCAGCGCGAACCCGTCGCCGCTGTCGCCGGCACCGGTGTACGTGCGCAGCTGGAGGCGCCCGCGGGTGTCCACGCTGACCGAGGGCAGGTCGCGTCGGCCGCGCGTCGTCTCGACGACGTGCCCGTCGTCGAGGTCGAGGGCGACCAGCACGGTCGAGCCGGTCGCCTGCGTCTGGACGAGCACCCGGGACACGGCCGGGACGACCTGGCTCGACGGGATGCTCAGCGGGTCGGCCCCGGCGACGTCGGCGGCGATGTCGTGGACCCAGCGCACGTGCCCTGTCGTCGTGTCGATCAGGGCGACCCGGCTGCTCGTGTTGGCCAAGGCGAACTGGCGGCACTCGGGCGCCTCGGCCGCGGAGCCGAAGTCGAGGTCGACGGAGCTCGAGACGGCCACGAGCCCGTCTGCGGCGGCGCTCGGCCAGAAGTGCAGGCATCGAGGTGGTGCGTCCGGCGACAGCAGCTTCGCCAGGTCGAGCCGCCAGGCGGCCTCGACCGGTTGCGACCGCGTGTCGTCGACGGTCGTCCCGCCCCACGGGGCGCCGTCGCCGTAGGCCGGCTGAGCTGCCGACCCGATCAGCCCCACACCGGCCGCGAGGACGACCACCGTCACGAGGGCCACGATCGAGACGGACGCGCGGGAGGCGCGGAGCAGTCGCTCACGCCGGTCGCGTCGTCGAGAGGGTCGGCCCGGGGGAGCCGCGATGGTCTGGGCGGCCCCGATGGTCGACGCGCCCTCGGTGCTCGCGCCGCTCGCGGCGTCGCGACCCGCGCCTCCGGCCGCCCCGCCCCAGGCGTCTCCGCCGGGCGCGGGCCTCGGCGGGCGCCACGGAGGGGTCACAGGCACCATGGGGTCGTCGACCTCCTCGTCGAGGGCAGCCCGGGGCGACGGCGTCGCCGGGGTGTCGCCATGGTAGGCCGGTGTCGGCCCATCGGCCCATCGGCGCGGGGATGCGGTGGAGGGGCTCCGGCGCTCGCCGACGGACTCGGAATAGACCGCCTCGTAGCGCGCG
Source organism: Frigoribacterium sp. 2-23 (assembly GCF_049601585.1). Taxonomy (GTDB): domain Bacteria; phylum Actinomycetota; class Actinomycetes; order Actinomycetales; family Microbacteriaceae; genus Frigoribacterium. Next base: position 2,113,954 of record NZ_CP187126.1, on the reverse strand, counting down.
TTGTCCCCCCTGCGCGTCGGGAAACACGCCGGAAACACTGGCGTAGACTTCGACGATCAATCCGACCGTGTGACCGATCGAAGAAGGGCGTGCCCGTGGGTAGAACGCTGGCCGAGAAAGTGTGGGACGACCACGTCGTCGTCAAGGGCGAAGACGGAGCCCCCGACCTTCTCTACATCGATCTCCACCTCGTCCACGAAGTCACCAGCCCGCAGGCCTTCGACGGTCTGCGTCAGGCCGGTCGCCCGGTCCGTCGCACGGACCTCACGATCGCCACCGAAGACCACAACACCCCGACCCTCGACATCGACAAGCCGATCGCCGACCTCACGAGTCGCACCCAGATCGAGACGCTCCGTCGCAACACGGCCGAGTTCGGCGTGCGCCTGCACCCGCTGGGCGACGCCGAACAGGGCATCGTGCACGTCGTCGGCCCGCAGCTCGGGCTGACCATGCCCGGTGTGACGGTCGTCTGCGGCGACTCGCACACCTCCACGCACGGTGCGTTCGGCGCGATGGCGTTCGGCATCGGCACGAGCGAGGTCGAGCACGTCCTCGCCACGCAGACGCTGCCCCTGAAGCCGTTCAAGACGATGGCCATCACCGTCGAGGGCACACTGCGCCCCGGCGTCACGGCGAAGGACATCATCCTCGCCGTCATCGCGAAGATCGGCACCGGCGGTGGGCAGGGCTACGTGCTCGAGTACCGCGGCAGCGCCATCCGCGCCCTCTCGATGGAGGGCCGCATGACCATCTGCAACATGTCGATCGAGGCGGGTGCCCGCGCCGGCATGGTCGCGCCCGACCAGACCACGTACGACTACCTCGAGGGTCGCGACCACGCGCCGACCGGTTCCGACTGGGACGAGGCCGTCGCCTACTGGGACACGCTCCCCACCGACGACGACGCCGTCTTCGACGCCGAGGTCTACCTCGACGCCGACACGCTCGAGCCGTTCGTCACCTGGGGCACCAACCCCGGTCAGGGCGTCTCGCTGAGCGACTCGGTGCCCGACCCGGCCGCCATCGACGACCCCAACGAGCAGGCCGCCGCCTCGCGCGCCCTCGAGTACATGGCGCTCGCCGCGGGCACCCCGATGAAGCAGATCCCCGTCGACGCCGTCTTCATGGGCTCGTGCACCAACAGCCGCATCGAAGACCTGCGCGCCTTCGCCTCGATCGTCCGCGGTCGCACCAAGGCCGAGGGGGTCCGCGTCATGGTGGTCCCCGGCTCGGCCCGGGTCCGTCTCGAGGCCGAGGCCGAGGGCCTCGACAAGGTGTTCACGGACTTCGGCGCCGAGTGGCGCTTCGCCGGGTGTTCGATGTGCCTCGGCATGAACCCCGACCAGCTCGCGCCGGGCGAGCGCTGCGCCTCCACGAGCAATCGCAACTTCGAGGGGCGGCAGGGCAAGGGCGGTCGCACCCACCTCGTCTCGCCGCTCGTCGCGGCCGCGACGGCCGTGCGCGGCACGCTGTCCTCCCCGTGGGATCTCGAGAACGACCTGATCGACCCCCGCCAGAACCCGGCCGACGAGGCCCTGACCTCAGGAGGCGCGCGCTGATGGAGAAGTTCACCACCGTCACCGGCGTGGCGGCACCGCTGAAGCGGTCGAACGTCGACACCGACCAGATCATCCCCGCCCAGTTCCTGAAGCGCGTCACGAAGACGGGCTTCGAGGACGCGCTGTTCTTCGGCTGGCGCCAAGACCCGGAGTTCGTGCTGAACCAACCGGCGTTCCAGGGAGCGCGCGTGCTGGTCGCCGGAGCCGACTTCGGCACGGGCTCGAGTCGCGAGCACGCCGTCTGGGCGCTGCGCGACTTCGGCTTCGACGTCGTGATCAGCTCTCGATTCGGAGACATCTTCCGCGGCAACTCGGGCAAGCAGGGGCTGCTCGCGGCCGCGGTGTCCGAGGACGACGTGGAGCGCATCTGGGCGGCCATCGACGCCGACCCCGGTGTCGAGATCACGGTCGACCTTGAGCAGCAGACCGCCACGGTCGGCGGCCTCACGGTCTCGTTCGAGGTCGATGCTTACACTAAGTGGCGACTCCTCGAAGGCCTGGACGACATCGGCCTGACGCTTCGTGACGAAGCGGCCATCACAGAATTCGAAACCCGACGCGCCGCCTGGCGCCCCAAGACATTGCCGGTGAAATAAGTGAACTCTCTCGTACAGGATGCAGCCGCGGCAGGCGCTCGCGTGGGTCTGACGTCGGATGAGATCGTCATCCGCGGCGGCAAGCCCCTCATCGGTCGCATCGAGGTGCGCGGTGCCAAGAACCTGGCCACCAAGGCTATGGTCGCGGCCCTGCTCGGCGACACGCCCAGCATCTTGAAGGACGTCCCCGACATCAGCGACGTCAACGTCGTCCGGGGTCTGCTCTCGGTGCACGGCGTCCGCATCACCGACCCGGCCCGGGGCGAGATGATCCTCGACCCGTCGAACGTCGAGTCGGCGCACTTCGCCGAGATCGACGCGCACGCCGGCTCGAGCCGTATCCCGATCCTGTTCTGCGGGCCGCTGCTGCACCGTCTGGGCGAGGCGTTCATCCCCGACCTCGGCGGCTGCCGCATCGGCGACCGGCCCATCGACTTCCACCTCGACGCCCTCCGCGCCTTCGGTGCGATCGTCGACAAGTCCTACAACGGCATCCACCTCACGGCCCCGAACGGCCTCAAGGGCGCGAACATCGAGCTGCCCTATCCGAGCGTCGGCGCCACGGAGCAGGTGCTGCTGACCGCGGTGCTCGCCCAGGGCGTCACCGAGCTCCGCAACGCCGCCATCGAGCCCGAGATCATGGATCTCATCGCCATCCTGCAGAAGATGGGCGCCGTCGTCTCCGTCGAGCCGAACCGCGTCATCTTCATCGAGGGCGTCGAGAAGCTCCGCGGCTACACGCACCGGGCCATCAACGACCGCAACGAGGCCGCCAGCTGGGCCGCCGCGGCACTCGCCACCAAGGGCGACATCTTCGTCGAGGGCGCCGACCAGAAAGACCTCATGACGTTCTTGAACGTCTTCCGCAAGGTCGGCGGCGACTTCGACGTGCACGAGGACGGCATCCGGTTCTTCCACCCCGGCGGAGACCTCAAGCCCGTCGTCGTCGAGACCGACGTGCACCCCGGCTTCATGACCGATTGGCAGCAGCCGCTGATCGTCGCCCTCACCCAGGCGCAGGGCACGTCGATCGTGCACGAGACGGTCTACGAGAACCGCTTCCAGTTCACCGAGGCGCTGAACGACATGGGCGCCGACATCGTCGTGCACAAAGACGGCCTCCCCGGTCACGACCGTCGCGTCGCGCGTCGCGAGTTCGAGCAGGCGGCCGTGATCAACGGGCCGAGCAAGCTGCACGGCGCCGACATCCGCGTGCCCGACCTGCGCGGTGGCTTCAGCCACCTCATCGCGGCCCTGACGGCCGAGGGCGAGTCCAAGATCAGCAACGTCGGCATCATCAGCCGCGGCTACGAGCACTTCATCGCGAAGCTGCGCAAGCTGGGCGCCGACTTCGACTTCCAGGGCTAGCCGCCGGTGAGCGCGGACGCCCGTTCCGACGACGGAGGAGGCGCGGGCGAGTCGGCCCGCGCCTCCTCCGCTGTCGTCGTCGACCCCGATCGACCCATCGTGCAGGGCCCGCGGCGTGGTCGCGAGCGCACGGCGCTGTGGACCGTGCTCGTCGGTATCGCGCTGCCGATCTTCGACCGGATGGCCTCGATCGACGTGCGTCACGCCGAACGGCTGCCGCACGAGGGGTCGTTCGTCATCACGCCGAACCATTTCTCGAACATCGACCCGGTCGTCGTCGGTCGCGTGCTGTGGGGCTGCGGGCGCATCCCGAGGTTCCTCGCGAAGGAGTCACTCTTCCGGGTGCCGGTCTTCGGGCGCCTGATGCGGGCGATGGGGCACATCCCCGTCGACCGCTCGGGCCGTTCGCATGCCAGCGACCCGTTGAAGACCGCTCGTCTGCTCACCGCGACCGGTGGCGGTGTCATCGTCTACCCCGAGGGCACGCTGACCCGTGACCCCGACCTCTGGCCCATGCGGGGCAAGAGCGGCGCCGTCCGCCTCGCCATCGAGGCCGGTGTGCCGCTCATCCCGATGGCGCACTGGGGCACCCAGCAGCTGCTGCCGCCGTACAGCTCGAAGATCAGCCTCTTCCCCCGCAAGAAGATCACGGCGGTCATCGGCGACCCCGTCGACCTGTCCGCCTACCGCGACCGGCTGCACGACCAGGCCGCGATCACCGAGGCCACCGCGCTCGTCATGCAGAAGATCACCGAGCTCGTGGAAGACCTGCGCGACGAGAAGGCGCCGGTCGAGCGCTGGAACCCGAAGAACCTCGGTGCCGCCGCCGGCAGCGAGGCCACATCCGATCGAGGAGACACCCCCGCGTGAGCGACCCCCAGGCAGAACCCGGCGACGGCTACGTCACCACCGAGGCGATCTCGATCGTCATGGCCGAGGCGGTGCCGCGCAAGGTGGCGGTGCTGGGCGCCGGCAGCTGGGGGACGACGTTCGCCAAGATCCTCGCCGAGGGCGGTGCGGACGTGACCCTCTGGGCCCGCCGCCCCGAGCTGGCGCGTGAGATCACCGAGTCGAAGCGCAACAGCGACTACCTGCCCGGCATCAACCTGCCGCGCACCCTGACGGCCAGTACCTCGGTGGCCACCGCGCTCCAGGGCGCGGAACAGATCTACGTCTCGGTGCCGAGCCAGACGTTGCGCGAGAACCTCGCCGCCATCCGGTCGATCGTGCCGCACGGTGTGCCGGTCGTCAGCCTCATGAAGGGCGTCGAGAAAGCCACCGGACTCCGCATGAGCGAGGTCATCGAGCAGGAGCTCGACATCGACCCCGATCTCATCGCCGTGGCATCCGGGCCGAACCTCGCTCTCGAGATCGCGAAGCGTCAGCCCACGGCGGCCGTCGTGTCGAGCCGCAGCCTCGAGACGGCGACGTTCGTCGCCTCGACCGCGACCAATCCCTACTTCCGGTCGTTCGTCAACACCGACGTCATCGGCACGGAGTTCGGTGGCGTGCTGAAGAACCTCATCGCGGTCGCCATCGGCATCGTCGACGGCGTCGGCTACGGCGAGAACACGAAAGCGTCGATCATCACGCGAGGTCTCGCCGAGATGACGGCGTTCGCCGTGTCGTTCGGCGCGAAGGCCGAGACGCTGGCCGGGCTGGCCGGGCTCGGCGACCTCATCGCGACCTGCGAGTCGCCGCTGTCACGCAACAACACGGCCGGGCGCCTGCTCGGCCAGGGCTACGCCTTCGGCGACGTCGTCCGGCAGATGAACCAGACGGCCGAGGGGCTCGCGTCGGTCGCGCCGATCCTCGAACTGGCCCGCCGTCAGGGCGTCGACATGCCCATCGTGCAGCAGGTCGCGGAAGTGCTCGCCGGTACGCTGGACCCGCGCAACATCGCGCCGCATCTCACCGAGACGGACGAGCCGCAGGGCGAGTGACGGTCTCCCGGTGACGGCCCCGATCGACGAAGGCATCACGATGACCACCACCCCCGCGAACCGCACCCGCACCGTCGCCCTGCTCTTCGGCGGCCGCTCCAGCGAGCACTCGATCAGCTGTGCCACGGCCGGCGGCGTCCTGGCCGCCATCGACCGCGAGCTCTTCGACGTCATCCCGATCGGCATCACGGCCGACGGCGCCTTCACCCTCCAGCCCGACGACGCCGGCCTGTTCGCCCTCGACGCCGAGACCCTGCCGACCGTCGTCGACAACGGCACCCGGGTCCGCTGGCCCGACTCGGCCACGAGTCGTGAGTTGACCGTGACCGAGGCGGACGGCAGCGTCCGCCTGCTCGGCGAGGTCGACGTCGTGTTCCCGATCCTGCACGGTCCGTTCGGCGAGGACGGCTCGGTGCAGGGCCTGCTCGAGCTGATCGGGCTGCCCTACGTCGGCGCCGGCGTCCTCTCGTCGGCGGTCGGCATGGACAAGCACTTCACCAAGGTGCTGCTGCAGCACGCGGGCATCGACGTCGCGCCGTGGCAGACGATCCGCCGCCACGAGTGGGAGCAGGACCCGGAGGCCGTGGCATCGGCCGTCGAGACACTCGGCTACCCGATGTTCGTGAAGCCCGCCCGGGCCGGGTCGAGCGTGGGCGTCTCCCGCGTCAGCGCCCCCGAGCAGCTGGCCGCGGCCATGCGGACGGCGTTCGCCGAAGACCACCACGTGCTCGTCGAGGCCGGCGTCGTCGGACGCGAGCTCGAGTGCGCCGTGCTCGGCGGGCGTCAGGGCGGCGCTCCCCGCACGTCGGTCGCGGGCGAGATCGTGCTCGACGCCGACACGTTCTACGACTTCGAGTCGAAGTACCTCGGCGGCGACACGGCCCGCCTGGTCTGCCCGGCCGAGCTGTCCGGCGACGAGCTCGCCGAGATGCAGCGACTCGCGTCCCGCGCTTTCGAGGCGATCGGCGGGTCGGGTCTCGCCCGCGTCGATTTCTTCCTCACCGCCGACGGCTGGGTCGTCAACGAGCTGAACACGATGCCCGGCTTCACGCCGATCTCGATGTTCCCGGCCTGCTGGCTCGCGAGCGGACTCACCTACCCCGAGCTCATCACGGAGCTCATCGAGTTGGGCCTCGAGACCGAGCGCTGACCCGCGCTCGCTCGCCGCGACGAGCCGGCGGCGCATCGGCTCACCACAGGAGGCGCGGTGCGCGATGCGAGGAGGCGCGGGTTACGGCGTCGGGGTCGCGCTGGGGTCGTCGCCCGGGTCGGGCACGTCCTGAGCGCCGACGCACTGGCGGTCGACGGGCAGGTAGCCCACCGCATCCGCGAGGTCGTGCAGGACGTTGCCGCCGTTCGCTTTCGTACTGTCGACGATGACCTGCACGCCGGGTGTGCGTCCGTACGTGGTGAGCACCGACGTGTCGGCGTCCTCGGGGTCGGTGTCGATCAGCCAGTCGACCCCGCCGATCCGGTAGCACGGCAGGTCGGAGACGGTCGGCGTCGTGACGCCGCAGTGCAGCAGCACGGCCGCGGGATCGCCCCACGCGCCGGTCGCCTGGGCGTCGGTCTCGCGCCGCTGGTTGTTCGTGTCGACGACCTCGGGCAGGTGCACGGTGACCTGCGCGCAGCTCGGGTCGTTGGACCCGGCGGCCGGCGACATCGGCACGGCGGCGGTGCAGCCGGCGACCGTGACGGACGCGGCGACGGCGAGCAGGGCGACGACGGTCGTGCGGCGTGCGAGCGAGGGGGACATCGCGACCAGGCTACCGTTTGTGACCATGGAACCTCCCTGGACGCCACCCGCCGACAGCTCGCCCGACGACACGCCCGACACCGTCGAGTCGATCGGCGAACTGGCCACGCTGGCGCGCATCCTGCCCCGTCTGCCGCGGGGCGCCTCCACTGTCCTCGGCCCGGGTGACGACGCGGCCGTGGTCGCGGCACCCGACGGTCGTTTCGTGGTCACGACCGATCTCATGGTGCACGGCCCCGACTTCCGGCGCGCGTGGTCGACGCCGCACGATCTCGGGTTCAAGGCCGCCGCCTCCAACCTGTCCGACGTCGCGGCCATGGGCGCGCGCCCGACGGCGCTCGTCGTGGCGCTGGCCGTCCCGGCCTCGACACCGGTCGACGAGCTCGAGCGGTTGGCCGAGGGGCTCCGCGACGCCTGCGCCGCGATGGCGCCGGGGTGCGGTGTCGTCGGAGGCGACCTCTCGGTGTCGCCGACCTTCACGATCGCGGTGACGGCGTTCGGCGATCTCGAGGGGCGGGCTCCCGTGCGCCGCGACGGCGCGCGACCCGGTGACGTCGTCGCCGTCTCCGGAGCACTCGGCCGGTCGGCCCGCGGGCTCGACCTGCTCTTCCGGCTCGGCGTCGACCACGACGGGAGCCCCGACCGGGCGCTCGCCCGCACCCTGCGCGAGCGCGACCCCGACGTGGGCTGGCACCTCGCGCCCCTGCCGCCGATCGCCGACGGCCCGCTCGCCGCCGAGCACGGGGCGACGTCGATGCTGGATCTCTCCGACGGACTCGCGCTCGATGCCGGCCGCGTCGCCCGGGCCAGCGAGGCCGTCCTCGATCTCGACCCGCGCCTCCTGGGCGACGATCCTCGTCTCGCCCTGGCCGGGGGAGAAGACCACTCGCTGCTGGCGACGTTCCCGGTCGACGCCGTGCTGCCCGGCGGATTCCGCCGGGTCGGCACGGTGCTCGACCCGGCAGGAGGCGCGCCCCGCGTCACCGTCGGAGGCTCGGACCTCGACGCCGGCGGCTGGGACCCGTACCGGCTCTGGTCGGGCCAGGCCGGCTAGGGCCGAGCCGGCGTCGGCGCTTTCGCGATGTGCGACCTTTTCGGCCGAGCGGGCACGTCTGAGCCGTCAGGACGGTCGCAATGTGCGAAACGGTCGCGAATTGCGAGAGGCCAGGGCTCCGGGACGGCGAGGCGGTCAGGCCGCCACGGCGAACCACACGGTCGTGTCGCCGTACTGCTTCTTCATGTCGAGGTGCAGGCCGTCGGGCCAGGCCGGCTCGCCGTCGCGCGAGGCCCGTTCGACCACGACGAGCGCCTGGTCGGCCAGCGACGGGACGAGCGCGGCGAGATCGGCAGCGAGTTCGGCGGTCGACACCTCGTAGGGCGGGTCGAAGAAGACGAGGTCCACGGGCATCGAGCTGCCCAGCAGGTACGAGCGCACGGGTTGCGACACGACGTCGATGCGCGGTGCGGCACCCTGGGGCGCGCGCGCGGTCACCGCGTCGGCGTTCTTGCGGCAGACCTTGGCGGCCGCGGGCGCCTTCTCGACGAGCACCACCGACGCCGCGCCTCGGGACGCCGCCTCGAGCCCGAGCCCCCCGGTGCCCGCGTAGAGGTCGAGCACGCGCCGCCCGCGGATCTCGTCGCGCGAGTCGAGCGACGAGAACAGCGCCTCGCGCACCCGGTCGCTGGTCGGGCGGGTTCCCGTCTTCGGTACCGCGAGGGTCAGGTTGTCGGCGAAGCCGGAGATGATGCGGGACACGCCCCCATCGTAGGAGGCGCGGCGTGCGTCACCGACGACGGCGCGGTCGAGCGCGCCCGTTCGCGCAACCCGACAACACTGTCGCGTTCCGGCGGGCTCCCGGTCGTAGGGGCCGCACAACCGAGTCGACACCGCCGCATCACCGAGGCAGCATCGTCGGCTATGACCAGCGTCGATCGAACCGTCCGTCCGTCGTTCACGAAATCCCTGTTCGCCGGCAGGATCGCGTCCGAGCTCGTGCTGCCCTACCCGTCGATGCCGGCCGACGAGCGTGCGCTGGTCGAGAGTGCCGCAGCCGGGGTGCGCGACGTGCTGTCGACGTACGACCCACTCAAGGCGGAGGCGGACGGCTGGGTCGGCGACGGGCTGATCCGCGACCTGGGCGACCGCGGTCTGACCGGTCTCTTCATCGCCGAGGAATACGGCGGTCTCGGTCTCAGCCAGAGCGGCTACTGCCGGGTGATGGAGGAGTTCGGCCGCGTCGACGGCACGCTCGCCGTCGTGATGGGCGTGCACCAGTCGATCGGCACGAAACCGATCCACCTCTACGGCACCGACGACCAGAAGGCCCGCTGGCTGCCCGATCTGGCGAGCGGCCGCAAACTGGCCGCGTTCGTCCTCACCGAGCCGAACGTCGGCAGCGACGCCTACAACCTCGAGACGTGGGCCGAGCGGCAGGCGGACGGCAGCTGGCTGCTGAACGGCGAGAAGCGCTGGATCGGCAACGGCGACAAGGACGTGCTCACCGTCTTCGCCCGCAGCGACCTCGGTCATGTCGCGCTCGTGGTCGAGAAGGGCATGGCGGGGCTGTCGACCGGGCCGCGCTTCGACACCATGGGGCTACGGGCCAACCACCTGCAGCGCGTGCGGTTCACCGACGTGCGCGTGCCGGCCGAGAACCTGTTGGGCGAGCCCGGCGACGGGTTCCGCATCGCGATGAACACGTTGAACAACGGCCGCATGTCGATGGGCACGGCGATCTCGGGCGGCATGAAGCGGTTCCTGGAGCTCTCGCTCGAGCACACCGAGTCGCGGCAGCAGTTCGGCCGCCCGTTGGCCGACTTCGAGATGGTCTCCGACAAGCTCGCCTGGATGACGCGGGCGATCTACGGTCTCGAGTCGATGTCGTACCTGACGACGGGGTTCGTCGACCGCGGTGACACCGACTTCGCCCTCGAGTCGGCGATGACGAAGGTGGTCGCGAGCGACACCGGCTGGTTCGCGCTCAACCGGGCGTTCCAGGTCCACGGCGGCGCCGCCTACATGAGCGACCACCCGCTGTCCAAGGCGCTGCGCGACTTCCGGATCTTCCCGATCTTCGAGGGCGCCAACGACGTCATGCGCGCGTTCGTCGCGCTGAACGGACTCAAGTCGCTCAGCGAGGAGCTGCCCGACGTCTCGTCGCTCAGCATCGGCGAGCCGGGCAAGGCCCTCGGGGTGCTCGCGCCGTACGTCGCGGGCCGGGTCCAGCGTCGTATCAAACCCGAGCGCCCCGTCGGGGTGCACCCGGCACTCGCCGGTCAGGCCGCCGAGGTGGGGGAGCAGGTCGGGCGCCTCCGCGAGCGGGCCGAGGGCGCACTCCGGCGCCACGGCAAGAAGGTGCAGGAGAAACAGCTCGTGCAGAAGCGGCTCGCGGACGCGGCGTCCGGCATCTACGCCCAGATGGCCGTGCTGTCGCGCGCGACGACGGCCCTGCAGGAGGCGCGGGCCGACTCCGACGACGAACGTCACGTGGCCATCGGCTTCTGCAAGCAGACCGCGCGCGAGGTCGGCCGGAGTCTCCGCGCCCTCGAGGTGAACGACGACGGGCACATGGCCGATCTCGCGGCGTCGACCCGCGCCTCCGGTGGGTACGGCTTCTCGCTCTGAGCGGGCAGGCGGGCGGGCCCGCGCGAGGGGGCGACCGAGCGCCCGGTGTCGGAGGTGCGCTGTAGCGTGGTCGCGTGCAAGGTTCCCCGCTCGACGCGTCGCTCTCGGGCGCGCTCGGCGGTCGCACGGCCCAGGCGTTGCAGCGCGGCTTCGGGTTCCGCACCGTCGGCGATCTGCTGACGCACTACCCCCGCCGCTACGCCCGACGGGGTGAGCTGACGGCGCTCGACCAGCTGCCGCTCGACGAGAACGTCACCATCGTCGCCGAGGTGCTCGACGTGCGCGAGCGCACGATGAGGGCGCGGCGCGGCTCGATCCTCGAGGTGCGCATCGGCGACGGCCAGGGCATCCTCACGCTCACGTTCTTCAACCAGGCCTGGCGCGCCAAAGACCTGACGCCGGGGGTCCGCGGCATCTTCGCCGGCAAGGTGGGCGACTACCGCGGCATGCGACAGCTCGCGCACCCCGACTACGAACTGTTCGCCCGCGACGACGAGAAGGTCGCCGCCGTCGGCGACGCATCGGCCCAGGCGTTCGCCAAGCAGCCGATCCCCATCTACCCGGCCACCGCCTCCTTGGCGTCCTGGCAGGTACAGAAGTCGATCGAGATCGTGCTCGACACGCTCCCGCCGCTCGACGACCCCGTGCCCGACGGTGTGCGGGCCGAGCTCGACCTCGTGCCGCTGCGTCGGGCGTTCGAGCTCGTGCACCGGCCCGAGAAAGACCGCGACTGGCACGTCGCCCGCGATGCACTGAAGTTCGACGAGGCGTTCGTGCTGCAGAGTGCGCTCTTGCAGCAGCGCGCCGTGGTCCGCGCGACGAGCGCGCGGTCGCGGACGCCGGCCGCGGGTGGGCTGCTCGACGACTTCGACCGCGCGCTGCCGTTCGACCTGACGGCCGACCAGCGCGTGGTCGGCGACGAGATCGCGCGCGACCTCGCGGCGACCGTGCCGATGAACCGTCTCGTGCAGGGCGAGGTCGGCTCGGGCAAGACGCTGGTGGCCCTCCGGGCGATGCTCGCGGTCGCCGAGAGCGGTGGGCAGTCCGCGCTGCTGGCACCGACCGAGGTATTGGCCTCCCAGCACCTCCGCTCGATCGTTGCCTCGCTCGGGCCCGACCTCGCCGCCCGGCTCCGGCCGACGCTGCTCACCGGCCAGATGTCGACGGCCGAGCGCCGCAAGGCCCTGCTGTCGGTGGTCAGCGGGCAGGCGCACATCGTCGTCGGCACCCACGCCCTGATGGCCGACGCGGTCGAGTTCTACGATCTCGGCCTCGTCGTCGTCGACGAGCAGCACCGGTTCGGCGTGGAACAGCGCGAGGCCCTGCGGCAGAAGGGCACGACCCCGCCGCACGTCCTGGTGCTCACCGCGACCCCGATCCCGCGCACGGTGGCCATGACGGTCTTCGGCGATCTCGACGTGTCGACCATCACGCAGCTGCCCGCCGGCCGTCAGCCCATCGAGTCGTTCGTCGTCGCGCTCGCCGACCATCCGAGTTGGATCGGCCGGGTCTGGGAGCGCTCGGCCGAAGAGATCGCGAAGGGCCGCCAGGTCTTCGTGGTCTGCCCGGCCATCGACGCGGCGACCATCGAGGCGGGCGAGCCGGAGGCGGAGGCCCCCGGGGCGGCCAGCGCGTCCGCACCCGCCGCGCCGCCCGTCCGTGCCAGCGTCGAGGGCGTCATGGCGGCTCTCGGCGAGACGCCGGCGCTCTCGGGCCGGCGCATCGAGGCGCTCCACGGGCGCATGCCGTCCGAGGAGAAGGACGCCATCATGCGTCGCTTCGCGGCGGGCGACATCGACGTGCTCGTCGCCACCACCGTGATCGAGGTCGGCGTCGACGTGCCGAACGCCTCGACGATGGTCGTGCTCGACGCCGACCGCTTCGGCGTCTCCCAGCTGCACCAGTTGCGGGGCCGCGTCGGCCGCGGCGGCCACCCGGGGCTGTGCCTGCTCGTGACGCACGCGGCAGCCGACACGACGGCGCGAGAGCGCGTCGACGCCGTCGCCGCGACACTCGACGGCTTCGAGCTGGCGCAGGTCGACCTCGAACTGCGTCGCGAGGGCGACGTCCTCGGCAGCCTGCAGTCGGGCGGCCGGTCGTCCCTCCGCCTCCTGCGGGTCGCGACCGACGGCGACGTCATCGGCCTCGCCCGGGAGCACGCCGCCGAGGTGGTCGACGCCGACCCCGCTCTCGCCGATCACCCGGCCCTGGCCGCCGCCATCGCCCGGCGGCTCGACGACGACGACCGCGAATACCTCGCCAAGAACTGAGCATCTCCTGTGCGCCTCATGGGCGACATCTGTTCGTGGACGTCCCGTCCGCTTGGGCGTCATCTGCACCGGCTATGGTGTCCGGATGAGCAGGATCGCCGTCGTTCCCGGGTCGTTCGATCCCGTCACTCTGGGGCACATCGATGTCATCGAACGAGCCTCACACGTGTTCGACGAGGTGCACGTGCTCGTCGTGCACAACCCCGACAAGACCGCGTTCCTGCCCTTGGTGCAGCGTGTGGCCCTGCTCGAGGCGTCCATCCGCGACGCCGGGCTGCCGGCTCGCGTGAGCGTGCACAGTTGGTCGGTGGGCCTGCTCGTCGACTACTGCACCGACGTGGGGGCGACGGCTCTGGTCAAGGGCATCCGCTCGCAGGTCGACGTGGCGTACGAGACGCCGATGGCGATCATGAACCGCAGTCTCGCGGGCGTCGAGACCGTCTTCCTGCTGCCCGACCCCGCCCACGCGCACGTCTCGAGCTCGCTCGTCCGTCAGGTCGCGGGGCTCGGTGGCGATGTCAGCCCCTACGTTCCGGCCGCCGTCTCCGAATACCTCGAACACGGGTGACCGACAGCGCAGAGATGTCGATCCTCCGAACCGCCGTCGGCCGCGAATGCCGAGGGCGCCCCCGACCGCAGGAGTCCCGATGACCACCACCAGCCCGACCGACGATCGCCCTCGCGCACGCGATCGGGACGGGGCCGACGACGCGGTCATGCCCCTGGCCGACGTGCAGGCCGCGGCTCGCCGCATCCTCGAGGCGATCGCCACGGTCATCGACGGTAAGGACGGTGCGATCAGCACGGCACTCACGGTGTTGCTGGCCGAGGGACACCTCCTGATCGAGGACGTGCCCGGCGTCGGCAAGACGCAGTTGGCCCGGGCCCTCGCGAAGAGCGTCGACGCCTCGGTCAGCCGCATCCAGTTCACGCCCGACCTGCTGCCGAGCGACATCACGGGTGTCTCGATCTTCGACCGTGAGCGCTCCGGATTCGAGTTCAAACCGGGCCCCGTGTTCGCCAACGTCGTGATCGGCGACGAGATCAACCGCGCCTCGCCGAAGACGCAGTCCGCTTTGCTCGAGAGCCTCGAGGAGCGTCAGGTGACCGTCGACGGCGTCACCCACCCGCTGCCCGATCCGTTCCTCGTCGTGGCGACGCAGAACCCCGTCGAGATGGAGGGCACGTACGCCCTGCCCGAGGCCCAACGCGACCGGTTCATGGCGCGCATCTCGATCGGCTACCCCGATTCGGCGAGCGAGCTGCGCATGCTGCGCCAGCGCGAGCGGACCAGCCCGCTCGACGCGTTGCAGCCGCTCGTCTCGCTCGACGAGCTCCGCCGCATGATCGCGACCGTCCGCGCGATCTATACGGCCGAGGCCGTCGAGCAGTACGCCGTCGACATCGTGCAGGCGACCCGGGTACACCCCGACGTGCGGCTCGGTGCGAGCCCCCGCGCCACCCTGCAGCTGATGCGCGCCGCGAAGTCCTGGGCGGCGCTGAACGGGCGTCGCTTCGTCGTCCCCGACGACGTCGATGCCATGAGCGGCGCGGTGCTGGGCCACCGCCTCATCCTCGCCGGTCGTGCCGGTGCCGGCGCGGTGTCGGCCGCGTACGACATCGTCTCCGACGTCGTCGCCGCCACGCAGGTCCCGCTCGACGCCTCCGTCTCGCGCTGACCATGGCCGCGACGTCACCGGCGGGCGACAGGGCCGGGCTGCGCCGGGTCGGCCTGCAGCGCGGCGGGGTGCCCCGGCCGACGGGTCGCGGCTTCGGCGTGCTCGCGGGCGGCGTGGTCCTCGTCGGCGTGGGCTGGCTGCTGTCGTCGGGCCCGCTCGTCTTCGCCGGCCTCACCCTCGTCGTCCTGATCGTCGCCGTCGTCGTGTCGCTGCTCTTCCGCCGAGCCGACGTGACCGTGACCCGACGGTTCAGCCCGACCCGCGGGGTCGCCGGTCGTTCGGTCGTCGAGACCATGGGCGTGTCGCCCCGCCGTCGCGAGGGCGGGACAGTCGCCCTCCGCGACGAGGTGCCCTGGAGGCGCACGACCCTCTCCGAGGCCGTGGCCGTCACGCTCGAGCCGGGTCGCGCCTCCTCGGCGGCCGTCCGTCATCTCGACCTGCCGCGCGGTCGGCACCGCGTCGGCCCCCTGCATCTGGAGCTGATCGAGTCGTACGGCGTCGCCCGTCGCCGGGTGCTCGCGCCCGGCACCGTCGAGTTCGTCGTGCTGCCGGAGGCCCTCGACCTGGGGCTCGCCCGCGAGTCGCGGTCGCTCGGCGACGGCGCTCGGCGACAGCGCGAGCACAGCCTCGCCGGGGGAGAAGACGACCCGATCGCCCGCGAGTACCGGCGCGGAGACCCGATGCGTCGGGTGCACTGGAAGGCCACCGCGCGCCACGGCGAGCTCATGGTGCGTCAGGAGGAGCAGCACGGCCTGCCCCGGGCGCGGGTCGTCCTCGGGACGGCATCCGAGGGCTGGTCCGACGTCCGACCCTCGTCCGGCACCCACGACCTGGCCAGCGACGCGTTCGAGTGGGCGGTGTCGGCCTGCGCGACGATCGGTGTCGAGTTCGGTCGAGCGGGGTCCCTCACCATCGTGTCGACGCCCGACGGCGATCTCCTCGCCCGGCACGACCCGGACGACACGTCCGGGTTCCTCGACGCGCTCGCCGACATCGAGCTCGACGGCCCCGCTCCCGAGCCCGCCCCCGCCCCGACTGCTCGCGAGCCCGTGGTGGCCGTCGTCTCGGGGCTGCAGGAGGCCGAGCTCGAGCACCTGGCGCGAGGGCGTGCTGTCGGCGCCACGGCCGTCGCGATCGTCGTGCACCCGTCGCTGGCCTTCACCGAGCGCCGTCGCGGCGCCGGAGCCGGAGCCGGGTCCGGCTCGTCCACGTCGCCGGTCGCCCCCGACCGGGTCGCGGCGACCCTGCGCGAGGCCGGCTGGCGCGTGGTCGAGGCGTCCTCGGGCGACGACCGTTCTCAGGTGATCGTCTCCAGCGGGGCGTTCGATGACTGATCGCGCGCAGCGACCGACCGCACGCCCGACGACCCCGTCGCGGGTCGCGACGGCGAGTCGGCGTCGGACGGGCTTCTTCGGCGAGCGGGGGACCGCGACCACGCGGTGGCAGACCACGCTGCTCGTCTGGGTGACGCTGATGCTGGGGTTCGCGAGCATGCACACGCTCTTCCAGGGAGTCGGGTGGTTCGTGGCGGGGGCGGCCGTGTCCGCCGTCGTCCTGGGCACCTCCCTCGTCGCCCGCTCCCTGCGTCTCTCGCCCTGGCTCGGCTGGGTGATCGGCACGCTGCTCGGCGGCGCCGTCTCGACCGGGCTCGTCTCGGGCGGCACCGCGTTGCTCGGGTTCATCCCGACCGGCGCGACCGTCGATCGGGTCGACGCCCTGACCGCCGATGCCAGCGCCACGATCGTCGGGGGATCGGCGCCCGTCGCCGTGGGTGACGGCATCTTCGCGCTCCTGGTCGTGGCCGTCTTCGTGGTCGCCGTCCTGGTCGACCTGCTCGGCTCGGTGGGCCAGATGCCGGGCCTCACGGGTGTCTTCCCCGCCGGCATGGTGCTGGTCCCCGCCTTCGTCCCCCTGGCCGAGACGAGTTGGCCCTGGGTGGTCGCCACCGTCGTGGCGTACCTCGCCCTGCTCATGGCGTCGACGGGGCGCCGGCCGAGCCGTGCCGGTCTCGTCGGCGCGGGCGCGTCCGTGATCGTGGCGGGCCTCCTCACGACCGTGATCCCGCTGACCGGGGTCTCGCCCCTGTCCGGCACGGCCACCGGCACCGGCCTCGCGACCGGGGTCAACCCCATCATCGATCTCGGCAACGATCTCCGACGCGGCGCACCCGTGACCGTCCTGACCTACAGGACGACCAACCCGGGCGGCACGTACCTCAAGCTCGTCGACCTCGTGGACTTCTCCGGTCAGAGCTGGAGACCCGCCGACGTCCAGCTCGATCCCACGCACCGCCTCGACGAGCTCCCGGCGGCACCCGGGATCGACGCGAACACCACCCGGCGGGACGTCGTGACCGATGTCTCGATCACCGCCCTGCGCAGCCCGTATCTGCCCCTGCCGGTGCCCGCGACCGCCGTCGCCGGCCTGGACGACCAGTGGAGCTACGTGGACGAGTCGGGCGTCACCGTCCGCAGCGACACGACGGGCACCCAGGGCCTCGAGTACGAGGTGCAGAGCCGCCCGGTCGACCCGAGCCCCGCCCAGGTGGTCGGTGTGCTCGGCGACGCGCCCGCCGACATGACCCCGTACCTGTCGGTCCGGGGAGTCCCCGCGAGCGTCACGGCGCTCGCCGCCCAGGTCACGGCCGACGCACCCAATCCCTTCGATGCCGCGGTCGAACTGCAGGACTACTTCCGTGACGGGGAGTTCACCTACTCCGAGGACACACCCGTCGAGCGGGGCTACGACGGCAGCGGTCTCGACATGATCCAGGAGTTCCTCCGCGTCAAGAGCGGCTACTGCGTCCACTTCGCGTCGGCCATGGCGGTGATGGCCCGCACACTCGGCATCCCGTCGCGGGTGGCCGTCGGCTTCCTGCCCGGTTCGAGCGTCGGCGTGGGCGACGACGTCGAGCACCGTGTCTCGAGCGACGACCTGCACACCTGGCCGGAACTGTACTTCCAGGGTCTCGGCTGGGTGCCCTTCGAGCCCACCGTCGGCCTCGGTGCCCCGCAGGCGTATCTGCAGCAGACCGGCGTCGAGCCGTCCGCCGCGCCGTCGGCGAGCGACGAGACCTCGCCGAGCGCTTCGGCGGCCCCCAGCGCGGCGCCGACGCCGACGGCCGCGACGCCCAGCGCGGGCGCGACCGACCCGACGGCGTCCGGTGCCGGGACGAGCGCCTCCGGATCGATCGGCACCGTCGCCGGCCTCCTCGCCCTGGCCCTCCTCGCGGCCCTCGTGGTCGTCCCGTCGAGCCTGCGAGCCGGGCGGCGGAGGCGCCGGCTCGGAGCCGGCCCGCCCGACGCTGCCCTGTCCGCCTGGCTCGAGGTGCTCGACACGGCGAGCGACCTGCGCCTGCACGTCGATCGCGGGGCGACGCCGACGGCGGCGGCCTCCACCCTCGACACCATGCTGTCGAGACACGAGGACACGCAGGAGGCGCGACGCGCGTTGGCCACGCTGCTCGACGATCTCGAGGCGGAGCGTTTCGGTGCCGTCCCGGCCGGCGACCGGGCCGCCGCCGCCGCCCTGGCCGTGATCCGCGGCCTCCGTCGGTCGGCCTCGAGTTCGGATCGCCTCGCGGCGTTCGTGCTCCCGCGGTCGCTGGTGTCGTCCACGGAGGCGCGACCCAGCCCGAGCGCGTAAACTCTCCGCTCGTGCCTCATTTCACCAAGACCCCTTACACCGTGGCGGTGCACGATCTGATGCACCGACCCGGCGAGATGCGCGAGCACGATCTCGAGACGGTCGTGCCCGAGCGGCTCGGCGAGGGCCCGATCTCGGTCCCGGCCGGGGCGACCATCGACATCGACCTGCGTCTGGAGGGCCTGCACGACGGCATCCTGGCGTCCGCGCACGTGTCCGGGCTGGCCATCGGAGAATGCAGTCGCTGCCTGAAACCCATCGAGCAGAGCGTCGAAGTCGATTTCGCGGAGCTTTTCGCGTACTCTGATGACGAAGCTTTTGACTACAAGGTTCAAGACGATCACGTGGATCTTGAACCCGTGGTCAGAGACGCAGTGGTTCTGTCACTGCCCTTCCAGCCGGTCTGTCGGCCGGATTGTCCAGGCCTCGACCCGGTGACGGGCGAGCGTGTGGAAGACATCCCCGACTACCAACCCCGTGAGAACATCGACCCGCGCTGGTCTGCGCTCGCCACCTTGACGGTGGACGAGAGCGGCGAGGCGGGGGCCGACGACGCGAGCGGGTCGGCTGAATCGGCATCCGCCGAGCCCGCGTCACACCAGACCGAAGACGAAGCAGGCGCCCGCTAGGGCGCCGATAGAGAGAAGAGACACTCATGGCCGTTCCTAAGAGGAAGCAGTCACGCGCCAACACGCACGCCCGCCGCTCGCAGTGGAAGGCCGCACCCGTGCAGCTCGTGAAGACCATCGAGAACGGCAAGGTCACGTACAGCCTCCCGCACCGCGCGAAGGTTGTCGAAGACAGCGCCGGCACGCCCCTGTACATGGAGTACAAGGGCCGCAAGGTCGCCGACGTCTGATCCGATCAGCACGCACTCGACGAGACTCGAATCTATGAAGTCTGTCAATCAGCCCGGTCCCGGAAGCGATTCCGACCGGGCTGATCTGCTTTCCCGTCTGCAGATCGCCGTCAGCCCCGAACTGCTCGAGCTCGCGCTCACCCACCGGTCGTACGCCTATGAACACGGCGGCATCGGCAACAACGAGCGCCTCGAGTTCTTGGGTGACTCGATCCTCGGCCAGGCGGTCACCGTCATGCTGTACAACGAGAATCCCGATCTCGACGAGGGCGACCTCGCCAAGCGTCGGGCGAGCCTCGTCAGCACCGTCGCCCTGGCCGAGGTGGCCCGTCACATCGGCCTCGGCGCGCACCTGCGTCTCGGGCGAGGCGAAGAGCTCACCGGCGGCCGCGACAAGCACTCGATCCTGGCCGACACCGTCGAGGCCGTCATCGGTGCGACCTATCTCGACGCCGGCCCCGACGCCGCGACCGGGCTCGTGCTGCGTCTGATCGCGCCATTGCTCGACAACCCCGATCGTTTCGGCGCGGCGATGGACCCGAAGACGAGCCTGCAAGAGCTCGCGGCGTCGCTCGGTCGAGGTCTCCCGTCGTACCGCGTCACCGACAGCGGCCCCGATCACGACAAGCGCTTCCACGCCACCGTGTTCCTCGGCGACGACCCGGCGGCGAACGGCACCGGCAGCAGCAAGAAGCAGGCCGAGATGGCTGCGGCACTCGAGGCCTGGTCGACGCTGTCGACGGCCACGACCGCCGACGCCTCGTAGTCGTGCCGGAGCTCCCCGAGGTCGAGGTGGTCCGCGCCGGTCTCCGCCCCGCGGTGGCCGGCGCGGTCGTCACCGCCGTGTCGGTGCTCGACCAGCGCTCGCTGAAGCGGCACCGCGGCCCCGCGGACGATTTCGTCGACCGACTCGTCGGCGGCACGATCGACGCCGCCGTCCGGCGCGGCAAGTTCCTCTGGCTGCCGTTCGAGCCCGCCACGCCCCATGACGAGCCGATGGCGCTCGTGGCCCATCTCGGCATGAGCGGGCAGGTGCTGCTGCGCGATCGAGAGCAGCCCGACGACCGTCTGCTGCGCATCCGCCTCGACCTCGACAGCCCGGCGCTCGGTCCGGTCCGCCTCGCGTTCGTCGACCAGCGCATCTTCGGGTCGATGGCGCTCGACGAGACGGTACCGACGACCGACGGGAGGCCGGCCGGATTCGCCGGCCCGCGCCTCCTCGGCTCGCCGCCCCTCGACGGCGAGACGTCGTCTGTTCGGCCCGACGGCGAGGACGACGGCGCGCACTGGGTCGGGCGGATCCCGAGTCAGGTCGCCCACATCGCCCGCGACCCGCTCGACCCGGCCTTCGACGACCGGGAGTGGCTCACGCGACTCCTGGCGCGGCGCACCGGGGTCAAGCGTGCGCTGCTCGACCAGGGGCTGCAGAGCGGCGTCGGCAACATCTACGCCGACGAGTCGCTCTGGGCCGCGAAGATCCACCCCGACCAGCCGACCGAGGCGCTGTCGGCCCGGCGGGCGCGCCTGCTGCTGTCCGAGGTGCGCATCGTGCTCCTCAAGGCCTTGGCCGAAGGAGGCACGAGCTTCGACGCGCAGTACGTCAACGTCAACGGCCAGTCGGGCTACTTCGTGCACAGCCTCAACGCCTACGGTCAGCACGGTCGCCCCTGCCCCCGCTGCGGCACCCCGATCGTGCGCGAGGCCTTCATGAACCGCTCGTCGCACTTCTGCCCCCGCTGCCAGCGCCTCCGCGCCGCGTAGCCCCCGCTCGCCGCGACGCGAGGGTCCCGCCGAATGGCACACCCGCGCCGCGCCACCGCGGCCCGGCCCGCCGCCGCGCCTATCCTGGAGCACGACACGCCGGGTCGAGACAGGGAAGGAGGCACGACGCATGTACCTGAAGAGCCTCACGCTCAAGGGATTCAAGTCGTTCGCCTCCGCCACGACGTTCGCGTTCGAGCCGGGTGTCACGTGCGTCGTCGGCCCGAACGGCTCGGGCAAGAGCAACGTCGTCGACGCGCTCGCCTGGGTGATGGGGGAGCAGGGCGCCAAGAACCTCCGCGGCGGCAAGATGGAGGACGTCATCTTCGCCGGTACGTCGACCCGCGGCCCGCTCGGCCGGGCACAGGTCGTGCTCACCATCGACAACACCGACGGCGCCCTGCCGATCGACTACACCGAGGTGACGATCAGTCGCACGCTGTTCCGCAACGGCGGCAGCGAGTACGCGATCAACGGCGAGAGCTGCCGTCTGCTCGACGTGCAGGAGCTGCTGAGCGACTCGGGCCTCGGCCGCGAGATGCACGTGATCGTCGGGCAGGGGCAGCTCGACGCCGTGCTGCATGCCACGCCCGAAGACCGCCGCGGCTTCATCGAGGAGGCCGCCGGCATCCTCAAGCACCGCCGCCGCAAAGAGAAGACGCTGCGGAAGCTCGACGCGATGCAGACGAACCTGACCCGGCTGAGCGACCTGGCCGGTGAGATCCGACGGCAGCTCAAGCCACTCGGGCGTCAGGCCGAGATCGCCCGCGAGGCGCAGACCATCGCGGCGGTCGTCCGCGACGCCCGCGCGCGCCTCCTCGCCGACGAGGTGGTCGGCCTCCGCGACGTGCTCGCGACCCAGTCGCGCAGCGAGAACGAGCGCAAGAGCGAACGCCTCGTCCTGCAGGAGCAGCTCGACCAGAACAAGGTCCGCGAGCAGCGCCTCGAGCAGGAGATGGTCGGCGATGCCGTCGACGACGCCCGTCGCGTGGCCTTCGGGCTCGAGTCCGTACAGGAGCGCCTGCGCAGCCTGTCGAGTCTCGCGAACCAGCGCCTCCAGCTGCTCGCGCAGCAGTCCGACGGCCCCGTCGCCACGACGAGCATCACCGCAGGCATGGTGGCCGACGCCCGCGAGGAGGCCGTCCGTCTGCAGGGCGACGTAGCGGCGGCCGAGGAGGCGGTGGGCGCGGCGGGCGCGACCGTCGCGACGACCCGCGCCGCGTTGGACGCGCTCGACGACGAGATCGCCGCCCAGAGCGCCCTCGTCTCGAAGCACGACCTCGAGTCCGCGAGTCTGCGGAGCATCGTCGAGGTCGCGCAGTCGAAGCTGGCCGCCGTGGCGGGCGAGCGGCTGCGTCAGCAGAACGCGCTCGAGGCGGCCGAGCTCCGACGAGACGCGGGTCGCACCGAGTACGCCGCCCTCGAACGGCAGGCCCCGCGTACCCCGGGCACCGACACCGACACCGTCGACGTCGAGGCGGCGCAGCGCGAGGCCGACGACGCCGTCACCCGCGACCAGGCCTCCGTCGACGACCTTCGCGAGAGACTCCACACGTCCGAGCGGGAGCGCGACGCGCTGGCCGCTCGCAGCGGCGCGCTCTCGATGGCCCTCGATCAGAAGGACGGCTCGACCGCCCTCGTCGCCGCCGATCGACCGGGTGTGCGCGGCCCGGTGACCGAACACGTGCAGGTCACCCCGGGTTACGAGGCGGCCGTCGCGGCGGCGCTCGGCAGCGTCGTCGACGCCGTGCTCGTGGACGACGCCGCCTCCGCCTTCGACGCCGTCGGCCACGCGACCGAGGCCGAGCTCGGCCGGGTCGAGGTCGTCGTCGCCGAGCCCGAGCGGCGGTTGCCCGCGCTCGACGTCGCACTGCCCCCGGGAGCCGTCGCCGCCGTCTCGGTCGTCACCGCGCCTCCCGGTGTCCTCGGGCTCCTCGCGAGCACCGTCGTCGCGGACGACCTCGCGACCGCCCGCGCGGCCTGGGCGTCGCTCGCGGCGCACCCGCTGCCGGTCACGGTCATCACGCGCTCCGGCGAGGTGCTCACCGACTACGTGTTGCGCGGCGGCTCCGGCGCCGAGCGCTCACGGCTCGAACTCGTCGCCGAGCGCGACACGGCCGCCGAGCGCCTCACCGTGGTCAGCACGGCGATCGAGCGCCTCACGTTCGATCTCGCCGAGGCGAAGGAGGCGCTGGCCGCGTCCCGCGCGACCGCCAAGGCCACGGCGCAGGCGGCTCGCGACCACGAGGCCGAGGTCACGGCGCACGGTCAGCAGCTCGGTCGACTCCGCGCGCAGGTCGAGGCAGCGGAGGCCGAGGTCGAACGGTTGTCGGCGGCGCTCACCACGTCGGAGGATGCGACCCGCGTCGCCCAGCGGGCCGTCGACGAGGCGCGTCAGGCGCACGACGACCACAGCGCCAGGCCGCGACCGTTGCTCGACGCCTCAGCCCGCGAGGGGATGCTGCTCGAGGTCGAACAGGCGCGAGGCCTGGAGCTCGAGCAGCGTGTTCGTCTCGAGACGGTGCGCGAACGCGTCCGCGCCGAGGTCGCCCGTGCCGCCGAGCTCGAGAAGCAGCGCGAGGCGCAGCGGGCGGCTGCCGACGAGCAGGCTCGCCAGACGGTGATCCGGCAGCGGCAGATGGCGTCGACGTCGGCCGTGCTCGACGCGCTGCCCCCGGTGCTCGACGCGGTCGACCGCTCGCTCGCCGAGGCGCGCGCCCGGCTGGCCGAGGCGGAGACCGCGCGGTCGCAGCAGAACGAGGAGCTCAGCACCCTGCGTCGCGAGGAGCGTCAGCTGCGCGAGCGGCTGCACACCGTCACCGAGAACGTGCACGGACTCGAGATGGAGATCTACGAGAAGAAGCTGCACCTGTCCGGACTCCTCGAACGTGCGGCTTCCGAGCTCGGCCTGGTCGAGGAGGTGCTGGTCGAGGAGTACGGCCCTTCCGTGCCGATCCCGCTCGAAGGTCAGGCGGCGTCCGGCGACGCCGACGCGACCGCCGGCACCGAGGGCGACGAGGACGCAGACGACGACGCGGGCACGGCGCCCGCCGCGCCGAGCGGCACCCCGTTCGTCCGTGCCGAGCAGAAGACCCGCCTGGCCGCGGCCGAGAAGAAACTCGCGCAGCTCGGCCGGGTCAACCCGCTCGCGCTCGAGGAGTTCTCGGCGCTCGAGCAGCGCCACGCCTTCCTCACCGAGCAGCTCACCGATCTGACGAGCACCCGCAAGGACCTGCTCACGATCATCGAGGACATCGACGAGAAGATGCAGACCATCTTCTCGAGTGCCTTCGAGGACACGAAGCTCGCGTTCAACCGGGTCTTCCCGATCCTCTTCCCCGGGGGGACGGGCTCGATCCACCTCACCGACCCCGAGAACCTGCTCACGACCGGCATCGAGGTGACCGTCAAGCCCGCCGGCAAGAAGATCGAGCGGCTGTCGCTGCTGAGCGGTGGCGAGCGCTCGTTGGCCGCCGTCGCCCTCCTGATCGCGATCTTCAAGGCGCGACCGAGCCCGTTCTACATCATGGACGAGGTCGAGGCGGCCCTCGACGACGCGAACCTCGGTCGCCTCCTGGCGATCTTCGAGGACCTGCGCGAGTCGAGCCAGCTCATCGTCATCACGCACCAGAAGCGCACCATGGAGATCGCCGACGCCCTCTACGGCGTCTCGATGCGGCAGGACGGTGTCAGCGCCGTCGTCGGGCAGCGCGTCGTCGGCGAGCGCGAACGCCGCGACGTCGCCGCCGAGCGCGCCTCCTGACCCGGCCCCCTCGACGGCGAAGGAGGCACGACCACGCAGGTCGTGCCTCCTTCGTCATGAGGGGGTCGGGCTTCGTCAGGCGGTCTCGAGTGCCTCGCCGTTGACGGTCAGCACGCGCCAGCCGCTGCCGTCCCACTCGACGGTGTTCGCCGCCGCGTTCTGGATGTGCGGCATCTCGACGCCGAGGATCTCGGACAACGTGAAACGGATGATCGTGCCGTGGCAGACGACAACGATGCGGGCGTCGGGGCCATCGAGGGGGAGGCGCGTGTCGCGGATCATCTCGAGGGCGCCGATACCGCGGCGCGCGACCGACTCCCGGGGCTCGATGTCGGGGAACGACGCGTCGGGCTCGTCGGGGATCGCCTCGTCGGGCACGGTGCCCTCGCGCGACGCGTAGTCGCGCTCGATCAGCTCGTCGTAGGAGTCGCCGAGCTCGATGCCGAGTTCGGCAGCGATGATCTGGGCCGTCTCACGGGCCCGCATGAGCGGTGACGAGACGATCGCCGACCAGTCGTCGCCGGCGAGGAGCGCGGCCGCGGCGACGGCCTGCCCTCGACCGACGTCGTTCAGCGGGATGTCGCTCGACCCCTGCAGCTTGTCTTGGCTGTTCCAGTCGGTCTGGCCGTGGCGGATCAGTTCGAGGCGCATCGCAGGGGGTTCCGTCTTCTGCTCGGGATGTCTGCGCAGGGTGCCTGTGCAGGGCGGTCTAGCCCTCGCTGGCCTCCGAGCCCGACGTCAGGGTCTCGCGCTTCCGGTCGCGACCGGACTTCGCGAGGCTCAACACCGTGGCCACGGCGATGGTCACCAGGATGAATCCGAGCGAGAACCAGATGGGGATCTCGGGAATCCAGTCGATGGGCTGACCGCCATTGATAAACGGTACCTCGTTCACGTGCAGGGCGTGGAACACGAGCTTCACACCGATGAACGCGAGGATCACGGCGAGGCCCTGCGCGAGGTAGACGAGACGCTCGAGCAGACCCGAGATCAAGAAGTACAGCTGGCGCAGGCCGAGCAGCGAGAAGGCGTTCGCCGTGAAGACGATGTAGGCCTCCTGCGTCAGGCCGAAGATCGCGGGGATCGAGTCGAGGGCGAACAGCACGTCCGTGAGGCCGATCGCCACCATGACCAAGAACAGGGGGGTGAAGAGGCGCTTGCCGTCGACCTTCGTGGTCAGGCGGTCCTCGTCGTAGTCGTTCGAGGTCGGGATGATGCGGCGCAGGGTGCGGATGAGTCGGCTGTCGGCCTCGTCCTTGTCGTCGTGACCGCCGCGCACCTGGCTGTACGCGAGCCAGAAGAGCAGGGCGCCGAAGAGATAGAAGACCCAGGAGAAGTTGTCGATGATCGCGACGCCCGCCGCGATGAAGAGACCGCGCGACAGCAGCGCGATGGCGATGCCGACGAGCAGGACCTTCTGCTGGTAGATCCGCGGCACGGCGAAACTCGTCATGATGATCAGGAAGACGAACAGGTTGTCGACCGACAGCGCCTTCTCCGTGATCCAGCCGGCGAAGTACTCGCCGCCGTAGGTCCAGTTGGAGAAGACGCCGACGCCCACGCCGAACAGGATCGCGATGCCGATGTAGACGCCGGACCAGATCGCGGATTCGCGGATGGTCGGCTCGTGCGGCGTCCGGACGTGACTGTAGAAGTCGAAGACGAGCAGCCCGAGGATGCCGGCGATCGTGATCGCCCAGGTGAGGAAGTGGATGTCCATGGAGTGCCTCCAGTACGCATGACGAGTACTGAAGGTCTCTTCCGCCCCGGCCGGACGAGAAGTCGTCGCGGTCGGCGCCGCTGCACCGGGTCGAGATCGGTCTCTTCCGTATTGACGGCACAGCGCGAGAGGAATACTCCCCTTCAACGGGTTCACGATACAGGCCGATCCGCCGCTCCGCGCGCCGAGTGACGGCCGTGCGACGAATAAGCTGGTCGCATGGCATCTCCCTGGTCTCTCTCCGGCGCCCTCCGTGGCGTGTTCGGCCGCAAGACGATCGACGAGACCACCTGGGACGACCTCGAGGCCTCGCTCATCGGCGCCGACTTCGGGCCGGACGTGACCGAAGCCGTCGTCGACGACCTGCGCCAGAAGGTCGCGCGGTTCCAGACCACCGACCCGGCCGACCTCCGCCGCATGCTCCGCGAGGTGCTCGAGGAGCGCCTCTCGAAGCTCGACTCGACGCTCAAGCTCAGCAATCGCCCCGCGGTCGTGCTGATGGTCGGCGTGAACGGCGTCGGAAAGACGACGACGATCGGCAAGTTCGCCAAGTTCCTGCGCAACTTCGACCGCACCGTGCTCGTCGGCGCGGCGGACACGTTCCGCGCGGCGGCCGTCGAGCAGGTCGCGACCTGGGCCGAGCGTGCCGGAGCTCAGATCGTGCGTCCGCAGCAGCAGGGGCAGGACCCGGCTTCGGTCGCGTTCCAGACGGTCGAGCGGGCCATGCGCGAGGGCTTCGAGATCGTCCTCATCGACACGGCCGGCCGTCTGCAGACGAAGTCGGGGCTCATGGACGAACTCGGCAAGATCAAGCGCGTCGTCGAGAAGCAGACGGAGATCGCCGAGGTGCTGCTCGTGCTCGACGCCACGACGGGGCAGAACGGCCTCGCCCAGGCGCAGGCGTTTATCGAGCACGCGGGGGTCACCGGGCTCGTCCTCACGAAGCTCGACGGCTCGGCCCGTGGCGGCTTCGTCCTCGCCGTGCAGGAGCAGACCGGCATCCCGATCAAGCTCGTCGGCCAGGGCGAGGGCATCAACGACCTCACCGGTTTCACCCCGCACGTGTTCGTGCAGAACCTGATCGGCTGACGCGCCCGAGCCCCCGTCGGTTCAGACGGCCTGGCGCCCGGCGTCGGCGGTCAGCAGGTGCCGCAACGAGTCGGGGACGAAGCCGCCCCGCGCCTCCGTAGCCCGGGCCCAGAGGCGGCCGGCGCGGTAGGACGACCGCACGAGCGGCCCGGCCAACACCCCGCTGAAGCCCATGTCCTCGGCGATCTCGCGGAAGTCGACGAACTCCTCGGGCTTCACCCACCGGGCGACGGGCAGGTGCCGGGGGCTCGGCCGCAGGTACTGCGTCAGCGTGATGATGTCCGTCTCGGCCTCGCGCAGTCGTTCGAGCGCGTCGATCACCTCGCCGTACTCCTCGCCCATGCCGAGGATGAGGTTCGACTTCGTGACGAGCCCGGCGTCGTGCCCCTGACGGATCACGTCGAGCGAGCGCTCGAACGTGAAGGCCGGGCGGATGCGCTTGAAGATGCGGGGGACCGTCTCGACGTTGTGCGCGAACACCTCGGGAGCGGCGTCGAACACCTGCCCGAGGAGTTCGGGGCGACCGTTGAAGTCGGGCACGAGGATCTCGACGCCGGTGCCCGGGTTGAGATCGTGGATGCGCCGGATGGTCTCGGCATACAGCCACGCGCCTCCGTCGTCCAGGTCGTCGCGCGCGACGCCCGTCACCGTGGCGTAGCGGAGTCCCATCTCGCGGACCGACTCCGCGACCGACTGCGGCTCGCGCCGGTCGAGCGGGCTGGGTCGGCCGGTGTCGATCTGGCAGAAGTCGCAGCGACGCGTGCACTGCGAGCCGCCGATCAGGAAGGTGGCCTCGCGGTCCTCCCAGCACTCGAAGATGTTCGGGCAGCCGGCCTCCTGGCAGACGGTGTGCAGCTTCTTGTCGACGACGAGCTCGGTCAGGGCGCGGTACTCGGGGCCCTGGCGCGCCGTCGTCTTGATCCAGGACGGCTTCGTCTCGATGGGGGTCGCGGCGTTGCGGGCCTCGACGCGCAGCAGGCGGCGGCCCTCGGGCGCGGCGCTCACGCGGCGACCGCCGTCCCGGCCGAGGCCGTCGCGCCGTCGAGTCGGTCGATCAGCGCCGTGATCGACGCCTCGAGCGCGTCCGCGACGTCGTGGGGCGTCACGATCCGGCCGGAGGCGCGGGTCAGGGTGGTCACGCCGGCGTCGGCGATGCCGCAGGGCACGATGACGTCGTAGGGGGCGAGCGAGTTGTCGCAGTTCAGCGAGACACCGTGCATGGTGACCCCCTCTGCGACGCGGATGCCGACGGCACCGACCTTCGCGTCGCCCGTCGACGAGCGGACCCAGGCGCCGCTGCGGCCGTCGATGCGCTCGGCGACGACGCCGACGGTGGCGCACGCCTCGATGAGGCACGACTCGAGCTCGCGCACGAACGCCACGACGTCGAGGGGCTCGGGCAGGCGCACGATCGGGTAGGCCACGAGCTGGCCGGGGCCGTGCCAGGTGATGCGGCCGCCGCGATCGGCCTCGACGACGGGGCTGCCGTCCCGCGGCAGGTCGTCGGGCTGCGTGCGGGTGCCCGCCGTGTAGACGGACGGGTGCTGGCACAGGACGAGTGCCCCCGGGGTGTCGCGGGCCACGACCGCGCCGTGGAGCCGTCGCTGCAGCGTCCACGCTTCGAGGTAGGGGAGGGGGGCCTCGCCGGACGCGATGCCGTGTCTCTCGATGAGCGTCATGCAGCGAGAGTAGACGATTAATAGATCGAGTCCAATAAGTCCCAGGGTCGTGCGCCGCGCCTCCGGAGGTCCGGGTCGGCTCGAACGGTTAAGATGGCAGCACCATGGCCACATTTGGAACCCTCTCCGACCGCCTCGCGGATACGTTCAGAAATCTCCGCAACAAGGGCAAGCTCAGCCCCGCCGACGTCGACAGCACGGTCCGCGAGATCCGTCGCGCGCTGCTCGATGCCGACGTCGCGTTCGACGTCGTCAAGGCGTTCACGAACAAGGTGCGCGATCGTGCCCTCGGGGACGAGGTCAACAAAGCGCTGAACCCGGCGCAGCAGGTCGTCCAGATCGTCAACGAAGAGCTGGTCGAGATCCTCGGCGGGCAGCAGCGCCGGCTGGAGTTCGCCAAGAACCCGCCGACCGTGATCATGCTCGCGGGTCTGCAGGGTGCCGGTAAGACGACCCTCGCGGGCAAGCTGGCGAAGTGGCTCGCGAAAGACGGCCACACGCCGATGCTCGTGGCGGCCGACCTCCAGCGCCCCAACGC
Organism: Frigoribacterium sp. 2-23; assembly: GCF_049601585.1. Lineage (GTDB taxonomy): Bacteria > Actinomycetota > Actinomycetes > Actinomycetales > Microbacteriaceae > Frigoribacterium. Next base: position 2,084,101 of record NZ_CP187126.1, on the reverse strand, counting down.
GGTGCAGCAGCTCCAGGTCGTCGGCGAGCAGGCCGGTGCGTTCGTCTTCGCGCCCGAGCCGGGCAACGGCGTCGGTGACCCGGTCAAGGTCGCCAAGCAGGCCATCAAGTACGCGCGCGACAAGGTCTACGACACGGTCATCGTCGACACGGCGGGTCGTCTCGGTGTCGACTCCGAACTGATGAAGCAGGCTGCGAACATCCGCAAGGCCGTCGACCCCGACGAGGTGCTTTTCGTCATCGACGCGATGATCGGTCAAGACGCCGTGGCCACGGCCAAGGCGTTCCAGGACGGCGTCGACTTCACCGGTGTGGTGCTCTCGAAGCTCGACGGCGACGCGCGCGGTGGTGCCGCGCTCAGCGTCGCGTCCGTCACGGGTCGACCGATCATGTTCGCGTCGACCGGTGAGGGGCTCGACGACTTCGAGCCGTTCCACCCCGACCGCATGGCGAGCCGAATCCTCGACCTCGGTGACATCCTCACCCTCATCGAGCAGGCCCAGGGTGCGTTCGACGAGGAAGAGGCGCGCAAGGTCGCCGAGAAGATCGCGACCGACTCGTTCACGCTGGACGACTTCCTGAAACAGATGCAGCAGCTGCGCAACATGGGGTCGATCAAGGGCATGCTCGGCATGCTGCCGGGCGCCAAGGGCATGCGCGAGCAGCTCGAGAACTTCGACGAGCGCGAGATCGTCCGCACCGAGGCGATCATCCAGTCCATGACGCCGGCCGAACGTAAGCTGCCGAAGCTGCTCAACGGCTCCCGCCGCCTGCGCATCGCCCGCGGTTCGGGCATGACGGTCACCGACGTCAACCAGCTCGTGCAGCGCTTCGAGCAGGCGTCCAAGATGATGCGCACGGTCGCCAAGGGCGGCGTGCCGCAGGTACCCGGCATGGGGCCGATCCCCGGCGCCTCGTACGCCGGTCGTAAGGCACAGGCCAAGAAGAAGGGCTCGAAGGCGGGCAACCCCGCCAAGCGCGCGGCACAGAACGCGGCTCTCGCCAGTGGCGAGAAGCCTGGTGGCTCGGCCGCCGGCGGTGGTTCGGGCTTCGGTCTCGGCGGTGCGCCCCAGGGCGACAAGGCGCCGACGGCCGAAGAGCTCGCGTCGCTGCAGAAGTTCCTGGGACGCGGTTAGTCGCTCACAGGCTCGACCCGAACGCCCGGTTGTGGATCATTCCACACCGGGCGTTCTTCTTTGCTCGTGGTCGCCGTGCTTCGATCTGGGCGACCGCTCGCCCCACGGGACGTACTGACCATCCCGACCCGTGCCTCCTGCAGGCAGGATGCGACCATGCGGTCGCAGACGCTCGCGACACGCCGGCGGAACCGGCGGCGTCGCGCGACATGGTCGCACAACGCGAAGGGGAAGGAGCGGCAGGCGAGCCGGGGGAGGGACGCGTCAGGCGGCGAGGCCGTCGCGGAGCTCGGCGACCAGCGACGCGACGACGGCACGGAGACTGCCGTCGCTGCGCGCCGCGACCGCCAGCTGACGCTGGTAGCTCGCGCCGACGTCCATGATGCGGGTCAGGGACTGCAGTTCGTCGAGGCAGCCGAGCCGGTCGGCCACGGGCTCGAGTCGCACGATGAGATCGCGCAGGTCGTCGGTGACTAGTCGTTCGTCGCCCGCCGCGTTGACGATGACGATGGCGTCCATGCCGTAGCGCGCGGCGCGCCACTTGTTCTCGCGAACGAACCAGGGCTGCATCTGAGGAGGCTCGTCACCGGCATCGAGGCGGGTGGACATGTCGTCGACCAGGCATTGGACCAGTGCGGTCACGGCCGCGACCTCGTCGAAGGTCGCGATGCCGTCGAAGACGCGCGTCTCGAGGGTTCCCCACTTGGGCGAGGGGCGGAGGTCCCAGCGGAGCTCGCTGTGGTCGTCGATGACGCCGGTGTGCGTCATGTCGGCGACCATCTCCTCGTAGTTCGCCCACGCGCCGAACTGCGGGGGGAGCCCTGCCGTGGGGAGTTGCTGGAACATCAGCGCGCGGTTCGAGGCGTACCCGGTCTCCTCACCGACCCAGAACGGCGACGAGGCCGTGATCGCCTGGAAATGGGGCACGTAGGTGAGCAGCCCGTTGAGGATGGGCAGCACCTTGTCGCGGTCGTCGATACCGACGTGGACGTGCACGCCCCAGATCATCATCTGCCGGCCCCACCAGCGCGTCCGGTCGATGAGGGTGGCGTACCGCTCCTTGTCGGGCGTCACCTCTTGCTGGAACCACTGGCTGAAGGGGTGCGTGCCGGCGCACATCAGCTCGGCGCCGAGGTGCTCGGCCGGCTCGCGGACGGACTCGATCGTGTGGCGCAGGTCGTCGACGCCGTCCGTGACACGACGGTGCACGCCGGTGACGACCTCGACCGTGTTGGTCAGGAGCTCGCCGGTGAGGCGCTCGGGGCCGTCGCCGTTGATCCGCGGCGCGAGCTCCTCGAGGATCGCGGGCGCATGCGCGGCCAGTTCGCCACTCGACCGGTCGACGAGGGCCAGCTCCCATTCGATCCCGAGTGTCGACGGCTCGGACGCCGTGAAATCGATCTTCATGGTGGGGCCTTCCGCGTCGGCACGGCGGGGAGTGCGTGCTGGGCGATGACATCCGCCGACCAGCGCATGCGCGGTTCATCCTGACAGAAGGCCGCTCCGGGTGCCCGCCCGCGCCTCCTCGGGTCGTCATGCGACGACCCGGTGTGGCGGCTTGCCGAAGTGATTCGCGCAGACCGGCGAACGTCTGCAACAATAAGAGGTCGAGTCTGCGGCGGGCCGACCCTCTAATCAGCCTGTCGCCAGACCTCATCAGAGCTTTCGAGCCGAGTGTGCCCCCACGCTCACGGCTAGCAACTCGCCCACATCACATCACACAGGAGAATTGTGGCTGTCAAGATCCGTCTCAAGCGCATGGGCAAGATCCGCGCACCGTACTACCGCATCGTCGTCGCCGACTCGCGCACCAAGCGCGACGGCCGCGTGATCGAGGAGATCGGCAAGTACCACCCCACCGAGGAGCCCTCGTTCATCGAGGTCGAGTCGGAGCGCGCTCAGTACTGGCTCAGCGTCGGCGCCCAGCCGACCGAGCAGGTCGCCGCGCTGCTCAAGCTCACGGGCGACTGGGGCAAGTTCAAGGGTGACGCGAACGCCACCAGCACCGTCAAGACCAAGGCTCCCAAGGAGGCCTTCGTCGCCGACGAGAAGAAGAAGCCGGTCCTCGTGCCCAAGTCGGAGAAGCCGGCCAAGGCCGAGCCCGCCGAGGCTCCTGCCGCTGACGACGCCGAGACCACCGAGGCGTAGTCAGTGCTCGCACCTGCACTCGAACACCTCGTCCGGGGGATCGTCGATCACCCGGACGAGGTGCAGGTCGTCGAGAAGAACTCCCCGCGTGGCGACGTTCTCGAGGTCCACGTGAACCCCGACGACCTCGGCCGTGTCATCGGCCGCTCCGGCCGCACGGCCAAGGCGCTGCGCACCTTGATCACCGCTCTGGCTGACGGCAAGCGCGTTCGCGTCGACGTCGTCGACACCGACGTCTAGGCCGTGACGAACGAGCCTGTGTCCTCCCCAGATCGAACCCAGTTGCGCGTCGGGCGCCTCACGAAGGCCCACGGCCTCAAGGGCGCTCTGAAGCTGGAACTCTTCACGGACACCCCCGAGCAGCGATTCACGCCGGGCGCCGTCTTCACGCTGCAGGTCCCCGCGACCAGCGAGTGGCATGGCAAGACGCTCACGCTGACCGAACTGCGCTGGTACAACAGCCAGCCGGTCGGCTTCTTCGAGGGCGTCCCCGATCGCACCGCCGCCGAATCGCTCGTGAAGGCCATCCTCTGGGTCGAGCAAGACAGTGCCGAGCTCCCCGAGGAAGACGACGCGTGGTACGACCACCAACTCGTCGGTCTCCGGGTCGAGCGCGACGGCGTCCAGGTCGGCACGGTCGCCCGCGTCGACCACATGCCGGCCCAAGACCTGTTGGCCGTCGACACCGCCGCGGGTGAGGTGCTCGTCCCCTTCGTCGCCGCCCTGGTGCCGAAGGTCGACGTCGAGAACGGCGTCGTCGTGGTGACGCCGCCCACCGGGCTCTTCGAAGAGCTGGCCGACGACTCCGAGTCGGAGTCCTCCGAACCCGAGGCCGCGGCTGTCGAGGCGGACGCCTCCGACGAGTCCGCCCCGCGCGACGCCTGACATGCGCATCGACATCGTGTCGATCTTCCCCGAGTTCTTCGGGGTGCTCGACATCTCGCTGCTCGGCAAGGCTCGGCAGCAGGGCCTGCTCGACGTGGCGGTGCACGATCTGCGTGACTACACGCACGATCGTCACCGCACCGTCGACGACACCCCCTACGGCGGCGGGGCCGGTATGGTCATGCGCCCCGAACCGTGGGGCGAGGCTCTCGACGCCGTCTTCGGTGACGCGGCGACCCCGGAGACGACCACGATGATCGTGCCGTCGCCGGCAGGGACCCCGTTCACCCAGTCGTTGGCCCGAGAGCTCGCGTTCGCGCCGCATCTGGTGTTCGCGTGTGGTCGCTACGAGGGCATCGACCAGCGGGTCGTCGAGCACGCGTCGTCGCGCGTCACCGTGCGGGAGATCAGCCTGGGGGACTACGTGCTCAACGGCGGCGAGGTCGCCGTCACCGCCATGATCGAGGCCATCGGACGCCTCGTCCCGGGCGTCGTCGGCAACCCCGAGAGCCTCACCGAAGAGAGTCACGAAGACGGTCTGCTCGAGTATCCGAGCTACACGAAGCCCGCCTCGTGGCGGGATCTCGACGTCCCCCCGGTCCTCCTGAGCGGCAACCACGGCGCCATCGCGACCTGGCGACACGAGCAGCAGCTCGAACGCACGCGCCGCGTCCGACCCGACCTCCTCGACTGACCCGCACCGTGCCTCCTCGTCTTCTCGAGGAGGGGCGGGTCACCATCCGTCAGCGGGATCGCGCGGTCAAGACCGACGGGCCGTTCTCGGTGATCGCGACCGTGTGCTCGACGTGCGCGGCACGCGATCCGTCCCGGCTGCGCAGCGTCCATCCGTCGTCGTCCGTGTAGAGCTCGTCGGTGGTCGCCATCAACCACGGTTCGATGGCGATGACCAGCCCGGGCGTGAGCACGAGGCCCCGACCCGCACGGCCGTCGTTCGGCACGTGTGGTTCGCCGTGCATCGTCCGTCCGACGCCGTGGCCTCCGAACTGCAAGTTGACGCCGAAACCGGCCGAGCGCGACACACCCCCGATGGCGGCGGAGATGTCACCGAGTCGTCCGCCCGGGCGTGCCGCTGCGATACCGGCGGCGAGAGCCCGCTCGCAGGTGTCGATCAGGGCCAGATCGGCGTCCCGGGCCGAGCCGACGACCACGGAGACGGCGGAGTCCGCCACCCAGCCGTCGACGCTCGCGGCGAAGTCGAGACTCAGCAGGTCGCCGTCGACGAGCCGGTAGTCGCGGGGGAGTCCATGCAGTGCCGCGTCGTTGACGGACGTACAGAGGACTCGGCCGAACGGCATCGCCCCGAACGACGGGTGATAGTCGACATAGCAGCTCTCGGCACCCCGATCGCGGATCATGTCCGCCGCGAGGGCGTCCAGGTCGAGCAGATTGACGCCGGGCGCGGCCGCGGCGCGGGTCGCCTCGAGCACGTGGGCCACGAATGCTCCCGCCGGTCGCATGTGCTCGATCTCGTCGGGGGTCCGCAGCTCGATCATGCAGCCATTCTTCACTCTCGCCTCGTAGCCTGACCGGATGGTGCTGCGTCGCGTGTTCTTCCGGCTGCTCTGGGTGGCCGCTTTCGTCCTGCCCGTCTGGGTACTCGTCGGCCGTGCGTTCTTCGGGGTGCCGCTCGGCCTGCAGTTCCTCGGGCAGATCGTGCTCGTGCCGTTGCTCTTCATCGGGCAGGTCCTCGTGACGGCCCTGATCCTCGCTCGACGCAGTGTCCGCCAGAACCGGGCCGTCTCGTGGCTCGATGCGAGCCTCCTCACGTTGTCCTGGCTGGCCCAGCTCGCGCTCGGCTTCTTCATCGTCGACAGTTCGGCGCAGACGCCGTCCGCGTCGGCGTTCACGGCCATCGCGGGGGCCGGGTCCCTCGACCTCTCGACCGCTCTGTTCGCCTTGGCGGTCACCGTGACGATCGCCTCCGGCATCGCCTTGATCGCCTCGGCCGCCTGGCAATGGGTCCAGGAGGCACGGCGACGTGTGGTCGCCTCGTTGGCCGATCTCGAGGCCGTCGCGAATCAGGGGCGTCAGCCCTACGGGCAGACCGGCGGGCAGGCGCCCGGCTTCGGCGACCCCGGGCCCGTCATCCGCATCGCTCCCCGCGAGTAGCGGGTGATGCCGGGGGTGTGGCACAATCGACTCTTGTGCCTGCGCACGGCTCTGCCACAGGGGAGCCGGCCATCGACGGTGCACGACTTCTTCATCTAACTGAGAACCGCAGTCGACCTGTGGCGGTTGCAGAGAGCGAACGACCATGAGCCACATCCTCGATTCGGTTGACGCCGCGTCCCTCAAGTCGGACATCCCCGACTTCCGCGCCGGCGACACCGTCAAGGTCCACGTCAACATCATCGAAGGCACGCGCTCGCGTATCCAGGTGTTCCAGGGCGTCGTCATCGGCCGCCAGAACGAGGGCGTCCGCGAGACGTTCACCGTTCGCAAGGTGAGCTTCCAGGTCGGCGTCGAGCGTACGTTCCCCGTGCACTCGCCGGTCATCGACCACATCGAGCTCGTCAGCCGTGGCGCCGTCCGCCGCGCGAAGCTCTACTACCTGCGCGAACTGCGCGGCAAGAAGGCCAAGATCAAGGAGAAGCGCGACAACTAGTCGCGCACCACGCAAAGTCGGTCGCGTTCTGCCTCCGACGGTGCCGTGCCTACTCACGAGCTCCCCGCCGTATACGATGGCGGGGAGCTCGGGCGGTTAAATGACAGATAACACATCGTTCCTTAGACGGCGGTCCCGCCGAGACGACGACGGCAAGAAGCGCGGCATCGGCACGTTCCTCAGGGACGTCCTGATCATCTTCGTCGCGGCGCTGCTGATCTCGTTCCTGATCAAGACGTTCTTGATCCGCTCGTTCTACATCCCCTCCGGGTCGATGGAGAACACGCTGCAGATCAACGATCGCATCATCGTCAACGAGCTCGTCCCCGACGTGGTCTCGGTCAAGCGCGGCGACGTCGTCGTGTTCACCGACCCCGGCGGCTGGCTGAACGGCACGCCGACGATCTCGGCGACGTCAGGCAATCCCGTGTCGGACGGCATCTCGTGGTTCTTGACCCAGGTCGGCCTCGGCGCACAAGACAGCAATGACCACTTGATCAAGCGCGTCATCGGCCTGCCCGGCGACAAGGTCGAGTGCTGCAACGACTTCGGGCAGATGTCCGTCAACGGGGTGCCTCTCACCGAGCCCTACGTCAACCTCCCCGCCGGTAAGGACCGGGTCTCGGCCGACGACTTCTCGGTGACGGTTCCTGCCGGCTCGCTCTGGGTCATGGGCGACAACCGGTACAACTCGAAAGACAGCCGGTACAACGGCGACACGCCCAGCAAGGGCTTCGTGCCGATGGCCGACGTCGTCGGGCGGGCCTTCGTCATCACCTGGCCGTTCGACCGATGGACCTGGCTCGGGGACTACCCGGACGTCTTCCGCGGAACCGAGCGCGAGGGCGAGTGATGGCGGTCGTCGACCCCACACTCGACGTCGAGGCCGAGCTGCACCGAGACGGCGCAGCGTGGGTGATCGGCTGTGACGAGGTCGGTCGCGGGGCGATCGCCGGTCCGGTCGCCGTCGGTATGAGCGCGGTCGTCGCCGGTTGCGAGGCCGTACCGGCCGGGCTGCGGGACTCCAAGCTCCTCAGCGAGAAACGTCGCGAAGCGCTCTTCCCGGTCGCCACGACCTGGGTGCACCGGCACGCGGTGGGCCTGGCCACACCGGAGGAGGTCGATTCGCTCGGCATCATCGCATCCCTGGGGCTCGCCGGGCGGCGTGCCCTGGCCGAGCTGCACCACGCCGGAGTCGGCATCATGACGTCCGTCGTCGTGCTCGACGGCAACCACGACTACCTGACACCGGCGCTGTCGTCGGCTCCCCGAGTCGTGACGCGGGTCAAGGCCGATCGCGACTGCGCCTCGGTCGCGGCCGCCTCCGTCATCGCGAAGGTGCACCGTGACCGCATGATGATCGCTGCCCACGACGACCACCCCGGTTACGGCTGGGTCGCCAACAAGGGGTACGGCTCGTCGGCGCACTACGCGGCGTTGACCGAGCTCGGGCCGTCGCCCCTGCACCGCCTGTCCTGGCTGCACTGAATCGCCGGCTGCCCAGAGCTGTCGCCGACCCCCGGTCGGAGGCGCGGGCGTCAGCGCGTAGGATGGTCCCCCGATGGACGAGGACGAGTTCGAAGACTACGACCGCGAGGTCGAGCTCGCGTTGTACCGCGAGTACCGCGACGTGGTGTCGCAGTTCCGTTATGTGGTCGAGACGGAGCGTCGGTTCTACCTCGCGAACGAGGTCGATCTCGTACGCCGGGACACCGAACACGACTTCTACTTCGAGCTGACGATGACCGATGTCTGGGTTTGGGACGTCTACCGGTCCGACCGCTTCGTGAAGTCGGTCCGGGTGCTGACGTTCAAGGACGTGAACGTCGAAGAACTCACGTCGCGTGACCTCGAACTCCCGAAAGAGCTCGCGCTCGACGAGTAGCCCCTCGGCTCGCTGACACGACTCGCTCACAGCCTTCAACCGCCGCGCACGATCCCCAGTCGCGGCGACCGCGTCCGAGTTGACCCTCCGACCGCCGCGATCCTCCTCACAGGAGGTCAGATATGGCGAAGAAAGACGACCTGGGTCGCTGGGGTGAGACGGTGGCCGTGCGCCACCTCGAGTCGGTGGGCATGCGCATCGTGGATCGCAACTGGCGATGCCGGGAGGGCGAGATCGACGTCGTCGCGCTCGACGCGGACGAACTGGTCGTCATCGAGGTCAAGACGCGCTCGAGCACCGCTTTCGGGCATCCGCTCGAGGCCGTCACGCGGACGAAACGGGACCGTTTGCGACGCCTAGCGGGCCTGTGGTTGGCCGACCACCCTGGGGCATCCTCCTCGGTGCGGCTCGACGTGGTGGCGGTGACGGGGCACCTCGGCTCGCCCGCGCCCGAGGTGCAGCTCGTCCGGGGGATCGACTCGTGAGCGTGGCCAGGACGCGTGCCGTGTCGTTGCTCGGGCTCGACGGGGCTCTCGTCGAGATCGAAGCCGACATGGGCCCCGGTCTTCCGGCGTTCATGATCATCGGTCTGCCCGATACCTCGCTCGGCGAAGCCCGCGATCGGGTCCGAGCTGCTGCGACCAACTCCGGGTGCCCGCTCCCGACCCGCAAGCTGACGGTGAACCTGTCGCCGGCGTCCCTGCCGAAACAGGGCTCCTCGTTCGATCTCGGGATCGCCGTGGCGGCCCTCGCGGCCGCCGACGTCGTCTCGGCCGCGTCGGTCGAGAACGTGGTCCACCTCGGCGAGCTCGGGCTCGACGGAAGACTCCGGCCCATCGACGGCGTCCTCCCGGCGGTGCTCGCCGCGCGGCGGGCGAATGCGGACATCGTCATGGTGCCGACCGACAACGTCGACGAGGCCGCCCTCGTCCCCGGGGTCCGCGTCGTCGGTGTGGCCTGCCTCCGCGACGCGGCCATCTGGCACGGGGCCGAGCTGAGTCCCGAGCCGGTCGACGCCCTCCGTCGGACGGCGCCCGGGGGCGAGATCACCGAGACGCCCGAGCTCGCCGACGTGATCGGCAACGCCGATGCGGTGGAGGCGCTGGTCGTGGCCGCGGCCGGAGGTCACCATCTCCTGATGGTCGGCCCGCCCGGGGCGGGCAAGAGCATGCTCGCGGCACGGTTGCCGGGCCTGCTCCCCGATCTGGGAGTCGAGGCCGCACTGGAGGTGACGTCGATCCGGTCCCTGTCGGGCCTGCCCGTGTCCGGTGACCTCGTGCGCCGGCCGCCGTTCGAGAACCCCCATCACACGTGCAGCGCCGCCTCGTTGATCGGTGGCGGCAGCGGCGTCCTGCGCCCGGGGGCGGTGTCACGGGCCTCGCGCGGCGTGCTCTTCCTGGACGAGGCACCCGAGTTCTCGACGTCGGTGCTCGACACCCTGCGCCAGCCCCTCGAATCGGGACGGGCCGTCATCCACCGCTCCCGTGCCGTCGCGACGTTCCCCGCACGGTTCCAGCTGGTCGCCGCCGCGAATCCGTGCCCCTGCGGTCATTACGGCTCACGGGACGGCGAATGCTCCTGCTCGCCGCATCAGCGTCGCCGCTACTTCTCGCGGCTGTCGGGCCCCCTCGTGGACAGGATCGACCTGCAGCTCAGAGTTGCCCGGATCGGCTCGGCCCAGTTCATGCTCGCCGCGACCGACGAGCCGCGCACGACGGCAGCGGCGCGCACGCGCGTCGAGGAGGCACGGGCCGCGGCCGCGAGACGGCTCGCCGGCACCGGGTGGTCGCTGAACGCCGAGGTCCCCGGGCCGTGGTTGCGCTCACGCGAGCATCGCCTCGGGTCGTCGGAGACGACGTCGATCGATCGTGCCCTCGAGACCGGCGCGCTCACCATGCGCGGCTACGACCGCGTCCTCCGGGTCGCCTGGACGCTCGCCGATCTCGACGGAGCCGAGCGGCCCTCCGGTGCACATGTCCGTCGGGCGTTGTCGCTGAGGCGGTCGTTGTGAACGAGCTCCTGACCCTCCCGGCCACGACCCTGGCCGACCTCGTCCGACCCGTGCTGGCGGAGGCCGACGAGGGGGTCTCCTCCGCTCCGGCGGCGGTGGAGGCCTTCGCGTACGCCGCCTGGTCGGGTATCGCCGAGCCCGGTGACTCGACCGGCGGTCTGCTGCGCCGCACGCTCGGGGCGGCGGGTTCGCTGCGGCTGGTGCTGGAGGCGGCGGCGTTGCCCGAGGCCGCGGCTACGGGCCTGATCGTCCGCGCACTGCTCGCCACCGGCGATACAGACGCGACACGGCACCGGGTGGACCGCGCGTTGGCTCGCTGGCGGCCACGGCTGGATGCCACCCGGATCACGACCAGCTTCACGGCGGCCCGTGCCCTCGGGCTGCGGGTCGTCACCCCGACGAGCGCCGACTGGCCGGAGGTCTTCGACGAACTGGGCGACCACGCTCCCGCTGCGCTCTGGCTGCGAGGTCACGGGCGTCTGCCCGTGACGGCGCGTTCCGTCGCACTCGTCGGCGCGCGGGCTGCCACCCGTTACGGCGAGCAGGTGGCGGCCGATCTCAGCAGCGCCCTGGGCGTCCGTGGGGCGACCATCGTGTCCGGAGCGGCGTATGGCATCGACGGCATGGCGCATCGAGCGGCCCTCGCGGCAGACGCCGCGACCGTCGCGGTGATGGCGAACGGCGTCGACCGGTTCTATCCCAGCGGCCACGACGACCTGCTGCGTCGCGTCATCGACAGTGCCGACGGGCTCATGATCTCGGAGTCGCCGTGCGGGACGACGCCGTCCCGCTGGAGGTTCCTCCAGCGAAACAGGTTGATAGCCACCCTGACGTCGGCGACGGTCGTCGTCGAGGCGGGCAACCGCAGCGGCTCGCTCAACACGGCGAACCACGCGGCCCAGCTCGGGCGACCCGTCGGCGCCGTCCCGGGGCCGATCACGTCGCCGTCGTCGGCAGGCTGCCATCGACTCATCCGCGCGGGGCTGGCCACCTGCGTCACGAGTGCCGCGGACGTCGTCGAACTACTCGGGGCCCCGTCGGCGGAGGGGGAGGCGGGGGCCGAGCGGCAGCCGAGCCTGTTCGACGACGGCACGCCCGAGCAGGCCCGGGTCCGCGATGCCCTGAGCACGCGAACGGCTCGGAGCGTGGACGAGGTGACGGCGGCGAGTGGCCTGTCGCGGTCGGACACGCGAGGTGTGCTCGCCGAGCTCGAACTGGCCGGAGCGGTCGAAGAACGTCCGGGAGGGTGGGTGAAGAGACGCCGCACCTCCTCGCGGTCGTGACACGCATCGGATGTCGTCCGCCGCGGATACCCTGGGCAGCATGGACGGTCAGGGCGGCGCGAGCGACGCAGCCGATGCCGGCGCATCGCCCGTGCCCGGGCCCGAGTTCGTTCCTCTCGACTCGGAGATCGACGCGTTCATCGCGCATGAACGGCACGCGCGGGGGCTGAGCGAACACACGATCAGGTCGTACCGCTCGGATCTGGTCGATCTCTCATCGTTCGCCACCGAGACGTGCCCGGCCCCGCCGTCGGCATCCGACGTCGACCTCGACCTGCTCCGCGACTGGTTGTGGCGGGGCACCGGTCTGGGCTTGGCCCGGTCGACGCTCGCTCGCCGGTCCGCCAGTGCTCGGGCGTTCACCCGGTGGTTGACCGAGACCGGCCGCACACCGGTCGACGCGGGGGCGCGCCTCCGGGCCCCGAAGGCCGAGAGCAGGCTGCCGCGCGTCGTCACCCGAGAGCAGATGACGGGCCTGTTCGACTCGCTCGGTGTCCGAGCCGACACGGGTGACCCCGCCGCGCGTCGTGACCTCGCCATCGTCGAACTGTTGTACGGGTCGGGGCTCCGGGTCTCCGAGCTCGTCGGCTCGGACCTGCCCGATCTCGACCTCGGCCGCCTGACGATCCGCGTCACGGGCAAGGGCGCCAAGGAGCGGGTCGTCCCGTTCGGCGTCCCCGCCAAGGAGGCGTTGGACCAGTACCTGCGCTCGTCGCGACCCGTCTTGCTCGGCTCCGATCCGAGCGCCGCCACGCCCGATCGCCAGGCACTGTTCATCACGACGCACGGCAAGCGGATCGGGACACGCGCCGTGTATCGACTCGTGGCGGGTCTCCTCGCCGACCTGCCCGGAGGCGGCCCGGCCGGGCCGCACACGCTCCGGCACACCGCCGCGACGCATCTGCTCGACGGAGGCGCCGATCTCCGTGCCGTCCAGGAGCTCCTCGGGCATGCCAGCCTCGGCACCACGCAGATCTACACGCACGTCTCGACCGAGCGGCTCCGCGAGACGTATCGTACGGCCCACCCTCGGGCCTGATCGTCCGGCCGTCGACTCGGCGGCCGCCCGGTGTCAGTCGTCAGCGGGGGAGCGCCCGTGTCGGCAGCAGGACACTCGGGCGTGCCCGCCCGAGAAAGAGCAACGGTGAGACGTACTCCCCGTCGACCCGCGCCCCGAGGTGCAGACAGTCGGCATCGACGCGATGACCGGGTCGGAGGACGCCGACGACCTGACCGCGCGTGACCGGCGTGCCCCGTGTCAGGTCGGACGTCACCGGCTCGTAACTACTCAGGACACCGCCGTCGTGCGCGATGGACAACACGGGGCGGTCGACCACGACGCCCGAGAAGTGGACGACACCGTCATCCGGCGCGAGGACGGGTGACCCTGCGCCGTAGGCCAGGTCGACGCCTCGGTGACCCGGGGACCACGCGTGTTCGGGTTTGACGAAGGCACGCTCAACCGTGACGGGAGCACCGGTCGGCCACGACCACGTCGCGCTCGTCCGGGGCGCGGGAGGCACGGCGCTCGCCGCAGGCGCGGCTCCCGACACGGCTGCGAGAACGATCGCGAGGCACAGGCCCGCGAGCGTCGCGGGCCGCGGGATCGAGGTGAGGGACGCGGGGGGCATAGCAGAACGATGGCCTCGAAACGAAGACTCCCAGGTCGGCGTAAGGTGCACAACGTGCACGAACGAAAGGTGCACGACAGTGTGGGGGAGTCGGGACCACGAATCCCGGACCCCGAAGTGGCAAGAGGAGAACATGTCGAATTCGACGCAATCACCAGCGGTCCAGAAGGGCCTTCAGAGGCGCGTGACCGGGTTGGCCATCGCGGCCGCGGTCGGAGGGTTCCTCTTCGGATTCGACTCCTCCGTCATCAACGGCGCCGTCGGGTCGATCGAGTCCGAGTTCGGGCTGAGCGACCTCTCGTCCGGTTTCGCCGTCGCGTCCGCCCTGATCGGGTGCGCGATCGGTGCGTACGTCGCCGGTCGTCTGGCGGACAAGATGGGTCGCATCAAGGTCATGCTCATCGGCGCGGCCCTCTTCCTGATCAGCTCCATCGGTGCGGCAGCGGCCTTCGCCGTGTGGGACCTGGTCCTCTGGCGCGTCATCGGAGGCCTCGGTATCGGCATCGCCTCCGTCATCGCCCCCGCCTACATCTCCGAGGTGTCGCCCAAGGCGATCCGCGGTCGACTCGCGTCCTTCCAGCAGTTGGCGATCACGCTCGGTATCTTCGCGGCGCTCCTGTCCGACCAATTGTTCGCGGTCACGGCAGGTGGTGCCTCCGAACCGTCCCTGTTCGGCTGGCCGGCCTGGCGGTGGATGTTCCTCGTCGGGGTCATCCCGTCGGTGATCTACGGCATCCTCGCCCTGCGCCTCCCCGAGTCGCCTCGCTACCTGGCGGGTGAGGGTCGTGAGGACGAGGCCCGCTCGGTGCTCGAGACGATCGTTCCCGCGGAGACGGTCGACACGTCGCTCAAGGAGATCACCGACTCCATCCAGACGGAGGCCGAGCTCGAGAAGAAGTCGAGCATCCGCGGCAACCGTTTCGGTCTGCAGCCCATCGTCTGGGTGGGCATCATCCTCGCCGTCCTGCAGCAGTTCGTCGGCATCAACGTGATCTTCTACTACTCGACGACGCTTTGGCAGGCGGTCGGGTTCCAGGAGTCGGACTCGTTCCTCATCTCGACCATCACGTCGATCGTGAACGTGCTCGTCACCTTCATCGCGATCGGTCTCGTCGACAAGATCGGCCGGCGCATCCTGTTGCTCGTCGGCTCGGCCGGCATGTTCATCTCGCTCGCCATGGTGGCCATCGCGTTCAGCCAGTCGGTCACGGTCGACGGCGCGCCTTCGCTGCCCGGTGCCTGGGGAATCATCGCCCTCATCTTCGCCAACCTGTTCGTGGTCTCGTTCGGCGCCACCTGGGGCCCGCTGATGTGGGTCCTCCTCGGCGAGATGTTCCCCAACAGCATCCGCGCGGCGGCACTCGGCGTCGGAAGCGCCGCCAACTGGATCGCGAACTTCATCGTCACGGTGTCGTTCCCGTCGCTGGCGAACTTCAGCCTCGCGTTCTCCTACGGGCTGTTCGCCGCCTTCGCCCTCATCTCGTTCTTCTTCGTGTTCGCGAAGATCCCCGAGACCAAGGGCCGTTCGCTCGAGGAGATGGGCGTCTCCACGGCCGAGAGCGCACCGCGCGCCCGAGCCTGACCGGATAGCTCCTATCCGAGGGCCTCGTCCCCCGGTGACAGCGTTCGAGATCCCCCTGCGACAGCGGTCGCAGGGGGATCTCGTCGTCTGCGGAGGTGCGGGATCAGTGCTAACATCGGGATCGCAGTCTGCTCAGCAGGCTGACTTCGCGTGCCCAGTGCCAGGTCGCTCTCGTGACCAGGCCCACCACGGTCTCCGTGTCCACTCGGTCCCAGATCGCCTTCGCCGGCGAGAGGGCGGACGCGCGCCGGGGCACCAGGCAATGGCGACCGACCGGTCGACCATGACAACCGACAAGATGGCGCACCCGCGTGTGCGCCGAGAAACAAGGAGAACGACCATGGCCGTCGTCACCATCCGCCAGCTGCTCGACAGCGGCGTCCACTTCGGACACCAGACCCGCCGCTGGAACCCGAAGGTGAAGCGCTTCATCCTCGCCGAGCGCTCGGGCATCCACATCATCGACCTTCAGCAGTCGCTCTCGTACATCGACAAGGCGTACGACTTCGTCAAGGAGACCATCGCCCACGGTGGCACCGTCCTCTTCGTCGGTACCAAGAAGCAGGCTCAGGGTGCCATCGCCGAGCAGGCGACGCGCGTGGGCCAGCCCTACGTCAACCAGCGCTGGCTCGGTGGTCTGCTGACCAACTTCCAGACGGTCTCGAAGCGCCTCGCTCGCATGAAGGAGCTCGAGGAGATCGACTTCGACGACACGACGCAGGGCTTCACCAAGAAGGAACTGCTGATCAAGAAGCGCGAGCTCGACAAGCTGCACAAGACGCTCGGTGGTATCCGCAACCTCACCAAGACGCCGTCCGCGCTCTGGGTCGTCGACGCCAAGAAGGAGCACCTCGCGATCGACGAGGCCAAGAAGCTCGGCATCCCCGTCGTCGGCATCCTCGACACGAACATCGACCCCGACGAGCTGAACTTCCCGATCCCCGGCAACGACGACGCGATCCGCTCCGTCGGTCTGCTGACGCGCATCGTCGCCGACGCCGCCGCCGAGGGCCTCATCCAGCGTCACCAGAAGCCCGAGGACGCCGACCAGCCCGTCGAGCCCCTTGCCGAATGGGAGGCCGAGCTGCTCGCACAGGGCGAGGCCAAGGCCGCTGACGCCGCTGCCGAGGCACTCGCCGCCGAGGCTCTCCCGACCGAGGAGAACGACGCCGACGCCCAGGTCGCCGAGAAGCCCCTCGGTGAGCCGGTCGTCGAGCCCGTCGCCGAGGCGACCGAGGCCACTGCGGCCGAGCCCGCCGACGCCGACGCGAAGTAATCCGGGCCTCCTCACCTCTCCACACTTCCGACTCCACGAAAGGACGTCAGATTCATGGCTAACTTCACCGCCGCTGATGTGAAGACCCTCCGTGACCGCCTCGGTGCGGGCATGATGGACAGCAAGAACGCACTCGTCGAGGCCGATGGCGACATCGAGAAGGCCGTCGAGATCCTGCGCGTCAAGGGACTGAAGGGCGTCGCCAAGCGCGAGGGCCGTCAGACCACCGCAGGCCTCGTCGCCGCGAAGGCGTCGGCCGGCTCGGCCACGCTCATCGAGCTCGCCAGCGAGACCGACTTCGTCGCCAAGAACGAGAAGTTCATCGCCCTGGCCGACCTCGTGCTCGAGGCCGTCGCCGCATCCGGTGCCGACTCGGTCGAGTCCGGCAACGAGGCGTCGATCGGCGACCAGACCGTCGGCGCGTACATCAACGACGAGGCCGCCCTGCTGGGCGAGAAGGTCGAGCTCCGCGCCGTCCGCCGCGTCGAGGGTGACGAGTTCGCGATCTACCTGCACAAGACCAGCAAGGACCTGCCCCCGCAGGTCGGCGTCGTCGTCGGGTACGCGGGCTCGGACGCCGAGACCGCCCGCTCGATCGCGCAGCACATCGCCTTCGCCGCTCCGACGTACCTGTCGCGCGACGAGGTCCCCGCCGACCAGGTCGCGAAAGAGCGCGCCATCGTCGAGGAGACCGCGAAGAACGAGGGCAAGCCCGAGGCTGCCCTGCCGAAGATCATCGAGGGTCGCCTCACCGGCTTCTTCAAGGAGATCGCTCTGCTCGACCAGGCCTACGCGAAGGACAGCAAGCTGTCGGTCGCCCAGGTCGTCGAGCAGGCCGGCATCGACATCAAGGGCTTCGCCCGAGTCAAGGTCGGCGCGTAGCACGCACCCGATGGGGTCCGAGACGTTCACACGTCTCGGGCCCCATTTCCATGCCCGGCGTCGAGAGACGCGGGCAGTCGCCGGAGGCGCGACGAACGTCAGAGGGACGGCCGACGGCCTGAACTCGGTAACCTGGCTACGGCCACGACACGAGGGAGAATTCGCATGACATCAGACACGACGGGTCGACGGAGAGTCCTCCTCAAACTGTCGGGCGAAGCCTTCGGCGGCGGGCAGCTCGGGGTCAACCCCGACGTGGTCGGCGCCATCGCGCGTGAGATCGCCGACGCCGCCAAGGACGTCGAGATCGCCGTGGTCGTCGGCGGCGGCAACTTCTTCCGTGGGGCCGAGTTGAGCCAGCGCGGCATGGACCGCGGACGCGCCGACTACATGGGCATGCTCGGCACCGTCATGAACGCCCTCGCCCTGCAGGACTTCCTCGAGCAGGCGGGCGCGGCGACGCGTGTGCAGTCGGCCATCTCGATGACGCAGGTCGCCGAGCCCTACATCCCCCGTCGTGCCGAGCGGCACCTCGAGAAGGGGCGCGTCGTCATCTTCGGCGCCGGGGCAGGTCTGCCCTACTTCTCGACCGACACGGTCTCGGCGCAGCGCGCCCTCGAGATCGGTGCGATCGAGGTGCTCGTGGCGAAGAACGGCGTGGACGGCGTCTACTCGGCCGACCCGCGTCACGACCCGACCGCGGTCAAGCTCGACCGGGTGACGTACCAGCAGGCGCTGGTGCAGGGGCTCAAGGTCGTCGACTCCACCGCGTTCAGCCTCTGCATGGACAACGGCATGCCGATGCGCGTCTTCGGGATGGAGGGCGACGGCAACGTGGCCCGTGCCATCCGAGGAGAGCGCATCGGGACGCTGGTCAGCAACTAGACGACTAAGCTCGAACAGGACCAAAGGAGCATTGTGGCGATCAACGACGTACTGACCGAGACTCGCGAGAAGATGGAGCGGGCACTGGAGTCGGCCAAGCACGACTTCAGCACCGTTCGGACGGGCCGCATCAACCCGGCGCTGTTCCAGAAGATCCCGGTCGATTACTACGGCACGCCGACGCCGCTGGCCCAGCTGGCGTCGCTCCAGGTGCCCGAGGCCCGCACCATGATCGTGACCCCCTACGACAAGACGGCCCTCAAAGAGATCGAGAAGGCCATCGCGACCTTCCCGAACCTCGGTGCCAACCCGACGAACGACGGGTCGATCGTGCGGGTCACGATCCCCGAGCTGACCCAGGAGCGCCGCAAGGAGTTCGTCAAGATCGTCCGCGCCAAGGGTGAGGACGCCAAGATCCAGGTGCGCAACGTGCGTCGCAAGTCGAAGGAAGACTTGGACAGCCAGAAAGAGGTCGGCGAGGACGAGGTCGTCCGTGCCGAGAAGGAGCTCGAGGCCATCACCAAGGGCTACATCGACTCCATCGACGATGCGCTCAAGAAAAAGGAAGCCGAGCTGCTCGAGGTCTAGATGAGCGACGCTCCCGACGACGCCGGCCCCGATGACACGGCGCCGCCGCACAAGACCAGTCTCCGCCGCCGGCGAGCCGACTTCGACGCGCGAGCACAAGCCGCCCGCCACGACATCGAGAACCAGCTCCGTCAGGGCAAGGCCAGGCTCGACGAGCGCAACCAGCGTCTGACGGCGCGCACGGGCCGCAACCTGCCCGCTGCCATCGCCGTCGGGGTCGGGCTCGGCGTCGCCGTGCTGTTGAGCCTGGTGCTCGTCAAGGCGTTGTTCATGATCGTCGCGGCGGCTCTGATCGGGTCGCTGTGCTTCGAGCTCGCGAGCGCCCTCCGGTTCGCCGGGCGGGACGTGCCGCGTCTGCCCAGCGTCGTCGTGGGTGTCGCGATCGTCCCGGCGGCGTTCTACGGCGGAGCCTCGGGGCAGTGGCTCGCCTTGCTGGGCGGCATCGCCCTGGTGACCGTCTGGCGACTGGTCGAACTCGTACGACCCTCGCACCGCGCCTCCGCCGCGACCATCGTCAAAGACATCGGCGCCGGTGCGTTCGTCCAGATCTATTGTTCCTTCCTCGGCAGCTTCATGGTGCTGCTCGCCGCGCAGCCCGACGGGCAGTGGTGGACGCTGGCGTCGCTCATCATCGTGATCGCCGTCGACACCGGCGCCTATGCCACCGGTCTGTCGTTCGGCAAGCACCCCATGGCTCCGCGCATCAGCCCGAAGAAGACGTGGGAGGGCTTCGCCGGGTCGGTCGCGGCCAGTCTCATCGCCGCCGTCCTGCTGTCGGCGTTCATGCTGCACGAACCTTGGTACTTCGGGTTCCTGCTCGGCGGCGTCATCATCCTGACCGCCACCTTGGGCGATCTCTCGGAGTCCCTGATCAAGCGGGACCTCGGCATCAAGGACATCAGCACCTGGCTGCCGGGCCACGGCGGGTTCCTCGACCGCCTCGACAGCACGCTGCCGTCCGCGGTCGCGGCGTACGCCCTGTACCTCGTCTTCGCCTGATCCGTCCCGGCCTCGCCGGACACTCCGGCGGCGTGCGGCACAATGGTGCCCGTGAGTTCTACATTCCCGAAGGCTCCCCGCGGTCAGCGGGGATATGACATGACCGAGGTCGACGCGTTCCTGTCGGATGCCCGGCGCGCCTACACGGGCGAGGGCGGCGTCGGCGAGTCCATGGACTCGGCGTTCATCCGGCGGACCGCCTTCACGATGCGCAAGGACGGCTACTCGACGGCCCACGTCGACTCGGCGCTCGAGCGCCTCGAGGACGCGTTCGCGAATCGCGAGCGGGAGAAGGCGCTCTCGTCGGGAGCCGAGACGGCGTGGTACGGCGACGCCCGCGGCGACGCCGAGGCCATCGTGGCCCGGCTGGACCGCCCCGCGGGGCATCGCTTCGACCGTGTGAGCTTCCTGACGACGGGCTACCACCCGCGCGACGTCGATCGCCTGGTGAAGCGGCTGCAGGGCTACTTCACCGAGGGCAAACCGCTGAGCATCGACGACGTGCGGTCGTCCGTGTTCCGCGCCCGTCGCGGCGGCTACCGGGAGGCGCAGGTCGACGTCCTGCTCGACGGTGTCGTGGACGTCATGCTCGCCGTCCGCTGAGCCGTCCGATCATCGGCCCCCTGTTCTCCGAACGGCACCGACCTGCCCGCCTCACCCGGGGTCGGACACGCACGGTGGGTCGCACTGGCCAGGTCGTGATAATTCCGTTACCCTGGACGGACTTATGGGCAGGCATTCAGCGATCTCGGACTCCGGCACGACTCACCTCGAGCACCCGGCGCTCGTTCGACGTACCGCTCCGGCGCAGCGTCGACTCGTCCCGGCGTCGCAGCTGTCCGTCGTGGGGCGCCCCCCGGTCGCGTCGTCCCGCCGAGGCAACCGCTACGTGTTGCCCTTGGTCGGCTTCTGCGCCTCCTTCGCATTCGTCTCGGCGTCGCTCATCAACCCGCTCTCGGGTGCCGAGGCGGCGACCACGTCGACCGGTGCCGCCGCAGCCCTCGTGGCTCCGGGCCAGTCGTTCTCCGTCGACAGCGGTGTAGCCGTGGCCGCGGCCGACCGCGACACCTACGGTGTCACGGAGTACGTCGCGCCGCCGCCGCCCGTCGTCGTCGACGACACCGCGTCGAGCACCAAGACGGCATCCGGCACCGGCGCCGGCGCCACGGCGAAGAAGAGCTCGTCGGCACCCGTGGCCGGCACGCCCGACCCCGGCAGCGCGAAGGCCGTGGCGGCCGACATGGTCGCTGCCAAGGGCTGGGGGACGGGTGAGTACGACTGCCTCGTCTCGCTGTTCAACAAGGAGTCGGGTTGGAACGTCTACGCCTACAACCCGAGCGGCGCCTACGGTATCCCGCAGGCTCTGCCGGGTAGCAAGATGGCGGCCTTCGGCGCCGACTGGCAGACGAACCCCGCGACGCAGATCGCGTGGGGCCTGAGCTACATCGAGGGTCGCTACAAGACCCCGTGCGGCGCCTGGGCCCACTCGCAGTCGGTGAACTGGTACTGAGCCACCTCGGGTGACCGTGCCGCGACCGATGTGTCGTGCGCCCGGCCCCTCCTGACAGCCTGATCCCCGTGCCCCGTAGCAATCGTCCTCGCCGACCCCGCGACCGCGGTGCGGGTCAGGGGGACGCCGAGTCGAACTACGACATCAGCAAGGCACTGTTCGGAGGCCGTCGTCTCGAGACGCGGCACGGACGTGATTACAGCGTCCAGTCGATCGCGGCGTCCGGTGCCCTGAAAGAGTACGTCTGCCCGGGCTGCTCGTTGGCGATCTCACCCGGCACGCCGCACCTGGTCGTCTGGCGGGCCGACGGGTTGTTCGGCGAGGCCGACGACCTCGCGTCCCGCCGACATTGGCATACCCACTGCTGGAGGATCTCATGACCATCGACCCGCTGCCGTCCGCGTCGGAGACGTTCGAGATCCGAGGGGGAGTCGAGCTGCCCGCCCGCAGGCGGGACATCGAGCTGACGACCGAGGACGGTCTGACCTTGGTGGGCGAGTTGGCGCTGCCCCTCGACCGTGAGCCGGTCGGGACGCTCCTGACCCTTCATCCTCTGCCGACGGCCGGCGGCTTCATGGACTCTCACGTCATCCGCAAGGCGGCCGCCCGGTTGCCGGCGCTGGCCGACCTGGCCGTGCTCCGATTCAACTTCCGAGGTGTCTCGTCCCCGCGGGGCACGTCCCAGGGTGAGTTCGGCGACGGGGTGGCAGAGGCTCTCGACCTGGCTGCCGCGGTGCGCTTCATCGAGGCCGAGGGGCTGCCGACGCCCTGGCTGGTCGGATGGTCGTTCGGCACCGAGATCGCCTTGAAGTACGGGCGGCAGCACGACATCGACGGCGTCGTCCTGCTGTCGCCGCCGCTGCACCGCACGACCGACGCCGAGCTCGGCGCCTGGGCGGGGAGCGGCACGCCCGTGGTGGCCGTCGTCCCCGAGTTCGACGACTATCTCACTCCGACCCAGGCCGTCGAGCGCTTCGCCCTCGTACCCGCCATCCAGGTCATCGGCGTCGACGATGCGAAGCACCTGTGGGTGGGCGAGAAGCAGGCGGCACGAGCCCTGACGGAGATCGTCCGCGCGGTGAATCCCGATGCCCTGCCGCTGCCGACCGAATGGACCCGCGCCTCCTGAGGTCTCTCGGTCGGTGCGCGCCCGTCATCTCATGTTCTGACGGGGCACCACGACCTGCTTGATGATGAGCAGGATCGAGGCGGCCACGGGGATGGCGATGAGCGCACCGAGCACGCCCAGCAGGGTTCCGCCGACGAGCGCGGCGATCACGACGATCACACCCGGCACCCGAACGGCCCGCCGCATGATGCGCGGACTCAGCAGGTAGGCCTCGACTTGCATGTACACGATGTAGTAGATGGCCGTCGTGATCCAGGTGGACGGCGACGTGGGGGCCAGCGCGAGCTGGGCGAGGACGATGATGGCCGAGCCGCTGATCGTTCCGACGAGCGGGATGATCGAGCCGAGGAAGGCGACGAACGCGAAGACGGCCGGCAGCGGGGCGCCGATGATGCTCAGGAAGATGAAACTCAGGATGCCGTTGAGGGCCGCCAGGGTGAACTGACCGATCACGTAGCGACCCACCGACTGACTGATCTGCTCCGTGAGATCGGCGAACTTCTCGCGATTCGATGCCGGAACGATCTGGTAGAGCGCCCGCTTCACGTTGTTGATCGACGACGTGAAGTACAGCGTGAGGATCAGCACGATGATGGTGCCGAACACGCCGTTGCCCACCGCGACCCCGACGGCGAGCACCCCACCGCCGATCGTCACGACGTTGTCGGGGTTGGTGAGGAAGTCGACGATCGCGTTGAGGCCCTGCTGCACGTCGAACACGTTCTGCGGGACGAGGGACTGCAGGTTGTCGACGAACTGCTGGGTCGTGACGCTCTGCAGGTACGTGGTCAGGCTGTTGATCAGCGAAGCCGTCTGCGACACGAGGAGCGGCACGATCGCGAAGATGACGCCCACGAACGCACCGAGCACCGCCACGAGCACGATGAGGATGGCCAGCCAGCGGGGGACCTTGCGGTTCTCCAGCCACGAGACGACGGGGTCGAGCCCGAGCGAGATGAACAGGGCGGCACCGACGTAGGTGAGGATCGTGGTCAGTTCGCTGACCGCACCGCCGATGACGAGCGCGACCAGCACGCCGAGGCCGGCGAGCAGTCCGAGACGGAACGGATTATGGATCTTCAACGCGCTGCGCTCCCTGTCGACGGAGGCGCCCTGCGGGCGGAGACGCCGGCAGGCTTGCTATGGCCTCGTCTGCCTACTCTGGACCACTCTGATCGACTTGGGCGAGCATGCCACGCAGATTCTCGAAGTAGTCCGCCACGGTGTCGCGCTCGCGCTTGATGGCGGCGAGACGCTCCTCGGCATCGCCGATCAACTCGACGGATCGCTTCTGCGCTTCTTCGACCATCGTGCGGGAGCGGGTCTCGGCGTTCTCGAGCACCTCGTGCGCCGTGGTGTCGGCGTCGGCGCGGCGCCGGCGGGCGTCCTCCGTGGAGGTGCGCTCGAGGTCGTCGGCCTCGCGGCGGGCGTCCTCGGCCCGTTCGGTGGCCTCGGCCAGCTGCGCCCGGGCCGCGTCGAGGAACCCCTGCATCGAGGAGACCGCGGTCTGGTGGCGCTCGGTGAGCTCGCGCTCGGCCTCGTCTCGGCGGGTCGAGACCTCGAGGTCGAGGTCGATGCGGGCCTGATCGGCCTCCCGTTCGAGCTGCTCCGTCACGCGGCGGCGTTCGGCCTCGAGCTCGGCACGGATCGTCTGCTGCTCGTTCAGGAGCCGGGCTCGCTGCGACTCCTCGTCGTCGACCAGACGCGCCTGGCTGGCGGCCACCTCGGCGTCGAGATCGGCGCGGGCCTGGGCGACCTCGGCCTCGACCGCGGCGCGTTGTTCGTCGGCCTCGCGGTCGAGCCGCGCCTCGTGCTGCTCGACCTCGCGGGCGAGACGGTCACGGGTCTCGGCGGTGGTGCGCTCGATCTCTTCACGAGCCGCCGCGGTGGCGAGATCGGTGTCCTCGCGCAGGGCGGTCGTCTCGCGTTCGACGTCCGTCCGGGCGTCGATGACCTCGCGGTCGAGGGCTTCCCGGCGCTGGGCGATCTCGGCGTCGAGGTCGGCACGCACCGTCTCGGCCTCGCGCTGCAGGTCGGCCCGGGTCGCCTCGACCTCGCGCGCGAGCTCGGCACGGGTCAGGGCGTCGTCGCGGGCGAGGTCGGCGCGGGCGGCGGCGATGTCCCGCTCCAGTTCGGCGCGTCGGTTCGCGACGTCGTCGTCCAGGTCTGCGCGGGCCGTGGCGATCTCCCGTTCGAGGTCGTCGCGGCGGCTGGTCACCTCGGCGTCGAGGTCGCCCCGCGTGGTCTCGTCGAGGCGGGCCAGCTCGTCGCGGATCGCCGTGCCCTCCCGGTCGAGGTCGGCGCGCTGACGGTCGCGGTCGCTCTCGAAACGGGCACGTGTCTCGGCGGTCTCCAGGGCGAGGGTCGACGCGGCCTCGCGGGCGTCGCCCACCTCCCGGGCGACCTCGGCGCGGAGCTCGGCGGCCTCGCGTTCGGCATCGGCGCGGAGCGCGGCCGTCTCGCGTTCGGCCGTCGCCACGGCCTCGGCGGCGTCCGTCGCCGCGGCCGACCGCTGGGCCTCGCTCTCGCGGCGGGCGTCGTCGAGCAACCGCTCGGACTCGGCGCGGGCGTGCTCCACGAGGCGGTCGGCCTCGGCGTTCGACTCGGCCAGCTGGGCCTGGGCCCGGCCGCGCGCGTCGTCGAGCATGTCGGACGAACGCTCGGAGGCGTCCTCGAGGATGCGCCGCGCCTCCGCCGTCGAGCTCGCCCGCAGCTGCTCGGCGTCGATGTCGGCCTGACCGATCACCCGGGTCGACTGCTCCTCGGCCAGACGGAGGGTCTGCTCCAGTTTGGTGCCGAGACCCGAGTACGTCGGAGTCGCGGCCTCGTCGAGCTCGGACTGCAGATCGTCGATGCGGCCCTGCAGGCCCTTCAGGGCGTTCGCGGACTCGGCGCGGTCCTGGTTCGCCTTGATCAGCTCGCGGCGGAGATCGCCCAGGACGCGATCGACGTCGTCCTTCTTGTAGCCCCGCAGCTCCGTCCCGAAGTCGGCCTCGTCAGCAGCCACAGTGTCGTCTCCTCATGTCGGTGGGAGGCCCTCGAACCGGGGGACTCCGAACGCTCGATTTTAGCCGGACCAGACCTGGGGCCGCGATGGCCGGGCGCCGGACGACGACCCTCAGGAGGCGCGGGTTGGCCTGGCCGGGACGGGTCGCGTCGATCGCCTGAGAGACCGGTTAGACGGCTCTCAGGCAGGTCGGCTAGTCTGAGTCGTCTTAAATTCTGCTGCCGCGCCCGGCCTCCCGGCCAGGCCCGCGCGGGGACGTCCGTCGCTTCGACGGTGTCCTCCGACCCGACCGGGATGGTGGCACGGAGGGAGAGAAACGTGCGTTTCATCGTGGCAGTGGTCGTCGTCGTCGTGGCGGCCCTCATGGTCGCGCTGGGCTTCGCCCAACGCACCGTCTTCGCGCCGCCGTCCAGCGTGTCGTCGAGCGTGACGACGTCGGGTGATTCGACCATCACGGTCGTCCCGGCGTCCGCGCTGCACGGTCATGACGGGCGCCAGACCATCTCCGTCTCCGGTTCCGACACGGCGTTCGCCGCCTACGGCCGCACCTCCGACGTCCTCGCCTGGGTCGGGGATGCCTCGTACGACAGCGTCGGCTACGACGCAGCGACCGACGAGCTGACGACCAAGGCGGTCCGCGGCTCGAGCGACAGCGAGCTGCCCGACCCCAGCACGTCCGACCTCTGGTACGAGCAGTACTCGGGCGCGGGCCTGACGTTCTCGCTGGACGCCCCGGACGACGTGTCCCTGATCGTCGTCTCGAAGGCCGGAGCCAGTGCGTCGGCCCCCACGACGCTGCGGGTCACGTGGCCGCTGTCCACGTCGACCCCGATGGCCGGGCCCCTGATCGTCGGCGGTGTCGTCGTGCTGCTGATCGGCGTTCTCCTCTACCTCTGGGCCATCGCCCACCACCGTCGGACTCGCGGCCCCCGTCGTCGCTCGGGCGAGGGCGGCAAGCCCCCGCGGCTGACGCGAGGTTCCCGGCGCAAGGCGCTCCGAGCCGGTTCGACCGCATCGCTCGAAGCGGGTTCGGGCGGTGGCCGACGTCGTCGGTCCCAGACCCGGCTCGTGGCCACCGTGCCCATCGTGCTGGTCGGGGCACTCGCGCTCTCGGGCTGCTCGGCCGATTACTGGCCCTCGTCGTTCGGCGGCACCGACGACGGCGTCAGTGCGAGCCCGACGCCCACCGCCTCGGCCACGCCAGGGGAGTCCGACACCGACGACATCCAGCCGCCCGCCGTGACCGTGAACCAGGTCAAGCGCATCATCCAGCGCATCTCGACGACGGCCACGCAGGCCGACGGCGAGTTGAACGCCGACCTGGCCGCGACGCGGTTCACCGGCCCGGCTCTGGCCCAGCGCCAGGCGAACTACACGATCCGCAAGGCCGACTCGGCGGCCGCCGGCCCGATCTCGATCCCGTCCGGCGACGTGACGCTCACGCTGCCGCAGCAGGCCGACTCCTGGCCCCGCACGGTGTTCGCCGTCGTGCAGGACGCCGACAAGACCATCGCGCCGATCGCCATGACGCTCGTGCAAGAGACGGCTCGAGACGACTACAAGGTCGAGTATCTGATGAGCCTCGAAGCGCAGGCCACCCTGCCCACGGTGGCACCGGCGAGCATCGGTGCGGCGCGGCTCGCACCCGACGTCAAGCTGTTGACCCTGCAGCCGAACCAGTTGGCCACCGCCTACGGCGACATCCTCCGCAACGGCGACGAGAGCGAGTACGCGCAGTACTTCCAAGGCGACGGCGACACGCTCCGGGCCAAGATCGGCAAGCCCTACAAGGACGACAAGCGGTCGAAGCTGCCGACCACCGCGTCCATCGACTACTCGTCGAAAGTCGGCTCCGGCGATGCGATCGCCTTCGCCACGAACGACGCCGGCGCGATCGTGTCGGTCGACCTGAACGAGATCGAGACGGTCAAGCCGACCGCCACCGGGGCGAAGGTCAACCCGGCGGGTGCCGTCAAGTCGCTCAGCGGGTTGACCGAGAGCACCAAGGGCATCGAGGCGACGTACGACGTGCAGCTGTTGTTCTCCGTCCCGCCCGTCGGCAGTAGCGACAAGATCGTGCTGCTCGGCTTCAGCCAGGCCCTCATCACCGCGAAGGAGCTCCCATGACCAACCTGCCTCCCGTTCCCGCCGGGCTCCGCGGAGCCGTCGACCTCTCGTCGCTCGTGAACCGGCCGCCGGCTCCCGCCGCGGTGCCGCAGGCACCGTCCGGAGGCGCGGGCGAGGTCGGTCAACCGGCCCCGACCGCAGGCGGTGCCGTCGCGGTGCCGGCGTTCGTGCTCGACGCGACCGACGCCTCCTTCTCGCAGTTCCTGGAGATCAGCAACACGGTGCCCGTCATCGTCGATCTGTGGGCCGAGTGGTGCGGGCCGTGCAAGCAGCTGTCCCCGGTGCTCGAGAAGCTGATCGCGGAGTACGCCGGGCGCCTGCTGCTCGCCAAGGTGGACGTCGACGCGAACCCGCAGTTGACGCAGGCCTTCCAAGCGCAGTCGATCCCCGCCGTGGCCGCGGTGATCGGGGGGCGACCCGTCCAGCTGTTCGTCGGTGCGCTGCCCGAGGCCCAGGTGCGCGACGTGTTCGAGCAGGTGCTCGAACTCGCGGCGCAGAACGGTGTGACCGGCACGGCCGTCGTCGACGGCGCCCCCGAGACCGACGGTGGTGTCGAGCCCGAGCCGGAGCCCCTGCCGCCGCATCACCAGGACGCCTACGACGCCATCGACCGGGGTGACTACACGGCCGCGATCCAGGCGTACAAGACCGCGATCGCGCAAGACCCGCGCGATCAGCTGGCCGTCGCGGGGCTGGCCCAGGTCTCGCTGCTGGAGCGTCTGCAGGGAGTCACCATCGCCGACGTCCGCGGGGCCGCTGCGGCCGACCCGACCGGTGTGGAGTCGCAGCTCGCCGTGGCCGACCTCGATCTCAGCGGAGGCCACATCGACGACGCGTTCGACCGCCTCCTCACGCTCTTCCCGTCGCTCGACCAGGCCGGGCGCGACGCCGTCCGGACGCGCCTGCTCGAGTACTTCGAGATCGTCGGCACCGACGACGCCCGCGTCGCGACGGCCCGCCGCCGCCTCGCCATGCTCCTCTACTGACCCCGCCACGCAGCCGCCCTCGTCCCGGTTCTCGTCGCAGTTTGCGACCGTTTCGAGGGTGAACGCCCGAAGAACCTCGTTATGCGGCTTCCGCCGACCCAAACGGTCGCATATTTGCGAGAAGGGCCGCCCGGGGGAACGCGAGAGGCGCCGACGTCGAGACGTCGGCGCCTTTCGCGTTCGTCAACGCTCGAGCTTCAGCCAGATCACGCCGAGCGGCGGCAGCTGGACCTCGGCCGACGCGGGGCGACCCGCCCAGGGCGCGTCCGTCGCGGTGACCGCTCCGAAGTTGCCGACACCCGAGCCGCCGAACTCGCCGGCGTCGGTGTTCAGGATCTCGCGCCAGACACCCGCTTCGGGCAGGCCGAAGCGCATCGTGACGGGCTGACCCGAGAAGTTGGCGAACACGCCGACCGAGTCACCGCCTCCTGATTTGCGCACGAAGGCGACGACGCTCTGCTGCGCCGCGCCTCCATCGATCCACTCGAAGCCCTCGGTGTCGAAGTCGTGCGCCCACAAGGCGGGTTCGGACGTGTAGACCGCGTTGAGACGGCTCACCAGGTCGAAGATCTGCTGGTGCTGGGGGCGGTCGAGCACCGACCAGTCGAGACCGTTCTCCTGGCTCCACTCGGTCGGCTGCCCGAACTCCTGGCCCATGAACAACAGCTGCTTGCCGGGGTGGCCCCACATGTAGGCGAGGTAGGCCCGCAGGTTCGCGCGCTTCTGCCAGTCGTCGCCGGGCATCTTCTCGAACAGCGAGCCCTTGCCGTAGACGACCTCGTCGTGACTGATCGGCAGCATGAAGTTCTCGCTGAACGCGTAGTGGAACGAGAACGTGATCTCGCCGTGGTGGTACGAGCGGTAGAGCGGGTCCTTCTCGACGTAGTCGAGGGTGTCGTGCATCCAGCCCATGTTCCACTTGAGGCCGAAGCCGAGGCCGCCCTCGCTGGTCGGGCGCGAGACTCCGGGCCAGCTCGTCGACTCCTCGGCGATCATGACGATGCCGGGGTGGCGCTTGTACGCCGTGGCATTCGCCTCCTGGAGGAACGAGATGGCCTCGAGGTTCTCGCGACCGCCGAACTGGTTCGGCAACCACTGACCGTCCTCGCGGCTGTAGTCGAGGTAGAGCATCGAGGCGACCGCGTCCACGCGGAGGCCGTCGATGTGGAACTCCTCGAGCCAGTAGAGGGCGTTCGCGACCAGGAAGTTCCGCACCTGCGAGTCGCCGAAGTTGAAGACGAGGGTGCCCCAGTCGGGCTGCTCGCCGCGACGCGGGTCGCTGTGCTCGTACACGCTGCGGCCGTCGAAGTTGCCGAGGGCCCATTCGTCCTTGGGGAAGTGCCCGGGCACCCAGTCCATGATGACGCCGACACCGGCCTGGTGCAGCCGGTCGATCAGGTAGCGCAGGTCG
This sequence comes from Frigoribacterium sp. 2-23, assembly GCF_049601585.1. Lineage (GTDB taxonomy): Bacteria > Actinomycetota > Actinomycetes > Actinomycetales > Microbacteriaceae > Frigoribacterium. Next base: position 2,054,115 of record NZ_CP187126.1, on the reverse strand, counting down.
TCGGGCGACCCGTACGTGCTCTGCGGCGCGTAGTAGCCCGTGACCTGGTAGCCCCACGAGCCACCGAACGGGTGCTGCGCGAGGGGCATGAACTCGACGTGCGTGAACCCGAGGGCGGTGACGTAGTCGACGAGCGGGTCGGCCATCTCGCGGTAGCCGAGACCCGGCTTCCACGATCCGACGTGCAGCTCGTAGACGCTCATCGGGCCGCCGTGCTGATCACTCGACGCACGTCGCTCGAGCCACGCGCCATCCGACCACTCGTGCTGCGCCTTCGTGATGACGGAGGCGGTGGCCGGCGGCACCTCGGAGCGTCGCGCCATCGGGTCGGCGCGCTCGACCCAGGCCCCGTCGGGCGTCAGGATCTCGTACTTGTACTCGCCCGCGGTGACCCCGGGCACGAAGAGCTCCCAGATGCCGTTGCCGTCGAGCTTGCGCATCGCGTGCCGCGGCCCGTACCAGCCGTTCATCGAGCCGATCACACGGACGGCGTGTGCGTGCGGCGCCCACACCGCGAACGACGTGCCGAGCACGCCCTCGTGCTCGCGGACGTGCGAGCCCAGCATCTTCCAGAGCTGCTCGTGACGGCCCTCACCGAAGAGGTACAGATCGAACTCGGTGACGGTCGGCCCGAAGCGGTACGGGTCGTCGTCGACCCAGGGCGAGCCGCCGTCGTACGTGGCCGTGATCGTGTAGCCGCCGAGCGGACCGGTCGCGACTCCCTGCCAGACGCCGTGGCCGACGTGGTCGAGTTCGACGGACTCCGAGGAGGCGCCGGTGACGGTCACCGACTCGGCCAGCGGTCGGACGACTCGCACGACGGTCACCCCGTCTCGCGTGTGCTCGCCGAGGAAGGCGTGCGGGTGGCCGTGACGGCCCTCGGCGGCCGCGGCCGCCTCGGCGTCGTCGACGGCCGGAGCCGCCGAGACGGACTCGTCGACACGGACGTCGGGGGGAGTGGGGTCCTCGTGGGCGGTCGCCGGCTGCGCGGGCGCGACGACCGGCTCGGGCGTCGGCACCGGGGCGGGCGCGACGACCGGCTCCGGTGTGGGCACGGCGACCGGCTCCGGTGTGGGTGCCGGCTCGGCGACCGGCTCGGGTGTGGGTGCCGGTGCGGCGACCGGTGCCTGCCGGGGCTCGGGCGCCGGCTCCGGCTCGCGCGCGGCGACGGGCTCGGGCTCGGCCTCGACGACGGCCGGCGGCTCGACGGTCGGGACCTCATCGGCGGTGGGAGCCTCGGCCGGAGGCGCGTCGGTCCGAGGCGCGTCGGTCTGAGGGGCGTCGGCGTGCGCCGTCGCGGCCTGCGCCGGCTCGTCGGACGACGAGGGGTTGCGTCGGAAGATGCTCATGGGGGTCTGCTCCTACGGGGCGCGGTTGAGGTCGACGGACAGCACGTGGACGGGTTCCACGAAGGCGTCGAGTCGGACGTAGTTGTCGTCGCTCCAGGTCCACGACTGGCCGGTGATCAGGTCGCGCACGGTGAACGTGTCACCCGGGCGCAGGCCGAACTTGGTCACGTCGAGGTGCACGGTGGTCTCTCGAGCGGAGTGCGGGTCGACGTTCGCCACGACGATGATGGCGTCGGCCCGGCCGCTGCGGGTGTGCGCCCGCGACAGGTACTTCGAGTAGACGAGCACCGACTCGTCGTCGCTGCCGTGGATCTCGAGGTTGCGCAACTGCCGCAGGGCGGGGTGCGAGGCCCTGATGCGGTTGAGCTGGGCGAGATACGGGGCGATCGACGCGTCGGCCGCCTCGGCTGCGGCCCAATCACGGGGCTTGAACTCGTACTTCTCGTTGTCGATGTTCTCTTCCGAGCCGGGCCGGGCGACGTCCTCGATCAGCTCGTAGCCCGAGTAGACGCCCCAGGTCGGCGACGCCGTGGCCGCGATCGCCGCTCTGATCTTGTAAGCGGGGCGTCCGCCGAATTGCAGATACGGCGTGAGGATGTCGTGGGTGTTGACGAAGAGGTTGGGGCGCAGCCAGGCGCTCGTCTCCTTCGACAGCTCGTGGAGGTACTCCTCGAGCTCCCACTTCTCGTTGCGCCACGTGAAGTACGTGTACGACTGGTGGAACCCGACCTGCGCGAGCGCCTGCATCATGGCCGGCTTCGTGAACGCCTCGGACAGGAAGACGACGTCCGGGTTGGTCTCGCGCACCTCGTGCAGCAGCCACTCCCAGAAGCGGACGGGCTTCGTGTGCGGATTGTCCACGCGGAAGATGGTGACGCCCAGGTCGATCCAGTGCCGCACCACGCGCAGGATCTCGGCGCTGATGCCCTCGTAGTCGTTGTCGAAGTTGAGGGGGTAGATGTCCTGGTACTTCTTCGGCGGGTTCTCGGCATACGCGATCGTGCCGTCGGGCAGCGTCGTGAACCACTCGGGGTGCTCGGTGACCCAGGGGTGGTCGGGCGAGCACTGCAGTGCCAGGTCCAGGGCGAGCTCCAGGCCGGTGTTCTTCGCGGCGTCGACGAACCAGGCGAAGTCGGCGACGGTGCCGAGGTCGGGGTGGACGGCGTCGTGGCCGCCGTCGGGCGAGCCGATGGCGTAGGGCGACCCGGGATCGTTCGGCCCCGCCGTCAGCGTGTTGTTCGGCCCCTTGCGGAACGTCGTGCCGATCGGGTGCACGGGCGGGATGTAGACGACGTCGAAGCCCATCCGCGCGATCGCGGGCAGTCGTCGAGCGGCGGAGCGGAACGTCCCGCTCTTCCAGCTGCCGTCGGCCTGTCGCTTCGCCCCTTCGCTGCGCGGGAAGAACTCGTACCAGCTGCCCACGGCGGCGCGGGTGCGCTCGACCCGGAGCTCTTGCACATCGCTGCGGGTCACCAGGCTGCGGACGGGCTTCTGCCCGAGCACGGCGGCGAGTCGGGCGTCGGTGGCGACCCGGAGGCGCGCGCCGGGGGAGAGGGCGAGGTTGCCGAGTGCCGTGGCCGCGTCGCGGACGAGCTTCGTCTCGGGGTAGTCGGGTGCGGCATCGGTCAGCAGTCGCGCACCGAGTGCGAACGTCACCTCGACGTCCTGTTCGGCGGGGATCTTGATCTCGGCCGTGTGCAGCCAGGTGGCCCAGTCGTCGGTGTAGGCCTCGACGACCCATTCGTGCACGCCCTCGGTCTCGAGCTGCACCTCGACGTGCCAGCGGTCGGTGCCGGGGATGCCCGCGGTCATCGGGTACCGCTGTTGGACACCGGCGGGGTCGGTCAGGACGAGGTCCGCACCGATGAGGTCGTGCCCCTCGCGGAACGCCGTCGCCGCGAACGGGACGACCTCGCCGGCAAAGGCCTTGGTGGGGAAGAGGCCACCGGGAACGGACGGAGACAGGGCCGTGATCGGGATGCGCCCGACCTTGGGTTCGTATGGTTTCGCCACGTTCTCGACCGTACCCGGATTCCCCCGGCGGGGGAGTGTCATCACAGGCGGCCGGGCGCCCGGGTACGCGCACAGGGCGATCCGGGGTACAAAAACGTGTCCGCAGCTCAGTGGACACCAAGGGTGGGCGCTTTTGCCCCCCGGACTGGGTGCATACACGCGCATGAAGTGCCTTGTCGGCACTTTGGGGGACCGCTAGTGTCGTTCTTGTCAGCACGGCCTGCCCGCCCGGAACCCGACATTCCGAGAGCCCGGCGCCCCTGACGGGGGTCATCGATCGACGATGCCTCGACACCCGATAATCAGGATCTCGTCGCACGCCGTCCCGACCTCGGGGCGGAGTACTGCTCTTCGCCCTCCGGGCGTGCGACGAGCCTCGAGCGCGCCCAGGGCGCGGACAAGGAATGCCATGAACAAGCTCGTCAAGGGTGCCGTCGCCGGCGCCGCCGGTATCGCCCTGCTCCTCGGTGGCGCGGGAACCTTCGCCCTGTGGAACCAGTCGGCGACCGCCAGCGCGTCGACCGTCACCTCGGGCACGCTCAGCATCGCCACGGCCGGCACCGGCACGTGGACCGACGTCTCGACCTCGACCGCTCGCACGATCAGCGACATCGCGTCCTACCGCATCGTCCCCGGCTCGAAGCTCAAGTTCGTGCAGCAGCTCAGCGTCAACGCCACGGGCAACGACCTCAAGGCCGACTTCACGTACGACACGAAGAGCGTCACCGGCAGCCTCGCCTCGACCATCACGCCCGTGCTGACCATCGCCGGCTCGGCCACGACCACCGCGCTGCCCTCCGGCTTCACCGCGTCGAGCAAGGCGAACACCTTCAGCGTCCAGCCCACCGGCAGCGGCTCCACCGCCGTGTACGCCACGGTCACCATCGAGCTGCCGCAGAACAGCGACAACTCCACGCAGAACGGCACGCTCGACCTCTCGAAGCTGACCTTCCTGCTCTCGCAGACCGCGATCGGTTCCTGACCGACCCCGCCGACTGCCGGGCGATCCCCCTGACGTCCGGCACCCCTGTGCCTCCTGCCGGCAACCCTGATCGCCGGCAGGGGGCACTTCACCAGCAGGTCCGCGACCCCCGGGTCGCCCACCGAGCACCGCACCGAGAACGACACGCCGAGCATCGACGGGGGTGACACCATGACCGCCACGCACCTCAGTGGACCGCGTCACCGTGCCGTCGCGTCGGCCGCCCCGACCCGTCGCGCCGCGCGCCGCCCCGCTCGTCGGTCCCTGCAGGTGAGCGCCGTCCTGCTCGGCGCCGTCGTGGTCGGGCTGTTGTCCACCGGCGGCTCGTACGCCCTGTGGAACGGCACGGCCCAACCGGCCGCCGGTGCCGTGACGTCGGGCACGACCGGCTTGACGATCACCTCGCCCTCCTTCGATCTGACGCGGCTCACGCCCGGCCAGCCGGTCGTCACCACGTTCGTCGTGACGAACACCGGCGACGTGCCGCTCTCCCTCTCGGTCAAGAGCACCGGCTGGACCGCCCAGTACGACGGGTCCACGACCGGCGCGTCCCTCGACACGCTCTCGCTGCGTCTCAACGCGGTCGCGTCGAGCTCGGACTGCCGAGTCGGTCTCGGCGGCGGCTATTCGGCACCGCTCAAGTCGTTCGACACCGGCACCGGGTACTTCACCCTGCCGGCGAAGCGGGCGGCCACGGGCTGCCTCGAGGTGTCGTTGTCGACGAACAGCCCGTCGTCGGCGCAGGGCGCGGTCGACACGGTGCAGCTGACCGTGTCGGGAACGCAGGCGACGTCGTGAGCCTGCACCGCGCCTCCTCGGGTCGACGTCGCGCGACCACCGCGCGCCCCGCCGGCCGCCGTCACGGACTCGTGGCGCGCGTCGCCGTCGTGACGGCCCTCGTCGTCGCGATGGTCGGCGGCGGCACCACGGCGGGCTGGGCGCTGTGGTCGGCCTCGGCGTCCAAGACGCTCTCGATGACGTTCGGCCGGATGGCCCCGGTCACGAAGGGGCTCGACGCCCTGCTCACGACCTACGCGTCGACGAGCAGTGTCGTCACGGCTCCCGTGACCCTGTCCAACACGGGTACGATCACGGGCAACTACACGTTCGCGACCACGGTCGTGCGCGGGGCCAGCGCGGACGCGGTCAGCCTGGCGTCGCGCATCACGGTCGCCTACTGGCCCCAGACGACCGCGGCCTGCACCGCGTCGACCGCGACCCCGTCGTCCGCCGTCACCGGCACCTGGGCCTCGATGCCGTCGGTGACCGGCGTGCTCGCCGCGGGCGCGTCCGTGGTCTGGTGCGCGCGGACGGCTCCCACCTCCGACGCACCTGCCAAGGCGACCGTCAACCCGATCTTCGCGCTCACGCTGGCCTCGACCACGGGGTCGTGGACGACGTCGACCGAGAAGCGGGACGTCTACCAGAACACGTCGTTCTCGACGACGACCACGGCATACTGCACGAACGACAACGAGTGGGGTGTGCGCCTCACCTACGACGCGTCGCGCTTCTCGAAGGAGACGTACTACGCGGCGTTCGTGAACGGCGTGCGCGTCGCCAAGGACGAGCAGGGCTACTACAACTCCTTCTACGTCGCGGCGTCGGACTACAGCAAGCAGGCCGTCCCCGACGGGCGCGTGCTCACCGAGGTGCGGGTGCTCGACTCCGCGCGGCAGCCCACGTCGACCGTCGTGTCGAGCGGGTACGTCGTCTTCGCGAAGCACGCGACGTCGGATGCCCGAACGGTGAACTGCGCGTGAGGGCCGTCCGTCGGCGGCTCGTGGCCGCGGCGACCGTGGTCGGTGCCGGTCTGCTCGTCCTCACCGGTGCGCTGCCGGCGGTCGCCGACACCGCCCGACCCCCGAAGCTCATGATCAGCACGAACGGCGACGAGTGGGCGACCCACCTCGACGCCGCCCTGTTCGGCGACGATCTCGCGCTCGTGCCCGGCTCGAGCATCAGCAGCATCTTCTGGGTCAAGAACCTGTCCGACGGCCCGGCCGCGCTCTCGACGCGACTCATCGACGTCGTCACCTCGTCGGAGGCGTTCGGTCGCAGCCTGTCCGTGTCCGCGTCGACCCCGGCGGGCGATGCCTCGGGTCAGGGGACCAGCGCGGCGACCGACACGGCCTCGCCCGTGTCGTTGACCGGCGACGGCTGCGCGCCGATCCTGGCGCCGCTCGTGTTGTCGCCGGGCGCCGAGGTGCCGGTCACGGTCGATCTGGCGCTCGCCGACTCGGCCGCCGACGACACCGCGAACCAGACCCTCGACTTCACCGTGCTCGTCACCCTGACCGGTCTGGTCGGCGACGCCCCGGCTCCCGCCGCGGGCTGCGCGCCGGGCGACCCGGTGGGTGCCTCCACGGCCGGCAGCGACTCGAGTGTCCGCATCGACGGACTCGCGTCGGCGACATCCGGAGGCACGGGGCGCGTCCCCGGGACGACCCGCGCCGGCACGTCTTCCGCCGGCACCGGCGCGGGGGAGTCCTCGGGGTCGGACCCGTCGAGCGGGACCGGCGGCTCCGGCGTGGAACTGCCCGTCCACGCGCTCGGCGCCGACGACTCGTTCATCGCCGTCGCACTGCGCGACAACTGGCTGCCCCTGCTCGTCGGTGCCGTCGCGGTCGTGGGCGGCGTGTTCGTCGCGCTCAGCCGCCGCCCCGACGACGACGGGCTGGACGGCGCGGAGGCGGGTGCGGTCGCCCGTGGCGGTGCTGGTGCTGGTGCCGGTGCCGGCGAGGCGGTCGACCGATGAGCGGGCGTCGTGCCGCGACCCGGGAGCGCGGCCTGCTGCACAGCCTCGGTCTCGGGCTGAGCGTCGGCCTGCTGCTGCTGGTCGCCGGACTCGCCGCGGTGCTGATCGTCGTGCCGAAGGTGGCGGGTGCCACGCCGTTGACGGTGCTCACCAGCTCGATGGAGCCGCGCCTCCCACCAGGCACGCTCATCGTCGTCAAGCCGACCCCCGTCGACCGCATCGAGGTCGGCGACGTCGTGACGTATCAGATCGAGTCGGGCAAGCCCGACGTGATCAGCCACCGGGTGACGCAGATCCTGTCGACGAGCGACGGCGGACGCTCGTTCATCACCAAGGGCGACAACAACTCCGAGCCCGACGCCAAGCCGGTCCTGCCCGAACAGGTGCGCGGGACGCTCTGGTACAGCATGCCGTTCGTCGGCTTCGTCAACCAGATCGTGAACGGCGACGCCCGCAGCTGGATCGTGCCGCTCATCGCCGTGCTCCTGCTCGGTTACGCCGGGTACATGATCGCGACCGGTCTCGTGCAGGCGCGACGGTCTCGGCAGCGGTGCCGCGCCTCCTGAACCGCGCCGCGCCTCCTGAACCGCGCCGCGCCTCCCAGGCCGTCGCGCGCGTCCCCGTCAGGTCGAGTCGCGCGACGCGCGGACGCGCGGGAGGACGACGAGGACGCCGAGCACGACGAGCCCGGCGAACGCGAGCGCGGCGAGCAGCCAGGCGAGCCAGCTGCTCAGGGCGACGGCCGTGATCACGAAGGTAACCGTCACGATGAGCAGCAGCAGTGTGAGCACGAAGTACGCGTCGCCGCGGGGTGTGCCCGTGATTCGACCGCTCACGGCACCGTCGAGCGCATCATCGTGGGTCAGGGAGGCGCCCTCGGCGATGTCGGCGGGCGTCCCGCTGGCGAGGTGGGTGCCATAGGGCCAGACGACGATCAGGAACGTCGCGATCGGGCCGAGGAGGAGCGAGATCAGGAACCACGCCCACCGCGATCGCCGCTTCGACTGCGCCAACCCCGCATTGACCAGCGCCAGCACGCCCCACGACGGCGCGGCTCCATCCCACCCCGAGAAGTCCATGGAGCGACCCTAGCGGGCCGTCGTCACCCCGCGGCACCTCCGCGCGACGGGCGACGGAGCGCCTCCCTGGCCGCCGCCCGGACGGCGTCGGTCACGGCGTCGAGGAGATCGGAGCCGATCGTCCAGCGCTGCCAGTACAGGGGGACGTCGACGTGGTGCCGGGGCGAGAGCAGGACGAGGTCGCCCCGGTCGACCTCCGACCGGCACTGCTGCTCGGGCAGAAGGCCCCAGCCCAGCCCGAGGGTGACCGCGCGAGCGAAGTCGTGCGACGTGGGGACGAAGTGGCGCCGTGTCGAGACCTCGCCGACCGTCTCGGCGAGGTACCGCTGCTGCAGCCCGTCCTTGCGGTCGAAGTCGACCACGGGCGCCGCGGCGAGACGGGCGGCGCGAGCCGAGCCGCCGAGCCAGCGATCGCGGAAGCCGGGGGTGCAGACGGCGAGGTACCGCATGACCCCGAGGGGTTCGGTGCGGCAGCCCTGCACCGGGTCGGCCGTCGACGTCACGGCGGCCATGACCGTGCCCGAGCGCAGCAACGACGCCGTGTGCTCCTGGTCGTCGCGGTGCAGGTCGAACGTGACGGCGAGACCGGCGGGCACCCGCGCGAGCGCGTCGAGGAACCAGGTGCCGAGTGAGTCGGCGTTGACCGCCAGGGGCAGCGACACGACCTCGAGGGGCGAGTCGGTGTCCCCGGCGCCGTCGACGCCCGCGCTCCCCGAGATGCCGGGGCCGAGGAGGCGTGCGGCATCGGCGTCGAGCAGCACGACCTGGCGGGCGTAGCGCAGCAGCACGTCGCCCGCCTCCGTCGGCGTGACGGGGTTCGTGCGCTGTACGACGACCCGGCCCGCCTCCGACTCGAGCGCCTTGATGCGCTGCGAGACGGCCGAGGCCGTGACCCGGAGGCGCGTGGCGGCAGCGTCAAACGTCCCCTCGTCGACGAGGGCGACGAGCGTACGGAGCTGATCGAGCTGGAAGGCCATGGCTCGACATTAGCCCTGCTTAGGTCGATGCAGAATCTTTAGCTGTACGAATGTCTGCCCGATGGTTAGCGTCACCGTGTGACGTTCTCGACCACCTTCCTGCCCGCCCTCGTCGGTCTCGGCACGGGCCTCGCCCTGATCGTGGCGATCGGGTCGCAGAACGCGTTCCTCCTGCGACTCGGCATCGTGGGCCGGGCGCGGACGCTCGTTCCCGTCGTGCTCATCTGCGCCGTGTCGGACGCGGTGCTGATCGTGGCCGGTGTCGCGGGCGTCGGGGTCCTGATCCAGGCTGCGCCGGCCGTCATCGTGGTGGTGCGGGTGCTCGGCGCCGGCTTCCTGATCGTGTACGGGCTGCTCGCCGCGCGTCGAGCGATCAGGCCGGACGGCGACGCCGCGCTCGTGCCCGCCGGCGGTGGCGGTCTGCGCACGGGCGCGGCTGCCGCGACCGCCGTTGCCTTGACGTGGCTCAACCCGCACGTCTACCTCGACACGGTCGTCTTCCTCGGGTCGGTCGCGAACCAGCAGGGTGCCGACGAGCGCTGGTGGTGGGCCGGCGGCGCCATCGTGGCCAGCTTCGTATGGTTCTCGGCGCTGGGATTCGGCGCGCGCCTCCTCAGGCCGTTCTTCGCGCGGCCGGTGTCGTGGCGCATCCTCGACGGGCTCATCGCCGTCGTGATGATCGGCCTCGGGGTGCGCCTGGCGATCGGCGGGTAGCCGCGGGTCGCGCCTAGGCCGAGCTGCCGGGGAAGAACGGCAGCGGCACGAAGATCAGCACCGCCGCGATGTCGAAGAACACCGTCGCCCAGAAGCGCAGCTGGAAGGTCGTCTTGCGTGTCTTGTGGTGAAAGACGCGTTGCGCGATCAGGCCGCCGGGCCAGCCGCCGAGAAGACCCCAGACCAGGAGGGTCCGCTCCGAGACCCGGCTCTGTCGGGCGACGGCCGCCCGCTTGTCGGTGCGATACAGCACGAACGTAATGATGCTCGAGAACACGACGATCACGGCGACGACCTGCCAGAGGGGGATGCTCACCCGTCGAGCCTACGGGCCGGAGCCGGTCGCCCCGCCCGCCCCCCGCCCGGTCGCCCTCTCCGATCGATGTGTCGCGTCGGGTCGATGTTTCGCCCGAACATCGACCGGACGGGTCACATCGTCCGGCACGTCAGATCGATGTGTCGCGTCGGGTCGATGTTCCGTCCGATCATCGACCGAACGGGTCACTTCGTCTAGGGCGCGGAAGCCCAGGAGGCACGGGTCGGCCTCGCGAGGCCGGCTACGGCCGGGCGAGGGGCGCGGTCGTGCCGCCGGTCGCGCGCAGCAGGTCGACGGGAGCGATCTCGATGTCGAACCCGCGCCTCCCGCCCGACACGAAGATCGTGTCGAACAGGTCGGCCGTCTCGTCGAGGACGGTCGTCAGGGCTGTCTTCTGGCCGATCGGGCTGATGCCTCCGACGACGTAGCCGGTGCGGCGTTCGGCGAGGGACGGGTCGGCGAGCGAGGCCTTCTTCGCTCCGACGGCTGCGGCCAGCGCCTTGAGGTCGAGACGGCCGGTCACCGGCACGATGCCGACGACGAGACTGCCGTCGGCCTCGGCGACGAGGGTCTTGAAGACCTGCTCCTCGCTGAGGCCCAGCTCGGCCGCGGCCTCCTCGCCGAAGTTCGTCGCGGTGTCGTGGTGCTCGTAGGTGTGCGCCGTGAACGGGATGCCGAGCGCGGTGAGGGCGACCGTCGCGGGGGTGCCGGGGCCGGTCGGGCGGCTCATGCGGACTGCCCGGGCTCGGCGGCCGTGTCGGACACGGCGGCCGTGTCGGACGCGGCGTCGTCGCCGTCGGATGCGTCGTCGTCCCGGCCGACCCGCGCCTCCTCGTCGACGGTCTCGTGCTCAGCAGGCGTTTCGTGTCCAGCCGGCGCCTCCTGCTCGGCAGGCGCCGGGTCGACCGGCTCCTGCGAGCCGTCCGCCGAGAACACGACGACCGTCGGCCCGGAGACGAGCACCTCGTCACCGGCGGCGCACGTGTCGGGCAGCGAGGAGTCGTCGCTCGACCAGAGCGCGGTGTACGTCGTCACGTCGAGGTGCCGCGGCAGGGTCACCGACGTGCTCGTCTCGGCGCCGTGCACGACGACGAGCACCCGGTTGAACTCCTCGTGCTCGGGGGTCGACGAGGCCAGGTACTGCAGCGTACGGATGCGCGGATCGTTCCACTCGTCGGGGGCGAGCGCGCCGCCGAGGCGGCCGAACCAGTGGATGTCGTTGGCGCTCAGCGTGCACGCGCCGTCCACGCCGAAGCGGATCGGTCGCAGGGCGGGGTTCTCGGCGCGGACCTGGATGAGTCGCGCGACATCGTCGATCAGCGCCTCCTGCCAGGGGCTCGTCGACCAGTCGACCCAGGTGAGCTCGCTGTCGGTGCAGTAGCCGTTGTTGTTGCCGCGCTGGGTGCGGCCACGCTCGTCGCCCGCCGTGAGCATCGGCACGCCGCTCGACGTGAGCAGGGTCGCGAGCAGGTTGCGCATCGAGCGGCGTCGGGTGTCGCCGACCCAGGGGTTGTCGCTCGGCCCTTCGACACCGTGGTTGAACGAGCGGTTGTCGTCGGTGCCGTCGCGGTTGTCCTCGCCGTTGCTGAGGTTGTGCTTCGCGTCGTACGAGACGAGGTCGTTGAGAGTGAAGCCGTCGTGCGCCGTGACGAAGTTCACGCCGGCCAGGGGCCCGCGGTCGTGTGCGTAGATGTTGCTCGATCCGCTCAGCTTCGACGCGAAGCTGCCGAGACCGGTCGGCGGCAGCCCGTTCGAGCGCGCCGCCGCGACGTCGGTGAGCCAGAAGTCGCGGGCCCGGTTGCGGAACCGGTCGTTCCATTCGAGCCAGCCGTCGGGGAACGCCCCGGTCTGCCAGCCGCCCATGCCCACGTCCCACGGCTCGGCGATCATCTTCACGTCGGCGAGGCCCGGGTCCGTGACGATGTCGGTGAGCAGCGGGTGCTGCGGATCGAACACGTGGTTCGCGCCGCGGCCGAGCGTCGCGGCGAGGTCGAAGCGGAACCCGTCGATCTGCATCTCGTTCGCCCAGTAGCGCAGCGAGTCGAGCACCAGGCGGTGCGCGGCAGGGGTGCTCGTGTCGAGGGAGTTGCCGCAGCCTGTGACGTCGACGGGTCGACCGTCCGCGTCGTGCCGGTAATACGCCGAGCCGTCGAGGCCGCGCAGGCTCGTGACCGGGCCGCCGTCCTCTCCCTCCTCGGCCGTGTGGTTGTAGACGACGTCGAGGTAGACCTCGATGCCGGCCTCGTGCAGGAGGCGCACCATGCCCTTGAACTCGCGGGTCACGGCGGAGGCGCCGGAGAGTTGTGCATCGCGGCTCGCGTACGCCGCGTGCGGGGCGAAGAACGACAGCGTGTTGTAGCCCCAGTAGTTCTCGATGCCCTGCGCGACGAGGCGCTGCTCGTCGACGTGCTGGTGCACCGGCAGCAGCTGGACGGCGGTCACGCCGAGGCGCTTCAGGTAGGCGATGGTCGACTCGTGCGCGAGGCCGGCGTAGCTGCCGCGGAGCTCGTCGGGCACGAGCGGGGCGAGCCGGGTCAGACCACGGACGTGCGCCTCGTAGATCACCGTGCGGTCGAGAGGGGTCTTCGGCTTGGAGACACCGCCCCAGTCGAACGTCTCGTCGATGATCGTCGAGCGGTAGTCGCCGCGGCCGGTACGACCGAGCCCGCGCGAGTACGGGTCGATCAGGTTCTGCTCGGGGTCGAACCGGTTGCCGGGCGCGTCGACGCCGTCGGCCCGGACCCAGTAGCGGCGACCCGGGACGAGGAGGGGATCGGTGCCCCGCCAGACGCCGTGCTCGTCGCGGACCATCGGGACGACCCGGTCGTGCGGAGCGTCGTCGATGACGAGTTCCATGCGGGTCGCGGAGCCCGACCACACGCTGATCGTGGTCCCGTCCGGCCCACGGCGTGCGCCGAGGTCGGAGAAGGGATCGGTGTCGGACACGCGTCTTAGAGTAGAGGAGAGGGCGCCGACCCTCGATTCGACAGCAGACGAGGAGGCGCGGCCCATGACCGTCTATCTGGATCACGCCGCCACGACGCCGATGCACCCCGAGGCCATCGCCGCGTACGCGGCGGCCCTCGGCACGGTCGGCAACCCGTCCTCCATCCACAGCGCCGGGCAGAACGCGAAACGCGTCCTCGAGGAGGCGCGGGAACGGGTCGCCGCGACCCTCGGCTGCGATGCCATCGAGATCGTCTTCACGTCCGGCGGCACCGAGTCGATCAACCTGGCGATCAAGGGTCTCTGGTGGGCGAGGCAGGCCGAACGGCCGCGCCCGCGCCTCCTCGTCCCGGCTGGGGAGCACCACGCCACCGTCGACACCGTCGAGTGGCTCGAGCGGTACGAGGGGGCCGTCGTCGAGTGGATCCCACTCGACGCCGAGGGTCGCGTGCAGGTCGACGCACTCGCCGCGGCTCTCGAGGCCCACGACGACGTCGCCCTCGTGAGTCTGCTCTGGGCCAACAACGAGGTCGGCACGATGCAGCCCGTCGCCGAGGTCGTCGCGCTCGCCGCGGCCCACGGGGTGCCCGTGCACGCCGACGCCGTCGCGGCCTACGGCCAGGTGCCGATCGACTTCGCGTCGACGGGGCTGGCGGCGCTCAGCGTGAGCGCCCACAAGATCGGCGGTCCGATCGGCATCGGCGCCCTCGTGCTGTCGCGGACGGCGACCGTCGTGCCGCTCATCCACGGCGGCGGGCAGCAGCGGCAGGTGCGCTCGGGAACGCAGGACGCCCCGGCCGCCGTCGCGTTCGCCGTCGCGGCCGAGCACCCCCACGCCGACCTGGCCCCGCTGCGCGATCGCGTGGTCGCCGGTGTCCGCGCCGCCGTGCCGGGGGCCGTGTTGCGCGGCGACCCCGTCGACCGGTTGCCGAGCAACGCGCACTTCACGTTCGAGGGCTGCGAGGGCGACTCGCTGCTGTTCCTGCTCGATGCCGCGGGCGTGAGCGTCTCGACCGGGTCGGCGTGCCAGGCGGGCATCCCCGAGCCGTCGCACGTCCTGCTCGCGATGGGGCTGACCGACGACGAGGCGCGCGGAGCGATCCGCGTCACCGTGGGGCACACGACGACCGAGGCCGACGTCGACGCGCTCGTCGCCGCGCTGCCCGACGCCGTCGCGCGGGCGTCCCGGGCCGGATACGCCGACCGGGCGCCGCTGCTCGGGCACCGCTGAGCGCGCCGCCGCTCAACGAAGTGTCGCGTCGGGTTGATGTTCTGTCGAGACATCGACCGGACGGGTCACTTCGTTCGAGGGGTCGAGGGGTCGAGTCCTGCCTGAATCGATGTGTCGCGTCGGGCTGATGTTCTGTCGAGACATCGACCGAACGGGTCACTTCGTTCGGGGGGGTTCGAGGGGTCGGGTCCTGCCTGAATCGAAGTGTCGCGTCGGGTTGATGTTCTGTCGAGACATCGACCGGACGGGTCACTTCGTTCGAGGGGGGTCGGGGGGTCGGGTCCTGCCTGAATCGATGTGTCGCGTCGGGTTGATGTTCTGTCGAAACATCGACCGGACGGGTCACTTCGTTTGAGGGGTCGAGGGGTCGAGGGGTCGAGGGGTCGAGCGGTCGAGGCCCGGCTCCGAGGGGCACGAGTACTCCACAGACCCGAGGAGGCACGGGTCGTCCACAGTCCGCACCTCGCGACGCGCAGACCCCCGCCTCCGTCCGCGACCCTCGTCCCATGCGCCGTCAGAGTCTCCCCGCACCCTTCTCCGCCCGGGCCTTCTCGACCCGCGAGGCGCTCGCCGCGGGCGTGCCCCCGACGCGCCTCCGGGCGTCCGATCTCCGCGCGCCGCATCGCGGCGTCCGCGTCGTCGGCGAGCCCCAATCGCTGCTCGACCGCTGCCGCGAGCTCGCGC
Organism: Frigoribacterium sp. 2-23; assembly: GCF_049601585.1. Lineage (GTDB taxonomy): Bacteria > Actinomycetota > Actinomycetes > Actinomycetales > Microbacteriaceae > Frigoribacterium. The sequence continues at coordinate 2,039,066 of NZ_CP187126.1, read as the reverse complement.
CCCTGCTCGCGCCCGACGAGTACTTCGCGCACGTCACGGCCCTCGGCCTGTTCGGCGTGCCGCTGCCCTGGCGGGCGCCTGCCGCCGCGCTGCACGTCGGTCGACCCTCGGGCGCTCCCGGGCGGCAACGGCGGCGACCCGGAGTCATCGGGCACAAGCTGGCGCCGGCTGACCTCCTCGACCTGGACGGGCTCTCCGTTGTGTCGCCGGTCGACGCGTGGCTGCAATCCGCTGCGCACCTCCGACTCGACGACCTCGTCCAGCTCGGTGACTCACTCGTCGGCAGCTGGGCGGAGGCCTCCGAAGTAGCGCAGGGGCTGCCCCTCGACCAGCTCGAAGATGCCGTAGACACAGCGAAGGGGCGGCCGGGTGTTGCCCTTCTGCGCGAGGCGATCACGCTCGTCCGGCCCGGTGTCGAGTCGCCGAAGGAGACAGCCCTGCGGTTGCTGCTCGTCCGCGCCGGCCTCCCCGAGCCCGAGATCAACGTCGAGCGTTTCGGCGCCGACGGCAGCTATCTCGGCAAGCCCGACCTGAGCTACTCGTGGTGCAAGGTCGCCCTCGAGTACGAGGGTGACGAGCACCGCCGCGATCGAGAGCGCTGGCAACGCGACATCACACGACGAGAGCGCTTCGAGCATCACGGTTGGCGCGTGGTCCGGGTCACCGAGCGTGACCTCCACCCGCCATACGATCGCCGGTTGCTCGACCGGGTAGCCCGTCTCGTGAACACGGCCGCACCGAGATGACCCGTTCAGCCGATGTCGCGTCGGAACATGCGCCGAAGGGGTCATTTCGTTCGAAAGAGACGGGCATACTCGGGCGATGCAGCTCTATGCGGCCTCCGCCTCCGTCCGCGCCCGCCAGATCACCGCCGATGTGATCTCGGTGGCCGCGATCGTCGTCTTCGTGCTGTGCGGCGTCGCGACGGGATCGGCGGTCGCCGCGTTCGGCGACTGGGGTCGACAGGTCGAGGAGGCGGGTCTCGGCTTCCAGGGCACCATGCGTCAGGCGGCCGGTGCCCTGGGCGACGTGCCCCTGCTCGGTGGTGCCGTGAGCCGCCCCTTCGACGGCGCCGGCGACGCGGCCGGGACACTCGTCGACGCCGGACGCGAGCAGCAGCGGGCCGTGACCACCGCCTCCGTGGTGTCGGGTCTCGCCGTGGCCGTCGTGCCGAGTGCGATCGTGGTGACCGTCTGGTTGCGGAGGCGTCTCGCGTTCGTACGCCGCGCCTCCTCGGCTCGCCGCCTCCTGTCGACCGCGGGCGGCGACGACCTGCTCGCGCTGCAGGCGCTCGGGCGACGCGACCAGCTCGGCCTGGTCGACGTCGTGCCCGATCCGGTCGCCGCGTGGCGGTCGGGGGACCCGACGGCGGTCCGGGCGCTCGCCGACCTGACGTTGCGCGATCTGGGCGTGCGGCGGCCCCGTCCGGAGGCGCGCGCACTCCCGGTAGACTGACCCACCATGATCGCGTTGGACTTCTCGGAGCAGATTGCCGCCCTCAGGGGCACGTTCGAAGACATCCGAGCGGTGATCGGACAGGACCGGCTCGTCAAGGAGATCGCCGATCTGAGCGAGCAGGCGTCCGCCCCCGATCTGTGGGACGACACCGAGAACGCCCAGAAGGTCACGAGCGCACTCAGCCACCGTCAGGCCGAGCTCGAGAAGCTCGAGACGACCGAGCAGCGTCTCGACGACCTCGAGGTGCTCGTCGAGATGGCCAACGACGGCGACGACCAGGAGAGCGCCGACGAGGCGCACACCGAGCTGGCGGCCCTGCAGAAGATGATGGACACGCTCGAGGTCCAGACCCTGCTCGACGGCGAGTACGACCCGCGCCCCGCGGTCATCACGATCCGTGCCGGTGCCGGTGGCGTCGACGCCGCCGACTTCGCCGAGATGCTGTTGCGCATGTACCTGCGCTACGCCGAGAAGCACGGCATGTCCGCCACGGTCATGGACACGAGCTACGCCGAAGAGGCCGGTATCAAGAGCGCGACGTTCGAGATCGACGCGCCCTACGCGTTCGGCACGCTGAGCGTCGAGGCCGGCACGCACCGACTCGTGCGCATGAGCCCGTTCGGTGCGGCCGGTAAGCGCCAGACCAGCTTCGCGGCGGTCGAGGTCATCCCGCTGATGGAGGAGACCGAGTCGATCGACATCCCCGAGAACGACATCCGCGTCGACGTCTTCCGTTCGTCGGGCCCCGGCGGCCAGTCCGTCAACACGACCGACTCGGCCGTGCGTCTGACCCACATCCCGACCGGCACCGTGGTCTCGATGCAGAACGAGAAGAGCCAGATCCAGAACCGGGCCGCGGCCATGCGCGTTCTGCAGTCGCGCCTCCTGCTGTTGCAGAAGGAGGCGGAGAACGCCAAGAAGAAGGAGCTCGCCGGCACCATCACGGCGAGCTGGGGCGACCAGATCCGCAGCTACGTGCTCGCGCCGTACCAGATGGTCAAGGACCTGCGCAGCGAGCACGAGGTCAACAACCCGACGAACGTGTTCGACGGCGACCTCGACGGGTTCATCTCGGCCGGCATCCGCTGGCGCAAGCGCAAGGACGACTAGCGCGTCGTCGCATCGGCCGATCCGCCGCGTGCAGCGGATTCATAGGCGGGACGGGCGGGCGAGTCGCTCGCGAATCTGCGGTCGACCCCGCTTAGGGTGATCCCCGTCATGATTCGGTTTGATGAAGTCACCAAGGTCTACTCCGGCAACCCCCGGCCGGCGCTGAACGCCGTCACCCTCGAGATCCTCAAGGGTGAGTTCGTGTTCCTCGTCGGTGCGAGCGGTTCGGGCAAGTCGAGTTTCTTGCGCCTCGTGCTGAAAGAGGAGAAGCCCTCGAAGGGGCAGATCCACGTTCTCGGCCAGCGTCTCGGAACCCTGTCGAGCCGCAAGGTCCCGTACTTCCGTCGCAACCTCGGTGTCGTCTTCCAGGACTTCCGTCTGCTGCCGCAGAAGAACGTCTTCGACAACGTCGCGTTCAGTCTGCAGGTGATCGGCAAGAGCAAGGGCTTCATCCAAGAGGCCGTGCCCGACGTGCTCAAGATGGTCGGCCTGGTCGGCAAGCAGCACCGCCTGCCGCACGAGCTGTCCGGTGGCGAGCAGCAGCGTGTCGCCATCGCGCGCGCGATCGTCAACAAGCCGTCGATCCTCCTCGCGGACGAGCCGACCGGTAACCTCGACCCCTCCACCAGCGCCGGCATCATGACCCTGCTCGAGCGCATCAACGCCTCGGGCACCACCGTCATCATGGCGACCCACGACGCCGGCATCGTCGACCAGATGCGCCGTCGCGTCATCGAGCTCTCGGCCGGCAACATCCTGCGCGACGAGCGTCACGCCGGCTACCAGACCCAGGCGGTGCCCATCCAGGCCATCGGGGTCGAAGACCTGAGCCTGAGAGGGGCCGACGAATGAGATTCGGACTCGTCCTCAGCGAGGTCGGCAGCGGACTGCGGCGCAATGCGTCGATGGTCATCTCCGTCGTCCTCGTCACCTTCATCTCGCTGACGTTCGTCGGCACGGCGGCTCTGCTGCAGATGCAGATCAACCAGATGAAGGGCTATTGGTACGACAAGGCCCAGGTCGCCGTCTACCTCTGCACCGACACCGATACGACCGGCAACTGCACGGGGGCGAAGGCCACGCAGGACCAGATCGACGCCGTCAAGGCGCAGCTCTCGGGCGATGTGCTGAAGCCGTTCGTCGACCGCGACTACTTCGAGACGCAGCAGCAGGCCTACGACCGCTTCAAGCAGCAGTTCGCCGACAGCCCCGCGACCGAGTTCGTCCAGCCCTCGTACCTGAACGAGACGTTCTGGGTGAACCTCAAGGACCCGACCCAGTCCGACGTGCTGAAGGAGAGCCTGTCCGGTCTCGCCGGCGTGCAGAGCGTCGTCGATCAGCGCGGCTACCTCGACCCCATCTTCAGCGTGCTCAACGCGGCGAGTTACACGGCGATCGGAATCGCGTCGCTGATGCTGATCGCCGCCGTCCTGCTGATCGCGACGACCATCCGGTTGAGCGCGTTCAGTCGACGGCGAGAGCTCGGCATCATGCGGCTGGTGGGTGCGTCGAACCGGTTCATCCAGACACCCTTCATCCTCGAGGGCGTGATCGCCGCGCTCGTGGGATCGGTTCTGGCGGGCGGAGCGATCATCGCGATCGTCAACTTCTTCGTCAAGGGCTACCTGGCGGTGAACTTCCAGGGCACACCGTTCGTCGGCCTTCGTGACACGGCGATCGTGGTGCCACTCGTCATCGTGATCGGCATCGTGCTGGCGGCGCTCTCGGCGAACGTGGCGATCCGTCGCTACCTGAAGGTCTAGCGCGCGCCGCCGCTCGCGACACACGCGACAAGGGACGAAACACCCACGGGCCCGTGGGTGTTTCGTCCCTTTCCGTGTGTCCAGGCGACCCGAGGAGGCGCGGTGCGGCTCAGCGGACGGCCACCGCCACGAACTCGATCTCGACCCGCGCGCCGCGAGGCAGAGCGGCGACCTGGTAGGCGGCACGAGCAGGCAGGACACCCGCGGCGAAGACCTCGGCGTACGCCTCGTTGACGGCGGCGAAGTCGGCGATGTCGGCGAGCAGCACCGTCGTCTTCACGACGTGCTCGATGCCCGAGCCCGAGGCCTCCAGGATGGCCGCGCCGTTGCGGAGCGACTGGGCCGCCTCGTCGCGGACGTCCGGCCCGGCGAACTCACCTGTCGCGGGGTCGATCGGCAGCTGTCCTGAGACGAAGACGAGGTCGCCGGCGCGCACGGCCTGCGAATAGGCGCCGATGGCCGCGGGGGCCTGGTCGGTGTGGATCGAACGGACGTCGAGGCTCATGCGGTTTCTCCTAGGACGGTCATGACCGCGTCGATCGCGGCCGGAGTGGTCGTGGCGTGCACGCTGAAGCGGATGCGGTCGTCGCCGTGCAGGGTCGCGGTGATCCCGGCGCTGTCGAGCCGGGCGTGGACGGCTGCCGCATCGCCCGCGGGGCGCCCGAGCACGACGATGCCGGCCCGTTCGTGCGCCGACCGAGGCGACAGCACCCGGTGGCCCCCCACCTCCAGCCGGTTCACGAACGTGCTGACCGTGTTCTCGATCAGCCCTTCGATGGTCGAGATGCCGACCGACTCGACCTGTTCGAGGGCGGTGGCGAGGGCCCCCGACGCGAACGGCGAGCCGTTCGTGATCGAGAGGCGTTGCGCACCCGGCAGCAGCTCGTGCGGCACGCCGTCGTAGCGCGTCACGCCCTCGACGCCGGTCCAGCCGCTGACGACCGGCCGGAGGCGCGCGAGGGCCCGCGACGAGAGCGCCACGAAGCCGGTGCCCCAGCCGGCACGCAGCCACTTCTGCCCGCCGACGACGAGCGCGTCGGCGGCCGTCCAGTCGGCCTCGATCACACCGAAGCCCTGGATGCCGTCGACGATCAACAGCCGGTCTCCGACGACGGCCCGGAGGCCTACGAGGTCGGCACGGTAGCCCGTGCGGAAGTCGACGGCGCTGACGGCGACGGCCACGGTGTCGGGGAACAGCTCGAGGGCGGCGGCGACGCGGTCGGGTGTGACCGGGTCGAGAGGGTGTGCCTCACTGGCGAGCCCGGGCCCGGCGAGCCCGGACCCGCCGAACCCGGACCCCTGTGCGGGCAGCGGCTGCACCGTCAGCCGCCCGGCCTCCTCGGCACGCCACCAGGCGTAGAGGTTCGACGGGAACTCGGCCGTGCTCACGAGCACCCGGCCCTGCGGCACCCCGAACGCGATCTGCAGCAGGCCGAGCGACGTGCTGCTCGTGAGTGCCACCGCCGAGCGGTCGAACCCGGTCAGTCGGGCGACGGCCGCGAGGGCGCGCTCGTCCTCGGCGTGGAGACCGGAGGAGGGCACACCCTCGCCGGCCTGCGTGGCGAGGCGGGTGATCGTCTCGACGACGGGTCGCGACGGGGGACCGTAGCTGCCGAAGTTGAGGTACCCGACGGGCTCGGAGAACGACGCGAGGTACTCGTCGCCTGCAGCTGGACCGGCCGTCACGCCAGCACTCGCTGCAGGAACTGCTGCGTGCGCGCCTCGCGCGGTGCACCGAGCACCTGCTCGACCGAGCCCTGCTCGACGATCCCCGCGTCGGCCATGAAGATGACGCGGTCGGCGACCTCGCGGGCGAACGCGATCTCGTGGGTGACGACGAGCATGGTCATGCCGTCGCGGGCGAGGTCGCCCATGACGCGCAGCACCTCGCCGACGAGCTCGGGGTCGAGCGCCGACGTCGGCTCGTCGAACAGCAGGAAGAGCGGCTTCATCGCGACGGCCCGGGCGATCGCCACGCGCTGACGCTGACCGCCCGACAGCTGACCCGGGTAGGCGTCGACCTTGTCGCCGAGACCGACTCGTTCGAGGATCTCGACCGCTTCGGCCTTGACCTGCTTGGCGGGGCGCCGCTGCACCCGGACCGGCCCCTCCATGATGTTGCCCAGCACCGTCAGGTGCGGGAACAGATTGAAGTGCTGGAACACCATGCCGGTCTTCGCGCGCTGGGCCGACAGCTTGCGTTCGGTCAGCTCGTAGAGCTTGTCGCCGCGGAGCTCGAAGCCCATCGGTTCGCCACCCACCCAGACCTCGCCCGTGTCGGGCTCCTCGAGGCGGTTGAGCGTGCGCAGGAAGGTCGACTTGCCGGCACCGGACGGCCCGATGATGCAGACCACCTCGCCGCTGTGCACGGTGAGCGACACGTCGCGCAGCACCTCGTGGCTGCCGTACGACTTGCCGACACCGATGGCCTCGAGCACCGGGGTGCCCGTGGGCACGGGGGTGCCAGAAGGCACGGGTGCGCCGGCAGGCACGCCCGTAGGGGACACAGGACTGGATGCGCTCACGGTGTGCTCCTCACGAGGGGTGCGCGGCCGAGGTCGGCGGCGACTTTGCGGCGGAGCGACCGGGCGCCCGGCGTGCCCCCGGGTCGGCGGTCCTGCCGATCGAAGCTGCGCTCGAGGTAGTACTGCCCGACACTCGCCACGCTGACGATGACCATGTACCAGATCGCCGCGGCGATGAGGGTCTCCATGACCTGCAGGTTGAACGACGAGATGTTGTTCGCGGCCTTGATCAGCTCGAGATAGCCGATCACCGACGCCATCGCCGTGCCCTTGAGCATGTTGATGAAGTCGTTGCCGGTCGGCGGGATGATGACGCGCATCGCCTGGGGCAGCACGATGCGACCCATGCGCTGCATCGGCGTCTGGCCGATCGACTGCGCCGCCTCGATCTGGCCCCGGTCGACGCTCTTGAGGCCGGCCCGGACGATCTCTGCCATGTAGGCGCTCTCGTTCAGCGCGAGCCCGAGGAAGGCGGCGACGAACGTCGTCATGATGTCGTTCGTGCTGACATCGATGAACGTCACGTCAGTGAACGGGATGCCGAGCTGCAAGCGGGGGAAGATCAGCGCCAGGTTGTACCAGAGCAGGATCTGCAGCAGCACGGGCAGCCCACGGAACAGCCAGGTGTACCCGGCCGCGAACGCCTGGGCCACGGGGTTCCTCGAGATGCGCATCAGGGCGATGACGACGCCGATGATCACGGCGCTCACCTGCGCCACGACCGCGAGCACGATCGTGCCGACGAGCCCCTGCAGGATGATCGGCGAGATCACGTAGTACGGGATGTCGCGATACGAGATGTTGCCCTGCGACGCCCCGATCACGAGGGCGACGATCAGCACGACGATCACGATCGCGCTGATCCACCGCCCCCAGTGCTTCAGGCGGACCTGAGGCAGCAGCTCGCGAGGCGACGAGGAGGCGCGGGTCCCGTCGCCGGGACGGGCGCCGGTCGCCGAGGAGGGGGCCGCCACCTACTTGCCGCCGTTGACGGTCGCCTCGGTGACACTGCCCGAGGTGATGCCCCAGGCCTTGAGCACGTCGGCGTAGGTGCCGTCGGCGATCAGCGAGTCGAGCGCCTCGGCGATGGCGTCGCGCAGCTCGGGCTGGTCCTTGTTGACGCCGATGCCGTACGGGGCGCCGTCGATGACGTCGCCGGGCACGACCTCGAACGCGTTGCCGTCTTGCGTGGTCTTCGAGATGTAGACTGCGCTCGGCAGGTCGTTCACGATCGCGTCGATGCGGCCGGTGCGCAGCTGGGTCTGGTTCTGGCTGTCGCTGTCGGTGACGGTGATGTCGAGGGCCTTCTCGCCCTTGGTCTCGCAGGTCGCGCTCGTGGTCTCGGCGAACGTCTGCTGGCTGGTGCCGGTGACGACCGCGATCTTCTTGCCGCACAGGGTGTCGGGGCCGGTGATCTTGGCCGGGTTGCCTTTCTGCACCATGAGCGTGATGCCCGAGGTGAGGTAGTCGACGAAGTCGATCGTCTTCTGGCGCTCGGCCGTGTCGTTCATGGCGGCGATCGTGACGTCGACGCGGCCCGACTGCAGGCTGGTGATGAGCGAACCGAAGTCCTGGTTCTTGTAGTCGACGTCGAGGCCGAGCTTCTTACCGATGGCGGTGATGAGGTCGTGGTCCGAGCCGATCACGGTGGAGCCGTCGGCCGCGTAGAAGTTGTTCGGCGCGGACTGCACGTTCGAGCCGACGGTCAGCGTGCCCTTGTCCGCGATGGCGGAGGGCACCTTGGCGGCGAGGGCGTCGTCCTTCGAGACCTCGTCGAGGATCTTCGACGTGTCGGGCACCGTCGACGACGAGCTCGTGGCGTCACCCTTGGCGTCTCCGGGCTGAGGAGCGCTGGGTCCGCCGCAGCCGGTGAGGGTCAGGGCGAGCGTGAGGCCCACGGCAGCGGTGCTCCAGAGAGCGGTGGCGGAGCGGGTTCGGGTCATGGTGTCGCCTTTCGTGAGCGTCGTCGGTCATCGCAAGCTAGCCGATTTCTCGGCGTGATGAGAGAAAATTATCACAGTGCGATAAATCTGTTACATCCCGGTAATCTGTGGAGGAGTCGCACCGCGCCGATCAGGCACCGATGCGCTCGCACGAATTCGGAGGGCCAGCCCATGTCGACAGAACCGAGCGCGACGAGCGTCGACCCCACGCGCGAGCTCCGGCCCGAGTTCGCGCCCTACCTGCCGCTGATGGATTTCGTCGCCCAGCTGCTGGGCCCCCGGGCCGAGGTGGTGCTGCACGACACGAGCGATCTCAGTCGCTCCATCGTCGCGCTCACCAACGGTCACGTCAGCGGCCGCACCGTCGGCGGGCCGGCCACCGACCTCGTGCTCAAGGTGCTGCAGAACCACGAGCACGACGACCGCGACTTCCTCGCCAACTATCTCGCGCAGTCCCGCACCGGCGGCACGTTCCGCTCGTCGACGTTCTTCATCCGCGATGCGACCGGTGGCGTCGTCGGCATGCTCTGCGTGAACATCGACGACGAGCCCCTCACCCGGGCCCGCGATCTGCTCACCGCGATCACGGCCACCACCGGTCTCGTCAAGGGCATGCCGGCCGGCCCCGGCGGCGACGGGCAGACGAGCCGAGGAGGCACGGGTCGAGATCACGACCAGCCCGCGGTCACCGAGCGCCTCAGCATCGACGTCGACGAGCTCACGCTCGACGGGGTCGAGCGGATCGTCGCGGCGCAGGGCGTGGACCCGCATCGGATGACGCCGGACGAGAAGATCGCGGCCGTCCGCGATCTCGAACGCTCGGGGGTCTTCCTGCTCAAGGGTGCCGTCGCGCAGGTCGCCGAGGCTCTGCACGTTTCGGAGCCGACGGTCTACCGCTACGTGAAGCAGGTGCGGCGAGGCGACTGACGTCCCGTATACTGATGGGCTGCCGCGTTCGCGGTGGCATCACCAGAACGCATCAGCGGCAATCAACCAGGAGGCACTCGTGGCCAAAGAGCAGGGCGAGAAGGTCGTGGCCACGAACCGTCGTGCGCGCCACGACTATCTCATCGAGGACACGTACGAGGCGGGCATCGTCCTCAGCGGCACCGAGGTCAAGTCGCTGCGGCAGGGGCGGGCGTCGCTCGTCGACGGCTACGCGTTCGTCGACGCGGGCGAGGCCTGGCTGGACGCGGTGCACATCCCCGAGTACACCGAGGGCACCTGGAACAACCACGCCCCGCGACGCAAGCGCAAGCTGCTCCTCCACAAGCAGGAGATCGTCAAGATCAGCCACAAGACGCAGGCCGGCGGCTACACGATCGTGCCGCTCAAGATCTACTTCACGGATGGACGTGCAAAGGTCGAGATCGCCGTGGCGAAGGGTAAGCGCGAGTACGACAAGCGGCAGACCTTGCGCGAGCGCACGGCGACGCGCGAGGCGCAGGCGGCCATCTCGGCTCGCAAGCACCTCGGCGAATAGCCGACGTCGCGCTGTCGCGCTAGTCCGTGCGGGGCAGCGCCTCCGTCGCGACGGCGACGTGCATTCGCTCGCCCTGCGGCCCGAAGATGGCCAGTGCCTCGACGTCCGAATCGCCGGTCGATCCGATCCAATGAGGCAGGCGTGTGTCGAACTCGGCCGCTTCGCCGGCCTCCAGCACGGTGTCCGTCTCGCCGAGGACCAGTCGCAGCCGACCGCTCAGCACGAACAGCCACTCGAACCCGGTGTGTGTCTGAGGCGTCGGCGTCGTGTCGCTGCGACGGATCGACATCTTGACGGCCTGCAGCGTCGACGCCTTCCGGGTGAGGGGTTGCAGCACGCGCCCGTGTCGGACGACCGGCGCGCGATGGACGCGCGGATCGACCGGGCGGGGAGCACGCGCCAGCTCGTCGAGCGTCACCTCGAAGACATCGGCGAGCGGCAGCAGCAGTTCGAGGGTGGCGCGTCGTTCGCCCGACTCGAGTCGGGACAGGGTGCTGGGCGAGATGCCCGTGCGATCGCCGAGCTGCTGCAGGGTGAGCCCCTGGGCCGAGCGAAGGCTCCGGAGGCGCGGGCCGAGATCGTCTGTCATCCCACGATCATCGCGGCTCGTTGCCAGAACGGCAAGCACGCTTGCCGAAGTGTGACCAGGCTGCCTAGCGTCGGGGACATGCAGAACTCGACCCGTGCCTCCTCGTCCATCGCCCTGCCCACCTCGCCGATCGATCTCGCGATCGTCGGCGGGGGAGCGGCCGGCCTCAGTGCCGCGCTCGTCGCCGGCAGTGCCCGCCTGTCGACCGTCGTGCTCGACGCCGGTCTGCCGCGCAACCGGTTCGCCCACCGGCTGTCGTCGTATCTCGGTGCAGACGGCGTCGACCCGGCCGAGCTGCTGGCCCGCGGTCGGCGTGAGCTCGAGACGTATGGCGTGCCCGTGATCCCGGCCACGGTCGTCTCGATCACGGGGGAGATGGGCGCCTTCATGCTGACGACCGAGGCGGGCGACACCGTCCAAGCCGCGCGGGTCATCGTCGCGACCGGGCTGACCGATCGCCTCGCCGACATCCCCGGGCTGGCCGAGCTGTGGGGTTCGAAGGTCTTCCACTGCCCGTTCTGCCACGGCTGGGAGGTGCGTGACCAGACGGTCGTGTCGATCGCGACGGTGCCCGGTGCGACGCACGCCGCGATCCTGCTGCCGCAGTGGGGTGCGCAGGTGACCTACGTGACGAACGGCTTCGAGCTCTCCGGCGACGAGCGCGCGACGCTGACCTCGCGCGGGGTCACGATCGTCGACGACCGGGCCACCCGGGTCGAGCAGATCGGCGACGGGACGCGTGTCACCCTCGAGAACGGCGAGCCGCTCGACTCGGACTGGGTGCACGCCGCCTCGGCCGTCGAGCCCAACGATCATCTCGTGCACCAGTTCGGGCTCGAGACGGCCGCCAACCCGATGGTGGGCGTCGACTTCGTGGTCGTCGACGGCGACGGGGCGACGAGCGTGCCCGGGTTGTTCGTGGCCGGCAACGCGAGCGACATGGGCTCGCAGGTGATCCTCGCGGCGGCGGCGGGCTATCGATCGGCGATGGCGGCGATCCGCGGCAAGATCATGTCCGACGTCGCTGCCGGGCTGGCGCAGGCGACGCCCGCGACGTAGACTGAGAAGCTGCTGACGCCCGCCCCTAGGTCGGGCTCAGCGGCTTGGTAAATCAACAGTGTGTGACAACGGCCCCTTCACGGGGATGATCGGTTTCGACATCGCCTGTGTGCGAACGAGAAGCGGGCCGAGGATCCAGGGTTATCTCGTAAACGATCTCTGGAAAACAATAAGTGCCAATAACAAGCGCACTGACTTCGCTCTCGCTGCGTAAGCAGTAGAGCCACATGAAGTCCGTCAGACCGGTGACCGCCTTCTAACCGGAGCCTGACGTCATCTAGAGGGCTTGCTGCGTGACTACGCCTGGGGGTCACGCGGGACTTGCACTCGGGCTGGGCTCGTCGACCTAGAAGCCAGTAGCAAAGGTCGGGGCCGAGTAGAACGTCTCATCTGGCTACGCCCGTAGAATGCGTGCAATCTCAGCGATGGACGGGGGTTCAATTCCCCCCATCTCCACTCGTGGCCGCTGTCACACACTGTGCTTCCAGCGAAACGGCCCCGCCGCACGTCGTGCGACGGGGCCGTTCTGCGCGCGTGGGCCGTACCCCTCCACTACTGTCGGGACCGTGCAGAACGCAAAAAGAGCATTTATCACGGGCATCACCGGTCAGGACGGCATGTACCTGAGCCGGCTGCTGCTGTCCAAGGGCTACGAGGTTTACGGCCTCGTTCGTGGGCAGAACAACCCGAAGATCCCTGTCCTTCAGGCGTGGGCGCCTGAGGTGAAGATCCTCACCGGTGATCTGCTCGACCAGTCGAGTCTTCTGCGTGCCCTCAAGGTGGCCCAGCCCACCGAGGTCTACAACCTCGGCGCGATCTCCTTCGTCGCCTATTCGTGGGAGAACGCGCAGCTCACGAGCCAGGTCACGGGTCTCGGGGTGCTGAACATGCTGGAGGCTGTGCGTCTCTACGCCGGCGACGACGTGTCCGCCGTGCGTTTCTACCAGGCGTCGTCATCCGAGATGTTCGGGCGCGTCCAAGAGGTGCCGCAGAGGGAGACCACGCTGCTCTGGCCCCGGTCGCCCTACGGCGTCGCGAAGGTCTTCGGTCACTACATGACCATCAACTACCGCGAGTCGTACGGCATGCATGCGTCGTCGGGTGTCCTCTTCAATCACGAGTCCCCCCTTCGCGGGCCCGAGTTCGTGACGCGCAAGATCAGCACGGCCGTGGCTCGCATCTCGCTCGGGTTGCAGGATCGCCTCGACCTCGGCAACATCGATGCCCAGCGTGATTGGGGCTTCGCCGGCGATTATGTCGAGGCCATGTGGCGCATGCTGCAGCAGGACGAGGCCGACGACTATGTCATCTCGACCGGTGAGACGCAGTCGGTCCGGAAGTACCTCGACATCGCGTTCGCACACGTGGGCATCGACGACTGGTCTGGCTATGTCCACCAGGACCCGGCCCTCTTGCGGCCCGCTGAAGTCGACCTGTTGATCGGTGACTCCGCCAAGGCGCGAACGAGACTCGAGTGGGCTCCCTCGGTCGCCTTCGAGGACTTGGTGACGATGATGGTCGACGCCGACCTGGCGATCGCGGCAAAAGAGAAGTCGGGCGCCTGACGCGATGCGGGTACTCGTCACCGGGATCGGCGGCCAGACCGGCAGCTACTTCGCTGAGAAGGCCATTGCTCGTGGGTGGGAGTGTGTGGGGCTGGTCCGCTCGCGTGACCAGATCGAGAACGGCCTGCCGACCGAGGTCCGTACTGTCGAAGCCGACCTTCTCGACCTCGAGGGCGTCGCTCGCGCCGTCCGGGACGAGCGCCCCGACACCATCGTGAACCTCGCCGGGCTCAGTTCGGTGGCCGCTTCGTGGCAACAGCCCGTCGAGACGGCATCGATCAACGGTCTGGCCGTGGCGAATCTGCTCGCGACCGTCAGCCAGCTAAAAGACGACGGTCACCCGTGTCAGTTCATCCAGGCCTCGAGCGCGGAGATATTCGGTGCGGCAGTGGATGCGATCCAGAGCGAGGCGTCCCCTCTCGCGCCGATGAATCCCTACGGCGCATCGAAGGCCTATGGTCACGTGCTCGTCGGCGCCTATCGCGCGACGGGCGTCCGGGCGGTCAGCGCCATCCTGTACAACCACGAGTCACCTCGACGGCCGTCTGCGTTCGTCACTCGCAAGATCACGCAAGGAGCGGTCGAGATCGCTCTCGGTCGCCAGGAGTATCTGGCCCTCGGCAACTTGGACGCCGCGCGTGACTGGGGCTGGGCGCCCGACGTCGCCGAGGCTCTCGTGTTGATGGTCGAGGCCCGGAGCTCCGAGGACTTCGTCGTCGCGACGGGTCGGGCACACACAGTTCGGGAGTTCGCCGAGGCTGCGCTGACGGCGGCCGGGCTCTCCGACGTGTCGACTCTGCTGCGGGTCGACCCGCGTTTCCAGCGTCCGTCCGACGCCCCGACGCTCGTCGGCGACTCGACTCGACTGAGGGACACTCTCGGTTGGAAGCCGACAGTGACGTTCGAGCAGATCGTCGAGGCGATGGTCGCCGAGGACTTCAGACTCGCTCGCGCCTGACCGATTCGGCTGGGGTCGATGTCACGCCCCCCACGTCGCCCACACGGCCAGCCCGTTGAACACGACGTGCGCGATGATCGCGCCGCCGAGGCGTCCTGTCGCGGCCGTGACGGCGCCGGCGAGCAGGCCGAACACGAACGTGCCGATCAGCGTCAGGACGAGAGTCGTGGTCGATTGAGGGCCGACGAGGCCGTGCATCAGGGCGAAGACCGCTGCGGTGAGCACGACCGACACGACCCCGGAGGCCGTCGCCGAGAGCCCCGCCCTCAGGTGGAAGACGCGGCCGAGCGACCGCTGCAACAGGCCACGGAAGAAGATTTCCTCGACGATCGGGGCGATCAGCACGGGCGCGACGACCGACAACACGAGCGTGGCCCCGGTCGGGCCGCCGTCGATCAGGGGCAGCGGTTCGAGCCCGGTGGCTCCAGTCGCGCCGAGGTTCACGATCGCGTCGATCACTCGTGCAATGAGGCCGATGCCGACGCCCCACAGGGCGTCGATGGGCCGGACGCGCAGCCCGAGATGACGGAACACGGCGCGCCGACCGACGCCCGTCCCCGCGAAGACGACCGCCGCCGCGAGGGGAATCCAGACCACGGCGTACGACGCCAGGAGCCGGACGAACTCCGGGAGGGCGGCGGGCTGAGAACTCAGCAGATCGGACACGGCGCTCGACGCGATCACGACGGCCACGAGGGCGAGGGCCGCGTACACGACGTCCCAGGCCGCCGACCTCTCGCGCAGCTGGGTGCCTGTGCTCTCGTCGCGGCTCGCGGAGCCATTCGATGTCATGGCCCCAAACTACGGGGCGGACACGCTCCCGCTAAAGGGCCGAGACGTTCTCATATGGCAGCATTGGGCTCACGTGCCTCGATCACAGGTCACGAGCACGATCACAAGGGAATCAGCCGTGGAGCTTCGCGACTACATCACCGTCCTGCGCAAGGGGTGGGTCTTCATCGTGGCGATGGTGCTCGTCGGTGTGGGGGCCGCCGCAGCGTACTCCCTCGTCAAGACACCCGACTACAGCGCATCCGCGCAGGTCTTCGTCTCCACGCAGACCAGCGGGAGCGTCTCGGACCTCGCCCAGGGCAACACGTTCACGCAGCAGCGGGTCAAGACGTACGCGAGTCTCGTGACCACGCCGATCGTGCTCCTGCCCGTGATCACGAGTCTCGGGCTCGAGACCACGGCCGAGCAGCTCGCGAAGTCGCTGACGGCCAGCGCGCCGCTCGACACGACTCTCATCCAGATCGATGCCGTCAGTGAAGACCCCGTGATGGCGGCGAACATCGCCAATGCGACCTCGCAGAGCCTCACGAACGTGGTGCAGCAGATCGAGTCGACGAGCGACACCGGCGGTTCGCAGGTCAAGCTCACGCGGGTGCAGGAGGCGCAGGTGCCGGTGTCCCCGGTCAGCCCGAACATCCCCCTGAACCTTGCGCTCGGCCTCCTCGTCGGTCTCGCGATCGGTGTCGGCATCGCTGTGCTCCGGCACACGCTCGACAACCGTGTCCGCAATGAGGGGGACGTCGAGAAGATCAGCACCGCCCCCGTGGTCGGCGGCATCGCCTTCGACCCCAAGGCCAGCTCGCGCCCGCTCATCGTGCAGGCCGATCCGCGCAGCCCCCGCGCGGAGTCGTTCCGGACCTTGCGCACGAATCTCCAGTTCTTGGATCTCGGCGGTCGGGCGCGCACCTTCGTCATGACCTCGTCCGTGCAGAGCGAGGGCAAGAGCACGACGGTCGCCAACCTCGCGATCGCGCTCGACAACGCCGGCAACCGCGTCATCGTGATCGACGCCGACCTGCGTCGTCCGAAGCTTGGCGACTACATGGGCATCGAGAGCTCGGTGGGTCTGACCGACCTGCTGATCGGGCGTGCCGACCTCGCCGATGTGGCGCAGCCCTGGGGTCGCGGTCAGCTGCACGTTCTGCCGGCGGGCCAGATCCCGCCGAACCCGAGCGAGCTGTTGGGTTCGCGCGCGATGCAGGAGCTGATCGCCCTGCTCGAGCAACAATTCGATTACGTGCTCTTCGACGCACCGCCCCTGCTGCCCGTCACCGACGCGGCGATCCTCTCGAAGAGCGCCAGCGGTGCCATCGTCGTGGTCGCGTCGGGCAAGACGCACAAGAGCCAGCTCGCGGGGGCGGTGAGCGCGCTCGAGGGCGTCGGTGCTCCCGTCGCCGGCTTCGTCATGACGATGATGCCGACCAAGGGCCCGGACGCCTACGGCTACGGCCGCTACGGCGGAGCGTACGGCTACGGAATAGACGACGACACCGAGTCGAAGGCGTCCAAGAAGGAGCGCACCCGCGTGGGCGTCGAGGCCCGTAAGGCCGCTCGATGACGTCGCCGCGTCCGTTCACGATCCTCACGGTCTGCACGGGCAACATCTGCCGCTCGCCGCTGGCCGAGCAGTTGCTCACCGCGCGCCTGGCCGACTCCGTGACGCCGTTCGTGGTCATGAGTGCTGGCACGATGGCGCAGAGCGGTCAGGCGATGGACGCGACGGCTGCCGAGATGTCGCGAGCGTACGGAGGCACGCCCGCCGATCACGAGGCGACCTACCTCACCGAGATGCTCGTCGAGAGCGCCGATCTCGTTCTGACGGCCGGGCGGGACCACCGGGCAGCCGCCGTTCGGCTGTCGCCCCGGGCCTCCCGACGCACGTTCACCCTGACGCAGTTCGCGCACCTGGTCGAGGGAGCCGATCCTGGGGAACTGGCCGCCGCCGAGGACCCGACACAGATCGTTAGGCTCATTGCGAGCCTGCGCGGCATGGTGGCCCCCTTCGAGCACGCTGATGACGAGGACGTCGTCGACCCCTACCGTCGCGGTCAGGCCGTGCACGAGCGTGCGGCCGCCGACATCGATCGGGCCGTCACCACGATCGTCTCGGCGCTGCGTGCCGGTGAGAGCAGTCGGGCCGACGCGTGAAGACCTCCGCGGGCAACGGCAGGCGGCCCCTCGGGGTCGTGCTTCTCGCGGCCCTCGTGATCATCGATGCCGTGCTGATCGGCGCGCTGCTGTTGAACTCCCGCAACGGACCGGCCGGCGAGGCCGGACCGATCCCCACCTTCACCCCGCTCCCCGATCCGACGTCGACGACCAGCGAGACCCCGTCGCCGTCCGCGACCGGTGCAGTCTCATCTGACGCCGAAGCGCCCGTCGCCTTCGTGGCGGCGCTCAGCGCGACGCAGGCATGGCGTGCGACCGCGGGTTCGTGCACGGCCGGCTCGGCCGTGATCGAGCAGACGAGCGATGGAGGCGCGACCTGGTCTCCGGTCGACACCACCGCGTTCGCGCCGAAGACCGTCCTGTCGCTCACCGTGACCGACGGCACCATGTCGGTGCTCGGGGGAGTGGGCGAGGACTGCACCCCGCAGCTCTGGTCGGCCTCGGCGCTCGCACGATCGGCAATGCCCCCGTGGACACAGGTCGCGCGCGGAGCGGATGCCGTGCCGTACGTCACGCCCGGCGCGTCGACGGTCAAGCTCAGCGCTGGCTCAGCCGATTCGCCGTGCACCTCGCCCGTGCGGGGGCTCGCGAGCGGTACGACCGATGTCGTCGCCTGCGCCGCCGAGTTCGCCACGAAGACGGGGTCGGCTGGGTGGGTCACAGTCGAGGCTCCTGGGCTGATCGATCTGGCGCTGACGGATACGGGCTACCTCCTCGCAGCGTCGCGTGTCCAGAACTGCGACGGTGTCGCGATTCAATCGGTCAACGCGCCGCTGACCGCGCGAAGCTTCCCGTCGCTCGTGGGCTGCGCGCCGGCCACCGATCTCGTCGCCGGTGGCACGGTACTGGCGACGACCGGCAATGCCGTCTGGCTGACGTCCAACGACAAGACCCTCGTGTCAGCCGACGGCGGCGCGACGTGGTGACCGAGGCTCCGTCGACCGCGGAGGTGCGGCAGGCGAGTTCTACGATCGGCTGGAGTAAGGCGTATGCCCGCCGTCTGCTCGTCACTGACGCACTTGTCCTAATCTGGGTCGTCTTCGGGGTTCAGATCGCCTGGTTCGGTATGGACACGGCCAACCTCGCCTTCCGAGGAAACCTTCGCGACGTCGCCATCAACTACACGGCCGTCTCGCTCATCGTGATCGTCGTGTGGCTGTTCGTCCTCGGCTTATACGGTTCTCGCTCCGATCGCGTCATCGGAACGGGTAGTACGGAATACAAGCTGATCTTCGATGTGAGTCTTCGCGTCTTTGGAGTCTTCGCTATTGCGGCGTTTCTCTTCCACATCGACCTGGCGCGCGGATACATCCTCATCGCCTTCCCGCTCGGCACCCTGACCCTCATCTTCGTGCGATGGCTGTGGCGGCAATGGCTCGTGATTCAGCGGTCGCAAGGCCGGTACTCGGCGAAGGTCCTCTTGGTTGGTTCCCGCGACTCCGTCGAACACTTCGCCCGCCAACTCATGTCGCAACCCTCCGCTGGATATCGCGTGGTAGGAGCCTGTCTACCTGGTACCAGCCCTCTGACGACCGGCCGCGACTTGGCCATTCCGGTATTCGGCAACTTCGACGAACTCGAGGCAGCGCTCATCGCGAGTGCTGCTGACACGGTGGTCATCACGAGTTCGGATGACCTTCCGCCGGAGCGTGTCAAGGAACTGAGTTGGAGTCTGGAGCCAGGCGGTCAACACCTCGTGATGGCGCCCAGCCTCACAGACATAGGTGGCCCGCGTATCCATACGCGTCCTGTTGCCGGCTTCCCCTTGATTCACGTCGAGACACCGACGTACGCCGGCCAGAAACTGTTCGCGAAGAGACTGTTCGACCTGATCGTGGGGCTCATGCTCGTTGTCCTGACGTCACCAATTCTGGCGATCGTCGCATTGGCAGTGAGGCTTACGTCTCCCGGACCTGTCTTGTTCTTTCAGGAGCGCATCGGGCTGAACGGAGACACGTTCCGGATGTTCAAGTTCCGCTCGATGGTCGTTGATGCAGAGAAGCAACTCCCTGACCTCTTGACGAATGTGCGTCAAGAAGGAAACCGCGTTCTATTCAAGATGAAGGACGATCCACGGGTTACGCCGGTTGGAGCCGCACTACGGCGTTTCAGCCTGGATGAGCTGCCTCAGCTGTTTAACGTTCTGCGCGGTGATATGGCCTTGGTGGGACCTCGCCCACCACTTGCACGCGAAGTCGAGCAATATGAGTTGCGCGTGCACCGGAGATTCTTGGTAAAGCCCGGTATTACAGGTCTCTGGCAGACGAGCGGCCGTTCGACCTTGTCGTGGGAGGACAGTGTGCGCCTTGACCTCTTTTACGTCGAGAACTGGTCCATGGCCGGTGACCTCATAATCTTGTGGCGAACGCTAAAAGCTGTCTTGGCTAAAGAGGGGGCCTTCTGAACATGGTGATTCAACGCGAGTGTCGCCGCAATCTGACGTGCCCAGAGTGGACCCGATGAGAGATCGGATAATGCGCGAGCTGAGAATACTCCGCGCCGCCCTGCTTTTTCGCCGTCATGGAGTGACCTACGGGCGCCGTCCCGTTGCACACCACTGGTTGCCCATCGTGAAGAACGAGGGCAGTATGTTTGTGGGTTCTCGCCTGACGTTGCTCGGAGCTGAAGCGAGGATAGCTCTCGAGACAAGGAACGGCGCCAGGCTACAGATCGGCAACGGCGGCTTGATCAATGCAGGTACGACCATCACGTGCCACCGGCAGGTGACAATAGGCGATGCCGTCAAAATCGGAAGCTTCGTGTCCATCTCTGACTCAGGGGCGCACGAGGTTGCCCCCGGAGAAGGCACACGCCTGGCACCCGTGCGAATCGGCAACAATGTGTGGATCGGTCGAGGGAGCTTTATAGGGCCGGGTATCACCATCGGCGACGGCGCCGTTATTGGGGCGGGTTCCGTCGTTACCAAAGACGTCGACCCATTCTCAGTAGTGGCAGGTAGCCCGGCGCGTCTCCTCCGCAACCTCCAGCCCACGGCCCTCACTCGAGAGTGAAGTCGAGAGGAATGTCGAAACCCAAGGTCCTCCTCGGCTGCAACGCTCACAGAGATGCTAATGCGGGTGTTGCCGGAACAGTTTTAGACATAGGCGCGGCTCTAGAACGCCACGGCTGGGAAGCGCACTTCCAATTCGCCAAACCGAACACCGATCCGCGAATCGAACGTCAGATGACGTACTTGCGTACCGTCGCGAGTGCACGACGAGTCAAGCCTCGCGCGGCCATCATTGCGAGCGGCGATGGCGCACTCTTCCCTCTGTTGCGGCCTGGGCTGCCCCTTATCGTCCATTCGCACGGACTAGAACACATGGTTAGAGCTGCATGGGATGCCCATGAACTGCCTCACACCTTCGGCCTGGGACACCGCTACTTGAGAGAACCGGCGGTTGGCTTCGCTTCACGTCGAGCGGATGCCGTCGTCGTGCAAACGAAGGGGCAAGCCGACTTCGCGATAGAGATGCTCCGCGTGCACCGAGATCGGGTCCACGTCATTCCAAACTCGGTGACTCGCGACTTCTTCGACATCGTCCCCACGGGTGACACTCGCCCGACAGTTATTTGGGTAGGTAGCTGGCTTTCTAGTAAGGGGAGCCTGTGGATGCCTGACGTGTTGGCTGACCTGCTCAGACGAATTCCGGATGCGCACCTGCACCTCGTGGGCACCGGCGTATCAGAGTCAGACGTGAGAGCTGACTTCTCGGGGGGCCAGCAGCCCCACCTGTCGGTCACGAGTCGTGCCTCTCGGGACGAACTGAAGCACGCTCTCGCCGGAGCCAGAGTCGGCCTTTTTACTAGTGCCTTCGAGGGCTTCGGCCGGGCGCCTTTGGAAATGGCAGCTGCCGGGCTTCCGCTGGTGTCGACCGACGTCGGCGTCGCCTCGGACTTGGTAAAGGCCGGTGAAACGGGCGCGCTAATAAAGTTCGGCGCCGTTCACGACGCTGCTCTCCGTGTCGCCGATTACCTGATCAACCCCGACATTGCTGCAAAACATGGTGCTGCCGCGCGACAGCTGGCGCATCGATTCGAAGCGGAGCGTGTAGGCGCGGAATGGCACGAACTCGTCAGCTCAGTGGTTCACTGATCCCGCAGGTCTCTGTAACGAGCCCTCTGCGACTCAGGCTGCCAAGCGCGAGTGTGCGCGGAGGTCTCTATCGAGTCCGGGGATGACACCGACCTTGGGGCGACGCGAAGCGAAGGCTAGGACGCTTCCGAACACCACCCCGATGACGATGCCGAAGAGCGTGTCGAAGATCGGGCCGAAGAATGCCTGAACGCTGATGAAGATAGCGCACAACGAAACGGACTCGGCGTGATTGTCAACGATGTTCCTTAGAGCAAGCCAGGTCACGACCAGGAAAAGCACGAGGAGGCATGACGCCGGAATTAGCCCAAACCGAAAGAGGGTGCTGACGAAGAGATTGTCGGCGTTGGGTAGGTTCGGATTGCCAATGATGTACTTCAAGGGATTACCGACACCCGAGAAGAGACGGACACGGGCTACGAACGAGTCGTCCTGTGCGGAAAAACCTGTATACCTGTCCGTAGTCAAAATCGTCGATGAGCCTCCAAAGCGGGAAAGAATCGCCTTGAGCAGGTAATATGCGCCAGCCAGGAACGCAACGAGAAAGACACGCTGGAGGCCACGAGCGCGGATAAGGATCATGACAACTGCGGCAATGGCAATTCCCACGAGGGCGGAACGCACTCCCGAGAGGAGAAGGGGCAAGGTCAAGAAGCTTCCCAGGGCAATCCAGATGAGACGTTGACCGAGCTGACGTTCTACGACAGCGCTCGCCAAGCACATGGTGATGACGAGGCCCAGGAACAACGCATAAGGGCCGGGTGATTCCGACGCCCCGAATATCCGGACCTTGAGAGGCTCTGGTTGCCCGATGCTGGTCAGCTGGCTCGTGATCATCCACGCGCGATCCCACGTCGGAAGAAAAAAGAACTGGATGATCCCGTAGGTCCCGGCAAGGATCGATACGACAGCCAGCATGGTCCGGATTGGATTCCACACCGGTGCCAAGCGGCCATCACTAAGCACCCAGGACAGAAGCAGCGGCACGATGAGAAGACCAGCAAAGAACAAGGCGCTGATGCTGAACGCACCGCGAAGGATGACCGTAGCGGCAGTGCCGACAATGACTCCGCCGATCAAGCCCCTAGCGAAGACGTGGCGTGCTATCACTCTCCCATTTGACCAGCTTGCCGCGATAACAATTGCGACCAAGAGTATGGGAAGCAGAATGAGGGGATCGGCATCGGTATAGCCCTTTTCCCCACCGGTAAGCCGACGCACAAGGCTGAGTGTCGGAACGAGAAAGACGGCGAGCGCAATGATACGCGTGCGGTCGAGCAGAATGAACGCAATGGCCAGGCCGAGAACAACAAGCGTCATCTGTATGGGCAAATATAGGGCAGCAAAGACCGCAAAAACCGCCGCAATCGTGCAGAGGCTATAGAAAATGCCCATGCGCAACGGGCTCGTGCCGCTCCTAGCCCTGGTCAAAGGGATACACGTCATTGCTAAGTAGCTGCCTTCTCGTGCCTGCATGTAGGTATTAACTCCCTCATTCTATTTGTCTGGCGCACTAACAAGAAGTGATGGCTGTAGGCGAGAAAAGTCCGGATGCACCCCAGTGTCGCGCAAGCAAGGGATGACTCTGGCGTCATCGTTTCTGAGCCAGGGTCCAGATGGTCAGTCGAGTGAGGGAGAACAATAGAATCGCTAATGCCATCGAGGCGCTGGTAATTGCTGCGTTGGTGGCAAGCAGGGCGATTGCCGTAGCAAGCACTATGAGACCGGCCACGGAGGCGAAGATCAGCGTGGTCGCGGATTCTTTGGCGGAATCCGCGAGAACACGAAGAGACCACTGGTCACCCACGGTTTGGGCGAGCACCAGAATAATGACAACCGCAGTAAGGCCGTCAAAGGTGGGCCCAAAGAGACTTCGGCCGAAGAAGTGAACAACGATGACTATGCAGGCGCCCGATACGAGTGAACAACAGACTCCCAATATTGAACGCCGTCGCAGGAATTCTTCGCTTTCTGCACCACTCAGACGTGTCAGTCTCGAGTACGCGAGATTGTTTAGCGCTTCGGTCAGTCCGGCGGATGCTGCCGCGCAGGTCACCGCCAACGAGTAGACACCAACCGTTGACGCTTGGCTGAGCGCAGACAGGGCCACCTGATCTCCGCGGCCTCCAATGGCATCCAACGCACTCGTACTCCAATACTTGAGGCTGAAGTCCCAAGGAACCTTGGTCGACTTCGATCGTCGGCCATTTTTCATGGCAAAGATGCACCCCAGGGCGACCGCGATAAGTTGGCCCGCGAGCATGATCACGTAGGCGGATACGAGAGATAGCAGGCCGGTGAAGAACGCCACGATGATGCCGACCGACGGGAGCATAAGAACGGAGGCGCGAGTGATGTTGAAGAAGACGAGGCGGCCTTCAAGAAGCATTAGTTCGACGCCCACCTGCCCCACCCCTGACAGGACGAGGGCTATGGCACTTGCTTTTATGCCCAATGCGATTCGCGAATCGCCGTTCGATAACGAATCTGCCAAGACGACGGCGAGAATGGCGCACGCCACACCCAAGAAGAACACAATGAGGACGCCAGCCCCGGCGACATGACCCCGCTTGGATCTCTGAAGTGCCAAGCCTCGGGGGAGCCCAAGAAACCCAACCCAAGATAGGAGCTGAAGCGTTACGAAAGCTGCGGCTAGGACTCCTCGGCCATCCGCGCCTACCGTACGGGCTAGAAGGGGGGCCGAGACGAGGCTCAGGGCTGTGCCGGCGTAGGTCACTCCTGCCGTCTGCAGGATTGCGCGAAGGTCTCGAACATGGAGCCGAGCCAAGGTGCTCCGGAGCGGCCCCTTGGACGTCTGCTTTCCCTCGTCGCGCTGCATCAACGTTTGACCGTCTTCTCCTGGCGAGCAAACCGCAGTCCGGCTGATAGTCCTGACATAGATCCCGCGAAACGATCGAACGCCAGCTTGTCTCCACGGAGGAGTAGAAAGACAAGGGCTGCAAATCCGCAATTTATTCTCGAGCCAATCAGGACAGACCTCAAGACGTAAATGGCGATCTCGTGCCTCGAGAAATTTAGGGCGACGGCGGCCGACTCATTCAACTTCATGATTCGTGTTCTGTGGCGGTCGTAAGTCAGTCGTTCGTCGCCTACGGGACGTGACGCTGGGAAGTGGTCGACTTGAATCGAGGGATCGTAGAGGCCTCGGTAGCCCTGACTGAGGATGCCGAAAGTTAAGAGAAGCTCATTGTTCGCCTGAGCTCCCTCGCCCGCAACTAGTCGAGCCAAGTCGAGATTCTTCGCTGGGGCTCGCCGCACACTCATGTTGGCCCCTTTAGCGATCTGCGCCGGCCTGGCTGACCCTTTTCCTAGATGGTGATTTCCGATGATGCGACCCCGAACGAGAAGGCCCACGACGAGATTCTCGCTACCGGAGTTTCGGTCTGCGTTGACGTTGTCTCGTCCACCGACAAAACCTAAGTCATCATTGCCGGCGTAGGTGCCCCGGATACGCTTAACCCAGTCGGGAAACGCCTGTGCATCATCATCGACGAACGCCACAACATCCGAGCAAGCCGCTTCAATTGCTGCCTGGATGGCAAGTGCAAGTCCTGGCTTCTGAACGAGTACTAATCGAACGCCAAAGTCCTCGGCGACCGTCTGGGTTTCCTTATCGGTTGTCTGTGCAACGACGATCGTCTCATCGGGCGAACTGGACTGCGCCGCGATAGCAGCCAGGCAATCACGAAGAATCGATGGGCGGCCGGCGCTTGCGACGGCGACTGTGACGGATGGCGTCTTGAGCGATTTCCGCGACGTGCTCTCTCTCATCAGGTCGTGAGACGGAGCGGCGAAATTGACAAGGTGGCTTTCGACTGCATACCTCCACCGTCGAGCACCAGCCTCGCTAGGGCTTCGACTTCAGCTTCATCGCTCATTGTCTTCATCTCGTCGACTCCGCACTCGCCTTGATAATTTGATTTTCGAGAAGTTCCGTACAGGCAGAATCGGTGAAGGCATGGACCCGTCCTGTTCCAGCTGCGGCCAACGAGTCGCCGAGATCGGGACGGTCGAGAATGGCACGAATAGCTCGTGCCATCGAATTGGCGTCGCCTGGTTCGTGAAGCAACCCAGTGACACCGTCCTCAATTATTTCGGCCGGTCCGCCAGCGCGGCTCGCGAGGACGATAAGGCCATGGGCAAGGCCCTGCACGACGACCTGGCCGAAAGGCTCAGGCCGTGTCGACGCATGCACGAGAACGTCGTGATTATCCAAGACCTGGGCCACATCCGATCGGTGACCGAGGAATCGGACGGTAAACGGAAGTTGAGACGCGCGGATCTTTAGGTCTTCAACATATTTCTCTGGCCCCATTACGGAATTGCCAGCGATCGTAAGTTCGATGTCTCGAGACGGTACCTCTTCGGAAAGGATCTCTAACGCGTCGAGAATCACGTGAATGCCCTTCCACGACACGATTCGGCTCAGGCTGAGAAGCCGCAAGGGAGTGCGTCGTGGACGCTCGCGGGGGAAGGACTCCGTGCCGGTAGCTCCCGACGGCGAATAGACAGGGGTTCCGAGGAGGCTTCTGAACCTCGCCGGAACAGTCGAGGCGGTCCAACGACTGTTGGGTAAAACAGCCGTGACTCCTACGGCGAAAACAAAGGACGTCAGCAAACGCTTTCCCCGACCGAGAGAGGCCGCATCGACGCCATCGTGGAGGATCTGAAGATGTGTCTGTGCCCTCGGTTTGAGTAGCGAGACGAAGACAGCTGCTCGGAGAGTGTTCGAAACGACGGTGCTGCTTTCGTGCGCGCGCAGAAGTCGTCGTGTCCGCAAAATTTGCTGCACCAAGTTCAATCTTTGAGGCGGCGCATCTGTGACGGCAAGCGGGTCGAAGGGCAGCCGATCGTCCAACGGCTCAAGGAAGGCAAAGGTCCAGGGGAGTCGTGCATGACGTGCGATCCGAGGCAGTGCGAGTTCCGCCCCTCCAGGCGCACTCGTGTGATCGATGACAATGACAGACGGTTGAGATGCAGCGTCGCTCATTGTGAGGCGCCCCCTTTTTGAACGTCGGGCACGTCGAGCAAGGCGTACACCTCATAAACGAGCCTGTCGGCCGACGCGGCTCTCAGCAGCGACTCCACTGCGGCTCCGCTCGTAGCGCGTTCCTCGTCCTTCATCGCGGAGCCCATCGCTAGGCGGTCCGCTAATGATTTTTCAAGATCCGCGTCGGCGACGATTGCCAACGGTGAGTCCTGATTCATCAGACCACGGATGTAGTTGCTACCGGGATTTGAGGACGCGATGACCAGTGTCTCGAGGGCTAGTGCCTCAAAGGTCGGAATACCAAAACCCTCGTAAAGCGAGGGGGCCATCAAAACCCATGACGCTCGGATTGTCGCTTGAACGTCTTTGTCTGAGGCGTCCGCTCTATGGGTTGTTGTCGGAGACCAGGACGCCGCATCCGACACCGGGCCAAAGACAGTTAGCGAGACGGGGACATCGAGGTAGCTGCTTGCCGCGGCGACGGCTTGCTCGACCATGAACCCTCGCTTCCGTCCGGCGAATGCGCCAATGAAGACGACAGACGGATGATCCGTTTTCGCAACGGAAGAGAGCGGCCTAACCGCAGTCACTGGGGGCATGAGTCGGTCGCATTGGAACGCCCCTGCGGACTCGGGCCCGACGGCGATTTTCAATGTGGCGCGTCGGGCCGACAACATCTCGGTGGCAGCGAGTATCAGGTGGTTGAGCTTGCGTAGGCCCGACGACGATCGAGCCTCCGACAGCGCCGAACCATGAAATGTCCTGACAAGAGGTGCGCGCTTGCGGGGTGAGATGGCCCAATCGTCACCGAACGAGTGAATGACGTGCGGGTTCGTCTGAGCCACCGCTCGCCTTACTCGGAACGGTGCGCCATAAAAGCGGCTCAGCCGTCCACGGGGTCTCGGGATGTAGTGCATTTGGACGCCGGGCAACGCAGCGCCTCCTTCGAACGTGATGACCGAAAGGTCGACCCGAGAACGAAGGGACTCTGCTAGCCGGTAGGCGTAGCGACCGACCCCGCCTACATGTTCGAGGTTGGGCCACTCCAACGAAACAAAAGTGACGTTCATACAGCCCTCAATTCATCAACCACTGGACAGACGCTCGTACAGGCGCACATGGTGATCGGCTACCTGGTCCCATGCGAATCGCTCAGCATGAGCGCGGCTGGACTCGGGCGACGGGAGTTCGCCGTCGAGACCGCGGATGATTCGATCCGATAGGGCATCGATATTTCCGGCGCCGACAATGAGAGTCGGGTCGAGTCCGATTACGGCATCGGGAAGACCTCCGCAGTCCGTGACGATCGTCGGACGGCCTACGGCCAGCGACTCCAAAGCGATGAGGCCGAAGCCTTCAAGACTGAGGCTTGGCACCACTGTGAACGATGCCCTCGCGTAGGCGTCTAATAGTTCCGAGTCGGTCAGCGCACCACGGAACGTGATCGAGTCACGGTGCGGCGAAGCGTTCGCAAGCGCATGCAGCTCGGTTTCGAATGTTCCCGTACCGACGATGTGTAGTTCGGCGTCGGGGTAGCGAATCACGACGTCACGCCACGCCTCGATGAGGACATCGATCCCCATACGGCGCTCCAGTCGTCGCACGCAAAGAACTATGGGCCGATCCCGAGCGACGGAAGGCGACGGCGTGAAGCGTTCGAGATCGACACCTGGCGGAATGACGGAGACTGCCTCCCATGGCGCTCCGTATTGGCTTACGAGGATGGACTTGAACGATTCCGAAAGGACGATGAAGTGATCAGCTTGTCGATAGCGCAAGCGTTCGAACGCTCGCTTTGCCATAACACTAAGAGATGAGGCGCCCGACATCTGGCTCTCCGATGCCCAAGGGCCCTGGAAGTGTACGACTGTCCGGGGCGACCCTTTGTAGCGGCGAAGCGGAGGGCCATAGAGGCAAAAGTGTCGATCGACAATGTCGACGTTTCGCGGATTAAGCAGTCGCCTCCCAGCCACGAAACGCGATAACGTGCCGCCTCCGACTGGACCCCACGAATGCGAAGCGCTGTTCGATCGCGGACTCTCTCCAAAGGCCGTGGCGTCCACGTCAACGTCGCCTCGATTGGTCAGGGACTCGAAAAGCGAACCAAAGTATCTGTTGAGTCCACCGGTCTGACTCTCGAACCACTCGGAGCCGGACATATCTACTCGCATGCAGTCATTCCCCGTGCTTTAGCCACTGATCCACCTGGCGATGTTTCGTCGGAATATGGTTTCGTCGAATTCCCACGCCCGCGCTACGGAATCTTCCGGCTTTAGGTCCGCCATGCGCTCAACCGCCAACCTCAATTCACGTTCTTCAAAAGAATCAAGCAAAATGCCGGTCACCCCGTCGATGACCGTTTCAGCGGCGCCACCGATCGAACTCGCGATGACTGCGGCGCCCGTTGCCATGGCTTCGACCGGCATGATCCCGAAGTCCTCCACGGGAGGAAAGACGTAGGCGAGTGAGCGTCGGTACAGCTCTCTGAGGAGACCTTGCGAGGGTGATCGAACGATGATGATGCGGCCAGGCTGCGAGGCTGCCAGGTCTCGGAAGCGGCCGAGAAGCGGGCCATCTCCCGCCAGGACGACGGGAAGATCGGCAGCCGTCCCTGCCCTAATGACTAGGTCGAGTCGCTTGTAAGGGATAAAGCGTGACGCTCCGAGCAAAAACACGTCTGGGAGGGCCGAGAGAAGCTCGTTGTCTGTCTCTGACAGTTCAAGCCCGGGCTCTGCAAACCGGGCCACTTCGACGGGCGGGTAGATGACCTCGCTGTCGCGACGCCACGACTGCTCAAGGCGCCTCTTTACAAAGCGGCTGATGGATGCAATCGACTTCGGTTCCTGAGCACGATGACGATCAAGGATCTTCAACGGTTTCGAAGCCGCCCGGATGAGCCCAGAGTTGCCGCGCTCGTCAAGCTCGGGGTGCCATATGTATCTCGCCGAGGTATAGGCGTAAACGAATTTGTCAGCAGATCTCGCCGGGCCTGAGAACCGCGCGTGGTGTGCAAAGAGATGCGAACTGCTCAGTATCCAGTCGGCATCAGCCCACCCGAGGTGGCGCATGGTCATGGGCATGGCGGGCAACGCAAGGCCCTTGTGTCGTCGCAGGGGAGTCTTAGAGAGCCAGGTCTCGGACACGCGATCCGGCGCGAATCGATCGGGCGCGTCGTTCCAGAGCGCTTTGATCGGCGCATCTGGAAAAACCTGGGCGAGCTGTTCGACGACTTTCTCGGCCCCTCCATGAGGTTCAAGCCACTCGTGCACGATGATGCCGCTCAAGCCGTCCTCAATTCGTTCCCTGTGAACTAGGGGCGAAACCTAGCAGGGCTACGTAACCAGAACATTTCGTCCACGGTTGCTCGCCATGCGGGAGAGCGTCGACTGAGGACGCCCGTCTGCTTGAATGAGCGCATGTCAGGGAGCCACGCCGGGGAACGGCGCGCACGACGGCTGGCTCACCCGGTCCGCTGGATCGTGCTTGGCCTCGTCATCGTCCTGGTAGCCCTCGTCGCGTGGATCGGCATCCGCGGGTGGCTGGCGTCCGAACACCTCAAGAGAGCCGTTCCGCTGGCGGACACAGTGCAATCGCAGGTGCTCAGCGGGGACGGCGCGGCGGCTCTGAGGTCCGCACGAGAGCTCCAGGGCGAGGTGCACGCGGCGCGCGACCTGACGGGCGACATCGTGTGGCGCGGGGCCGAGGTCGTCCCCTTCGTCGGCGACGATCTCCGAGCGGTCCGGCAGGTGTCCGAGGCATTGTCCGGCGTCGCGGACGACGCCATCGTCCCGGTCTCCACGATTGCCAGCACCGTCGGCGTCGATGCTTTCAAGCCCGTTGACGGCGCCATCAACCTGCAACCCCTCGTCGACGCTCAACCGGCGATTGACAAGGCGGACGGCGCGTTGAAGCGGGAACTCGCCCGCGCCTCCTCGATCGATGCCGACGGCACGGTCGGCCCGGTTCGCGACGCCGTCCGACAGCTCGTCGACGTCCTGACCAAGGCGAGCGGACAAGTCGACACGGTCGCCCGGGCCGTCGATCTCGCCCCGGCGATGCTCGGAGCCGACGGGCCGCGTGAGTATCTCGTCCTGTTCCAGAACAATGCCGAGCTACGCGCGACAGGAGGCAACCCCGGCGCGACAGCGCTGCTGCGGGCAGACGGAGGGAAGCTCTCGCTCGTACAGCAGGCCTCGTCGGGGGACTTCCCTCGCCTCGACCAGCCGGCGCTTCCGCTGCCCGTCGAGACCCAGGGGCTCTACGGTGCCATCACCGGGCAGTTCATCCAGGACGTCAACCTCACGCCGCAGTTCCCACTCAGCGCGCAACTCGCCGCCGAGATGTGGAAGCGGCAGTTCGGCACCTCGGTCGACGGCGTGCTGTCGATCGATCCGGTCGCGTTGAGCTACCTGCTGACCGCGACGGGGCCCATCACCCTGCCGACCGGCGACGTCATCACGTCGGAGAACGTGGTCTCGTTGTTGCTCAACGACGTCTACAAACGGTATGCGAAGCCCGCCGACCAGGACCTCTTCTTCGAGGGCACCGCGGCCGGCGTCTTCTCCGCCGTCTCCTCCGGCAACCTCGATCCGAAAGCCCTCGTAGCGGCCCTCGCGAAGGCCGGCGAAGAGCGCCGCGTCTATCTGTGGAGCGCCGACACCACCCAGCAGGCCCGCATTGCGGAAACGACCCTCGCCGGCGAGCTGCCCACCAGCACCGAGAAGGAGCCGCGCTTCGGCGTGTATCTCAACGACGGCACCGGATCGAAGATGGACTACTACCTCGGTGTCTCGATCGCGGTGGGGCAGGCGGTCTGCAGGCAAGACGGACGGCCGACCTACGTCGTCGACGTCACGCTGACGAACAACGCTCCCGCCGACGCGGCAACGTCTCTGCCCACCTACATCACGGGTGGGGGAGCGTTCGGTACACCAGCGGGGCTCATCAGCACGAACGTATCGATCTATGCCCCCAAAGATGGGGTGTTCGTCCAAGCGGTCAACGATGGCAAGCCTGCTGCATTGCAGACTGCGACGGATACCGGCCTGTCGGTCGCCCAGTTCCAATCAACACTCTCACCAGGGCAAAGCACGACATGGCGTCTGGAATTTCTGGGCGGGGCGGCGGGTACCGGTATGCCGTCCATCGAAAAGACCCCACTTGTTAATCAAACGGAAACAAAAGAACTCAACGTCAGCTGTGAATCTCCGCTAACTTGAGTGTGCGTCTCTTTCAACCGGGTGGCGCATCGATCGCACCACCACCAGGTTTTAGGGGATCTCGTGAAGAAAATCATTGCTGCCGCTTTGCTGGTAGTCGCCGGCGTTTTCGCCGTTCCGGCCGCCGCGCAGGCATACGTTCCGTCCACCGCCGTCTCCGTCTCGGGCAGCGCTACCGCTGGTAGCGCCGTCACCGTCAACATCGCGGCTCGTTCGTTCACCGCTGGTGAGACCGTTCGATTCGCTGTCACCGGTGAAGGCCGTGCCACGCTCGCCGCCATCGAGACCGTCACCATCGACAAGACGGCCACCGCCTCGGGTGCTGCGTCCGTCACCGTCACGCTGCCGCAGAACGCCCGCGGCACCTACTCGCTGACCGCCACCGGTGCCTCCTCGGGCAACGTCGCCACCGCCGCCCTCACGGTCGTCGCTGCCGACCGTGGTGCCGCCGGCTCCAACGGCCTCGCCTTCACCGGCTCGACCGTCCCCACGCTCGTCATCTGGGGTGCCGCCGGCGCCCTGCTGCTCGGTGTCGCACTCATGGTCGTCATCGGCCTGCAGCGCCGCGCTCGCAACAACGCGTAACTCCTAGAGCGATCGACGAAGCCCCGGGCCTGGTGTCCGGGGCTTTTTCGCGCGCCAAGGGGTATCGAACGAGCGGCAGGCGATGCAATGCTCGACGTATGACGACTCGGGGGAGATCATGACGGACAACGGCGCGACCCGCACGACGACGGCGCTGACGCCC
The DNA here is from genome assembly GCF_049601585.1 of Frigoribacterium sp. 2-23. Lineage (GTDB taxonomy): Bacteria > Actinomycetota > Actinomycetes > Actinomycetales > Microbacteriaceae > Frigoribacterium. The sequence continues at coordinate 2,006,578 of NZ_CP187126.1, read as the reverse complement.
GATCCGCTCGACGCATTCGCCTCGCGGGTTCTCTCGGTACCGTTCGGAACGCTGTCGAAGACCGAGACAGAGTTCCTCGTGTTCCGGCTCCTGGTCGAGGCCGGCAAGATCGACTTGGACTCGTCCGAATTCGTCTTGAGCAATCGCCTTCTGATGACACCGGCGCGGGTGCGCAACCTGCTTTATCGCTATGACCAGCGGGTCATCGAATCCGACCCCACGCAGCTCGCGGCGCTGGTGACGGCCGAGAACACCGTCATCGAGGCAGCCGTCGACACGCACCACGTCCGTGTGCGGTTCCGGCGGGGGTATCTCCACGAGTACGTCAGCACGCAGTTGCTTCGGCGCAATGTGATCGCCGAGGTCACCCTGACGCCCGGTCTCATGACCGTTCCGATCTTCGACCTCTTCTTCGTCTTAAGAGGCGCGTCAGCAGGAACAGCCGCCGATGCCGACGACGATGCGACGGAGGGCGCCGATCCGCGAGCCGAGTTCGACGCCGTCTGGGACCGCTTCATCACCGCCTACGACGCAGGAGACGATACCGAGTCGACGCGTCTGCGCACCGAGATCCTCAAGGACCACCTGCCCAAGGCGCTCAGCACCGCCTCGGGTCTCTTCACCATCGTCGCCAAGGTGACCGATGTGGTGACCAAGCTGCTGCCGAGCGGGGCAGCGACTCCCTGACCCGCGCCTCCTCGTCTCCGGCGTCGTGTGACCGAGACGACCCATCGCGCAGGAGGCGCGCGAGGGCCAGCGCGCCGAGCAGCGCCCCGAGAGTCGCACCGGTCGTATTCGCGAGCACGTCGTCGAGCGATGCGAAGCGCTGGGGCAGGAACAGCAACTGCCCCATCTCGATCAGGCTGCTGAGCACGAACCCGGAGGCGACGCCCCACCACCAGCGCGCGTGACCGACGAGCAGCACGACGACGAGACCGACCGGAACGAAGAAGCCGATGTTGGCACCGAACTCGACGACGCCGTAGTCGATCCAGGCCGGCATGCCGACACGATGCAGATTGGTGAGGACCCGATCGAGCAGGGGAGCGACCCCGCTGTCGACCGGGCGGGCGGTGAACGCCACGGCGGCCACGACGACGCCGTAGACCACGGCGGCACGCATGGCCAGGCGCCGGACGCGACGCGTCGGCTCGAGCCGCCCGCGGAGCGACCGGAGCGCCAGCGCCACGAGCGTGGACAGCAGCAGGCCGGCGATCGCGGCCGTCGTCAGGGACAGGAGGCGGTCGACCGTCGTCCCCGCGCCTCCTGATGTCGACAGGGGCAGGACGAGGACCGGTACGAGCACGACGAGTGCGGCGCCGGCGACGAGCGGCGCCAGGCGCCGCGTGTGCGTCGCCCGGTCGGCCAGCGGCACGAGCGGCACGATCAGGAGGGCGACGAGCGCGGCCTGCACGGCTCCGTCGGAGAACGTGAGCAGACCGACCGCGCGGGCAGCGGTCAACACCGCGGCGCCGACAGTGTGACCCAGCGCACGGAACCCGGCCGACAGCGCGAGGCCGAAGGCCACGGCGGCGACCGCGACGACGTAGAGCGCGAGCACGCGCGCGGCGACGGAGGGCGCGTGTCGGGTCGTCATCGGGTCAACGCTAGCCGTGCGTCGGTGGCATGCACCGACATCACGTGTTGCACACCCTGCAACAGGCGTATAAGGGAGTCATCCCATGACGAAGACATCCGATACCCCTGCGTCCGACTCCTCCGCGCCCGCCGACAAGCAGAAGTGGCAGGCGTTCGGCGTCTGCGTCGGGGTCGCGGCCCTGACGATCCTCGACCTGTCGAAGGTCAACGTCGGTCTGCCGAGCATCGAGAAGTCGCTCGGCGCCGGGCCCACCGCGCTCCAGCTGATCGTCGCCGGGTACGCCCTCGCGTTCGGTCTGTCGCTCGTGCCGTCGGGCCGCCTCGGCGACCTGAAGTCGCGTCGGCTCATGTTCATCATCGGGCTCTCGGCCTTCACGATCGCGAGTCTGCTCTGTGCCTTGGCCCCGACCATCCAGCTGCTCGTCGTCGCGCGCATCCTGCAGGGCGTCGCCGCGGGCATCCAGATGCCGCAGGTGCTCGGCCTCGTGCAGCAGCTCTTCCAGGGGCCGGCCCGCGGGCGGGCCTTCGGTCTGTTCGGCGCCGTGGTCGGCATCTCGACGGCGTTCGGTCCGACCATCGGCGGCCTGCTCATCGCGGTCGGCGGCCCCGAGGACGGCTGGCGTCTGCTGTTCTGGATGAACATCCCGCTCGGCATCGTCGCGCTGCTCTTCGCGATCCGCCTGCTACCGAAGACGACCACGGCGCCGAGCGGCCACAACGAGCTCGACCTGTTCGGGATCGTGCTGCTTGGCCTGACGATCCTCACGCTCATGCTGCCGTTCGTACTCACGACCGGCCAGGGCGACAACCCGCTGCGTTGGCTGTTCCTGCTCGGGTTCGTCGGCTTCGGCTTCGCGTTCGTCCGCTGGGAGCAGGCCTACAAACGCCGGGGCAAGTCACCCGTGGTGCACTTCTCGCTCTTCTCGCTGGCGTCGTATCGCAACGGGACCCTCATCGCCACCGTCTACTTCTGCGCCCTCCCGGCCACGTTCCTCCTCACGACCCTCTACCTGCAGCAGGGGCTCGGCCTCGAGCCGGTCTACGCCGGCATGGTCACCATCCCATTCGCGCTCACCTCCGCCTTCGCGGCGTTCTACGGCGGACGCATCGTGGAGCGCTACGGCCGCAGCCTGGTCGTCGTCGGCCTGTCGCTCGTCGCCGTCGGCTTCGTGGTACTGCTGCTCGCCGCGACCCTCACGCCGCGCGAGCTCACCCCGTACGCGATGGGCGTCGGAATGCTGATCGCCGGCACCGGCGGCGGCTTCGTCATCTCGCCGAACCAGACGCTGACGCTGGCCGAGGTCCCGGTCGAGATGGGCGGCGTCGCCGGATCGATGGGCCAGGTCGGCCAGCGCGCCGGCACGGCCATCGGCACGGCCGCGGCCGTCTCGACGTTCTACTCCGTCATCGCGACGTCAGGAGACTCCGGAGGCGCGAGCCTGGACGTCTATCACGCCGCGTATCGAAGTGGTTTCTTCGTGACCATCGCGTTGGTCGCGATCGCGTTGGTGCTCGCGTTGCTCGACCTGCGGGCTCGCAAGCGCGGCCGTGTCGGCGCGTCGGGTGACGACGCCGCGGCCGCTGCCGCCGGCTAGCGAGCCGCGACCGCGCTCAGCAGCGCGTCGTGCAGCAGCCCGTTCGACACCATCGCGCTGCCGTGCCACGGTCCGGGTTCGCCCTCGGCACTCGTGAACGTGCCACCGGCCGCCTGCACGATCGGGATCACGGCTGCCATGTCGTACGGCTGCAGCCCGAACTCCCCAGCCAGGTCGAGGACGCCCTCGGCGACCATCATGTACGACCAGAACTCGCCGTAGGCGCGCGTCCGCCAGACCGTGGTCGCCAGGTCGAGCAGTTGGTCGCGGCGGCCCGCCTCGAGCCAGTACTCGAGGCCGTTGTAGCTCAGCGAGGCGTCGGCCATCGCGGCGACGCCCGACACGGCGAGCCGGCGGGGTGTGGGGTCGGAGTCGAGCGTGCCGAACGCGCCGCCTCCTGCGGAACCCCACCAGCGCCTCCCGAGGGCCGGGGCGCTGACCACACCGAGGACCGGGACACCGTCGACGACCAGCGAGATGAGCGTCGCCCAGACGGGCACACCGCGGAGGAAGTTCGCGGTGCCGTCGATTGGGTCGACGATCCACTGGCGGTGCGAGGCTCCGTCGTCGCCGTACTCCTCGCCGTAGAAGGTGTCGTCGGGGCGCTCGGCGGCGATCCCGGCGCGGATGGCCCGCTCGACGGCCTGGTCGGCGTCGGTGACGTGGGTGCGGTCGGGCTTCAGCGTGACGTGCAGGTCGGCGCTGCGGAACCGCTCGGTGCTGATCGCGTCGGCCGCATCGGCGAGGGCCAGGGCGAGGCGGAGGTCGTCGTCGTAGGAGTCGTCGGCCGAGACGTCGGACGCGGTGGGGACGGCAGGAGGCTCGATCGGATCGGTCACGGAGCCAGCCTACTGAGGGCCCGCCGCGCCTCCCGAACCCCGTTGCGGAAGGTGAACCCCGTTCGAACGGGGTTCACCTTCCGCAACGGGGTTCGCGGGGGAGTGCAGGCACCGCCGCTGCGGGTGCTGCGGTTCAAATCGTAGGACGGTGGAGCAGGAACGCACGCCGGGCCGGGCGTTCTGCGGTTCGAACCGTAGGAGGCAGAGGTGAGGACCGCGGGGAGGCCGGGGGTCCTGCGGTTCGAACCACAGGAGCTCGTGAGCGAAAGCACCCTCCGCCCGAGAGGGGAGCAGCGCGACACCGCGCACGAGGGCCAGACCCCGCCGCAAGAGACCGGCCCGCAGGAGACCGGCCCGCACCAGCCCGCGCGCGTCAGACCAGTTCGTCGCCGCGGGCGTCGTCGTCGCGTGCCGCCTGGTCGCGCGCGCTGACGCCGCCCTTCGAGGCGAGCAGCGTCTGCAGCGACTCGAGCCGTTCGCGTCCGACTTCTCCGAGCTCGCCGCCCTCGACGCGGTCGACGATCTCCCAGTCGTGCGCCTGATCGAGCGGCACGCCATCCGGCGGCGGCCCCTCGGCGGGCAACGCCAATGACGCGAACGACCGCAGGATGTTCTCGGGGTCGACGTGTCCGAGTCCGAATGAGCGGACACCCGGGGTGTCGATGATCCAGCCGCCGGTCGGCACCTTGAACGAGACCGTCGACGACGACGTGTGCCGCCCACGCCCGGTCACGGCGTTGACGATGCCGACCTCGCGCTGCGACCCGGTCAGCGCATTGACGAGCGTGGACTTGCCGACGCCCGAGTGCCCGACCGTCACCGTGACGTGCCCGTCGAGCAACGCGCGCAGCTCGTCCAGCACGGGCGAGGGCGAGCCGTCGTCGAGGGCGTCGAAGGACGTGGAGGTGGTGGTCACGATGCGCAGATCCAGGCACGAGAAATGCGCGGCGAACGGCTCGGGGTCGGCCAGGTCGGTCTTGGTGATGCAGAGGATCGGCTCGATGCCCGCGTCGAACGCCGCCACCATGTAGCGATCGACCAACCGGGGTCGCGGCTCCGGGTTGGCGGCCGCGACGACGATCAGCATCTGGTCGGCATTCGCGACGATGACGCGCTCGACGGCGTCGCTGTCGTCGGCGCTGCGGCGCAGCAACGTGGTGCGCTCGTGCACCCGGACGATGCGCGCGAGCGACCCCTCCGACCCCGACGTGTCACCGACGACGTCGACCCGGTCGCCCGTGACGACCGACTTCTTGCCGAGCTCTCGGGCGCGGGCCGTCGTGATCTCGCGCTCGTCGGGGGTACCGGCGTCCATCAGCACGCCGTAGCGTCCGCGGTCGACCGTCCAGACGACGCCCTCCTCGGCCCCGGCGTAGGCCGGGCGCTGCTTCGTCCGCGGCCGGTTGCCCTTCGGGTTCGGGCGCACCCGCACCGAGCTCTCGTCGTATTGCGAGTACTGCTCGTCGTCGTCGGCGTCCTCGCCGTCGCTCCACCAGCTCACCGGGCGGCCTACAGGAAGCCGAGCAGGTCGATGTCGGCCGGGCTCTCGTGCACGCCCCGACCGAGCAGGTCGTCCCAGAGCGACACGAACTGCGGCAGCGTCTTCGACGTCACGCGCACGTCGTCGACCTCGACACCCTCGACCGCGAGACCGATGATCGCCCCGGCCGTCGCCATGCGGTGGTCTTCGTACGAGCGCCACTGACCGGCGTGCAGGGGTGACGGCTCGAGGCGCAGGCCGTCCTCGAGCTCGGTCACGCGGCCGCCGAGCGCGTTGATCTCCGCGGCGAGTGCCTTGAGCCGATCGGTCTCGTGCCCGCGCAGGTGCCCGATGCCCGTGATCGTGCTGGGGCCGGAGGCGAGCGCCGCGAGAGCGACGAGGGCGGGGGCGAGCTCGCCACCGCGAGACAGGTCGACATCGACACCGGGCAGGGCACCCCCGCCGATGAGCCCGTCGCCCCCGTCGACGGTGAGCGTGTCGCCGTCGAGCGTGACCGTGGCACCCCAGAGCGGCAGCAGCTCGATGAGATCGGCACCGACCTGCGTCGTGTCGGCGGGCCAATGCGTGATCGACACCGTGCCTCCGGCGACGAGCGCCGCCACCAGGAAGGGCGCGGCATTCGACAGATCGGGCTCGATCGTGATCTCACGGCCCTCGATCGGAGTGGGCGGCACGACCCAGACGCCCCGCGACGGCGAGGTGACCTGGACGCCGCGCTGGGCGAGCACATCGATCGTCATCTCGATGTGCGGCAGGCTCGGCAGCGTCTCGCCGGTGTGCGTCAGCGTGAGGCCGCGCGCGAACCGTGGGGCGGACAGCAGCAGACCGGAGACGAACTGGCTCGAGGCGGATGCGTCGATCGACACGTCACCGCCCTCGACCTCGCCCGTGCCGTAGAGGCTGAACGGGAGGCTGCCGCGACCGTCGTCGGTCACGTCGACGCCGAGAGCGCGCAGCGACTCGATGGTCGTCTTCATCGGGCGACGTCGGGCGCTCTCGTCGCCGTCGAACGTGATGGGGCCCAGGGCGAGGGCCGCGAGAGGGGGAATGAACCGCATGACCGTGCCGGCCAGCCCGCAGTCGATCGTCGTGCCTCCGGTGAGCTCGCCCGGGGTGATCAGCAGATCGGGTCCGTACGGCTCGTCGTTGGGCACCTCGGTGATCGAGGTGCCGAGCGCCTTCAGGGCATCGATCATGAGCGCGCTGTCGCGCGAGTGCAGCGGGAGGCGCAGCGTCGACGGGCCGGAGGCGAGCGCCGAGAGCACCAGCTCGCGGTTCGTCAGCGACTTCGAGCCGGGCAGCGACAAGGAGGCGCGCAGCGGCCCCGACGCGCGGGGAGCGACCCAGCGCCCGTCGTCGGTCTCGGGCGTGTGACCGTCTTCGTAGGGGCTGAACTCGGGCCCGGAATACCTGAACACCTGCATAGGTTCACCACTGTATTGCAGCGAGAACCTGGAGGTCCTGTGCCCACTGCACTTGCACCCGAGCGGATCACCATCGCCGAACTAGAATCGGCCCTGATGACCTCCTCTGAGGGCGAAAGCCCCGAAACCGACACCATCGTCGACGCCGCGGCGCAGGCCGCCGAGGCGGAGACCAAGCGCGCCCTGTTCGAAGAGCAGGCCCTGCCGTTCATGGACCAGCTCTACGCCGCCGGCATGCGCATGACGCGCAACCCCGCCGACGCGTCCGACCTCGTGCAAGAGACGTTCGTCAAGGCGTTCGCCGCGTTCGGGCAGTTCCAGCAGGGCACCAACCTCAAGGCGTGGCTCTACCGCATCTTGACGAACACGTTCATCAACACGTATCGCAAGAAGCAGCGCGACCCGTACCAGAACTCGATCGACGAGCTCGAAGACTGGCAGCTGGGCGGCGCGCAGTCCGCGACGCACTCGACGGGCTCGACCCGCTCGGCCGAGGCCGAGGCGATCGACCACCTTCCCGACAGCGCCGTCAAGGACGCGCTGCAGAAGGTGCCCGAAGACTTCAGGATGGCCGTCTACTTCGCCGATGTCGAAGGGTTCTCGTACCAGGAGATCGCCGACATCATGAAGACCCCGGTCGGAACCGTCATGAGCCGGCTGCATCGTGGCCGCCGGCTCCTCCGTGAACTCCTCGCCGACTACGCCCGCGATCGCGGCATCGTGGTTCCCGCCGGCACGACGAAGGGCAGCAAGAAATGACCGACTGCGGATGCGACAAGGCCAAGGCCGAACTCGAGGAGTATCTGCACAACGAGCTCTGCCGTGAGGATGCGGCGGACATCCGCGAGCACATGCAGTCGTGCGCGGACTGCTCGGGCGAGCACAAGGTCGGCATCGTGCTGACCGAGGCCGTCCAGCGTGCGTGCCGCGAGACGGCACCCGAAGAGCTGCGCTCGACGGTGCTCGCTCGACTGCGCGCGCTGCAGGCCTCGCACTAGGGCGTCACACGGCCCCACCGTGCGCTAGCGTGCTGCCATGACCGCCACGGTGGAGCCCCTGGGCAGCCCGACCCCTGACGACCTCGACGATCTCGTGGACCTGATCCGCCTCCTCGGCTATGCGCTCGACTCGTCGACGCTGGAGGCGCGGCTCGCCCGTCTGACCGCGGAGGCCGGTCACGAGACGTGGGTCGTCCGCGACGCCGACGGGCGCATCCGGGCCGTCGCCGGGGCTCACGTGATGTACGCCTACAACGACGATGCGCCGACCGCGCAGCTCCTGCTGCTCGTCGTCCGCCCCGACGGTCGTCGTGACGGGCTCGGCTCGCACCTGCTCACGCACTTCGAGACCTGGGCGACCGGCCACGGGGCCCGCACGCTCAGCGCCGTCTCCGCCGCCGCGACCGACTCGGCGCACCGCTTCTACCAGAAGCGCGGGTACCACGAGGCCGGGGTCCGGTACTCGAAGCTCGCGTAGTCCCCGTCGCATCTCGCGTCGTTCGCCGAGGAGGCACGGCGCAGCTCGGACACACGAAGGCCGCGTCCCGAGTCGGGACGCGGCCTTCGTGCCGAGCGGCGCTAGAGCGAGAGCGCCCGGTTGATCAGCTCGTTCTGCTGCGATGCACTGGCCTTCGTCGAGCCGGCCGCGGGGGAGGCGGACGCCGGACGAGACGCGACCGTGATCGGGCGGTCGAGGTGCTTGGCGAGCTCGAGGACGACGAACGGCCAGGCGCCCTGGTTCTCGGGCTCCTCCTGAGCCCAGACGAGCTCGGCGTTCGGGTAGCGCGACAGCACCTCGCGGATGCGCTCGAGCGGCAGCGGGTAGAGCTGCTCGAGACGGATCAGCGCGATGTCGTTCTGCACGCCACGCTTCTCGAGCTCGGCCTGGAGGTCGTAGTGAATCTTGCCGGAGTGCAGCACGATCCGCTTCGTCTCGGTGGGCTCGGTGACCCGGGTGCAGTCGAGCACCGGCTCGAAGCGACCCGACGTGAAGTCGTCCACGCTGCTGGTCGCACCCCTGAGGCGCAACATCGCCTTCGGGGTGAACACGATGAGCGGGCGGCGCGGGCGCGCGTAGGCCTGACGGCGCAGCAGGTGGAAGTACGAGGCCGGCGTCGACGGACGCGCGATGGTCATGTTGTCCTCCGCGCACAGCTGGAGGAACCGCTCCATGCGGGCCGACGAGTGGTCGGGCCCCTGGCCTTCGTAGCCGTGCGGCAGCAGCAGGACGACGCTCGAGCGCTGACCCCACTTCTGCTCGGCGCTCGAGATGAACTCGTCGATGATGGTCTGCGCGCCGTTGCTGAAGTCGCCGAACTGCGCCTCCCACATGACGAGCGCGTCGGCCCGCTCGACCGAGTAGCCGTACTCGAAGCCCATGGCGGCGAACTCGCTCAGCAGCGAGTCGTAGATCCAGAGCTTCGCCTGGCTGTCGCTGACGTTCTGCAGCGGCAGCCACTCCTGGCCGTTCTCGCGGTCGTGCAGGACCGAGTGGCGCTGCACGAACGTGCCTCGACGCGTGTCCTGACCGGCGAGACGCACGGGCGTGCCCTCGGTCAGCACGGAGCCGATGGCGAGCAACTCGCCGAAGGCCCAGTCGATGCCACCGCTCCGGCTCATCTCGATGCGCTTCTTGAGCAGCTGCGAGAGCTTCGGGTGCACCGTGAAGCCGGCGGGCGGGTTGCCGTGGGCGTCGCCGATGGCGTGCACGAGGTCGACCGAGATACCGGTCGTCTCGGGCTCGCCCGCGCGGTCGTCGCGCTGGCTGACCGGACGCTCGAGGTCGGCGATGTCGTGCTCGTCGCCGGTGATCACCGGGATCGAGCCGGTCTGCGCGGCGTGCGTCTCGGCGAACGCGCGTTCGAGGCGGTCCTGGAAGTCGCGGTGCGCGCCGTCGTACTCCTCTTGCGTGATGTCGCCGCGACCGACGAGGGCCTCGGTGTACAGCGTGCGGACACTGCGCTTGGCCTCGATCAGGTTGTACATCAGCGGCTGCGTCATCGAGGGGTCGTCGCCCTCGTTGTGACCGCGGCGGCGGTAGCAGATCAGGTCGATGACGACGTCGCGCTTGAACTCCTGGCGGTACGCGAACGCCAGCTCGGCGACCCGGGCCACGGCCTCGGGGTCGTCGCCGTTGACGTGGAAGATGGGCGCCTGGATCGTCTTCGCGACGTCGGTCGAGTAGACCGAGGAGCGCGACTGCGACGGAGGCGTCGTGAAGCCGACCTGGTTGTTGATCACGATGTGCACGGTGCCGCCGACCTTGTAGCCGCGCAGCTGCGACATCTGCAGCGTCTCGACCACGACACCCTGACCGGCCATGGCCGCGTCGCCGTGGATGAGGATCGGCAGCACGCCGAACGTGCCCGCCGCCTTGCGGTCCTGCTTGGCGCGCACGATGCCCTCGAGAACGCCGTCGCCGGCCTCGAGGTGCGACGGGTTCGCCGCGATGTAGACCGGGACGGTCTCGCCCATCGCGCTCGTGAACTCGCCCTCGGTGCCGAGGTGGTACTTGACGTCGCCGGAGCCCTGGACGGTGCGCGGGTCCTGCGTGCCCTCGAACTCGCGGAAGATCTGCCCGTACGTCTTGCCGGCGATGTTCGTCAGCACGTTCAGGCGACCGCGGTGCGCCATGCCGATGGCCACCTCGTCGAGCTTCTCGTGCGCGGCCTGCTGGAGGATCGTGTCGAGCAGCGAGATCGCCGACTCGCCGCCCTCGAGGCTGAAGCGCTTCTGGCCGACGTACTTCGTCTGCAGGAAGGTCTCGAACGCCTCGGCCTCGTTCAGCTTCGCGAGGATGCGCATCTGCTCGTCCTGCGACGGCTTGACGTAGGGCACCTCGACGTGACGCTGCACCCACTCGCGCTGCTTCGGGTCTTGGATGTGCATGTACTCGATGCCGATGGTGCGGCAGTACGAGTCGCGGAGGATGCCGAGGATGTCGCGCAGCAGGGCGTTGGTGCGCCCGCCGAGACCGCCGGTGACGAACTCCCGGTCGAGGTCCCAGAACGTGAGCCCGTGGCTCTCGATCGCGAGGTCGGGGTGACTGCGCTGGCGGTATTCCAGCGGGTCGATGTCGGCCATCAGGTGCCCGCGGACGCGGTAGCTGTTGATCAGCTCCTGCACCCGGGCGGTCTTGTTGACGCGCTCGGCGAGGTTGACGTTGATGTCGGCGTTCCAGCGGATGGGCTCGTACGGGATGCGCAGCGCGGCGAAGATGCCGTCGTAGAAGCCGTCCTTGCCGATCAGCAGCTCGTGCACGATCTTCAGGAACTCGCCCGAGCCGGCGCCCTGGATGACGCGGTGGTCGTAGGTGCTGGTCAGCGTGATCGTCTTGCCGATGCCGAGCTCGATCAGCGTCTTCGACGCGGAGCCCTGGAACTCGGCCGGGTAGTCGAGGGCACCGGCACCGATGATCGAGCCCGCGCCCTTCATCAGGCGGGGCACGCTGTGCACCGTGCCGATGCCACCGGGGTTCGTGAGCGAGATCGTGTTGCCCGAGAAGTCGGCGGCCGTGAGCTTGTTGTTGCGGGCGCGCTTGACGACGTCCTCGTAGGCCGAGAGGAACTCGGCGAACGTCATCTCGTCGGCCTTCTTGATGCCGGGCACGAGCAGCGCTCGCGTGCCGTCGGGTTTCGGGATGTCGATCGCGAGACCGAGGTTGATGTGGGCCGGCGTGACGACGCTCGGCTTGCCGTCGACCTCGTCGTAGAAGACGTTCTGGCTGGGGAAGGTCTTCAGCGCCTGGACGAGCGCCCAGCCGATGAGGTGCGTGAACGACACCTTGCCGCCGCGGGCGCGCTTGAGGTGGTTGTTGATGACGATGCGGTTGTCGATCATCAGCTTGGCCGGGACGGTGCGGACACTCGTCGCGGTCGGCACGCTGAGGCTCGCGTCCATGTTCGTGGCGAGCGACTTCGCCATGCCGCGCAGCGGGGCGACGGTGTTCTCGGGTTCGGGGGTCGGCTGCTCGCTGACGGGCTTCTTGACCGGGGCCGTGCTCGGCGCGTCGGCCGGGATGGGCTGCGGCGACGGCTCGACCGACGTGGTGCGGGCCGCGCGCGGCTGACCGCTCGGCGCGGGGGCGGAACCGGAGGGCGCCGGAGGCGCGGGCTGGGCTGCGGCCTCGGCCGGTGCCGCGTCGTCGGAGGCAGTCACCTCGGTCGGGATCTGCGCCTGCCCGCCTTCGGACGACGCCTTCTGCCCGGACTCGGCAGGCGTGTACTGCTCGAGGATGGGCCACCAGGACTCGTCGACCGAGTTCTTGTCGACCAGGTACTGCTCGTACAGCTCGTCGACAAGCCATTCGTTCGCCCCGAACTCGGCGGCAGCGCCCTCGTCGGTCGTTCCGGTCACGTGGCTAGACACAGCCGATCGCCCACTCTCCGTTGATTGTTGATCAGTGGTGGGCCTCGCAGCCCACGGTGCCCCAGCTTAATCGCATCGTCGTGAGTATGGGGTCGAGACTCACAGGGGTTTACCGTTGTCCACATGCGGTTCTACGAGACGACACCCACGCACGACCTGACCTACTCCGATGTCTTCCTCGTTCCGAGCAGATCGGCGGTCACGAGTCGTCTCGACGTGTCGCTGGCTCCCGGCGACGGCACGGGGGCGACCATCCCGATCGTCTCGGCCAACATGAACTCCGTCACCGGGCCGCGCCTCGCCGCGACGCTCGCCCGACGCGGCGGCCTCGGTGTGCTGCCGCAGGACATGCCGCTGCAGCAGCTCGACGCGGCCATCCGCTGGGTCAAGGACCAGCCGGTCGACTACGACACGCCCTACACGCTGGCCCCGCACGAGACCGTCGCCGAGGCGCTGCGCAGCATCCCCGCCGTCGAGGGGCACGGGATCGTGCTGCACGACGACGACGGCCGCTACCTGGGCTGCATCGCCGCCTCGCGCCTCCTGACCGCTCCCAAGGACGCCGTGCTCGGCGACCTCCTGCACGGCGCCCTGACCTCGCTCGACGCGGACGACATCGACGGCCCGCGCGCGGCGTTCGACCGCATGGTCGCCGCCGACATCGACTTCGCACCCGTGCTGCGGCACGGCACCGTCATCGGCACCGTCAGCCGGAAGAGCGCCCTGCGCTCGACCCTCTACACCCCCGCCGTCGACGGCAACGGGCGGCTCCGGGTGGCCGCGGCCATCGGCATCAACGGCGACGTCGGCGAGAAGGCCCGCGCGCTCGCCGCCGCGGGCGTCGACGTCCTCGTCATCGACACCGCCCACGGCGATCAGGACGGGATGATCCGCGCGATCCGCACCGTCGCCTCCTTGTCCCTCGGGCTGCCGATCGTCGCCGGCAACGTCGTGACCGAGCAGGCCGTGCACCACCTCGTCGGTGCCGGCGCGACCATCGTCAAGGTCGGTGTCGGCCCGGGCGCGATGTGCACGACGCGCATGATGACGGCCGTCGGTCGACCGCAGTTCTCCGCCGTGCTCGAGACGGCCGCGGCCGCCAAGACGCTCGGTGCGCACGTCTGGGCCGACGGGGGAGTGCGCTACCCGCGCGACGTCGCCCTCGCGCTCGCCGCGGGCGCCGCCTCGGTGATGATCGGCTCGTGGTTCGCGGGCACGATCGAGGCTCCGGGCGAGCTCGCCGAGGACGCGTCCGGTCGTCTCTACAAGGAGAGCTGGGGCATGGCGTCGACGAAGGCGGTGCAGGGGCGCTTCGAGCGGCTCGACCCCTACGAGCTCGCGCGCAAGACGCTGTTCGCCGAGGGCATCTCGTCGTCGAAGATCTACCTCGACCCGCTCCGCCCGTCGGTCGAGGACCTGCTCGACATGATCACGTCCGGGGTCCGGAGCTCGTTCACCTATGCGGGCGCGACGTCGCTGCCCGAATTCGCACAGAGGGCACTGGTCGGCGTGCAGTCGGCCGCCGGATACGAAGAGGGCAAGGCGTTGCCCGTCAGCTGGTAGCCGACACGCCCGAGTGCCGATAGTCTTTTCCGACTATGGACGACCCTCCCTCTTCGACGTCTCTGCCCTCTCACCATCCGCACGCCGGGCGAGGTGACCGTTCTCTGTGAACGAGTGGTTATTGCTCGGCATCGGCCTCGTGCTCACGATCGGCACGGGACTGTTCGTGGCCAGCGAGTTCTCGCTGGTCAATCTCGATCGATCTGATCTCGAAGCGCGGCAGAAGCGCGGCGAGAAGGGCCTGGCCTCGACCATCGGGGCTCTCAAGGTCACCTCGACCCACCTGTCCAGCGCACAGCTCGGCATCACGCTGACGACGCTCCTCACCGGCTACACGATGGAGCCCGCGATCTCGCGGCTCATCGCACCGCCGTTGACGTTCGTCGGGGTGCCCGAGGGCGTCGTGACGGTCGGCGGGCCGATCGTCGCCATCGTCGTCGCGACCTTGCTCTCGATGATCGTCGGCGAGCTCGTGCCCAAGAACTTCGCCCTGGCGCTGCCGCTCAAGACCGCCAAGCTGGTCGTGCCGTTCCAGGTCGGCTTCACGGCCGTCTTCAAACCGGCCGTCGCGCTGCTGAACAACACGGCGAACGCCATCCTGCGCGGCATCGGCATCGAGCCGAAAGAAGAGCTCTCGGGCGCCCGCACGGCCGAGGAGCTCTCGTCGCTCGTGCGCCGCTCGGCGATGGAGGGCAGCCTCGACAGCGACACCGCGACGCTGCTCGCGCGCACGCTCGCGTTCAGCGACCACACCGCGTCCGATGTCATGACGCCCCGCCCGCGTCTCTCGACCGTCTCGCGCACCGACACCGCCACGACGGTGCTCGAGCTCGCGCGTCGGACGGGCTACTCGAGGTTCCCCGTGACCGACGACGGCATCGACGACGTGGTCGGACTCGTCCACGTCAAGCAGGCCGTCTCGGTGCCGCGCGAGAAACGGGCCGACGTGCCCGTCTCGGCGCTGCTCACGGACGCCACCCGCGTGCCCGAGACGATGAAGCTCGACAACCTGCTCACGGAGGTGCGCGGCCGTGGGTACCAGATGGCCGTCGTCGTCGACGAGTACGGCGGGACGGCCGGCGTCGTCACGCTCGAAGACCTGATCGAGGAGCTCGTCGGCGAGGTGTCCGACGAGCACGACCGCAGCCGTGTCGACGTGGTGCGGTCGCGCAACTGGCTGACCTTCCCCGGCATGCTGCGCCCGGACGAGCTGCTCGAGCGGGCCGCCGTCAAGGTGCCCGAAGAGGGCCCGTACGAGACCGTGGGCGGCTGGGTCATGAGCGAGCTCGGGCGTCTGCCGCGCGTCGGCGACATCGTGACGAACGACGACGGCGAGTTCCGTGTCGAACGGCTCGACGGCCGACGCATCGACCGCCTCCGGTTCACGCCGACCGCGGACGACGACGCGACCGACACGGACGGGGTGACCGGCGGGACCGACGCGACCCGCGCCTCCGACGCGACCCGCGCCTCCGACGCGACCCGCGCCTCCGGTCCTCGGAGCGACCGCCGCGCACCGTCGACGGCGGGTGACCGGTCGACCGACCGCGCCGGCTCCGTCACGACGGGAGGCACCCGATGAGCGACTGGTGGGGCATCGTCTGGCTCGTCGTGCTGCTGGCCGGCAACGCGTTCTTCGTCGCGGCGGAGTTCGCCGTCATCTCGGCGCGACGCTCGCAGATCGAGCCGAAGGCCGAGGCGGGCAACCGCGCGGCCAAGTCGGCGCTCTGGGCCATGGAGCACGCGACCATGATGCTGGCGACGACCCAGCTCGGCATCACGATCTGCTCGCTTCTGATCTTGAACGTGTCCGAGCCGTCGATCCACCACCTGCTCGAGGGGCCGCTCGGCCTCACCGGGCTGAGCGAGGAGGCCGTCGGCATCGCCGGCTTCGTCATCACGCTGGTGCTCGTGTCGTTCCTGCACGTCGTGTTCGGCGAGATGGTGCCGAAGAACATCTCGTTCTCGCTGCCCGATCGCGCGGCGCTGCTGTTGGCGCCGCCGCTCGTCATGATCGCGCGCGTGCTGCACGTCGCCGTCGTCGCGCTCAACTCGACGGCGAACGCCGTGCTGCGGCTCTTCCGTGTCGAGCCGAAGGACGAGGCGACGAGCGCGTACACGGTCGACGAGGTCGCGACGATCGTGGCGCAGTCCCGCCGCGAGGGCACGATCACGGATGCGAGCGGCACCGTCCAGGCCGCGTTCGAGTTCACCGAGAAGACCGTCGACGACGTCGCCGTGCCGATGAGCGACCTGGTCACGCTGCCCGAGGACGCGACTCCGAGCGACGTCGAGCGGGCGGTCGCCCAGCGCGGCTTCTCGCGCTACGTGCTCGTCGACGACGAGGCGGAGCCGACCGGCTACCTGCACCTGAAGGACGTCATCGACCTCGATGAGGACGAGTTCTTCGAGCCGGTGCCGCCGAAGCGCATCCGCCAGCTGATCTCGATCTACCTCGGCACCGACCTCGAGGACGCGCTCGCGACCATGCGCCGCAGCGGTGTGCACGTCGCCCGCTCGTTCGACGAGCGCGGGCAGACGCGGGGGGTGCTGTTCTTGGAGGACATCCTCGAGGAGCTGATCGGCGAGGTGCAGGACGCCACCCGGCGCCGCTGAGCGGCTCGCGGCAGACACGAGGAGGCGCGGTGCGGGTTCGACCCGCACCGCGCCTCCTCCGTGTGCCTACGCCGTGCGGAACGGCGCGCGCAGGTACTGCTTCGGCCAGTAGTCGAGCTCGACGCCCAGCTCGGCGGCCGCGCGCAGCGGGAAGTGCGGGTCGCGCAGGAACTCGCGCGCCATCAGCACGACGTCGGCACGGCCCGACGTGATGACCTCGTCGGCCTGGGTCGCCGACACGATGAGACCGACGGCCCCGGTCTCGACCTCGGCCTCGCGGCGCACGTGGTCGGCGAACGAGACCTGGTAGCCGAGCCCGACCGGGATGCTCACGCCGGCCACGAGGCCGCCGGTCGAGATGTCGAACAGGTCGGCTCCGGCGTCGCGGGCCCAGGCGGTGACGGTGGCGGTGTCGTCCTGGTTCCAGCCGCCGTCGGCCCAGTCGGTCGCCGAGAAGCGGACGAGCAGCGGCAGGTCGTCGCCGACCTCGGCCCGGACGGCGCGCACGACGTCGAGCAGCAGGCGGGCACGGTTCTCGAGCGAGCCGCCGAACTCGTCGGTGCGGAGGTTGCTGAGCGGCGACAGGAACTGGTGCAGCAGGTAGCCGTGCGCCGCGTGCAGCTCGATCAGGCCGAAGCCGGCGTCGACCGAACGGCGGGCGGCGGCACGGAACGCCTCGACCGTGTCGGCGATCTCGTCGACGGTGAGCTCGCGCGGCGTCGCGAAGCCCTCGAACGCGACGGCCGACGGGGCGACGGTCTGCCAGCCGCCGTCCGACTCGGGCACGCTGCCTTGCGTGTCGTTCCACGGGCGGTAGGTCGAGCCCTTGCGACCCGCGTGGGCGAGCTGGACGCCGGGCACGCTGCCCTGCGAGCGGATGAACTCGGTGATCGGCACGAACGCGTCGCGCTGGGCGTCGGTCCAGATGCCGAGGTCCTCCGGCGAGATGCGGCCCTCGGGGGTGACGGCCGTGGCCTCGGCGATGACCGCACCCGCGCCTCCGCGGGCGAGCGAGCCGAGGTGGACGAGGTGCCACGGGGTGGGCACACCGTCGCGCTGCTCGACCGAGTACTGGCACATCGGTGCCACCCAGAGTCGGTTGCGGAACTCGGTGGAGCGGAGGGTGAGGGGCGTGAAGAGAGACGGGGAGATGACGATGGCCTTTCGGGGTGGGATCAGGAGGCGGTGGCGAGCGACTGCAGGAAGCTCTCGAGCTCCGCGGGCGTCGTGAAGACGTGGCCCGTGATGCCGAGGGCCTCCGCCGCGTCGACGTTGACCTTCTTGTTGTCGATGAACACCGTGTCGGCCGCGGATGTTCCGAGTTCGGTCAACACGTGCTCGTAGATGGACGCCGCCGGCTTGAGGTCGTCGAGCTCGGCGCTGACGAAGACGCGCTCGAAGAACGCGCCGAGGGGCGACGAACGGAAGGGCGAGCCGAAGTCGAAGCCGGCGTTCGACAGGATCGCCAACCGGGTGCCGCCCTCGTGCAGGCGCTCGATCAGGTCGACGGTGCCGGTCTCGGGCGTCAGCCACGACGAGAAGTCGACGTACCAGAGCTCGTGGATGCGCGAGGCGGTCAGCGTGACGCCGATGTCGCGGGCGATCGTCGTCCAGTACTCGGTGACGCTGAGGCGACCGTGGTCGAGGGCCTCGCGGTGCTCGCCGTAGCTCGCCCAGAACTGCTCGGCCGTGGGCGCCCGACCGTCGAGACCGACGCCGACGAGCATCTCGAGCGTGGTGCGCGCCGCCTTCGACGGCGATAGCGAGATCACCTCGCCGTAATCGAAGACGACCACACGACCGGGGATGCTGATGCTCATGGCCACACCGTAGCGGAGGCGTGTGACATGCCCGTCGATCGCGCCGACCGCCGTCGGGACAGCTCGGGTGGGACGGCCTAACGTGGGTCGGATGACCGACGCATTCGCCTGGACCCCCGCCGACGCCTCGTCCTGGATCGCCGTGCCCCGGTCCGACGACGACAAGTACAGCCGCGGTGTGCTCGGTATGGCGACCGGCTCCGACCAGTACCCGGGCGCGGCCGTGCTCGGCGTCGAGGCCGCGCTGCACACCGGCGTCGGCATGCTGCGCTATCTCGGCCCCGACCGGGCGGCATCGTACGTGCTGCACCGCCGCCCCGAGGCCGTCACGAGCGAGGGACGGGTCCAGGCGTGGCTGCTCGGCTCGGGCATCGACCCGGACCACCTCGACGACGTGACGGAGGCGCGGTTCGCGACGGCCGCCTCCTCGGGGCTGCCCGTCGTGCTCGACGCGGGCGCACTGCCGCTGCGCGAGCGCGTGCAAGGGGCCGTCGTCGTGACGCCGCACTATCGCGAGCTCGCGAAGGCGACGGGGCGGGACGCCTCCGACATCGCCGCCGACCCGGCACGGGCGGCGCGCGAGACCGCCGAGCAGTGGGGTTGCGTCGTGCTGGTGAAGGGGCACGACACGTATGTCGCGGCTCCCGGTGGGCTGCTGCTCGTGGCCTCGAGCGGCACGCCGTGGCTCGCGACCGCCGGCACGGGCGACGCGCTCGGGGGAGTGCTCGGGGCGCTCGTCGCCACCCACGCCGACGAGCTGGGCGAGGACGCCGAGCGCGAAGGAGGCACGGGTCGGCTCGACACGCTGGCCCGCCTCGCGGCCTCGGCGGCCGTCGTCCACGGGCTCGCGGCCCGCCGGGCGAGCGCCGGTGGCCCGCTCACCGTGCTCGGGCTGATCGACGCGCTGCCCGCGACGATCGCGGGGCTGCTCGCCGACCGCGCCTGAGCGCGACCGACGGCCGTCGCGACGAGCGGGCCCGCCGCCGCTAGCTGGAGGGCGTCGCCGCGACGAGGAACTCGATCGTGCCCTGCTTCTGCACCTCGACGAAACCGAGACTCGGGGCCTCGACGCCGTAGTCGGCGAACGTGACGGGGATCGAGCCGCTCACCTGCGCGCCGTCGCCCGAGAGTGCCGCCTGCAGGTCGACCGTGACGTCCTTCGTCACGCCGTGCATGGTGAGCGTGCCGGTGGCCTTCATCGTCGAGACGGCGCCGTCGGACGGCACGGCCGCCTCGATGGGCTGGGTCAGCGTGAACGTCGCGGTGGGGAACTGCTCGACCTCGAGGGCGTTGTTGCGGAAGTACTGGTCGCGGTTCGAGCTGTCGGTCTTGATGTCGCCGACCTCGACGTCGACGGTCGCCGCGGTGATGTTCTTGCCGTCGACGGTGACGGAGCCGGTGACCTTGTCGGTCGTGCCGACGACGGTGACGTCGGTGCCGTTCAGCACCTCGTCGACCCGGTAGCCGGCCTTGCTGCCGCTGCCGACGGTCCAGTCGCCGCTGAGCTTGCTGGCGTCGAGGGTGGAGGTGCCGGGGGTGAGGGAGACGGTCGGTGCCGCCTCCGGCTGGCCGACGATCACGTCCCGGTAGAAAATGGGGCCGGCGATGGCGGCGGTTGCCCCGAGGCCGACGACGACGACGGCTGCGACACCGAGCGAGAGTGCGGTCTTCTTCTTCTTCATGCGAATCATGATGACGTGTCATCGCACCCCGTGGCTGGGAGTCGGCCTGCGCCTCCTGGGAATCCGCGCCCGGCGCTGAGCGTCTCTCTCGTCTCCGATCGATGTGTCGCGTCGGGTCGATGTTGCGCCCGAACATCGACCCGACGCGACACATCGTTGGGGGGAGGCTGAGGGAAGTCGAGGGAAGGGGGCGGATAACCTGTCCCCATGTCGACAGTGCGGGCCGTGGCCACTTCGCGGATCGCCCTCTGGGCCGCCTTCGTCGCGGTCAACGTCTGGCTCGCCTGGCTGAGTCTCGCCGGTGGCAGCCGGATGATGGGCGACATCGACCGCGTCTACGCGATCTGGATGGACCAGGGCGTCAAGGAGGGCTTCTGGGTCGGCATCGACGTGCCCTGGGTCTACCCGATGCTGGCGCTCGTGCCGATGCTGATCTCGCATCTGGGGGGCTTCGGCGGGGACGGCGTGGTGTGGATGGTCCTCGTTGCCGTTCTCAACGCCGGTGCCTTCGTCGTTCTGACGTCGGGCTCGTGGGCCGCTCGACGCGGTGTCGCGGCGGCGTGGTGGTGGATCGCCTTCCTGTTCGTGCTCGGGCCGATCGCGATGGCCCGCATCGACGCCATCACCGTGCCGCTCGCGCTCGTCGGCATGCTCGTGCTGGCCAAGCGCCCCCACCTCGCCGGGGTCTTGCTCGCCGTCGCCGCCTGGGTGAAGGTGTGGCCGGCGGCCCTCGTGCTCGCGGCGGTCGTCGCCGTCCGGAGGCGCGGGTCGGTGCTCGTGGGCGCCGTCGCCACGAGCGTCGTGGTCGTCGCCGTCGCACTCGCGCTCGGCAGCGGCTGGAACGTCTTCGGCTTCGTGAGCCAGCAGGCAGGCCGCGGGTTGCAGGTCGAGTCGCCGGCGGCGACGCCCTGGCTGTGGCAGGTGGCGGCACACGTGCCGGGTGCCGCCGTGTACTACGACCAGATCATCCTCACGTATCAGGTGGCCGGGCCGGGTGTCGCGTTCGCGGCGCGCGCGACGACCGTCGTCATGGCGATCGTGATGCTCGGGGTGCTCCTGCTGGGCGTCTGGGCCGTGCGGGCGGGTGTACCGGCACCGCGCCTCCTCGGTGCCCTGTCGCTCGCCTTGGTCATCGGGCTCATCGCGACGAACAAGGTCGGCTCGCCCCAGTTCGTGTCGTGGTTGGCCGTGCCGGTCGTGGTCGGGATCGTGCTGGCGTCCCGTGGTGGCCCGTCGTTCAGGGTGCCGGCGGTCATAGCGCTCGCGATCGGTCTGCTGACGCAGCTCGTCTACCCGCTCTACTACGAAGGCGTGCTCGGCGGTCAGCCGCTCATGGTGGCCGTGATCACGGTGCGGAACGGCCTCGAGGTCGCCCTGCTCGTCGTGTCGGTCGTCATGCTCTGGCGGGTCGGGACGGCACAGCCGGGGGCGCCGCGGTCGTGGTGGACACGCGACGTGCGCTCGGCCGACCACGACGACGCCGCCGATGCCAGACTGGGCGCATGATCGTCGCATTCTCCGTCGCACCCAGTGGTGGCCCCGCCGCCGGCAGCGAGAGCGACTCGGTGCACGACGCCGTGGCCGCGGCCGTCGCCGTCGTGCGCGAGTCCGGACTGCCGAACCGCACCTCCTCGATGTTCACCGAGATCGAGGGCGAGTGGGACGAGGTCATGGACGTCGTCAAGCGTGCCACCGAGGCGGTCGGGCGCTACGGTACCCGCGTCTCGCTCGTGCTCAAGGCCGACATCCGGCCCGGGCACACGGGCGAGCTCGACGGCAAGGTCGAGCGCCTCGAAGCGGCGCTCGACGCGCGCGGCTGAGTCGACGGGATCTCGTCTCGGGTCTCGGCGAGCCCCCACGGTGTCGCCGGGACGGCGTAGGATTCGTCAGGCGTCGGTCGAATCGATTCGGCGCCGCACGGTTCGCCCGAACCGACCTAGTCGCCGCCTCGACGTGGAGTCCGGCCGTCTCCCTCCGCCTCGATCTGCAAAGGCCTGCCCGTGATCACCCTGACGACGCGTCGCCGCACGTTCGCCCTCATCGCCCTGGCCCTCGGCGGCTTCGGCATCGGCTCCACCGAGTTCGTCGCGATGGGCCTGCTGCCGAACATCGCCCGCGATCTGCTGCCGACCCTGTACGCGTCGTCGTCCGAGGAGGGCATCGCGCAGGCCGGCTGGCTCGTGAGCGCCTACGCCCTGGGCGTCGTCGTCGGTGCGCCGACCATCGCCGCCATGTCGTCGCACCTGCCGAAGAAGAAGCTGCTGCTCGGCCTGCTCGCGTTCTTCGTCGTCGGCACCGTCGCCTCGGCCGTGCTGCCGTCGTTCGGCTGGGTGCTCGCCGCCCGGTTCTTCGCGGGCCTGCCGCACGGCGCCTACTTCGGCATCGCCTCGATCGTCGCCGCGACGATCATGGGCCCGGGCAACCGCGGCAAGGGTGTCGCGCTCGTGCTCAGCGGTCTGACGATCGCGAACATCATCGGCGTGCCCAGCATCACCTGGCTCGGTCAGCAGGCCGGCTGGCGCGTCGCCTACCTCGCCGTCGCCGCGATCTTCGCGCTGACCTTCGTCGCCGTCTCGCTCGCGGTGCCCCGCCTCGAGGGCGATTCGTCGGCGTCGATGCGTCGCGAGCTCAGTGCCTTCAAGAAGCCGCAGGTCTGGCTCGTCATGGGCATCGGAGCGATCGGGTTCGGCGGCTTCTTCGCCGTCTACAGCTACATCGCCAACGCGGTCACCGACGGTCTCGGCGTGAACGAGGGCGTCGTGCCGTGGGTGCTCGTCGGCGTCGGTGTCGGCATGACGATCGGCAACCTCGTCGGTGGCTGGGCCGCCGACAAGAACTTGAAGCTCGCTATCTACGCCGGCTTCTTCGGTCTCATCGTCGCGCTCGTGCTGTACGCGCTCACGGTCGACCACCTCGTCGGCATCTTCGTGTCGACCTTCCTCGTCGGAATGCTCGGCTCGATGATCGGCCCGAGCGTGCAGTCGCGCCTGATGGAGGTCGCCGGCGAGAGCCAGGTCATCGGCGCCGCCCTCAACCACTCGTCGATGAATCTCGGAAACAGCTTCGGCGCCTACCTCGGCGGTGCGGTCATCGCGGCCGGCTTCGGGTTCGCCGCGCCGGGGTGGGCCGGTGTCGTGCTCGCGGCCGCCGGCGTCGTGCTGACCGTGGTCAGCTTCGGGCTGCAGCGCCACGGCGACCAGCGCGCCGCTGCCGCGTGCGCCGCCGCCGAGGCCGCGGACGTCCGGGAGGACACCGACACCGGGTCGCTGTTCGTCGTCAAGCAGTAGGAGGCGCGGTGCCGGCGTGAGGCCCGCACCTCCTCGTCTCGCGAAGAACCCCGTTGCGGAAGAAGAACCCCGTTCGTACGGGGTTCTTCTTCCGCAACGGGGTTCTGGGCGTTGCGAGCGGGGGTGCCGAGCTAGAAGCTCGACTGCTGCGGCAGGTCGGTCTGCAGCAGGATGCCGTCCTGGATGGCGCGCTTCCGCAGCGCGACCTTCGTGCCGACGTCGTAACCGGCCACGCGGTACTTCTCGCGGATGCGCTTGAGGTAGCTCTTCGCCGTCTCCTCGCTGATGCCGAGCTGGTAGGCCACGGCCTTGACGGGCTCCCCACCGCCGTAGAGGGCCATCACCCGTCGCTCTTGCGCGCTGAGCTTCGGCACCCCGCCGACCTCGGCCGCGTTGAGGGCCAGGTCGAGCTCGGCCGAGATGTACGACTCGCCGTTGGAGGCCGACCGGATCGCCTCGACGATCATCTCGGCGTCCTCGCTCTTGACCAGGTAGCCGAGGGCTCCGGCGGCCAGCGCCTCGCGGACGACGTTCGGCTCGGAGTACGTGCTCATCAGGACGGTCTTGACACCCGTGGTCTTCAGCGTGTTGATCTTGAGCGAGATCGGGATGTTGTCCTTCAGGTCGAGGTCGAGCAGCACGACGTCGACGGGGAACTCGGGGTGCGTCAGCAGCTCGGGCCACGATGCCACGGCGGCGACCATCGAGATGTCGCTGGCGGCGCCGCGGATCCACTCGCTGAGGGCGCCGAGCAACATCTTGTGGTCGTCGACCAATGCGAGTCGGATGCGGTCGTCAGGAGTCGACACAGGGAGGACCTTCTTTCGGGAGGGCGTGCATGTCATGCTAAACGCCGTGACCCCCGCGGGGGTGGCACGGCACGGGGTGAAATCAGGACTCGGCGGGGTTATCCACGATGCAGCGCACCGTCACGCGGACACTGGAGTCGTGCGTGGCCGCGGTGTACTGACCCGCCCGTTCGAGGGCGTTCCAGGTGGCGGGCGTCACGCGGTTGCGACGGATACCCGTCGTCGCGATGACGATCGGCACCTCGACGGAGCGACCCGCGGCCGAGATGGTCGTCATCGGGGCTGCCGTGATCGGGCCGAGCGTGAGCGTGATCGTCGTGCCCGGGGTCCGGGTCTTCGTGTCGCCGAGCAGCAGCCAGACGGCCTGCAGCAGGCCGTCGCGCTGCGGGGGAGCGAGGAGGCCCGCGAGGGAGGACGGATCGACCAGCTTCACCGCACGGCCGAGGTATTCGGACTCGGTGACGGCGTGGTACAGCCACGTCTCACGACGACCCTCGATGAGGTGCAGTCTCAGCTCGGTCGCGAGCGAGGCCGCCTGCGACGCGACCTTCGGCTCGAGTGGCAGGGGCACGTCGCCGTTGGCGACGCCGTCCAGCAGCTTCTCGGCCGCGAGGTCGAGTCGGGCCAGCTCGTCGCTCGCGAGCATGCCGACGGCGAACCGCGGCTGGGACACGTTGCTCTGCACGAGCACGCGGTCGAGCTCGACCGTCACCATCCGCCGGAACCGCTGCACGACGACGATCGTGATGGCGGGCGGCAGGATGGCGAGCGCCACGACGCTGATCTGCTGCGGGCCGGTCTCGGCCGTGATGGGCGTGGTGGCGAGGACGGCGATAACGAGCACGACGAACAGGACGGCGGTGGCCGCGATCAGCTCGCGAGCCGGTCGGAGGGTCACGATCGGCAGGAGTCCGAAGCCGACGGCGACGGAGGCCGTGGCGAACGACCCGATGTCGTGCAGCGGCCAGATCGCGATCAGGTCGAGGGCCACCACGAGGGAGAGGACGACGCAGATGACCGCGAACACCCGGCCCGTGAGCCGCTCGCCCCGGATGATGACGAGCGCCGTGGTGCCGATGAACGCGGCGATGTAGATCAGCCAGGCGAGCAGGGCCGGAGCCACGCTCGGATAGAGAGAGAGGTGGCTCAGGAAGAACACGAGCCCGTAGACCGCCTGGACGGCGGCGACCACGGCCGCGCCGAAGCCGAGGTAGCCGGTGCCGAGGGTGGCGCCGGCCGCGCGAGCCTGGCGCAGGGAACGGGCACCGGTCGAGCCGACCGGGAGCCCGCGCGCGGCGCGGCGGCCCCGACTGACGCCGAGGGTGTTCTCGTCGATGCTCATCGGGGTGCCTCCAGGACGACGGTGGTGCCGGCACCGGGGGAGGAGAAGAGGCGGGCGGTGCCGCCGACCTCGCGCAGTCGGCCGACCACGGACTCCTTGAAGCCGAGCCGCTCCTCCGAGACGCCGTCGAGGTCGAACCCCACGCCGGCGTCCGTGACCATCGCACGCACCATCGTGTCGTCGTGGATGATCGTGACGTGCGCCTCGGTCACGCCCGCGTGCCGCCGGACGTTCTCGAGGCACTCGGCCAGGGCGAGCAGGAACGCGTCGAGCACGTCCGTCGGCAGCAGGACCTGACCGGTGCCGTGCCAGCTGACCTCGAGACCCATGCGGCCGAACCGCTGCTTGACCGACTCGAGGGTCTGGCCGAGGGGCGACTCCTCGACGGTCTCGAGCGAGTACTCGCCGGAGGCCTGGGGCTGGGGGGTGCCACCGAGCCGGAGGTGCCGCAACAGCCGTGCGTCCTCTGCGGCCTGGGTCTGCAGGGCCTGCGGCGTCACGCCGAAACCGCTGTGCGCGAGCAGGGTCAGCGTGGCGAGGACCGTGTCGTGCAGGAGGCGCGCGCCCTGACGGCGCTGCGCCTCCGTCTCACTCGCGTGGCGCTCGGCCCGGTGGGCGTTGCCGATGCTGTAGATGCGCCGCGCCGCGAGGGGGACGCTGCGGCCGAGCCACGCGCCCGCCAGAGTCGCGAGCACCCAGCCGAGGATGACCGCCGCGACGGGGAAGGTCAGCAGGGAGCCGCTCGCGACCGCGGTCATGGCGATGGCGACCACGAAGGCTGCGCCCGCCAATGCCAGGCGGCGCCTGCTCGAGGTGAGGATCACGGCGAACCCGGCCGTCGCCCCGCCGACGAGGGGGATGACCGCGGTCGTCAGCGGCCCGGTCGGCTCATCGAACGGGGCGAGCGCGACGGCCGTCGCAGCCAGACCCGAGACGAGACCGAGCGGAACCCAGACCCGCGAGCGGCTGCGCGAGACGAAGACGAGGGACACGACCAATACGACGGCGAAGGGGAGCAGGGCGAGGAGGCGCAGCGGCTCGATCACGCCGGGCACCATCAGGGCCAGGAAGGACACGGCTGCGCAGCACAGGCCGAGCGTGCCGGCTGTGCCGCGGAGCAGGCGATCGCGCTCCTGGGCGAAGAGATCCATGTCGTTCCACCGAGTGTCGGGATAGAGGTAGCTGAAAAGACAACCCATGCCATGCTTTCACACCCGACACCCCTCTGGGGGTCAGCCCGGCAGTCAGGCGCGAAACTCGGTCAGGATGCGAGGAGGCGGCGGAGGTGTCCGCCGACGGCCTCGTTCTCGATCAGGAAGCCGTCGTGCCCGTAGTGGCTGCTGATGACCGTCGCGTGCCGGCCGTCGAGCGCGTGCGGCACGTGTCGGGCGATCTGCTCCTGATCGGCGACGGGGAAGAGCCGGTCGGTGTCGATGCCGAGCACGAGTGTCCGCGCCGTGACGCGGTTGAGCGCCGCCTCGACGCCGTCCCGGCCCCGGCCGACGTCGTGGGAGTTCATGGCACCGAGCAGCGTGACGTAGCTGCCCGCGTCGAAGCGACGGGTGAACTTGTTGCCGTGGAAGTCGAGATAGCTCTCGACCTGGAACCTCCCCGGCCCGCCGAGCGGAGAGATCTCGCTCTGCCAGCTGCGGCCGAAGCGGGCGTTCAGCTCGTCGGGCGAGCGGTAGTTGAGCAGGGCCATGCGGCGGGCCAGAGCGAGACCGCGATAGGGGCCGTCACCGTCGTCGGCGTCGTAGAAGTCGCCGTCGGCGAAGGCCGGGTCCATGCGGATGGCCTCACCCTGCACGGTGTTCAGCGCGATCTGGTCGGCGCTCGAGACGGCGGGCGCGGCCAACACCGCGAGCCGTTCGAGACGATGCGGGTGCGACACGCCCCACTCGATCGCGTGCATCCCGCCCATCGAGCCGCCGACGACGGCCGCCCAGCGCTCGATGCCGAGCCGATCGGCGAACAGGGCCTGTGCCTCAACCTGGTCTCGGATGGTCAGGTGCGGGAACCTCGAGCCCCATTCGACGGCGTCGGGCCCGAACGACGACGGGCCGGTGCTGCCCTGGCAGCCGCCGAGCATGTTCGGCGCGACGACGAACCAGCGGTCCGTGTCGAGGGCGAGCCCCGGTCCGACGATGCCCGTCCACCAGCCGGCGGTGACGTGACCGGGGCCGGCCGGGCCGGCGAGGTGGCTGTCGCCGGTGAGGGCGTGCAGCACGAGGACGGCGTTGCCGCGATCGGCGTCGAGTTCGCCCCAGGTCTCGTAGGCGATCCGGGGCCGGCTCAGCGTGACGCCGCTCTCGAGCACGAGGTCGTCGATGGTCTCGAAC
The DNA here is from genome assembly GCF_049601585.1 of Frigoribacterium sp. 2-23. Classification (GTDB taxonomy): domain Bacteria; phylum Actinomycetota; class Actinomycetes; order Actinomycetales; family Microbacteriaceae; genus Frigoribacterium. The sequence continues at coordinate 1,978,796 of NZ_CP187126.1, read as the reverse complement.
CGCCGGTTGCCCGGGGCGTCCCCGTCGCGCCACGCGCCGGTCACGGGCGGCCGGCCCAGCATCGCGAGGCGGTTCTGCTCCGAGACGACGCTCGACGGGACCGTGTCCTCGGGTGTGCTCTGCCAGTCCATCGTGCTCCATGGTGCCCGACCCAGGAGGCGGCGGTCGCTTTGTTACCGAGCCACCGCCTCCTCGAGGGCCGAATCGATCAGGACGAGCGCAGCGCCTCGTGCGTGACCGAGGCCGCGGCCGCGAATCCGGCGTCGAGATCGGTCTTCAGGTCATCAACGTTCTCGAGCCCCACCGACAGGCGGACGAGCCCCGGCGTGACACCGGTGGTCAGCTGCTGCTCGGGCGTGAGCTGCGAGTGGGTCGTCGACGCGGGGTGGATGACGAGGCTGCGGACGTCGCCGATGTTGGCCAGGTGGCTGAACAGGCGCAGGTTGTCGACGAGTGCGCGACCGGCGTCGACGCCGCCCTTCAACTCGAACGACAGCACGGCACCGACACCGCGGGGTGCGTACTTGTTGGCCGCCGCGTACCAGGGGCTGGTCGGGAGGCCGGCGTAGTAGACGGCCGCCACGTCGTCGCGGGCGTCGAGCCACTCGGCGATCTCCTGGGCGTTCTGCACGTGACGTTCGATGCGGAGGCTCAGGGTCTCGATGCCCTGGATCAGGGAGAACGCACTGTCGGCGCTGTTCGACGACCCGAGGTCGCGGAGCAACTGCACCCGCGCCTTGATGATGTAGGCGAGGGCGTCGCCCACCGCCGTCGTGTAGCTCGCACCGTGGTACGACGGGTCGGGCTCGGTCAGCCCGGGGAACGTCGCGACGTTCTCCGACCACGCGAACCGCCCGCCGTCGACGATGAAGCCGCCGATCACGGTGCCGTGCCCGCCGAGGAACTTGGTGGCCGAGTGCACGACGATGTCGGCGCCGTGCTCGAGCGGGCGGATCAGATACGGCGTCGCGATCGTGTTGTCGACGATGAGCGGCACACCGGACTCGTGGGCGATGTCCGCGACGAGGGTGATGTCGAGGATGTTGATCTTCGGGTTGCCGACCGTCTCGGCGAAGAACAGCTTCGTGTTCGGGCGCACCGCGCGGCGCCACTCGTCGGCGTCGTCCTGGTTCTCGACGAAGGTCGTCTCGATGCCGAGCTTCGCGAGCGTGTACTTGAGCAGGTTGTAGGTGCCGCCGTAGATGGACGACGACGACACGACGTGGTCGCCGGCCTGCGCAATGTTCAGCACGGCGAACGTCGACGCGGCCTGGCCGGACGCGACGAGCAGGGCGCCCGTTCCCCCCTCGAGCGCGGCGATGCGCTGCTCCACGACGTCGTGGGTGGGGTTCATGATGCGCGAGTAGATGTTGCCGTTCTCGGCCAGCGAGAAGAGGTCCTGGGCGTGCTGCGAGTCACGGAACACGTACGACGTCGTCTTGTAGATCGGCGTGGCGCGGGCGTGCGTCGTCGGGTCGGGGCGGGCACCGGCGTGGATCTGCTGCGTCTCGAACTTCCAGCTGGCGGTCTCGTCGCTCATGGCGTGTCTCCTGCGGTCGGTGATGCGGGGTTGGCGGGTCGGTCGGGTCGGGTGGTGAGAGCGCCCGGATGTCGACGGTGGCGACGTTACGCACCCGGGCCGGGCAGGGCAACGAGACCGACATGCTGCGTAACGCGGCGCTACCGTGGCAGCGGACCCCGACTCCCGTCGCGGTCGACGGTGACGAGGAGGACGAGATGGCGAAGCGTGTTGTGGTGACCGGGGCGAGCTCGGGGATCGGTGCGGCGACCGTGCGCTCGTTCCGCGACCGGGGCTGGGACGTGGTGGCGGTCGCCCGTCGCGAGGACCGCCTCCGGGCGCTCGCCGACGAGACCGGTGCCTCGTGGTTCGTCGCCGATCTGACCCGCGACACCGACGTCGAGGCGCTGAAGCGGCACATCGACGAGAGCGGCGACCTGCACGCCCTCGTCAACAACGCGGGCGGCGCGTTCGGCCTCGACACGGTCGAGTCGTCGAGCATCGACGACTGGCAGCGCATGTTCGACGTCAACGTCCTCGGGACCAAGCGCGCCGTGTCGGCGCTGCTGCCCGCTCTCCGCCGAGGAGCCGAGGAGGCACGGGGCGCGGACATCGTCACCGTCACGTCGATCGCCGGTCACGTCGCGTACGAGAAGGGCGGCGGGTACAACGCGGCGAAGTTCGCCGAGCACGCCCTGGTCGCCGTACTCCGGCTGGAGCTCGCCGGCGAACCGCTGCGCGTGATCGAGGTCGCCCCCGGCATGGTGAAGACGGACGAGTTCTCGCTGGTCCGCTTCGCCGGCGACCAGGCCAAGGCCGATGCGGTTTACGAGGGTGTCGAGAACCCGCTCACGGCCGGGGACGTCGCCGAGACGATCGTGCACTCCGTCGAGCTGCCCGCACACGTCAACCTCGATCTCATCACGGTGAAGCCGGTCGCGCAGGCCGCCCCGCACAAGGTGGCTCGAGGACCCCTGCGCGTCGCACTCTGACCACGGACGACCGACGACGGACGACGGAGACCCATGGACGCACCCGTTGTCCTCCGGAAGGAGGACAACGGGTGAGCCCGCGGGTGATTGTTGATGTGTCACAGGACTCTCTTATGACACCAGTCCGGGGGGCAATTCGCCCGATGTGACGGCCTGAGCGGTCGACGCGAGCTCTCGCGAAGCGGGCGATATGTGCCCCGTTCGAGGGGTGAATTTCGCGGATTTGTCCGCACAATGGAGGACACGGCTGTCGCCCGAATCGACGTGACGGCCGCCGTCAGGGGGACACGCCGAGGGTCGGTTCGCGCCTGGATCAGGCGCTGTGAGCGGACGCTTTCACGGGTCTGAATCGAGGGCATTCGTCCTTGCCGCAGAGGGCACAATCCGTGCCGCGTCGGTAGTGCTCGTGGGCTTCGGGGGCGTGGCCGCATGCGCAGACTCGCTGTTCGCCGGGTGCGATTCGCGACACGTGTCGCCTTTCTGCATCGGTGCTCGAGGGGTGCCGGTCGACGCCCTAGGCGCCGGGTCGAGCCTACTTGCCCGAGCGGGCCTCGGGGCGCCCGTCCGAGGGGTGGCTGACCGTCCGTCGTTCGGGGGACACGGGCTGTCCCCGCCCAGGGTCGTCGTCGCAGCGCGGGAGTATTCCGGGACGTCGAGCGAGCGGCGGGCGGCAACGGGCGAGTGGCGACGGACACGCGGCCGTGGGGGGTGTTGCGCCGGGGCCCGTTCGGCGTATCTTGACTCTCACCCGACGGCGAGACGTTCCGACCCGAATCTGGAACGTCATCCGCCCAGCCCCACGTCACGAACCCGAAACTCGTGACCGACGGGCTTCACCGCACCATCCTTTGCCAGTTCGCTTACCCCTAGCAAGGACACCCATGAACCCGCGCTTCCCCCTGCCCGAAACCGCGCACCCCCGGATCAGCATCGTCGTTCCGGCTCGTAACGAGGCACGAAACCTTGAGATCGTCCTGCCCATGCTCCCCCCGGTGCACGAGGTCATCCTCGTGGACGGACACTCCATCGACGACACGGTCGAGGCCGCTCGCCGCGTGATGCCCGACATCCGCGTCGTGCACCAGACCCGTCGCGGCAAGGGCAACGCCCTGGCCTGCGGCTTCGAGGCCGCCACGGGCGACATCATCGTGATGTTCGACGCGGACGGCTCCGCCGATCCGGCCGAGATCCCGCGCTTCGTCGAGGTGCTCGTGGCGGGCGCCGACGTCGCCAAGGGCAGCCGGTTCATCCACGGCGGCGGCAGCGACGACATCACGAAGTTCCGCGGTCTCGGCAACTGGGGCCTGAACTGGCTGACCAACCGGCTTCTCGGCACGTCCTACACGGACCTCTGCTACGGCTACAACGCCTTCTGGACGCGCATCGTGCCGAGTCTCGACCTGCCGGCCACGCACCTCCCCGAGCGTGCCGACGGTCAGATGCACCACGGTGACGGCTTCGAGATCGAGACCATCCTGAACTGCCGCACCGCGGCTCTCGGGTACGACATCGTCGAGGTGCCGAGCGTCGAGAAGCTGCGCATCCACGGTGCCAGCAACCTCAACGCCATCCGGGACGGGTTCCGCGTGCTGCGGACCATCCTCGACGAGCGTCGCCGCCGTCCGTCCGCCGCCATGCGGCTCCGGACGTCGATCCGCGAGGCCGTCGAGCTGTCGGGCACCCCGCAGCCCGTCGACACGGCCTCGGTCGCCGCCCAGGGCGCTGCCCGGGACGTGGCGTGACCGCTCCCGTCGCCGGGATCTCCGTCGTCGTCTGCGCCTACACCCTCGATCGCTGGGGCGACCTCGAGGCCTCCGTCGAGTCCGTCATCGGACTCCCGGAGGCTCCCGAGGTGGTGCTCGTGATCGACCACAACCCGGCGCTGCTCGAACGGTCGCGGACCCGGTGGCCCGACCGCGTCGTCGTCGCGAACGAGTTCACCCAGGGGTTGTCCGGCGCGCGCAACACCGGCGTCAAGATTGCCTCCGGCGAGATCATCGCGTTCCTCGACGACGACGCGACGGCGGATCGCTCGTGGCTGACCTTCCTGCTCCAGCCCTTCTCCGACCCGGCGGTGGCGGGTGTCGGCGGTCGTGCCGTGCCCGTCTGGCCCGACAGCGTCGCCGCCGGCACGACACCGGGCATGTACCCGGCCGAGCTGCTCTGGATCGTCGGCTGCAGCCACGACGGACTCCCGACGAGCACGAGCGACGTCCGCAACGTGATCGGCTGCTCGATGGCCTTCCGGCGCGAGGCGATCCTCTCGGTCGGCGCCTTCAACCCCGACACCGGTCGGGTCGGCACCATCCCCCTCGGCTGCGAGGAGACGGAGATGTGCATCCGAATCCGCCAGGCCGATGCCTCCGCACGCATCGTGCTCGAGCCTCGCGCGGTCGTGCGGCACCACGTGTCGGAGCCCCGCGTGACCTGGGGCTACCTCCGTCGACGCAGCTTCTACGAGGGCGTGTCGAAGGCGGCGTTGAGCAACCAGCTCGGCCGCGGCGACTCGCTGTCGTCCGAGGCGAGCTACCTCACCACCGTCCTGCCGAAGGCCGTGCTCCGCGAACTCGGCCGGACCGGACGAGGAGGCGCGGGTCGCGCCCTCGCGATCGTCACCACGGTCGCCGGTACCGTCCTCGGCTACGCCGTGGGCAGCCTCCGTCGGGCCCGGTTGTCCACCCTCGACGTGGCCGCCCAGCGCGAGGCCCTCGACGGCGTGCTCTCGGGTGGTGCGTCATGACCGCGCTGCACGTCGCCCGGCCCATGACGAGCCCCGAGCGACCCACCTGGGGCGGGGCCCTCTGGGTCGGCGCGATCGACATCGACGACCTCGCGCGATCCGGGGTCGACGACGTCGTCCTCGACGACTGCGACGGGTACCGGGCCGCCCGGCTGCTCGTGCGCCGAGGCCGGGACGTGCTCGGCTTCATCGAGGTCCCGGTGGTCGCGGGCCACGTTCCCGCCGATCTGGTCCGTGCCGAGACGCTGACGCTGCCGACGCCCGTCGCCGCGGCCGACTCGCTCGTCCTTCCGGCCGTCACGGTCGTGCTCTGCACACGTGACCGGGCCGAGCAGCTCCGCGGGGCGCTCACCTCGGTGCTCGCCCTCGACTATCCGGCCTTCGACGTGATCGTCGTCGACAACGCCGCCGCCACGAGCGACACCCGCGACCTCGTCGCCGCCGAGTTCGACGACGAGCGCGTCCGACTCGTGTCCGAGCCCAAGCCCGGCCTCTCGAGTGCCCGCAACACCGGCCTGCTCGCCGCCACGGGCGAGATCGTCGCCTTCACGGACGACGACGTGGTCGTCGACCGCGAGTGGCTGCGCGGCATCGTGAGTGGTTTCGCCCACGGCGCGGACGTCGTCTGCGTCTCCGGCCTCGTGCCGAGCGGCGAGATCAGGACGGCCGTCCAGAGCTACTTCGACGACCGCGTCTCGTGGTCGAAGAACGTGACGACGCGGGTCTTCCGGCTCGCCGATCGCCCCGATGACCTTCCTCTCTTCCCGTTCTCCGTCGGCGCGTTCGGCACCGGGGCGAACTTCGCCCTCCGCCGCGACGACGTGATCGCGCTGGGCGGGTTCGACACGGCGTTCGGCGTCGGCACGCGCACCGGTGGGGGAGAAGACCTCGACATCTTCACCCGCGTCCTGTTCGCGGGGCACGCCCTGGTCGTCGAACCGTCCGCCGTCGTGTGGCACCGCCACCGGTCCGACCTCGCCGCGCTGCGCACGCAGGCGACCGGTTACGGCACCGGTCTCGGTGCGTGGCTCACGAAGATCGCGCTCGACCCGGGCACGCTGGCCCTCGCGCTGCGGAGGGCGCCGCGGGCGCTCCGACACCTGTTCGCCAAGGACGACGGGGACATCCCGTCGGTCATCGCGTCGGAGGCCGCCGGTCAGCCGCGCGTCGACTGGGCCGGGGAGGTCGCGCGGGTCGGTCGGCACGAGCGGATGAGCGTCCTCCGCGGGCCGCTGCTCTACCTGCGCCAGCGCTGGGACGGCGCCGGGCTCATCCCGGCAGGCCGTCGCCCCGCGCGCCGCGCCGTCGAACCCGTCGGCGGTCGGCGATGAGCACGCCGCGGCGCCCACCGCGCCCGGTCGTGCACCTGCCCATCGCGGCCGTCGACCGGCTGGCCCGGGGCGGTCACGTGATCGGCGTGATCGGCCCGCTCGAGCTGCCGCCGCGCGACGCGCTCGTCGAGGCGCTGTACCGGATCATGTCGCTCGGCCCGGAGGCGCGGCTCGGCCTGGTCGGGACGCCCGACGGTCACGACTGGCGCTACGACCCGCAGGCCCTCCGGGCCCGGTGCGACCGCATGGTGGTCGAGCGGGACGCCGACGACGGTCTGTCGTCGACGACGTACGCCGAGCGCATGGTGGCCGAGATCGACCCCGACCTGCCCCTCCGCATCGTCGTCGTGGGCGACCGGCTCATCACGATCTACGACCACCAGCTGGTCGATGCGAGGTACACGACCGGGCTGCCGGGCGCGCTCATCGCGCTGGCCACCGGGGGCGACATGCCGTCCTGGTTGACCGTGTCCAGCGCCCGGCGGCCTCTCGCCGCCGGGGTGGTCGCCACCTTCCTGCGGCACCCGGGCCAGATCGCCCGCCTGTTGCGCGCGCGGCGCGTCATCGACCCGGACAACCTGCCCCGCACCTCCGCCGAGCGCCCGCTCGTGCCCTGGTGCCCGTCCTCGAGCGTCGTCTGGGCGCAGGGGACCCGTCAGGACTACCGCGAGTTCCGGGCCTGGCTGCGTGCCCAGGACGGGGCTCCGTCGTTCGGCGCGGCCGTCATCGTCGCCCTGCGTCGATCGCTGGCCGAGGTCGGCATCCGCCTCGACCCGATGAGCGAGATGGTCTACGACGTGCGGCGCTACCTGCCCGCGGGCGTCGAGACCACCGGGAACTTCGTGACCGGTATCCCCGTCGACGGCGGAGACGACCTGGGCGCCGTGGAGAACAGCATCCATGAGACCGTCGAATCGGGGCGGCCGCTGGCGGCCCTGCTGGCCGGCGCCGCCAAGGAGGCCCTCGGGCTGATCCCGCGGGGCACGACCGACAGCGCACCCGCCCATGCGCGGGCGCACGTCGTGGTCAGCAACATGGGGCTGACCCGTGCCCTGCAGCAGCTGCCGTGGCGACGGGACGGACGCCCCGCACAGGCCGTCTACCTCGTGCACCCGATGGGCCCGGAGTCCGTCGCCGCCCAGATCGCCGTGATCGACGGCGCCGTCCAGGCCAGTGTCACCTTCAACGACAACGTGTTCGACCGCGAGACGATCGAACGCGCGGTCACGAGGGCGATCGCCGACCCGCTCTCCCTGCTCGCTGCGGACGCCGGCTACCAGCCGTCGGTCGTCTGGCGATCGGCCGAGACGGCCTGACGGGCCGCGGCGTCGGTCTCGGTCTCGAGACGGACGCCGGTGTCGACGCCCGAGACCTCGAGGCCGGTCACCTCGAGGCGGGCCACGTCGAGGCCGGCCGCCTCGACGTCGTGGCGCTGCTCGCGCGGACGGATGTCGACCACCCGCGTCCGCCGGGCGCCCCGGTCGGTCAACCACGCGACCAGCGAACAGGCGCCCGCTGCCCCGACGAGCGCCCCCACGCTCACGACCGTGTACGGACTGACGTCGCTCGACACCGCGGCCCAGACGGCCGCGCTGCCGAACATCACGCTGCCGAGCAGCCAGGTCCTCATCGTCATGTGTTCCCCCCTCGTATAACGCTCCGACTGTAAGAGAACAGATCGGCCGCCGTGTGCGTGACTGCGCTAAATGACCTCGAATCGGGCTGGAAGTCACCCCGGGTGGACAGCGGGCGAGGTCAGTCCCGAGGGGAGTCCGCGTCTGCGTCGTGCTCGGGGGCGGCGCCGAGCAGATCGGCGAGGTCGATCTCACGGAGAGCGCGGAGACGCTCCTCACGCCCCTCGTCGTAGTCGGCCGTCGGGCGGGCCGCGTAGCCGATCCGATCCACGACGGTCGACCCGACGTCGTCCCAGGCGCGAGCGCGGGCCGCGTCGACGACTCTCGTCCGGAAGGCCGCGTCGTGCTGTCGTTGCCGCAGGGTGCGGGCGAGGGAGGCGGCGGTCTTCTCCCGGAGCGTCAGGGCGCCGATGTCGTCGGTCCGGTAATCGAACTGATGGCGTGATTGACCGTACGACCGGTGCGTCCGGCGACGGAGGCGCGCCATGCGTCGCGCCTGCTCCGCCTGTTCGTCCGCGAGCCGACGGAGCTCGTCGGCCACCGCCTCCTCGGCGACGGCCTGGTCGAACGCCTCGGCGTCGCCCAGGGCCCGGAGGATGATCCGGTTGGCGACCGCGACGACGAGGGCCGAGTCGATGATGAGCAGCCCCTCATCGGCGGCGCGCGTGACGGCCTCGCGCTCGTCCTGGGTCGCCCTTGGTCGTCTCACGCGCCTCCTTCGTCTCGACACGACCGTACCCGGCGACGGTCGTCGCCGGACGGTGCGCTCGGGGGGCCGTCGGCCCGAGGTGAGCGGTCGGCCCGGAGGCACTACGGTTGTGCGCATGGTTTCCACACCCGACGACCCGACCTCGCCGACCGGAGCCGCGGTGTCCGACGACCGTGAAGTGCTCGGCTGGCTCGAGTTCGGCGAGGCCTCGCGCCACCTCGCGAGCGACGTCGTCGCCGGCGACTTCACCCCCGACGTCGTCGTCGCGGTCGCCCGGGGCGGGTTGCTGCTCGCCGGCGCGATTTCGTACGCGCTCGGCACGAAGATGTGCGGCTCGATCAACGTCGAGTTCTACACCGGGGTCGACGAGCGTCTGCCGGAGCCCGTGCTCCTGCCTCCCACGCTCGACGCACCGGCGCTCGCCAGCAAGCGCGTGCTCGTCGTCGACGATGTATCCGACTCCGGGCGCACGCTCGCCCTCGTCCGCGACCTGCTGCTCGAGGTCGCCTCGGAGGTGCGCACCGTCTGCCTCTACAGCAAGCCGCGCACCATCCTCGAGCCCGACTTCGTCTGGAAGCGCACGTCGCAGTGGATCACCTTCCCGTGGAGCGCCCTGCCCCCGGTCACGGCCGACGAGACCGGCGCCGGCCGATGAGCATCCACCTCGTCGGCGGCGGTTCGCCGACCGACGAGCCCGAGCTGTACGACCTGTTCGTCTCCGAGGCGGCCGTCCGCGGCGCGGCCGTGGGGCGCGACGTCCCCCGCATCGCCGTGCTGATCGTCACGGCGGGCGACGTCCCCTCGGACGAGTTCCGAGACGGCTTCCCCGCGATGCTCGCGACCGGTGGTCGGTGCGACGCCCGCGTCACCGTCGTCGAGGCCGGTTCGTCGTTCTCGACGACCGTGCTGAACGACATCGACGGCCTGCTGATCGCCGGCGGCCTGACCCCGGCGTATCTGGAGGCGGTGGCTCCGTTGATCGACCAGGTGCGCCTCCTGGTCAGTGACGGGCTCCCGTATCTCGGCTTCTCGGCCGGCGCCATGATCGCGGCCGACCGGGCCGTGCTCGGCGGCTGGCTGATCGGCGACGTGCAGGTCTGCCCTGAGGACGCGAGCGAGGACCTCGACGAGGTCACCCTCGCCGACGGCCTCGGTCTCGTCGATCTCGCCATCGACGTGCACGCCGCCCAGTGGGGCACCCTCACGCGCCTGATCGCGGCGACGGAGGCCGGACTCGTCCGCGGCGGCGTCGCCATCGACGAGGGCACGGCGCTGGTCGTGGGGGACGGCGCGCTCGCCGTGCTGGGGTCCGGCAGCGTCTGGCGCGTCGAACCGCAGCTCGACGAGGACGGCGACATCGTGGGCGTGTCCGTCGGCACGCTGGGTGTCGAGTGACCTCCGCGTCGCCACACCCCCTCACCGACCTGATCCACCCGAGTTGGGCGGCCGCGCTCGCGCCCGTCGCCGATCGCATCGCCGACATGGGCGACTACTTGCGCTCCGAGGTCGCCGCCGGCCGCGGCTACCTGCCGGCCGGCGACCTGGTGCTGCGCGCCTTCACGTACCCGATGGACGACGTCCGCGTGCTGATCGTCGGGCAGGACCCGTACCCGACACCCGGCCACCCGATCGGCCTGTCGTTCGCGGTCGACCCCGGTGTCCGCCCCGTGCCGCGGAGCCTGGCGAACATCTATCGCGAGCTGCACGACGATCTCGGCGTCCCGGTCGTCGAGCACGGCGACCTCACGGCGTGGTCCGAGCACGGCGTCATGCTGCTGAACCGGGTGCTGACCGTCCGCCCGGGGGAGACCGCGTCGCACCGGGGCAAGGGCTGGGAACCCGTGACGCAGTGCGCGATCGAGGCGCTGGTCGCGCGGGGCGGGCCTCTCGTCGCCATCCTGTGGGGTCGCGACGCGGCGTCGCTGACGCCGATGCTCGGTGACGTCCCGACGGTGCAGTCGGCCCACCCCAGCCCGTTGTCCGCCTCACGCGGATTCTTCGGGTCGAAGCCGTTCAGCCGCGCGAACGCCCTGCTGGTCGAGCAAGGTGGCGAGCCCGTCGAATGGGCGCTCCCGTCGGCCTGACGCCGGCCTGACTGGAGCGCGATCCCCGCGCCGTCCTCGGGCGATCCGGGGTCGAGCCGTCGCGCCGTGGGGCGACGGACGCGCGACGTGGCATGGTGGAGCGATGCTCGAGGAGGAATACCAACCGCGCCGCCGTCTGCCGCGCCGCCTGCAGCCGCCCGCGCCGGAGGAGCCTCCGTTCGCGTTCGAGATCCGTGACGCGACCCGGGCCGATCTCCCGTACGTCCGCGAGATCTACAACCACTACGTCGCCAACTCGACGGTCACGTTCGACGAGGACGCGATGACGCTCGCCGAGTGGCGCGCCAAGTTCGCCCGTGGCGAGAAGCTCGACATGCCCTTCCTCGTCGCGGTCAACCCGGCCGGGGAAGTGCTCGGTTACGCCCTCGCGGCGCCGTGGCGGTCGAAGGCCGCGTACCGGTTCACGGTCGAGAGCTCGATCTACCTCCGACCGGCGTCGACCGGCAAGGGGCTCGGTCGGGCGCTGCTCGACGCCCTGATCGAGCGTGCCCGCGACAAAGGCATCCGCGAGATGATCGCGGTGATCGCCGACAAGGGCGCGGACGCGTCGATCCGTCTGCACGAGTCGTTCGGGTTCGTCGAGTCGGGGCGCATGGGACGCGTCGGGTTCAAGTTCGGCCGGTGGCTCGGCACGGTGCTCATGCAGAAGTCGTTGAAGAAGCGTCGCCCCGTCCGGAAGGCCTGAGCTCGGAAGGCCCGGGCCGGGGCGGCCCGAGCTCGGAAGGCCTGGGCTCGGAAGGCCTGGGCTCGGACGGCCCGAGGGCATCGCCGATCAGCGTCTCGAGCAGAGCGTCGGTCTGATCGACGTCGGCGGGGTCGCCGCGCCACAGCATGCGCAGGACGAGGCCGTCCAGGGCGAGGGCCGCGGTCGAGCGGACCTCGGCGCCGACGCCCAGCCGTTCGAGCAGGGCGTCCAGGGACGAGTACCACGTGTCGGCGCTGTCGCGCAGGGCGGGGGTGCGCATGGCGGCGAAGAGCAGCTCGTATTGCGCGAGCGCGGCCGCTCGATCGGTGCCGGTGTAGCGGACGAGCAGGGCGGCGAGATCGCGCCGCGTCGGCGTGTCGATCGCGTCGATGGTGGACGTCCAGTGCCGGGCCGAGACCCGGAGGGCGGTGGCCAGCATGTCGTCGCGACTCGCGAAGTAGTAGGTGGCGGCGGCGAGGGGGAGCCGCGCCTCCTCGGCGACGGCCCGATGCGTGACGGCGTTCGGACCGCCGCGTTCGAGGACCCGGAGGACGGCGGCGACCAGGGCCTGCCGCCGAGCCTCGCCCTTGGGTGTCGTGCCGGGGCCTGGGGCTGCGGGGGTCGGGGTCGTCGAGGCTGCCGGTCTCGGGGCTCGCGTCACGCCGCGGCCTCGTGCCGCCCGCCGAGCTCGAGCATGGTGACGCCGCCGATGACGAGCACGATGCCGCCGAGCTGCACGAGGGTGAGCGGCTCCTTGAAGACGAGCCAGCTGATGAGGGCGACCAGGACGACGCCGACGCCGGCCCACACGGCGTACGCGATGCCGAGGGGGACGCCCTTGCCGAGCGACTGCGCCAGCATCGTGAACGCGAAGCCGTAGCCCGCGACGACGATGCCGTAGTGCCACCAGCGGGCGTCGGGCCCGCTCGTGACCTTGAGGAAGCTGGTCGCGACGACCTCGCCGACGATCGCGAGTGCGAGGAAGAGATAGCCCATGACGACTCCTGGGGGACGCGCGACGATCCCGGGCACGGACTGTGCGGCCGAGGGAGCGCGAATGGGACAAATGTACCAGAATGTCCGAAGTCTGGCTGCCCCAGCCGCCCATTCGTGGGGACGAGGAGTCGCGGGTCGGCCCCGCGCCCGGCACCACGACACGCGAGCGGGCGGTCGTCCGGGGTGCGGCGGGCCTCGACCCGCTTTTTCTGTCCACTCGCGCGAACGTCCGGGCGCGACGATGCACCGCTGGCCATCGCGTCGATGGTCGGCGGTGCATCGTCCCGCCCGGAGGCGGTCCGCCGTCAGGGCGGCGGATCGTGCGGATCAGCGGAGCGCACCTCGACGGCGGCTCGTGATCAGGAGGCCGAGACCGGCCAGGAGGGCGAGGACGGCGGCGACCAGAGGGAGGCCGGTGTCGCTCCCGGTGTAGGCGAGCGAGTGTCCGGAGGCGGCCGCTGCCAGGACGGAGCGGTCACCTGCGGCGGCCAGGCTCACGGTGCCACCGAGCACGCCCGTGACGCCGGTCGTGCCCCGGTCGGGTGTGGCCGGGGTGCCGGGGTCGACAGGGGTGACCGGGGTGACGGGTGTCACCGGGGTTCCCGGGTCGACCGGGGTGACGGGTGTCGTCGGGTCGGTCGGCGTGACCGGCGTGACCGGCGTCGTCGGCGTGGTCGGCGTGGTCACCGTGCTGTCGCCGACGACCGACACGGCGTTGCCGCCCAGGTCGATCGGCAGCTGGATCACCGGCACGATCTGGGTGCCTCCGAGCAGGCTGTCGTCGCCGCCGGTGGTCGGGCCCTGAACCGGCCCGACCGCCGGGGTTGCGGTGGTACCCGACGTCGAACCCGTGCTCGACGAGTCGCCCAGCACGGAGATCGCGTTGCCGCCGACCGTGACGGGCAGGCCCACGACCGGGACGACCTGTGTTCCGCTCGCGATGCCGTCGTCACCGTTCGTGACGGGGGTGCCGGTCGTGCCGTTCGCCGGCGCGGTGCCGGTGGGTGTCGTGGTCGAGGACCCGGTGCTGGACGAGTCGCCGAGCACGCTCATCGCGTTGCCGCCGACCGTGACCGGCACGGCGACATCGACGAGGGCCTGCGAGCCGCCGAGCACCGAACCGTCTCCCGACGTGCTCGGTGCGGGTGTCGGTGCGGCGGGAGCGGGGGCGGCCTCGGTCGCAGGCGCGGCCGGCGCACTCGCCGTGCTGGCGGCGTCGCCGAGGACCGAGACGGCCGTATCGCGGACCGTCACCGGAACGGCGACGGAGACGAGGCCCTGCGTTCCCGACAGGATCGCGTCGTCACCCGAGGTGACAGGGACGGCAGGTGCGGCAGGTGCAGCAGGTGCGGCAGGTGCAGCCGGCGCGGCAGCGGGCGCGGCCGCCGTGCTCGACGAGTCGCCGATCACGCTGACCGCGTTGCCGAGGGCCGAGACGGGTGCCTCGACCGCGGCCACGACCTGACTGCCCGACAGCAGGCCGTCGTCGCCGCCGGTGAGGGTGTCGGCCTGGGCGGCCGTGGTTCCGAGGGCCCAGATGCCCCCGACGAAGAGCGCTCCCATGAGCCCTCTCGAGACGTACTTGTTCATGACGAACTCCTAGATCGATAACGGTGTGACCGCATCGGATGGATGCGGGACGAGCACGTGTGCCGCCGCGAGCAGAGCGCTCGGCGAGGCGGCCGTGCCACCGTCAGTCGGGGGAGGAGTCGGTCTCGAAGGTCGGCGTCGACGGCAGATCGTCGTCGCGGTCCGCGGCGCTCGCCGAGACGGCGAGACCGGGAAGCAAGGAGGCGCGGGTCGAGTCGGCCGCGCCGGCCCCACCCGATGCGCCCGCAGAAGCCGCCGAGCCACCGGGCGTCGCCGACACGGGGCCCGCGGGCACGTCGTGCCCGGGCTGCCCCGGCTGCGCCGGGTACTCGGCGGGCGTCGCGAGGGCCGAGCCGTTGGCCGAGCCGTAGCCCGTCGTCGCCGTCGAAGCGCCGAAACCGTCCGCCATCGCCTCGCGCAGCAGGGCGATCGTGTCGGAGTCGACCGGCTGCGCGGAGGTCGACAGCGATGCATCGGCATCCGCTGCCGCACTCGCGTCGCCCGCCGCGATGCCGGCTGCCGGGACTTCCGCCGGGGCGGACGAGCCGCTCGGCGGAGTGGTCACGACGGGGACGCTCGGAGTCGTCACGGGCGTGGTCGACGCTTCGGCGGTCGCCACGATGGCCGAATCGACGACCTGGGCCACCGGTGCCGTGACGGTCCCGACGGGGGCCGACCCGGTCACGGCCGACACGACCGGCACGGCGGCCACGACGTGGTCCACGGTCTGTGCGACGGGTGCGACCACGTGGCTGACGGGCGCGGTGACGGCGACCTGCTCGACGGCCCGAGGGACCACGGGGGCGACGGCCTGGACGACCGGAGCCACGACGGGCACGGGGGCGGTGACCCGTGTCGCGGCGTCCGTGACGGCCTGCACCGCGCCTCCGGCGGTGTGGCCGACGTCGGCCACGGGGGAGTCGAGGGCACCCACGGTATCGCCGACGGCAGCCGTGACCCCGCCCAACAACGACGGTTGCGCCGGAGCGCCCTCGGCCGCGGAGGCCGAGGGGGACGACGTGACGAACGTCAGCAGAATCCAGGCGGCGGCGATCAGGCCGGAGATGACGAGGAGGCGCAAGGCGGTCCGCAGGGCGGTCGGCCCTGTCATCGCCTCATCCGTCTGATCCACGGTCATGCCCCGTCGTCGTCGACCGCCGGGTGGTTGACCCGGCGCCGGAGTGGTCGGCCCCGGTGTGAAGACAGGTCTACGCCTGCCCACCTCCGAAATCCAGAAGAATTGAGGAATTGTCCCCCAGTTAGGCTCGGCGTGTGTTCGAACTCCACCACCTCACGGCCCACGAGCAATGGGACTGGCTGCGCCGCGGCGAGGCCACCCCGACCGAGTTCGTCGACCATTACCTCGCCCGCATCGACCTGCTCGACGGTGACGTGGGTGCCTTCGTCACCGTGACTCCTGAGGCGGCCCATGACCGGGCGGCGGCCCTCGAGGCGGCGGGTCGGTCGACGGCACCGCTGTGGGGTCTGACGTCGGCCGACAAGGACCTGTCCGACCGTGCCGGGGTGCCCACGTGGTCGGGGTCGCGACTGTTCGGCGGCCGCGTGCCCCGCGCCTCCTCGGAGATCGTCGACGTGCTCGACGAGGCCGGCGCCGTCAGCCTCGGCAAGACGGCGACGCCCGAGTTCGGTCTCACGGGCTACACCGAGACGACCATCGGTCCGCCGACCCGCAATCCCTACGACGTCGCCCTCGGCGCGGGCGGCTCGAGCGGAGGCGCTGCGGCCGCGGTCGCCGCCGGGATGCTGCCGTTCGCCCCGGGGTCGGACGGGGGCGGCTCGATCCGCATCCCGGCCGCGGCCTGCGGGCTCGTCGGGCTGAAGCCGTCCCGAGGGCGCGTGCCGGCCCAGTCAGGGGCGACGAGTCTCGGCGGGCTGTCGGTCGGCGGCCCGATCGCGCGGACCGTCGCGGACGCCGCGCTGCTGCTCGACGCCATGATCTCGCCCGACGGCCTGCCGCCCCGCCACCACCACGCGCTGCGGGCTCCGGAGTCGCCCGACGGCGCCTACCTCGGAACGGCCGTGCGGGGGGAGGGGCGGTTCCAGCTGGCCGTCATGACGACGAGCCCGTGGGACGACGCGTTCGACATCGAGATCGATCCACGCATCGCCACCGTGCTCCGCGACACCGCGGATCTGCTGGCCACGATGGGGCACGGGGTCGACGAGACAACGATGCCCGAGTCCGACTACCCGCGGCTGTTCAAGACCCTCTGGCAGGCCGGTGCGGCGGGCATCCCGGCCGATACCCCCGAGGAGTTCGCCCGGCTCGAGCCGATCACCGCCTGGCTGGTGGCGCGGGGTCGCGAGATCGGCGCTCGCGAGCTGGCGGCGACGCTCGCGGGTCTGACGGGGTTCGAACGGGCGGTCATCGACCGGTTCGACGCGTTCGACGCCGTTATGACGCCGACACTCGCGCTGATGCCGCGGCCCGTCGGCTGGCACGACCCGGTCGACCCCGAGCGCAACTTCGAGCAGCAGTGCCTGTACTCGCCGTTCACGTCGTTCGTCAACGTCGCCGGCTTGCCCGCCATCACGCTGCCGGTCGCCGAGGTGGACGGTCTGCCCGTCGGCGTCCAGCTCATCGGGCGACCGGGCCGCGAGGACGTGCTGCTCGCCCTCGGAGCCCAGCTCGAACGCCGGTTGCGCTGGCAACGGCGGCACCCGGCCGGCTGGTAGGCGGACGCGGCGCGGCGAGCCCGCCCCGAACCCCGTTGCGGAAGAAGAACCCCGATCGAACCGTGTTCTCCTTCCGCAACGGGGTTTTCGGGAAACCCCGGGAGGCGCGGGTCGGCCCGGGAGGCGCGGGTCGGCCCGGTCAGTCCAGCGTCGGCACCGCGGCGACGAGCGACCGCGTGTAGTCGTGTCGCGGCCGACGGAGCACGTCGTCGGTGGCGCCCTGCTCGACGATGGTGCCGTCCTTGAGCACGGCCACGCGGTCGGCGAGGTGCTGCACCAGCCCGATGTCGTGCGAGACGATCAGCATCGAGAGCCCGAGATCGCTGCGCAGCTCGCGCAACAGGTCGAGGATCTGCGCGCGCACGGTGACGTCGAGGGCGCTCATCGGTTCGTCGCCGACGAGCAGCCGCGGCCGGTGCACGATCGCTCGCGCGAGCGCGATGCGCTGCCGCTGGCCGCCGCTGAACTCGTGCGGGTAGGCGTCGACGTCCTGCGCCGACAAGCCGACGCGCTCGAGCACCTCGGCGACGAGCGCGGGGTGGTCTCCCTCGACTCCTAGATAGCGCAGGGGCTCCGCGACGATCGCGCCCACGCGCATCCGTGGGTCGAGAGAGCTGTACGGGTCCTGCAGCACGACACCGGTCTGCCGCCGGAACCAGCGCAGGGACGCCGCGCGTCCACCCGCGACGACGGGTCGCCCGTCGAACTCCACGACGCCGGACGTCGGCGCGTCGAGGGCGAGCAGCAGTCGCACGAGCGTGGACTTGCCCGACCCGCTCTCGCCGATCAGGGCGACGCTCTCGCCGGCCGCCACGTCGAGGTCGGCGTCGACGAGCGCGCGGCGCGTCTCACCCGGGACGAACGGCGAGCGGCGCGGCAGCGTGAACGTGCGGGTGAGCCCGCGGCCCGAGAGCAGTGCCGTCATCAGGGCCTCCAGGTCGTGGCGCGGGCAGCGGCCACGAGGCCCCGCGTCACGGGGTGCTCCGGCCGGTGCAGCAGATCGTCGACGGTGCCCCGCTCGACCACGGTGCCGTGCGACAGGACGGCGGCCCGGTCGGCCACCTGGGCGAGCACGGCCAGGTCGTGGGTCACGAAGACGAGCGCGATGCCGAGCTCGTCGACGAGGCGGCGGAAGAGTGCCAGCACGTCGGCCTGCGTCGTGACGTCGAGCGCCGTGGTCGGCTCGTCCGCGAGCAACAGCGCGGGGCGCGTGATGAGAGCCGTCGCGATGACGACGCGCTGACGTTGGCCGCCCGACAACTCGTGCGGGTAACGGTCGACCAGGGTCTCGGGGTCGGGCAGCCCGACCTCGGCGGCGGCTTCGATCGCTCGCGCTCGCGCCTCCTTCTTCGACAGGCCGTGCGTGGAGGGGCCGTGCGTCGACGGTCCGTGGTGCAGCCGCAGCGGCTCCGCGATCTGGCGGCCGACGGTCTGGATCGGGTTTAGCGAGGTCGACGGGTCCTGGAAGACGGTGCCGACCAGACGGCCGCGGATGCCGGCCATCTCGCGATCGGACAGCCCTGTCAGCTCACGACCGTCGAGCACGATGCTGCCGCTGACCCGCGCCTCCTCGGGGAGCAGCCCCAGCACGGCCAGCGTCGTCATCGACTTGCCCGACCCCGACTCGCCGATCAGACCGAACCGCCCGCCGTCGGGCACGTCGAGGCTCAGGCCGTCGACGATCCGGCGTCCGGCGATCTCGATCACGAGATCGGTGATGCGGAGGCTCATGCGGTCACTCCCGGTGTCGTGCGGCCGGCGTCATCCGCGCCGGGGCGGCCGGGCCGGGGGGCCTCGGCGGCCGGGCGACGCCCCGACGACCGGAGGCGCGGGTCGGTGGCCTCGCGGAGCGCATCGCCGAGCAGGTTGAACGCGAGCACCGTCAGGGTGATGGCGAGCCCCGGCCAGACGGCACTCCACGGGTGTACGCCGATGAAGCGCTGCAGGTCGCTCAGCAGGCGGCCCCAGGACGCGACGGAGGCGGGGGCTCCGTACCCGAGGAAGGACAGCCCCGCCTCGGCCAGGATCGACGTCGCCATCGACAGCGACAGCTGCACGACGAACGTCGGCGCGGTGTTCGGCAGGACGTGTCGGCGGAGCACGGCGGCGGACCCGAGACCGTTCGCGCGCGCGGCCAGCACGTAGTCGGTGCGCGCCACGCGGCGGATCTCGCCCCGGGACACCCGGGCGATGTTGACGCCGTAGGCGATACCGACGCTGACGACGACCACGACGAGGGAGCCGCCGAAGACGGCAGCGAGGGCCATGGCGATCAACACGGTCGGGAACGCGATCAGGATGTCTAGCAGCACGGCCGTCGACTCGCGCAACCACCGGCCGGTGAGGGCACCGAGCGCCGAGAGCGCGACGCCGACGACGAGCGCTGTGGCACCCGAGGCCGCGGCCACGATCACGGTGGTTCGGGTCGCCGAGAAGACGTAGCTGAAGATGTCGCGACCGACGGAGTCCGTGCCGAACAGGTGGGCGCCCGAGGGGCCGAGCCACGAGTCGTACGGGTCGGCGGCGAACGGGTCGTGCGGTGTCCAGACGAGGCTGACGGCCGCGCTCAGCACGATCAGCGCGAGCCAGCCGAGGCCGAACGCGCCGTACGGGCGACGGATCAGCTCGCCGAACCAGGAGCCGCGCGTCACGAGGCACGCTCCCGCAATCGGGGGTCGATCGACCGGTGCACGAGGTCGACGACGAAGCCGAGCACGAGCACGAGGCCCGTCAGTGCCATCAGCTCGCCCTGCACCTTCGTCAGGTCGCGACGCCCGACGTCGGCGACGAGCATGCGGCCGACACCCGGCAGCGAGAACAACTGCTCGATGACGACGGCGCCGACGAGCAGCCCGGCGATCTGGATGCCCAGCACCGACACGACGCTGAGCATCACGTTCGGCAGGCCGTGGGTGACGAGGGCGCGGGTGCGGGTCATGCCCTTGGCCGCGGCGGCGCGGACGTAGTCCTCACCCAGGGCGCCGAGCGCAGCCGACCGGGTGAACCGCAGCAGCACGGCCCCCTCGATGACGCCGATGGTCACGGCCGGCAGCACGAGCGATCGGATCGCCCTGCCCGGCTCCGCCCAGCCGTCGATGGGGAACCCCTGCGTCGGCAGCAGACCGAGGGTGACCGCCACGGAGGCGATCAGCAGCATGCCGGCCCAGACCGCGGGCACGGCCGCGAGCAGCTGCGCGACCACGCTGATGGTGACACCCGTGGCGCGGCGGTGCCGCAGCGCCGACACGACACCGAGCGGCACACCGATGGCGAGTCCGATGAGCAGCGACAGCCCGGCCAGGGGGAGTGTCACGGTGAGCTTCTGCGCGAGCTCGTCGATGACGGGCGTCCCCGTGATGAGCGAGCGGCCCAGGTCGCCGCGCACGAGTCCGCCGATCCAGTCCAGGTACTGCAGGGCGACGGGTCGGTCGAGACCGAGCTGGTCGCGCAGGGCCGCCACCTGGGCGGGCGTGCCGTCGGAGCCTGCGATCACCTGCGCCACGTCACCCGGCAGGAGGCGCAGGGTGAAGAAGACGAGGGCGCTGGCGACCACGAGACCCAGGACGAGCAGGACGAGGCGCCCGAGGGCGAACCGGATCACTCCGTCGTGGCCAGTTTCGCGAGGTTGAGCCGGGCCGTCGTCGACGAGGTCGGGAACCCGGTGATCCCGTCGCGGACGGCGGTCAGCACGGTGGTCGTGTAGAGCCAGTCGGCCGGGGCGTCCTTCGAGACGATCTCGGCCGCTTCCGCCAGCTTCGCGTCGGCCGCCTTCGGGTCGGTCGCGGCGAGCGACTCGGCGTAGAGACGCTGAACGTCGGCGTTGTCGTAGCCCCAGTAGTAGGCGGGGTTGGCCCAGTTGCTGAAGTCGTGCGTCTCGGCGTGGTTGACCATGCTGAGCTCGAAGTCCTTGTTCTTGAACACGTCCGACAGCCAGGTGGGGAAGTCGACCTGCTCGACCTTCAGCGTGATGCCGACGGCCTTGAACTGCGAGGTGAGCACGTCGCCGATGGCCGCCGGGTAGACGTTCGCGTACTTCAGGGTCAGCGTCAGGTTCGTCTGCCCGGCCTCGGCGAGCAGTTCCTTGGCCTTGCCCGGGTCGTAGGAGTCGATGGCCGTGAGATCGCTGTAGCCCGGGTCGAGCTCGGGGATGGGGCCGCCCTGCTGCACGGCCGAGCCGCCGACGGCCTTGATCAGCGCCTTGTGGTCGATCGCGCGTCGGATCGCCTCGCGCACGCGCTCGTCCGTGAACGGCGCCTTCGCGTTGTTGAAGGCGAGCGTGTACTTGTCGGTCGTCTTGCCCGTGTCGACGGTCACGCCCTGCAGGCCGTCGAGCTGGCTGCGCAGGGTCGCGTCGACGGACGTCTGCACGTCGACGTCGCCGGAGACCATGGCGTTGATGGCGGCGGACGGGTCGGGGATGTACCGGAAGACGACCTTGCCGACCTTCGCCTTGTCGCCCCAGTACGAGTCGTTGCGGGTCAATTGCAGGTTGTCGCCCTGCTTCCAGCTCGTCAGCGTGAACGGACCCGTGCCGATCGCCGTGGTCGCGCGGTCGTTGGTCGCGGCCTGTTCGAGGACGAGCCCGGCACGACCCGTGAGACCGAACAGCAGCGCCGAGTCGGGCTGCGAGAGGGTGAGCACGACGGTCGAGGCGTCCGGCGACGATATCGTCTGTACGGCCGCGAGATCGTCGTGCCCGGGTACGCCCTCGCCGTCCTTCACCTGCTGCAGCGACCAGACGACGTCCTGCGCCGTCAGGGCGGCGCCGTCGCTGAACGTGACGCCGTCGTGCAGCGTGAACGTGTACGTGAGGCCGTCGGCGCTGACCGTGTGGCTCGAGGCCAGCACGTCGACGATGTCGTTGTCCTGCGTGCGGCCCACGAGCCCCTGGTAGACGTTGTCGATGAGCACCTGGTCGAGGGCGATGCCGCTCGTCTTGCGGATGTCGAGATCGGTCGGCTCGAGGACGAGACCCACGGTCACGGTGGCACCGGCGCCGTTCGAGTCCGAGCCGTCGGGGCCCGAGTCCGACGTGCAGCCGGACGCCACGAGGAGGGTGGCGACGGCGGCGCCGAGCACGGCGAGGAGTCTCCGGGAACGCATGCGGGTGTCCTTTCGGGTACGACGACGACCAGAAGCCTACGGGCTGGACGACGAGGAGGCGCGAGGCCGTGACATCCGGCGTCGCGTCGCGGTCGCTGGGCTCCGTTCCGCGGCCGTCAACCGGCTGGGAAACAGGTCCAGAGGTGGCGGATGAGGTAAGGCAAACCTATATTGGGAGTGACATGCTGCTCGACTACCCGAACCCGCCCCTCCAGCACGACGCGACGCGCGTGCTCTTCGCGGGTGACGCCTCCTCCCTGGCCACGATGCAGGCCCTGCTGTCCTCCCTGCCGATCTGCGCGCGCGGACAGGTCTTCGTCGAGGTCGAGTCGGCCGACGACATCGTGCCGCTCGTGTCTCCCGGTCGGGTGACGGTCACCTGGCTCGCCCGAGACCGCCGGTCGGGTGCGCCCGGCTCGGGCCGTCTCTGCACGCCAGGCGTCGCCCTCGAGCGCGCCGTGCGCGCGTGGCTCGCCGAGATGTACCTCGAGCCGGCCGATCTCGCCACGGGCGAGCACGTGGTCTGGATCGGCGGCCCGATGTCGTTCGCGTACGACCTGCGGCACGATCTGCGCTCCCTGTTGTCGACCGACGCGGCCCACCCCGTCGCCTGACCCGCGCCTCCTGGTCGGGTCTCGCTCCACTCTCTCGATGTCGAGCGTCTCTCGAGACGAGCAGGCTGGGATTAGGTAAGGCATGCCATACTTAGGGCATGCTCACCACGACCCGCGCCGCTGAGACCGCCGTTCGAGCGAAGCCCTCGAACCGGCCGTATCGCGTGCGGGTCGCCCGGGTCCGTCGGTTGTCACCGTCCTTCGTGCGCATCACGTTCACGGGCGACGACCTGGGCGACTTCGCCGACATCGGCTACGACCAGCGCCTCAAGGTCGTGCTGCCGATCGACGGCACCGGGTACGAGACCTTCCCGCAGGGGGAGTGGTGGCCCGCCTGGCGCGATCTGCCCGACCACGAGCGCAACACCCTCCGCACCTACACCGCCCGGGCCATCCGGCGGCACCTCGACGAGGTCGACGTCGACTTCGTCGTGCACGGTGATGCCGGGCCGGCGTCGGCGTGGGTCTCGTCGGCGCGGGTGGGCGACGAACTGATGCTGATCGGGCCGGACGCGACGAGCGGGCTCGCGGGCGGCGGGGTCGAGTGGAACCCGGGCACCGCGTCGACGGTGCTGCTCGCCGGGGACGAGACGGCGGCGCCCGCGATCTGCGCCATCCTCGAGCAGCTGCCCCGCGATGCGCGCGGATGCGTCTTCATCGAGGTGCCCACGGCACAGGACGAACTGGACGTGAACGCGCCTGTCGGCGTCGACGTGCACTGGATCCCGCGAGAGCGCACCGGCGCGGCGTACGGAGACGAGGTCATCGCGGCCGTCCGGGCCTGGACGGCTCGGTACGTCGCCGCCTGGCACCGTGGTGTCGACGTCGTCGACGTGGACGTCGACCACGACATCCTCTGGGACGTGCCGGCCGGGGCCGACCGACACGGTTCGGCGATCGAGGGCGACTTTTACGCCTGGTTCGCCGGGGAGGCGGGGGCCATCAAGACCCTGCGCCGATTCCTGGTGAGCGAGGTGGGCATCGATCGCCGCCAGGTCGCGTTCATGGGCTACTGGCGACAGGGCCGCTCCGAGAACTGAGCGACCCTGCGGCCTCGCGCGTGTGCGGTCGCCGAACCGGCTCTAGAGGTGCGCGGGCAACCCGACCAGCTCGGACGTCCGCTCCCACAGGGCCTCGGCCAGGTGATCGTTCTTCGCCTGGTGCGACATGCGGCCGAACGGCTTCAGCTGGTCGAAGTAGGTGCCGCTCGGCACGCCGACCGTCGTCGGCCCGATCAGCTGGGTCAGCGGCACCGATCCGGCCTCGGCCGAGATGCCGTAGTTGCCCTGCGTGAGCAGGTTCACCATGCGGAACGCGCGGGAGTCCTGACCGAATCGTGTCGTGACCACGCCGGGGTGGAACGAGAACGCCTGCAGCGGCGTGCGGCGGGCCAGCTCGCGGATGAACAGGATCGTCTCGATCTTCGTCGTCCCGTACTGCCGCCAGCCGCCGAGCCAGGGTCGCTTCGCCCAGTTGAGATCGTCGAGCCGCACGTGGCCCATCAGGTTGGCCGTGCTGGCGGTGGACACCACCCGCCCCGAGCTCTCGAGCAGCCGCGGCAGGAGGAGCCGCGTGAGCAGGAACGGCGCGAGATGGTTCGACTGCAGCGTGCGTTCGAAGCCGTCGGCCGTGATCGCGTGAGCTCCGACCATGCCGCCGGCATTGTTGGCGAGCCCGTCGATGCGCGGATAGGCCTCGAGGAGGCGGTCGGCCAGCGAGCGGACATCGTCCAGTCGGTCGAAGTCCGCGACGAACGCACGCCCGCCGACCTCCTCGGCGACCGCCTCCGTCCGTTGCCGGTTGCGGCCGACGACGGCGACGTGGTCGCCGCCCCGGGCGAGCGTCTTGGCGGCCTCGCGACCGATCCCGCTGCTGGCTCCGGTGATGACGATGGTGCGGCTCATCGATATCCGCCCTTCTCGAGGCCTGCCTCGATCTCGAATCTGTTGGTGAGGGGGTCGCGGCCGGCGAGCCAGTAGAGCAACGGCATCAGCATGCCGTAGCGACGCCACTGCTCGACGTGCACCTGCTCGTGCTCGAGCACGGCGGGGCCGTCGTTGTCGCGGGTCAGATAGACGCGCCCGACGCAGGTTCCTCCGCGCTTGAAGGCCCACCGGGGCAGCCCGCGACAGACGATGAGATCGCCGACGACCCGCACCCGCCCGACGCTGAGCGGCACGCCTACCGCGAGGCCGACGGCCGTCGCGTAGGCGAATCCGAGGCGGGAGACGGGCGAGTCGATCAACGGGTTCTTCACGGTCGACCGTAGGCGTCGAGCAAACGAAGCCAGATCTCGCTCACCGTCGGGTACGACGGCACGGCGTGCCAGAGGCGGTCGATCGGCACCTCGGCGACCACGGCGATGGTGGCCGCGTGCAGCAGATCGCTGATGTCCGGGCCGACGAAGGTCGCTCCCACGATGACCTTGCGCGAGTCGTCGACCACGATGCGCGCCTGGCCCTTGTACGAGTCGGACTGGATGGACGATCCGCCGAGGGCGGCCAGGTCGTAGTCGACCACCTTCACGTCCATGCCCTGCTTCGTGGCGGCGTCGGCCGTGAGACCGACGCTCGCGACCTCGGGGTCGGTGAACGTGACCTGCGGCACGGCGGCGTGGTCGGCCGTGGCGACGTGCGCGCCCCACGGCTCGGCCGAGACGGGCTCGCCGTTGGCACGGGCCGCGATGACCTCGCCGGCCGCGCGCGCCTGGTACTTGCCCTGGTGGGTGAGAAGGGCGCGGTGGTTGACGTCGCCGACGGCGTAGAGCCAGTCGGTGCCATGGACGAGCATCGTGTCGTCGACCGTCAGCCAGTCGCCCGGCGTGAGCCCGACGTTCTCGAGACCGAGATCGGTCGTGCGCGGCACGCGACCCGTGGCGACGAGGATCTCGTCCGCGATCACGGTGCTGTCGTCGTCGAGGGTGACCTCGACGGTGTCGTGCTCCGTGCGGAGGACGTGCGTCGGGGACGTGTTCTCGCGCACGTCGACACCGAGCTCGCGCAGGGACTCGCCGACGAGTTCGCCGGCGAACGGCTCCTGACCGCCGAGCAGCCCACTGCGGGAGACCAGGGTCACGGTCGCGCCGAGCTGCTGGTAAGCCGTGGCCATCTCGGTGGCGACGACGCCGCCGCCCACGACGACGAGGCTCTGCGGGATGGTCTTCGCGCTCGTCGCGTCGCGGCTCGTCCAGGGGCGGGAGTCGGCGAGACCGGGGATATCCGGCAGCAGCGCGGCGGACCCGGTGACGGCGGCGACCGCGTGCGTCGCGGTGTACACGGTGCCGTTCACGGTGACCTCGCGCACGCCCGTGATGGTGGCATGGCCACGGATCAAGTCGATGCCGGCGCCCTCCACCCAGTCGGCCTGGCCCTTGTCGTCCCAGTTGCTCGTCATCGAGTCGCGGCGACGCAGGACACCGGCGACGTCGAGCTCACCGGTCACGGCCTGCTTGGCTCCGTCGAGGTTCTTCACGGCGCGTAGGGCGGCGCTCGACCGGAGCAGTGCCTTCGACGGCATGCAGGCCCAGTACGAGCACTCGCCTCCGACCAGCTCCGCCTCGACGAGGCCCACCTTCAGGCCGTTGCGGGTCGCGTAGTCCGCGACGTTCTCGCCGACGGCGCCGGCCCCGATCACGATGAGGTCATAAGTCGTCATGACCCCGACCGTAGACCTCACGACATCTCTCGGCCCCGGGCTGGCCGTTCGCTGTACGTCGACTGGGAAATGTGGGCCGATCCGAGGAGGCGCGGGTACGGTCCAAGCCAGAACGCAACGGCGAAAGGATCGCGACCGCGTCGACGCGAGGAGGTTCACATGGGACTGGACGACAAGATCAAGAACGCCGCACAGGACATCGCGGGCAAGGCCAAGGAGGCGATCGGCGACCACAAGGGCGACGACCAGCTCAAGGCCGAAGGCCAGAAGGACCAGGCTGCGGCGTCGGCCAAGAAGGTCGGCGAGGACGTCAAGGACGTCTTCAAGTAGATCTTCCTCTTACATCCGAGACCCGTCCCTCCTCGAGGGGCGGGTCTCGTCGTTCGAGGGGCGGGGCGCGGGTGTCCGTCGAGGGGCCCGCCGCCGCGTCACCGGCCGACGAACTCGGCGGTCGTGCGGTCGAGGAAGGCTTGGTGCCCGATGGCGGCGTCCTCGCTCGCCAGAAGTCGTACGAGCTGGGGCTGGAGCTCCGCCTCGGCGGCGGCGTCTCCGTCTCGGACGGCCCGGTGGGCGTTGGCGAGGGTCACCTGGACGGCGAGGGGTGCCTGGGCCGCGATGCGGTGGGCCAGCTCGAGGGCCCGGGCGTCGACCCGATCGTCGTCGAGCACCTCCTGCACGAGACCGATGCGGTGCGCCTCTTCGGCGTCGAACAGGTCGCCCGTCAGCATCCAGCGCATGGCGTCCCCCCAACCGACCCGGCGGGGGAGCCGGATGGTCGCACCGCCGAACGGCAGGATCGCCCGGCTGACCTCGATCTGGCCGAACCGGGCCGACGTCCCGGCGATCACGATGTCGCTGGCGAGCGCCAACTCGACACCCAGGGTGAGGCAGGTGCCGCGTACGGCCATGACGACCGGTTTGGTCAGATCGCGGCCGGTTACCTGCCAGGGATGCAGACCGCCCTCGGGCACGATGTCGAGCCCGGTCTCGGTCACCGCGGGCGCGACGTCCGCCAGGTCGAGGCCGGCGGTGAAGTGGTCGCCGTGAGCGTGGAGCACGGCCACGCGGAGGTCCGGGTCGCGGTCGAGCTCACCGTAGGCGAGCGAGAGCTCGCGGAGCATCTGCAGGTCGGCCGCGTTGCGCTTCTCGGGTCGGTCGAGGCCGATCGAGAGCACGTGGCCGTCACGGACGAGGGAGACGCGTCGTCGGGTCATGACGTCAGGGTACGGGGTGGTCGTTTCTTCACGCGGCGGCAGGCCGCGAGGTGAGCGCCCCGACGATGCGGAGGATGCTGCCCAGGTCGTCCGACGCCGAGATGGCGTCCGCGGGGCCGAAGGAGCAGAGTCCGGCACCGACGACCGGGTATCGGGCCGTCAGCGCACGGATCGTGTCGATCAGCGTCGCGAGGGAGAGCCCGAAGGGCTGAGGGTCGAGCAGGCCGTCGATGACGCCCGGATCGAGGACGTCGAGGTCGACGTGCAGGTAGACGCGGCTGGCCCCGGTGTCGGCGACGGCGGCGAGCACGTCCTCCGGGGCGAGGTCGAGTGCCGAGACCGTGCGGATGCGCCGGCTCTCGACGTAGACGTCCTCGGCGTCCTCCAGGGTGCGGGCGCCGACCAGGACGATGCGTCCCGGGTCGAGGGGTTCGGCGGCGGGTACGCGATCGACGGTGGGCAGATCGTCCGCCGCGTCGCCGATCAGCAGGCGGAGCACCATGCCGCTGAACGAGCCGGTCTCGCTCGACTTCGGGCTGTGCAGATCGGGGTGGGCGTCGAACCAGACGACTGCGGTGTCGGGTGTCACGGCGTGGCGCACGGCTGCGTACTCGACACCGCAGTCGCCGCCGATCACGAGTGCGGGGCTGTCGTCGGTGCTCAGTTCGCGCTCGAGGGCCTCGGCCACGGCGAGCACGGACGACAGGCGGTGGACACCGGTGCCCAGCGAATCGCCGGCACCCGTCGGGACGTCGACCAGCGTCGTGGCCGATGGCGGGAGGTCGCCCAGGACGGCCAGCGCGCCGTCGGCCAGACGCATCGCCCTCGACGACGGAGAACCCTGCCACTGCGGAACCACGACGAACCTCACGCCGTCAGTCTGCCTCACATCCGAGGGCTCGCGGGAGACCCGCCCCATGTCCACGGTCGGCTGAGCAGCGCCACGAACCGTTCGAGGGGTCCGCGACCGACGAAGAGGGACCAGGCCGTCGCGTAGGCCAGCGTGATCACGATCGCCGCCACGAGATAGGCGAGCGGGAGGCCGTAGGAGCCGCCGACGTCTCGATACGCGAGGAAGAGCGGCGCCGTCAGCACGATGTGGGCCGTGTAGACGGTCAGCGGCTGCGCCCCCGTCGCGGCGATCGGCGTCCCGACGAGGCGGAGGGCTCGCCCGACGCCGCCTCGGGCATCCGACGTGAGCCAGAGCAGCAGACCGATCACGGCGACGGCGACACCGCCCGACCCGACGATCTCGGCGGGCGTGCCACCGTGGGCGGCGGGGTCGAGTGCGGCGATGTCGCCTGCCCCGGGCAGGAACCGAGCCGTGTAACCGATGACCGCCGCCGCCGTCCCCGCCGCGAGCATGGTCAGCTGTGTGCGGCCGCGGGTGAGATCGCTCCGCACGGCGACGAGGCCGACGCAGAGGAACGGCAGCCAGACCAACGCCGGGTAGGCGCCCACCAGGAAGGCATCGGCGACGAGGCCGGGGAGTCCGCCGGCCAGGGGATCGCCGTTGACGTCCACCGGGACGAGGGCCGCGAGCCAGGGGGCGATCACGGCCAGGGCCGCCGCCGTCGTCGCCAACGCCCAGCGGGGAGCGAACAGCAGCGGCAGGAGCAGCAGGAACATGAGCCCGTAGTAGGCCAGGATGATCAGGATGTAGGCGTTCCACCACTGCAGCACGAGCCCGAGCGCGATCAGGACACCCGCCCGGATCGCGATGCTCCCGACCACGCGCCCCCGGCTGCCGTGGGGGGTCGGTCTCGCGCCTCCCGACATCAGCCCGAGGGAGACGCCCGCCAGGGTGGCGAAGAGGATGGCTGAGCGACCGTCGAAGACGCGCTCGTCCAGGTCGAGTCGGGGCCACATGTGCGCCGCGAACATGCCCAGAACGGCCAGACCGCGAGCCAGGTCGACAGCCACGAGGCGCGACGACCCGATGATGCGCGGCACGACCGGTGGGGACGGGACACTCGGCCCGCCCCACACCACGTCGGGCCGAGCGGGGAGGCCCGAGGTCACGCGCCGTTCTTCAGCGCGGCGAGACGGGCCTCGATCTCGGTCTGTTCGGTCAGGTCGTCGAGGCTCTCGAACTGGCTGTCGAGACTCGAGGCCGCGAGCTCCTGACGGCCCAGTACCTTCGCCTCCTCGCGACGCACCTTCTCTTCGAAGCGGCCGATCTCGCTGGTCGGGTCGAGCACGTCGATGCTGCCGAGGGCGTCAGCGACCTGGGTCTGGGCCTGCACGGTCTTGGAGCGCGCGACGAGCTCGTCGCGCTTGCCCTTCAATTGGTCGAGCTTCTGGCGCATCGAGGTGAGCCCCGATTTCAGCTTGTCGACGACATCGGTCTGACTCGCGATCGAGGGCTCGGCGTCCTTCGCCTCCTTCTCGCTGGCGAGCTGCTTGCCCAGTGCGACCTTCGCCAGTGAGTCGAACTTGTCGGCGTCCACGGTGTTTCCTGCCGAACGCAGCTCGTCCGCCTTGCCGCTCGCGGCCTGCGCCTTGCGCCCCCAGTCGGCGGCGTTCGCGATGTCCTCCGCGTGGTCCTGCTCGAGCAGGCGGAGGTTGCCGATGGTCTGCGCCACCGCGCTCTCCGCCTCGGCGATGCTGTTCGTGTAGTCGCGGACCAGCTGGTCGAGCATCAGCTGCGGGTCCTCCGCCTGGTCCAGCAACGCGTTGATGTTGGCCTTGGTCAACTGGGCGATACGACCGAAGATCGACTGCTTTGCCATGGTGTCGTTCCTTTCAGGGTGGGTGGTGTCGGTGTTCCGGGTGGTCGGGGTGGGGGGAGTTGCGTCGCGGGACGGCCGCTCAGAAGCGTCCTCCGCCGGATCGGCGTCCGCCTCCGCCTCCGCCGCTTCCGCCGAAGCCGCCGCCGCCGCCGCCGAAGCCTCCGCCTCCGCCGCCGAAGCCTCCGCCGCCGAAGCCGCCGCCGCGACCGTGACCGCCGCCGAAGCCTCCGCCGAATCCGCCGCCACGACCGCCGTTGAGGATGCCGCCAAGCACGAGCCCGGTCACGATGCCGCCGAGGTCGGCGCCACCCGCCCCAGGCGAGCGACCGCCCATGCCGAAGGGGTTCGACTGCTGGTAGCCGTCGACCTCGGCAGCGGCGTCGGACGCGGCCGCGGCCGCCATCTGATGAGCCTGGTGCGCCTCGACGATCGCCTGGTCGGCATCGTCCGTGGCCAGCGAGACCGCGGCGGCGAGATGCCGCTCGGCCTCGGAGAGACGGGTACGGGGCTCCGGGCCGATCCCGCCGCGTCGCGTCTCGATGAAGTCGCGTGCGGCGCTGATCTGACCGCGCGCCGCGAGGAGGGCCCGATCGAGAGCCGCGCGGGCGCGTCGCTGCTTCTCCGCCTCGTCGCGGACGGCCGCCAGGGCGGCGTCGATGCGCGTGTTGGCCTCGGTCAACCGTGCGACGACGGCGAGCGGGTCATCTGTCGTCGTCTCGGCCATCGCGAGGGCGGCCCGGGCGGCGGTGACCGAACCCGCGACGTCGACTCCGTCCGGCGCCGACCCGGGTGCCAGGCCCTGGGCCGCGGTCAGATCGCCCCGCAGCTCCCCGGTCAACGCCGCGATCGTCGACGACGCGGTGCGGAGTGTCTCGGCCGACGACGAGATCGCGGCCAACAGCTGGTCGACCTGTGCCAGAGCCTGTCGTGATCGACGCACGAGTGACACCGCCGTGCCGCCGTCACCGTGAGCGAGGGACGAGGAGGCGCTGGCGGCCGACTCCGTGACGAACGTGAGCAGGCGGTCGGCCTGGTCGGCGTTGTCGGCGACCGTCTTGACGGCGTGGGCCGAGTAGGTCGCGGCGAGGCTGGCCACGAGGTCCCGGGAACTCGCGAGAGCCGAGCGTCGACGGTCGACCTCCGCCGGGAGGGCGGCGACGTCGGCCGGTGCGGCGGCTTCCGCCGCCCTCAGCTCGTCCAGGGCATCCGACTGCTGGTCGAGCGACGAGCCCGCGGCCTCGCAGAGCTCGATGATCCGCTCGGTCCACTGGCGTTTCTGCGCGGGAGTGTCGGGGATCTCGTCGTCGAGACGCTGCTGCAACTCGAACGCCTCCCGCGCCTTCACGCGGGCGTCGTCGAGGGCGGCGCGGAAGGGGGTCCCCGCCTCGTCGCCGAACTGGGCGACGGCGAAGCCGATCTCCTGCTCACCGGCGGTCAGCTCGTCGTCGAGGGTGACGAGAGCGGCCGCAGCGCGACGACGGAGGTCGTTCTGCGCCGCCGTCTCGGCCTCGACCGCGCGGCGCCGGGCTCGTGACCGGACGACCAGCACGATCACCACGACGAGGGCGGCGAGCACGATCAGGAAGAGCACGGTCCAGAGCAGCCAGGAGAGGTCGGGACCTGCCGCGTCCTGTCGGATGCCGTCCGCCAGGGCGATCGCGGCGCCCGCCCAGTCGTTCTGGCGGAGCTTCGGCACGAGGCTGTCGTCTTCGAGTGACTGCTGCTCGGCCGCGCTGATCGACGACGCCGACGGGACGGACAGGTCGTAGAGCCGGTCCGTGACGGCGATCGAGAGGAGCACGTCGCGGTCGCCGAGCTGGTTCAGTGCTGCGGTCGCCTCGCCCCAGGCCTGACGATCGGTCGGTTGCGAGAAGGAGTCGACGTAGACGACGAAGAGATTCGTGCCGGTCTGCTGCGCGAGGTCGTCGAGGGAGGACCTCACACGCTCTTCGTCGGACGGCGACAGCACACCCGCGTCGTCGACCACGTACGCGCCCGACAGGCTGACGGGCGGCGTCGCCGCGGCAGGGGAGAGCGGGAGGACGGCGAGCGCCAGGACGGCCAGCACGAGTGCCGCTCCGCCGACGAACCAGCCACGCAGGCGGACGGCGAGAGGACGAGGCCCCCCGGCCCGGTCGATGACGCGCACGCTTCTCCTCTCGACGGTGTCCGGAGTCTATCGGCGGCCCCCGACGATGCGCCCGAGAGGACAGGGCGCCAGGGGAGACGGGTCTCGAGCCTCAGCCCACGAAGAGGAACACGATCGACGCCAGCGCGCAGAGCGCTCCGACGATGACGAGCGACCAGCCGGCGACCCGGAGCGCGCGACCGTCCTCGTGGGGGGCATCTGTCCGGGCCCGGGCCGGCCGTGCCGGGTCGACATGGACGACCAGCTCCGTCTCGACCGGGGTGTCGAGGGGGAACTCGCCGAGCTCGGTCTCGTGCAGCTCGCCGTCGGGACCCAGCCAGCGAGCGGTCGCCGCCCGTGCATAGGCAGGAGGCGGGATGACGACGGCGACCGTCTCCTGGAAGCGAGCGGCGCGCGAGCGGCGGTGCATCCCGGCGATGACGAACGGGGTGCCCACGATGAAGCCGAACCAGCCGAACAGCTCGACGACCGACGAGAGGACTGAGATCGCGTCGGGCATCCTACGATGGTAGTCCCGGCACATCCCCTTCCGTCTTGGAGCCCATCCTGATCCGTCCGCCGCTCGACCGCGTCCCCTCTCCGGTGCTCGCGGTCGCGGCGATCGTGTCCGTCCAGTTCGGTGCGGCCTACGCACGGAGCCACTTCGACGCCGTGGGGCCGACCGGGGCGGCCGCCCTCCGGCTGGCGTTCGGCGCACTCGTCCTCCTCGTCGTCTTCCGGCCCGATGTGCGGCGCTGGCGGGCGGCCACCTGGGGTGGCGTCGCCCTCCTCGGCATCGCCCTGGCCGGCATGAACTCGTTGATCTACCTCGCGATCGACAGCATCCCCCTGGGCGTCGCCGTCACCCTGGAGTTCATGGGCCCGCTCGTCGTCGCGCTCGTGCAGACCCGCCGGTGGCTCGACGCGGCCTGGGCGCTGCTGGCCTTCGCCGGCGTCGTGCTGCTCGGACTCGACTCGTCGGGTGCCATCCCGCTCACCGGGATCGCGTTCGCCCTCGGCGCGGGACTCTTCTGGGCGGGGTACATCCTCGCGAACGCCCGGCTCGGCAAGAACGACGACTCGATGGGCGGCCTCGCCATGGCGATGCTCGTGGCCGCCGTGATCGTGGTGCCCGTCGGCGCGGCCGACGCGACCCGTGCGGTCCTCGCCGACCCGCGCCTCCTCGGGGTCTTCGCCGTCGTCGCCGTCCTCACCTCGGCGCTGCCGTACTCGCTCGAGATGGTGGCCCTGCGCCGGCTGCCGACCCGCGTCTTCGGCGTGCTGTCGAGCCTCGGGCCCGCGATCGCCGCGCTCGCCGGGCTGATCGTGCTGCACCAGGCGTTGGGAATCCGCGAGGTCACGGCCCTCGCGCTCGTCACCGCCGCGAGCGTGGGCGTCACGGTCGGGGCAGGTCGTCGGCGACGAGCGGCGGACACAGCTGCCGTGCTGTGAGAATTCGGCACTTTCTGGGTGTCGTGTACCCCGACCGCGGGGTACCTTCTACCTCAGTGATGCGGTCAGAGATGACCAGGGACACCGAGGAGGACATCATGGGTGCTGTCTTGGAACGCACGTCGAGGGCCGAAGTGGTTCCTCTCGGAGACGGATTCCATCGCGTCTCCACACCGACCGCGGGAGTCATCGGATTCGTGCACGAGTCGGAGGGTCGCTTCGAGGTCCTGCGGGGACGCAGCCGCTCGGCCACGCGAACCGAGGGCGCCTACCGATCGCTCGACGTGGCGGTCATCGCACTGACCTATTCCTGAACGCGAACCCATTCATGAGCACGTATCGCGCCGTGCGACACGGCGTAGAGACACCGCTCAACCGGCGTGAAACAGCCCCGCAGAAGCGGGGCTGTTCTCGTTCGCGGGCCATTCGTGGTGCCCCCAGAAGGATTCGAACCTTCGCCCCTGCCTCCGGAGGGCAGTGCTCTATCCCCTGAGCTATGGGGGCCCGGGACGTCGTCCAGGTTAGCAGCGATTGGCGGCGCTCCCGACGCGCGAGCGAGCGGGGGTGCATCGTGGGGGAGTGACTCCCGACGAACACGACGACTCCGCCCTGCAGAACGGCGACGACAACGACGGATCGGCCGCCGACGCGAGACCCGAGTCCGTCCGCGAGCGTCTGCGCTCGGCGGCGCGACCCGACCCCGACGTGCCGGCCCTCGATGCCTCGGCCCCGCCGCGCGACCCGATCGCCCTGTTCACCGAGTGGCTGTTCGCGGCCGTCGACGCGGGCATACCGCAACCGCAGGCCATGACGCTGTCGACGTCGTCGGCGACCGGCGAGGTGACCGCCCGCACACTCCTCCTGAAGGACGTCGACGAGGCGTTCTGGTTCGCCACGTCGTCCCTCAGCCCGAAGGGGCGGCAGATCGCCGAGAACCCGCGCGTGGGCCTGACCTTCTTCTGGAGCGCCCTCGGCAGGCAGGTCCGTGTCGAGGGCCGGGCCGAGGAAGGGCCGGACGACGCCCGTCGGGCGGACTTCCTGGCGCGGCACCCGGACACGAGGGCCGCCGCCATCGCCGTCCCGCAGAGCGAGCGAGTCGATGTCGAGGCTCCCGCGACCCGAGCGCGGGTCGACGAGGCTCGCCGCGAGATCGATCGCGACCCCGACCTCGTCCCCGACGACTGGGCCGTCTACCGCGTCGTACCGTCGATGATCGAGTTCTGGCAGGCCACCACGGGCCGCGACCAGGTGCGGGTGCGGTACGACGCGGCACCCGGCGGCGGCTGGCGGCACGCGGCGCTCTGGCCCTGACGGCGGCCGTGACGTGGCCGGCCCGGGCCCGGGCCTCGGACGCGTCGTGTCACACGGCGTCATCCGACTCGCCTCGGCTCCGGTCGTTCGGCAGCATGGCCGCATGACGACGTTCGAGACGAGGGCAGCCGGGTTCCTCACCGGTGCCCCGCGGCTCGCCGTCGTCGACGTCACCCGCCACCGGCCCGGCCTCGCCGACTACCAGCTGTACGTCGAATCGCTCGTCGGCCGGGTCTCGACCGCGGGAGCCGATGCCGGTTTCGCCGTCGAGCGTCTCCCGGCGGCAGACCTCGGGGTCGGGGCGCTGCTGCACCGTGCCTCCTCGGCCGACGCCGTCGTCATCATGGGCGGCGAGGACCTCGCCCCGCACTGGTACGGAGGCGCGGACGGCTACCCGGGCGAAGGGCGCCACCAGGAGCGCGCCGACGCGGGCCAGCTCGCGCTCGTCCGCCGCGCGGTCGCGGTCGGCACGCCACTGCTCGGCATCTGCCGTGGTCACCAGGTCATCAACGTGGCGCTCGGCGGCACCCTCGTGCAGCACCTCGACGACGACGGCCTCCACCTGCGCGCCGGGGCACCGGTCGAGCTCCTCATGACCGAGCATACGGTCGACGTCACCCCGGGTAGCCGACTCGCGACGGTGCTGGCACCGCGCATCGAGACGCGGAGCGCCCACCACCAGGCCGTGGCCCGTCTGGGCGCAGGGCTCGTCGTGGCGGCCACGGCGCCGGACGGCACCGTCGAGGCGATCGAACACGAGGAGGCGCGGGTCACCGGTGTCCAATGGCATCCGGAGGACCGCGCCGCGGCCCGCGACCAGCTGCCGGCGCTCCTCGCCGCGCTGGCGGCCGACGTCGCGACACGACGTGCCGGGGCCGCGCGGCGTCGGCGCACCCCCGTCGCGGCCTGACGGGTCGGGCGGCCCGGTCAGCCCCTCGTCTTGAGACTCGCGAGCACTTGGTCGACGATCGGCTGGGCGTCCCCGGGCTCGACGTAGGCCGACGACTCGGTGACGATCCAGTACGGCGAGTCGAAGACGTCGGCGTAGCCGACGCCGCCCGAGACCTGGAAGTACCCCTCGACACCGTAGGTCGGCACGGAGTTGCTCGAGGCGACGAGGTCGTTGGCCTTGGCGGTATAGCTGGCGTCGCTCAGCTGGGCGACGCCGATGGAGATGGTGTCGCCCGCCGAGTCGGTGTAGTCGCACAGGGTGCCGTCGACACCGGCGACCTCGGCGCGCTCGGAGTCGGGACCCGCACCGGAGGTCGGCCCGTCCGTGGGGTCGCTCGTGACCGACGCCACCGCGAAGCCGGGGTAGAGGCTGTCGAGCGCGCTCGCCTGGACGAGGGTGGAGCAGTCCATGCCGAGCGGTGTCCCCGTGAGTCCCGTCGGCGTGGGTGTCGGCGTGTCGGACGCCTCGGACGTGGTCGAGGCAGTCGGCGCCGCGCTGGTCGCGTCGGCGGTGCTCTCGCTCGACGTGCAGCCGGCCAGGCCGACGATCGCGAGTCCGACGAATGCTGTCGCAGCCAGACCGGAGGGCAGGCTTCGGAGGTTCGGCATCATCCGTCCATCATGACCGACCGGCCGCCGTGGAGTGACCGTGAAGCAGCCGGTAGGATCGACCCTCGTGACTCCCGCTGAACTCTCGTCGTCCCTGCTCGCCGTCGTCCAGGGCGTCCTCGAGCGACGCGGGGTCGAGGCCGAGGTCGTCGTCTCCGATGCCGACGTCGTGCTCGAACGGCCGAAGAACCGCGACCACGGCGACTGGACGTCCAACGTCGCGATGAAGTTCGCCAAGCGTGCGTCCGCCAACCCCCGCGAGCTCGCCACCGAGATCGCCGGCGAGCTGGCCGAGGTCGACGGTGTCGCGACGGTCGACGTGGCCGGCCCCGGCTTCGTGAACATCCGTCTCGAGGCCGCCGCAGCCGGTGCCCTCGCGAAGACGATCGTCGAGCAGGGCGCGTCGTTCGGCCGTGGCACGTACTACGACGGCGTCACCATCAACCTCGAGTTCGTCTCGGCCAACCCGACCGGCCCGATCCACATGGGCGGCGTCCGCTGGGCGGCCGTCGGTGACAGCCTGGCCCGGGTGTTCGACGCCGTGGGCGGTGTCGTCACCCGCGAGTACTACTTCAACGACCACGGCGGGCAGATCGACCGCTTCTCGGGCAGCCTGCTCGCGAGCGCCCTGGGCAAGCCCACACCCGAGAACGGCTACGGCGGCCAGTACATCTCCGACATCGCGGCCCGTGTCCTGGCCACGTTCGACGGCGATGTCCGCGACCTGCCCCGCGACGAGGCGCAAGAGCTCTTCCGTGCCGTCGGGGTCGATCTCATGTTCGCCGACATCAAGAAGTCCCTGCACGACTTCGGCGTCGATTTCGACGTGTACTTCCACGAGAACTCGTTGCACGAGTCGAAGGCGGTCGAGCGGGCGATCGCGCGTCTGCGCGAGCTCGGTCACGTCTACGAGGCCGACGGCGCGACCTGGCTCCGCACGACGGAGTTCGGCGACGACCGCGACCGGGTCGTCATCAAGAAGGACGGCGACGCGGCCTATATCGCGGGCGACCTCGCCTACTACCTCGACAAGCGCGAGCGCGGCTTCGAGCGCAACATCATCATGCTCGGCGCCGACCACCACGGCTACATCGGCCGCATGATGGCGATGTGCGCTGCCTTCGGCGACACCCCGGGGGTCAACCTCGAGATCCTCATCGGCCAGATGGTCAACCTGCTCCGCGACGGCGAGCCCGTGCGCATGTCGAAGCGCAACGGCACGGTCGTCACGATGGAGGACCTGGTCGACGCCGTCGGCATCGACGCCGGTCGCTACGCCCTGGTACGCAGCCCCGCCAACAGCTCGATCGACATCGACCTCGATCTGTGGACCCGGCGCACGAACGACAACCCGGTCTTCTACGTCCAGTACGCGCACGCCCGCACCCGCTCCGTCGCCCGCAACGCCGAGGCCGCCGGCGTGACCCGGGACGCCTTCGACGCGTCCCTCCTGTCGCACCCGTCCGAAAGCGCTCTGCTCGGCGCCCTGGCCGAGTTGCCCCGGGTCGTGCAGCAGGCCGCCGAGTTGCGCGAGCCGCACCGCGTCGCCCGCTACGTCGAAGAACTCGCCGGCACGTATCACCGCTGGTACGACTCGTGCCGCGTGACGCCGCTCGGCGACGAAGAGGTGACCGACCTGCATCGCACGCGGCTCTGGTTGAACGACGCCGCCGGGCAGGTCATCCGCAACGGGCTCGGCCTGTTGGGCGTCACGGCGCCCGATCGTATGTAGGGGGACGACACACATGACCGACGACTTCTTCGAGGCGAGGGCCGTGCCGCGACGACGCGGCCGCGGCGCCGGCATCGCCCTCTTCGTGGTCGTCGGTCTCGTGCTGATCCTCGCGATCATCGCCGTCATCGCGGACTTCGCCGCGCGCGCCTACGCCGAGGACCGGGCCGCGAAGCAGATCACCCAATCGCTCCCCAGCACCGCGACGGGTGACGTGTCGGTCGACATCCACGGGCTGTCGTTCCTGCTCCAGGCCGTCACCGGGACCCTCGACGACGTGACCCTGACGTCCGACGACCTCGTCATCTCGGGTGTCCCGCTCGATCTGGACGTCGACCTCGCCGACGTCCCGCTCTCGTCCGGCGGCACGACCGGCCCGGTCTCGGGCACCGTCACCGTCGGGCAGGACGCCGTCAACGCGCTCCAGGCCGTGAAGGACACCGGAGGCACGGTGACATTGGGTGCGGGGGAGGTCACCTTCGATCGCACCCTGGACGTCCCGCTGCTCGGGTCCGTCCCCGTCAAGGTCGTCGAGAAGCCGGCGCTGTCCGAGGACGGCAAGACGCTCACCCTGACGCCCACGAGCGCGTCGGTGCCCGGTTCGGCCCTCGCCATCGACCAGCCGCAGATCCTCTCCGCCTGGGCGCAGAACATCTGCCTCGCGCAGTACCTGCCCTCGGCGGTCACCCTGACCGGCATCACGGTCGCCGCGGACGACGTGACGATCGCGTTCCGATCGGACGGTCTCGCCCTGTCCTCCAGCACCTTCAACCAGAAGGGCGCCTGCTGAGTCACGGCGTCGGCGGCGTCACACGACCCGCCGTATCGGTAAGCTCGTCGGGTTCCGTCCCTCCCACCACCGAGGTCTCTGTGTCCCCGAACCCTCTCGCCCCCGGCTGGCTGGTCGAGCCGTCCGACGCGAACGCGCTGCCCGACTCGGTCTGGTCCCGCTCGGCCCATCGTGACGAGGCCGGTGCGCTCGTCGTCGGTGGCGTCTCCGTCGCCGACCTCGTCCGCGAGTACGGCACGCCGCTGTACGTGCTCGACGAGGACGACGCGCGATCCCGAGCCGCGGAGGCGCGGGCCGCGTTCGACTCGGAGTTCGCGCGCATCGGCACGACGGCCAAGGTCTACTACGCGGGCAAGGCGTTCCTCTCGGCCGACGTCGCGCGCTGGGTGTCGGCCGCGGGGCTCAAGGTCGACATCTGCACCGGCGGCGAGTTCGCCGTCGCCCAGGCGGCCGGCGTCGACCCGTCGCAGATGGGCTTCCACGGCAACAACAAATCGTTGGCCGAGATCGACCGCACGGTCGCCGCGGGTATCGGCGCGATCGTCGTCGACAGCCCGGCCGAGGTCGACCGGGTCGCCGACGCGGCCGAGCGTCATGGTGTCGTGCAGCCCGTCCGGGTGCGCGTCAACAGCGGCGTGCACGCCTCGACCCACGAGTACCTCGCCACGGCGCGGGAGGACCAGAAGTTCGGCATCACCCTGACCGACACCCCCGAGGTCGTCGCGGCGATCCGGCGGCGTCCGTCGCTGGCCTTCCTCGGGCTGCACTCCCACATCGGCTCGCAGATCTTCGGAGCGGACGGCTTCGTCGAGGCGGCGAGGCGGCTGCTCACGGTGCACGCGGCGTTGCTCGCGGACGGGCCCGTCCCCGAGTTGAACCTGGGCGGCGGCTTCGGCATCGCCTACACGAGCGTCGACGACGCCCCTGCCATCGGCGAGCTGGCCCGTGCCCTGGCCGACATCGTGGGCGCCGAGTGCGCGCGCCTCGGAATCGACGTGCCGGTGCTCGCGGTCGAGCCGGGGCGCATCGTCATCGGCCCCTCGACGACGACCCTGTACACCGTCGGCACGCTCAAAGACGTCCAGGTCGCGACCGGCGAGGGCGACGGCTCGGCCGTGCGACGCTACGTCAGCGTCGACGGAGGCATGAGCGACAACGCCCGACCGGCCCTCTACGGGGCCGACTACTCCGTGCGGATGGTGAACCGTGCCTCCTCGGCGTCACCCGCCCTCGTGCGCGTCGCGGGCAAGCACTGCGAGAGCGGCGACATCGTCGTCCTGGCCGACTACCTGCCCGGCGACGTGGCCCCCGGCGACATCCTCGGGGTCCCCGCGACCGGTGCCTATTGCTGGAGCCTGTCGAGCAACTACAACCACGTCGGCCGCCCGGCCGTCGTCGCGGTGCGCGACGGCGGGTCCCGGGTGATCGTGCGGGGCGAGACCGAGGCCGACATCCTGGCGCGCGACGCCGGGCTCGACACGACGAACGGACGGGCATGATCGAATACCGCAACGTGAGGGTCGCCCTGCTGGGTGCCGGATCGGTCGGCTCGCAGGTGGCACGACTCCTGCTGGAGCAGGGCGACGATCTCGCCGGTCGTGCCGGTGCGGGGCTCGAGCTGGTCGGCATCGGCGTCCGCGACGTCGATGCACCCCGCGACGTCGAGCTGCCCCGCGAGCTCTACACGACCGACGTCGAGTCGTTGATCCTCGGGGCCGACATCGTCGTCGAGCTCATCGGGGGCATCGAGCCGGCGCGCAGCTACGTGCTGCAGGCGCTCAACTCGGGTGCCGATGTCATCACCGGCAACAAGGCCCTGCTCGCGAGCCACGGTCCCGAGCTGTTCGACGCCGCCGAGCAGGTCGGCGCGCAGGTCTACTACGAGGCCGCCGTGGCCGGGGCGATCCCCATCATCAGACCGCTCCGCGACAGCCTCGCCGGCGACCGCGTGCAGCGCATCATGGGCATCGTCAACGGCACCACGAACTTCATCCTCGACCGGATGGACACCGATGGCGACACACTCGAGTCGGCGCTCGCGACCGCCACCGAACTCGGCTACGCCGAAGCCGACCCCACGGCCGACATCGAGGGGTACGACGCCGCGCAGAAGGCGGCCATCCTCGCCGGGCTGGCGTTCCACACGGCCGTGCCGCTGTCGGCCGTGCACCGCGAGGGGATCACGCAGGTCACGCACGAGCAGGTCGTCGCCGCGCGCAAGGCCGGCTACGTCGTGAAGATCCTGGCGATCTGCGAACGGCTGACCGACGAGGACGGCGTCGAGGGCGTCAGCGCCCGCGTCTACCCGGCCCTGGTGCCGCTGGGCCACCCGCTGGCCGCCGTGCATGGCGCCAAGAACGCCGTCTTCGTCGAGGCCGAGGCCGCCGGCGACCTCATGTTCTACGGTGCAGGCGCCGGGGGAGTCGAGACGGCGTCCGCGGTGCTCGGCGACCTCGTGTCCGCCGCCCGCCGACACGTCATCGGCGGCCCCGGTGTGGCTGAATCGACGCACGCCAACCTGCCCGTCTTCCCCATCGGGCACGTGACGACGCGCTACCAGATCACACTCGACGTCGCCGACCAGCCCGGCGTCCTCGCCGAGGTTGCCGGTGTGCTGAGCAGCCATGGCGTGAGCGTGCAGAACGTCGAGCAATCGGTGGGCACCGAAGCGGTCGAAGGCGAGCCCCTCGCCACCGCTACGCTGATCATCGGGACGCATCGGGCGCGCGAGTCCGATCTCGCGGCCACGGTCGCCACGCTGAAGAATTCCACGGTCGTGAACTCCGTCACGAGCGTGCTGAGAGTCGAAGGAGCCTGATGGCCCACCAGTGGCAGGGAGTCCTGCGCGAATACGCCGACCGTCTCGACGTGACAGACGCCACCCCGATCGTCACGCTGGGCGAGGGCGGCACGCCGCTCATCCCGGCACCGGCTCTCTCGCACCGCACCGGCGCGAAGGTCTACGTGAAGTTCGAGGGCATGAACCCGACCGGGTCGTTCAAGGACCGCGGCATGACGATGGCCATCTCGAAGGCCGTCGAACACGGCGCCAAGGCCGTCATCTGCGCCTCGACCGGCAACACGTCCGCCTCCGCCGCCGCGTATGCGGCGCACGCCGGCATCACCGCTGCCGTGCTGGTGCCCGAGGGCAAGATCGCCATGGGCAAGCTCAGCCAGGCCGTGGCGCACAACGGCCAGCTGCTGCAGATCCAGGGCAACTTCGACGACTGCCTCGACATCGCACGCGATCTCGCCGCGAACTACCCCGTCCACCTCGTCAACTCGGTCAACAACGATCGCATCGAGGGCCAGAAGACGGCCGCGTTCGAGGTCGTCGACGTGCTCGGCGACGCACCCGACTTCCACTTCATCCCGGTCGGCAACGCCGGCAACTACACGGCCTACACCCGCGGCTACCGCGAAGACGTCGAGGCCGGTCGGGCGACGCGTCTCCCGCGCATGTTCGGCTTCCAGGCGGCCGGATCGGCCCCCATCGTGTCGGGCGAGGTCGTCAAGAACCCCGAGACCATCGCGAGTGCCATCCGCATCGGCAACCCCGCCTCCTGGCAGCTCGCCCTCGAGGCCCGTGACCTGACCGACGGATGGTTCGGTGCCATCGACGACGAGCGCATCCTGGCGGCCCAGAAGATCCTGGCCTCCGAGGTGGGCGTCTTCGTCGAGCCCGCGTCGGCGATCAGCGTCGCGGGTCTGCTCGACCGTGCCGAGGCGGGGCTCGTCCCCGCCGGGTCGACCGTCGTGCTCACCGTCACGGGGCACGGCCTCAAGGACCCGCAGTGGGCCCTTCGCCAGGCCGACGGCAGCCAGGTCGAGCCGACGGTCGTCGCGAACGACACGGCCGAGGTCGCCGACGTCCTCGGTCTCGTCTCGGCCTCTGCATGAGCACCGGCGTCGCTCCCGGCGGCGCCCGGGGTGAGCGAGCGGCCGATTCGCCGATCGGCCGCTCCGTCCTGGTGAAGGTGCCGGCCACCTCGGCCAACCTGGGGCCGGGCTTCGACACGCTCGGACTCGCCCTGTCGCTCTACGACGAACTCGTCGTCACGGCTCGGCGCGAGCCGGGTGTCGAGATCCACGTCTCGGGCGTCGGTGCGAACGAGGTGCCGACCGACGAGTCGAACCTCGTGGTCCGGGCGATCGCGGCCGCCTTCGCCGCGGTCGGGCAGCCGCTGCCGGGGCTCGAGCTCCGGGCGACGAACGTCATCCCGCACGGGCGCGGTCTCGGCTCGTCGGCCGCGGCCATCGTGTCGGGGATCATGGCGGCCAAGGGCCTGCTCGACGGCATCGTCGAACTCGGCGCGACGCGACTGCTGCAGATCGCGACCGAGATGGAGGGGCACCCCGACAACGTCGCGCCCGCTCTCTTCGGCGGCCTCACCATCGCGTGGATGAACTCCGCGGGGCCCGCCCACAAGAGACTGCTGGTGCATCGAGGGGTCTCGCCCGTCGTGTTCGTGCCCGAGTCGACCCTGTCGACGAAGCTGGCGCGCAGTCTGCAGCCTGCCTCGGTGCCGCACGAGGACGCGACGTTCAACGTCTCGCGCTCGGCGCTGCTCGTGGCCGCCCTGGTGCAGAGCCCCGAGCTCCTGTTGGCCGCGACGGAAGACCGCCTCCACCAGAGCTACCGTGCCAGCGCCATGCCCGAGACCGACGCCCTGATCCGCATGCTCCGCGACGCCGGTCTCGCCGCGGTCGTCTCGGGCGCCGGGCCGTCGCTGCTCGTGCTCGGAAGCGACCCCGGGCAGCGCCTGTTCGCCGCGGATCTGGTGCGCGAACACGCCGTATCGGAGTGGCGTCCGCTGATGCTGGCCGTCGATCTCAAAGGTGCTACAGTGGTGCCGCACCCGGTAGAAAACTCAGATTTCCTGGGCATCTAGCAAACGCATTGGGGTTTCAAGTCTTCGAGTCCCCGGGTTGCATATCCCGTACCGCACTCTCGTGAGCCTCGTCGAGGC
The DNA here is from genome assembly GCF_049601585.1 of Frigoribacterium sp. 2-23. Taxonomy (GTDB): domain Bacteria; phylum Actinomycetota; class Actinomycetes; order Actinomycetales; family Microbacteriaceae; genus Frigoribacterium. Next base: position 1,934,538 of record NZ_CP187126.1, on the reverse strand, counting down.
TTATCTGCCGCTCAGGCGGCGATCGTCTCCGACCACGAGGTGCGACCAGCTCTGCCCCGCCGTTCCGTGCGGGGGAGCGAAAGGAACTCATACCCCGTGACAGACGTCGACACCCGCGCCGCCGAGGGCGCCGCCAGCACGACCGCCGAACTCAGCGCCATGCGCCTGCCGCAGCTCCAGGCTCTGGCCTCGTCGCTCGGCATCAGCGGTCTCTCCAAACTCCGTAAGGGCGACCTCGTCGCCGCGATCGTCGCCAAGCAGGGCGCCGCCGACGGCGATGTCGCCGCCCCGTCGGCTCCGGCCGCCGAGGTCGCCTCCGACGAGACGGCCGTCCAGCCCACGCTCGACGTGCCCGCCGCCTCTGACGTGCCCGCCGCCTCCTCCGACGCGGCTGCCGCCACCGACGCGCCTGCCGAGACGGCTCCCGCCGCCCCGGCTCGCCGTGGTTCGCGTCGTGCCAAGTCCGCCGCCGGTGCTCCCGCTCAGCGTGAAGCGGCCCAGCACGTCAACGCGGGTGAGTCCGGTGTCGAGCCCCCGCTCGAGGTGCCCGCGACGGCACCTGCCGCACCGAGCACCCCCGCCGCCGAGCAGACCTCCGCCGAGCAGCCCGCGAGCGAGCAGCCCGCCGCCGAGCGTCCGACCCGCAATCGCCGTGGTTCGCGTCGTGCGACGGATGCCACCGTCGCCGCCGCGCAGAACGCCGAGCCGACCGACGCGCCCGCCGAGGCCCCTGTCGCCGAGCAGACCGCCGACAGCGCCGCAGAGGCGGCCGTCTCGGGTGCCAACGGTGCCTCCGACACCGCCGACCAGGGCGACCAGAACGGTCAGCAGCAGGGCGGCGGCCGTCGGAGCCGCAACCGCAACCGCGGCAAGGGCAACGACCAGAACGGTCAGCAGCAGGGCGGCCAGAACGGTCAGCAGCAGAACCAGAACGGTCAGCAGGCCGCGCCGCAGCAGGGTCAGCGTGCCAGCGACAAGAACGACGCCGACCGCGCCGACGCGCCGCAGAACCAGGGCGGCAACGGTCCGCAGAACGGCCAGCAGCAGAACGACGAGGGCGGCCGTCAGGGTCGTGGTCGTCAGCGCGACCGCAAGCGCGGCCGTGGCAACCAGAGCGACGAGTTCGAGCCCGAGATCAGCGACGACGACGTGCTCATCCCCGTCGCCGGCATCCTCGACGTTCTCGAGAACTACGCATTCGTCCGCACCACCGGCTACCTGCCGGGTGCCAGCGACGTCTACGTCTCCCTGGGCCAGGTGAAGAAGTACCACCTGCGCAAGGGCGACGCCGTCGTCGGCGCGATCCGCCAGCCTCGCGAGGGCGAGCAGGGCCAGGGGCGTCAGAAGTACAACGCGATCGTCCGTGTCGACTCGATCAACGGCCAGCCCGTCGACGAGGCCGCGAAGCGGGTCGAGTTCTCGAAGCTGACCCCGCTCTACCCGCAGGAGCGCCTGCGACTCGAGACCGAGCCGCAGAAGCTCTCGACCCGCATCATCGACCTCGTGTCGCCGATCGGCAAGGGTCAGCGCGGTCTCATCGTGTCGCCCCCCAAGGCCGGCAAGACGCTCATCCTGCAGTCGATCGCCAACGCGATCGCACAGAACAACCCCGAGGTCCACCTCATGGTCGTGCTCGTCGACGAGCGCCCCGAAGAGGTCACCGACATGCAGCGCACGGTCAAGGGCGAGGTCATCGCGTCGACGTTCGACCGTCCGGCCGAAGACCACACCACGGTCGCCGAGCTGGCCATCGAGCGTGCGAAGCGACTCGTCGAGCTGGGCCACGACGTCGTCGTGCTGCTCGACTCGATCACACGCCTCGGTCGCGCCTACAACCTGGCGGCTCCGGCATCGGGTCGCGTCCTGTCGGGCGGCGTCGACTCGTCGGCGCTCTATCCGCCGAAGCGCTTCTTCGGTGCCGCGCGCAACATCGAGAACGGCGGCTCGCTGACCATCCTCGCGACCGCGCTCGTCGAGACCGGATCCAAGATGGACGAGGTCATCTTCGAGGAGTTCAAGGGCACCGGCAACATGGAGCTCCGCCTGTCGCGTCACCTGGCCGACAAGCGCATCTTCCCGGCCGTCGACGTCAACGCGTCCGGCACCCGCCGCGAAGAGATGTTGCTCAGCCCCGACGAGGTCAAGATCACGTGGCGTCTGCGCCGCGCGCTTGCCGGTCTCGAGCAGCAGCAGGCTCTCGAGATCGTGCTGCGCAACCTCAAAGAGACGCAGTCCAACGTCGAGTTCCTCGTCCAGGTCCAGAAGTCGGTCCCCGCCTCGAACGGTCACGACTCGCACAAAGAGCACTGATCGTGTTCGAGTCGGTATCGGTGCTCCTCGCCGAGCACGACGACCTGCAGACGCAGCTCAGCGACCCCGCTGTGCACGCCGATGCGGCTCGGGCCAAGAAGATCAACCGGCGCTACGCCGAGTTGAGTCGCATCGTCGCTGCGCACTCCGCCTGGCAGCAGGCGGGCGACGACCTCGAGGCCGCCCGTGAGCTGGCCAAGGAGGACGACGCCTTCGCCGACGAGGTCCCCGCTCTCGAGCAGGGTCTGGACGAGGCGCAGGAGAAGCTCCGGCGACTCCTGATCCCGCGCGACCCCGACGACGGACGCGACGTGATCATGGAGATCAAGGGCGGCGAGGGAGGCGCGGAGAGCGCCCTCTTCGCGGCCGACCTCCTGCGCATGTACCTGCACTACGCCGAGAGCAAGGGCTGGAAGTCCGAGATGCTCGAGCGCGACGAGTCCGACCTGGGCGGGTACAAGAACGTCCAGGTCGCGATCAAGTCGAACGCGTCCGACCCCTCGCAGGGGGTCTGGGCGCACCTCAAGTACGAGGGTGGCGTGCATCGCGTGCAGCGGGTCCCCGCGACCGAGTCGCAGGGACGCATCCACACGTCGACGACCGGCGTGCTCGTCTTTCCCGAGGTCGACGAGCCCGAAGAGGTCGAGATCAACCAGAACGACCTCAAGATCGACGTCTACCGGTCGAGCGGTCCCGGCGGCCAGTCCGTCAACACGACCGACTCCGCCGTCCGCATCACGCACCTCCCGACCGGCATCGTCGTGGCCATGCAGAACGAGAAGAGCCAGCTGCAGAACCGCGAGGCCGGTATGCGCGTGCTGCGCGCCCGCATCCTCGCGCGTCAGCAGGAGGAGCAGGCGGCGATCGCCTCCGACGCGCGGAAGAGCCAGATCCGCGGCATGGACCGCTCCGAGCGCATCCGCACGTACAACTTCCCCGAGAACCGCATCGCCGATCACCGCACGGGGTACAAGTCGTACAACCTCGACGCCGTGATGGACGGGGCGCTCGACGCCGTGATCGACTCGTGCATCCAGGCCGACGAAGAGGCCCGACTGGCCGACATCGGCGACACCTCCTCGTGACGTCGCCGGTCGCCGACCGTCTCGCCGGCGTCTCGACGCTCGATGCGGCCCTGAGCGTCGCGACGGCGGTGCTCGTCGACGCCGGCGTCCCCACGCCGGCCGTCGACGCCGAGCTGTTGCTCGCGCACGCGACCGGCCTGGCCAGGGGCGTGCTGCTCGCGCGGGTCGTGACGGGTGCCGCGATCGACGCCGACACCAAGGAGGCGCTGGTCGCCTCGATCGCGCGTCGCGCCTCCCGCGAGCCCCTGCAGCACATCACGGGCCTGGCGTACTTCCGGTCGCTGACCCTGCACGTCGGCCCCGGTGTCTTCGTGCCGCGACCCGAGACGGAGGGCGTCGCCCAACTCGCGATCGACGCCCTGCGGTCGGTCTCGGCTCCGCGACCCCTCGCCATCGATCTCGGCACCGGCAGCGGCGCCCTCGCCCTCGCGATGGGCACCGAGGTGCCGCATGCCCGGGTGGTCGCCGTCGAGCTGTCACCGGACGCCGCACGCTGGACGCGCACCAACATCGACGCCGTCGGTGCCGTGAACGTCGAGCTCGTCGAGGGAGACATGGCCACGGCGCTGCCCGAACTCGACGGCCTCGTCGACGTCGTGGCGACCAATCCGCCGTACATCCCCGAGGGGATGGTGCCGCGTGACCCCGAGGTGCGACTGCACGATCCCGCCCTGGCCCTGTACGGGGGAGACGACGGTCTCGTCCTGGTGCGGTCGATCTCGCGACGTGCCCAGCGCCTCCTGCGTCCTGGCGGGTTCCTCGTCATCGAGCACGGCGAGGGGCAGGGAGCTGACATCCGGGACATCCTGACCGGTGACGGCTGGCGGTCGGCCGAGACCCACCCCGATCTCACGGGGCGCGATCGAGCGACCTCCGCGGTGCGCTGACCGGGCGTCCGGGCGGCTCGCACTATCATTGCCAGGTCATGGCCTCTCTCTACGACTGCTCCGTCGACTCTGAACTCCTCGCCGGGATGCGCAACGCACGCGGTGCCATCGGGCGCGGCGAGCTCGTCGTGCTGCCGACCGACACCGTCTACGGTGTGGCTGCCGACGCCTTCGATCCGGCTGCGGTCCAGCGGTTGCTCGACGCCAAGGGGCGCGGGCGCCAGTCGCCCCCTCCCGTCCTGATCAAGGGTCAGGACACCCTCGCGGCCCTGACCGACCATGTCCCCGACATCGTGCGTCCGCTCCTCGACGAGTTCTGGCCCGGCCCCCTCACGGTGATCTTCCGAGCGCAGCCGTCCCTCACCTGGGACCTGGGCGAGACGCGCGGCACCGTCGCGCTCCGCATGCCGAGCCACCGCATCGCCCTCGAGCTGCTGGAAGAGACGGGGCCCCTGGCCGTGTCGAGCGCGAACCTCACGGGTCGCCCGGCGGCCGAGACGGCTGCCGACGCGCGCGACATGCTCGGCGACTCGGTCTCCGTCTACCTCGACGACGGGTCGGCCGGCACCGGCTACGAGCACCGTCCCGGCGCCAACACGGGCTCGACGATCATCGACGCCACGGGCGCGGGCGACGGCGTGCTGCGCATCGTCCGGCACGGCGTGCTCGCCGACTCCGAGATCGTCCGCATCGTCGGAAGCGACGCGATCGCGTGAGAGCGGTCTTCTCGTGAGGTACTACCTCCTCGCCTTCGCCATCTCGGCCGTCGTCAGCTTCGTGCTGTCGGTGGTCGTCTGGCGTCTGGGGTTGCGGTACCGCCTCTACCCGAAGATCCGCGATCGCGACGTGCACTCGACACCGACGCCGCGACTGGGCGGCATCGCCATGTGGGCGGGCATCGTCGTGTCGGTGCTGTGCGCCTGGTTCGTGTTCCCGCTCATCTCGGGCATGGACTACTTCCGACTCGTCTTCGCGGACCCGGGGCCGCCTCTGGCCATCCTCGGTGCCGCGACCATGATCGTGGTCATCGGCGTCGCCGACGACCTCTGGGACCTCGACTGGATGACGAAGCTGGCCGGGCAGATCATCGCCGCAGGTCTGCTGGCGTGGCAGGGCGTCCAACTCGTCTCGCTGCCCATCGGCGCGCTCACCGTCGGGTCGCCGAACATGTCGCTCATCCTGACGATCCTGGCGGTCGTGCTCGTGATGAACGCGGTCAACTTCATCGACGGGCTCGACGGCCTCGTCGCCGGTGTCACGATCATCGCCAACGGCGTCTTCTTCGTCTACAGCTTCGTCATCTCACTGACCATGGGGCAGACCGAGTACTTCAACCTCGCGTCGCTGCTCACCGCCGTCCTCATCGGCGCCTGCCTCGGATTCCTGCCTCTGAACTGGCACCCGGCCAAGTTGTTCATGGGCGATGCGGGTGCGCTCCTCACGGGCCTCATCATGGCCACCAGCGCGATCTCGGTCACCGGTCAGATCGATCCGGCGGCGATCTCGCGGTCGGCTCTCCTGCCGGCCTTCATCCCCATCCTGTTGCCGTTCGCCATCCTCATCGTGCCATTGCTGGACTTCGGCCTCGCGGTGCTCCGCCGGGTCAGTGCCGGCAAGTCCCCGTTCACGGCCGATCGCAAGCACCTCCACCATCGCCTGCTCGACATGGGGCACTCGCACTTCCACGCCGTGCTCATCTTCTACGCCTGGACGCTCGTCGCCGCCGTCGGCACCCTGATGTTCCTGTTCGTCAAGCCGTCCTGGCTCGTCGGCGTCTTCCTCGGTGTCGGCCTGCTCGTCTGCACGGCGTTCACGTTGGCTCCGCTGAGCCGCCGCAAGCGCGTCGAGATCGCCGTCCAGGGCACGAGCCAGGCCGACCTCGAGGCGACCTCGTCGGGTCGCTTCGACCCTCTCGACCACGACGCCGACGCCCTCCACCCGTCCGATACCGACACGGCCGCCCAGGCCGTGGTGCCAGAACTGACACCCCCGAAGGACCCCTCATGACCTCCAGCGCCGTCTTCGCGAAGATCCTCCGCTACACCGGCATCCTCGCCCTCGTGATCGCCGTCGTCGGCGGGGGAGTGGGCTACGCCGTCGCCGGGACCGACGGCCTGTGGAGCGCGCTGGTCGGCGTCGGCCTGGCCATCTTCTTCGCCGCCATCACCGCGGCCAGCATGCTGGTGGCCGTCCGCTTCACGCTCGGCGCCTTCTTCGGCATCGTGATGGGCGCGTGGCTGCTCAAGCTGGTCGTGTTCATCGCGTTGCTCGTCGTGCTCCGCGATCAGCCCTTCGTCAACGACGTCGTTCTCTTCCTCAGCCTGGTCGTCTCCATCGTCGGCACGCTGGCGATCGACGCCCTCGTGGTGGTGCGGGGGCGTCTCGCACACGCGAGCGACGTCACTCTGCCCGCCGCTCCTCGGGATTGACGGCGTACTTTGCAGGGAGTGAAATAAGCTCCGCCGATTCGTCGCAGCCCACATTCACTTGATAGGGTTACTGACGTTCCCCGGCCGCGTCTTCCTGCGAGTACGGATGACAAACCCACCAATCGTCGCGACACTTCAGGGTGTTCGCCCCGACACAGGAGATAGCGCTGATAGCGAACGCTGTGAACCTGCTCTCCGCTGCCGCTGAAGGCCACGGAGACGGGGGATTCCACGCCCCGACTCTGGACGAGTTCTTCCCGTCCGCCATCTTCTTCGCGGGTACTCCCTTCGAACTGAACCGCATCATGCTGGTCCGCCTCTTCGCGATCGCCGTGATGCTGCTGCTCTTCTGGCTCGCGCTCCGCAAGGGTCGCCTCATCCCGACCCGGGGTCAGAGCATCGCCGAGTTGGGCCTCGACTTCGTCCGGGTCCAGATCGTCGAAGAAATCCTGGGCGAGCGCCTGGGTCGCAAGTACCTCCCCTTGCTCGCCGCGATGTTCTTCGGCATCTTCGCGATGAACATCACGGGCATCATTCCCGGGCTCAACATCGCAGGTACCTCGGTCGTCGCGATGCCGTTGCTCCTCGGAGTGGTCGCGTACGTGGCGTTCATCTACGCCGGTATCCGTGAGGCCGGTGCGGGCACGTTCTTCCGCAACGCGCTCTTCCCCGCCGGTGTGCCGTGGTACATGTACATCCTGCTGACGCCCATCGAGTTCATCAACATCTTCATCGTGCGCCCCATCTCGCTGGCACTGCGACTCCTGTTGAACATGATGGTCGGCCACCTCCTCCTGGTGCTGTGCTTCGCGGCCACCCACTTCTTCTTCTTCACCCTGGGTGGCGGTTTCGCCGGATTCGGCGCACTGACGCTCATCGGCGGCTTCGTCATGACCATCGTCGAGATGGCGGTCGCAGTGCTCCAGGCCTACGTCTTCACACTCCTCGCCTCGGTCTACATCCAACAGGCCGCGGCGAAAGAACACTAAGTACGACGGGGTTCGTCGTCCGACGACACCCGCCCAACCGGAAGGAAACACACAGTGGACACCACCACGATCCTCGCTGAGATCAACGGCAACATCGCGACCGTGGGCTACGGCCTCGCTGCGATCGGCCCCGGTATCGGTATCGGCATCGTCGCGGGCAAGACCGTCGAGGCCATGGCCCGTCAGCCCGAGCTCGCCGGCCGTCTCCAGGTCACCATGTTCCTGGGTATCGCGTTCACCGAGCTGCTCGGCTTCATCGGCCTCGCTGCCGGCTTCATCTTCTCCTGATCAGTTAGGACGACACACCGATGATCGAGACGATCCTCGCGGCAGAAGGCGCCCCCGAAGGGGCCGCCGTCTTCTTCCCCGCCGGTTACGACATCCTCTGGTCTCTCGTCGTCTTCGTGGTCATCGCCCTGTTCTTCGGGATCTTCGCGATCCCCAGGTTCCGGAAGATCCTCGACGAGCGCGCAGAGCGTATCGAAGGGGGCATCCAGCACGCCGAGGCCGCCCAGGCCGAGGCTGCGGCCGCCCTCGACGAGTACAAGAAGCAGCTCGCGGACGCCCGTGCCGAAGCCGCCCGCATCCGCGAGGCGGCCCGTGTCGAGGGCACCGAGATCCTGAACGAGCTCAAGGTCCAGGCTCAGGCCGAGGCCGACCGCATCACCGCCACGGCTCACACGCAGATCGAGGCGGAGCGTCAGGCTGCCGTCGCGTCCCTGCGCGCCGAGGTCGGTTCGCTCGCGATCGATCTCGCCTCCGGCGTGATCGGCGAGTCGCTGAACGACGACGCGAAGGCTGCGGCCGTGGTCGATCGCTTCCTCGCCGAGCTCGAGGCTGACGAGAACGCGAAGGCGGGCAACTGACGATGGGTTCCATGTCCAGAGAGGCCCTCGCCTCGGCGCGGTCGGTCTTCGCCGACCTCGGCGACTCGGCCGACCTGGCAACGGGCGAGCAGTTGCTCGACGCCGGCCGGGTGATCGGCAGCTCCGTTCAACTGCAGTCGCACCTCGCCGACCCCGCCATCGACGTCACCGCGAAGAAGGCGCTCCTCGAGCGTCTGTTCGGTTCCTTCTCCGAGACCGCTCGCGCGCTGCTCGTGTCGGTCGTCGGCAGCCGGTGGTCGTCCTCCGACGACCTCCTGGCCGGCATCGAAGAGATCGCGTTCCGTGTGATCGCGTCGACGGCTCCCGCCGACAGCGCCATCGAGAACGAGCTCTTCGCCTTCGGCGCAGCCGTCAGTTCCGACGCCCAGCTCGAACTGGCCATCGGGACGAAGCTCGGCGACTCCGAGAGCAAGGCGGCACTCGTGCAGCGCCTCCTCGGTGGCAAGGCGAGCGCTCAGACACTCGCCATCGTGACGCACCTCGTGCGCCAACCGCGCGGTCGCCGTATCGGCGAACTGCTCCGGTCGGCCGCCGACACCGTGGCCGACCAGTCCGACCTCCTCGTGGCGACCGTGACCAGTGCCTCCCGTCTCGGTGACGCCCAGGTGATCCGGCTCGAGCGCGGCTTGTCCAAGCAGTTCGGGCGTAGCCTCCGCATCAATCAGGTGGTCGACCCCGACGTCGTCGGCGGTCTCCGCGTCCAGGTCCGTGACGAGGTCATCGACGGCACCGTGGCCACCAAGCTCAGCCTGCTCCGCCTGCAGCTCGCCGGCTAGTCACGCTCTCACACACAGACTCGAGGCCCCGCAGCCTCGCTACGAATAGGAATCACAATGGCAGACATCAAGATCAGCCCCGATGAGATTCGCGACGCGCTGAAGGACTTCGTCTCGTCGTACGAGCCGTCGAAGGCCTCGACCACCGAGGTCGGCTACGTCACGGACGCGTCCGACGGCATCGCCCACGTCGAGGGTCTCCCCGGCGTCATGGCGAACGAGCTCATCCGCTTCGCCGACGGCACGCAGGGTCTCGCGCAGAACCTCGACGAGGACGAGATCGGCGCCATCGTGCTCGGTGAGTTCTCCGGCATCGTCGAGGGCATGGAGGTCACCCGCACGGGTGAGGTCCTGTCCGTCCCCGTCGGCGACGGCTACCTCGGTCGCGTCGTCGACCCGCTCGGTGCCCCCATCGACGGTCTCGGCGAGATCAAGACCGAGGGTCGTCGTGCTCTCGAGCTCCAGGCTCCCGGCGTCATGCAGCGCAAGTCGGTGCACGAGCCCATGCAGACCGGAATCAAGGCCATCGACGCCATGATCCCCGTCGGGCGTGGCCAGCGTCAGCTGATCATCGGTGACCGCCAGACCGGCAAGACGGCCATCGCGATCGACACCATCATCAACCAGAAGGCCAACTGGGAGAGCGGCGACGAGTCGAAGCAGGTCCGCTGCATCTACGTGGCCATCGGTCAGAAGGGTTCCACGATCGCTTCCGTCAAGGGCGCGCTCGAGGAGTCCGGGGCCATGGAGTACACGACGATCGTCGCGGCTCCTGCCTCCGACCCCGCCGGCTTCAAGTACCTCGCTCCCTACACCGGCTCGGCCATCGGCCAGCACTGGATGTACGGCGGCAAGCACGTCCTCATCATCTTCGACGACCTGTCCAAGCAGGCCGAGGCCTACCGCGCCGTGTCGCTCCTCCTGCGTCGTCCCCCGGGACGCGAGGCGTACCCCGGCGACGTCTTCTACCTGCACTCGCGCCTCCTCGAGCGTTGCGCGAAGCTGTCCGACGAGCTGGGCGCCGGCTCGATGACCGGTCTGCCGATCATCGAGACCAAGGCCAACGACGTCTCGGCGTACATCCCCACGAACGTGATCTCGATCACCGACGGCCAGATCTTCCTCCAGTCCGACCTCTTCAACGCGAACCAGCGTCCCGCGGTCGACGTCGGCATCTCGGTGTCGCGCGTCGGCGGTGACGCCCAGGTCAAGTCGATCAAGAAGGTCTCCGGCACGCTCAAGCTCGAGCTCGCCCAGTACCGCTCGCTCGAGGCGTTCGCGATGTTCGCGTCCGACCTCGACGCCGCCAGCCGTCGTCAGCTGGCTCGCGGCGCCCGCCTGACCGAGCTGCTCAAGCAGCCGCAGTACTCGCCGTACCCGGTCGAGGACCAGGTCGTATCGATCTGGGCCGGCACCAACGGCAAGCTCGACGAGGTCCCCGTGCCCGACATCCTGCGCTTCGAGCGCGAGCTGCTCGACTACATGGCTCGCAACACCGAGGTGCTGTCCAAGCTGCGCGAGACGAACGTGCTGAGCGACGACATCGTCTCGGCGCTCGACGCCGGCATCGACGCGTTCAAGCAGGAGTTCCAGACGGGCGAGGGCAAGCCGTTGGCTTCCGTCGGTCGCGAGGAGTTCACGGCTACCAACGCCGAGGACGTCAACCAGGAGAAGATCGTCAAGTCGAAGCGCTGACGCGCTCGACCGACCATCGCTACTGACGAGACAACAGGAGAGTCATGGGAGCCCAACTCCGGGTCTACCGCCAGCGGATTCGTTCCGCGCAGACGACCAAGAAGGTCACGCGCGCGATGGAGCTCATCTCGGCCTCGCGCATCCAGAAGGCGCAGGCCCGGATGAAGGCCTCCGGGCCGTACTCGCGTGCCATCACCCGCGCCGTGTCGGCCGTGGCGACGTTCTCGGACGTCGACCACGTGCTGACCACCGAGCCCGAGACCGTCGAGCGCGCGGCGATCGTGATCTTCACGTCCGACCGCGGCCTCAACGGTGCGTTCAGCTCGAACGTCCTCAAAGAGAGCGAGCAGCTCGCCGAGTTGCTCCGCAGCCAGGGCAAAGAGGTCGTGTACTACCTCGTGGGTCGCAAGGCGCAGGGGTACTTCGCATTCCGTCGTCGCGACTCGGAGCAGACCTGGACGGGCAACACCGACCAGCCTGAGTTCGCGACCGCGAAAGAGATCGGTGACGCCGTCGTGGCGAAGTTCCTCACCGAGGCCGCCGAAGGTGGCGTCGACGAGATCCACATCGTCTACAACCGCTTCGTCAACATGGTCAGCCAGGTCCCCGAGGTCGTTCGACTGCTTCCGCTGGAGGTCGTCGAGGGCATCGAAGAGCCGGGCGAGGACGAAGTGCTTCCGCTCTACGACTTCGAGCCCGATCCGATCGAGGTGCTCGACTCGCTTCTGCCGGTCTACATCGAGAGCCGAATCTTCAACGCCATGCTCCAGTCGGCAGCATCGGAGCACGCCGCACGCCAGAAGGCGATGAAGGCGGCGAGCGACAACGCCGACACGCTGATCCGCGACTTCACCCGCTTGGCCAACAACGCGCGCCAGGCAGAGATCACCCAGCAGATCTCCGAGATCGTCGGCGGCGCCGACGCTCTGAGTTCGGCCAAGTAGTCTCCGCACCAGTTTCACCATCCCAAGAGAGAGAAGCCATGACTGACACCGCAACCGCGCCGGTCGCGACCGAGTCGGCTCCCGGCGTCGGGCGAGTCGCCCGGGTCACGGGCCCCGTCGTCGACATCGAGTTCCCGCACGATGCCATCCCCGGCATCTACAACGCGCTGACCACGACCATCACCATCGGCGAGACGACGTCGCAGCTGACGCTCGAGGTCGCGCAGCACCTGGGTGACGACCTCGTCCGGGCCATCGCGCTCAAGCCGACCGACGGACTCGTCCGCGGTCAGGACGTCATCGACACCGGTGCGCCGATCTCGGTGCCCGTGGGCGACGTCACCAAGGGCAAGGTCTTCAGCGTCACGGGCGAGATCCTGAACCTCGAGGGCAACGAGCAGATCGAGATCACGGAGCGCTGGCCGATCCACCGCAAGCCCCCGGCATTCGACCAGCTCGAGTCGAAGACGCAGCTCTTCGAGACCGGCATCAAGTCGATCGACCTCCTGACGCCGTACGTGCAGGGTGGAAAGATCGGTCTCTTCGGTGGTGCGGGCGTCGGCAAGACGGTCCTCATCCAGGAGATGATCCAGCGCGTGGCGCAGGATCACGGTGGTGTGTCGGTCTTCGCCGGTGTCGGCGAGCGAACGCGTGAGGGAAACGACCTCATCGGCGAGATGGAAGAAGCGGGTGTCTTCGACAAGACCGCCCTCGTCTTCGGCCAGATGGACGAGCCGCCGGGAACCCGTCTGCGCGTCGCCCTGTCGGCTCTGACCATGGCGGAGTACTTCCGTGATGTGCAGAAGCAGGACGTGTTGCTCTTCATCGACAACATCTTCCGCTTCACGCAGGCCGGCTCCGAGGTCTCGACCCTCCTCGGTCGCATGCCCTCGGCCGTGGGTTACCAGCCGAACCTCGCCGACGAGATGGGTGTTCTGCAAGAGCGCATCACCTCGACGCGTGGCCACTCGATCACGTCGCTCCAGGCCATCTACGTCCCGGCCGACGACTACACCGACCCGGCCCCGGCCACCACGTTCGCGCACCTCGACGCGACGACCGAGCTCTCCCGCGAGATCGCGTCGCAGGGCCTCTACCCCGCGATCGACCCGCTGACGTCGACCAGCCGCATCCTCGACCCCCGTTACCTGGGCGAGGCGCACTACAACACGGCCATCCGCGTCAAGGCGATCCTGCAGAAGAACAAAGAGCTGCAGGAGATCATCGCCATCCTCGGTGTCGACGAGCTGTCGGAAGAAGACAAGATCACGGTCGCCCGTGCGCGTCGCATCCAGCAGTTCCTGTCGCAGAACACCTACATGGCGAAGAAGTTCACCGGTGTCGAGGGTTCGACCGTTCCGCTCAAGGACACGATCGAGTCGTTCACAGCCATCGCCGACGGCGAGTTCGACCACGTCGCGACGCAGGCCTTCTTCAACGTCGGCTCCATCTCGGACGTCGAAGAGAAGTGGGCTCAGATCCAGAAGGAGAACGGCTGATCGTGGCTGCTCTCACCGTGAGCGTCGTCTCGGCCGACCACGAAGTGTGGTCGGGCGAGGCCCGTTCGATCGTCGCCCGAACCACCGAGGGTGAGATCGGCATCTACCCGGGACACGAGCCGTTGCTCGCGATCCTCGGTGCCGGTCAGGTGCGTGTCCGACTCGATGACGGCACGTCCGTCGAGGCGTCGGCCGAAGACGGGTTCCTCTCCGTCGAGAACGACGTCGTCACGGTCGTTGCGCGCAACGCGCAGCTGGCCTGACGACCCGCACCGCACCTCCTGAACCATCCATGCTGTTCCTGCTGCCCCCGTCCGAGACGAAACTCGGCGGGGGCAGTGTCGGTTCGCGGCTCGATCTCGGCAGCCTCGCCTTCCCGGAGCTGACGTCGGCCCGGTCCGAGCTCGTGCGTCGAGTGGCGGAGCTCGGGTCCGATGTCGAGGCCTCTCGGGTGGCGCTCAAACTCGGGCCCCGGCAGGACGCCGAGATCGAGCGCAATCGTGATGTCCTGGTCTCCGCGACCCGGCCCGCGCTGACACGGTACACCGGGGTCCTCTTCGACCCGATCGGCGCGAGCGCACTGTCCTCCGAGGCGTGGGCGTACGCCGCTCGTCATCTCGTCGTCCACTCGGCTCTGTTCGGTCTCGTCTCGGCGGGCGACGCGATACCGGCCTATCGGTTGTCGCACGACTCCCGGGTGCCCGGCCTCTCGCTGAAGGCGTTCTGGCGACCGGTCATCGAACCGGTGCTGGCCTCCCGGTCCGAGTTCGTCCTCGACCTGCGGTCGGAGGGCTACGCGGCGCTCGGGCCGCTCGGTGGTGTCTCGACGCGCTACCTCCGGGTCGTCTCGGACGAAGGTGGACGCCGTCGTGCGCTGAACCACTTCAACAAGAAATCCAAGGGGCTCCTCGTTCGCGCGCTGCTCGACGACCGACCGGCGCTCACCGATCTCGACGACCTCGTGACCTGGGCATCCCACCGCGGCATCCGACTCGACGTGGGCGACGAGATCACTCTCGTCTCGGAGTCCGTGCTCGAGTCGGTCTGACGTCCGTCGCTCAGTCCACCGGCATGGGACCCGAGCGGTAGACGATGCCCTCGTGCCCCAGCAACCACTGCTTCGTGGGGATGCCGCTGCCGATGGTGTAGCCCGTCACGCCACCGGTGCGTCCGAGTACTCGATGGCACGGGACGAGCAGCGGTAGCGGATTCGCCGCGATGGCACCACCGACGGCCCGGCCCGCCTGCGGACGGCCGATGGCCGCGGCGATGAGGCCATAGGTGGTCGATCGCCCGAATGCGAGTTGCTGCAGAGCGGCCCAGACCGATCGTTGGAAGGGCGTCCCTTCGAGTCGGAGCGGCAGCTCGAATTCGCGACGCACTCCCGCGAAGTAGTCCTGGAGCTGGCGGCGCGCGGCGTGGACCAGCTCGTCGGGCGTCTCATCCCTGTCGTCATGGGGGAGGTGGTGGTCGCGTTCGACGGCGAGGGCCACGATCGCGTCGTGACGGCTGACGACCTCGATGCGTCCGAGGGGTGAGTCGAATCGGATCAGACCGTCGACGTCGTCGGGGCCGCCGGGAGGGAGCGGGGGCACGAGATCCAGAGACGTCATGTCGCGACCATACGGAGTCCCCTCGGGACGGTCTTCTCGGTCGCAGGGCGGTTGTGGACAAGTCGTTCGACGGGCCTGCGGGGGAGGAGTGGTGGCCGCTAGCGTGGACGGATGCAGACGAACCCCTCGAATGCCCCGGCCGGAGACGGGAGGCCGCCAGCCGAACGCCCCGAGACGGACGTCGATGTCGACGACACGATCATCATGCGGCGCGGGACGGCGCCGAGCACTCCTGGACACGTGTCCGCCGAGCCAGACGATCTGGCCGACACCGTCCTCGTCGAGCGGGCGGCGGCTCCTCGCCCGCCGCTCGCGGACGCCGTGGAGGACACCGTCGTGGGCGGTGCTCGTCCGCGGGCCGGTCTCTCGAGCCGACCCGTGCCTCCCGCAGTTCCCGTCGTGCCCGCGGCCGTGGAGCGCGTGCACGCCGTCCGGGTCGGAACGGTCGTCCACGCGCTGGAGGCGCCACTCATCATCGGACGCCGTCCGAGCGGGCCGCGGATCATCAGCGGCGCCGTGCCCCGACTCGTGACCGTCGCGTCTCCGACGGGCGAGGTCTCGAGCACGCACGTCGACATCCGACACGAGGGCGCATCGGTCGTCGTCACGGATCTGCGCTCGACGAACGGTACGGTAGTGGCCATGCCCGGGCGAGCACCCGTGAGGTTGCGGCAGGGAGAATCCGTCGTCGCGCTGGCGGGCAGCCTCGTGGACATCGGGGACGGGAATGTCCTCGAGATCCTGCCACCCCAGCGCATCACCTTCCAGGAAGAGCCCCACCCGTGACTCAATTCGGCACCCCGACGACCGCCTACGCCCTCACCTCCGGCGACAGCCCGGTGACGTTGGACTGGGCGGGCGCGACCGACGTCGGTCGCCGCCGCGCCCACAACGAGGACAGCTTCATCGCAGAGGCCCCGTTCTTCGTGGTCGCCGACGGCATGGGCGGCCACAGCGCGGGTGACGTCGCCAGCGACGCCGTCGTGCGGCGGCTGCGCGAGGCCGGCCAGACCACCCCGGTCGTCACACCGTCGCTCGTCGAACGCGCTCTGCAGGAGGCCACCGAGGACATCATGACGGCCGCGAAGGACAGCGAGCTGGGGGCGGGCACGACGGTCACGGGTGCGTTCCTCACCACGGAGGAGACCGGCGAGGTCGTCTTCACGGTGTTCAACGTCGGGGACTCGCGCGTGTACCTGCTCGACGGCGGGGTGCTCCGGCAGGTCACGGTGGACCACTCCGTGGTCCAGGAGATGGTGGATGCGGGGCTCCTGCACCCGGACGACATGGAGCGCCACCCCGACAGCAACGTCATCACGCGCGCCGTCGGTTTCGACGCGGACCCGCAACCCGACTACTGGAGGCTTCCTGCGACGGACGGGATGCGCCTCCTCGTCTGCTCGGACGGGCTCACGAAAGAGCTCGCGCCGGTGCACATCGCGGCGATCCTCGGAGCTGTGGGGGAGACGGCCGAGGCCGCGACGGCCCTGGTCGACGCCGCCGTGGAGGCGGGTGGCCGTGACAACGTGACGGCCGTCGTCGTCGACGTCCGGGGTACAGGTCATGTCGGTGATGGGGCCGAGCGCGGGGCTGACACACACGACTGACGCGGGGATTCGACTCGACTCCTCCCCCGAAGTGGGGGCAGTCGAGTTGTCCCCCTGAGTCACCGGTCGGGGGGCATGGCTGAATGCGCCCCGCCTACAATGGCACGACGGATATCAGGCCGATAGACGCTCCGACACGAGCGGGGGCGAGTGCAGGAGGAGGCGACGTGGCACGACGACTGCCGTCCCAGCCGCCCGTGCTGCCCGGGTTCTCGCACGTGCACGTCCTCGGGTCCGGCGGTTTCGCCGATGTCTTCCTGTACGAGCAGAACATGCCCCGGCGCCAGGTCGCCGTGAAGGTCATGTTGAGCGAGGTCGTCAACGACTCGGTTCGCCAGATGTTCCAGGCCGAGGCCAACCTCATGGCCCAGCTGAGCGGGCACCCGTCCATCCTCACGGTCTTCCAGGCGAGCGTCTCGGCCGATGGTCGCCCGTATCTGGTCATGGAGCTCTGCTCGTCGTCGTTGAGCGAGCGTTATCGGCGTGAGCGCATCCCCGTGGCGGACGTCCTGCGGGTGGGGGTCAAGATCGGCAGTGCCGTCGAGACGGCCCATCGCCAGGGCGTGCTGCACCGCGACATCAAGCCGTCGAACATCCTGATGACCGCCTACGGCCATCCGGTCCTCTCCGACTTCGGCATCGCCTCCTCCCTCAGCGAGAGCGAGCCCAGCGAAGTCGTCGGCATGTCGATTCCCTGGTCGGCACCCGAGGTGCTGCTCGACGAGACCAACGGCTCCATCGAGTCCGAGGTCTGGTCCCTGGGGGCCACCGTCTACTCCCTGCTCGCCGGGCGCAGCCCCTTCGAGATCCTGGGCAGCGACAAGAACGGCGCGTCCGATCTGATCGGGCGAATCGACAAGGCGAAATTGGCGCCGACCGGCCGCACCGATGTCCCGGCGAGCCTCGAGCGCGTGCTGGCGAAAGCCATGTCCCGACGTCCCGAGAACCGGCAGTCGAGCGTGCTCGAGCTGATCCGCGAGCTGCAGCAGATCGAGAGCGAGATCGGGGTCGCGCAGACCGCCATCGAGGTCGCCGTCGACGACTGGGCCCTGGCCACGGTCGCCGACCTCGAAGACCGCACGCGCATCCGGGGTGCGTCCTCGGCCGAGACGTCTCGTCGTCGCCGTCGTCGAGGGCGGGTCACCCAGGCCCAGGCGAATGCCGTCCACGGAACGGACGACCTGCGTCAGAGTCGGGCGATCCCGCGCAGCACCGGGGCCCGTCCGAAGCCACGCAGCAAGGGCATGATCCTCTTCATCTGGTCGATGGTGGCGGCGGCGGTCGTGGTGATCGCACTCGGCGCGACGGCCACCCTCGTGCTGATCCGTGCCACCTCGACCGAGATCCCGCAGGTGACCAACATCGCGTCGACGACGTCGGGCTCGACGGTCGAGTTCTCGTGGTCGGACCCAGGGCTCCGTTCCGGCGACTCGTACGTGATCTCGACCGGGGTCGACACGAGCATCCAGACCAGTGGTCG
Source organism: Frigoribacterium sp. 2-23 (assembly GCF_049601585.1). Classification (GTDB taxonomy): domain Bacteria; phylum Actinomycetota; class Actinomycetes; order Actinomycetales; family Microbacteriaceae; genus Frigoribacterium. The sequence goes on along the minus strand of NZ_CP187126.1, from coordinate 1,916,337 downwards.
GTTCACCGTCGACGCGGCTGACGGCGAACAGGTGTGCATCACGGTCCGCGTCAATCGCGCCGGCAAGACGGGCCCGAGCAGCTCCGAGTCGTGCGCGACGGCGGGGGCCGGCTGATGACGCGACTCTGGGGGTGGGTGCGCGGTCATCGTTCGGCTGCGGCGTCCGCGCTGACGCTCGTGGTGGTCGGCGCGCTGGTGGCGACCGTCGCCGTCGTGAGCACCGGCTACGAGGCCCAGCGTCTCGATCTGGACGACGGCACCGTCTGGGTCGCGAACGGCAGCAGGACTGCCATCGGCCGGGCCAATACCGACATCCTCCAGTTGAACTCCGCGGTGCGGAGCACGGGCGGCGATCTGTCGATCTCCCAGAACGGTCGCGACGTCCTGCTCGTCGACCGCAGCAACGCCACGGTCGGCATCGTCGATCCCGCGACCGCGGCCGTCAGCGAGAGCGTGCCGCTGCCTCCGAACGCGCCCGATGTCCTGCTCGCGGGCGATCGTGCCGTCGTGGTCTCGGGCGGCACCGGAGAACTCTGGCAGATGGCCGTCGGCGACCTCTCCTCCTTCAGTGCCGAGTCCGATCCTGATCTGAGTCTGGGCGCCGACGCCGTGACCGACGTCGCAGCCGACGGCACGCTCACGGTCTACTCGCACGACTCGGGCGAGGTCAGCCGCATCGACCCGTCGGCCTTCGTGGTCGCGTCCTCGGCGAAGGTGAGTCTCCCGAAGGGGGGCGACTACCAGGTGGCCAGCATCGGGTCGCACTGGGCCGCCCTCGACACGACGGCCGGCTCGCTCGTCGTCGACGGCTCCAAGGTCGATCTCTCCGACCTCACGGCCGGCGGTCTCGCCCTCCAGCGGTCGAGCGAGGGCGGCGACGGAGTCCTCGTCGCGACGTCCACGGGTCTTCTCTCGGTGCCGTTCTCCGGCGGCGATCCCGAGACGGTGGTCGACGGTCGGGCGGGGCTGCCCGTCCGTCCCGTGGTCGTGGGCGATTGCCGCTACGCCGCGTGGGCCGGGGGCTCCGCCTGGAGCGACTGCTCGTCGGCGCGTGCGGGTGTCATGCCGCTCGAGTCCGTCCCCGCCAGCGCCCGACTCACCTTCGACGTGAACGGCTCGCGGGTCGTGCTGAACGATCCCTCGGGCGGCAAGTCGTGGGCCGTGCAGCGGTCGGGTCAGCTGATCGACAACTGGAACGACCTGATCGTCGAAGACAAGCAGCAGGAGCAGCAGGAGCAGAACACCGACGAGGTGCCCCCCGAGCTCGATCCCGACCAGAAGCCCCCGGTCGCGGTCGACGACCAGCTGGGTGCCCGTCCGGGCCGGGCGAGCACGCTGTCCGTCCTGCTGAACGACTACGACCCGAACGGCGATCCCATCGCCATCGACGACGTGACACCGCTCGACGAGGCCACCGGGCGTCTCGACGTCATCAACGACAAACAACAGCTCCTGCTCACCCTTACCGAGGAGGCGTCGGGCACGTTCTCCTTCCAGTACACGATCACCGATGGTCGGGGCGGGAGCGCGACCGCCACCGTGACGATCACGGTCCGGACGCCCGGCGAGAACAGTCCACCGATGCAGGTCCGCTCGACCAAGGCGACCGTCTCGTCGTCCGGCCGCGTGACGACCCGGGTCCTCGGGGACTGGGTCGACCCCGACGGAGACGCGTTCTATCTGACGAGCGCCACGGGCGACGGCGTCTCGTACAAACCCGACGGCGCCGTCGTCTACCAGGACGCGGGGCTCGGCGACGCGACCGTCGACGTGCCGTTGGTCGTCTCCGACGGTCAGGCCGAAGGGCGCGGGTCGCTCTCGATCGCCGTCACGGGCGCCGGCAACACGCCGCTCACCGCAGCGTCCTTCACCGTGAGCGCCTACGCGGGCCGTCAGATCACCATCCGCCCGATGTCCTATGTGACGGGCGGCTCGGGCGTCGTCAAGCTGAACAGCGTGCCGGCGAAGAGCGGCGCCACCATCACACCAAGCTACGAGACGGGCACGTTCCGTTTCGCGAGCGACGAGGTACGGACGCACAACCTCGAGTACACGGTGACGGACGGCGACCAGACGGCCACCGGAACCATCAGGGTCGACGTCCAAGCGCCTCCGGACGTCAACACGCCTCCGATCACGACCCCGAAGACCGCCTTCGTGAAGACGCTGACGAGCGAGACGCTCGACGTCACGGCGACGGACAAGGACCCGGCCGGCAACGTCCTGCTCGTGACCGCCACCTCCGACGTGCCCGTCGCGAGCGGAGTGCGGGTCGAGATCCTGGAACAGCGCTACCTGCGCATCACCCTGACGGCGCCGCTCGACGCCGGCCCGGTCGTCTTCAGCTACACGGTCACCAACGGCCTTGCCTCGGCGCAGGGAACCGTCACGGTCATCGAGATCCCTCGCCCGTCGACGATCCAGCCTCCGATCGCCACCGACGACCAGGTCACCGTGCGTGTCGGAGACGCGATCGACATCGACGTGCTCGCGAACGACGAGCAGCCCGACGGCTACGACATCACCCTGGTGCCCGAGCTGACGCAGAACGTGCCGTCCGACGGCGGCCTGCTGTTCGTCTCGGGCACGAAGCTCAGGTACCTCGCGCCGAAGTCGCCCGGCAACTTCACGGCGTCGTACTCGATCCAGGGGCCGGACGGTCAACGGGCGACCGCCCAGGTCGCCATCGCGGTGCGCGAGGTCGACGCCGCGACGAACAATCCGCCGGTCCCCGAGACGGTGACGGCCCGCGTGGTGGCCGGCGAGACGGTCCGGATCTCGATACCCCTCGACGGCATCGACCCCGACGGCGACTCCGTCCAGCTGCTCGGCGTGGGCACGAACCCCGAGAAGGGCAACGTCTCGAACGTCGGCGTCGACTACCTCGAGTACCAGGCCGGTAACTACCAGGCGGGCACCGACACGTTCACGTACACCGTGGTCGACGGCATCGGCGCCCGGGCGACCGGCACGATCCGCGTCGGGATCTCGTCGCGGGCCGAGGGGTCGCGAAACCCCATCGCGGTGGCCGACGACGTCACGATGCGCCCGGGTGGGACGATCTCGGTGCGCGTGCTCGACAACGACTCCGACCCCGACGGCGGTTCCCTCTCGGTCACGAAGGTCGAGCCGAACGCCCCCGGCATCACCGCGAAGATCGTCGCGGGCACGATCGTCCGTGTCACGCCGCCCGACAAGCCCGGCGACTACGGACTCGTCTACACCGTCGAGAACGCCCGGGGCGGGGCGAGCTCGAGCTACATCACGGTACACGTCGACCCCGATGCGCCCCTCAACTACCCCGTCGCCGACGACACCGTGCTCGACCTCCGCGACATCCTGAACAAGAAGACGGTCGACGTCGACGTGCTGTCCAACGTGTTCTTCGCCGACGGCGACGTGTCGCAGCTCGGACTCGGTGTGCAGCCGGGATACGGGTCGACGGCTTCCGCGACGCCCGAGCGCAAGATCAGGGTCCAGATCACCAACGCGAGCCAGATCATCCCGTTCTACGTGTCCCACCCGGACGACTCATCGGTCAAGGCGTACGCGTTCATCCGAGTCCCCGGCTACGACGACGCTCTCCCTCAGCTCGACAAGACGGCGAAACCGCTGAGCGTGATCAGTGGTGAGACCCTGTCCATCGACCTCAACCGCTATGTCGTCTCGGTCGGGACGAACGGGGTGCGACTCACCGACAGCGGCTCGGTCCGGGCGACGCATTCCAACGGAGCGAACCTGGTCAAGGATTCATCGACGCTCGAGTTCACGTCGGCCGACCTCTACTTCGGCTCGGCCTCCATCTCGTTCGAGGTGACGGACGGCACATCGGCGGACGACCCGAACGGTCGCAAGGCGACCCTCGTGCTCCCGATCAAGGTCACGCCGCGCGACAACCAGCCGCCCGTGTTCAACGGCACCTCGCTCGACCTCGAGCCGGGAGAATCCCGCACCGTCGATCTCACCCGTCTCACGACCTACCCGTACCCCGACGATCTCGGCGAGCTGAAGTTCGCCGTCGAGAGCGCCTCCGTCCCGGGGTTCACGTACTCGGTCGCGGGGCAGCAGCTCACGGTGACCGTCGATGCGGGGACGCCCAAGGGCACGAGCCGCACACTCGCCATGGGCGTGAGCGACGCGACGGCCCAGGGGCAGAGCGGCGCGGTGCGGCTCGCGGTCGTCGCCTCGACACGACCTCTGGCCCAACCCGTGGCCGACAAGGCCGTGACGAAGCGGGGCCAGACGACGCAGATCGACGTCCTCCAGAACGATCAGGCGACCAATCCCTTCCCCGGGCAGCCGCTGAAGGTCGTCGCCATCCGAGGCCTGAACGGCGGGGGAGTCCCGCCCGGCGTCAGCATCACCCCGAGTGCCGACAACCGCACCCTGAGCGTGAGCGTCGCCAGTAACGCGCAGCCCGTCGATACGAACCTGCAGTACCAGGTGCAGGACGTCACGGGCGACCCGGAGCGCGCCGTGTGGGGCAACGTCACCATCTCGGTGCAGGACGTGCCGACAGCCATCCCGGGGCAGGCCACCCGCGCCAACTCGGGTGGGCTCCAACAGGGACAGGTCACGTTGCAGTTCCAGCCGGCGTCCGCCAACAACTCGCCGATCACGAACTACCGCGTCATCAGCGCCTCCAACGGCGGCTACTCGTTCGACTGCGGCACCGCGACCGTATGCCCGCTCGGCGGACTCGTCGAGGGCAAGACCTACGTGTTCCAGGTCATCGCGACGAACGCCATCGGCGACGGCCCGGCAGCGGGGGACAGCCCGGCACTCAGCGCCGATTACATCCCCGCGGCGCCGACGGGAGTCTCCGCGGTGCCGACGACGGGGGTCTCCGGCAGCATCGACGTGGCGTGGGCGCCGGTGGCGATGTCCAAGGGCAGCCCGGTCCAGGCGTACATCGTCGAGATCGCCGGACAGCAGCCTCGTCGCTATGCCGCGGATCAGACCCGTGCGACGATCCCCGGTCTCGCGGACGACACCGACTACACGCTCACCGTCTACGCGACCAATGCCGCGCAGGTGCGCGCCGACGGCAGCGAATGGCAGCGGAGTGCCGCCGTGATGGTGCGTCCCGCGGGACCGCCGGCGAGCACCGGCATACCGAGCGTCAGTCGTTCGGGCAACACGGTGACCGTCGACTGGAGCGCGACCTTCCGGGCGAACGGCAAGCCGATCCAGAACTACTACGCCACGTCCAGCGCGTCGAGCAACAGCGCCTCCTGCTCCGCCTCCGGACAGTTCCAAGACGGCGGGACGACGTCGAAGAGCACGGGCACCGGCACGTCGACGACGTTCTCGGTCGACAGCTCGTCCACGTACACCTATCAGGTGTTCGCCTTCAATGGGCAGGGCTGCACCGCGAGTTCTCCGGCGCAGCTGACCACCCCGCCGGCGACCGTCGACACCGCGACGTTCAGCGGGGCGGACCAGTCGGGCGACGGCACCTACGACGTCCGCACGACGAAGCTGTCTGCAGGCGGGAAGGAGTACGGGGCGTTCCAGTACGAACTCCGCGTCGGCAACAACGTGCTCGGCTCGGGCTCCGGGGCACCCGGCGACTATCTCCAGGCCGCCAATGGGGCGCACTACGGTCAGGCCATGCAGGCACGGTACAAGGCGTGCGACACGGTCGGCGGATCTCCGCAGTGTTCCGAGTCGTGGTCGCAGTGGTTCACGGTGTCGGCCGTGGCGGTCAACCTCAACGTCGGCAACCCGACCTACGTGCCCGACGGCTCCACTCCGCTCACCAAGGGGTCGTGGACGTTCTCCGCCACTGCAGCCCCCGCTTACTCGAGCCGCCAGGCCAGCTGCGGGTCCGCCGACCCGGCTGACGTCAAGACGGGCCAGAACACCTGCGACTGGTCATTCGAGACCGGTGGCTCGGCGAACCTCGTCATCGTCGTCAAGGCGAACGGTGCCGATTACAAGAAGACCTATTCCGCCCTCCTCAATTGACGCGAACCGTCGACGAACAAGAGAGACACGACACACATGACCATGACTCCCGAGCAGGCCACCTGGTTCTCGGACATCTTCGGACGCCTGGTCGCCAACGTCGACCAGGTGCTGCTGGGCAAGACGTTCGTGGTGCGGTTGTCGTTCACGGCGCTGCTGAGCGAGGGGCACCTCCTGCTCGAGGACTACCCGGGGACGGGTAAGACGTCGTTGGCCCGGGCCGTCGCGCAGAGTGTGCAGGGCTCCAGCAGTCGCGTGCAGTTCACGCCCGACCTGCTGCCCGGCGACATCACGGGTGTCAGCATCTACGACCAGAAGCTCGGGGAGTTCGAGTTCCACCGTGGCCCGATCTTCTCGAACATCGTCCTCGCCGACGAGATCAACCGGGCCAGCCCGAAGACCCAGTCGGCCCTGCTCGAAGTCATGGAGGAGGGGCGCGTCACCGTCGACGGCATCAGCCACGACGCGGGAACGCCGTTCATGGTGATCGCGACGCAGAACCCGGTCGAGCAGGCGGGCACCTACCGGTTGCCCGAGGCGCAGCTCGACCGCTTCATCATGAAGACGTCGATCGGATACCCCGACCATGCCGCAACGGTCCGCATCCTCGAGGGTGCCGCCACGCGGGTGCACGAGGGCAGCCTGAACCCGATCGTGCAGGCGGGTGTCGTCACCGAGATGGCCCAGCTCGCCCGCACGGTCCACGTCGAGCCGTCCATCGCCGACTACGTCGCCCGTCTGGTCGAAGGCACGCGGACGGCGACCGAGGTCCGACTCGGCGTCAGCGTCCGTGGTGCCCTCGCGCTCATCCGCACCGCCAAGACCTATGCGGCGTCGCTCGGACGTCACTACGTCGTGCCGGACGACGTCAAGGTGCTCGCCGAGCCCGTCCTCGCCCACCGTCTCGTGCTCGACCCCGAAGCCGAGTTCGACGGTGTCACGCCCTCGAGCATCATCAGCCAGCTCCTCATCGAGACGCCGCCGCCGGCTGAACGGGTCGCCGTGTGAGCACGTCGCCGCCCCGCATGAAGAGCCACCCCGAGGGGCCGAAGAAGCCGCCCCGGGGCCGGACGACAGGGTCGTCGAGTCAGACCAGGACGGGCCGCACCCGAGGAGGCGCGACGCGGCCTGGCGACGCCCGTTTCGACTCGGCGTTCGAGACCGGTACTCAAGGCCTGACGAACGCCCGCACGCGGATCGTCGGCGACCGCACCGGATTCGTCGCCGACGTGATGGTCTTCGGCGTGCGCTCCTGGCGCATCGGGCGACGTGTCCTGGGGCGAGGATTCGAGGCCGCCTCCGGTGTCATCAGGCCCCTCGGCTGGGCCATGTTGATCGTCGCGCCGGTCGGACTCGTCGTCGGCTACCTGCTCGGCTGGCTTGAGCTGGCCGTGATCGGCTTCGCGGCGGTCGTCCTGCTCGTCGTGGCCGCCCTGGCCCTGATCGGGCGGAACGCGTTCCGTGTCTCGCTGGACGTGCCGCACGATCGTGTCACCGTGGGCGAACCCGCGTCGGGCCGCGTCGTCGTCGCGAATCCCACGCGTCGCCGCATCCTCGGTGTCTCGGTCGAGGTGCCGGTCGGGCCGGGCGTCGCGGAGATCAACCTCCCGGGTCTCCGGGGCGGGGACGAGGTGTCGGACGAATTCGCCGTCCCGACGACCAAGCGCGGCGTCATCCGGGTCGGCCCGGTCAGGACGGTCCGTGGCGACCCGATCGGTCTTGTCCGTCGAGAGCTCGAATGGACCGGCGTGACGGAGCTCTTCGTCCACCCGAGAACCATCGGTATCCCGAGCACGAGCACAGGGCTGATCCGCGACCTCGAGGGTAACCCGACTCGCGACCTGTCTCCGAGTGACATCTCGTTCCACGCGCTGCGCGAATACCAGCCGGGCGACGAGCGACGCAACATCCACTGGAAGTCGACCGCCAAGACGGGCACGTACATGGTGCGCCAGTTCGAGGAGAGCCGGCGGAGTCACCTCGTCATCGCCCTCAGCCTCGCCAACGCCGACTTCGCCACGGAGGACGAGTTCGAGCTCGCGGTCAGCGTCACCGGGTCGCTCGGCGCCCGGGCGATCCGCGACGCGCGCGAGGTGAGCGTCGTCGTCAGCGAGAAGACGCCCGAGTTCGCCAAACGCAAGATCTTCGCGATCAAGACGCTCAGCACGCTCACGCGGAGCCGGCTCCTCGACGACCTCGCCGTCGTCGAGTACGCCGAGTCCGCCCTGGCGATCACGGACGTCGCCCGGGTCGCGGGCGATCAGGTGTCGGGTATCTCGGTCGCGTTCCTCGTCGTCGGATCCACCACCTCCTTGACGGAGATGCGTGCCGCGGCGATGCAGTTCCCGCTCGGGGTCGAGGCGATCGCCATCGTCTGCGATCCGGAGGCGGTACCCGGTATGACGCGGATCTCCGATCTGACCGTGCTCACGGTGGGGTACCTCGAAGACCTCCAGAAGTCACTCGCCCGGGCGGCCGCCGTATGACGGCCGTGGCGGGGGAGCGCAGGCAGGCGACGGAGCGGCGGCGCAGGTCACCAGGACGCGAGGCGCGCCCGTCCTTCATTGCCGCGTCCGTAGCAGGGTTCGTCCTGATGGTCGCGGTCGCGGCGGTGCCGTTCTGGCCCGTCTACGCGAGTGCCGAGTTCGTCGTGCTCGTCGTGGTGACCCTCGTGGTCGGCGCGGCGATCTCGGTCGCGGGCGCCGTGCTCCGGCTGAGCAGTTTCACCGTTCTCCTCACGACCCTCGTGGCGTACGTCATCCTCGGCGTGCCCCTGGCCATCCCGTCCCGGGCCCTGTTCGGGGCGTTGCCGACCCTCGACGGGCTCCGCGAGCTCCTCGTGGGCACAGCTCTCAGCTGGACGCAGCTCGTGACCGTCACGCTGCCCGTCGGCAGCTACCAGTCCCTCCTCGTCCCGGTCTTCGTCCTGGTGCTCGTCGGCACCGTCGTCGGGCTCAGCGTCGCCCTCCGGTCGCGCCGTGGGGAGCTCGCGGTCATCCCGCCGATCGTGGTGTTCGTCGCGGGCATCGTCCTGGGTCCCGCCGAGCCGACCCTGCCGGTCGCGAGCGGACTCGGCCTGCTCGTGGTCACGACCGGCTGGCTCGTGTGGTGGCGTCTGCGCCGACGCCGGCTCGCCATCGAGGCTCTCGGGGGCGCCGTCTCGTCGCGCGGCCTCGGACACGGGACGGTGGCTCTGCGGGCGGTGGTGGGTTCGACCATCACGCTCGCCATCGCCGGAGCCGCCGCCTTCGGGGCGGTCTCCGTACTGCCGCCCTCCACCGACCGCATCGTCGCGCGGACGGTGATCGAGCAGCCCTTCGACCCGCGTGACTACGTCAGTCCGCTGACCAGGTTCCGGGCTTACGAACAGCAGCCGACCGTCGACGAGACCCTCTTCTCGGTGACCGGCCTGCGTGAGGGCCAGAAGATCCGGCTCGCGACCCTCGACACCTACGACGGGGTGTCGTACACCGTGGGCAGCCGCTCGGTGACGAGCGAGTCCGGTTCGTTCGATCGCGTCCCCTCGATCGTCGACCAATCGGGGGTCGACGGGACGCAGACGAGTCTCGACGTGTCGGTCGGTGCGTACGACGGCGTGTGGCTTCCGACGGTCGGCAAGCTCGAGGACATCGCATTCGCCGGCCCCACGGCAGCGGCGCGGCGCGACTCCTTCTTCTACAACGACACGAGCGGGACGGCGGCCGTGATCGGCGGGGTCTCCCGAGGTGACGCCTATCGGATCGACGCGGTCGAACCGAGCCAACCCGACGAGTCCGCTCTCGGGGGCCTCACCCCGGGCGACGCGACGGTGCCGGCGCCCGAGTCCGTTCCCGATGCTCTCGTGACGGCGCTCGACGCGTACACCGAGGGGGTGACGGGGCCGGGCGCTCGTCTCGAGGCCGCGCTGGCCGGGCTCCGGAGCAACGGCTACATCAGCCATGGTGTCTCGGCGGACGAGCCCGTCAGCCGCTCCGGGCACGGCGCGGATCGCATCGCTCAGCTCTTCACCGACCCCCTGATGATCGGAGATGCCGAGCAGTACGCGACGGCGGCCGCGCTGATGGCCGACCGCCTCGGCTTCCCGGCGCGTGTCGTCATGGGTTTCGCTCCCGCGGAGGGCACGGCGGGCGGGTCGGTCGAGGTCACCGGCAAGGACGTCACGGCGTGGATCGAGGTCGACACGTCCCGGTACGGCTGGGTGGCGCTCGACCCGAATCCGGAGGAACGGCCGATCCCCGAAGACCAGCTGCAGGAACCCAGCCAGATCTCTCGCCCCGAATCGGTCGTCCAGCCCCCGCCGCAGGAGCCGCAGATCCGTGACGAGCAGGCGCCTCCGCAGACCGAGCAGGATTCCCCGGATGCACCACCGGCCTGGCTCGCCATCGTCCTGCTCGTCGGGCGCATCGTCGGTTGGGTCGCCGCCGCCCTGGGAGTCCTGGCGGCCCCGTTCATCGTCATCGCGGCCGTCAAAGCGCGACGGCGGAGGCGCCGGAGACGGCTCACCGAGCCCGGGGCACGCATCACGGCAGGCTGGCAGGAGTTCGCCGACTCCGTCGCCGATCACGGGATCGAGACGCCTCGATCGGCCACTCGCAGCGAGATCGCGGCGGTCGTCGGCGGTGCCCGTCCGGGTGTGCTGGCGCGCGTTGCCGACCGGGCCGTCTTCTCGCCGACGCCACCGCCGGCGGCCGACGCCGATCGCGTCTGGCAGGCCGTCGGTGAGATGCGCAAGTCGCTCGACACGGGGTTGAGCCGATGGCAACGGTTCAAGGCGGCGGTCTCGCTGCGTTCGCTCCGCGGATACCATGGCGGGATACGTTCCGAGCGTTAGAGGTCTCCTGAGATGTTCTGCCCCAACTGCTCCAGCCCGCTCCCGGCCGGTGCGATGTTCTGTGGCGAGTGCGGCCGCGCCGTGACGAGTGCCGACATCGCCGCCCAGCGTGCGACCGAGACTCCGGCCGCGGACGGCGACGGCGGGACGACCCCAGGTGCGTCACCGGCGTGGCAGCTCCGTCAACCTCCGCGCCCCACGCAGCGCGAGGGCGAGCCGTGGTGGGTGCGCGGTCGTGACGTCGTCGAGGGGGTCCCGAACCCCGACGACGGAGGCGGGTCGGCCGCGTCCGCGCCCGCTGCCCGACCGACGGCGACCCCGCCCGCGTGGGCCGACGACCCCTACCAGCGATTCCACAAGGCAACCGGATCGGCACCGGTCCCCGTGGTCGCGCAACCTGAGACCCCGTCCCCGCCGGCCCCCGAGGTGCCAGCAGCCGAGGCTCGCCCCGCCGCGCCTGCGGCGCCTGTAGTACCGGCCGCGCCTGCGCCGCCCGCACCGCCTGCGCCGCCCGCCGCGCCCGCGACGCCCACGCCCCTCCGCAGCCCCGACCGTCACGGAGAGAACGGCCCCCGGCCCACGTCCGTGCCGTTGTGGACGGCATCCCTCACGCCGATCACCGATACGCCGCCGATCGCCGACGTGCCGCCGGTGGACTCGGCGACGTCGGAGGCGGTCGACGAGAGTCTCGTCCCGTCGACGGCCGGCGATGAGCCTGCTCGAAGCATGCAGGCGGACGATGCGCCGAAGGAGGGCGACACGGCCACGATCATGCCCGTGGAACGTCGGGGCTCCGACGGCGAGTCGCGTCGTCCGGGCTCGAACGACGAACCGCGTGTGAACGACTCGATCGTCGTCCCTGACGGCTCGTCCGAGGATGTGCCGTCCTCGGTCGCCTCGCCCGCCGATCTCCTTCCCGTCGTCCCGCCGACGGTGGCCGACACGGCGCGCGCCGACGGTGCGGACCAGGGCGCGTCGAACACGGAAGCCGACCGGCCCGTGCCCCTGGTCGAACCGGGGACGCAGAGGCTCGTCGAGCGATGCACCTCGTGCGGTGCCGAGGTCGGTGAGGACGACATCTTCTGCGGTGAATGCGGCGCCGTCGTCCAGTCGGTCGCCCTGTCGTTCACGGGCCCCGTCACGCCGCTTCCGCCCGAGTGGCGACCCGAGACGCCCGCGCCGGACTCGCCCGCGCCGGACTCGTCCACGCCGGGCTCGTCCTCGTCGAGTTCGTCCTCTTCGGGCCCGTCGGCGTCGGAGAGGTCGTCCGAGTCCTCGGACAAGACCCCCGACGTCCCGACACCCGTCGAGCCTTCCGCGCCGGTCGACCCCCCGGTCGCTCCCCGGCACGCCTCCGAGCCCGCTCGGGGCGAGACGCCGGCCGCCGAGCGCCGCCCCGTCCCGTCCGACGAGCCGATCCGCTCCGTGCCCGGTGTGACCGGTGTCGCCGCGGGCTCGAGCGATGGTGTCCCCGTCGCGCCGGTCGCACCGATGCCCCCGTCGCCGCCGCGCGCGTGGGGCGCCGGGCTCGGGACACCGGTCAAGGCGCAGGACGACGACGTGGACGAGACACGAATCGTCCGCCGGGCGCCGGTCGGAGTCAGCTACGGCCTCCAGTTCAGTACCGGTGAGAGCGTCACCGTCGACGGAACCGGCCTGGTCGGTCGGGCTCCGACGGCGCAGCCGGGGGAGCGGTTCGACCTTCTCGTGCGCATCGTCGATCCGGGCAAGTCGGTCTCGAAGACGCATCTCGAGTTCGGCCAGGAGAACGGCTCACTGTGGATCAGCGATCGGTGGTCGGGCAACGGCACCGTCGTGCGCGATCAGCAGCACGGTGTCCGTCGGGTCGAGCCGGGCACGCGCGTCCACGTCACGCGGGGGTCCCGGGTCGAGATCGGCGAGCAGTTCATCATCGTCACCTGACGGCGACACGACACGGTCGGAGGTCGCTCACACCCCGCTCGTCGTCCACCGACGACGGGGGTCCGGTGCTCTCATGTCGGCCCGTCCGCTTCGCTGGGGTCATGACGTCTCCGACCTGGCGAGTGACCCTCCCCGTCCCGCCGACCGACCGCGCACCTCAGCGGCTGCCGGGGTGGGCGGCCGTCATCCCCGGTGTGCTGTCTGTCGTCGCCCTGGTCATGTCGGGTGTCGTGCCGGCTCTCCTCGTCGCCGCCGTCGTGCCTGCTCTCTGGGTCACCCAGGGAGCGACCGCGCAGCTGGTCGGTAGCCGTCGCCAGCGACGTGAGCTCGACAGGTTCGAGTCCGAGCTCGCGTCCGCGGAGGCGGCTCTGCTGTCGTGCCAGACCGCCGAGCGACGTGAGCTCGAGGCGCACTTCCCCCGCTCGTCCGCTGCCGGGGCGAGCGGGCGGGCCGCGACGACCGGTGTCCTCGTCCTCGGGCGAGGGCGCGTGGCCAGCTCCGTCGTCGTCGACGGTGCGGAGGCACAGGCCGATCCGAGGGCGACCGATCGGTTGCGAGCTGTGAGGCGCCGTGCCCAGACGCTCGACCACGGGCCGCTCTGTGTCTCCGCATCGACGCCGGTCCTCGTCATCGGCCCGGGTGTCGTCGCCCGGTCGGTGGCCGCCGGTCTCCGCCGTCAGCTCCGGGGCGGCACGGCCGATCCCGCCTCGCTCGTCCGCGTGACCGAGACGGTGCCACGGCCGGCTCCGCCCGTCGGGGTCGTCATCGTCGTCCGGCCCGACGGCACGGCGTCGGTGACGAGCCGCGACGGCGTCGCCTGCGACGTCGCGCTCGACGTGTCCTTCGTGTCCCTCGCCGACGAGGCGTGACCGGGCGTCAGGAGGCGCGGGTCGGCCCCGCCTGGACGCCGGCACCCAGCCGAATACGTCCGACCGTCACGCCACCGCCGAGCACGCGCTCCGTGGTCTGCTCGACCACGCGATCCACCGCCGCCGCGTCGACCACGCCCTGTTCGCGGAGGAGGTGCAGGGCCACCAGGGTGGCGGCGCGCAGATTGCCGTCGAGCACCTTGACGGCGGTCGCGACGCCGCCGGTGGTGCCCATGACCATGACGCCCTCGGCGCCGAGCTTGGCGAAGACGCCGAGCTCGTCGATGGTCACCGTGTTGGCCCGCCCCGGGCCGTCGAGGGCCCACGCGTCCGCCAGGACCGCGTCGACCAGGCGACCGGCGTCGATGTCGGCTCGCGGGCCGATCGAGGAGGCAGCCGAGTCACCCGAACCCGCCGAACCCGAGCCAGCCGAACCCGACACCGTGCCGATGGCCCGCGCGAGTCCGACGAGCGTGGTCGCGAACACCGGCGCGCCACAGCCGTCGACTCCTGCGTGATCGGCGATCTCGCCCGTGAACTCGCCGACGGTCTCGCGGATGGCTCGCTGCAGCGGGTGATCCAGTGAGACGTACGTGTGCGGGTCCCAGCCGTTGGTCGCGCAGGCGAGCAGGAACGACGCATGCTTGCCGGAGCAATTCATGGCCATCCGTCTGGCGCCCTCCGCTCGTCTCGCGCTGCCGCGGTCGCCGGGCCAGTCGGGCGGGCAGAGCAGATCGTCCTCCGTGCTGCCCGAGCGTTCGAGCACCTCCGCGACGACGGCCTGGTGGGCGTCGGTCCCGGCGTGGCTGGCGGTGGCGAGCACGGCCTGCGGCCCGGCCAGATCCACCCCCGAGCGCAGCACCGTGATCGCCTGCAACGGCTTGAGGCACGAGCGCGGATAGATCGAGGCGTCGATGTCGCCCAGGGCGCGCAGCACCGTGCCGGACTGGTCGACGACGACGCCCGCGCCGATGTGTCGGCTCTCGTCGAGCCCCGATCGCTCGAGGACGGCGAGCTCGACGCTCCCGTCGACGGTCAGGGGGTGGCGTTCGGTACCGGGTGTCGAAAGGCTGTGCTGGTCGGACATGATGGGGAGTGTATCGACCGATGAGGAGCCCCATGTTCGAGCACCACTACGCCGTCTCCGTCGACTGGACAGGCGCCCGCGGCGTCGGGACGACCTCGTATCGCGCGTACGGTCGCGATGACGTGCTGTCGGCCGAGGGCAAGCACGACATCGAGGGCTCCGCCGATCGTACCTTCCACGGCGATGCCGACCGCTGGAACCCCGAAGAGCTGTTGCTCGGTGCCCTCGCGCAGTGCCACATGCTGAGCTACCTCCACGTCGCGACGACGCTCGGAGTCGTGGTGACGGCCTACACCGACTCCGCCGTCGGCACGATGGAGCAGACCGCCGACGGAGGGGGGCACTTCACGTCGGCCACGCTGCGCCCGGTCGTGACCGTGGCCGATGCGAGCATGGTCGACGCCGCCCGGGACGCGCACGCCGAGGCGAGCCGGAAGTGCTTCATCGCCGCGTCCGTGAACTTCCCGCTCGGGCACGAGCCGCGCATCGTCGTCGCCGACTGAGAGCGCGACCGCCAGCCATCCGACCGCGTGGCGGTGCCGCCCCGAGGCACGTTCCAGAGTGCATGGTGCAGACTCGTAGGGCATCCGCGGGGCCACGCCCGCGGCCGTCGGCCAGAATTCGCCCCGATCGATCGAGAGCTTCCATGCGACGCCAGTTGTCCCTCCTCGCCGTGCCCGTCCTCGTGCTCGGCCTCGCCGCGTGCACCGGTTCGGGTGCCGCCAACCCGTCGGCATCCGCCACCCCGTCTGCCGGGGCGGCCTCCTGCTCGGCGCCGAAGTCAGGAGACCTCTCCGACGCGGTGACGGTGACCGGCGACCTGGGCGCCAAGCCGACCGCCACCTTCAAGGCGCCCCTCGACCCGACGTCGTCGCAACGCACGACCGTCATCGAGGGGTCGGGGCCGAAGGCGAAGCAGGGCGACGTCGTCAACGTCTCCCTCGCGGTCTACGACGCCACGACGGGTAAGGAGCAGCAGTCCGCCGGCTACGACGGCCAGAAGCCGACGCAGCTCACCGTCAGCACCGACTACTACGTCAAGGGCATCGTCGACGCGCTCTGCGGTGCCGCCGAGGGGTCGCGCACCGTGACGGTCGCGACCGCCGCCGACATGACGACGTCCACGAACGCGACGTCCGGCACGGTCGTGCCGGTGGTCATCGTCGCCGACATCGTCTCGATCGTCCCGCAGCGTGCCACCGGTGTCGACCAGCCTGCCCAGGACGGGTTCCCGACCGTGAAGCTCGCCGACGACGGCCAGCCGACGGTGACCGTCCCGAAGACCGATCCGCCCGCCGACCTCAAGATCGAGGTACTCAAGAAGGGCGACGGCGAGGTCGTGCCCGACCCCGCGAACGTCACGGTCCAGTACCAAGGCGTCAACTGGCGCACCGGCAAGGTGTTCGACCAGAGCTGGGGCAAGGGGCAGCTGACACCGTTCTCGACCGATCAGGTCGTCAGCGGGTTCGCCAAGGCCATGATCGGTCAGACCGTCGGTTCGCAGGTCGTCGTGATCATCCCGCCGAGCGAGGGTTACGGCGAGGCCGGGCAGCCGTCCGCCGGCATCGAGGGCACCGACACGCTCGTGTTCGTGATCGACATCCTGGCCATCGGCTGATGCGCCGGGTGACGGTCCTCGGTTCGACGGGGTCGATCGGCGTCCAGGCACTCGACGTCATCCGGGCGAACCCCGACCTCTTCGAGGTGGTGGGCCTGTCGGCCGGCTCGAACCGGGAGCTGATCACCCGCCAGGCCGAGGAGTTCGGCGTCGAGCACGTCGCCCTCGGCACCGACGAGTCGGTCGAGCTCGTGCGAGACGTGCATGCCGACGTCGTGCTCAACGGCATCACCGGCTCGGTCGGGCTCGGTCCCACGCTGGCGGCGCTCGAGTCGGGGGCGATGCTCGCCCTCGCCAACAAAGAGAGCCTGATCGTCGGCGGCGACCTCGTGAAGCGTGCCGCGGCGCCCGGGCAGCTCGTGCCGGTCGACTCCGAGCACTCGGCCATCGCGCAGGCTCTGCGATCGGGGTCGGAGCGCGAGGTCCGTCGACTCGTGCTCACCGCCTCCGGAGGGCCGTTCCGTGGTCGCACCCGCGCGTCGCTCCGCGACGTGACACCGGCCGAGGCGCTGGCGCACCCGACCTGGGACATGGGTCTCGTCGTCACGACGAACTCGTCGACCCTCGTGAACAAGGGTCTCGAGGTGATCGAGGCGCATCTGCTGTTCGACGTCGACTACGACGACATCGACGTGACGGTGCACCCGCAGTCGATCGTGCACTCGATGGTCGAGTTCGTCGACGGATCGACCATCGCGCAGGCATCGCCGCCCGACATGCGCCTGCCGATCTCGCTCGGTCTCGGCTGGCCCGACCGCGTCGCGGGCGTCGGCCGACCCCTCGACTGGACCACCGCCTCCACCTGGACGTTCGAGCCCCTCGACACCGAGGCCTTCCCGTCGGTCGACGTGGCCAAGCAGGTCGGTCGTGCCGGCGGGACATACCCCGCCGTGTTCAACGCGGCCAACGAGCAGGCCGTGTGGGCGTTCCACGAGGGGCGGGTCGGCTACCTCGACATCCTCGACACGGTGCGCGCCGTCGTCGACCGGCACGAGTCGGGCCCGTCGACCCTCGACGGCGTGCTCGAGGCCGAGCGCTGGGCACGCGCCGAGGCCGACGGTCTGCTCGCAGCCCGCTCATAGCCGGCCCGGTGCGGTCTCCCCGACTCGTCGCATTACTCTTGCCGATGTGGAATCGATCCTCCTGTACATCGTCGGCATCCTGATCATGGTGATCGGGCTCGCCGCCTCGATCGCGCTGCACGAGGTCGGCCACCTGGTGCCGGCCAAGAAGTTCGGCGTCAAGGTCGGCCAGTACATGATCGGTTTCGGGCCGACGCTGTTCTCGCGCAAGAAGGGCGAGACCGAATACGGCCTCAAGGCGATCCCCCTCGGCGGCTACATCTCGATGTCGGGCATGTTCCCACCGGCCAGAGAAGGAGGCGCGGCGCGGGCCGCGAGCACCGGCTTCTTCCAGACGCTGGTCCAGGACGCCCGCCAGGCCAGTGCCGAGACCGTGGTCGTCGGCGAGGAGGAGCGGGTCTTCTACAAGCTGCCCGTC
Source organism: Frigoribacterium sp. 2-23 (assembly GCF_049601585.1). Taxonomy (GTDB): domain Bacteria; phylum Actinomycetota; class Actinomycetes; order Actinomycetales; family Microbacteriaceae; genus Frigoribacterium. The sequence goes on along the minus strand of NZ_CP187126.1, from coordinate 1,898,539 downwards.
TACAAGCGCATCATCATCATGCTCGGCGGGCCGTTCATGAACCTCGTGATCGCCGTGGTCCTGTTCACCGTGCTGCTCTGCGGCTTCGGTCAGCAGCAGTTCAGCACGACGCTCGGCAGCGTGTCCGAGTGCGTGCTGCCGGCCGGCTCCACCGAGACCTCGTGCCCGGAGGGGGCGACCCAGGCTCCCGCCTACGCCGCCGGCCTCAAGCCGGGCGACCGCATCGTGTCGATCGACGGCACGGCGATGACGAGCGGCGCCGACATCCAAGCGACGCTGCAGAAGTCCGCCTCGACGCCCCTGGACGTCGTCTACGTGCGTTCGGGCGCCACCGAGACGACGACGGTGACGCCGCTGCTGTCGAAGCGCTACGTCACCGACAGCACGAACCGCGTCGTCAACAACGCCGACGGCACCCCGAAGACGCAGGAGGTCGGCTTCGTCGGCATCGGCTTCGCCTACGAGACGGTGCAGCAGCCCGTCACCGCGGTGCTCCCGGCCGTCGGCGACAACATCGGGCACGTCGTCAACCTCATCGTGAACCTCCCGCAGCGACTCGTGGGCGTCGCGCAGGCGGCCTTCGGCGGTGGCGAGCGCGACCCGAACGGGCCGGTCAGCGTCGTGGGCGTCGGCCGCATGGCCGGCGAGATCGCCAGCCTCGACACCGTGCCCATCGTCGATCGCGCCAGCGTGCTGGTCGGTCTGCTGGCCAGCCTCAACGTGGCGCTGTTCGTGTTCAACCTGATCCCGCTCATGCCGCTCGACGGCGGTCACGTCGCCGGGGCACTGATCGAGGCCATCCGCCGCGGGTTCGCCAAGCTCTTCCGCCGGCCGGACCCGGGGCCCGTCGACACCGCGAAGGTGATCCCGCTGACCTTCGGCGTCGTGATCGTGCTCGGCGCGATGAGCGTGCTGCTGATCTACGCCGACATCGTCAACCCGATCAACATCTTCGGCTGACCCCGTCGGCCGGCTGCTCGCCTCGGCCGGCTGCCCGCGACCGGTCTGCGCACCGCACAGGCGGTTGTCACAGGAGCGTCGTACGATGTCCCTCGTGCCAGCAGTCAATTTGGGTATGCCCAAGGTCCCCGAAGTCCTTGCCCCGCGACGCAAGTCGCGGCAGATCAAGGTCGGTAAGGTCCTGGTCGGCGGCGACGCTCCCGTCAGCGTCCAATCGATGACCACGACCCCTACGCCGAACATCAACGCGACGCTCCAGCAGATCGCCGAGCTCACGGCCTCCGGCTGCGACATCGTGCGCGTCGCGGTGCCCAGTCGCGACGACGCCGAGGCGCTTCCCATCATCGCGAAGAAGAGCCAGATCCCCGTCATCGCGGACATCCACTTCCAGCCCAACTACGTCTTCCAGGCGATCGACGCCGGGTGCGCCGCGGTCCGCGTGAACCCGGGCAACATCCGCAAGTTCGACGACCAGGTCGGCAAGATCGCCGCCGCGGCGAAAGCCGCCGGCGTCAGCATCCGCATCGGTGTCAACGCGGGGTCCCTCGAGCCGAGCCTGCTGCAGAAGTACGGCAAGGCGACGCCCGAGGCGCTCGTCGAGTCCGCCGTGTGGGAGGCCTCGCTCTTCGAAGAGCACGACTTCCACGACTTCAAGATCTCGGTCAAGCACAACGACCCGATCGTCATGGTCAAGGCCTACCGTCAGCTCGCCGAGCGCGGCGACTGGCCGCTGCACCTCGGCGTCACCGAGGCGGGTCCCGAGTTCCAGGGCACCATCAAGTCCGCGACCGCGTTCGGCATCCTCCTGTCCGAGGGCATCGGCGACACCATCCGCGTCAGCCTCAGCGCCCCGCCGGCCCAAGAGGTCAAGGTCGGCCTGCAGATCCTGCAGTCGCTCAACCTGCGCGAGCGCAAGCTCGAGATCGTCAGCTGCCCGAGCTGCGGTCGCGCTCAGGTCGACGTCTACAAGCTCGCCAACGACGTGACCGACGGGCTCGAGGGTATGACCGTCCCGCTGCGCGTCGCCGTCATGGGCTGCGTCGTCAACGGCCCGGGCGAGGCCCGCGAGGCCGACCTCGGTGTCGCCTCGGGCAACGGCAAGGGTCAGATCTTCGTCAAGGGCGAGGTCATCAAGACCGTCCCCGAAGCCGAGATCGTGCAGACGCTGATCGACGAGGCGAACCGCCTCGCCGCCGAGATGCCCCCGGGCGAGATCGGCTCGCCCCAGGTCGTCACCGTCTAGGTAGACCGAAACGCAACAGCACGACGCAAGGAGGCGCGGTGCGGGGAGACCCGCACCGCGCCTCCTTCGTGTGTCGGCTCGTCTTCCCGCCCGCGTGTTTCGGCGTGTGACGCGCGCGCCGCCCCGCCCGGCCCCGAGGCCCCACCATGGTGTGACCCACCGAAAGGATCCACCCCCATGTCTGACGCAGCACCCCTGATCGAGGCCCCCAAGAAGGGTCCTCGTCGTCTCATCGCGATCATCGTCGCCCTCGTGATCGTCCTGGCCGCCGTCGGTATCGGCATCGCCGTGACCCGTGGCAACGGCGCGGGCTCCGCGCAGACCGTCCGCATCGGCGTGGTGGGTGCGAGCGACCCCTACTGGAAGACCTTCGTGTCGGCCGCGAAGGACGAGGGCATCGACGTCAAGCTCGTCGACTACGCCGACTACGAGCAGCCGAACCCCGCCCTGGCGGACGGCGAGCTCGACCTGAACCAGTTCCAGCACATCGTGTACCTGGCGCAGTACGACCAGAGCTCGGGCAACGACCTGGTTCCGATCGGCTCCACCGCGATCTACCCGCTGCCGCTCTACTCCACTAAGTACAAGAGCGTGAACGACTTCCAGCAGGGCGACACCGTCGCCGTGCCGGACGACACGAGCAACCTGGCCCGCGCCCTGCTCGTGCTGCAGAGCGCCAAGCTCATCACGCTGAAGGACGGCGGCACGATCTTCTCGGGTGTCAACGACATCGACGAGTCGAAGTCGAAGGTCAAGGTCTCGACCGTCAGCGCCGACCTGGCCGCCACGTCGCTCCCCGACTTCGCGGGTGCCGTCATCAACAACGACTACGCCACCAAGGCCGGGCTGAGCCCCGACGACGTCATCGCGCAGGACGACCCGAAGGACCCGTCGGCGATCCCGTACGTCAACGTCTTCGCGGCGCGCGCGGCCGACAAGGACAACGCGACCTACAAGAAGCTCGTCGAGATCTACCAGGACACGAAGGCGATCACCGACGGCGTCGTGAAGAACTCGGGCGGTACGGCGGTCATCGCCAAGGTCCCCGTGTCCGACCTCGAGAAGTCGCTGCGCGAGACCGAAGACCTCGTCGCGAAGAACGGCTGAACCGGGTGACGGCCATCACCCTGACCGACGTCGTCAAGACGTATCCGCCGCGCGAGCGCGGCGGGGCCCCGCTCACGGCGGTCGACGGCGTCAGCCTGTCGATCGCCGAGGGCGAGATCTTCGGCATCATCGGCTACTCGGGCGCGGGCAAGAGCACGCTCGTGCGGCTCGTGAACGCTCTCGAACGGACGACGAGCGGCAGCATCACCCTCGACGGCCGCGAGATCACGGGGCTGCGCGAACGGGACCTGCGCGGTGTCCGAGCCGGCATCGGCATGATCTTCCAGCAGTTCAACCTGTTCTCGTCGAAGACCGTGTGGGGCAACGTCGAGTTCCCGCTGAAGGCGGCGGGTGTGCCGGTGGCGGAACACCAACGACGCATCAGCGAGCTGCTGCACTTCGTGGGTCTGGCCGACAAGGCGCACGTGCGGCCCGACCAGTTGTCGGGAGGGCAGAAGCAGCGCGTCGGCATCGCACGGGCCCTCGCGACGTCGCCGCGCCTCCTTCTCGCCGACGAGGCGACGAGCGCCCTCGACCCCGAGACGACGCAGGAGGTGCTGGCCCTGTTGCGACGTGTCAACCGCGAGCTGGGCATCACCATCGTCGTCATCACGCACGAGATGGACGTCATCAAGTCGATCGCCGACCGGGTCGCCGTCATGGACCGCGGTCGGGTCGTCGAGACCGGGCCGACCTTCGAGGTGTTCGCGAACCCGCGGGAGGACTCGACCAAGCGCTTCGTCTCGACGGTCGTCTCCGGTGCGCCGGCCGGTGACGAGCTGGCCGGGCTCCGCCGTCGACACGACGGCACGCTGGTGACGGTGCGCCTCAGCGAGGGCGGTGTCGACCAGCGACAGGTGTTCGGCCTGCTCACCCGTCACGAGGTCTCGTTCGAGATCGTCTTCGGCGGGATCGACGAGATCCGAGGACGCACCTTCGGCACGTTGACCCTGGCGTTGTCGGGCGACCCCGCATCCGTCCGGGCCGCGGTCGCCGAGCTCGGCGACGCCGCGACCGAGATCGAGGAGGCCTGACATGGACAGTCTGATCGAACTGCAGCCCCAGCTCTGGCAGGCGGCCGTCGAGACCCTCTGGATCACGGCCCTCACCGTGCTGTTCGGCGGAATCGGTGGTCTCGTGCTCGGGCTCGCGTTGTACCTGACGCGCGCAGGCTCACTGCTCGAGAACCGCGCCGTCGCGGCCGTGCTCAACGTGTTGGTGAACGTCTTCCGGCCCATCCCGTTCATCATCTTCCTGGCGGCCGCGCAGCCCCTGGCCCGTGCGGTGATCGGAACGGGCAGCGGCAACAACGCGATCGTCTTCACGCTCTCGCTCGCGGCGTCGTTCGCGATCTCCCGCATCGTCGAGCAGAACCTGCTCACCGTGCAGCCGGGCGTGATCGAGGCCGCGCGAGCGGCGGGGGCGGGGCCAGCGCGGATCATCCGCAGCATCCTGCTGCCGGAGGCCCTCGGCCCGTTGATCCTCGGCTACACGTTCATCTTCGTGGCGATCGTCGACATGACGGCCGTGGCGGGCTACGTCGGCGGCGGCGGGCTCGGCAGCTTCGCGCTGCTGTACGGCTACCGGCAGTTCAACCCGGTCGTGACGTGGGCGGCGGTCATCCTGATCATCGTGCTGGTCCAGCTCGTGCAGTTCCTGGGCAACAGCCTGGCGCGACGAGCGCTCCGACGGTGACGTCGGCGGACTGGTTTACAGTGGGGCGCGTGACCGACACGACGACATCGTCCCCGCCGCCCGCTGTGAACCAGCCCGCCTCGTCGGTGCCGCTGGGCCCCGACGACCTCGCTCGCGCGGGTCGCATCGTCGACACGGTCTCGCGGGCGTTCTCGCGCAAGGTCGTGGGTCAGGCGAACATGCGCGACACCCTGCTCGTGGCGCTCGTCACCGGCGGGCACGTCCTGCTCGAGAGCGTGCCCGGTCTCGCGAAGACGACGGCCGCGCAGACATTGGCGCGCTCGGTGAGCGCGACGTTCACCCGCATCCAGTGCACCCCCGACCTGTTGCCGAGCGACATCACGGGTACCCAGATCTACGATGCGCAGAAGTCCACGTTCGTCACCCAGCTCGGTCCCGTGCACTCGAACTTCGTGCTGTTGGACGAGATCAACCGGTCGAGCGCCAAGACCCAGAGCGCCATGCTCGAGGCCATGCAAGAGCGGCAGACGAGCATCGGCGGGACGGTCTACCGCCTGCCCAAGCCCTTCCTCGTGCTCGCCACGCAGAACCCCATCGAGCAGGAGGGCACGTACCAGCTGCCCGAGGCGCAGCTCGACCGTTTCCTGTTGAAAGAGATCCTCGAGTACCCGACGCCGGCCGAAGAAGCCGAGATCATCCGACGCATCGAGTCGGGCGTCTACGACGAGGACGCGTCGACCGCGGCCGTCGACGCGGTGAGCGTGGACGACGTGCTCTACCTGCAAGACCTGGCCAAGCGGGTCTACATCGACGCGTCGATCGTCAACTACATCGTCCAGCTGATCTACGTCACGCGACACCCGCAGCAGTACATCCCCGGCACACTGGCCGACTACATCGACTTCGGGGCCAGTCCTCGCGCCAGTATCGCCTTCACGCAGGCCGCCCGCGCGCTCGCGCTGCTGCACGGTCGCGACTACGTCATCCCCGAAGACGTCAAGCACCTGCGCCACGGCGTACTCCGTCACCGCATCATCCTCAACTACGAGGCGGCGGCCGACGACGTCAAGGTCGAGACCATCATCGACGCCATCTTCGGCGCGGTGCAGACACCCTGACCGTGGCCAGTCTCCTGCTGCGCGTCAAGACGAAGATGAACCTCTTCGCCCACCGACGCACGCTCGACCTGCTCGAGGGCGGCTACGCGTCGGTGCACCACGGCCGTTCCCACGACTTCGACGACCTGCGCGCCTACGTGCCCGGCGACGAGGTCAAGGACATCGACTGGAAGGCCACGGCCCGCCACGGCGAGCCGCTCGTCAAGCGCTACATCGCCAGCCGCCGCCAGAACCTCGTGCTCGTGATGGACACGGGGCGCAACATGGCGGCCACCGCGACGAGCGGCGAGACGAAGAAGGACATCGCGATCATGGCGGCGGGCGCCCTCGGCTACATCGCCGCGAAGCACGGCGACGTCGTGTCGCTCGTGGCCGGTGACGAGTCGGGCACTCGGGCCTACCCGGGCGGGGCGACCGAGGCCCACCTCGAGATGCTGTTGCGTCAGGTCGACCGCCGCGTCACGCTCGACGCGCCCCGGAGCGACCTGTCCGGTGTCCTCTCGTGGGTGGCTCGTGGGCTCCGGCGTCGCTCCATGCTGCTCGTGGTGACGGACGACCTCGCGATCGACGACGCACTCGGTCGGCTGCTCCGCCGACTGCGCGCCCAACACGAGATCGTCTGGCTGACCGTCGGCGACGCCGACCTGATGACACGGAGCGGTCATGCCGCCGACGTGTACGACGTGCAAGAGATCTCGACCCTGCCGGCCTACCTCCGCGAGAACCGCCAGCTGCGCGACGAGTTCGACCGCAGTGCCGAGCGGCAGCGGGGCGACACCGAGCGCGAGCTGCAGCTGCTCGGCATCAGCAGCGAGCGTCTCGACAGCCAGTCGGCCGTGGTGCCCGGTCTGTTCACCCTGATGGAGAAGCATCGCCGTGCTGGACGATAAGGGCTTCTTCGGGCCGTACCAATATCCGCTGTGGTGGCTCTGGCTCCTCCTCGGGCTGCTGGCCGTCGGTCTCGTCGTCGCGTGGTACGTCTTCGTGGTGCTGTTCACCCGACGCCGACTCCCGCCGGCGGCACGCGCCGCGCTGCGACGGCAGAACGTCGACCCGGTCGCGGTCCGCACGAAGTACCTGGCCCTCATCGACGAGGTCGAGGCGGCGGCCGCGAGCGGTCGACTCAGCGACCGCGCCGTGCACAGCCGACTCAGCCTGCTCCTCCGGTTCTTCGTGCACGAGACGAACGGCGTGGACACGCACGTCATGACCCTCGAAGACCTGACCGAGTCCCGTCTGCCGCGCCTGGCCGGAGCCGTCGGCCAGTACTATCCGCCCGCCTTCCAGCAGGCGAACCCGGGCGACCCGCAGCGTGCGGTCCGGACGGCGCGTGAGGTCGTGACGACATGGGACTGATGTTCTGGTGGGTGCCGTTCGCGGCTCTCGCGGTCGCGGCGATCGCCGCCGTCGTCTACGTCCGGTGGCGTCGACGCGATCGCGAGCGGCTGCGTCGCCAAGGCACGCCCGTCGCGCACAGCGAACGCCTCACGTCGCTGCCGGCCTACCGACGTCTCGTCGGACGCTATCGGGCACTGCTCGTGGTCGCGCTGGTCGGCGTGATCGCACTCGGGGGGATGAGCGCGCTCCTGGCCGCCCGGGTGTCCAGCGTCTCCGTGGTCGAGCCCGAGTCGTACAAGCGGGACGTCATCCTGTGTCTCGACGTGTCGGGGTCGATGACCGAGGTCGACTCGAAGATCGCCGACACGTTCGCAACCCTCGCGAAGGGCCTCGACGGCGAACGCATCGGCCTCTACCTCTTCGACAGCTCGTCGGTCCAGGCGTTCCCGCTCACCGACGACTACGCCTACGTCCAGACGCAACTGCAGCAGTACCGCGACTCGTTCGACTCCTACGGCGAGAACGGCACCCGGTACTGGAGCGGCACCGACCTCGGCAAGGGCGCCTCGCTGATCGGGGACGGGCTCGCGTCCTGCGTGCTGGGCTTCGACGACGCCGACTCGAACACGAGACCGAAGTCGATCATCCTCGCGACCGACAACTACGTGAACGGACAGGCTCTCCTCACGCTCACCCAGGCGGGGGCACTGGCGAAAGAGAAGGGTGTGCGGGTCTACGCCATCAACCCCGCCGACTTCGGCACCGACCAGATCGCCGACCAGGTGGCGACCGAGCTGAAGACCACGGTGGACGACACCGGTGGCGGCTACTACGCGCTCGACGACGCGACGACCGTGAGTCAGATCGTCTCCGAGATCGACGCGCAGGAGGCCGGGCTGTTCACCGGCACGCGGCGTCTCGTCGTGACGGACGACCCCGGTCCGCTCACCGTGGCCGCACTGATCGTGGCGCTCGGCGGTCTCCTCCTGCTCTGGCGGGTGCGACTGTGACCGGGAGGACGGCCGCGATCGCGCAGGCCCTCGTCTTCCAGCCCGTGCTGCCCTGGTGGCTGCTCGGCGTGTTCGCCGTCCTCCTCCTCGGCGTCGTCGTCTGGCGAATCGTGGCCGAGCGTTCGTCGCGGCGACTCCTGCTCACCTGGGTCCGCCGTGGTCTGATCGTCGCCCTGCTGCTCGTCATCGCGGCACGACCCGGTGTCCCCGGGGGCTCCGCGCAGGCGTCGGTGGCCAAGCTCAACGTCTTCTTCGTCGTCGACACCACGAGCAGCATCGCGGCCGAAGACTGGGGTGACGGCCAGGCCAGGCTCACCGGTGTGCGTGCCGACATCTCGGCCATCACCGACGAACTCGCCGGTGCCCGGTTCTCGCTGATCTCCTTCGACAGCACGGCCGTCCTGCGGACACCCCTGACCGACGACGCGTCGGCCGTCGTGACGGCCGCGACGGTCATGAACCAGGAGATCACGTTCTACTCCAAGGGCAGCTCGATCAGCGAGGCCAACGAACTGCTGACGCAGCGACTGGCGGAGGCGCGGGCGAGCGACCCCGAGCGCGCCAACGTCGTCTACTACATGGGTGACGGCGAGCAGACGCTGGCCGAGGCGCCCGGCTCGTTCGCCGACGCTCGCGCCGACGTCGACGGGGGTGCGGTGCTCGGATACGGGACGGCGGCGGGCGGCCGGATGCCGGTGTTCGACGGCTACGGCGACGAGTACTCCACGAAGGAGTACATCAAAGACAAGACGAAGGCGGGGCAACCCGACGCGATCTCCACGATCGACGAGGGAAACCTGCGCCGCATCGCCTCCGAGCTGGGCGTCTCGTACGAGCACCGGACGGCCACGACATCGCTCGACGGCGCCGTGGCCGACGAACGGGCCGGTCGGGTCGCCTCGGACGAGGGTCGGGCCGACAGCGTCATCGACCTCTACTGGATCTTCGCCATCCCCCTCTTCCTGCTGATCCTGCTCGACATCGCCCTCGTGGCCAGGGCACTCGGCGAGATCCGCCCGCCCCGCCAGGGCCACGGGCCAGATCCGAGTCGAGACAGAAAGCCGGCCCGCGAGAGGATCGACGCATGACCGACACGCTCGTCCCGCCTCCGGTCGACGAGATCCAGGCCGCTCGCGCGGCGGCCGGTGAGCCGACCGTCGCCGAGTACCGTCGGCGACTCCGCCGACGGCTGCTGCTCTGGTCGCTGCCCGTCGTGCTCGTGGTGCTGCTGGTCGCGGCGAAGCTCCTCAGCTTGCCCGTCTTCGCCGCGGCGACACAGTGGGCGTACAACGAGAAGGCCTACGAGCGAGGCGTGTCGCTGACGGCGCCGCTCGGTGTCGCCAATGTCATCGAACCGTGGGTGCACCACTTCGATCGCGGCACCGCGCTGGCCCAGGTCGGCGTCCTCGACGAGGCCCGTCAGGAGTTCCTCACCGCGCTCGACAAAGCGCCGACGGGCGACGAGACCATCTCGTGCGTGATCCGCGTCGACCTCGTCCTCGTGATCGAGGCGCAGGGTGACGCGGCGATCACCGAGCTGCGCTACGCCGATGCCCAGAAGCTGTTCGAACAGGGCCAGAAGGCGATCGACGACGCACCGGAGGGCTGCTTCCAGCCCCCGGAAGACCAACAGCAACCCGACACGTCAAAGCCGCTCGACGACGCCGACGGCCGGCTCGACCAGAAGGAGCAACAGGCCCAAGGAGGCGCGGGTGGCGACACCCCGCAGCCCGGCGGTGGCCAGGACCCGGGCCAGGACCCCGGTCAGTCCGACGGCGGGGACGCCGGCTCGGGCGGATCGGGCGACCCGCTCGACCAGTTGAAGGACCAGGGCCAGCAGAGCCAGAAGGACCAGCAGCAGAACAACGACCGGCAGCGCTACTACGACCAGAACCCGGGGGAGTACGACGGCAAGCCGTGGTGACGGGCGGCGGCTCGCCTGACGTGTCCGCCGGCCCGCATACACTGGTCGGGTGTCCACACGCCTCTCCCAGCTCTTCGTCCGCACCCTCCGAGAAGACCCCTCCGACGCCGAGGTGACCAGTCACCGGCTGCTCGTGCGCGCCGGGTACATCCGCCGTCAGGCACCGGGCGTGTTCGCGTGGCTGCCGCTCGGGCTGCGGGTGAAGGCGAAGATCGAGGCCATCATCCGCGACGAGATGGCGGCTGCCGGGGCCCAAGAGGTGCACTTCCCCGCCCTGCTGCCTCGCGAGCCCTACGAGGTGACCGGCCGCTGGACGGAGTACGGTGACGCGCTCTTCCGGCTCAAGGACCGCAAGGACGCCGACTACCTGCTGGCTCCCACGCACGAGGAGGCCTTCACGCTGCTCGTGAAAGACCTGTACTCGTCGTACAAAGACCTTCCCCTCACGCTCTTCCAGATCCAGGACAAGTACCGCGACGAGGCCCGGCCCCGTGCCGGCCTGCTGCGCGGCCGCGAGTTCACGATGAAGGACGCCTACTCGTTCGACGCCAGCGACGAGGGGCTGGACACCAGCTACCAGGCGCAGCGTGACGCCTACGAGCGCATCTTCGGCCGCCTCGGGCTCGAGTACGTCATCGTCAAGGCCGACGCCGGTGCCATGGGCGGTTCGCGCAGCGAGGAGTTCCTGCACCCGATGGCCGCCGGTGAGGACACTTTCGTGCGCTCGGCGGGCGGTTACGCCGCCAACGTCGAGGCGTTCACGACGGTCGTCCCCGCCAGCGAGCCCCTCGAGGGCCGACCCGAGCCGCGCCTCCTCGACCCCGCCGACACCCCGACGATCGACACCCTCGTCGACGAGCTCAACACCGCGGCTCCTCGGGAGGACGGCCGGGCCTGGACGGCCGCCGACACGCTGAAGAACGTCGTGCTCACGTTGACGCACCTCGACGGCACGCGCGAGCTCGTCGTCGTCGGCCTGCCCGGCGACCGCGACATCGACCTCAAGCGCGTCGAGGTCGCGTTCGCCCCGGCCGAGGTCGACACCGCAGGCGATGCCGATTTCGAGAAGAACCCCGTCCTGGTCAAGGGCTACATCGGGCCCCAGGTGCTCGGAACCGAGTCGGAGTCCGGCATCCGATACGTCGTCGACCCCCGGGTCGTCGACGGCTCGTCGTGGGCGACGGGCGCGAACACGCAGGGCGTGCACGTGGTCGGCCTGATCGCCGGTCGCGACTTCGTCGCCGACGGCGTCATCGAGGCCGCGCAGGTCCGCGAGGGCGACCCGGCGCCCGACGGCTCCGGGCCCATCGAGACCGCGCGCGGCATGGAGATCGGCCACGTCTTCCAGCTCGGGCGCAAGTACGCCGAGGCCCTGGGCCTCAAAGTGCTCGACGTGAACGGCAAGCAGGTCACGGTGACGATGGGGTCGTACGGCATCGGCGTCACGCGCATCATGGCGGTCATCGCCGAGTCGAACAACGACGACAAGGGCCTCGTCTGGCCCGAGAACGTCGCGCCGTTCGACGTCCACGTCGTGGCGACGGGCAAGGACCCCGTCGTCTTCGAGGTCGCCGAGAAGCTGACGGCCGACCTCGAGGCGCACCGCCTCGACGTGCTCTACGACGACCGCCCGAAGGTGTCGCCCGGCGTGAAGTTCGGCGACGCCGAGTTGCTGGGCGTCCCGCGCATCGTCGTCGTGGGTCGCACGGCCGCCGAGGGCATCGTCGAGCTGTGGGATCGCCGCACGGGCGAGCGCACTCCGATGTCGGTCGAGGACGCCGTCTCGGCGCTTTCGGCACCCGTCGCTCGGGTATCGTAGGGGGATGCTGTGCGCGCCACCGTGCGCGCAGCCTGCAGATCTGAATAGTGGAGGCCCTCAGTGGATATCGACCTGAGCGTGCTGCGTCTCATGGAGCGCGAGCGTGAAATCCCCTTCGACGAACTCGTGCGCATCATCGAGCAGGCCATCCTGACGGCCTACCTCAAGCACACGAACCAGAACGAGAGCCGTGACCAGCCGGCTGCTCGCGTCGAACTCGACCGGAAGACGGGGCACGTGCTCCTCTACGCGATCGAGCGCGACGACGAGGGCGAGGTCGTCGGCGAGGCCGTCGACAGCCCGAGCGACTTCGGCCGCATCGCCGCCTTCGCCGCCAAGCAGGTCATCAACCAGCGTCTCCGTGACATCGGCGACGACAAGGTGCTCGGCCAGTTCAAGGGCCGTGAGGGCGACATCATCGCCGGTGTCATCCAGCAGGGGCCGAACCCCCGCATGGTGCACGTCGACCTCGGCACGATCGAGGCGATCCTCCCGCCCGAGGAGCAGGTCCCGGGCGAGAAGTACGAGCACGGCTCTCGCATCCGCGTGTACGTGACCGGTGTGAGCAAGGGCACGAAGGGCCCGCAGATCACGGTCTCGCGCACGCACCCCTCGCTCGTCCGCAAGCTCTTCGCACTCGAGGTCCCCGAGATCGCGAGCGGCGTCGTCGAGATCGTCTCGCTCGCCCGCGAGGCCGGTCACCGTACCAAGATCGCCGTGCGGGCGACCGAGCCCGGTGTCAACGCCAAGGGTGCCTGCATCGGCGAGATGGGTCAGCGCGTCCGTGCCGTCACCACCGAGCTGAACGACGAGAAGATCGACATCGTCGACTACTCGAGCGATCTGCCGACGTTCGTCGCAAGCGCGCTGTCGCCGGCCAAGGTGTCGAGCGCCTTCGTGATCGACCAGGCGACCAAGGCCGTCCGCGCGCTCGTGCCCGACTACCAGCTCTCGCTCGCGATCGGCAAGGAGGGCCAGAACGCCCGCCTCGCCGCCAAGCTCACGGGCGCGCGAATCGACATCCAGCCCGACAGCATCCTCGAGGACTAGAGCTGGATGTCGATTCGCGCGCCGGGTCGCCGACGCGCCAGCGTCGAAGGCCCGGTCGAAGGGATCGACCCATCCAGCCCGACAGCATCCTCGAGGACTAACCACCCCGATCGATGTGTCGCGTCGGGTGGATGTTGCAGGCCAACACCCACCCGACGCGACACATCGTTCCGAGGGGGAGGGGCGGCAGACAGGCCGAGGAGTCGACGGTTCACACGCCGTTCGCCCTCGGCGTCCACCCGGAAGAGAGCAGAGGGGGTAGAGTGGAACCCGTCAGAACGTGTATCGGTACTCGAACGCGCGCTCCACGGTCCTCACTCGTGAGGGTCGTCGCCCGAGACGGACGTCTGGTGGTCGATTCGACCGCCGCTCTCCCGGGGCGAGGTGCGTGGTTGACCCCCTCCATCGACGCGTTCGAGGCGGCCGTGAGGCGCAGGGCTTTCCGCCGTGCGCTTCGCCTCGACTTCGAACCAGACACCGGAGACCTGCGCGAGTACTTCGCGAGGGTGACGACCGACACACGACCAGTAGCCACGACAGAACAGGCTGAACGGCACATGGACAACTAATGAGCGGCTCGAAATGAGACCCGTCCACATTTAGTGGTCCCCTCCTGATCCGGGAAGGGACCCGAGACAGGAGAACTGTGGCTAAACCACGCGTACACGAGATCGCCAGCGAACTGGGGATCGACAGCAAGACCGCCCTCGCCAAACTCACCGAGATGGGCGAGTTCGTCAAGGGCCCGTCGTCCAGCATCGAGCCCCCCGTGGCCCGCAAGCTGCGCGCCGCGTTCGAGAACGCCGCCCCCAAGCCGCCCGCGTCTTCCGCAGCTGCGCCCGCGGCGACCAAGCCGGCCGCATCATCGGCCCCCAAGCCTGGCGGCCCCCGCCCGGCAGCCCCCAAGCCCCCGGTCGCCGAGACCCCGGCACCCGCAGCTCCGACCAGCGTCGAGCCCGACGCCGAGGCGGCACCCGCTCCGGCGGCGCCCCTCACGGTGGCCGAGCGTCAGGCGAAGGCCGAGGCCGAGCGCGCCGCGGCGGCCAAGGACGCCGCGTCGGCTCCCGCGTCGGACGCCGTCAAGCCCGGTGCGTCCGCACCGAAGCCCGGTGGGCCGCGTCCCGGCGCGCCGCGCCCCGGCAACAACCCCTTCAGCAGCAACCAGGGCATGGGTCGTCCCAGTGCCCCGCGTCCCGGTGGCGCGGGCGCGCCCAGCATGCCGCGTCCCGGTGGCGCCGCAGGCCCGCGTCCGCAGGCTCCGCGTCCCGGCGCACCCCGTCCGGGCGCACCGCGTCCCGGCGTCGGCGCCGGTCCCCGTCCCAACGGCTTCGGGCAGCGCCCGGCCGGTGCCGGTGGTCGTCCCGGCGGTGCCGGTGGCGGTTTCCAGCGTCCCGGTGGGGGAGCACCCGGCGCAGCCGGCGGCTTCCGTCCCGGCTTCGGCGGGCCTCGTCCCGCCGGTGGTGGCGGTCGTGGTCGTGGACCCGGCGGCGGAACGGCCGGTGCATTCGGTCGTGGCGGCGGTAAGAGCAAGGCACGCAAGTCGAAGCGGACGAAGAGGGCCGAATTCGAGATGCGGCAGGCGCCCTCGCTCGGTGGCGTCAGCGTCCCGCGCGGCGACGGCAACACGGTCGTCCGACTGCGTCGCGGTGCCTCCATCAGCGATTTCGCCGACAAGATCGACGCCAGCCCCGGCAACCTCGTGACCGTGCTGTTCCACCTCGGTGAGATGGCCACGGCGACGGAGTCGCTCGACGAGGCCACCTTCGAGGTGCTCGGCGAAGAGCTCGGCTACAAGATCCAGGTCGTCTCCCCGGAGGACGAAGACAAGGAGCTCCTCGAGGGCTTCGACATCGACCTCGACCAGGAGCTCGAGGACGAGGACGAGTCCGTCCTGCAGATCCGTCCCCCGGTCGTCACCGTCATGGGTCACGTCGACCACGGTAAGACGCGACTGCTGGACGCGATCCGCAACGCCAACGTCGTCGCCGGCGAGGCGGGCGGCATCACGCAGCACATCGGTGCGTACCAGGTCTGGGCCCCGCACGAGGGTGTCGAGCGCGCCATCACCTTCATCGACACCCCCGGTCACGAGGCCTTCACGGCCATGCGTGCCCGTGGTGCCCAGGTGACGGACATCGCGATCCTCGTGGTCGCGGCCGACGACGGCATCATGCCGCAGACGGTCGAGGCGCTGAACCACGCCCAGGCGGCGAACGTGCCGATCGTGGTCGCGGTCAACAAGATCGACAAAGAGGGTGCGAACCCCGCCAAGGTCCGTCAGCAGCTCACCGAATACGGCCTCGTCGCCGAGGAGTACGGCGGAGACGTCATGTTCGTCGACGTCTCGGCTCGCAACAACCAGAACATCGACAAGCTGCTCGAAGCGGTGCTCCTCACCGCCGACGCCGGTCTCGACCTGGTCGCGAACCCGGACAAGAGCGCTCGTGGTGTCGCGATCGAGGCCCGTCTCGACAAGGGTCGCGGTGCCGTCGCCACGGTGCTCATCCAGTCGGGAACCCTGCGCGTCGGAGACGCCATCGTCGCGGGAACGGCCTACGGCCGTGTCCGCGCCATGATGGACGAGAACGGCGACCCGGTCGACGAGGCGTACCCGAGCCGGCCGGTGCTGGTCCAGGGTCTCTCGAGCGTCCCGCGAGCCGGCGACACCTTCCTCGTGACCGAGGAGGACCGCACGGCCCGTCAGATCGCCGAGAAGCGCGAGGCCGTCGAGCGCAACGCCTCGCTGGCCAAGGCCCGCAAGCGCATCTCGCTCGAGGACTTCACCCGTGCACTCGAAGAGGGCAAGGTCGAGGCGCTCAACCTCATCATCAAGGGTGACGTCTCCGGTGCCGTCGAGGCACTGGAGGAGTCGCTGCTCAAGATCGAGGTCGACGACAGCGTCCAGCTGCGCATCATCCACCGCGGTGTCGGTGCAGTGACCGAGAGCGACGTGAACCTGGCGACGGTCGACAACGCGATCATCATCGGATTCAACGTGCGACCCGACACGAAGGCGCGCGAGCGCGCCGCTCGCGAGGGCGTCGACATCCGCTTCTACTCGGTCATCTACTCCGCGCTGGAAGACATCGAGAACTCGCTCAAGGGCATGCTCAAGCCCGAGTTCGAAGAGGTCCAGTCGGGTGTCGCCGAGATCCGCGAGATCTTCCGTTCGTCGAAGGTCGGCAACATCGCCGGTGTCATCGTCCGCTCGGGCACGATCACGCGAAACGCGAAGGCCCGTGTCATCCGAGATGGCGTCGTCGTCGCGGACGGCCTCGCCATCGAGTCGCTGCGTCGGTTCAAGGACGACGTCACCGAGGTCCGGACGGACTTCGAGGCCGGTATCGGTCTCGGCAAGTTCAACGACATCCAGATCGGCGACGAGATCGAGACCATCGAGATGGTCGAGAAGCCGCGGGCGTAGGCCTCACCGGCCACCGCCTCCTGGTGTCTCGGGGCCTCGCCCGATCCGCAAGCCGGATCGGGCGGGGCCCCGCACCGTTCGCCCCACCCATCCAGTTCTCTCGAAAGGCAAGCCCATGGCCGATCCCCAGCGCGCCCGCAAGATGGCGGACCGCATCAAAGAGATCATCGCCCGTCGCCTCGACCGCGGCATCAAGGACCCGCGTCTGGGGTTCGTGACCATCACCGACGTCCGCGTCACGGGTGACCTGCAGCACGCGTCGATCTTCTACACGGTCTACGGCACCGACGAGGAGCGCAGCGACACCGCCGCGGCCCTGAAGTCGGCGACGGGCATGCTCCGCAGCGAGGTCGGCAAGAACATCACGGCGCGTCTCACGCCGAGCATCGAGTTCATCCTCGACGCCCTGCCCGAGAATGCCGCGTCGATCGACCGCCTCCTGCAGGAGGCGCGTCAGCGTGATCAGGACAGCCAGTCGATGGCCGCCACGGCCGAGTACGCCGGCGATGCCGACCCGTACGTCAAACCGCGTGAGATCGGCGACGACCTCGACGCTGACGACTTCGACGACGCTGACGACTTCGATGACGCTGACGACGACGACGCAGCCGCCGGCTCGGTCGAGCCCGACGGGTCGACCCGCTAGTCCGCCAAGCCCGTGTGACCGCCCCGGCGGCTCACTCGGGCAGCGTGTAGCCCTCGGGGGCCGAACCCGTGACGAGACCGTCGCGGAGGAGGCCCGCGAGGGCTCTGTCGCGTTGGGCGGCGTCCATCCACACGGCGGCGATCTCGGTCGGTGTCACGGGCACGTCGCTGGCTCGCAGCTCGGCCATGATCAGCCCGCGCACCTGGCGGTCCGATCCCTCGAACTTCGCCTGCGTGCGGAGTCGGGGGCCGACGTGCTCGGGCCGACCCGCCTGCACCCACGCGCACTGGTCGAGCAGCGGGCAGACGTCGCACCGCGGGTTCTTCGCGACGCAGACGAGTGCGCCCAATTCCATCACCCCGGCGTTGGTGACGCGGGCCTCGGCGTCGTCGGCGGGGAGCTGCGACTCCATCAGGGGCAGATCCCGACGCGCGTTCGGCGCCCACGGCTCGGCGAGTCCCTCGACGGCCCGCGCCAGCACGCGTCGCACGTTGGTGTCGACCACCGGGTGGCGATGCCCGTAGGCGAAGACGGCCACCGCTCGGGCCGTGTAGTCACCCACACCGGGCAGGGCCAGCAACTCCGGCACCGTCTCGGGCACGCGGCCGCCGTGCCGCCCCGTGATGACGACGGAGGCGGCGTGCAGGTTGAGCGCGCGACGGGGGTATCCGAGGCGGTCCCAGGCGCGGACGGCGTCGGCAGCGGGACGGGCCGCGAGGTCGGCCGGTGTCGGCCAGCGGTCGAGCCATTCGGCGAGCCGGGGGATCACGCGGACGACCGGTGTCTGCTGCAGCATGAACTCGCTGACCAGCGTGCCCCACGGGGTGAATCCGGGTCGTCGCCAGGGTAGATCGCGCCCTTCGGCACGGAACCAGGCATTCACGGCGGCGGAGATCGTCACCGCTCAACCGTACGCGAGCCGCGAGGCATAGCCTGGCCGCATGACGACCAGATGGGCCCCCGCCAAGAAAGACACGATGCGCGAGATCGCGACCGAGATCGCGCACAACTACCCGCGTGGCCGCGTCGTCGTGGCCGTCGACTCGGACGCCTCCGTCGACGGGGCCGCATTCTCCGACGACCTGGTCGTGGCCCTGGGCGAGCTCGGCCGCAGCGCGTTCCGCGCCTCCACCGTCGACTTCGCGAAGGCGACCGACGACGGGGCCGGCACGGGCGTCGAGGAGGCGCGGCGCGCGGAGAGTCTGGACGAATCGGTCCTCCGTCGGGTCCTGCTGGAGCCGTTCCGGCTGGGCGGTTCGACCGGCTGGGTGCCGAAGGCCTTCGACGCGGTGGCCGGCCGTGCGGTCCAGGCCGACTGGGTGACCGGGCCCGCCGACGCGCTGCTCGTGATCGACGGTACGGCGCTGAATCGCCCCTCGCTGGCGGGCGGCTGGAACTACTCGCTCTGGCTCACGGCCGATCGGGCCCGCACCGATCTCAGGGCGCGCGCCATGGCGGTCGTCGACGTGAGCGACCCCGAACACCCCCGGCGCGTCTTCGACGACGCCTGCTGATACCGTCGTCGGGTGAACAGCGGCATCCTTCTCGTCGACAAGCCGCAGGGCATCACCAGCCACGGCGTCGTGGCGCGCGTCCGCAAGGCCGCGGGCACCCGCAAGGTCGGGCACGCCGGCACGCTCGACCCGCTCGCGACGGGGCTGCTGGTGGCGGGGATCAACTCGTCCACGCGCCTCCTCACGTTCCTCGTCGGTCTCGACAAGACGTACGAGGCGACGATCCGGCTCGGCGTGTCGACCGCGTCCGACGACGCGGACGGCGACGTCACGGCTACGACCGACGCGGGTCACATCGACGACGAGGCGATCGACGCCGGCATCGCCCTGCTGCGCGGCCCGATCAGCCAGGTGCCGACCACGGTCAGCGCCATCAAGGTCGACGGTCGGCGCGCGTACGACCTGGCACGCCAGGGCGTCGACGTCGAGCTGAAGGCCCGCGACGTGACCATCAGCGAGTTCGTGGTGCTGGCACGACGTGAGACCGCGGTCGACGGCGTCGTCGTCCGCGACCTCGACGTGCGGGTCTCCTGCTCGTCCGGCACCTACATCCGCGCGCTCGCCCGCGACCTGGGCGCGCACCTCGGGGTGGGCGGGCACCTGACCGCCCTCCGCCGCACGAGGGTCGGTCCGTTCGACGTGGCGGCGTCCGTGCCGCTCGACGACCTCGACGCAGAGCTCGTCGCCGACCGGCTGCTCAGTCCGGCTGCGGTCGCCGCCGAACTCTTCACCGTGTGGTCGATGACGCCCGAGCAGACGATCGACCTCGGTCACGGCAAGCGCGTGCCCACCGAGCTGCCGTCGTCGGACGATCCCGTCGCCGCCATCACACCCGACGGGCGGCTGGCCGGTCTCGTCACGATCCGGGGCGGGGCCGCGAGACCGATCGTGAACTTCCCGACCGACGAGGTGTCCGCATGATCGAGTGGTTCACCTGGGTGCAGGTCGTCGTCGCCACGGTGGCGGGCCTCGTCTGCCTCGTCGCCGGTCTCGCGAAGCGACTGCCGAACGACATCACGGTCGGGGCCAGCGCCGTCGTGCTGCTGTTGCTGGTCGTGCAGCTCGTGGTCGCGATCGTCGCCCCGTTCGTCGGCAACGAGCCCACCGGCAGCATCGTCGAGTTCTACATCTATCTCGTGTCGGCCATGCTGCTGCCGCCGCTCGCGACCGTCTGGGCGCTGGTCGATCGGACCCGGTGGAGCAACCTCGTCCTCGCGGCCGCCGCGTTCGCGGTCGCGGTGATGGTCTATCGCATGCTCCAGATCTGGACCGTCCAGGGCACCTGACACCGCGCCTCCTGGGGTCGATGCGGGTGGTCGCCGCAGCCGCGCGCGAGCCATATCCTTGACGGTGATGGTCACTCAGCAGTCAACACGCGCGGTCGGAGTCGGTCGTGTCCTCATCGCGGTCTACGCGATCCTCGCCCTCGCCGCGACCGGCCGGTCGGTCTTCCAGATCGCGACCCAATTCGACGAGGCGCCGCTGGCCTACACGCTCAGTGCGCTGTCGGCGGTCGTATACATCGTCGCGACCGTCTCGCTGATCGCCCGGGGCACCGGGTGGTACGCCGTCGCCTGGGCGACCATCTCGTTCGAGCTCGTCGGCGTGATCGTCATCGGTCTCGTGACGGTCATCGACCCCGAACTCTTCCCGCACGACACGGTGTGGTCGTTCTTCGGCCGCGGCTACGGGTTCGTCCCGCTCGTCCTGCCGGTGCTCGGCATCCTGTGGCTGCGCCGGACGCGCCCGGCTCCGCTCGCGGCCGGCCGCGACGACGCCTCGGCCGGCGACTCCGACCCGGTGCGCTGAGGGTCGACGTGGAGTTCTACGACAGCATCGACGCGGTGCCGGCCGGCTTCGGGCCGAGCGCCGTCACGATCGGCAAGTTCGACGGCGTGCACGTCGGCCACCGCGCCGTCATCGGCCTGCTCGAAGAGGCCGCGGAGGCGCGGGGCCTGATCCCGACGGTCGTCACCTTCGATCGCCACCCGCTGTCCGTGCTGCGGCCCGAGTCGACGCCGACCCCGCTGGTGAGCAACCGTCAGAAGCGCGAGCTGCTCGAGCGCGCCGGCGTCGCGGCGACGCTGATGCTCGCCTTCGACGACGAGCTGCGCTCGCTCACGCCCGAGGAGTTCGTCGACCGCGTCCTGGTCGCCGCGCTGCACGCCTCGATCGTGTTCGTCGGCGACGACTTCCGGTTCGGCGTCCGGGGGAGCGGCACGGTCGACACCCTGCGCGCGTTGTCGGCGGAGCGTGGCTTCGAGGTCGTCTCGATCGACGACGTGCGCCCGGGTGGCGGCCGTCGCGCGTCCTCGACCTGGATCCGCGAACTGCTCGACGCCGGGCGCGTCCGCGAGGCCGGTGCCCTGCTGGGCCGCGAGCCCGCCGTCCGCGGCGTCGTCGTGCACGGCGAGCAGCGGGGGCGCGAGCTCGGGTTCCCGACCGCGAACCTCGAACGCACGAGCGAGGGCTTCGTCCCGGCCGACGGGGTCTACGCCGCACGCGTGCTCATCGAGGGCACGGTCTACCCGGCCGCCGTCTCGGTCGGCAACAACCCGACTTTCGAGGGGGTGCCCGAGAAACAGGTCGAGGCCCACCTGCTCGATGTCTCCCTCGATCTCTACGGCGCCGAGATGACGGTGCTGTTCGTCGACTGGATCCGCGGCAACCTCCGTTTCGACGGTCTCGAGTCGCTGATCGAGCAGATCGGCGACGATGTCGAGACGTGTCGCCGCATCCTCGCGGCCGACGTCAACGCCTAGCGCCGTCAGCGCCTCGAGGTGTCAGGGTCTGGCGCCGTCAGCGCCTGGCGACCTCAGCGGCGGATCGCGACCGCGACGAGACCGGCGACGTAGAACGCGGCGACCGTGACGACCGAGCCCACGACGGGCCACCAGGCGCCGTAGCGGCGCTGCAGGGCCCGCACCAGGAAGAGCCCGATCCCGAATGCCGTCGCAAACACGACCACGACCGTGCCGACGACGACGACCGCCGAGACCTGGAGCTGGGCGACGAGGAGAAGACAGGCTCCTGCGACGAGCACGGAGACGACCGAGAGCGCGGCACCGGCGACGACGTCGAGCACCGCGAGCACGGCGTTGCGAGGCGGACGGGAGGGCGCGATCTGGGTGCTCATGGCGGTGCCCAGCGTAGCGTGGAGCGATGTCCGACACTCCTCCTCCCGCCGCGCCGACCCCGTCGACCGGCTCGGCCGCCCTGCCCGACATGCCCGACACGGACCCGGCCGTCGCGGGTCGGCGAATCCTCGTCACCGGTGCCACCGGCTACATCGGCGGTCGGCTGACGCCCCGTCTCGTCTCCGCCGGTGCCACCGTGCGCGTGCTCGTGCGCACGCCCGGCAAGCTCGACGACGTGCCGTGGGCGGGTGACGTCGAGATCGTCCAGGGAGACCTGACCGACGCCGACTCGGTCGCGAAGGCCGTCGAGGGCATCGACGTCGTCTACTACCTCGCGCACGCCATGGCCGGCCGCGGCGACTTCGAGAAGGCCGAGGCCGACGCGGCACGGACGATGGCCGACGCCGCAGCCGCCGCCGGTGTCTCGCGCATCGTGTACCTCGGCGGGTTGCACCCCGAGGGCGAGCTCTCAAAGCACCTCGAGTCGCGGAAGGCGGTGGGCGACATCCTGCTCTCGAGCGGTGTGCCGACGATCGCCCTGCAGGCCGGTGTCGTCATCGGGTCCGGCTCGGCCTCGTTCGAGATGATCCGACACCTCACGGACGTGCTGCCGTACATGCCGGCGCCGAAGTGGGTCCGCAATCGCATCCAGCCGATCGCGGTCCGCGACGTGCTGCACTACCTGATCGGCTCCGCCGGCATCGACGCCGGCGTCAACCGCACGTTCGACATCGGCGGGCCCGACGTGCTGCGCTACGGGCAGATGATGAACGGCTACGCGCTCGAGGCGGGGCTGAAGCAGCGACCGATCGCGTCCCTCCCGGTCTTCACCCCCTGGCTGGCCTCGCAGTGGGTCAACCTCGTGACTCCCATCCCGCGTGCCCTCGCCATCCCGATCATCGCGTCGCTGCAATACGACTGCGTGATTCGCGAGCACGACATCGACCGTCACGTCGCGCCTCCCCGGGCCGGGCTGATCGGCTACCGCGAGGCCGTGCGCCTCGCCCTCGAACGCGAGAAGGAGGGCGCCGTCGAGACGAGCTGGCAGGACTCCTCGGTCTACGGGGCCCCGAGCGATCTGCTGCCGAGCGACCCGGACTGGTCGGGCCACACGGTCTACACCGATGACCGGTCCACCGACACCTCGGCCCCGCCCGAACAGCTCTGGAAGGTCGTCGAGGGTATCGGCGGCGAGAACGGTTGGTACTCGTTCCCCCTGGCGTGGGCTGCTCGCGGCTGGATGGACCGCCTCGTCGGGGGAGTGGGCCTGCGACGCGGCCGCCGCAGCGCGACGACCCTGCGCAAGGGCGACGCCCTCGACTGGTGGCGGGTCGAGACGATCGAGCGGCCTCGTCTGCTCCGCCTGAGGGCGGAGATGAAGGTCCCGGGAGGCGCGTGGCTGGAACTGACGGTCGAGCCTCGTGAGGGAGGCGGTGCGCATTACCGCCAGCGGGCCGTGTTCTTCCCTCAAGGGCTCGGCGGCCGGTTGTACTGGTTCTCGATCCTGCCGTTCCACGGCGTGATCTTCTCGGGCATGCTCAAGCGGATCACCGGCACGGCCGAGACCGAGTCGGCCGAGCGGGTCGTCGCCCCGGCGGCTGCGGACCCGACCCACGCGTGAGCGCCGTGGCAGGTCTGCTGGCGGGTGCGGGCACCGTCGTCGCGGCCGCGCAGTCGTCGCCGACGCCGTTGTACCCGCCCGACCCCGACGCCGTGTCGCCCGTGCCGCTCTGGCTGGGCATCCTGTTCGGCGTCGCGGTCGTGGTGGCGTCGTTCGTCGTGCTGCTGCCGCGCGTGCGGTACGGCCTCGACCGGATCGCGTCGCGCCGCCCGCGACGATTCCGTCAATGACCCCGCGCCCGTCGGCCGTGGCTGTGGCCGTACCCGGCCCGACCTGGCAGCATTAGCGAAACTCGAGATCGACAGAGAGGTGTGACCATGTCGAACACAGAGACCCTGGTTTTCGTCGGAGACAGCCTGACCCAGGCCGGCGACTGGGCATCGTGGTTCCCCGACGACGACGTCGTGAACCTCGGAGTCGGCGGGGACACCGTCGCCGACCTGACGGAGC
The DNA here is from genome assembly GCF_049601585.1 of Frigoribacterium sp. 2-23. Lineage (GTDB taxonomy): Bacteria > Actinomycetota > Actinomycetes > Actinomycetales > Microbacteriaceae > Frigoribacterium. The sequence goes on along the minus strand of NZ_CP187126.1, from coordinate 1,874,522 downwards.
GCATTGGCGACGTGATCGCCGCGCGTCCGGACTCGGTCGTCCTCATGATCGGGACGAACGACGTCGGTGCCCGCCGGAGCGTCGAGCAGGTCGTGCGCGGTATCGAGAACCTCATGGTCGTGATGCGGCGCGAGCTGCCCGGCACGCGCCTTCTGCTGCAGTCCATCGCACCCCGTCAGGCCGAGTTCGCGGCCCGCATCAAGGACGCGAACCGGCATCTGCGGCAGTTCTCCTCGACCGTCCGTGCACAGTACCTGGACCTCTGGCCGGCCCTCGCCGGGGACGACGACGCGCTCCGCCCCGAGTTCTCGGACGACGGAGTGCACCTGACGGCCGCCGGCTACGAGGCCTGGTTGGCCGAACTGCGGCCGGGTCTCGAGCGCCTGCGCGACGAGCCGCCGATGAGCCGCCCGCTGACGGTGATCGACAGCTCGTACGAGATCGACTGAGCGCAGGCCCGGCACCGGCCTCCGTGGCAGGTGGCAGCCCGGCCCGCCGGTAGGCTCGAACGGTTCGTCGGGCGTCCGCGTCCGATCTGTCCGGCCCCTTCGGGGCATACCTGGAAGGCGCCGACATGCCCACGCCGACGAAGCCCGACTTCACCCGCCCCGCCCTCGCCCCCGGGTTGCTCGGCGCGGTGGCGCTGGTGGCCGGTGTGGCGCTCCTCGACACCGGTGCGTTCATCATCTTCCGTTACGTGGTCTCGATCTTCGCGCTCATCATGATCGTCTTCGCCTTCCGGGCGCGGGCGTGGTGGGCCATCGTGCTGCTCGCCGCCATCGCCGTGCTCTGGAACCCGGTCGTGGTGATCCCGCTCGACGGCCAGCCCTGGGCCGCCCTACAGTTCGTGGCGGCGTTCGTGTTCATCGTGGTCGGTGTCCTGGTGAAAGTGCCGACGGAGCGCACCACCAGCTGATCAGGCTAAAATCGTCTGCAGTGCACAGACCCGCCCGAGGTCTGCACGGAGGGTTGAGTCTGCATGGCCACGGAGATCATCGGTACGACGGAGAGTCCTCTTCTGACCCCTCGTCCCCATCCCGGTGGTCTCGACCGTGACGATGTCGTGGTCCGCAAGGGTCAGTTCACCCTCCTCAACGGTCATCTGACCCCGCAGCAGTCGATGATCGACGACCTGATCTTCATCAGGCGCGTCCTCGACGAGGCGCAGATCCCGTACCTCCTCGTGCGCGGCAACGACGTGCGACCCGTGATCGCCGTCGAAGCGGTGCACCGCGCCTCCTTCGTCGAAGCCATGTCGGCCGCCTCGAAGACCGAGCCCTTCTACGCCAAGCCCCGTAAGGGACGGGCCGCCCTGGTCGTCGACGGCGGGCTCGACGACCCGAACGAGCGTGCCTACAAGATCTACCGGCCGCGCGTCGAGCCGATCGGCCGTCTGCGTTACGGGGCCGGGACGGCGATCCAGGTCGAGTTCTGGATACTGACGGACGACGAGATCCTCGTCCCCGTCGAGAACGCGCTGATGCGGACGTCGTTGCCGCGGAGCGAGGCGGTGGAGGCCACCGTCGAGCGCTACGGACTCGAGTGGCCGACCCTCCAGCACATGTTCGACGACCACGCCACGGACATCACGTTCGACATCGACATCGTGTTCTCGTGGGTGGACGGCAACTCGGTCGAGTACCAGCGCGCGCGTGCCGCCCAGGCCTCGCGGCACGTGGTGGGCGAGGGCGACGACGCCCCCGCTCGGTTCCGGCAGATCGACGAGCTCAAGTACGCCCTGCGCTCGGTCTACATGTTCGCCCCGTGGGTGCGGAACATCTACATCGCCACCGATTCTCCCGTCCCCGAGTGGCTGGGCGACCACCCGCGGGTGCGCGTCGTCCGCAGCGAGGAGTTCTTCGCGGACCTCTCGATGCTCCCGACGCACAACTCGCAGGCGGTCGAGGCCCAGCTGCACCACATCGAGGGGCTCAGCGAGCACTTCCTGTACTCGAACGACGACATGTTCTTCGGGCGCCCGGTCGCGCCCTCGATGTTCTTCTCGCCCGGTTCCGTGACCAAGTTCATCGAGGCCGAGACCCGCATCGGCCTCGGGCTGAACAACACGGAGCGGAGCGGGTTCGAGAACGCGGCCCGGGTCAACCGACGGCTGCTTCAGCAGCGCTTCGGCCGGGTCACGACACGGCACCTCGAGCACACGGCGGCGCCGCTCCGTCGCAGCGTGATGTTTGAACTGGAACACGAGTTCGCCGACGAGTTCGCGGCCACGGCCGGTAGCCCCTTTCGGGCCAAGGACAACATCTCGGTGACCAACTCGCTGTACCACTACTACTCGCTGATGACCGGGCGCGCGATCGTCCAGGAGGCCGCGCGGGTGCGCTATGTCGACACGACCATGGTGTCGGGGCTCGCGTCGTTGTCCGAGCTGCTGAAGAAGCGCTCGTTCGACTTCTTCTGCCTCAACGACGGCAGCTTCCCCGAGGTGAGCGACGACGAGCGCACGGCCACCGTCACCGATTTCCTGGAGCGCTACTACCCGTTCGCCGCGCCGTGGGAGAAGGCCGAGATGGAGCGCGTCGAGCGCGAGAACGCCGAGCAGGAGCGCCGCTCCCTGCGGGCCGAGAACGGCCAGGGCGAGCTCGGTTCAGCCGGTCGGTGACGGTCGCGGGGACCTCGTCCTCGGCGTGGCTTGCGTGTTCACTTTCATGCACGAGAATGTGCCCGTGACCAAGAAGATCGATACCGCTCTCAAGGACCTCGTCAAAGCCATCAAGAAGCACGGCGAGGTGATGAACGAACGGCCGTTGTCGGTGAAGCGCGCGGGTCGGGCCACGGAGCGGGTCCGGGTCGCCACGGCGGCCTACACCCAGGTGGTCGCCGACAAGACCGGTCAGCCCAACCCGTTCGTCGACTTCCTCGACCCGGAGACGGTCGAATCGCTGCGCCACGAGCGCGACGCGTTCGTCACGAAGGCCACGAAGTCGAAGAAGTCCGACTGACGGCGGTGCGTGGGGGCGGGGGCGGCTAGACGGGGCGGACCATTCGCCCGGCGAAGCCGAAGGCCGCGCCCGTGCCCGGCTGGCGAGCCGCCTCGAGACGGGCCGTCATGTGCTCGGCCATCGGCGGCAGTCCATCGAGGGGGAACCACCTCGCCTCCGTGTTCTCGCCGTCGGCCGGGGCCGGCTCGCCCGAGATCCAGCGCATGACGAAGGTGTGGTCGAGATACTGAGCCTGGTCGCCGTTCGCGTAGACGACCTCGTGCGTCACACCGACCAGGGCGAGGCGCAGCGGCTCGACGACCACATCGGCCTCTTCGGCGCACTCTCGCACGGCGGCGTCGGCGGGCTCCTCGCCCGGGTCGATGATGCCGGTGACGGGTGTCCACTCGCCGTTGTCGGCGCGACGGACCAGCAGGGTCTCGTCGTCACGCAGCACGACCGCGGTGACGCCCGAGAGCCAGAGCGGTGCGGTGCCGACGCGGTCGCGGAGGGCGAGGACGAAGTCGGGGGTGGCCATGCCAGCACCCTAGCGGCCCGCCTCCGTAGGCTGTCGCCCATGACCCGGCGCCCGATCCACGACCTCCACGACCTGGCGGGGGAGGCCGTGGTCCTCGCCGGCGGGGGGCGCGCCCTGCTCCTGCAACTCGCGCACCCGGCGGTGGGTCACGGGGTCGCGGACCACAGCGACTTCGCCTCGCGACCGCTCGACCGCCTCCACGGCACGATGACCTACCTCTACGCCATCGTCTTCGGTTCACCCGACGAGGTCGCGTTCGTGCGTCGGATGGTGAACCGCGCGCACGGCCCCGTGCGATCGTCTCCGGACGCTCGGGTCGCGTACACCGCGTTCGACCCCCATCTCCAGTTATGGGTGGCGGCGACGCTGTACGACTCGGCCGTGACGATCGTCGAGTACGTCTTCGGCACGCTCCCGGGCGAGACCCTCGATCGCGTCTATCGGGAATACGAGAGGGTCGGCACCGCGCTGCAGATGCCCGCCGACCTCTGGCCCGCCGACCGCCAGGCCTTCGCGCGGTACTGGAGCGATCAGCTCGCGACTCTCCGGGTCGACGCCACGACGCGGAGCGTGGCCCACCGACTGTTGCACCCGACGAACGTCCCCGTCGCGATCAGGCTCGCGATGCCCCTCGCCCGTCTGATCACCACGGGTCTGCTGCCCGAGCGCCTCCGCGACGAGTTCGGTCTGCCCTGGGGTCGTCGGCGAGAACGTCGCTTCGAGGGCGTGATGCGTCTCGCGCGACGCGTCGTGCCGTCGCTGCCGGATCGTCTCCGACACGTCGCGCGCGACCACTACGGGCGGCGCCTCGCGCGGGCGATTGCCGCGGCGACGCACTGACGACGGCGTGCCCGGACACGAAGGAGGCGGTGGCCAGGCCGGCCACCGCCTCCTTCGGTTCGGAGTGCGACGTCGCCCGGCGACGCGTGCGTCGGGCGACGGCGATCAGAGGGTGTCGATCGGCCCCGTCAGTGCCAGATCGCGCTCGACGATCGGGACGGGGGCGGTGTCGGTCTTGCGGTGCCGCGGGGCGGCGGGCGCGATGCGGACCCCGGCGAGGGCGAGGCGCTCGGCCGTCGACTCGGGGGAGACGTACTCGCCGACCGTGGCATAGGTGCCGATCGGGACGACCGAGTGCACGACCGTGTTCTCGTAGACGTGCACCAGGTTGAACGCCTGGGCGCCGTCACGGCCGCGGGTGGCACCCTGGATCACGTTGAGGTCCTGCGTGTAGCAGGTGGCCGACGCGACGGAGACGGGCACCCCGGCGAACATGGCGTTCGTCGAGTAGTGCAGGTGCCCGGCGATGATCGACCGGACGTCGCTGCCCTCGATGACCTCGGCCAGGGCAGCCTGGTCGCGCAGCTCGACGAGCACGGACAGGTCTTGCACGCTCGGCACCGGCGGGTGGTGCATGGCGATGACCGTCCCGTCGGGGGCGTCGACGCTCAGCTCCTCGGCGAGCCAGTCGAGCTGTTCGCCCGAGAGTTCGCCGTAGTGCTGACCCGGGACGCTCGTGTCGAGGGTGATGACGCGGAGTCCGTTGACGTCGTAGACGAAGTCGACGGGGCGCTGCGAGGGGATCTGCCCGAAGAGCTGCTCACGGAACGCACCGCGCTCGTCGTGGTTGCCCATGGCCCAGATGACCTGGGCACCGAGGCGTTCGGCGGCCGGTTCTATCAACGCGCGGAGCTTGCGGTATGCCTCGGGCTCGCCGCGGTCGGCCAGGTCGCCGGTGAAGACGATGGCCTCGGGACGGGCGCCCGATGCCTCGATCTCGTCGAAGATCTGGCGGAGTCGCGCCTCGCTGTCGACGGCGCCGTAGAGGTCGCCGTCTCCACCGATCAGATGCGTGTCGCTGAGGTGCAGGAGGAAGTGGTTCGGCCTGGGGTGTTCGGCCGTCCGGAGATCCATTGTTCTCTCATTCGATGTCGCCGACGCGGGACCCGGGACGAGACCCACGTTGTTGATTCGGCACCGAGTCCATCACGGGTTTGCTTGGCGAGCGGTGAACGCGAGTGCGTGTTCCGGTGAACAACGCACGAACAGGCCGTGTTCCCCGAATGGGAAGCCACGCTAGCGAGGACTCGCCGGCGCGCGCGACACCCGTTCGGGGACACGGCCTGATGGTGGTGCAGGGACTGCGGACGGAGCCTCGGGGCCTACTACGGCTTGAGGACGACCTTGATGCAGCCGTCCTCCTTCTTCTTGAACACGTCGTACATCTCGGCTGCGCGGGCGAGGGGGACCGGGTGCGTGACCAGGTCCTCGGTGCCCAGGGGGTCGGACGGGTCCTCTACCAGCGGCATGAGGGTGTCCATCCACTTCTGGACGTTGCACTGGCCCATCTTGATGGTGATCTGCTTGTCGAAGAGCGTGAGGAAGGGGGTCGGGTCGGCCGTGCCGCCGTAGACGCCGCTCAGCGAGACGGTACCGCCGCGACGGACGATCTCGAAGGCCAGGTGCATGGCACCCAGGCTGTCGATTCCGGCCTTCTGCATGACGGCCTGACCGATCTTGTCGGGCAGCGCGGCGGCGAACTTCTGGACGACCCCGATGCCCACGTGCTCGTGCGCCTCCATGCCGACCGCGTCGACGACGGAGTCGGGGCCGCGACCGTCGGTCATGCCCGAGATCACATCGGCGACGTCGTCGGTGAGGTCGAGCACCTCGATGCCGTGCCGGGCCGCCATGACCCGGCGCTCGGGTACGGGGTCGACGCCGATGACACGGTAGCCGCGGTAGGCGCCGATCCGCGACGCGAACTGCCCGACCGGACCGAGGCCCAGCACCACGAGCGTGCCGCCCTCGGGCACCTGGGCGTACTCCACGCCCTGCCAGGCGGTCGGCAGGATGTCGCTGAGGAAGAGATAGCGCTCGTCGGGAAGCTCCGCTCCGACGGTGACGAGATTGGCGTCGGCGAGGGCGATGCGCAGCTGTTCGGCCTGCCCGCCGGGTACCTGGCCGTAGAGCTTGCTGAACCCGTAGAGCGTGGCACCCGACCCGTACTCGGTGACCTGGGTGGTCTCGCACTGCGAGAACAGGCCCCGGTCGCACATGAAGCAGTGGCCGCACGAGATGACGAATGGCACGACGACCCGGTCGCCGACCTTGATGCGGCTGACGGCGGAACCGACCTGCGTGACGACGCCCATGGTCTCGTGGCCCAGCACGTCGCCCTTGTCGAGGTACGCGCCCAGGGCGTCGTACAGATGCAGGTCGCTGCCGCAGATGGCCGCCGACGTGACGCGGATGACCGCGTCGGTCGGATCGATGATCTGGGCGTCGGGGACGTCTTCGACCGAGACGTGGGTGACGGACTGGTAGGTGAGTGCCTTCATGTGTCCGGTCTACGCGCCCGGTCGGGTGGGGCACACAGGTGGGGGTACAGACTGGCTCGGCGGGCACAGAGAAAGGCGGCCGGGCCGTGAGGGCCCGACCGCCTATCTGCGGATCGCGAGTGCTTACGCGTCGACCGTCGCTGCGGCGACGATGTTGACGACCTTGCGGCCGCCCTTGGTGCCGAACTGGACCGACCCCGGTGCGAGGGCGAACAGGGTGTCGTCGCCACCACGACCGACGTTGGCGCCGGGGTGGAAGTGCGTGCCCCGCTGACGGACGAGGATCTCGCCCGCGAGGACGACCTGACCGCCGAAGCGCTTCACGCCGAGGCGCTGAGCGTTGGAGTCGCGGCCGTTGCGGGTGGAGCTAGCTCCCTTTTTGTGTGCCATGCGTTCTCAGCTCCCTTACTTGATCGAGGTGATCTTGACGCGGGTCAGGTCGGCACGGAACCCCATGCGACGCTTGTAACCGGTCTTGTTCTTGTAGTTCTGGATCGTGATCTTCGGGCCGCGCAGGTCGTTGAGGACCTCGGCGGTGACCGTGATCTTCGCCAGCGCGTCGGCCGCGGAGGTGACGGTGTCCCCGTCGACGTGGAGGACGGCGGGAAGGGTGATGCTCTCGCCCTCGGCGGACTTCAGGCGATCGAGGGTCACGATGGTGCCCACCTCGACCTTCTCCTGACGGCCACCGGCGCGCACGACTGCGTAGACCATGGTTGTTCCTAACTGATGGGGAGGCGCGCACCCGAACGGGTGGTGCCGAAGTCGGATCGCTCGGCACGGCGAAGCCGCGGCTCGAAGCGAACTTGCATAGCCTTTCACAAATGTCAGCGTGAATCAAATGTGGCCTAACATGGCGACGTCATGTCGAAACCGCTCCGCCACCCGCCGCGCTTCACCGCCGACATCGTCGCCGACGCGCGACACCGTCTCGAGGCACTCGTCCGCGATCTCGCGCACGACCTCGACGAGGCCGGGGACGACATCGAGCGGGTCGGCGAGACGGTCAGCCGCCACGGCTGGGAGCTCGCGAGCCTCGGCCAGTGGCTCGGGCTCGAGGGCGAGGCGCTGCTGCTGCTCGGCGGCGCCTCCTACCCCGAGATCGCCGACCAGCAGGGCACCACGGCGTCGAACGTGTACAACCGCGTGGGCCGGTCGCTGACGCTCGCGCCCTACGCGCAGGCGAAGGGCTCCGTGACCCGGGTGACGGGCGAACAGCTTCAGGAGGCGCGGCGCGAGTACGCGCTCGAGAACCCCTCCGAGGGCGGTGACGTCGACCTCGACCCCACCGCGTCGCTGTCCGACCGGGTGCCGGGCCTGCTGGCCGACGGCCCGCGCACGACGTCGGAGATCATCGACGCGCTCGAGGCCGCCGGCGGCGACTATCGCCGCAGCAGCGTCCTCTCGACCCTGAGTGTGCTGGCTCGCCAGGGCCGCATCGCACGGGTGGGGCACGGCGTGTACGCCGTGCCCCATTCGTGACGCCCTCGTCAGCCGACGCACCGGGCCGAACCGTCAGGCGAGACCGAAGGCGCTCAGTTCGTCGTCGGTGAGCATCCGCGACCGGATGAGGAATCGCTTGCCCTCGGGGCTCTCGACCGAGAAGCCCGCACCGCGGCCGTCGACGACGTCGATGGTCAGATGCGTGTACTTCCAGTACTCGAACTGAGAACGCGACATGTACACCTCGATTGGATCGAGGCCGTCGACGTGCAGGTCGCCCAGGTGGACGTCCACGGCGCCGATGCGGAAGAACCCGACGGGGTAGCACATGGGCGACGAGCCGTCGCAGCAGCCGCCCGACTGGTGGAACATCAGGGGGCCGTGCTGGGCCGTGAGGCGGACGAGGAAGGCGGCCGCCTCCGCGGTGACGTCGACCCGCGAGGGGGTGGACGTCACCGCCTCGGCGACCGACGCCGGAGGCGCGGTGGCGACCCGTGCCTCCGGGGCTGTCGGTTCGGGCGTCATCAGAAGAAGCCCATCGGACCGTCCGCGTACGACACGAGCAGGTTCTTCGTCTGCTGGTAGTGGTCGAGCATCATCTTGTGGTTCTCGCGTCCGATGCCCGACTGCTTGTAGCCGCCGAACGCCGCACCGGCGGGGTACTGGTGATACGTGTTCGACCACACGCGCCCGGCCTGGATGTCGCGGCCGGCCCGGTAGAGCTGGGCTCCGTTGCGGCTCCAGACACCGGCGCCGAGACCGTAGAGCGTGTCGTTGGCGATCTTGATGGCGTCGTCGTAGTCGGAGAAGTTCGTGACCGACAGGACGGGGCCGAAGATCTCCTCCTGGAAGATGCGCATCGAGTTACGACCCTCGAAGATGGTCGGGTTGACGTAGTAGCCGTCGGTCAGGTCGCCGCCGAGGTCCGCCCGGTCGCCGCCGAGCAGCAGCTTCGCGCCCTCCTGCTTGCCGATGTCCATGTAGCTGAGGATCTTCTCCAGCTGATCGTTCGACGCCTGGGCGCCGATCATCGTGTCCATCGACAGCGGGTTGCCCTGCTTGACCTGCTTCACGCGGTCGAGTCCATCGGCCAGGAACTGGTCGTAGATCGACTGCTGGATGAGGGCCCGCGACGGGCAGGTGCAGACCTCGCCCGAGTTGAGGTTGAAGAACGAGAAGCCCTCGAGCGCCTTGTCGTAGAAGTCGTCACGCTCGTCGGCCACGTCGGCGAAGAACACGTTGGGGCTCTTGCCGCCGAGCTCGAGGGTGACGGGGATGAGGTTCTCGCTGGCCATCTGCATGATGAGGCGACCCGTCGTGGTCTCGCCCGTGAACGCGATCTTGCGGATGTTCGGGTGCGAGGCGAGCGGGGCGCCGGCCTCGACGCCGAAGCCGTTGACGACGTTGAGCACGCCGGCGGGGATGAGGTCCTTGACGAGATCGACGAAGACATGGATCGACGCGGGTGTCTGCTCGGCCGGCTTCAGCACGACGCAGTTGCCGGCGGCGAGGGCCGGGGCGAGCTTCCAGACCGCCATCAGCAGCGGGAAGTTCCACGGGATGATCTGGCCCACGACGCCGAGCGGCTCGTGGAAGTGATAGGCGACGGTGTCGTTGTCGATCTCGCCGGTCGAGCCCTCCTGCGCCCGGATCGCCCCGGCGAAGTAACGGAAGTGATCGATCGCGAGCGGCACGTCGGCGGCGAGCGACTCGCGGATGGGCTTGCCGTTGTCCCAGGTCTCGGCGACGGCCAGCATCTCGAGGTTCTCCTCCATGCGGTCGGCGATGCGGTTCAGCATCAGCGCGCGCTCGGCGATGGTGGAGCGCTTCCACCCGTCGAAGGCCCGCCAGGCGGACTCGACGGCCTTGTCGATGTCGGCGGCGTTGCCACGCGCGACCTCGGTGAAGACCTTGCCGTTGACCGGTGACGGGTTCTCGAAGTACTGCCCGCTCGCCGGGGCGACGTACTCGCCGCCGATGAAGTGGTCGTAGCGACTGCGGAACGAGACGGGGCAGCTTTCGGTGCCGGGGGCCGCATAGGTGCTCGGGGGTGTGGTGATGGTCATCGTGTCCCTTTCGACGTCGTTGTCGGTTCGCGCGGGGGTCGCCCGCGCCTGGGCGCGACGATAGGACGCCGAGCGTTGCATCTCGTTGCGACGGCGACGGCGACGCCGCCGGCGACCGCGACCGCGACCGGTGGTGCGGGTCGACGGCAGCGGATGCCGTCAGTCGAGGCGGGCGAGCCGCGCGACGATCCCGGCGCGTTTCGGAGACCGGGCGGGCAGCACGCGCAGCAGTTCGCGCAGCAGGTCGACGTCGTCGCCGTCCGTGACGTCGAGGGAGGCGGCGTACGACAGCAGCACGTCCGGTGCCGCCGATTCGAGCAGCGACTCGCGGAGGCGGGCGGCGACGTCGAGGCGCAGTGCCTCGACACCCGGGGCCGTCGACCCCGGCAGGGCGACGCGGCGGAGGGCGCCCAGGGCGGCACGGTGGGCTCCGCGATCGAGCAGGTCGACGGCGTCGCCGAGGTCGGTCGCCATGGCGCGCGGCAGCCGATAGGGCCGCGACACGGGCGCGAGCGTGGGGTCGACGACGTCGAGGGCGTGGCGGAGGCGCACGATCTCGGCCCGCAGCGTCACGAGCGAGGCGGCGTCGCCGTAGACGGCGTCGGCGAGATGCGGGGCCGTCCAGCCCTCGGGCCGGCTCGCGAGCAGCAGCAGGATCTCGGAGTGCCGCAGGCTCAGTCGCGTGGTGCGGCCCCCGACGACGAGACGGGCCTCGTCTCGGCCCAGCGCCTCCAACCGGGTCTCGACCGTGGCGGCGCGACGCGTCCGCCGCGGCGGCACGCGATCACCGGCCGGAGGCACGGCGTGCGTCCGATCGCGCCGGGAGGCCAGTCGGCCGAGAGTCAATTCGGCCTCGACGGCGGCGACCGTCGCGCGCAGCAGGGGGAGCGTCTGCGGCCCGACCGCCCGGTCGTCGCCGGTGAGGTCGAGCACGCCGAGCAGCAGCCCCGTGCTCGGGTCGTGGATGGGGACGGCGGTGCAGCTCCACTCCTGCACCAGGTGGTTGTAGTGCTCGGACCGGCGGATCTGCACGCCGTGGTCCAGTGCGAGGGCCGTGCCGGGCGCAGACGTGCCGACCCGCGCCTCCGACCAGCCGGCCCCCTCGACGAAGAGCATGCGCTCGGCCTTGTGCCGCGCCTCGCGGTCGCCCTCGACCCAGAGCAGGCGACCGGCGTCGTCGGCGATCGCGACGAGCAGCCCGGAGCCCTCGGCGTCGTCGAGCAGCAGGCGCCGGACGACGGGCAGCACGGACGACAACGGGTGATCGCGGCGGTAGGAGGCCAGATCGTCGAGCGGCAGGGCGAGCGGCGGCATCGCATCGGGGTCGACCCGCCCTCGGGTGGCACGCCGCCAGGACTCGGCGACGAGGGGCCGGGGGAGACCCGCGTGTTCGGGCATGGCACCCCCTCGTCGGCTGGACGCGGCGGAGTCACTCGGCTCCGTCGCCGTGGTGCTGCTCAGGGTACGTCGATCCCGGGGTCGTCACCAGCGCCTCCCGGTTGTTCGGCAGGTGCCGCGTCGACCTGGCGGGGAGAGCGTCGGCGTCTAGTGGCCGACGCCCTCGCCGATGCTCGTGTCGAGCGGACGCTCCTTCACGAACGCCAGGACGATGGCGGCGGCCAGGAGCACCGGCGCGAGATACAGGAACACGGGGGTCAGCGAGTCGTTGTACGACGCGATGATCGGGCCCGAGATCGCATCCGGCAGCTTCGCGACCACGGACGGGGTGAGCGAGTTCTCGGACACGCCGGCGTCGGCGGCACCCGCGGGCAGCCGCTCGGACAGCAGCTCGGTGAGGCGGTTCGTGAACAGGGCGCCCACGATGGCGGTGCCGATCGACGCACCGATCTCGCGGAAGAAGTTGTTCGCCGCGGTGGCCGTGCCGACCTCGCGGGGGAACGCGTTCTGCACGATCAGCACCAGGATCTGCATGCCGAGACCGATGCCGAAGCCGAGCACGAAGATGAACACGCCGAGCACGACGATCGACGTGGTCGTCTGGAGTGTCGACAGCAGGGTCAGGGCGATCGCCATGATGACGGCGCCGGTGATCGGCATCCACTTGTAGCGACCCGACCGGCTGGCGAGCTGGCCCGAGCCGATGGCCGAGATCATGAGACCGGCCATCAGGGGCAGCAGCATGAGACCCGCCTCGGTGGCGTTGACGCTGTGCACCATCTGCAGGTAGGTCGGCAGGTAGGCGATCGAGCCGAACATCGCGACGGCGAGGGCGAGACCGCCGATCGTCGCGAGGTTGAAGTTGCGGTCGCGGAACAGGTGCAGCGGGATGATCGGCTCGGCGGCGCGACGCTCGGCGAGCACGAACAGCACGCTGCCGACGACGGCCGAGACGATCAGGCCGATGATGAGAGGCGAGTTCCAGTCGTATTCGGTGCCACCCCAGCTCGTGACGAGCACGATCGAGGCCGCGGCGATCGCCATGAACACGATGCCGAGCACGTCGAGCGTCGGGCGGTGCGTGTCGCGCTTCGGCAGGCGGATGAAGACGGCGGCCATCGCCATGGCGAGCAGGCCGAGCGGCACGTTGATCCAGAACGCCCAGCGCCAGCCGATGCCCTCGGTGAACCAGCCGCCGAGGATGGGCCCGAGCACGGCCGAGAGGGCGAACACGCCGCCCATGACGCCCATGTACTTGCCACGCTCGCGGGCGGGGACGACGTCGGCGATGATCGCCTGCGACAGGATGATGAGCCCGCCGCCGCCGAGACCCTGGATGGCGCGACCGGCGATCAGCCAGGCCATCGAGTCGGCCATGCCGCCGACGATCGAGCCGGCGATGAAGATGCCGACCGCCGCGAGGAACAGCCCCTTGCGGCCGATGGTGTCGCCGAGCTTGCCGTAGATCGGCATCACGATGGTCGAGGCGAGGATGTACCCGGTGGTCACCCACAGCATGTGGTCGACGCCGTTGAGCTCGCCGACGATGGTCGGCAGCGCGGTGCTGAAGACGGTCTGGTCGAGGCTCGACAACAGCATCGTGACCATCAGCCCGATGAAGATGAAGAGGATCGTGCGCTTGGAGGCGACGGGCGCGGCGTCGGGTGCGGCGGGCGCGGCTCCCTCGGGACGGGCGCTCGTGCGCTCGGGTGATTCGGTGGACATGGCTGTTCTCCTACGGCGAGGTGGCGCCGCCCGAGAGCGGGCGGTCGGGGGTGGGTTCCGGCTGCCGTAGGCGGAAACGGGGGAGGTGCGGGTCGGGTCGACTCTGTCGACGCCGGACTCAGGGGCGCAGGCTGCGGTACACGCCCAGACAGTCGCGCAGGATCTGCTCGGCGTCGGCACCGGGCGGGGCGTCGAACAGGCGTGGGATGCTGAACCGCAGCACCGAGCCGACGAACAGCACCACCATGCGGGCCTGGTCGTCGGTCGTGGCGCCGTGCGGCGGCTCGGGCAGGCGACCGGGATGCGCCGCCATCCAGCGGCAGACGACCGCCTGCATGCGTGCCTCGGCGGTGTCGATGCGGCGGAGCTGGTGCTGCATCAGCTCGGGGCTGTCCACGATCGCACGGTGCCGATCGCGGGCCGATCCGTCGTCCGACGCGAGCGCCACCCGCACGATGAGCGACACGAGGGCCTCCACGACGTCGTCGTGGTCGACGGACACGAACGCGTCGAGGTCGGCGTCGTCGAGCCCGTCGTCGTCGGGGCCGAGCACCGCGTTCTCCTTCGAGCCGACGTAGTTGAAGAACGTCTTCGCCGAGATCTCGCAGCGCTCGCAGATCATGTCGACGGTGACGGCGTCGTAGCCGAGCTCGAGCGACAGGTCGATCGCCGCGCGCTGGATGGCGGTCAGCGTGGCCTGGCGTTTGCGCTCGCGGAGTCCGGGTCGCTCGTCTGTAGAAGTAGGCACCCCGTAAAGATACACCCTCTGTAACTTTACGTGTTGACTCTTTTTTGCTCGGCTAGCTCAGCTAGCTCAGCTAGCTCAGCTCGCGCAGCTAGCTCAGCTAGCTCAGCTCGCTCGGCTAGCTCAGCTCGCGCAGTCGATGCAGAGTCGGGCCGCGGGTCGCGCCTCGAGCCGCGCCTCCCCGATGCGGGCGGAGCAGCGCTCGCATCGCCCGAAGGTGCCGTCGGCGATCCGGGAGAGGGCGGCCTCGGCGTCGGTGGCCCGCTCGAGCGCCGACCGCCGGACGGCATCGAGCTGCGACCGTTCGTAGGCGATGGTGGCGCCCTCGGGGTCGTGTTCGTCGTCGACGTTGGCTCCCTCGCGGGCCGCGGCCACCGCCTCCATGTCGCCCTGCAGCCGCTCGGCCAGGGCGAGCGCGTCGTCCCGCGTGGCGCGCAGCCGATCGGTCGGGTCGAGCACGCGATCGACCGTCACGCCGTCACGAGCGGCGGCACTTCTTCGCCCGCGCGGGGTGGGGCCGGGGGAGTCCCGTCGCCGAAGGGGCGGCCGCCGAGCCGCTCGCGCCCGTGCTCGGTGAGCCACCCCGATGGGTCGGGCCCGGCCGGGACGATGCCGGTGGGGTTGATGTCGGAGTGCACCACGTAGTAGTGGGCCTTGATCTGGTCGAAGTCGATCGTGTCGCCGAATCCGGGGGTCTGGAACAGGTCGCGGGCGTAGGCCCAGAGCACCGGCATCTCGGTCAGTTTGTTTCGGTTGCACTTGAAGTGCCCGTGGTAGACCGCGTCGAACCGGGCGAGCGTCGTGAACAGGCGGATGTCGGCCTCGGTGATGGTGTCGCCGACCAGGTAGCGCTGACCGGCGAGTCGCTCGGACAACCAGTCGAGTCGTTCGAACAGGGTGCGGTAGGCCCGTTCGTAGCTCTTCTGCGACCCGGCGAAACCGGCGCGGTAGACGCCGTTGTTGACGTCGCGGAACACCACGGCGTTCACCTCGGCGATCTCGCGCCGCAGGGCCTCGGGGTAGAGGTCGGGAGCGCCCTCGCGGTGGAAGTCTGTCCACTCGGTCGCGAAGTCGAGCGTGATCTGCGGGAAGTCGTTCGTGACGACCTTGCCGCTCGGCACGTCGACGATCGCCGGCACCGTGATGCCACGCGGGTAGTCGGGGGTGCGTGCGAAGAAGGCCTCCTGCAGCCGTTCGATGCCGAGCACGGGGTCGCGACCGTCGGGGTCGAGGTCGAAGGTCCAGCTGCGGGCGTCGTGAGTGGGGCCGGGCAGACCGAGCGAGATGGCGTCCTCGAGCCCGAGCAGACGACGCGAGATGACGCTGCGGTTCGCCCAGGGGCACGCCCGGGCGGCGACGAGGCGGTAGCGGCCCGCCTCGACCGGCCACCCGTCGGCGGCGTCGCGCGTGATGCGGTCCTCGATGTAGTTGGTGTCGCGGGTGTACTCCTGGCCCGGCTCGACGTAGCTGCCCTTGGCCTGCTGATCGCTCATGGCGCCACCCTACGCACGGCCCGTCGTCGATTCCCGGCTGCGGCGACGGGCGACCCTCGACGGCTGCCCCGCGACGGCTGCCCGTGGCGAACGGTGCGGCAGGGGTCAGGACTCGCCGACGGTCAGGGACGAGGAGGCGCGGGTCGCGTTCCAGTCGCGCCACAGCGTCTTCAGATCCCATGCGTTCTCCGCCTCGAGCGAGATGCCGCGCTCGCCGGTGCGCCGGGTACGGCCCTGGATGAGCAGCAGGCGGGTGCCGAAGAGCAGGGACCCCGTGCGCTGCTGGGCCTCCTCGAAGAAGGTCGAGTCGGAGCAGCCGCTGCCGTCGTCCAGGCTGATGAACACGACGCGTTTGCCACTTCGCATCGGCGGGGTCTGGGTGGCGACCCGGATGCCGGCGACGAGCACGGTCGTGCCGTTCCAGTGATCGCGGAGGTCGGCCGCCCGGACCACGCCGAGCTCGTCGAGCATCGGCCGGTAGCTCTCGATCACGTGCTCGCTGACCTCCATCGACAGGATGTCGAGCTCGTCGCTCACCCGTTCGCGGAGCCCGATCTCGGGTGTGCCGGTCGGCACGAGGTGGGTGTCGTCGATGGTGAAGTCGAGCTGGTTCTCGACGTCGGAGGCGCGGGGCCGGGTCGACCGCTGGATCAGCGACCGGATGCGGGCCAGCACGTCGCCGCGGGTGCGGCCGTCGCCGCCCAGCGAGTCGAGCGCCCCGACCTGGCCGAGTCGCTCGAACAGCCGTCTCGACGGGGTGGCGCGTTGCCAGAAGTCGGTGATCGAGTCGTAGGGCTGACCGGCGACGATCCGGGCGAGCTCGGCGTCGCTGATGCCGTGCACGTCGGAGAGCGACAGGCGGATGCCGAGGTCGCCCGGCCGGGTGCGGGCGACGGCGGTGGCCGGGGGGCGGACGCGCTCGACGTGGTAGACGTCGTCGGACGCGTTGACGTCGAGCGGCAGCACCGGGACGCCCATGCGCCTCGCCTCGGACAGCAGCAGGCGGCGTGGGTACATGCCCGGGTCGTGGGTGAGGATGCCGGCCAGGAACTCGGCCGGGTAGTGCGTCTTCAGCCAGGCGCTCTGGTAGGTGGGCAGCGCGAACGCGGCGCCGTGCGCCTTGCAGAAGCCGAACGAGCCGAAGCCCTTGAGCGCGCCCCAGATGCGATCGACCTGGGCGTCGGTGAACCGGCGACGTCCCTCGGCGTCACGGTTCTGGGTGGTCCGCCGGCGGAACTCCCGTTCGAGGTCGTCGTCGTTGCCCTTGCCCATGTGACGACGGATCTCGTCCGCCTCGGCGAGGGACACCTCCATCGTCGCCTCGAGGATGCGCAGCACGTGCTCGTGGTAGATCACGACCCCGTAGCTGTCGTCGAGGAAGCTCGCGAAGCTCGGGTGCAGGTAGTCGGGTCTCTGGAACCCGTGCTTCGTGTCGAGGAAGGGCGCGACCATGTTGCCCTTCATCGGGCCGGGCCGGAAGAGCGAGATGTCGGCGATCAGGTCTTCGTACCGGTCGGGCTGCATCTTGCCGATCAGCTCGCGCTGGCCGGGGCTCTCGATCTGGAACATGCCGAGCGTGTGCGTCGTGCGGATCGCCTCGTAGGTGGGCTCGTCGTCGTGCGGGATCTCGTCGAGCTCGATCTGGCCCCGACGGTTCACGTACGGCACGTCGACCGGGAGCCCGCCGGCCACCGCGGTGCGCGTGCCGTTAACGCGTTCGATCTCACCGAGCGCGAACGCCATCGAGCTCTGCATGCGCACCCCCAGCACGTCGAGCTTCAGCAGACCGGCGTCGTTCATGTCGTGCTTGTCGAACTGGCTCATCGGCAGCCCCATGCCGCTCGGCTGCACCGGCGTGGTGCTGAGCAGGTCGGAGTCGCCGAGGATCACCCCGCACGGGTGCATCGAGATGTGCCGGGGCAGGCGGTCGAGCCGCTCGGTGAGGTCGACGAGCAGGTCGATCTGCCCGTTGTCGCGGGCCAGCTCGGCGATCTGCCGCAGCTCGGGCTTCTCGGCCAGCGCGGCACGGAAGTCGCGGGCGTTGAACCGCCAGACGTTGTTCGCGACGAGGTCGATCTGGTCGTCGTCGAGTCCCAGCGCCTGACCGGCGTCGCGGACGGCGCCCCGGGCCCGGTAGGTCGACTGCATCGACATCAGCGACACGCGGTTGCTGCCGTAGCGGTCGAAGATCGCCCGGTACACCTCGTGCCGTCGAGCCGACTCGACGTCGATGTCGATGTCGGGCAGCGTCTCGCGCTTGTTGCCGAGGAACCTCTCGAACAGCAGGTCGTGCTCGAGCGGATCGACGTTCGAGATCCGCAGCAGATAGGTGACGAGACTCCCGGCACCGGAGCCGCGCGCCGCGTTGCGGACCCGCAGGTCGCGCATCAGCTGCGACACGTCGGCCACGGTCAGGAAGTAGCCCGCGAAACCGAATCCCGTGATGATGCCGAGCTCGTAGCGCATGCGCTCGTCGACACGGTGCCGCAGGGCGTTGTCGGCATGACCGAACCGGGCCGTGACCCCGGCCTCGGCGCGGCGGAAGAGCGCCTCGTTCGGATCGCCCTCCACCCCGATCGCACTGAGCTCGGGCACCTTGGGGCGCCGCCAGCCGAGATCCGCCTCGGGGTCGAGCCGGCACCGGTCGGCCAGCCGCTCCGTCGCGGCGAGCATCTCCTCGGCGGCGCTGCGGGGCAACGAGGAGGCGTCGGTCACCAGGCGGGCGAGGTCGCGCATCTCGTCACCCGGCTTCAGATACGCCTGGGCGTTGGGCTGCGGTGTGAACGCGCCGAGGGGCGCCAGATGACCGGCCGAGTCGAGGACGTCCCCGGTCACCGCGTCGTCGGGGTCGAGGTAGCGCACCGCGTTCGTCAGCACAGCGGGCACGCCGACGTGGTCGGCCAACTCGAGCATCCGGGCGGCGTGCCGGATACTGCGGCTCTCGCCCGGCTCCGTCAGATGGCAGACGACCTCGACGACGACGCCGCCCGGGAGCATCGCGGCCCAGTCGGCGAGGGAGGCCGCGGCCTCCGTGTGCCGCCCGGCGGCGACCAGTCGCCCGACGTCGGAGTCGGGGCCGAGCAGCACCGTCCCCGTGGCGCCGTCGTCCCCGACGAGGAAGGCCCTCAGCCGGGAGCGTCCGATCGTCGCGGCACTGTTCGCCGTCCCGCTGACACGCCGTGTCGCCCGGCCGTGTGCCGCGCTGATGACCCGACACAGCGACGCCCACCCGGCCGCCGCCGCGCCTCCCTGCCGGGAGCCGTGCGCCAGCACGACGATGCGATCCGCCTTCGTGCCGCTCGCCCTCTCGCCCGCCGCCGCGTCACCCGACCGTTCCTCCCGTGCCCGTGCGGCATCCGCCCGGTCGTCGGCGACACCCAGCTCGACACCCACGATCGCGTCGATGCCCGCCTGCCGGCACGCGCCGATGTGACGGATGGCACCGTAGAGGCCGTCCCGATCGGTCACCGTCGCCGCATCCGCACCGTTCTCGACCGCCCGCTCGACGAGGGTCACCGGCTGCGCCGTGCCGTAGTGGGCACTGAACGCCGAGGCGACGTGCAGATGGGTGAAACGCATGGGTCGTGCTCCGGGTCGTGAACGAGAGGTCGAGACCGTGTCGACGAACCCCGGCCGGGTCGTTCGAACGTGTGTTCGAGAAGTGTACGTCGCCCCGCCGCTGCTGACATCATGCCCAGGTGCCCGATCCCTCCCGCCACCGCCTCCGACTGCTCGGAACCCTGCTCGGCCAGCCGCGCCTCCTGCTGGCCGTGAAGGCGGCGCTCGCCGCAGCCCTGTCCTGGTGGATCGCACCCCACATCCCCGGAGTCGCGGCCAACTACCCCTACTACGCGCCGCTCGGCGCCGTCATCGCCATGTACCCGACCGTGCAGAGCTCGTTGCGCGAGGGCATCAAGGCGATCATCGGAGTCGTCATCGGCATCGGACTCGCGACCCTGGTCATCGCCCTGCAGACCGGGCGCCCCGGTGTCCTCGCCGTGGCCGTCGTCGTGGGCGTCGGCGTCCTGATCGGCGGCATCCGGTGGCTCGGCGCCGGCCGCGACTGGGTGCTCACGGTCGGCCTGTTCGTGCTGCTGCTCGGCGGTGCCAACAGCGAGGACTACTCGATGGGATACATCGTGCAGCTCGGTGTCGGCATCACCGTCGGCGTCGTGGTCAACATCGTGCTCGTCCCACCGCTCTACACGACCCAGGCCGAGAAGCGGCTCCGGCGGGTCCAGGCCTCGCTCGCCGACCGCCTCGACGAGGTCGCCGGCGTCTTCGAGGCGACCTGGCCGATCGAGGACGACGACTGGGAGCGCCGCGTCGGAGTCCTGCCCGAGACCCTGCGCCACGTCCGCGACACCGTCCAGTTCGCCGACGAGTCCCGCCGGGCCAACCCGCGGCGGATCTTCCGCGGCCGCGACATCGCCGGCGACTACGTCGACCTCGTCGTGTTCGAACGCATCGGGTTCCACCTGCAGGACATCGCCGAGGTCTCCGGCCTGATCGCCCGCCGGGTGCCGGGCCGGATCGGCCTCGTCGACGAGCTCGCGGCCCCGCTCGCGCGCGCCACCCACAGCGTCGCCGAGGTCATCCGTGCCCGGGGCGGCGACGACGCCGACGCGTTCCGTCGCGCACGCCGCGACGTCGAAGCCCTCTGGCGCGACCTCGACGACCGCCGCCGCGACGCGGGCGAGCTCAGCGGAGGCATCTCCGTCGCCGTCTCGCTCGACCGCGTCGTCGCCGCCCTCGACCCCGGCGACGACACCGCCCCACGTCCTACCGACACCGACTCGATCGAGACCCAGGAGGCACACGACACCGACTCGGCCGACGACCAGGCCGAGGCTCCGGAGGCGCGGTCCGGCGACTGACAACGCGTCCGGCCGTTCGGCAGTACGGTTGAACCCGGCATCGAGGCCGCAGCGCGCCCGCGCCGTCTTCTTCTCCGGAGTCCTCTTCTCTGGGAATGCCCGGTCGGCCCACGCGTTGATCCTCGAGGGCCGCCTAGGTTCACTTCGGAAAGGACGTCCATGACCACGCACAACCCGACTCGCTCCGAGCCGACCCTCTGATGCCGAACAGCAGCACCGTGACCGACACCAGCACCCTCATCATCCTCGGCGCCAGCGGCGACCTCACCGAGCGCCTCCTGCTGCCCGGCCTCGCCAGCCTGCTGAAGAGCGACCGCGGCGTCGACGTCCAGCTGATCGGCACCGGCCGCAGCGAGCGCAGCCCCGAAGAGTGGGACGACGTCGTGAAGACCGCCTTCAACGGCGACGCCGGCAGCGACCTCGCCAAGAAGACCCTCGCCTCCAGCCAGTACATCCAGGGCGACCCCACCGACGTCGACCACCTCAAGAAGCTGCTCGCCGCCTCCCAGGGCACCCCGGTCCTCTACTTCGCCCTGCCGCCCGCGATCAGCACGAAGGTCATCCAGGCGCTCGCCGAGATCGACCTGCCCGAGGGCATCAGCCTCGCGCTCGAGAAGCCGTTCGGCTCCGACGAGGAGTCGGCTCGCGAGCTCAACGCCGAGCTGTTGAAGATCGTCCCCGAAGAGCGCATCCACCGCACGGATCACTTCCTCGGTCGCTCGACCGTGCTCAACATGATCGGCCTGCGCTTCGCGAACCGTCTGTTCGAGCCGGTCTGGAACAGCGACAACATCGAGAAGGTCGAGATCTTCTACGACGAGGTCCTCGGTCTCGAGGGTCGTGCGCAGTACTACGACAAGGCCGGCGCGCTGATCGACATGATCCAGAGCCACCTGCTGCAGGTGCTCGCCATCATCGCCATGGACGCGCCGTCGAACATCAACGCCGTCGAGCTCCGCAGCGAGATCGCCCGCGTCCTGCGTGCCACCTGGGTCAAGGACGGCGACCCCGTCGCCTCGAGCCGTCGCGCGCAGTACACGGCCGGCACCATCGAGGGCAAGGACGTCCCGTCGTACCGCGACGAGGACGGCGTCGACAACTCGCGCGAGACCGAGACGCTGGCCGAGGTCGAGTTCGAGGTCAAGACCCGCCGCTGGGCCGGCGTGCCGTTCATCCTCCGCTCGGGCAAGGGCATGACGAAGATCCGCAAGGAGGTGCTGATCACCTTCAAGCCGGTGCCCGCTCTCCCCGAAGGCCTGCAGGGCTCGTCGACCCCCGACACGCTGCGCATCGAGATCAGCCCCGAGACGATGGAGCTCGGCGTCACGACCAACGGCAAGGGCAACCCCTTCCACCTCGAGAAGTCGACGTTCCAGGTCACCCTCGGCAAGCCCGAGCTGACCCCCTACGGCGAGGTCCTCAGCGGCGTGTTCCACGACGACCCGACGCTGTCGATCCGCGGCGACGTCGCGGAGCGCTGCTGGGCGATCGTCGCGCCGGTGATCGAGGCCTGGAAGAAGGGCAGCGTGCCGCTCGACACGTACGCCGCCGGCTCGACCGGCCCGACCGACTGGCCGTCCTGATCCCGGTGGTCTGACCGCACCCCGCACGACACGAAGGCCGCCTCGCGACTCGCGAGGCGGCCTTCGTCGTCCGTGTCGGGGCCGGTCGGCCGTCGAGAACGGGGAGGCGCGGTGTCAGGATCGCGCGGAGGCGCGGCGCACGTCGTCGAGGGAGCGTCCCTGGGCCTCGAGCGCGGTGGTGATCGCGTCGGCGGCCCGGACGAGGGCGAGGTGCGACAGAGCCTGCGGCGTGTTGCCGACGTGGCGCCCGGTCGACGACTCGATCTCCTCCGACAGCATGCCGACGTCGTTCGAGAACCCGACGAGGCGATCCATCAGGCTCACGGCGTCGTCGACCCGGCCGGAGGACGCGTACTGCTCGGCGAGCCAGAACGAGCAGGTCAGGAACGGGTTCTCGGTTCCGCTGAGGCCGTCGACGCCGCTCTCTGTCCGGTACCGGTGCAGCAGTCCGTCGACGAGCAGGTCGTGTTCGATCGCCGCGACCGTACCGAGCATCTTCGGGTCGTCGGCGTCGACGAAGCCCACCTGCGACAGCTGTAGCAGGGACGCGTCCACCTCGGACGACCCGTACGTCTGCGTGAAGGTGTTGCGGTCGGCGTTCCAGCCCTGGGCGAGGATCTCGTCGCGCACGTCCTGACGCAGTCGGCGCCAGCGGTCGACGGGGCCCGTGAGGCCGTGCTTCTCGACCCCCTTGACGGCTCGGTCGAGCGCGGCCCAGATCATCACCCGGGAGTGCGTGAAGTGCTGGGCCGGGCCGCGGATCTCCCAGATGCCGTTGTCGGGTCGCGACCAGTTGTCCTCGACGTACTGCATGAGGGCCCGCTGCAGCGGCCAGGAGTACTCGCTCTCCTTCACGCCGAGCTCCCGTGCCTCGTGCAGGGCGATCATGACCTCGCCGAAGATGTCACCCTGGTACTGCGTGTAGGCGGCGTTGCCGATCCTGACCGGCGAGGCGCCCTGGTAACCGGCCAACTGCTTGATCTGGCTCTCGTGCAGGTGCCGTTCGCCCGCGAGGCCGTACATGATCTGGACGTCGGCGGGGTCGCCGGCGATCGCGCGCAACAGCCAGCGCCGCCAGTCGGACGCCTCCTCGGTGAAGCCGTGCAGGATGAGGGCCTGGAGGGTCATCGACGCGTCGCGCAGCCAGACGTAGCGGTAGTCCCAGTTGCGCTCCCCGCCGAACTGCTCGGGCAGGCTCGTCGTGGCGGCGGCCACGATCCCGCCGGTGTCCTCGTTGGTCAGGGCACGCAAGATCAGCAGCGAGCGTCTGACCTCGTCGGTGTAGGCGCCGGGCGCCTCGCAGCGACTGGCCCAGTTCTGCCACCACTCGATCGTGTGCGCGAGGCAGTGGTCGACGTCGAGGGGCTTCGGTGGCTCGTTGTGCGAGCGGAACCAGGTGAGCGTCAGATCGATCTGGTCGCCCTCGGCGATGTCGAACTCCGCGGTGTGCGTGTGGTCGGCGGGGTCGAGGTGGGGGCCGCGGACGATGATCGCGTCGGGGCCTGCGACGGCCACGAGGGCGGTGTCCGCCTTCTCGTGCACCTGCCGGACCCACGGCACCGCCGTGGAGTAGCCGAAGCGGATGCGGAGGTCCTCGCGCATCGTGACCGTGCCCGAGACACCTCGGACGCGTCGGACGATGTCGGCGCGGCGGCCGCCGAGCGGCATCAGATCGGTCACCTCGACGACGCCGCCCTCGGTCTGCCAGCGGGTGGTCAGCACGAACGTGTCGTCGACGTACCGACGGGTCGACGTGGCCGACCCGTCGACCGGGGCGACGAGCCAGCGCCCGTTGTCGGGATCGCCGAGGAGGGCGGCGAACATCGACGGGGAGTCGAAGCGGGGGAGGCAGAGCCAGTCGATGCTGCCGTCCCGGCCCACGAGGGCTCCGGTGTGCAGGTCTCCGATGAGTGCGTAGTCTTCGATCGCCAGGGGCATGAGGTCATCAAACCATCGCCCGCTCGGTGTTCTCAGGCGGGCGCGGGGGTTTCGTGGGGGAGCCGGCGGCGGGTGCGTGCCCAGACGAAGAACCCGGTGAGGGTGAACGCGCCGTAGAAGATGTACATCAGGCCCGAGGCGTAGTAGCCGGCACTGAACAGCAGGGGAGTGCCGACCAGGTCGACGGCCACCCAGATGAGCCAGAACTCGACCCAGCCCTTCGCCATGCCGTAGGTGGCGAGCAGGGAGCCGGTGAAGATCCAGGCGTCGGCCCAGACGGGTTGGTACGAGCCGAGGGCGGTGAACAGGGGAGTGAGCAGGGCTGTTCCGCCGACGAGGGCCAGGACGATGAACACCCGGGCCTTCCAGCCGGCCCAGCGGGGTTCGACGGCTGCGCCGAGTCCGTCGCGGCTTCGTCGCCACTGCACCCAGCCGTACACCGAGACGACGATGAACATCAGCTGACGAGCGGCCTGGCCGAGGAGGTTGACCGGGTTCGGCGTGTGGAAGACCGCCCCGAGGAAGACGGTGAACAGCAGCGCGTTGCCGATGATGCCGATGGGCCACGCCCAGACCTTGCGGCGCATCCCGCCGAGGGCGCTGAGCAGCCCGAAGACGTTGCCGACGACCTCGCGCCAGAGGATCGTCTGGCTGCCGATATGGAGCTGCGCGTCGAACAGCCAGCGGACGAGGTCCATGCTCCGCCTTTCGTGCTGAGGGTCGATGTCGTGAGCCGCAGACGCAACCGTCGAGGCGGGAGGATGATTCCCGTGGGCGGGACAAGCCTGGCACGACCTGGCAGGGGCTCGAGTCGCTCCCGGCTCACGCGAACAGCTGCTGTTCGATCTGATCGTCGAACACGCCGAGGAGCAGCCACGAACCACCGACGCCGTCGTAGGCCAGGTCGAACGTGCCGTCGACCCGGTGGGCGCCGTCGGTCAGCGGCAGGGCGTCGACCCGCCAGACGGGCATCTCGACCAGCCCCGCCCCGGTGCCACCCCGTGGGGCCCTCGCCGCCGAGCGCCACCAATCGTGCCGGGTGACCCATCGCTCGGGAGAGCTCACCACGCCGTAGACGACACCGCGCCAGACGAACCGCATGGGCGACCCCTCGTCGGTCGTCTCGACCGGCACCACCTCGTCGATCTTCATGACCGCCCCGCCTCTCGTTCGAAAGTATGTTCGAGTGCGAGTGTACGAAGCGCCACCGACAATCACCACTGCGGCAGGGCGTCGCCGATCTCCGTCACGGTGTCGCGAGGCAGGGCCGCCTCGTCGGCGAACTCCGGCCACCGGGCCACCGCGTCACGGACCTGCGCCACGACGGCCGAGGCGTCCGGGACGAGGTGCCGATCGGCCAGCCCCATCACGTCCTCCAGTCCGATGTCCCGGAATCGGCCGTCGACGCCCATCAGGTGCTGGTACGTCCACTGCCCGCCCGGGTTGTAGGCGAAGGTGATGTCGTACGCCGGGGTCAACCCCCATCGCGCATCCGCCGAGGCCAACGAGAACGAGAAGTTCTTGGTGTGGTCGTCGTTGTTGGCGGCCAGCACGTTGAACACCATGCGCCGGAACGCCTCGGTGCGCGCGGAGTCGCCCAGGCCGAGATCGGCGATCACGCCGAAGTACTGGCCGTAGTCGTGCGTCTGGCGCTGCCGGAAGTCGAGATGCGCCATCCCGCACAGGGTCATGATGTGCGACTTGCCATCGCCGAGGCGGTCGAACCGGCGGGTCATGAAATGCGCCCGGCCGTTCTCTTCCAACAGGCGGCACTCCGTCATGTCGATGCCGGCCGCCTGCGCCATCCGCGAGTAGGCGAACTCGACACGGCCGTACCGGCTGCCCGACCCCAGCTCGCTGTCCGCGCCGAGGCCGTCCAGCTTGATGAGCCAGTACTCGAACCCCTCGGCCGCCGGCAGCTGGCCCGATCGGATCTCACCGGTCGCCCTGTTCCACGCGATCACCGCCTTGGCGCGCGCACCGCCCGCGGACGTGCCGACCTGGATCAACGACTGGATCGCCGCCTCCGTCTCCCGGTCGTCGGCGAACTGGGCGTCGATCAGGCTCCGCGCCCCCTCGACCAGGGTGCTGAGTTCGACGGCGCTCGCCGTGCGGTGCCTCGGGCCTCGGGAGGGCCTGAACTCCAACGCACCCATCGCCCTGTTCGCCATGTACGCGAGGCGGTCGAGCGGGGTGACGTCGCCCCGTCTGATGCCTTGGCGGGCCAGCCAGGCGTCGATCAGCGCGTTGCCGAAGTCGTCGGGCATCGAGTCGGCGAGAAGGGCCGGGAGGCGGTGGAAGGTCGATTCGGGCAGCTGCGGGAAGACGTGCCGTCTCGTGCGGATGGGCATGGTGAGCGGGGCGAGCTCGATGCCGCGGGCGACCCAGTCGGGGTAGTACTCGAAGACGTAGGCGCCCACCTGCGGATCGGCGGCGACCGCGCCGACACGGTGCCCCCAGGCGGTCACCTCGACGGCCTGGACCGGGGTGTAGCTCACGAGTCGCCGCCGTCGGCGTCGCCGCCGTCGTCGAGGGCGCGATTCGATCGCGTCCGGAAGACGCGTCGTCGCGGTTCGGTGCTGGCCGTGCGCAGGACGTCGAGGGGGCTGACCGTGCTGGTCGGGGCGATCGTCGCCAGGGCCCGCTCCGCGCCGAGGGCCCGGAGGACGCGGACCAGGGTGCGCAGCGTGCTGCCCCGGCCGTTCTCGAGGCTCTGTACGGTGCTCACGGAGAGGTCGGCGAGTGAGGCGAGCGAGGTCTGATCGAGGCCCGCGTCCACGCGGAGCGAGCGGACCTGTTCGCCGACCCGCGCCTCCCACTCGTCCGTGCTTCGCTCGTCCGTGTTTCGTTCGTTCGTGCGCTCGATCATGAGGCCTCCTAAAACGGATTATCCCACTATTGCGGTAATAAATCCCTCTAAAAAAGGGAAAAACCGTTATTGCACGATGAAAGCCGCTTCGCACGGCCCGATTGGCGTCAGTGACGGTGTCGCTGACGCGCCTGCAGCTGGTCCCAGAGGCCGGCTCCGTCGGGGGCGGCCACCCACGGGATCGCGTCGTCGCTGGCGTGGTCGGCGCGCGAGCGGCCACCGGCCAGGACCGCCTCGCTGGGCGACAACTGACGGATGGCGACGGCCGCCACGTTCTCGGGGTGCTCGGCCAGGAACGAGCCGTACAGCTCTTCGTCGTGCTGGCCGTCGTCCCCGACGAGCAGCCACTTGAGGCGGGGGAACTCCTCGGCGAGGCGCTCCAGCGACTGCTGCTTGTGGAGGCGCCCGCTGCGGAACCAGCGATCGTGCGTCGGCCCCCAATCGGTGAGGAGGAGGGGGCCCGCGGGGTAGAGGTTGCGGGACAGGAAGCGCGACAGCGTCGGCGCGACGTTCCACGCACCCGTGGACAGGTAGACCACGGGGCACCCGGGGTTCGACGCGTTCAGGCGCTCGTAGAGCACCGCCATGCCGGGCACGGGGCGCCGCGCGTGCTCGTTCAGCACGAAGGTGTTCCAGGCGGCCAACAGCGGGCGGGGGAGCGATGTGACCATCACCGTGTCGTCGATGTCGGACACGATGCCGAAACGGGCGTCGGGGTCGATGACGAAGAACGGTGCCTCGACGGGGCGCGACCCCTCCGTCGTCAACGTGGCGAGGTGCCACCCCGGCGTGAGGTCGGCTTCGATGCGGACGTCGAGGACACCGCCCCGATCGGCGCGGACACGGTGCACGACACCGCCGAGCTCGACGGAGACGGCGGCCTTCTCGACCGGGACGCTGGTGAAGCTCCGCCAGCCGCGGACGTTCGAGCTGTCGGTGCCCTCGAGTGCGCCGGTCCGGGTGAGGAGCACGCGCGAGAGCACGCGCACCCAGCCGGGGCCGCCGTACCCGGTGTACGGCACGATGGTGGGCAGCAGCCCGCGCTTTCGGGCGCGCCTCTCGCGGACGCGGTGGACGGCGTCCTCGACTCGGGCAGCCCGGTGGAGGATGGGCTCGACGCTGGCCGCGGCGACCTTACGGGTGTCGGGCATCTTCCCATCCTGTCATGGTGCCGGTGTCGCCACCGAAAGAGGCGAGACGAGATCGGGGCGGTCGTTCGCCACCGAGCCGACG
Organism: Frigoribacterium sp. 2-23; assembly: GCF_049601585.1. Taxonomy (GTDB): domain Bacteria; phylum Actinomycetota; class Actinomycetes; order Actinomycetales; family Microbacteriaceae; genus Frigoribacterium. Next base: position 1,846,334 of record NZ_CP187126.1, on the reverse strand, counting down.
TCGCCCGACACCTCGTGGTGCAGCATGCGGGCGGCGATGTCCTCCGCCTCGCCCGCGACCCCCTGAACGAGGTCGTCGTCGCCCTCGGTCTCGGGGTCGAGCCACTCGTCCATGACGTCGGCTCCCACGAAGACCGGCATGCGGTCGTGGACGTCCGCGAGCGGACCCGAGGAGGCACGGGTCAACACGGTCGTCGACAGCAGCCACCGAGCGGGGTCGCCCGGTGCGACGGCGGGGTTCCGCCACCACTCGTACAGGGCCGCGAACAGCATGACCTCGTCGTCGGGAAGGCGGATCAGGACGGGGTGCCGTCGGCCCTCGGGCGACGTGACCCACTCGTAATAGCCGGTGGCGGGGACGAGGGCCCGCCTGCTGACGACCGCATCGCGGAACATCGGCTTCTCGGAGGCGCTCTCGGACCGGGCGTTGAAGGCAGTGGCACCGACCGACGGGTCGTCCGCCCAGGACGGCACGAGACCCCATCGGGCCGCGGCGAGGCGTCGCACGGGTGGTCCGCCGGCATCGTCCCCTCGGGGTGCCGCGTCGACCACGAGACTCACCGACCGGGTCGGAGCGATATTCCAGGAAGGATCTGGAAGAGTGTCTCCTGTTACATCCACGTCGAAAAGGGCCACCAGGTCGCTCGAGGCGCGTGCCATCACGAATCGTCCGCACATGCGGCCATTCTCTCGGTAACGTCCGACAACGACCGGCTCATCGGCGGCCAGTCACGGCGTGCGTGTGCACGGCGTCGAGTCGGTCCGCCTCGACGCGGCCCCGTCGCCGGCCCCGCCGTCACGACACCCAAGGCCCGCGGTCGGATACCGTCCGGGGGCCCGCACCATGCCCGATGAGATCGCGGCACTGCTTGAAGGAGAAACGTTGCTCGCCACCGACGTCACCGAACCACTGCCCGGGGGCTCGTCACTGCTCCGAAACGAGCCGGTCCAGGCGAGGAGCTCGGCGCGACTCACCGGACTCCTCGACGCCGCGGCCGCCATCATCGACGAGATCGGCTACGAGAGGCTGACGACCGCGATGGTCGCCGAGCGCGCCGGTGCCTCCATCGGCACGGTCTATCGGTACTTCCCCGACCGCATCGCGGTGGTCGACGCCCTCGCGCTGCGTTCGCTCCAGCGCCTGTCCCAGCGCGTCACTGACTCCGTGTCGGACGACACCGTCACCACCTGGCAGCAGGCCGTCGCCGTCGTCGTCGACTCCACGGTCGAGATGTACCGCAGCGAGCCCGGCTTCCGGGCGATCCGGTTCGGCGACAGCCCCGACCGTGACGAGGTCGACGCCGCCTCGGCCGTCCGCAGCCCCCTCACCGAGCATGTCCTGGGCCTGCTCGTCGACCGCTTCGCCGTCGTGCGCACGGCCGAGACCGAGCTGGCGCTCGAGACGGTGGTGGAGATCGGCAACGCGCTCCTGGCCCGCGCGTTCGTCACCGGTGGCGACGGCGACCAGCGCTTCATCGACGAATGCCGTCGAGTCGTGACCCTCACACTCGACTCCCGCGTCACGGTCGGCTGACCCCGGCGGTCACTCCGCGTCGTCGGATGACCGACTTGGGCATCCCGTCTCGATCTGTGATTGGTTTGACGCCCTGGCAAGTGTCGATTCGTGCTGCCCACGAGGAATGAGCCACCCATGATCGAGTTCGACTCGGTGACCAAGCAGTATCCCGACGGCACCCGTGCCGTCGAAGACTTCAGCCTCGTCATCCCCTCCCGCAAGATCACCGTCTTCGTCGGTTCGAGCGGTTGCGGCAAGACGACCATCCTGCGCATGATCAACCGTATGGTCGATCCGACGTCCGGCACGATCGAGATCGACGGTGAGTCCATCGGCGACCTCGAGCCCGTCGGCCTGCGCCGCGGAATCGGCTACATCATGCAGAATTCCGGCCTCCTCCCGCACCGTCGGGTCGTCGACAACATCGCGACGGTGCCCGTGTTGAAGGGCGTCTCGAAGCGCGAGGCCCGCGAGCGGGCTCTCGAGCTGATGGACACCGTCGGGCTCGACCGCTCGCTCGCCGACCGCTATCCCTCGCAACTCTCGGGTGGCCAGCAGCAGCGCGTCGGCGTCGCGCGGGGGCTGGCCGTCGACCCCAACATCCTGCTGATGGACGAACCGTTCGGAGCCGTCGACCCCCTCGTCCGGGCCGATCTGCAGCGCGAGCTCGTCCGGCTGCAGCAAGAGCTCGACAAGACCGTCGTCTTCGTGACGCACGACATCGACGAGGCCTTCTTCCTGGGCGACCAGGTCGTCATCCTCGAGAAGGGCGGGCACATCGCCCAGAAGGGCACGCCCGCCGAGATCCTGTCGAACCCGGCCAGCGAATTCGTCGCCGACTTCATCGGGGCGAACCGTGGCAAGCGGGCCCTGCACATCGAGAACACCTCCACGGGGCAGATCGTCGTCGACATCGACGGTCGTGCAACGGGCGTGCTGACAGGCCCCATCCAGGTGGCCGGTCACGGCGAGGCCGATGCCGTCAGGGCATCGGGTGCTCCGGCGCAGGGTGAGCACGCGTCGTGAACTGGATCTGGTCGAATGCGGACCTCATCTGGGACAAGACGCTCATCCATCTCGGGCTGAGTGTCCCTCCGATCCTCCTGAGCTTCGTGCTGTCCGTGCCGATCGGTTGGCTGGCGAACCGCCATCGTCGTCTTCGCGGCGTGGTCGTCACGGCGACCGGGCTCTTCTACGCCATCCCGTCGTTCGCCCTGCTCGTCGTGCTTCCTCTCTTCTTGGGAGTGAGTATCCGCAGCTCCACGAACATCATCGTGGCGCTCACCCTGTACGGCATGGCGCTCATGATCCGGTCCGTTGCCGACGCCCTGGAGTCCGTCGAGCCCGACATCCGTCAGTCGGCCACCGCCATCGGCTACTCCGGGTGGCAGCGCTTCTGGCGGGTCGAGTTCCCGTTGGCGGGCCCTGTGATGCTCGCCGGGCTGCGGGTCGTCACCGTGAGTACGGTAAGCCTCGCGACCGTCGGCGGCATCCTCGGCATCAACGGCCTCGGGCTCCTCTTCAACGACGGGTTCCAGCGCGACATCCTCGCCGAGATCGTCGCCGGCATCGTCATCACCATCGTGATGGCGCTCGTGCTCGACGGGCTGCTCCAGCTCCTCGGCCTCGTGTTGATGCCGTGGTCTCGTGCGACCCGCCGTCCCCGCAGACGCCAGGCCCGAAAGGCGGTGACGGTCACCCCATGAATCTCTTCTCCGGTGCCCTCGAGTTCTTGACCACCGCCTCCTCGTGGTCGGGGGAGGACGGCATCCCCGCGCGCGTGGGCGAACACCTGCTGTACACCCTCGTCGCCGTCCTGATCGCCTCGGCGATCGCCGTCCCGATCGGGTTCGCGATCGGGCACATCGGCCGGGGGCGCGCCCTGGCCGTCGGTGCGGCCGGCGCGGCCCGGGCCCTGCCGACGCTCGGAATCCTGCTGCTGATCGGCCTCGGTGTCGGTATCGGCATCACGGCGCCGATGATCTCGTTCGTCATTCTCGCGATCCCGTCCATCCTGGCGGGCGCCTACTCGGGCTTCGAGGCCGTCGACCGGGCGACCATCGACTCGGCCCGCGCCGTCGGCATGAGCGAGTGGCAGATCGTCACCAAGGTCGAGCTGCCCCTCGGCTTGCCGTTGCTGATCGGCGGTATCCGCGCCGCGTCCCTGCAGGTCGTCGCGACCGCCACGCTCGCCTCGGTCGTCGGCGCCGGCGGCCTCGGCACGTACATCTTCCGAGGTCTCCGCTCGAACAACTACGCGCTGATGCTGGCGGGCTCGTTGCTCGTCGTCATCATCGCCATCGTGCTCGAGATCGTCTTCTCCCTCCTCCAGCGCGTCGTCGTCCCCGCGGGCGTCCGGGCGCAACGGCCACCAGACACCCGGGAGCGGTCGATCCGTTCGCGCCCGGTCACAGCAACACCCCTCCAGGAAGGAACACAGTGATCAACACAGCGAAGAAAGGCCGGCTCACCGTTCTCGGTGCAGTCGCGATCGGAGCCATGGTGGCTCTGGCAGGGTGCGCGTCGAGCGACCCGCTGAGCTCCGGCGGGGGCTCGACGGCCGACTCGGACACCCTCGTCGTCGGCTCGCAGGCGTACTACTCGAACGAGATCATCGCCGAGCTGTACGCCCAGGTGCTCGAGTCGAAGGGCTTCACCGTCGACCGCCAGTACCAGATCGGTCAGCGTGAGGTCTACCTCCCCGAGCTCGAGGCCGGCAAGATCGACGTCTTCCCCGAGTACACCGGCAATCTGCTGCAGAACTACGACAAGACCACGACGGCCAAGTCGCCCGACGAGGTCGAGGCAGCTCTCAAGGAGGCCCTGCCGAAGGGCCTCACCGCCCTCACCCCGGCTGCGGCGTCCGACCAGGACAGCTACAACGTGACCAAGAAGTTCTCAGAGGACAACTCGATCACGAGCCTGTCCGATCTGAAGAACTACTCCGGCACGCTCACGCTCGGAGCCCCGCCCGAGAACGTCGACCGTCCCTATGGCCCTCCCGGTCTGAAGAGCGTCTACGGCGTCGAGGTCAACTCGACCCCGATCGACGACGGTGGCGGGCCGCTCACGGCCAAGGCCCTCAGTGACGGCAGCGTCCAGCTGGCGGACCTCTACTCGGCCAGCCCGCTGATCGCAGAGAACGACTTCGTCACGCTGTCCGACCCCGAGAACCTGATCCTGCCGCAGAACGTCGTGCCGATCGTGTCCTCGAAGGTCGACAAGAAGGCCCAGGACGCCATCGACTCCGTCGACGCCGTCTTGAGCGCGAAGGACCTGCAGAAACTGAACGCCAAGAGCCAGACCGACAAGGAGTCGTCCGCGACCATCGCGAAGGACTACCTGACGAGCAAGAAGCTGCTCTGACGGGGTTCGACCTCCACCGACCGAAGGGCCGGACGCCTCAGGCGTCCGGCCCTTCGCCGTCTCCGTCGAGGGTGGCGCGCATGTGCCGCTCCTCGCGCTTCTGCAGCACCTTCTTGACCGCGAAGACGGCCGCGGCGAAGATGACGATGATGGCCACGAAGACATAACCGGCGTAGTGCAGCCGATCGGCCAGCTCACGATAGCTGCCGGCTGCGGCTGCCCCCACCGAGACGTAGGCGAGGGCCCAGAGGATGCACGCCGGCGTCGTCCACGCCAGGAACGTGCGGTAGCGCATGGGACTGGTCCCGACGGTCAGGGGGATCAGGGAGTGCAGCACGGGCAGGAATCTCGACACGAAGACGGCCACGCCGCCGCGGCGGGCCAGGTAGCGTTCGGCGCGATCCCAGTTGTGGACGCCGATCCGCCGACCGAGGGCACTCGACCGGATACGCGGCCCGAACCAGCGGCCGAGCGCGAAGCCGACGCTCTCGCCCGTGAGCGCGCCGACGACGAGTGCGATGACGAGCCCGACGAACTCGACGGGCGTCGCGACGGCCGTCGCGGCCACGATGGCGACGGTGTCGCCCGGGACGACGAGGCCCAGCAGGACCGAGGTCTCGAACATCATGGCGACCCCGGCGAGCAGGGTCCGGAGGAGCGGGTCGATGGACTGCACGAAGTCGAGCAGGCCACCCAAGACGTCATTCACGCGCTCCACCCTATTCACAGCGCTTCGACAGCAGCCGAGTCCCTAAAGCAACAGGTGTTGCGTAACGCCGGATCTACACTCGAAGGGTCTCGACGACGCGACGACTTCCAGATCCATTCACCTTCGAGGAAGGCGCATCGTGCCCCACACCCTCGTCGACGCAGCGTGAGCGCCGTCGCATGAACGAGCTACTCGACCCGCTGCTGCTGTCGCGCTGGCAATTCGGTCTCACGACCATCTATCACTTCCTGTTCGTGCCTCTCACGATCGGCATGGCGTTCACCGTCGCCGTCTTCCAGACGGCGTGGGTCCGCACCGGGCGTCTGCACTACCTCCAGCTGACGCAGTTCTTCGGCAAGATCTTCTTGATCAACTTCGCCATGGGTGTCGTCACGGGAATCGTGCAGGAGTTCCAGTTCGGTATGAACTGGTCCGACTACTCCCGGTTCGTCGGCGACGTGTTCGGCGCCCCGCTGGCCCTCGAGGGGCTGCTCGCGTTCTTCCTCGAGGCCACGTTCATCGGCGTCTGGATCTTCGGCTGGGACAAGCTGCCGAAGAAGCTGCATCTCGTCAGCATCTGGGGCACGTCGATCGGCACGATCCTGTCCGCGTACTTCATCATCGCGGCGAACGCGTTCATGCAGAACCCGGTCGGCTTCACGATCAACGACGAGAAGGGGCGCGCCGAGCTCACCGACATCTGGGCCGTCCTCACCAACAAGGTCGCCCTCGCCGCGTTCCCGCACACCATCTTCGCCTGCTTCATGGTGTCGGCAGCCGTCATCGTCGCCGTCGCCGCATGGCACCTGTCCCGCAACAGCCACCTCGAGACCATGCGCCCCGCCCTGCGCTTCGGCCTGTGGACGATGGTCGCGGCGGGCGCCTTGACGGTGATCACGGGCGACCAGCTGGGTCTCGCGATGGTCGAGACGCAGCCGATGAAGATGGCGGCGGCCGAAGCGCTCTACAAGACCTCGACGGGCGCGGACGCGTCCTTCTCGATCTTCACCCTGGGCACCCCGGATGGTGTCAGCGAGCTGTTCAGCATCCGCGTGCCGTATCTGCTGAGCTTCCTGTCGACGCACACGTTCACGGGCACGGTCGAGGGCATCAACGATCTGCAGCAGCAGTACACGCAGCTCTACGGCCCGGGCGACTACTCGCCGATCATCTGGATCACCTACTGGTCGTTCCGCTGGATGATGGGCCTCGGCATGGTCGCGATCCTCGTGTCGCTCGTCGGTCTGTGGCTCACCCGCAAGGGCCGCATGCCCCAGAACAAGTGGGTCTGGCGTGCCGCGGTGTGGTCGTACCCGCTGCCTCTCCTGGCCATGATCGTGGGCTGGGTGTTCACCGAGATGGGGCGGCAACCGTGGCTCGTATTCGGCCTGCTCAAGACGTCCGACGGTGTCTCGCCGAACGTGACCGGGCTCGACGTGCTCATCTCGCTGATCGCGTTCACCGCGATCTACGGGACACTCGCGGTCGTCGAGTTCCGACTCATCCTGAAGGCGGCCCAGAAGGGGCCGGCCGACGCGCCCGCGGTCGACCACGAGACCGGCGAGATCAAGCACGAAGCGACGGTGTACTGACATGGATCTGCCCACCCTCTGGTTCTTCATCATCGGGTTCTTCTTCGTCGGATACTTCGTCCTCGACGGGTTCGACTTCGGCGTCGGCATGTCCTTGCCCTTCCTCGGCAAGGACGACACCGATCGGCGCGTGCTGATCAACACGATCGGCCCGGTCTGGGATCTCAACGAGACCTGGGTGATCGTGGCGGGTGCCGCGCTCTTCGCGGCCTTCCCCGAGTGGTACGCGACGATGTTCAGCGGCTTCTACCTCGCCCTGCTGCTCATCCTGCTCGCGCTGATCGCCCGGGGGGTCTCGTTCGAATACCGGCACCAGCGTCCGGAGGTGCGGTGGAAGCGCCGCTTCGACCTCATGATCACGATCGGCTCGGCCGTGCCGGCTCTGCTCTGGGGTGTCGCGTTCGCCAACGTCGTCCGCGGCGTGCCGCTCGACGCGAACTTCAACTACACCGGCACGTTCTTCGATCTCCTGAACCCCTACGCCCTCCTCGGCGGCGTGACCACGCTGCTGCTGTTCTTCACCCACGGCGTCGTGTTCGTCTCGCTCAAGACGGAGGGCGAGATCCGCGAGCGCGCCAGACGGCTCGCCGTCCGATCCGGCATCGTCACGATCGTCGTGGCGGCGGGGTTTCTCACCATCACGACGCTCATGCACGGGACGCTCGCCTCGGGCCTGCTCTCGGCTGCGGCCGCCGTGGCTCTGATCGTGTCGTTCGTGGCCAACCTGCGGGGCCGCGAGGGTGTCGCCTTCGGATTCATGGCCGTCACCATCGGCCTCGCCGTCGCGAGCCTCTTCGCCGCGCTCTTCCCGGCGGTCATGCCGGCGAGCAACGACCCCGCGCACAGCCTGACGATCGCCAACGCCTCGAGCTCGACGTACACGCTCCAGGTCATGACCTGGGTGGCTCTCGTCTTCGTGCCGTTGATCCTGCTCTATCAGGGCTTCACCTACTGGGTGTTCCGCAAGCGCATCACGCGTGCGGCCATCCCTGCCGCTCACTGACCGGCTGCGAGACGGCTACCCGATGAAACCCCTCGACCCGCGCCTCCTGCGATACGCGACCGCCGTGCGGGCGCTGCTCGCGGGAGGCGCGGTGCTCGGACTCGTCCAGACCGCCAGCATCATCGCGGTCGCCTGGTTCGTGACCCAGGGCGTCGTCTCCGTGGTCGACGGCACGACGGAGAGGGCCCTGGCTCCGGCGCTGCTCGGGCTGTCGATCGCGATCCTCGTGCGGTCCGTCGTCACGTGGGCACTCGAAGCGGTCGCCGCCCGGGCGGCCGTACGAGCGAAGAGCCAGCTGCGGGCCGCGGTGCTCGAGACCGTGACCACCCGCGGCCGCGCCTGGCTAGCCGGTCGTTCGTCGGCGCGTGTCGCCACCCTCGTGGGGCCGGGGCTCGACGCCCTCGACGACTACTTCGCCCGCTATCTTCCGCAGCTCATCCTGACGGCGTTGGCGACACCCGTCCTGATCGTCGTGATGCTCCTGAACGACTGGCTGTCGGCGGTCATCGTCCTGATCACGATCCCGTTGATCCCGCTCTTCATGGTGCTGATCGGCTGGAGCACACGGGCCGCACAGGCACGCCAGTGGGACAGGCTGGCGTCGCTGGCGAGCTCGTTCCTCGACGCGGTCAACGGCCTGTCGACCCTCAAGGTCTTCGGACGCGAGCGACGTCAGATCGATCGGATCGGTCGTCTGACCGATGGCTATCGCGTCGAGACGATGAAGACGCTCCGCGTGTCGTTCCTCAGCGGTTTCGCCCTCGAGATGGCAGCCAGCCTCTCGGTCGCGCTCGTCGCCGTGTCGATCGGCATCCGGCTGGTCGACGGGTCGCTCGGCCTCACGGTCGGGTTGTTCGTGCTGCTGCTGACCCCCGAGGCCTATCTGCCCCTCCGACTCGTCGGCGCGAACTACCACGCGGCCGCCGACGGGGTCGCCGCGGCGGACGAGGTGTTCGAGATCCTCGAGGCCGGGGCCGAGGTCGGCTCTCGCGCAGAGGATGACCCGTTCGCCGCCGCACCGCGAGCTGGCCGGCCTGACTTCACGGGCGACCTCGTCGTCGACGGTCTCGCGGTGACGTACGGTGCGGTGCAGGCTCTCGCGGCCACGTCGTTCAGGGCCCGACGGGGCACCCTCACCGCCGTCACGGGGCCGAGCGGTGTGGGCAAGTCGTCGCTCGTCGGCGCCCTGCTCGGCACGGTCCCGCACACGGGGCGGATCTCCTGGCACGACTCGGGAGACACGTTGCGCCGCGACGACATCGCCTGGTCGGGGCAGCAGGCAGGGCTGATGGGCGGCACGGTCGCCGAGAACGTCGCGCTCGGCGATCTCGTCGACGACGACGCCGTGGCCGGAGCGCTCGACCGCGCCGGTGCCGGTTCGCTCGATCCGTCGATGCGGCTGGGGCCCGGCGGCACGGGCCTGTCCGGTGGCCAGGCGCAGCGGGTCGCGCTCGCCCGGGCGCTCTATCGTCTCGAGCGGCGGCAGGCGCGCGTCCTCCTGGTCGACGAGCCCTCGTCCGCGCTCGACTCGGTGACCGAGGCCCGAGTCGTGGAGGGGCTCCGCCGCGCGGCCGACGACGGCGCCGTGGTGATCGTCGTCACCCACCGTCTGCCGGTGGCCGCCGCCGCGGACGTCGTCGTGCACCTGACCCGGGCGGCGGCGTCGATCGACGAGAGGGCGGTGGTGTCATGACCACGGACTCCCTGCTGAAGTCGGCACAGCCGCCTCTGTCGCGGGCCTGGCCCGGCATCGCGTTCGGCACACTCAGCGCCCTGTCGGCCATCGCGCTGCTCGCGGCGTCGTCGTATCTCATCACACGGGCGGCGGAGCAGCCCCCGATCCTCTATTTGTCGATCGCGGTCGTCGGTGTCCGGGCCTTCGCGCTGGCCCGTGCCTTCTTCCGCTATCTCGAACGGCTGTCGAGTCACGACGCCGCGTTCCGACAGCTCGCGGTGGTCCGCACCGAGCTGTACCGGCGTCTCGTCCGGATCGCCCCCGCCGGTCTCGGCCGGACGAATCGCGGTGACCTCTTGTCGCGGGTCATCGGAGACGTCGACACGCTGCAAGACCTCCCGCTCCGCGTCGTGCAGCCGCTCGTGATCGCCGGGCTCGCCGCGGTGTTGTCCGTCACCGGTGTCGCCTTCGTCTCGCCCGCGGCGGCACTCGTGCTCGCCTTGGCCCTGATCGCCGCGTTCGTCGTCGGGACCCTGCTGGCGAACCGCCTCGCCGCCACCAACGAGAAGACATTGGCCAGTCGGCGGGGCGACCTCTCCGCCCTCGTGCTCGACACGGTGCAGAACCTCGACGTGCTGACCGCCTTCGACGCGCTCGACGGGCAGCTCGCGCGAGTGTCGCAAGCCGATGCCGACCTGCGCCGCGCGTCCCTGCGTCGGGCTCGGACGACCGGCGTCGTCGCGGCGGTCATGTCGCTGCTGTCGGGGGCGGCGGTGCTCGTCACGTTGCCGCTCGTCGCGCCGGCGATCACGGCCGGAACGCTGAGCGGACCCGAGGCGGCCCTGGTCGTCCTCGTGCCGATCGCCGTCTTCGAGGTGGTCGGTGCCGTTCCCACCGCCGTGCTCGCGTGGCGCCGTGTGCGGTCGAGCGGTGCTCGTGTCGACTCGGCGGTCCCGGCCGAGGTCCCCGTCGGGGTCGTCGTGGACGAGGCCGACGACGACCTCGGCGCCGAGCAGGCGGAACGCCCGGGTCGGCCCCAGGAGGCCCAGGCCGAGACGGTCGCCGATGCCCCGATCGAGGCCGCACCGGTGATCGAGCTGAGCCGCCTCGTCGCCACGTGGCCGGGGGCCGACGAGCCCGCTCTCCGAGGGGTGTCGCTCCGGTTGGAGGACGGTGATCGCGTCGTGGTCGAGGGCCCGAGCGGTGCCGGCAAGAGCACACTCGCCGCCGTGTTGGTCAGGTTCCTCGACTACGAGGGCACGTATCGGCTGCGCGGCGCAGACGTCCGAGCCTCGACGGGGCCGTGGGTCCGACAGACCGTCGGGCTGATCGAGCAGTTGCCGTACCTCTTCGACGACACGGTCCGGCAGAACCTGCTCTTCGCACGCGACACGGCCGGCGACGAAGAGCTCGAGGCCGTGCTGGAGCGCGTGGGTCTCGGCGAATGGCTGCGTGAGCGCGGTGGTCTGGAGGCGCGGCTGGGGGAGCGCGGAGCCCTCGTGTCGGGTGGTCAGGCGCAGCGCATCTCGTTCGCTCGCGCCCTGCTGCGGGGGTTCCCGGTGCTCGTCCTCGACGAACCGGCTGCGGGGCTCGACCCCGAATTGGCCACCGCACTGGTCGACGACGTCCTGCGGACAGCGGCCGCCGACGGCACGACGCTCGTCTTGATCTCGCACGTCGCCGTGGCGGACGACCTGGTGACGCGGCGTCTGCGCCTGGACGACGGCGTCGTGACCGAGTTGCCCCGCGCGGCCCGGCCGCTCGCCTAGCACCTCCCGGAGTGTGCAACGCTCCGGTCCCACGGCAGGCCGCGATCAGTGGGGGAGCGGGCGCCTCAGGGCATCGAGTCGAGACCGCCAGGCGGCGAGGCGCCCGGGCTCCTCGGCGAGTGACGGGCCGTCGACCCAACCGGTGGCGATCCGGATGCCGTGCAGTGCGTTCAGCGCCCACACCTCGTGACCGTCGAGCTCGTCCGGTGTCGTCAGGTCGTGCACGACGTCGACCCCGAGCACGGCGGCCAGTGTCAGCAGCGTGCGCACCGTGACGCCGGGCAGACGGGGGAGATCGCTGGACGGGATGCAGAGGGTGTCGCCGTGCCACCAGACGAGGGAGCTGTAGGCCCCTTCGACGATGTGTCCGTCCGGCGAGAGCAGCACGGCCTCCGACGCGCCCCGACCACGCGCCTCGGTCCTCACCTCCTCGAGGGCCAAGAGATCGGGCCCCTTGACCAGGGGCTGGGTCCGGGGGTCGTGCGAGGCCGTGGCGAGCACGACGTCGCGTCGACGCTCGGGAGCGGGTCGGAGGCGCAGACGGAGCGCGAGGTCCGCGCCCGCGCCGCCCGCGCCTCCCACGAGCTCGACGCGAGGGAAGGACGCGCCCGTCCGGGGGATCGCCGCGACGGCCGCGTCCCAGAAGCTCTCCGCTCCCGCGGTGCTCGCACCGGCCGCGAGACGGTCGCGAGGCGAGTCGCGCACGGCACGATCGACCGAGTCGAGGAACCGCGTGCGATGGACGTCGAGGGCCCGCACCCGGCCGTCGTCCACGAGCCACGAGTCCGCGACGAGCACGCGCTGGTCGTCGCCGTCCCGCTGGTCGTCGCCGTCTCGCTGTTCGTCCGGGAGGAGGCGCCCTTGATGCCAGCGGAATGTGTTCGAGCGATCCATAGAATCAAGGGTATGCGTGCACGTGCGGCCCGGGAGCCGCTGCCGTGGCGAGACCCGGAGGCCGTCGTGCGGTCCCTGGCTTCGACGGGCGACCTGATCTGGTTCGACGCCGGTGTCGACGCGACGAGCGGTCGATCGATCGTCGGCTGGGGGAGTCGCCTGCTCGGTCGGCGCGACGCGCCCCTCCTGGACGAGCTCGACCTGGCCACGGCATGGCAGACGCTCGCCGACGATCTGGCGGTCGAGGCGGTCGAGGCGGTCGAGGCGGTCGAGACGGCCGAGGCGGCCGGCGGGAGCGCGACCGACACCGACCCGCTCGGCTGGGCCGGCTGGCTGGGCTACGGCGTCGGGCGCTGGCTGCTGGACCGCGAGATCGGGCGGCACCCGGGAGCCGGTGGGGCCGATCCGGCCACCGACGGCGTGACCGGCACCGTGCCTCCTGATCTCGCCCTGCTCCGGGTCGACCGTGCCCTCGTCTTCGATCACGCGACTCGCACCGTGACCCGGGTGCACGACGGCCAGGCGGCCTGGTCCGCGGGCGTCGAGCGGGCCTGGGCCGGCATCGGCGAGACGACCGACCCCGATGCGCCACCACGGCAGGGCCCGGGGGTGGCGCACTGGGCCCACACCGAGGCGCAGTATCTCGAGCTGATCCGGCGGTGCCAGGCCGCGATCGCCGACGGGGAGGCCTATCAGCTGTGCCTGACGACGAGCGTCGCCGTGCCCGGGCCGGTCGACGACCTCGAGGTGTACGGACGACTCCGCCGAGCGTCGCCGGCACCGCACGCGTCGTTCGTGCGCATCGACGAGACCTCCGTGCTCGGCTCGTCGCCCGAGTCCTTCGTCACCGTCGACGTCGACGGGGTCGTGACCTCGTCTCCGATCAAGGGCACGAGGAGGCGCGGCGTCGACGCCGAGGACGACGCCCGTCTGGTCGACGAGCTGCGTCGCGACGAGAAGGAGCGCGCCGAGAACCTGATGATCGTCGACCTCGTGCGGAACGACCTGAGTCGGGTCTGCCGCCTGGGCAGCGTCGAGGTCACCGAGCTGCTCGCCGTGCATTCGTTCGCCCATGTCCATCAGCTCGTCAGCACGGTCCGGGGGCGACTCGCGCGCGGTCGTGGCGCCGTCGACGCCATCGAGGCCTGTTTCCCGGCGGGCTCGATGACGGGCGCGCCGAAGCGCCGGGCCGTCGATCTGCTCGCCTCGTGGGAGGGGCGTCCGCGTGGTGTCTACGCCGGTGCGGTGGGGCGGATCGGGTTCGACGGGTCGGCGTCCCTGGCGATGGTCATCCGCACGATCGTGGCGACGCCGCAGGGGGTGTCGATCGGCACCGGCGGCGGCATCACGGCCTCGTCACGGCCCGACGACGAGCTGGCCGAGGTGAGACTGAAGGCGGCCTCGCTGCTGGCCGTCCTGGGTGCCGACTGACCTCCCGCCGACTGGGCTACCCTTGTTGCTGGGTCGCCGCGCGCCCGCACGTCGACGTGTCCGCGAGAGGCCTTTTTCCCGGAGTGATTGAGAGTCCCGTGGCACACGAGCCAGACCTGACCCAGACGGCCGAGCCGTCGTCCGACCGCCGACCCGACACGGTCGTCGATGCCGAGCGCGAATACGACTTCTCCCGTCTGCAGCAGAAGTGGCAGCAGATCTGGGACGAGAAGCAGCCCTTCACGACCGACCCGGACGACACGCGCCCGCGCAAGTACATCCTGGACATGTTCCCGTACCCGTCCGGTGACCTCCACATGGGCCACGCCGAGCAGTACGCGCTGGGTGACATGGTCACGCGCTATTGGCGCCAACAGGGCTTCAACGTGCTGCACCCGATCGGCTGGGACAGCTTCGGCCTGCCGGCGGAGAACGCGGCGATCAAGCGCGGCGTCGACCCCCGAGAATGGACGTACGCCAACATCGCGCAGCAGAAGGCGAGCATGAAGCTCTACGCGCCGTCCTTCGACTGGACGCGTGAGCTGCACACGAGCGACCCCGAGTACTACAAATGGAACCAGTGGCTGTTCCTGGAGATGTACAAGAAGGGTCTCGCGTACCGGAAGGACAGCTGGGTCAACTGGGACCCGGTCGACCAGACGGTGCTCGCGAACGAGCAGGTGCTGGCCGACGGCACGAGCGACCGATCCGGCGCCGTCGTCGTCAAGAAGAAGCTGACGCAGTGGTACTTCAAGATCACCGACTACGCGGACCGTCTGCTCGACGACCTCAACCAGCTCGAGGGCCGCTGGCCGACCAAGGTCCTGAACATGCAGCGCAACTGGATCGGCCGGTCGGTCGGTGCCGATGTGCACTTCACGATCGAGGGGCGTGACGAGAAGGTCACCGTCTTCACGACCCGACCCGACACGCTGTACGGGGCGACGTTCATGGTCGTCGCGCCCGACTCCGACCTCGCCGCCGAGCTGGTGGCCGAGGCGACGGACGACGTCAAGGCGGTCTTCGACGACTACCTCGTCGAGGTGCAGAAGGCCAGCGAGATCGAGCGCCAGTCGAGCGACCGTCCCAAGACGGGTGTGCCGCTCGGCCGGGTCGCGGTCAACCCGCTCACGGGCGACCCGATGCCCGTGTGGGCGGCCGACTACGTGCTGGCCGACTACGGGCACGGTGCGGTCATGGCCGTGCCGGCGCACGACCAGCGCGACCTCGACTTCGCTCGGAAGTACGACCTGCCCGTCCGCGTGGTCGTCGACACGAACGCCCCCGTCACCGGTGTCATCCCCAAGCTCGAGCTCGACGAGAACGGGCAGGCCATCCTGCCCGACGACCTGCCCGAGCTCAATCCGCGTGAGACCGGCGTCGCCCTGACGGGAGACGGCCGCCTGATGAACTCGGGTGCGCTCACGGGTCTCAGCAAGTCGAACGCGATCAAGCGCGTCATCGAGCTGCTCGAGGCGTCGGGCGACGGCAAGGCCGCGAAGACCTACCGTCTGCGCGACTGGCTGATCAGCCGCCAGCGCTTCTGGGGCACGCCGATCCCGATCGTGCACGGCGCCGACGGCGTCGAGGTGCCGGTGCCGTTCGATCAGCTGCCCGTGCTGCTGCCGTCGACCGAAGGGCTCGACCTCAAGCCCAAGGGCAGCTCGCCGCTCGGTGCCGCGGTCGACTGGGTCAACGTGCCCGACCCCCGTGACGGTTCTCCGGCGCGACGGGACGCCGACACGATGGACACGTTCGTCGACAGCTCCTGGTACTTCCTCAGGTTCCTCGACCCGAACGACGACGAGCGCGCCTTCGACCCGGCCCAGGCCAGCAAGTGGGCGCCCGTCGACCAGTACGTCGGCGGCGTGGAGCACGCGATCCTGCACCTGCTCTATGCCCGCTTCATCACCAAGGTGCTGTTCGATCTCGGGCACGTCGACTTCACCGAGCCGTTCAGCGCCCTGCTGAACCAGGGCATGGTCGTGCTCGACGGCGCCAAGATGAGCAAGAGCAAGGGCAACGTCGTCAGCCTCTCCGAGGAGGTCGACCGTCACGGTGTCGACGCGATCCGCCTCACGATGGCGTTCGCCGGTCCGCCGGAGGACGACATCGACTGGGCCGACGTCTCACCGGCCGGGTCGGCGAAGTTCCTGGCGCGCGCGTTCCGGCTCGCGACCGATGTCGACAGCTCGCCCGACGTCGTCTGGGCCGACGGCGACCAGGCGCTCCGCCGCGTGACGCATCGCTTCCTGGCCGAGGCGCCGGGGCTGAGCGAGGCGTTCAAGTACAACGTCGTGGTGGCCCGCCTGATGGAGCTGACCAACGCCATCCGCAAGGCGATCGACGCCGGGCCCGGCGCTTCCGACCCGGCGGTCCGCGAGGCGACCGAGACGGTCGCACTCGGCCTGTCTCTCTTCGCTCCGTACACCGCCTCCGAGATGTGGGAGAAGCTCGGCTACGACGGACTCGGCGTCGCGACCTACGGCTGGCGCAAGGCCGACCCGACGCTGCTCGTCGAGACCAGCGTCACCGCCGTGGTCCAGGTCAACGGCAAGGTCCGCGACCGCCTCGAGGTCTCGCCGAAGATCGCGAGCGAAGACCTGGAGGCGCTGGCTCGGGAGTCGGCGGCCGTCCAGCGGGCGATCGGCGACAAGGAGATCGTGAACGTGATCGTTCGTGCCCCGCGCCTGGTGAACATCGCCGTGAAGTAACGAGGCCCACCGCCGCCGCGCATCGCGGCCATCGGTCCTCCACAGAGACCGCCGTCCCGCCTGATTCCTCAGATCGGGACGGCGGTCTCTCGTCGTCGTGGGCCGGGTTCGTAGGGTCGCCGCGTGACCGTCTCGTTCAGCTCCGCGCCCGACCCCGGGCAGCCCCGCGGCCCGCGATGGCGCGTGGGCATCGGGGCCGTCGTCGTCCTCACCATCGTCGTGCTCGGCGTCGGTATCGCGGTCTCGTCCTTCGCGGCCGGCGGTGGTTCGTCGACGGACGAGGTCGGGGCTCTCGTGACGGCGTTCCCGTCCGGCGGGTCGAGCGGGGCGGGCGACCCGGTCGCCGCGAACGGGGCGTCCGGCGCGGTGTTCGTCCATGTGCTCGGGCAGGTCGTCGCTCCCGGGCTCTACGAGCTCTCGAGCGGGTCGCGGGTCGTCGACGTCGTCTCGGCCGCGGGCGGATTCACCGCCGAGGCCGATCAGGGCGCCGTCAACCTCGCCCGGCCGCTCGTCGACGCCGAGCAGATCATCGTTCCGGCCGTGGGGGAGGCGGTCCCCGAATCGGTGCCGGGCGACCGTGCGGCCGGTGGGTTGGGCGTTGGCGCGGCCGGGGCTCCCTCGGGTCGCGTGAATCTGAACACCGCGGATGCCACGGCGCTCCAGACGCTCCCGGGGGTCGGGCCGGCGACATCGGCGGCCATCCTCGGTTGGCGGCAGCAGAACGGTCGGTTCGCCTCCGTCGACGATCTGCTCGGCGTGACCGGTATCGGCGAGAAGACGGTCGAGCGTTTGCGCGCCCTGGTGACCGTGTGACGCCCCGGATCGACGTCCGGCTGGCGGTGCCGGCCGCAGCAGCCTGGGTGACGCTGGTCGTCTCGGTGCCGAATCCGCGCCTCCTCGGTGGGCTCTCCGTCGCGGCGGGCGCCGCAGCCGTGCTGTTGATCGCGATGGCGCTCACGGGGCGGCGACGGGGCCGTCGCGGTGGACTCGGCGAGATCCGGGAGCCGCGCCTCCTCGTGTCGGTCCTCGCGGTGGCAGCCCTGTCGGCGTCGTGCGGGGCGGCCGTCCTCGGTGCCGCGGCCATCCAGCTTCCCGGCAGGGTGCCGGACGAGCTCACCGACCGGGTGGGTCGCACCCTCGTGGTCGAGGGGCGCAGCCTCGATCGCGTCGTGCCGGGCAGTCGCGCGGTGACGATCGAGGTGACCCGCGCCTCCTCGGGCGGGCGCGTCGTCTGGAGCGGATCGACGTCGATGCTGGTCTTCTCGCCGAGGGCGGCGTCCGAGGTCGAGATCGGAGACATCGTCTCGACACGCGTGACGCTCTTGCCCGGGGAGCCGGGTGGGTCCGTCGCGCTGATGGCTCGTTCCCGGGGCGATCTGACAATCCGGGCCGGTGCGACGGGGCCGACCGCCTGGGCGGGGGAGGTCCGAGCGGCGTTCCGATTCGTCACCTCGGGTCTGCCCGGTGACGGCGGTGCGCTGCTGCCCGGTCTGACGATCGGCGACACCTCCGCTGTGCCCGACGACCTCGACACGTCGATGAAGGGGACCGGGCTCAGCCATCTGACCGCTGTCTCGGGCTCGAACTGCGCCGTGCTCGTCGCGATCGTGATGCTCGGCGGGGGGCTGTGCCGGCTGCCTCGGCTGATGCGCATCGCCGTGGCCGTCGTCGTGCTCGTCGCGTTCGTGGTCCTCGTCACGCCCGAGCCGAGCGTGGTGCGAGCCGCGGTGATGGCGCTCGTCCTGCTGACACAGACCGCAGCGGGGAGGCCCGCGTCCGGTCTCCCGCTGCTCTCGGTCGCGGTGCTCGGTGTGCTCCTGGTCGACCCGTGGCTCGCTCGAGACTTCGCCTTCGCGCTCTCGGTCCTCGCGACGGCCGGTCTCATCGTGTTGTCGGCCCCGCTCGCGCGCCTGCTCGGCATCGTCCTGCCGGAGCCGATCGCACTCCTCCTGGCCGTCCCGGTGGCGGCACAGCTCTCGTGTCAGCCGGTCCTCCTGGTGCTGGAGCCGAGCGTGCCCGTCTACGGGGTGGTCGCCAACGTGCTGGCCGGGCCGGCAGCGCCCGTCGCCACGGTGTTGGGACTCGTCGTCTGCGTGCTGGCGCCGTGGGCACCGACTGCGGCCGGGCTCGTCGCGGCCGTGGCATGGGGGCCGTCGGCGTGGGTGGCCGCGGTGAGCCGGGCGGTCGGCGGCTGGCCTGGCGGACGGCTCGACTGGCTCGAAGGGGGAGTCGGCGTCGTCGCCTGGTCCATCCCGGCGGTCATCCTCGCCGTCGCCGTGCTCGCCGCTGCCCGGTCGCGACCGCGGCGGGCTGCTCTCGCGCTGCTGGTGGCCGTGGGGGTCGCGGCGGCGGCCGCGGGCGTCGGCGCCCGACTCGGCCGGGAGGCCTCGCGCCCCGACGACTGGATCGTCGCCCAGTGCGACGTCGGTCAGGGTGACGCGGTCCTCGTACGAGACACGGGGCGTGTCGCCCTGCTCGACGTCGGGGACGACGAACGGGCTCTGCGGCGCTGCCTGGACGACTTCGGTGTCGACCGGGTCGACCTGCTCGTGCTCACCCACTTCGACATCGATCACGTCGGTGCCGTCGACGTCGTGGTGGGCCTGGTGGGCACCGCCGTGGTCGGGCCCCCGGGCCGGGCGGCCGACGACGACGTCGTGACGAGGCTGACCGCCGGGGGAGCCTCCATCGTGTCGGCGGCGCCGGGTGTCGGCGGCGTCCTCGGACGACTGCCCTGGCGGGTGGTCTGGCCGGGAGGACGGGGCGACCCCGGCAACGACGCCAGCGTGGTCGTGGTCTTCGGAGGCTCCGACTGCGAGGTGTGCCTCCGCATCGTCGACCTCGGCGATCTCGGTGCGGCGGCGCAGCGGCGACTCGCCCGGTCGCTCGAGGGCGGCGGGGGAGTCTCGGGTCTCGGGCCGGTCGACGTCGTGAAGATGTCGCATCATGGCTCGGCCGATCAGGACGACGCTTTCTATGCCGCCTTGCGTCCCGCCGTGGTTCTGGTGGGGGTGGGCGCCGATAACACGTACGGGCACCCCACGGAGGCTGCCCTCGGTCTCGCCGAGGAGCTCGGCGCGACCCTGACTAGGACCGACCTCGAGGGAGCCGCCGCCGTCTCCGGTCGCCCGGGGGCACTCACGCTCTGGCGGGAGCGCACCGTGTCATCCGCTGCCCGTAGGCTTGACGTCGACACCGCGACCACGGCGGCGTCGGAGGAGGATCATGGCGACGCGGGCGGCCGGCAAGACGGCGAAGAAGACGAGCGTCGCCATCGACCAGGTCGCCTGGGACAGGATCAGGCCCACGAGCGTCATCCTGGTCAGCGGGCCCGAGCAGTTCCTGGCCGACCGTGCCGTGCGGCAGCTGCGCGATCAACTGGTCGCCGAAGACCCGAGCCTCGAGGTCAACGACCTCGAGGCCGACCACTATCAACCGGGTGAGCTGATCAGCCTCGCCAGCCCGTCGTTGTTCGCCGAGCCCCGCCTCATCCGGGTCTCGAACGTCGAGAAGTGCACGGACGCCTTCCTGGCCGAGGCGATCCGCTACCTCGAGTCGCCAGCGGAAGACACGTACGTCGTACTGCGGCACGGCGGCGGCGTCCGGGGCAAGAAGCTTCTCGACGCCATCCGGGCGGCCCAGGGCCGCGCGCTCGAGGTCGTCTGCGCCGAGCTCAAGAAGGACACGGAGAAGCTCGACTTCGCCAAGGCGGAGTTCTCGAGCGAGCGTCGCCGCGTGACACCGGGCGCGTTGCGCGCCCTCGTCACCGCGTTCAACGACGACCTCGCCGAGCTCGCGAGCGCCTGCCAGCAGCTGATCAGCGACGCCGCGGCCGAGATCACCGAGTCCACGGTCGAGAAGTACTACGCCGGCCGGGTCGAGACCAACGCCTTCAAGGTGGCGGACGCGGCGATAGCCGGCCAGCAGGGCGAGGCCCTCGTGCTGCTCCGTCACGCGCTGTCGTCCGGTGCCGACCCCGTGCCGATCGTGGCCGCGTTCGCGAGCAAGATGCGCACGATGGCGAAGCTGCAGGGCGCCTCCGGAGGCTCGGGGCAGTTGGCCTCGAGATTCGGCCTGGCTCCGTGGCAGGTCGAGCGCGCGCAGCGCGACCTCCGTGGCTGGACCGAGGAGGGTCTCGGCCGCTGCATCGAGATCCTCGCCGAGACGGACGCGGCGGTGAAGGGTGCGCAACGTGACGCCGTGTACGCCCTCGAGCGCATGGTGACCGTCATCGCGACCCGCGGCGGGCCGCGGCGCTGACGCTGCGGCGCCCCGGCCGGGAAGGCCGGGACATGAAGAAGCCCCCGTCGCGAGACGGGGGCTTCTTCGAACCGCCGGAGCGGTGAGGGTCGAACTAGAGGGCGCTGACCTGCTTGGCGATGGCCGACTTGCGGTTCGCTGCCTGGTTCTTGTGGATGACGCCCTTGCTGACGGCCTTGTCGAGCTTCTTGCCCGCGAGCAGGAGAGCCGAGGTGGCCTTGTCCTTGTCGCCGGCGACGACGGCCTCGCGCGTGGCGCGGACGGCGGTCTTCAGCTCGCTCTTGACGGCCTTGTTGCGGTCCTGGGCCTTCTTGTTGGTGCCGATGCGCTTGATCTGCGACTTGATGTTTGCCACGTGAGCTACTTTCTTGATTCTGTGTCTGGACGGATGTGAATCGCGATCCGCCCTGACTGAGACGTTCCGCGCAAGCCAACAGGCAACGTTACCAGCCTTGTGCCCGACTCTCAACGACCGAGCCCGGCGGCGTGGCGTGCGTCTCGACAGTAGCGTTGTCCCATGCCGTCGCTCGCTCCGCACATCGCCTCCGTCCCCGCCTCGGGCATCCGCCGGATCTTCGAGATGGCGACCACACTCGACGACGTCGCCATGCTCGTGGTCGGCGAGCCCGATGTGCCGGTCGCCCGCCACATCGGCGACGCCGCGCGCCGGGCCTGGTCGGAGGACCGCACCAACTACACCCCCAACGGCGGCATCGCGCCGCTCCGCGAGGCGCTCGTCGCCAAGCTCGCGCGGGAGAACGACGTCCACGTCGACCTCGAGCAGGTCTGGGTGACCATCGGGGCGTCGCAGGGCCTGCACCAGGCCATGGGGCTCCTCCTGGCCGCGGGCGACGAGGTCCTCGTACCCGACCCCGGCTACACCACGTTCACGATGAACGCCCGCATGCTCGACGCCGTGCCCGTGCCCTACACGCTCTCCTCCGAGGCCGGCTTCGTCCCCGACGTGGCCGAGCTGGACGGCCTGGTGGGGGAGCGCACCCGGGCCATCATCGTCAACAGCCCGTCGAACCCGCTCGGCGTGGTCTACTCCGAGGACGTGCTGCAGGGGCTCCTCGACTTCGCCGCGCGGCACGACCTGTGGGTGATCAGCGACGAGGTCTACGAGTACTTCACCTACGGGCCACGACACATCAGCATGGCCGCGCTCGACCGCGACGACCGCGTGTTCAGCGTCTTCTCGTTGAGCAAGACATACGCCATGACCGGTGTCCGGGTCGGCTACCTCGTCACGCCGAAGGGCCTGGCCGACACGATGCGGACGGTCCAGGAGGCGGCGATCAGCTGCGTCGCCGAGCCCGACCAGTTCGCGGCGCTGGCCGCCATCGTGGGCGACCATCAGTCGGTCGCCGACGCGCGCGATCACTACCGCTCCAATGGGGAGCTGGCCATGCGCCTCCTCGATGCCAAGGGCATCCGCTACCTCGAGCCGAACGGCGCCTTCTATCTCTGGGTCGACGTGAGCCACGCGTCGCGCGGCGACGTCGCGACCTGGTGCGAGCGGTTGCTTCTGACGAGTCGGGTGGCCGTGGCACCCGGCAGTGCGTTCGGCCGGTCGGGCGAGGGCTGGATCCGGGTGACGCTCGCAGCCACGCCGGAGACCCTCGAGCGCGGCATCGCGGCGCTCCCTTCTCCGGTCTGACCGCACACGGCGGCGCAGCATGGGAGAATCGTCTGACCGTCCGCGCGTCGGGTCGACAGGTTCGACACGCGGCACCACCGCCCGCCACTCCCAGAGGATCGTGTGAGCCCCCAAGCCCTCCGCGCACTCGAGCCGGCTTCCACCGCGCCCGAGTCCATCCGCAATTTCTGCATCATCGCCCACATCGACCACGGCAAGTCGACGCTGGCCGACCGCATGCTCGGCATCACCGGCGTCGTCGAAGACCGGGCGATGCGCGCGCAGTACCTCGACCGCATGGACATCGAGCGCGAGCGCGGCATCACGATCAAGAGCCAGGCCGTGCGCATGCCCTGGGAGCGCAACGGCGAGACGTTCGCGCTCAACATGATCGACACCCCCGGGCACGTCGACTTCAGCTACGAGGTGTCGCGCTCGCTCGCCGCGTGCGAAGGCGCCATCCTCCTCGTCGACGCCGCTCAGGGCATCGAGGCCCAGACGCTGGCGAACCTGTACCTCGCACTCGAGAACGATCTCGAGATCATCCCGGTGCTGAACAAGATCGACCTGCCCGCCGCCGACCCCGACAAGTACGCGGCCGAGCTCGCGGGCCTGATCGGCGGCGACCCCGCCGACGTGCTGCGGGTGAGCGGCAAGACCGGCATGGGCGTCGAAGACCTGCTCGACCGCGTCGTCGACCGCATCCCGTCGCCGACGGGCGTCAAGGACGCCTCGCCGCGCGCCATGATCTTCGACTCCGTCTACGACAGCTATCGCGGCGTCGTCACGTACATCCGCATGATCGACGGCACATTGAACCCTCGCGAGAAGGTCCAGATGATGTCGACCAAGTCGACACACGACATCCTCGAGATCGGTGTCTCGTCCCCCGAGCCGGTCCCGAGCAAGGGGCTCAGCGTCGGCGAGGTCGGCTACCTCATCACCGGCGTGAAAGACGTGCGGCTGTCGAAGGTCGGCGACACCGTCACGACGGCGGCGAAGCCGGCGACCGAGCCGCTCAGCGGCTACACCGAGCCCCTGCCCATGGTGTTCTCGGGGCTGTATCCCATCGACGGCAGCGACTACCCCGACCTGCGCGAGGCGCTCGACAAACTGAAGCTGTCCGACGCCGCCCTCGTCTACGAGCCCGAGACCTCCGTCGCGCTCGGCTTCGGGTTCCGGTGCGGGTTCCTCGGTCTGCTGCACCTCGAGATCGTGACCGAGCGCCTCGAGCGCGAGTTCGGCCTCGACCTGATCACGACCGCTCCGAGCGTGGTCTACGAGGTCACGACCGACGACAAGAACACGGTGACGGTCACCAACCCCAGCGAGTTCCCGAGCGGCAAGATCGCCAGCGTGCGCGAGCCGATGGTGAAGGCGGCCATCCTCGCGCCGAAGGACTACGTCGGCGTCATCATGGAGCTCTGCCAGCAGCGTCGGGGCAACCTGATCGGCATGGAGTACCTCGGCGAGGACCGCGTGGAGATCCGCTACGCGATGCCGCTCGGCGAGATCGTGTTCGACTTCTTCGACAGCCTCAAGTCGAAGACGGCCGGCTACGCGAGCCTCGACTACGAGCCCGTCGGCGATCAGGAGGCCGATCTCGTCAAGGTCGACATCCTGCTCCAGGGCGAACAGGTCGACGCGTTCAGCGCGATCGTGCACCGGGACAAGGCCTACGCCTACGGTGTGCTCATGACGGGCCGTCTGCGCGAGCTCATCCCGCGGCAGCAGTTCGAGGTGCCCATCCAGGCCGCCATCGGCGCTCGCATCATCGCGCGCGAGAGCATCCGCGCCATGCGCAAGGACGTCCTCGCGAAGTGCTACGGCGGTGACATCAGCCGCAAGCGCAAGCTGCTCGAGAAGCAGAAGGAGGGTAAGAAGCGCATGAAGACCATCGGTCGCGTCGACGTCCCGCAGGAGGCCTTCATCGCGGCGCTCTCGGGCGACGTCGAGAAGAAGGACAAGAAGTAGCGCCATGCGTCGTTCGACCCACACCGAGACCCAGACGACCTACGGCGAAGTCGGGGCGACGCAGGCACCCGATCTGATGCAGTACCCGCCGAAGGGCTTCCGCCCGGCCGAGTACCGCACGCGGGTCGGCCACGGCGACGCCCGCTTCGAGGCCGCCTGGGTCGCGACCCTCACCTGGAAGATCCAGGAGCGCAGCGGCATCACGGTCCGCGTCGACGAGATCCCGCCGGTCGACGAGCACACCTATTCTCCCGTGACGTTCGACGAGTCGGGCGCCCCGGTCGAGGCGGCGGGCTTCGGCGGCCCGGGCCCCGAGTCGCGCTTCGCTCCGGACGGCACGCCGTTCATCACGGCCGGCACGACCGCCACGCTGCAGATGCAGGCCTACGGCCGTCACGTGTCGGCGCCGGTCCGCGTCGTCTACGTCATCGACGAGCCGAAGCGGAAGGGCTTCGCCTACGGCACCCTCGAAGGGCACCCCGAGAGCGGGGAAGAGAGCTGGATCGTCGACCAGACCGACGACGGTTCGGTCTGGCTGACGATCCGTTCGTTCTCCCGGCCCTCCGCCTTCAAGTGGCGTCTCGTCTCCCCGCTGCTCCGCCGCAGCCAGAACATCTACACGCGTCGCTACCTGCGCGCCCTGAGCGTCAACGACGCCGGCGACGTCGCGTCCGACGGAGACTGATGCCCGGCGCTCTCCCTCTCGGCGATCCGGCGCCGTCCGACGGTCGGCTCCCCGCCTCCGTCGTCGACGGCGTCGCGCATCGACACTTCGGCGTCTATCTCCACGTGCCGTTCTGCCGCGTGCGCTGCGGTTACTGCGACTTCAACACCTACACGGGCGACGAGCTGCGCGGCGCCAAGCGTGAGGACTACGCCGAGGAGGCGGTGGCCGAGGTCGGCCTCGCCGGTCGCGTCCTCCGCGACGCCGGCCTGCCCGCTCGGCCGGCGTCCACCGTGTTCTTCGGCGGCGGCACACCCACGATGCTGCCGTCCGGGGATCTCGGTCGCATGCTGTCGGCCGTCGTCGACACCTGGGGGCTCGAGTCGGGAGCCGAGGTCACGACGGAGGCCAACCCCGACTCGGTCGACCAGGCCTACCTCGAGCAGCTCGCCGAGGCGGGCTTCACCCGGGTCAGCTTCGGGATGCAATCGTCCGTCCCGCATGTCCTCGCGACGCTCGAGCGCACGCACGACCCGAGTCGCGTGCCGCTCGTGGTCCGCTGGGCCCGGGAGGCCGGTCTCGACGTCAGTCTCGATCTCATCTACGGCACGCCGGGGGAGTCCCTCGACGACTGGCGTCGATCGCTCGACGTCGCGCTCGAGCAGGAGCCGGACCACCTGTCGGCCTACTCGCTGATCGTCGAGGACGGGACGAAGCTCGCGCGGCAGATCCGGCGCGGCGAGGTCGCCACGCCGGACGACGACACGGCCGCCGATATGTACGAGCTCGCCGACGAGCGCCTGGCCGGGGCGGGCTACGAGTGGTACGAGGTCAGCAACTGGTCCCGAGGCGAGGCGCACCGCTCGCGCCACAACCTGGCGTACTGGCAGGGCCACGACTGGTGGGGTGTGGGCCCGGGGGCTCACAGCCACGTCGGCGGGGTCCGCTGGTGGAACGTCAAGCACCCGGCCGCCTACGCCCAACGCATGGCGGCGGGGGAGTCCCCGGCCGCCGGGCGCGAGACCCTCGACGACGAGACCCGGCGTGTCGAGCGCGTGCTGCTCTCGGTCAGGACGAGCGAAGGCCTGCCGACGGCGGACCTCGACGATGCGGGGCGGGCGGCCGTGGCAGGCCTCATCGCGGACGGCTGGGTCGACGGGCGCGGAGCGATCCGCGGTCGCGTCCAGCTCACCCGGGCAGGGCGTCTGATGGCCGATGCGGTCGTCCGACGCCTGCTGCCCGAGTGACGCGGCTCAGTCTTTGATGAATTCGATGGACAGCGGGTACTTGTAGTAGAGGCCCTTGTTGGCGGCGATGGCCGCCAGGATCGAGAACACGATCACGACGATGGCGACGGCGAGCAGGATCAGCCCGCCGATGACGATGACCGTCGTGGCGGCGCCGATGACACCGGCGATGGCCATGGTGATCTGGAAGTTCAGTGCGACGCGGGTGTGCTCGCGGATGAACGGACCGCGGTCCTTGAGCACGAGGTAGCCGACCAGCGACGGGATGAAGTAGAAGAGGATGCCGCCGACGTGGATCAGCGTCGCCCAGAGCTTCTCGTCTTCGGGGCGCAGCGGCTGCTGGCCCTGGCCGAACGGGGGCTGCTGCCCGCCGTAGGGCGGCTGGCCCGAGTGCGGCGGCTGACCGGCCGGCGGTTGCTGGCCGTTGTAGGGGTCGTGAGGCTGTGAAGGCATGTCGCTCATGCGGCGAGCATAGGGCAGCATCGCGCGTCGGGAGTAGGCCCTCCGGGGGAGGTGACGTAGGATTGGCAGTCGAATATCGCGAGTGCCAATCGACCGAGGTCGCACGGCCTCGTCGTCGATCGTCACGGACAGGAGGTGGATCGTGGTCTCTGAACGGGGTCTCGAGGTCCTCCGTGTCATCGTGCACGACTACGTGGCGTCCCGGGAGCCCGTCGGCTCCAAGTCGATCGTCGAACGCCATCACTTCGGCGTCTCGGCGGCGACGATCCGCAACGACATGGCGCTCCTCGAAGAAGAGGAGCTGATCACGGCGCCGCACACCTCGTCCGGCCGCGTGCCGACCGACAAGGGCTACCGGCTGTTCGTGAATCAGCTGGCCGACCTGCGGCCGCTCTCCTCGGCCCAACGGCAGGCGATCGAGACCTTCCTCGGCGACTCGACCGACCTCGACGAGGTCCTCGCCCGGACGGTGCGACTGCTCTCGCAGCTCACGAACCAGGTCGCCCTGGTCCAGTACCCCACGTTCTCCCGCGCCCGCGTCCGGCACATCGAGCTGGTGCGCCTCGGCGACACGCGCATCATGGCCGTGCTGATCACCGACAGCGGGCAGGTCGAGCAGCGGCTGGTCGAGACCGCGGCGCCCGTTGAAGACGGCTTCCTGGCCGAGCTGCGGGCGACGGTCAACACGGCGGTGGGCGGCGAGACGCTGAGCGTCGCCGCGGCCGGTCTCGCCGACCTCCCCTCGAGGTTCCGCCCCGATCTCGCCGAGGTCGTCACCGTCATCGTGACCAGTCTCGTCGAGCAGTTGGCGGCCGGCCGACAGGAGAAGCTCGTCATGGCCGGCGCGGCCAACCTGGTCCGCACCGAGGACGACTTCAGCGGCAATCTCTTCCCCGTGCTCGAGGCCATCGAAGAACAGGTGGCCCTGCTCCGACTCTTCGGCGAGATGCAACTCGACGCCGTCGACGTGGCGGCCAGCATCGGCCGGGAGAACGCGTCGTTCGGTCTGTCGCAGACCTCCGTCGTGGCCAGCGGCTACACGTCGTCCGGCAGCGAGATCGCCCGCCTGGGCGTCCTCGGCCCGATGCGGATGGACTACTCCACCAACATGGCGTCCGTCCGGGCGGTGGCCCGATACCTGTCGTCTCTGCTCGCCGAGCGGTGAGCGTGACCCGACCCGCGCCTCCTGACGTCGACCCGACCCGCACCACCCATCCGATGCACCACCCCGCAGACCACCACAAGAGGTAGACGAGAACCAGTGGCAGATCATTACGACGTCCTCGGTGTCGACCGTTCGGCGACGCCCGAAGAGATCAAGAAGGCGTACCGCAAGCTCGCCCGCGAGCTACACCCGGACGTGAACCCCAGCCCCGAGGCATCCGAGCGCTTCAAGGACGTGACCCACGCCTACGACGTGCTGAGCGATCCCGCACAACGCGAGCGCTACGACCTGGGCCCGCAGGCCGGCTTCGGCGGCGGCGGAGGCGCCGGGGGCTTCGGCGACATCTTCGACGCGTTCTTCGGCGGGGGCGGCGGCCAGCGTCAGGGGCCGCGGTCGCGTCGGGAGCGCGGGCAGGACGCCCTGCTGCGCCTCGAGGTCGATCTCGACGAGATCGTCTTCGGCACCCAGCGCGACATCGAGGTCGACACGGCGGTGCTGTGCGAGACCTGCAACGGCTCGTGCTGCGCCCCGGGCACCTCGCCCGTCACCTGCGACATCTGCCACGGCAGCGGTCAGATCCAGCGCACGGTGCGCTCGCTCCTCGGCAACGTCATGACGTCGAGCCCGTGCGGCACCTGCCGCGGCTACGGCACCGTCATCCCGAACCCGTGCCCCACCTGCCAGGGCCAGGGCCGCGTCCGCGCCCGTCGCACCATCCCCATCGACATCCCGGCCGGTGTCGACACCGGCCTCCGGCTCCAGCTGCCCGGTCAGGGCGAGGTCGGCCAGGCCGGTGGTCCGAACGGCGACCTGTACCTCGAGGTCAAGGTCAAGCACCACGACACCTACAGCCGCAACGGCGACGACCTGCTGGCGACGCTCGAGGTCCAGATGGCCGATGCGATCCTCGGCACGAGCACGACGCTCACGGGACTCGACGGCCCGATCGAGGTCGAGATCCGCCCGGGCACCCAGAGCGCCGACGTCATCACGGTCAAGGACCGTGGCGTCACGCGGCTGCGCGGTGCAGGCCGGGGAGACCTCAAGATCGGCGTGCAGGTGGTCACCCCCACGAAGCTGTCGCACAAAGAACGCGAGTTGATCGAGAAGTTCGCCTCGGGTCGTCGTGAGCAGGCGCCCGAGCTGTCGCACTTCCAGCAGGGTCTGTTCGGCAAGCTGCGCGATCGCTTCCTGAACTTCTGACGATGGCGCACTTCTATCTCGTCGACGACCTCGACGAGGCACGGGTCGGTTCCCGTGTCGTGGTGAGCGGGCCCGAAGCTCGGCATGCCGTCACGGTGAGCCGCGTCCGGGTGGGCGAGTCCCTGCGTCTCGGAAACGGCCGCGGGCTCGTCGTCGAGGGCGAGGTCGAGGAGGCGCAGGGCGACCGCCTGACGCTCGTCGCGTCGGTCGTCACGCATGTCGAGCGCGTGGCGCCGCGGCTCGTCCTCGTGCAGGCCCTGGCCAAGGGCGACCGCGACGAGCTCGCCGTCCAGGCGTCGACCGAGCTCGGCGTCGACGAGGTCGTGCCGTGGCAGGCGGCGCGCAGCGTGTCGCGCTGGCAGGGCCCCAAGATCGAGAAGGGGCTGACCCGGTGGCGTTCGATCGTGCGGGAGGCCACCAAGCAGGCCGTCCGGCCGTGGACGCCGAGGGTCGACGACCTGGTCGGCACGAAGCAGCTCGTGGCTCGCGCGGGCGTGTCCGGCTCCCTCGTCTTCGTGCTCGAGCCCACGGCCGAGCTGGCGTTGTCCGCCGTCGACATCGACGTCGAGACGACCCGAGAGGTGCTCCTGGTCGTGGGCCCCGAGGGAGGCATCGAGCCGAGCGAGATCAGCCAGTTGGTCGACGCCGGTGCCGTACCGGTGAGGCTCGGCGCCTCGGTGCTCCGCACCTCGACGGCGGGCCCGGCGGCCCTCGCCGTCGTCAACGTCCGTCTCGGACGCTGGTGACGGAGGCCGTCGGTAGCATGGGCGGCATGTCCACCGACACGTCCACGCAGCCTGCCGAGCCGTCCGTCTTCACGCTCATCATCGATCGCGCGATCCCCGCCGACATCGTGTTCGAGAACGATCGCGTGATCGCGTTCAAAGACAACGCGCCGAAGGCACCCGTCCATCTGCTTGTCGTCCCCAAGACACAGCAGTACCGCGACGTGGTCGAGCTGGCGGCGGGTGACCCGGCTCTGCTCGCCGAGATGGTCGCCACGGCCCAGCGGATCGCGTCCGACCCCGAGCTGATGCAGGGTGCCACACCCGGTCAGTTCCGATTGATCTTCAACACCGGCGAAGCCGTCGGTCAGACCGTGTTCCACGTGCACGCCCATGTGCTCGCGGGCAACCTGGAGGAAGGCTCTCTTGCCCACTCGTGACACCAGCCCTGCCGGGCACCCCACCGATGCCGACGGCACTCGCGCCGACACCACTCGCATCGACATCGCCGTCGACGGCGTCGCCATGGTGCAACTGCTCGGCCCCCAAGACCGGCTGCTGAAGGCCGTCGAGAAGCAGTACCCCGACGTGCGAGTGCTCGTGCGGGGCAACGAGGTCGCCCTCGAGGGGCCGACCGACTCCGTCTCCCGCGCCCGCGGTCTCGTCGACGAGCTCGTCTCGATGGTGCGCGGCGGGCACGACCTCGGCCCGGCCGAGGTCGTGTCGTCGGCCAAGATCCTCGACGAGGGCAAGGGCAGCCCGGCCGAGCTGTTCGGCCAGGCGATCCTGTCGAACCGGGGCAAGAGCATCCGCCCCAAGACACTCGGCCAGAAGCAGTACGTCGACGCCATCGACGAGAACACCATCGTCTTCGGCATCGGCCCCGCGGGCACCGGCAAGACCTATCTCGCGATGGCGAAGGCCGTCCAGGCCCTGCAGCGCCGCGAGGTGCAGCGCATCATCCTGACGCGGCCCGCCGTGGAGGCGGGGGAGCGTCTGGGGTTCCTGCCCGGCACGCTGACCGACAAGATCGACCCGTATCTGCGCCCTCTCTACGATGCGCTGAACGAGATGATGGACCCCGAGATCGTCCCCAAGCTGTTGGCGGCGGGCACGGTCGAGGTCGCACCGCTCGCCTATATGCGCGGCCGCACGCTCAACGACTCGTTCGTCGTTCTCGACGAGGCTCAGAACACGACGCCCGAGCAGATGAAGATGTTCTTGACCCGGCTCGGCTTCGGGTCGCGCATGGTCGTCACGGGCGACGTCACCCAGGTCGACCTGCCCACCGGTGCCAGCGGCCTGCAGCTGGTCACCCGCGTGCTCGACGACATCGACGACATCCACTTCGCGCGACTCACGAGCGACGACGTCGTGCGTCACACCCTGGTCGGCCGCATCGTCGACGCCTACACCCGATACGACGCCGAACGTCAGGCCTCGCGGTTCGCCCATGACGAGGCCAAGGCCCCCGAGGGCGCGAACCGTTCCGACCGCCGCGCCTCGGCCCCGCGCGACCGCCTGCCCAAGAAGGGAACTCGATGAGCATCGAGATCAACAACGAGTCCAGCATCCCGGTCGACGAGGCCGCCCTCCAACGGCTCGCGACGTTCGCGCTCGACCAGATGCACGTGCATCCCGAGGCGGAGCTGGCGATCGTGCTCGTCGACGAGGCCGCGATGGAACAGCTCCACGTGCAGTGGATGGACGAGCCGGGCCCGACCGACGTGCTGAGCTTCCCGATGGACGAGCTGCGTCCCGGCACCGAAGACGAGCCGACGCCCCCCGGTCTGCTCGGCGACATCGTGCTGTGCCCCCAGGTCGCCATCGCGCAGGCCGAGACGGCCGGCCACTCGCCCCTCGACGAGATGCAACTGCTGACCTGCCACGGCATCCTGCACCTGCTCGGGTTCGACCACGCCGAACCCGACGAGGAGCGCGAGATGTTCGGTCTGCAGCGCGAGATCCTGGCGGCGTTCGCGACAGCCGACGCCGGTCGGTGACATCGTGATGGTCACGGTGTTCGTCGTCGTGGCGGTCGTCCTGGTGGTCTTCGGCGGTCTGCTGGCCGCGATCGACTCCGCTCTCGGCGTCCTCAGCAGGAACGACCTGCTCGACGAGGCCGAGCAGACGCCACGGAGTGCGAGGGCGCTCACGGCCATCGCCGGCGATGTGGGGGCCCACACCAACGCCGTCAACTTCGTCCGCATCCTGGCCGAGACCTCGGCGGCCGTGTTGGTCTCGTTGGCCTTCGCGTCCACGTTCGACGAGTGGTGGCTCGCCCTCCTCGCATCGGCCCTGATCATGACCGTCGTGTCGTTCGTCCTCGTGGGCTCGAGCCCGCGCAGCGTGGGGCGGGCGCACGCCCACGGTCTCGTCCGCTGGACGGCCTCCCTGGTGCGGTTCGTGCGCATCGTGCTCGGCCCGTTGGCCGACCTGCTGGTGGCCATCGGCAACCGCGTCACGCCCGGGCGTCCACGGACGGCGACCTTCTCGTCGGAGGAGCAGCTGCTCAGCATGGTCGACGAGGCGACCGAGCTGGACGTGCTCGAAGAGGACGACCGAGAGCTGATCCACTCGATCTTCGAGTTCAGCGACACGGTCGTCCGGGAGGTCATGATCCCACGCACCGACATGGTGACCGTCGACAGCACGGCCACGGTCGGTGCGGCGATGTCGTTGTTCCTCGGGCGGGGTGTCTCCCGCGTGCCGGTCGTGGGGCGCGATACCGACGACGTCGTGGGCGTCGTCTACCTCCGCGATCTCGCGCGGCGGCTGCACGAGCGGGCCGAGTCCGACGGCGATCCGCTCGCCACCCTCGTCCGGCCCGCGCTCTTCGTCCCCGAGTCCAAGAAGGCCGACGAGACCCTGCGGCAGATGCAGGCCGACAAGAACCACCTGGCGTTGGTCGTGGACGAGTACGGCGGTATCGCCGGCCTCGTGACCCTCGAAGACCTCATCGAAGAACTCGTCGGCGACATCAGTGACGAGTACGACCGAACGGTGATCGAGCACCGTGAGGTGTCCGACGGCGTCCACCGCGTCAGCGCGCGGATGCCCGTCGACGAACTCGGCGATCTCTTCGGCATCGAACTCGACGACGACGACGTCGACTCGGCCGGTGGGCTCCTCACCAAGACCCTGGGCCGACTGCCCGAGCGAGGCGACACCGTGACGGTGTCCGGCCTCGTCCTCACCGCCGATCGCATGGAGGGGCGTCGTCACGATCTGCAGACCGTGCTCGTCGAGCGCGCCCCCGCCCTCGCCGACGCCGAAGCCGCCTTCGGCGATCGCACCGACAGCAGCACGAGAGAGAACTCATGAGCACCACGAGCGAACACACCGGCGACGACGGCCCCGCACAGGGCGATCCCGGATACCGAGCCGGCTTCGTGACCTTCGTCGGCCGACCGAACGTCGGCAAGTCGACCTTGATGAACGCCCTGGTCGGGCAGAAGGTCGCGATCACGTCGTCGAAGCCGCAGACCACGCGACGTGCCATCCGGGGCATCGTGCACCGCACCGACGGCCAGCTCGTCGTCGTCGACACCCCGGGCATGCACCGGCCGCGCACCCTGCTCGGCGAGCGACTCAACGATGTCGTCCAGACGACGCTCGGCGACGTCGACGTCATCGGTTTCTGCGTCCCCGCCGACGAGAAGATCGGCCCCGGCGACCGGTACATCAACGAGCAGCTCGACCAGTACCCCCGTGCCAAGAAGGTGGCGATCGTCACGAAGACGGACACGACGTCGCGGCCTGCCGTCGCCGAGCAGCTGCTGGCCGTGAGCCGTCTGCGCGAGTGGGATGCCATCATCCCGTTGTCGGCGCTCGGCGACGTCCAGCTCGACGTCCTCGTGACCGAGGTCGTCAAACTGATGCCGCTCTCGCAGCCGCTCTACCCGGCCGACGCCGTGACCGAGGAGGGCCTGGAAGACCGCGTGTCGGAGTACATCCGCGAAGCGGCCCTCGAGGGTGTGCAGGACGAACTGCCGCACTCGCTCGCGGTCACCATCGACGACATGGTCGAGCGCGACGACAAGGACCTCCTCGAGATCTACGCCAACCTGTTCGTCGAGCGCGACAGCCAGAAGGCCATCGTGATCGGGAAGGGCGGTGCCCGTCTGCGCGAGGTCGGCGAGCGGGCCCGCGCCCAGATCGAGCCGCTGGTGGGCAAGCAGGTCTTCCTGTCGATCCGGGTCAAGGTCGCGAAGGAGTGGCAGCGTGACCCGAAGCTCCTGGGACGGCTCGGCTTCTGATCGGTGGTCGTGGACGCCGTCCGGGCCGTTCCCGCCGTCCATCGGCAGGATGATTCGGGTCGGTCGGGCGTCGCGACCATCGGGATCGGTCTCGGCGCGAGCCGTCCGACACCGTACGGTGGTCGGATGATCGTCCGTCGCCTCGCGCCCTATCAGGTCGCCGTCGACATCGCTCTCGCCGTCGCACTCGGTATCGCGAGCGTCCCGTGGCTGACGCGCAGCGACCTCAGCATCGTGGTCACGCTCGGCATGATGCTCTGCCTCTCGCTGCGGCGCCTGTCGCCAGGGCTCGCGCTGACCGTCGCGTGGTTGGGCGCGGTGGCCGAGATGGCGACGCTGACCACACCGCAGATCAGCAACCTCGCCATCTGCGCCGTGCTGTTCACCGCCGCGGCGTACGGCGGCGACCGCGTCAAGACGGCCGGTCTCGTCTCGGTGCCCGTCGGGGCGGTCCTCGGCACGCTCTACGTGACGACGGTGCAGACCGAGCTCTTCGGCATCAACTACAACATCACCGGCGTCACCGACATCGTGCGCGTCCTGCTCCAGTGGGGCATCACCTTCCTCGGGTTCCTCGGGCTGCTCGGTCTGCCCTGGGCCCTCGGCCTCCTGACGCGCAGCCGATCGGCGGAGCGGATGAGCCGCGAGGCCCAGCTCATCGCCGAGCGCGAGGCCGCCCGAGCCGAGGGCGACGCCGCCCGGGCCGAACGCGAGGCCGTCCGCGCGGAACGCGACATCGCGGTCGAGCAGGAGCGCAACCGGATCGCCCGCGACATGCACGACGTGGTCGCGCACTCCCTGGCCGTGGTCATCGCGCAGGCCGACGGCGCGCGCTACGCCGCCCGCGTCGACCCGTCGGGCATCGACGACGCGCTGGGGACGATCGCGGGGACGGCCCGCGAGGCACTCGGCGAGGTGCGCGTGCTGCTGGGCCAGCTCCGGCACAGTCAGGGGGAGGCGCCGCAGCAGGCCCTCGGCGACCTGGAGCGCCTCGTCGAGCAGATGCGCGCCTCCGGGCTCGTCGTCGATCGCCGTGAGACCGGCGACGTCACGACGCTCGGTAGCAATCGCCAACTCGCCGTCTACCGCATCGTGCAGGAGTCCCTCACGAACGTCCTCCGGCACGGCGACGTCGCCAGACCGGTCGAGCTCTGGTTCGACTGGCGCTTCGACGCCCTGCACGTCGTCGTGACGAGCAGCACGAGGCCCCCGGACGCCGAGTCGGACGCCGCCCCCGGCGACGAGCGCCGCGGCGGACACGGTCTCGACGGCATGCGCGAGCGCGCCACCCTCGCAGGGGGCTCCTTGACGACCCAGAACGCCGACGGCCGGTTCGTCGTCCATGCCATCGTGCCGACCTCGGCACTCACCCAGGAGGTTCGGATCAGATGACCACCCCCATCCGCGTCGCGCTCGTCGACGATCAGGCGCTCTTCCGAGCAGGCATCAAGATGTTGGTGTCGTCGCAGACCGACCTGGAGTTCGTCGGCGAGGCCAGCAACGGCGAGGAGGGCGTGGCGATGATCGCCCGCACGCTGCCGGACGTGGTCCTGATGGACATCCGCATGCCCGTCATGGACGGCATCGCCGCCACGACGACGGTGCTCGCCCAGGCCGAGGCCGAGGCGCGCAAGCCGGCGCGCATCATCGTGCTGACGACGTTCGACCTCGACGAGGCGGCGACCAGGGCCATCCGAGGAGGCGCGAGCGGCTTCGTCCTGAAAGACGCCGATCCCGAGTTCCTCCTGGCCGCCATCCGCACGGTGCACGCGGGCACGGCCGTCATCGCGGCGAGTGCGACGCGAGAGCTCTTCGAGCACTTCGACGGCCGTGCGGCCAAGGCGGCCGGGGTGCCCGCGGCCTTCCAGTCCTTGACCACCCGAGAGCGCGACATCTTCGTCCTGGCCGCGCGGGGGCTCAGCAACTCCGAGATCGCGACGCGCGAGTTCCTCAGCGAGGCCACCGTCAAGACGCACATCAGCCGTGTGCTCGCCAAGCTGTCACTCCGTGATCGGGTCCAGCTCGTGGTCTACGCCTACGAGCACGGCCTCGCCGAGTGACGAAGCGCCCGATCGGCCGGCGGGCGGCTTCCTAAGAATCCTCGATGACGGCGCCGACAGATCGCTGTCGGGCGTCTCTGCACGACATATGCGGCAGCAGAATGGGCGAAGCGACGCGAGCAGGTCGCCGTACGCCTGAAAGGAACCCCATGTCGTGGTTCACCACCCTCCCGATCCTGTCGCCGGCTGTGCTGGCTCCCGTCTACTCGGCCGCGGCCGTGGGCGTGGCGGTCCTGGCGACGCGCCCGGCTCGGCGCCTCCGGCGTCGGTGGTGGACCGCCGTCCCGGTCGTCGCGGCGGCCGGCGCCGCGATCGGGGGAGTCGTGTCGTGGTACGTGGGTGACGTCCAGAACGCGTTCGGCGTGCCGCCGACCTGGGTCGACCGGATCTGGGTGAGCGCCCTCGGGGCCGGTGTCGGCCTCGTCGCGCTGAACCTGGCCCTGGCGCCCTGGTGGCGGAAGGCCGTGGCGGTCGTCGCCGTCGCCGTCTTCGCCTCGGCGGCCTTCCTGGCGATCAACCGCGACGGCGGCGAATTCCAGAACATCAACCAGGTGCTGGGTCACGACACCGTGGCCCCGCTCGACGCCTCGGCCGTCCCGCCGTCGCCGTCCGGCACCTCGACGGAATTCGACTCGTCGCTCTACGCGACCTGGAAGGCACCCGCCGACATGCCGGCGAAGGGCAGCTATGGCTCGGTGACGATCCCGGGCACGGTGTCGGGGTTCCCGGCACGCCAGGCGATCGTCTACCTGCCGCCGGCCGCCCTCGTCGCGGACGCGCCGGCCCTCCCCGTCCTCATGATGCTGTCAGGGCAGCCGGCGAGCCCGGCCAGCGTCGTCGGACCGGGGCACCTCGTCGAGACGCTGGACGCCTTCGCCGCGAAGAACCACGGGCTCGCCCCGATCGTCGTGATCCCCGACCAGCTGGCGCAACCGCAGAACAACCCGATGTGCGTGGACGGCCCGCTCGGCAACAGCGCGACCTATCTCACGGTCGACGTCATCCGCTACATGACCGAGCACTACCACGTCGCGTCCGGGCCGTCCGCCTGGGGCGTGGGCGGCTTCTCGCAGGGCGGCACCTGTGCCATCCAGCTCGCGGCCGGCCGGCCCGACCTGTTCGGCTCGTTCATCGACGTGTCGGGCGAGCTGGGCCCGTCGCTCGGGTCGAGGGCGACGACCATCGCCAAGGGCTTCAAGGGCGATGAGGCCGCGTACGAGGCGGCCCAACCGCAGGCCCTGCTCGCCGCGCACACGCCGTACGCCGCCACGACGGGCTTCTTCGCCGTCGGACAGAACGACGCCAAATACTCTAAGAACATGACGGCCAACTCCGAGGCGGCGCGGCGAGCCGGTATCGCCGTGACGACCTATGTCTCACCGGGTACCGCACACGACTGGACGACGGCCACCAACGGCTTCGCCCACGGTATCGGCGTGCTGTATCCCGTCCTGGGTCTCTCGGCTCAGGTGCAGACCCCGTGAGCGAGGGCGCCCCGGCCGGCGACCGACTCCGCACGGTCGTGACCACGACGGGTCGGGCAGCCCGATCCGTCTGGCGACGTCAACCCGTCAGCATCGTGATCGCCGTCGTCCTCGTCGTCCTCGCGCTCGCTTCGGGCGGCGCGCTGCGCGGTCCGTCGGAAGCCTTCCGGGACATGGTCGGGGCAGGCCCGGAGGACCCGTCGCGGCCCGCGGTCTGGCTCAGGCCCCTGACCTCGGTGCTGTTCGCGAGCGACCTCGTCGAGCTGATCGTCGCGGTCGTGCTCGTGCTCGTCCTCGTGGGTGCCGCCGAGCGCCGTCTCGGTGCGGCCGCCACCGTCGTCGCGTTCGTCGTGACCGGTGCCGTCGCGTCGGCCGCCGGCATCGGCGTGCAACTGCTCGGACTCGCCGTCGGCGACGTCTGGGCGATCGAGGTCGCCCACTCGTCGACCCTGCACCCCTTCACCCCGGCGCTCGGCACGATCATGGCCGCCAGTGCGTCCGCCGGCCCTCTCTGGCGCCGTCGCATCCGTCTCATCGGCTTCTCGGCCATCGTCACCTTCCTGCTGTACAACGGTCACCCGTCCGGCCTGTTCGCGCTGTTCGGTGCCCTGACCGGGCTCGCGATCGGTCCCGCGCTGCGCAGCTGGCGCGCGCGCCGACAGGGCAGGCCCGTCGTCAAGGAGGCGCGCTGGGCCCGCAGCTCCCACCACGAGGTCCGCCGCCTGGCATCGACGCTCGTGGCCATCGCCGCGATCGGCCCGGTGGTCACGCTGACGGCCCACACCCCCATCGGGGCCCTGTCGCCGCTCGGCATCCTGTTCCGCGACGTGCTGCCCCGGGGTGCGCTCTCGCGCGCCTGCGGGTCGGTGATCCGTGTCCATCTGGACCCGCGCCTCCTGCACGGGGCCGCCTGCACGCGCGATGCCGCACTCCTCAACCTGAACGGCCCCGGCACCGTGCTGCTCGGTCTGCTGCCGCTCGTCACGCTGCTCGTGTCGGCGTACTTCCTCCGTCGGGGCCGCCGTATCGCGGTCTACGTCGCCGCGGCCGTCAACCTGCTGCTCGCCACCCTCGCCGCGTTCTACTACCTGTACCTGCCCGTGAGCACCGACACGCTCGTCGACGCGCCTCGGCACGTCGTCGAGCGAGGTCTGCTGATCGCGCTGTCGGTGCTCGTGCCGCTCACGGTCGCCGTCGGCCTGCTCGTGCTCCGTCGGCACTTCACCGTGCGCGAGCCGCGTCGTGCCGTGCGCCGCTACGTCGCGGTGGTGCTCGCGTCGCTCGTCGGTCTGGGCGCCCTGTTCGCGGTCGTCGGCTGGCTCGGTCGCAGCACGTTCACCGCGCCGATCTCGGTGGGTACGTTGCTGCTCGACACTCCCGAGCGGTTCATCCCCGTCGGGTTCATCGGGCTCGACCGCCTCGGCCCGGTGCCGGTCGACGGCATCGTCCGGGTGGTCTACGAGGGCGTCGGCCCCGTGTGGTGGTTGATCGTCCTCGTCGGGCTCGTCCTGACCGTGCGCCGCGCCGCCGACCCCGCCGCGGAGCGGGACCACGCGCGTGTCGGCGAGATCCTGCACCGGGGCGTGCCGGGGCCGCTCTCGTTCATGGCGACCTGGCCCGGCAACGACTACTGGTTCTCGGCGGACGGCGAGGCAGCCGTGGCCTACCGCGTGGTCGGCGGGGTCGCCATCACGACCGGCGACCCGCTGTGCCCGGACGATCGTGCGGCGGAGGTCGTGGCCCAGTTCTCCCGCTGGTGCGACGACCAGGGCTGGACGCCCGTGTTCTACAGCGTGCGCGCGTTCGTGGCCTCGATCTACACCGACATGGGCTGGTCGACGCTGCCCGTCGGCGAAGAGACGGTGCTGCACCCGCAGACCTTCGCGATGCAGGGCAAGAAGTGGCAGGACGTCCGGTCGAGCATCAACCGGGCCGAGAAGAACGGCGTGCGGGCGCTCTGGTCCCGCTACGCCGAGCTGACCCCGGCCGTCGCCCGGCAGATCACGGAGATCAGCGAAGAATGGGTCGCCGGCAAAGAGCTGCCGGAGATGGGGTTCACCCTCGGCGGAGTCGACGAACTCGTCGACCCCGAGGTCGCCGTGCTGTTGGCACTCGACGCCGACGACACCGTGCTCGCCGTGACCAGTTGGCTGCCGAGCTACGCCGACGGGGTCGTCGTCGGCTGGACGCTCGACTTCATGAGGCGGCGGCCCGACAGCATGAACGGCGTGATGGAGTTCCTGATCGCGTCGGCGGCGCTCATCACGAAAGACCAGGGCGTCGACTTCCTGAGCCTGTCCGCCGCTCCGCTCGCCCAGGCTCCGGGGGCGGACCCCGAGGAGGCGCGGTCGCAGACGGACCGTCTCCTCGCGTTCCTGAGTCGGACGCTCGAACCGAGCTACGGATTCCGTTCGCTCTTCGCGTTCAAGCAGAAGTTCCAGCCCGAGCTCGTGCCGCTCGTCATGGCGTATCCCGACCCGGTGCAGTTGCCGGCGATCGGCACGGCCCTCGGTCGCGCCTACCTGCCCGACCTGACACTGGCGCAGACGGCGCGCCTCCTCCGCGGAGGGCGCTGACCGGCGCCGGGAGGCGTGGGACGGTCGCCGTCGCGCGACGTGTCACGGATCGGCGGCGGTGCTACTCTCGACTCGTGCTGTTCGGTCTGCTCCTCCTTAGCTGCCGCGACGAGTCCTGATCCAGGCCCCCCTCGTCGCGGAGTTCGTCGTCGGCCGACGCAAGCTACGAGGTGAAGAGAAGCCTCAGATCACGGAGAGACCGTCATGAAGAACACCCAGCGCCCCTCGGCCATGCCGATCCACAAGTACCAGCCGTACCACGAGCAGATCACGGTCGAGATCCCCGACCGTACCTGGCCCACGAAGCGCATCGAGAAGGCGCCGCGCTGGTGCGCGGTCGACCTGCGCGACGGCAACCAGGCCCTGATCGACCCGATGAGCCCCGAGCGCAAGCGCATCATGTTCGACCTGCTGGTCGGCATGGGCTACAAGGAGATCGAGGTCGGGTTCCCGAGCGCGAGCCAGACCGACTTCGACTTCGTCCGCAGCCTGATCGACGAGGGCGCGATCCCCGACGACGTCACCATCCAGGTGCTGACCCAGGCGCGCGAGCACCTGATCAAGCGCACCTACGAGTCCATCGCGGGTGCCAAGCAGGCCATCGTGCACCTGTACAACTCGACGAGCATCCTGCAGCGCGACGTCGTCTTCCGCACCGACCGCCAGGGCATCGTGGACATCGCGCTCGAGGGTGTCCGACTGTGCCGCGAGTACGAGAAGACGATCCCCGAGACGGACGTCTACTACGAGTACTCGCCCGAGAGCTACACCGGCACCGAGCTCGAGTTCGCCCTCGACATCTGCAACCAGGTGATCGAGGCCTTCGACGCGACCCCCGAGCACCAGATCATCATCAACCTGCCGGCGACGGTCGAGATGGCGACGCCGAACGTGTACGCCGACTCGATCGAGTGGATGTCCCGCCACCTGACCCGGCGCGACAGCGTGATCCTCTCGCTGCACCCCCACAACGACCGGGGCACGGGCATCGCCGCGGCCGAGCTCGGCTACCTGGCCGGCGCCGACCGCATCGAGGGCTGCCTGTTCGGCAACGGTGAGCGCACCGGCAACGTCGACCTCGTCGCCCTGGGCATCAACATGTTCACGCAGGGCGTCGACCCGCAGATCGACTTCAGCGACCTCGACCACGTCAAGCGCACGGCCGAGCACTGCAACCAGCTGCCCGTGCACGAGCGCAGCCCCTGGGCGGGTGACCTCGTCTACACCGCGTTCAGCGGCTCGCACCAGGACGCGATCAAGAAGGGCTTCGAGGCCATGGCCGCCGAGGCGTCGGCGAGCGGCCGGTCGGTCGACGACCTGGTCTGGGCCGTGCCGTACCTGCCGGTCGACCCGAAAGACCTGGGACGCAGCTACGAGGCCGTCATCCGGGTCAACAGCCAGTCCGGCAAGGGCGGCGTCGCCTACCTGCTCAAGGCCGACCACGCCATCGACCTGCCGCGCAAGCTGCAGATCGAGTTCAGCGGCGTCGTCCAGTCGCGCACCGACGCCGACGGCGGCGAGATGACCAGCCGTCAGATCTGGAGCATCTTCCAGGACGAGTACCTGCCGTCGTCGATCGCCGACGACAAGTGGGGCCGTTTCGAGTTGACCCGCACGGGCACCGCGAGCGACCTGGGCGGCGAGACGCGTCTCGACGTGGACCTCCGCATCGGTGACGAGCGGGAGACGACGTCGGGTCGGGGCACCGGTCCGATCGCGGCGTTCCTGGCCGTGCTGAGCGCCCACGGCGTCGACGTCAAGCTGTACGACTTCGTCGAGCACACGATGAGCGCCTCGGGTGACGCGCAGGCGGCCGCCTACGTCGAGCTCGACGTCGACGGGGCCCGTCTGTGGGGCGTCGGCATCGATGCCGACAGCACGACCGCCTCCCTCAAGGCCATCGTCTCCGCCGTCAACCGAGCGATCCGTCAGAAGACGGACGTGCCCCAGCTCGCCACGGTCTGAGACTCCGGACCCGTGACTCGACGGGCGTTCAGCGAGGTCGCCGCCAGCGCGGCAGCCTGCTGAGCGCCCGTTGCTCGGGGAGCGTCCACCCGAAGCGGACGGCCAGGAGGCGCACGACGAGCGTGACGGACGTGCCGATGACGGCCGAGAGCGCGACCGGCGCCCCCAGCGAGACGAGCACCACCAGCACGACGGTTCCGAGTCCCGCGGCGACGGCGTAGAGCGACCCGACGTGCATCATCGCGATGGTCAGGTTCATCAGCAGATCTCGGAGTACCGAGCCCCCGACGGCCGAGATGACGCCGACGAACACCGCCGGTATCTCGGGCAGGCCGAAGGCGAGCGCCTTCGTCGAGCCGATCGCGCCGAAGAGGCCGATGGTCAGGGCGTCGAGAGCGGTGATCACGCCGGCAAGGCGGTGGAAGACTCGTTGCAGCAGCATGTCGAGCAGGGCGGCGAGCACCGCCACGGTGAGGTACCAGTTGCTGGTCATCGCCCGGGGCACGACGCCGAGCAGCACGTCCCGGAGGATGCCGCCACCGAGGCCCGTGGCGGTACCGATGATCGCCACGCCGAGCAGGTCGAGGCGCCGGTCCTTGAACTCGGCGGCGAACATGGCGCCCTGCAGGCTCCCGACCCCGACGGCGAGAAGATCAGCCCAGAGGGGGATCGCGAAGGCTGTGGCGGTCATCCGACGTTTGTACCACGCGGGGGATACTGGGACGGTGCCCGTCTACCGTGATGAATGCGTCATCCTGCGCACCCACAAGCTGGGTGAGGCCGACCGCATCCTCACGATGCTCTCGCGGCAGCACGGCAAGATCCGTGCCGTGGCCAAGGGTGTGCGGCGCACGGCGTCCAAGTTCGGCGCCCGGCTCGAGCCGATGATGGTGGCCGACATCCAGCTCTACGAGGGGCGCTCGCTCGACATCGTCACGCAGGCGGAGTCGTTGGGGTCGTACGGAGCCGTGATCGCGTCCGACTACGCGAGCTACACGGCCGGCAGCGTGATGGTCGAGACGGCCGACAAGCTGACCGAGGCGGAGGGCGGCCTGCAGCAGTACCTGCTGCTCGTGGGCGCGCTGCGCTCCTTGTCGCGACACGAGCACACGCCGCAGCTGACACTCGACTCGTACCTCCTCCGGGCGCTGAGCGTCGCGGGCTGGTCGCCGAGCTTCGGCGACTGCGCGGTCACGGGGGCACCCGGGCCGCACTCCGCCTTCGTCGTCCAACTCGGCGGTGTCGTCGCGGACTCGCACGCGCCTCCGGGTGCTCCTCGCCTGTCGGTCGAGACGCTGGCCCTGCTCGGCGCCCTGCTCACCGGTGACTGGGTGCACGCCGAAGAGGCCGACGACAGCACGCGGAACCAGGCGAGCGGCGTCGTGGCGGCGTACACGCAATGGCACCTCGAACGAGGGCTGCGGTCGCTGCCGCATCTCGACCGGCAACCCGGGCGACTCGGCCCGACCTCTCAGTGAAAGACGATCCAGCACATGAAGAAGACCCATCGCGACGCGGTCGATCACAAGCCGCTCGACTGGACCGGCGTGTACCCGCCCGCCCTGCCGGCCGCGGCCGTGCCCACGCACGTGGCGCTCGTGATGGACGGCAACGGGCGGTGGGCGAATGCCCGGGGGCTGACGCGCATCGAGGGCCACAAGGCCGGCGAGGCCTCGCTGCTCGACGTCGTCGCCGGGGCGATCCAGCTCGGGGTCAAGCACCTCAGCGTCTACGCCTTCTCGACCGAGAACTGGAAGCGATCACCCGAGGAGGTGCGGTTCCTGATGGGCTTCAACCGGGACGTTTTGCATCGGAGGCGCGACCAGCTGAACGCATGGGGCGTGCGGGTCCGCTGGGCCGGTCGTCGCCCCCGGCTCTGGTCGTCGGTGATCAAGGAGCTGCAGTTCGCCGAGAAGCTCACCGAGGGCAATGACGTCCTGACCCTGACGATGTGCGTGAACTACGGCGGGCGCACCGAGATCGCCGATGCCGTCCGTCGGATCGCCGACGACGTCGCCGCGGGCCGGTTGAAGCCGTCCGGTGTGAGCGAGAAGCT
Organism: Frigoribacterium sp. 2-23; assembly: GCF_049601585.1. Taxonomy (GTDB): domain Bacteria; phylum Actinomycetota; class Actinomycetes; order Actinomycetales; family Microbacteriaceae; genus Frigoribacterium. The sequence continues at coordinate 1,801,927 of NZ_CP187126.1, read as the reverse complement.
CATCCAGCGGAACCTCTACACCGGCGACCTGCCCGACGTCGACCTGTTCGTGCGCAGCTCGGGCGAGCAACGGACGAGCAACTTCATGCTCTGGCAGTCGGCGTACGCCGAGATGGTCTTCCTCGACCGGTTGTGGCCCGACTTCACCCGGGAAGACCTCTGGCACGCGGTGCAGACGTACGCCCAGCGCACCCGACGGTTCGGGGGAGCCGTGGACGCGCCGACCGTCTGACGTCGTCGCGCGGTGACGCACGATGCACGACGCGCGTTGCACCACGCGCGATCAGAACTGGATGTTCGCGCCCAGGAAGATACGTTCGGCCGGCCAGAGGAACTGCAGCGTCAGCGGCCCGTCCGACGCGCGGTGGAACCATGCGTTCGCGAAGACCTTCGACTCGCCGGGAAGCAGGTACCAGGTGCTCGCGTTGGCGGGGAACTGCTTCGCGAGCTTCGTCTCGAAGCCGAGCTGGGTCAGCAGGTCCTGCCCGGCGAACGTGTCCTGTTGGGCGAGATCGTTGCCGTAGGACGAGTAGTCGGCGCTCAGGTCGGTGAGGTCGAGACGCTGCTGCGAGTTGTTCGTCAAGACGTACGCGGTCACCTCGACGTCGGTGCCGGCCGGGTACGGGTCGGTGCCGTCGGGACGCGCGTAGATGGACGGTGCCGACGTCGTGAGCTGGCCGGCGCGGTAGATGTAGATGGTCAGGTCCTTGTAGTTGACCTGGCCGAGCAGCGTGCCCCCTGGCACGAGGGCGTCCGCCGCCGAGTTGCCGCTCCCGCCGCCCGTGCCGCCGGTGACCTGCGGCTGCGGTACGCCGGACGACGCACCCGAGGGAGCGGTCGGATCGGCGCGCGGCGTGAGCGAGCTCACATCGGGGAAGCAGCCCGTGAGGGCGACGAGTGCCGCCGCCGCGAGGGCGACGGACGCGATCAGTCGTGAGCGCACAGACGAGATACCTTCCCCGAGTCGTGGCGTCAGCCTAACGCCGACGAGCGGCGTGCAGCCCGTGAGCGCCCGGCGAGACGGCGGCCGTGGCGTCGGCCACGGCCTGCACGCTCGGCACGCGGCGGCCGTCGCGTCCGTGCACGAGGTGGACCCGTCTCGACAATCGATCGGGCAGCGCGATCACTCGTACCCCCTCGGGCACGGCGGCCGAGACGAGGGACAGGCCGGGCAGCAGGGCGACGCCCAGCCCCGCGGCGACGAGTCCCAGAACGGCCAGCGCGTTGTCGGTCTCGAGGACGATGTCGGGCGCGAAGCCGGAGGAGGCGCAGGTCGTCAGGAGGTGCCCTCGACACTGCGGGCAGCCTCCGATCCATCTCTCCCGGGCCAGGGTGCCGAGGTCGTCGCCCTCGTCGAACGGGTGGTCGCGGGGGACCACGAGCACGGTCGGGTCGGTGAAGACCGTGTGGTGCGCCAGACCCTGCAGGTCGTGCGCTGCCGCCGACTGCCCGTCGTGTGTGAAGGTCAGGGCGACATCGGCGGCTCCGTCCCGGAGTAGGGCCAGGGCCTCGGGCGGCTCGACCTCCACGTACCCGACCGTGAGGCCGGGGTGACTCCGGCGCAGTCGCGACAGGATGTCGGGCACGATCGTGGACGAGGCGCTGGGGAACCCGGCCAGGCGCACCCGACCGGAGGTCAGCCCGCCCAGGCGGGCGAGGTCCTCGCGCGCCGCGTCGAGCGCGGCCTGCACGTGCACGGCGTGCTCGGCAAGACGGCGTCCCGCCTCCGTGAGGGTCACCCCGCGACCGGACCGCAGCACGAGGGGCTGGCCGACCCGGGCCTCCGCTCGGTGCAGCTGACCGCTCACGGCGGGCTGGCTGTAGCCGAGCAGATCGGCGGCGGCCGTGATCGTCCCCGTGTCGGCCAGGGCGCGCACGACGCGGAGCGTCTGCAGATCGAGATCGTCGGTCATCTCGCGAGCATAAGCCCGCGTGATGGTTTCCATCGAAAGGCTGTCGTTGTGTGATGGTTCGCGGCCCGGCAGCATGGCGGCATGGACATGCAGACGACCGTCGCCGAGGCCTCCCGCCACTTCGCGCCCCGACCCGGGTACCTCGCCGCGTGCACCCTCGGGCTGCCGACTCACGAGACGATCGCGGCGCAGCAGGCCGATCTGCGGGCGTGGCAGCTCGGCGACGTCTCCCCGGTCGCCTACGGCGAGGTCGTCGAGGAGGCGCGGGCCGCGTTCGCCCGGATCGCGCGCGTCGACGTCGGTCGCGTCGCGATCGGCTCCCAGACGTCATCGCAGGTGGCCGTGGTCGCCGCCTCGGTCCCGGACGGCGCCGAGGTGCTCTGCGTGACGGGCGACTTCAGCTCGGTGGTCTTCCCGTTCCTCGCGCAGGCGCACCGGGGCGTCCGCGTGCGCCACGTGCCGGCCGACGAGCTGGCCGCGGCCGTGTCCGCCGACACGTGGCTCGTCGCGTGGTCGCGGGTGCAGTCGGCCACCGGAGCCGTGAGTGACGACGACGCGATCCTGTCGGCCGCCCGCGCACACGGTGCCCTCACGTTCTGCGACCTCACCCAGGCGGCCGGGGTGCTCCCGGTCGACGCCTCCCGCTACGACCTGACGGTCACCCACTCGTACAAGTGGCTGTGCAGCCCGCGCGGGGCCGCTTTCTTGACCGTCGCGCCCGAGGTGCACGACCGTCTCGTCCCGGTCCAGGCCGGGTGGTACGCCGGTGACGACGTCTGGGAGTCCTGCTACGGGCCCGACATGAACCTGGCAGCCGACGCCCGGGCCTTCGACGTGTCTCCCGCGTGGCCCGCCTGGGTCGGCGCCCTGCCGGCCCTGCGCCTGTTCTCCTCGCTCGATCCCGCCGACACGTGGCGGCACGCGACGGGGCTGGGCGACGCGCTGTGCGCCCGCCTCGATCGCGAGCCGCAGGGCCAGGCCGTCGTCACGTGGGCCGACCCCGACGGGGCCGACCTCCGTGTGCTCGGACGGGCCGGTCTGACCGTGTCCGGACGAGCCGGGCGCGTCCGGGTCGCCTTCCACCTCTGGAACACGGCCGACGACGTCGACCGGGTCGTCGCCGCGCTCAGGCCCTGACGGTGCCGGGAGACCCCGACGCTGCCAGTAGAGTTGCCGGGTATCTCGACCGACCGGGCATCCAGCTCGGGTCCCCACCGCTTGGAGCATCACACGTGGCCGCAGCCAACCGTCTCGATTCCGTCATCGCCCTGGCCAAACGCCGTGGCTTCGTCTTCCAGTCGGGCGAGATCTACGGCGGGTCGCGGTCGGCGTGGGACTACGGCCCCCTCGGCGTCGCGCTCAAGGAGAACATCAAGCGTCAGTGGTGGCAGACGATGGTGCAGGGGCGCGACGACGTCGTCGGCCTCGACTCGGCCGTCATCCTGCCGCGCCAGGTGTGGGAGGCCTCCGGTCACGTCGAGGTCTTCAGCGACCCGCTGGTCGAGTCGCTGCACACCCACAAGCGCTACCGCGCCGACCACCTCATCGAGGCCTACGAGGCCAAGCACGGTCACCCGCCCGAGAACGGCCTCGCCGACATCCGAGACCCCGACACGGGGCAGCCCGGCTCGTGGACGGAGCCGCAGAACTTCTCGGGTCTGCTCAAGACCTTCCTCGGCCCGGTCGACAACGAGCAGGGCATGGCCTACCTCCGGCCCGAGACCGCCCAGGGCATCTTCACGAACTTCGACAACATCCTGCAGTCGTCGCGCATCAAGCCGCCGTTCGGCATCGGCCAGATCGGCAAGAGCTTCCGCAACGAGATCACCCCCGGCAACTTCATCTTCCGTACCCGCGAGTTCGAGCAGATGGAGATGGAGTTCTTCGTCGAGCCCGGTACGGACGAAGACTGGCACCAGTACTGGATCGACCAGCGGTTCCAGTGGTACGTCGACCTCGGCATCGACCCCGAGAACCTGCGGCTCTACGAGCACGCGGCCGAGAAGCTGTCGCACTACTCCAAGCGCACCGTCGACATCGAGTACCGCTTCCGCTTCGCCGGCGGCGAGTTCGGCGAGCTCGAGGGCATCGCCAACCGCACCGACTACGACCTCAAGACGCACGCGGCGGCCTCCGGCAAGGACCTGTCGTACTTCGACCAGGCCAAGAACGAGCGCTGGACCCCCTTCGTCATCGAGCCGGCCGCCGGTCTCACCCGCTCGCTGATGGCGTTCCTGGTCGACGCGTACACCGAGGACGAGGCGCCGAACGCCAAGGGCGGTGTCGACAAGCGCACCGTGCTGAAGCTCGACCGCCGTCTGGCCCCGATCAAGGTCGCCGTGCTGCCGCTCAGCCGCAACGAGCAGCTCTCGCCGATGGCTCGCGGCCTGGCCGCCGACCTGCGCAAGTATTGGAACATCGACTTCGACGACGCCGGCGCGATCGGCCGCCGCTACCGCCGCCAGGACGAGATCGGCACGCCGTTCTGCGTCACCGTCGACTTCGACTCCCTCGAGGACGATGCCGTCACGGTGCGCGAGCGCGACACGATGGCCCAGGAGCGCATGCCCCTGTCGGCCCTGCGCGGCTACCTGGCCGAGCAGCTGCTCGGCGCCTGATCGGCACGGGGTCGCCGGCCGCGGGAATGCGGCGGGCGGCCTCGGGGTTCGACCTGTCATGACTTCACGGGACCCCATCCGGGTGGACATCTGGTCGGACATCGCGTGCCCCTGGTGCTACATCGGCAAACGCAAGTTCGAGGACGGCGTGCGGCGCTCCGGCAGGGCCGTCGACGTCACCTATCACTCGTTCGAGCTGTCGCCCGACACGCCTGTCGACTTCGAGGGCGACGAGATCGACTTCCTGTCGAAGCACAAGGGGCTGCCGGCCGAGCAGGTCGTGGGCATGCTGGCGAACGTCACGGGTATCGCTCGTGAGGTCGGCCTCGACTACGACTACGACGCGCTACAGCACACGAACACCGTGCTGGCGCACCAGCTGCTGCACTTCGCGAAGGCGAAGGGTCGGCAGCTCGACATGACCGAGCGGCTGCTCAAGGCCTACTTCGAGCAGGGCCGCCATGTCGGACGCGTCGACGATCTGGCCGACCTGGCCGCCGAGATCGGCCTCGACCGCGACGAGGTCGTCGCGAGCCTGTCGACGGACGAGTACCTCGCGGACGTGCGCGCCGACCAGGCCCAAGCGGTCGAGTACGGCATCAACGGCGTTCCCTTCTTCGTCATCGAGGGCAAGTACGGGGTCTCGGGTGCGCAGGCCCCCGAGGTCTTCCAGCAGGTGCTCGACCAGGTCGCGACCGACAGCGTCGAGGTCGCCCGATGACGTCTCCGTTCACGATGCTCGGCGCCTCCGACGCGGTGGCCTGCGAGGGGGACGCGTGCCTCCTGCCGGTCGTGCCCGCGTCTGCCGCCGCTCAGGCCGACGAGATCGTCACGCCACCGGATCGCTGATGTCGGCCACCGTCGCACCCAGCGCCCGGACGAGGGCGTCGGCGTCGACGAACGCACTGTGCCCGTGGGCCCCGGCACCGAGCGCCACGCGACGGCCAACGACGGCCTGGTCGGCGTAGACGGGCCAGGCCGTGCTGCTGCCGAGGGGCGTGATGGTGCCGCGCTCGTAGCCCGTCGCCTCGAGAGCGACGTCGGCCGGGGGCATCGAGAGCTTGTTGACCCCGACGACACCGCGCAGCTTCGACCACGAGATCTGCCGGCCGCCGGGGACGAGCGCGAAGAGGAAGCTGCCGTCGTGTCGTTTGACGACCAGGCTCTTCACGATGTCGGACGGGTCGAGGCCCAGCAGGGCCGCCGCCTCCTCGAGGCTTCCGGCCTCGGGCCGGTCGACGATCTCGACGTCCAACCCGAGAGCGATGGAGGCGGCGAGCACGCGCTGGATTCCGGGGTGAGACGAGGCGTCGGGCATGGGAGAATCGTAACGATGTCCACTACCACCGTGCCCGAACCCGTCGGCGTCGCGCCGCACCCCGGCCTCTCGATCGGCCCGATCGACGTGGCGAGCCCGGTCGTGCTCGCCCCGATGGCCGGCATCACGAACACCGCATTCCGTCGGCTGTGCCGCGAATACGGCGCGGGTCTCTACGTCAGCGAGATGATCACGAGCCGTGCCCTGGTCGAGCGCACGCCCGAGTCCATGCGTCTCATCCAGCACCACGAGAGCGAGACGCCCCGCAGCATCCAGCTGTACGGCGTCGAGCCGAACACGGTCGCCGAGGCCGTCACCATGCTCGTGGCCGAGGACCGCGCCGACCACATCGACCTCAACTTCGGCTGCCCGGTGCCCAAGGTGACGCGCAAGGGCGGCGGCGCCGCCCTCCCCTGGAAGCTGGGGCTCTTCCGCGAGATCGTCGAGCGCGCCGTCAAGGCCGCCGGCGACATCCCGCTCACCGTGAAGATGCGGAAGGGCATCGACTCCGACCACCTCACCTATCTCGAGGCTGGTCGAGCGGCCGAGGGTGCCGGTGTCTCGAGCATCGCCCTGCATGCTCGGACGGCCAGCGAGTTCTACTCCGGTCACGCCGATTGGTCGGCCATCGCGACGCTGAAGGACACGATCACGTCCGTGCCCGTCCTCGGCAACGGCGACATCTGGTCGGCCGGCGACGCCCTGCGGATGGTCGACGAGACCGGGTGCGACGGCGTCGTCGTCGGTCGCGGTTGCCTCGGGCGTCCCTGGCTGTTCGGTGACCTCGCCGCGGCTTTCCGCGGCGAGTCGTCCAAGGCCGAGCCCACGCTGGGCGAGGTCGCCCAGGCCTTCAAGCGTCACGCCGAACTCCTCGTGGAGTTCTTCCAGGGCGAGGAGGACCGCGCCTGCCGCGACATCCGCAAGCACGTCGCCTGGTACTTCAAGGGGTACCCGGTCGGCGGCGATCTGCGGGCCGACCTCGCGATGGTCGAGTCGTTGGCGCAGCTCGACGACCTGCTCGGCACCCTCGACGGAGACCAGGCCTACCCGGGCGAAGCGGCCGAGGGGCCGCGCGGCCGCGCCGGCAGCCCGAAGCGCCCCTCGCTGCCCGACCGCTGGCTCGAGAGCCGCGAGCTGGACGACGCGTTCAGGGTCGAGCTGGCGGCGGCCGAACTGCACCACAGCGGCGGGTGACGGGCGCGTCCTGTCGCGCCGCACCTCCTCGTCTTCTCTCTCGACGCGTCACCGACGCGTCGTCACACCCCGTCGTGAAAGGCCCCGTGTGACCCCGAGCGTCAGCTACGATCCCGCCGACTCCGAGCGCTGGTTGCCCGAGCAGCACTCGAGCCGTCGCAGCGACTTCGCGCGCGACCGTGCCCGCCTGCTGCACTCGAGTGCGCTCCGGCGCCTCGCGGCCAAGACGCAGGTGCTCAGCCCGACCGCGGGCCTCGACTTCGCCCGCAATCGTCTGACGCACTCGCTCGAGGTGGCCCAGGTCGGTCGCGAGCTCGCGACGAGCCTCGGGCTCGACCCCGACGTGGTCGACACGGCCTGCCTCGCGCACGACCTCGGTCACCCGCCGTTCGGGCACAACGGCGAACGGGCCTTGAACGAGTGGTCGGCCGACATCGGTGGCTTCGAGGGCAATGCGCAGACGCTTCGGCTGCTCACGCGGATCGAGCCCAAGGTGATCGACGATTCGGGCCGCAGCTACGGGCTCAACCTGACCCGGGCCAGTCTCGACGCGAGTTGCAAGTACCCGTGGCCGGCCGCCCAGGGCGTGCCCGACCCCAGCGGCCGTATGAAGTTCGGCTTCTACGACGACGACACGGCCGCGTTCGAGTGGCTGCGGGCAGGTGCACCCCGTCGCCAGCGCTGTATCGAGGCCCAGGTGATGGACCTCAGCGACGACATCGCCTACTCGGTGCACGACTTCGAGGACGCGGTCGTCAACGGCTACATCGACGTCGAGCGTCTCGGCGCGAAGGTCGACCACGACAGCCTCGTCACCGCCATGCACGAATGGGTGGGCGGCGAACTCAGCCGCGACGAGCTGTCCGAGGCGTTCGACCGACTGCGGGCCCAATCGTTCTGGCTCGAGTCCTACGACGGCGGTCGGGTCGACCAGGCGCGGTTGAAGAACATGACCAGTCAGCTGATCGGCCGCTTCGCCGCGTCGGCGACACAGGCGACCCGGGAGTCGTACGCCGAGCAGTCGCTCATCCGCTTCAGCGCGAGTGTCGTCGTGGCTCCCGACGTGATCGGCGAGATCGCCGCGCTCAAGGGCATCGTCGCCGCGTTCGTGATGACGCAGGGCATGCGCCAGCCCATCTACGTGCGCCAACGCGAGGTGCTGACCGACCTCGCCGACGAGCTGTGGCGCCGCGGCCCCGGCGAGCTCGACCCCGGCTTCGCCGCCGACTGGGCCGATGCGGCGGACGACGACGGCCGGAGGCGCGTGGTCGTCGACCAGGTCGCCTCGCTGACCGACCAGAGCGCGATGGCCTGGCACGACCGCCTCGTCGGTGGTCGGCCGTAGAATCGTCGCGTGCCCGGCCTGATCAGACGTAACGACATCGACGAGGTGAGGTCGCGCACGAACATCGCCGACATCGTCGGCGATCACGTCACGCTCAAGGGCGCCGGTGTCGGTTCGCTGAAGGGCCTCTGCCCCTTCCACGACGAGCGCAGCCCCAGCTTCCACGTCCGGCCCCAGGTCGGCCGCTACCACTGCTTCGGCTGCGGCGAGGACGGCGACGTGTTCAGCTTCGTCATGAAGACCGACCACACCACCTTCCAAGAGGCCGTCGAGCGGATGGCGGCGCGCATCGGGTTCACGCTGCACTACGAAGACGGCGGCCAGGCCAGCGACCACGGCAATCGGGCGCGACTGCTGTCCGCCAACGAGGCCGCCGCCGCCTTCTTCGTCGAGCACCTGACGGCCGCCGACGCCGACCCGGCACGGCGGTTCCTGGGGGAGCGCGGCTTCGATCCGGCGGCGGCCGCCCGCTTCGGCGTCGGCTTCGCCCCCAAGTCGTTCGACGCCCTGCGCTCGCACCTCAAGGGGCGCGGGTTCACGGACGACGAGCTGGTCACCTCCGGTCTGCTGAGTCAGGGCGATCGCAGTCCGTACGACCGGTTCCGCGGGCGACTGGTCTGGCCGATCCGCGACGTGACGGGCTCGACGATCGGCTTCGGCGCCCGCCGTCTGCTCGACGACGACAAGGGCCCTAAGTACCTCAACACCCCCGAGACGCCCGTCTACCACAAGTCGCAGGTGCTCTACGGGCTCGACCTCGCCCGCCGTGACATCTCGAAGGGCAAGCAGGTCGTCATCGTCGAGGGCTATACCGATGTGATGGCCTGCCACCTCGCCGGGGTCACGACGGCGGTGGCGACGTGCGGCACGTCGTTCGGCATCGATCACATCAAGGTGCTGCGGCCCATGCTCGGCGACGTGGGCGGGCAGAACGTCTCGGTGGCCGGCGAGGTCGTCTTCACGTTCGACCCCGACGAGGCCGGTCAGAAGGCGGCGTCGCGGGCCTTCGCCGAGGAGCAGCGCTTCGCGGCGCAGACCTTCGTGGCCGTCGCCCCCGACGGTCTCGACCCCTGCGACCTCCGGCTCAAGCGCGGTGACGACGCCGTCGTCCGCCTGGTGCAGTCACGCCGGCCGATGTTCGAGTTCATGATCCGGCGCCGCATCGCGTCGCACGACCTCGAGACCGTCGAGGGGCGCGTGTCGGCCCTGCGCGAGGCGGCGCCGGTCATCGTCGGCATCCGCGACGAGGCCATGACGCAGGGCTACGAGCGCTCCGTCGCGATGTGGCTCGGGCTCGACCCCGCCGAGGTCGCGGCCGCGGTACGCTCCGCCCGGTCCGCCGCCCGCCAGGTCGAGGCCGCCGAGCGTGCCAAGCCGAAGAGCATCACCGACGGCGCGCAGTCGATCACGAGCCTGCCCGCCGTGGCGGTGCTCGAAGAACGAGCCGCACCGAGCCTCCTCGGGTTGGCCGACGATCTCACGACGCGCACCGAGCGCGACGCCGTCATGGCGATGCTGCAGCAGCCGGGCGCGGTCGGCCTCGAGCTGATCCAGCGGGCGGTCCGGTCACGTCTCGAGAACACCGCCCTGGCGGTGGTCCGAGACGCCATCGGCGCGAGCCTCGACCACTTCGACGCTCCCGACTGGCTGACGACCGTCCTCGACCAGACACCGGAGCCGTTCGCCGGTCTCGCGCGGGAGCTGGCCGTCGCACCCATCCCCGAGCGGGAGGGGCGCGAGATCGTCACGTACTGCCGCGGCATCGTCGTCTCGATCGTCGAGCGCGACCTGCTCCGCGAGAAGTCGGAGTTGCTGGGGCAGTCGTTCCGCACCGACGCGAAGACAGAACCCGAGAAGTGGCGTCAGATCCAGACGCGGCTCGTCGCGGTCGAGGCGGAGCGACGCTCGATCAAGGTCGAGTGACCCCCGGCGGGCCGATTCGACTCTCGCGCGGATTCGTTGCGTCTCTGTAAACACTTCCGCGTGGGGTAGGGCGCCTCGCAGTACATGTGTTACCAATGAACACCCCGCCAATCCGACGCATTCACAGCGGCGTCATGGCGTGGCTCCTTGCACACAGAGAAAGAGGTAACCGGATATGACATCCGACTCCACGCTCGCTCGACGCGCTCTCGCCGTCGTGGGTGGCGCCGCCGCCACAGCGCTCGTCCTCGCCGGCTGCGCCTCCGGTGGCAGCGCCAACGACGCGCTCGACGGCATCAGCGTGGGCACGACCGACGTGATCACGTCGCTCGACCCCGCCGGTTCCTACGACAACGGCTCGTTCGCCGTCCAGAACCAGGTCTTCGCGTTCTTGATGAACTCGCCCTACGGCAGCCCGGACGTCAAGCCGGACCTCGCCGAGTCGGCGACGTTCACCGACCCGACGACGTACACGGTCACCTTGAAGAAGGGGCTGAAGTTCGCCAACGGCAACGCCCTCACTTCGAGCGACGTCAAGTTCTCGTTCGACCGCCAGCTCGCCATCGCCGACGACAACGGCCCGTCGTCGCTGCTCGGCAACCTGGCGAGCACCGACGCTCCCGACGACACCACGGTCGTCTTCCACCTCAAAGGCGCCGACCAGACCTGGCCGCAGGTGCTCTCGAGCCCCGCCGGCCCGATCGTCGACGAAGACGTGTTCTCGGCGACCGCGGTGACCAAGCCCGCCGACATCGTCAAGGGCGACGCGTTCTCGGGTCAGTACTCGATCACCGACTACAAAGAGAACGAGTCGATCGCGTACAAGGCCAACGACAACTACGACGGCGTGCTCGGCAAGCCGAAGACCTCGTCCATCACCGCCACGTACTACACGAAGGAGACCGACCTCAAGCTCGCCGTCCAGAACGGCGACGTCGACGTCGCGAACCGTACCCTGAGCCCGACGGACCTGGCCGACCTCGCCAAGGATGACAAGCTCACGGTGCACAACGGCCCCGGTGGCGAGATCCGCTACATGGTGTTCAACCTGAACACGATGCCCTACGGCGCCACCACGCCCGAGGCCGACACCGCGAAGGCCCTGGCCGTCCGCCAGGCGATCGCCGACACCGTCGACCGCGAGGCACTGGCGAAAGACGTCTACAACAACACGTACACGCCCCTCTACTCGGCCGTCCCCGATGGCCTGACCGGTGCGACCAAGCCCCTGGAGTCGATGTACGGCGACGGCAAGGGCGGGCCCGACGTCGACAAGGCGGCTGCCGCACTCTCGGCCGCCGGTGTCACGACGCCGGTCGCGATCAACCTCCAGTACAGCCCCGACCACTACGGTGCGTCGAGCGACGAGGAGTACGCGCTGATCAAGACCCAGCTCGAAGCGACGGGCCTGTTCAAGATCAACCTGCAGTCGACCCTCTGGGACACGTACTCGAGCGAGCGTCGTCAGGACCTCTACCCCGTGTACCAGCTCGGATGGTTCCCCGACTTCTCGGACGCCGACAACTACCTGAGCCCGTTCTTCTCGAAGAACAACTTCGTCGGCAACCACTACGACTCGGCCACCGTGCAGGGTCTGCTGACGCAGGAGATCGCCGAGTCCGACGCCTCCGCCCGCACCGCGACCATCGGTCAGATCCAGGACGCCGTCGCGGCGGATCTGCCGACCCTGCCGCTGCTGCAGGGCACGCAGGTCGTCGTCTCGCAGAAGGACGTGACCGGCGTGGACGACACGCTCGACGCGTCGTTCAAGTTCCGATACGGCGCTCTCGGGCGTTGAACCGCGGGGTCGGTCGGCTGAGGCCGACCGACCCCGTTCTGCTCGGCCGTCCCTCTGAGTCCGGGCAGCACGCAACCGAACCACCGGCTCGCTCCACGGCCGGCTTCTGAACGACCGGCAGGGGTGCTCCGCTCTCGAGCGGAGCACCCCTGCCGCGTCCACGACGCACCACCATCGAAAGGCACCTGACGTGACGTTGCTCACCGGGGACATCCCCGCGACCGAGCCGCCCACCGCGAAGGCGACCCGACGCCGCCCCTCCGGGGGCGGGTTCGGCCGCTATCTCGTGATCCGCGCCCTGCTCATCATCCCGACCGTGTTCATCCTGGTCACCCTCGTGTTCTTCCTGATGCGGGTCGTCGGGAACCCGATCACCGCCTCCGTCGGGGGTCGCCTCACCGAGGCCCAGCTCCAGGAGCGTCTGCACGCCGCCGGCTACGACCGGCCGATCATCGTGCAGTACCTCGAATACCTCGGACAGATCGTCCGCCTCGACTTCGGCACGACGGCCACCGACAACCGCCAGATCAGCGAGGTCATCGTCACGTACGGGACCGCGACGATCGAGCTCGTCTTCTACGCGCTCATCGTGGCCCTCGTGATCGGTGTGCCGCTCGGCATGCTCGCCGCCTATGTCCGCGACCGCTGGCCCGACGCCGTGCTGCGCATCCTCGCGATCCTCGCCTACGCCACGCCCGTGTTCTTCGCCGGTCTGCTCTTGAAGCTCACGTTCTCGGTCGCCCTCGGCTGGCTGCCCCTCGGTGGGCGCGCATCGACGCGCGTCGCCATCGCCCTCGGCAGGATCGACAATCCGACGGGCATCTACATCGTCGACGCGCTGCGCACCGGCAACTCGGAGATCATCTCCGACGTGCTCTCGCACGCCGTGCTGCCGGCCATCACCCTCGGCCTACTGACCGCCGGGATCTTCCTCCGGCTCGTCCGCACGAACGTCATCGGCACGCTCGGCTCGGAGTACGTCGACGCGGCACGGTCGCGGGGCGTCTCCGAGTTCCGTCTGGTCCGGAAGCACGCGTTGAAGCCCGCGCTCATCCCCATCATCACCGTCATGGGCCTGCAGATCGCGATGTTGCTGGGCGGCTCCGTCCTGACCGAGACGACGTTCGGCTGGCGCGGCCTCGGCTTCACGCTGCAGCAGTACCTGTCGACCCGCGATTTCGTCGCCGTGCAGGGCATCGTCGCCGTGCTCGCCGTCATCGTCGCGGTCACGAACTTCATCGTCGACGTGATCGCGGCGCTCATCGACCCGCGAGTGAGGTACTGAGCATGACCGACACCACCGCGCCGGCCGTCCTGGAGGACCGCCGCGAACCGTTCTACAAGCGTCTGCCCGTCGTCTCGCAGCTGAGGCACGCGGTCGGGCTGCAGCGCGGCATGTTGATCGCCGGTCTCGTGATCTGCATCGTCTTCGTCGTGCTCGCCGTCCTCGCGCCGCTGATCGCGCCCTATGGCTTCGGTCAGCTCAGCGACGCCGACGGGACCTTCCCCCGTCAGCAGGCCCCTTCGGCCCTGCACCTGTGGGGCACGACCGTGGGCGGCTACGACGTGTTCAGCCGGGTCGTCTGGGGCACTCGGACCGCCATCGCGGTCGTCGTCGTGGCCGTCGTGCTGTCGATCTCGCTCGGCGTCGTGCTCGGTCTCGTCTCGGGTTACATCGGCGGGTGGCTCGACCGGGTGCTCGTCGTCATCGCCGACGCCGTGTACGCCTTCCCGTCGCTGCTGCTCGCCATCGTGATCTCGATCGTCATCAGCGGCGGTCAGTCGAGCCTCTGGGGCGGCATCGTCTCGGCGGGCATCTCGATCACCGTGGTCTACGTGCCGCAGTACTTCCGTGTCGTCCGCGCCGAGGCCGTCCGGCTCAAGGCCGAGGCGTTCGTCGAGTCCGCCAAGGTCGTCGGCAGCAGCACCCCGCGCATCATGTTCAAGCACGTGCTGCGCAACGCGACCCGCAGCCTGCCGCTGATCCTGACGCTCAACGCGTCCGAGGCGATCCTGACGCTCGCCGCGCTGGGGTTCCTCGGGTTCGGCATCGGACCGACGGCCGCGGCCGAATGGGGCTACGACCTCAACCGTGCGCTCAGCGACACCGCGAGCGGTATCTGGTGGACGGGTGTCTTCCCGGGTGCCGCCATCGTCCTGATGGTGCTCGGTATCACCCTCGTGGGCGAGAGCCTGAACGACCTGGCCGACCCGCGCCTCCGGACACGGCGACGCGCACGGCGTAAGACGAAGAACGACGCGACGACCGCACCGGTCGTCGGGCAGGAGGCCTCCGCATGACGGACACGACGAGCGAGGGCATCACGGGTGACGCGACGCCGCGTCCCGGCGCGCTCCGCCACGAGACGCACGACGTGCCGCGCGACCAGCGCGACACGACGGTCGACATCCGCGACCTCGAGGTCACCTTCGCGACGGACGGCGGCGACGTCGCAGCCGTCCGCGGCGTCTCGCTCGACGTCCGCGCCGGCGAGGTGCTCGCCATCGTGGGGGAGTCGGGCTCGGGCAAGACCGTGACGGCGAAGACCATCCTCGGTCTGCTGCCCGAGACCGCGGTCACCTCCGGTGCCGTGGTCCTCTCGGGGCACGACGTCCTCACGGCGAGTCGCGCCGACGTGCGTCGTCTGCGCGGTGAAGAGGTCGCGATGGTCTTCCAGGAGCCGTCGACGGCGCTCAACCCCGTCTACACGGTCGGCTGGCAGATCGCGGAGGGCCTGCGCGCCCACACGAAGATCGGCAAGAAGGAGGCGCGGAGCCGTGCCATCGACATCTTGCGTCGGGTGGGCATCCCCGAGCCGGAGAAGCGCGTCGACTACTACCCGCACCAGTTCTCGGGCGGTCAGAAGCAGCGCGTCGTGATCGCGATGGCGCTCGTGCTCGACCCGGCCGTCATCGTGGCGGACGAGCCCACGACGGCGCTCGACGTGACGGTGCAGGCCGAGATCCTCGATCTGCTGCGTCGGTGCCGGGACGAGTTCGGCGCGTCCATCGTGCTGATCACCCACAACATGGGTGTCGTGGCCGACCTGGCCGACCGTGTCGCCGTCATGTACCTGGGCGAGGTCGTCGAGCAGGCGACCGCGACCGATCTCTTCCGCTCGCCGCAGGCCGACTACACGAAGAAGCTGCTCGGCTCGGTGCCCCGATTGGAGGCGCGGGGTGCGCAGGTGCAGGCCGCCGACTCCGATCGCGACATCGTCGTGCGCGCCACGGGCCTCGAGATCGAGTACCCGGGGCGCCTCGGCCGTGGGGGCTTCCGCGCCGTCAAGGGCGTGGATTTCTCGATCGCTCGCGGCGAGGTGCTGGGTCTGGTCGGCGAGAGCGGTTCGGGTAAGACGACCATCGGTCGCGCGATCGCCGGTCTGACGAAGGTCACCGGAGGCTCGCTCGAGGTCCTCGGTGTCGAGATGAACGGTGTGCGCGAGCGCGACTTCAAGCCCAAGCGCGCCGAGATCGGCTTCGTCTTCCAGGACCCGGCCTCGAGCTTCAACCCGCTGCTCACGATCGCCGAGTGCGTGGCCGAACCGCTCATCGTGCACGGACGGGCGCCCGACGCCCGGCGTGCCCGCAAGCGCGTCGACGAGCTGCTCGAGGCGGTCCAGCTGCCCAAGACGTTCGGCGACCGGTATCCGCATGAGCTCAGTGGGGGCCAGCGTCAGCGGGCGAGTCTCGCACGGTCGCTGGCCCTCGAGCCCGCGCTGCTGATCGCCGACGAGCCCACCAGCGCGCTCGACGTGTCCGTCCAGGCGCGCGTCCTCGAGCTGTTCACCGAGCTGCAGAAGGACCTGGGCTTCGCGGCGCTGTTCATCAGCCACGACCTGGCGGTCGTCAACATGCTCGCCGACCGGATCGGCGTGCTCTACCACGGCGATCTCATCGAGAACGGCCCGAACGACCAGGTGCTCGGCGCACCCGAGCACGTGTACACGCAGCGACTGCTCGCGTCCCTTCCGGTGCCCGATCCGGCCGAGCAGGCCGTCCGTCGAACCCGGTTGGCTGAGCTCGACCGGATCGCCGCCTCCGAGAGGGCGTCCTGAGCCATGTCCCCTCGAGAACTGGACGTCGCGCGGCCCATCGAGGCCGACGACCTCTCGCTGCTCTATCCGGCCCGGGCCGGGCACCCGGCCGTGCGTGCCGTCGACGGCGTGACCCTGAGTGTGCGGCCCGGTGAGATCCTGGCCGTGCTCGGGGAGAGCGGTTCGGGCAAGTCGACGCTGGCGCGTGCGTTGGCCGGGCTGACCGGCCCCGGCCGCGTCCCCGAGAAGCACCCGCGCATCGTCGGGGGTGAGCTCGCGGTCTTCGGCCAGAGTCTCCGTTCGTCGTCCGCGCGACGGCGCGACCGCGTGGGGGCGCGGATCGGTTACCTCGCGCAGGACGACGGCGACCACCTCAACCCCGACCTGTCGGTGGGGGAGGCGATCGCCGAGCCGATCTACCTGCGCGACAAACGGTTCGACCGTCGTGAGGCGGGCAAGATCGTGGCGACGCTGATCGACGACGTGCACCTGCCGCTCGGGACGATGCTCAAGCAGACGTGGGAGCTCAGCTCGGGGCAACGTCAGCGCGTGGCGCTCGCCCGCAGTCTCGTCCTCGAGCCCACCCTGCTCATCGCGGACGAACCCGCTCGCGGCGTCGACGTCCTGGTGCGCCAGGCGGTGCTCGATGTGATCAAGCATCTGCATCGCGACCGCCAGTTCTCGGCCGTCGTCGTGACGTCGTCCGTCGCCGAGGCGCGGGCCATCACCGATCGCGTGGCCGTCATGCGCGGCGGTCGTCTCGTCGGGTTCGGCCACATCGACGACGTCCTCCGCGACGGCGTCGACCCCTATGTGAAGGTGCTCTCGCAGACCTCGCCGATCGACATCATCTCGGCCCGGGAGCGCACCAGCGACCGAGCACAGCACCGCGCGGACGACACGGTCTGATCGGGGCGACGCGCCTCGATCGGGGCGACGCGCCCGGAGAGACGGCTTGGTTCGGAGGTGCGGCCAAAGTTTGCTAGAGTTATGCCCGCTGTTGAGAACGAAAGTTCTCAGCAGTTGCCATTCCTCGATAGCTCAATTGGCAGAGCAGCCGGCTGTTAACCGGCAGGTTCTTGGTTCGAGTCCAAGTCGGGGAGCGAAGGCCCAGCGGCTCCACCCGCTGGGCCTTTTTCATGCCCGGGCATCGGGCAGCGGAGACGCCCCGGCCACGCGGACGCCGAGGAGACATCCGGAGGCACGGGTCGCCTCGCCCGCGGGCGATCAGCCTTCGGGGTGGTCGACGCCCGGCATCCACGTCTTGCCGGGCACGCCCCAGCTCGACTTGCGGATCGTCTTCGCGACGACCTTGCCGAACGGGTGCTCGAGACGGTCCGCGTAGAGGACGCCGTCGAGGTGGTCGTACTCGTGCTGGAAGATCCGCGCGAGCCAGCCGTGCGCCTCGATCTCGAACGGCTCGCCGTGGAGGTCGACGGCCCGGAGGAGCACGTCGTCCGCGCGACGGAGCGGGAACCGCTCACCCGGGATCGACAGGCATCCCTCCGACTCGCCGTCGTCGTCGAGCGGCTCGATGCTGAGGGGGCTCTGCCAGAGCGTGGGGTTGATCGCCACGCCTCGCCACGTACGATCGTCGTCGTCCACGAACGAGTAGACGAAGAGTCGCAGACCCACTCCGACCTGGGGGCCGGCGAGGCCGACGCCGGGGGCGGTGTCCATGGTCTCGAACATGTCGGCGACGAGCGTGCGCAGAGCGTCGTCGAACTCGGTGATCTCGGTGGCGCGTTCGTGCAGAACGGGCTCGCCGGTGATGGAGATAGGTCGTACGGCCATTCGTCCAGACTATCCAGCGCTCAGCGGGTAGCGTGTCCCCGTGACGCCTGACATCGACCTCCCCGTGTCGTTGACCCCCTTCCAGGCGCTCGGCATCCCGATCGCGTTGATCGGTGCCGTCTTCCTCTCCATCGGTGCGCAGTTGCAGCACCGGGGCGTCGCCAAGGTCGAGCGCCGCCTGGGCGCCGAGGCGACCGGGATGAGCATTCGCCAGCTGATCGCGTTGGTGGGCCGCCCCTCCTGGGTGCTCGGAACCCTCATGCTGGGGCTCGCCATCCTCTTCCAGTTGACCAGCCTCCGCATCGCGCCGCTGCTCGTCGTCCAGCCGCTCGGTGCCGTGGCCCTCGTCATCACGGCGATCCTGAACGCTCGCACCACGAAACGGCGGCTGGAGCCGAAGGCGAAGCGCGCCATCGCCTTCTGCGTCGGGGGCGTAGGGCTGTTCGTGACCATCGCGGCGTTCGTCGCGGTCGAGACACCTATCGACCGGCGCCAGCTGATCACGGTCCTGATCATCCTGCTCGTGGTCGTCGCGGGTCTCGGGGTGGCCTTCCGGTTGTTCCGTCGTCGCCGCAGCGCCCTGTTCTACATCATCGGTGCGGGCGTGCTCTACGGCTTCGTCGCGACGCTCGCCAAGATCGTCCTCAATCGCCTGTTCAGCGGCAACTTCGAGTGGCTCACGATCATCTGCATCGTCTTCCTGCTCGGGGCGGGCGCGCTCGGCGGCTACTTCGTCCAGAACGCCTACTCGTCGGGCCCGCCCGACCTGGTCATCGCCGGTCTCACGGTGGTCGATCCGTTGATCGCCGTCGGCATCGGCATCATCGTGCTGGGCGAGGCCGCGAACGCGCCGGCCTGGTCGGCGATCCTGTTCGTGATCGCCGGCGCCCTGGCCGTGTACGGCGTGTTCCAGCTCGCCAAATACCACCCCCAGACGAAGCGCTGAGTTAGCGTAGGGGTGCACCACCCGATCCACGACGCACGACAAGGACGACACGAGACGTGACCGACGCCGACGCGAAGCCCCGACTGACGATCCTGATCGCGGCGGACACGTTCCCACCCGACGTCAACGGGGCGGCGAACTTCACGGAGCGACTCGCGGTCGGCCTCGCGCGTCGCGGTCACGACATCCATCTCATGGTCCCGGCGGCGAGCCGGCATCACGGCGTCTTCCTGGAAGAGCACGACGGCACCACGCTCACCGTGCACCGCCTCAAGTCGACGCGGTGGCCGCTGCACGACTGGCTCCGCTTCGCCACGCCGTGGACGGTGCGGGGTCACGCCGAGAAGCTGATCGACGAGATCGAGCCCGACGTCATCCACATCCAGTCGCACATCGTGATCGGTCGCGGCGTGGTCAAGGCGGCGGTCGACCGCGGTATCCGCATCGTCGCGACCAACCACTTCATGCCCGAGAACCTGATCGAGCACACCGGTCTCCCGCACTTCGTCCGCGAGACGGCCATCCGCCTGGCCTGGAACGACGCCTCGCGCACGTTCCGCCACGCCGCCGCCATCACGACGCCCACGCCCAAGGCGGCCGCCTTCCTCGAGAAGGCCGTCGACGTGTCGGACGTGCTCGCGGTCTCCTGCGGCATCGACGCCGCTCGCTATCGGGCGCGTTTCGACCGGCCGGCCGAGAACCGCGTCATCTTCGTCGGGCGGGTGACGGCCGAGAAGCAGATCGACGTGCTGCTGCGTGCCATGACGAAGATCGATCCGGCCCTCGAATCCACCCTCACCATCGTGGGCGGTGGCGATCTGATGAAGCACCTCCAGCAGATGACGGTCGACCTCGGCATCGCCGAGCGGGTCACGTTCGCCGGCTACCTGTCCGACGAGGAGCTGCGCCAGACGCTCACCGACGGTGCCGTGTTCTCCATGCCCTCGATCGCGGAGTTGCAGAGCATCGCGAGCCTCGAGGCCATGGCCTCGGGTCTGCCGATCGTCGTCGCCGACGCGATGGCTCTGCCGCACCTGGTCGACGAGGGGGAGAACGGCTATCTGTTCCGCCCCGGCGACAGCGACGACCTCGCCGCCAAGCTGACCCGCGTCTTCACGATGAGCGACGACGAGTACCTCGCCATGCGCCGGGCGAGTCTCCGCATGATCGAACTGCACGACATCGAGCGCACCTTGAGCGTCTTCGAGAGCCTGTATCGTGGTGAGCCGGTGGCCCCGCAGGCCGCCGAAGCGGGGCGGTAGCTCAGCCGGTTAGAGCAGTCGACTCATAATCGATCGGTCACGGGTTCAAGTCCCGTCCGCCCTACGTCCGGCTTCCCATGCGTGTCCGAACCCGCTTCCGAGCGGGGCATGGCACGATGGCCCGCATGTTCACCCGACGCTCCCGGGGGCCCGAGCCCGAATTCGAGTCCGATCTCGACCGCCCACCGGCGCTGCCGGGACGTATGGGGGTCGGGGCACAGGTCTTCGTCGTCGATACGGACGAAGATCCGACGACACCGTGGCCGTCGGGCCCCACCGGCGTCGTGCTGCGGGCGGGTGGATCGGCCTGGCAGGGCGTCTCGTCGATCGGCGGATCGGCCCGGACGTGGTGGGTCGAGTTCGACGTCGAGCAGACGGATCGAGACGGTCGCGGGCCGTTCGACCGTGCCCAGGTGGCGGAGCGGTTCCTCCGGCTCGCACCTCCGATCTCGTAGGCGGGAATACCTCCGCGATCCGGGCGTTGTCGTCTGGTGCATGCAGACGCATGAACAAGTCGTCACCGCAAGGAACCGCTCATGACCAAGAAGATCGTCGTCGTGTCGGCCGGCCTCAGCCAGCCGTCGTCCACCCGTCTGCTCGCCGACCGATTGACCGATGCCGCCTCCCGGGCGCTGCTCGCCGACGGCACGCCGGTCGACGTGGTCGTCGTCGACCTGCGTGACCTCGCCCACGACATCACCGACAACCTGCTGACCGGCTTCGCGCCTCCTGCCCTGGCGGAGGCCCTCGAGGCGGTCACCGGCGCCGACGGCGTCATCGCGGTGACCCCGATCTTCACGTCGTCGTACAGCGGTCTCTTCAAGTCGTTCTTCGACGTCGTCGACAACAAGGCGCTGACGGGTGTGCCCGTGCTGATCGCGGCGACGGGCGGCACGGCACGTCACTCGCTGGCGCTCGAGTTCGCCGTACGGCCGTTGTTCGCCTACCTGCGTGCCGTCGTCGTCCCGACCTCGGTGTTCGCGGCTTCGGACGACTGGGGTGGAGCCGAGGGCGGTACCGAGGGCGGTCTCTCGCAGCGCATCGCCCGGGCTGCGGGGGAGTTCTCCGAACTCGTCGCCAGCCACACGACTCGGCGCGACGACCCCTTCGCCGACCTGATCCCGTTCGAGCAGCGGCTCCGTGCTGTCGGCGAGTGAGGGATCGGTGAGTGAGCGATCGGTCGAGGAAATGACGGAGGCGGCGCGTACGTTGAGTGGACCATGACCGATTCGCAGACCTCCGCCTCCGACCTCGCCCGCTTCCATGCGCTCCGCCACGAGCGCGTGACGTCGGCGCATGGTCCTCTCGCCCTCGTCAACACGCAGTGGGTCGACGGCGAGCAGCCGATCTGGGGCGTGCCGGGGTCGTGGGCGCCGACCCCCGTGGGGGTCTCGGGTCTCCAGCTCACGGCGACCGCGGCCGACGACATCCGCGTCGACGGCGACCTGGTCGACGGCACGGTCTTCGTGGCGGGCGACGACGCGGTGACGCCCAGCACGATCCGGTTCTCGGCGACCACGACGGGCACCGTCATCGCCAACGACGACCGCACCTCGTACGCGCTGCGCGTCTGGGACTCGGCATCGGACGCGATCGCCGGCTTCGGCTCGATCGACGCGTTCGACTTCGACGCCGACTGGGTGGTCGAGGCCGACTTCGTCCCCACGCCCGAGGGTACCGAGATCGACATCAGGCACCAGCGCGATCTCGACCTGAGTCGCCCCAAGCCGCTGCCGGGGCTGATCCGCTTCCGTCGCGACGGCGTCGATTACGAGCTCGCGGCCTACCCGTCCGGCGATCGCGACCGGCTCCAGCTCGTCTTCGGCGATGCGACCAATGGCGACAGCACGTATTCCGTCGGGCGCTTCCTCTTCCCGACACCGAACGCCGACGGCACGATCACGCTCGACTTCAACAGGGCCGTCCTCCCGCCCTGCGCGTTCTCGTACAACTTCAACTGCCCGATTCCGCCGAAGCAGAACCGCTTCCCGATCGCCATCGAGGCCGGCGAGAAGAACGTCCTCGGCCGCGACGGGGCGGTGCTGCACGGCTGACCTCTCACGGATGAGATGATCGGGTCGTGTTCCGTGTCGTCCGTCGTCTGCCCAGCAACGACGTCGAATGGACCGACTTCGATCGTGTGACGCCGACGGCACGCCTCACGGCGCAGCGGAGCGGTCGGATCGAGGCGGGCGACGTCGCCGACGAGATCGGGCGGGTCGAGGCCGAGACGCGGCCCCGCTGGGTCTGGGACGATACGCCGCGATGGTATCCGCGCCTCCTCGGGGCCGGCGTGCGGGTGTCCCGCATCGTCGATCTGCGGCTCGTCCATGCCCTGTTGCGCTCGTCGTCGGCGACCGAGGGGTCGGCGCTGCACGGAGCCGCTCGCGGCCCGTGGGACACGGCCCAGGCGGCGACCGACGACGCGTCGGCGCTCTTCGAGCTCGTGCCCGAGTCCCTGCCCGACCCCGTCGCAGAGTTCCTGGCCCAGCGCGAGGCGATCGAGGCGAGTCCGGCCCGAGCCGGCCTCGAGTTGCTGGTGGCAGCCGAGTCCACGGGCGCCCTCGTGGCCGTCGAGATGCGGCGTCGAGGCATTCCGTGGTCGCCGATCGTGCACGATGCGGTGCTGACCGAGCTGCTCGGCCCGAGGCCGGGCCCGGGCGAACGCCCCGCGCACATGCGGGACGATCTGGACGAGATCCGTGTCGCCCTCGGCGACCCCGACGTCAATCCGGACTCGCCGGTCGAGTTGCGGAAGGCCCTCAACCGCGCCGGCATCCCCGTGACGTCGACGAGCAAGTGGCAGTTGAGCGAGCACGAGCACCCCGTCATCGAGCCGCTGCTGCGCTACAAGAAGCGGCAGCGGCTGCTCGTCGCGAACGGCTGGTCCTGGCTCGACGCCTGGATCCGCGACGGACGATTCCGACCCGACTACGTGCCCGGAGGCGTCGTGACGGGTCGCTGGGCGACGAGTGGAGGAGGCGCGTTACAGCTTCCGAAGGCCGTCCGCCGTGCCGTCGTGGCCGACCCGGGCTGGAAACTCGTCGTCGCCGACGCCGCCCAGCTCGAACCGCGCATCCTGTCGGGTCTGGCTCGCGACGCGGCCATGGCGAAGGCGGGGGAGGGCGACCTCTACGAGGGGATCGTGCGGAGCGGCGCCGTCGCGGATCGCCCGCAGGCCAAGGTCGCCATGCTGGGCGCGATGTACGGCGCCACGCGGGGTGAGAGCGGTCGTCTCGTCCCGCGTCTGGCCCGGGCCTTCCCGCGGGCGATGGCGTACGTCGACGCCGCGGCGGCCGTGGGGGAGGGCGGCGGTGTGGTCAGTACCCTGCTCGGCCGGTCGTCGCCGCGTCCGGGGGCAGGCGTGGCCCCCGACGTGATGCCGCCCGAGATGCCGCGGGCCGACGGTGACGGGGCGAGTCGCGCGTGGGGGCGCTTCACCCGGAACTTCGTCGTGCAGGGAACCGCTGCGGAATGGGCACTGTGCTGGATGGCGGCCCTGCGGCGGCGCTTGTACGACACGTGGGGTGAGCGGGGAGAGGCCGCCCCGCATCTCGTGCTGTTCTTGCACGACGAGCTCGTCGTGCACAGCCCGGCCGACGTCGCCGACCTCGTCGCCGAGCAGGTGCGTCTCGCCGCCGTCGAGGCCGGCGAACTGTTGTTCGGCCCGTCGCCGGTGCGGTTCCCACTCACCGTGGCCGTCGTCGACGACTACGGCCAGGCCAAGTGAGCCCATCCGGGCGGGGCGCACGCGTCGACAATGGTTACACTCTTGTGATTTTCAGGTGGTATCGGTCATAATTCACACACGGTCGGTCGTTCTCGGTCCTCTGGACTCGAACACGGCACGACCACAACTTCACACGCAATCCGAATCCGTTCATTCACCAGGTCGATGGGGAAGTCGCACCTAACCGAATGGAGGAATCGTGGCTGCTGCAACGTCTCGGGGAGTGCTCTATGTGCACTCGTCCCCTCGTGCGCTCTGCCCACACGTCGAGTGGGCTGTCGGTCGCGCCCTCGGGCACGGCGTGAACTTCGCATGGGTGGACCAGCCCGTGCTGAAGGGTGCCCAGCGCACCGAGTTCTCCTGGCAGGGCGACGACGGCGCGGGGGCGCGCATCGCCTCGGCCCTTCGTGGCTGGGAGCACCTCCGCTACGAGGTGACCGAAGACCCGGGCGAGTCGCACGACGGCGGTCGCTGGATGCACGCCCCTGACCTCGGCGTGTTCTTCGCCCAGACCGACACGGCCGGCAACACGGTCATCCCGGAGGACCGCATCCGCTACGCGATGGAGATCGCCGGATCGAACGCCCTCGAGCTGCACCGCGAACTGCGTCTCGCCCTCGGCCAGGCCTGGGACGACGAGCTCGAGCCGTTCCGCTACTCGGGCGAGGGCAACCCCGTCGTCTGGCTGCACAAGGTCGGCTGACCGACCCGGCGACGATTCCACCATTCGACCAGCGACAGCGAAGGCCGGCACCCGTGACGGGTGCCGGCCTTCGGCGTTCGCCTGATGAGGCGGATCGGACGGTGACGCGGATCAGACCGAGCGGAACGCGACGACGGCGTTGTGGCCGCCGAAGCCGAACGAGTTGCTGACCGCCACGATCTCGCCGTCGGGCAGCGCGCGGGGCGTGCCGACGACGACGTCCATGTCGATCTCGTCGTCCATCTGCGTGACGTTGATCGTCGGGGGAGCGGTGCGCTCCTGCAGGGCCTTGACGGTGAAGACCGCCTCGATGCCGCCGGCGCCACCGAGCAGGTGACCCGTCGCGGCCTTCGTCGCCGACACGATCAGCTTGGAGGCGTGGTCGCCGAACGCACGCTTGATCGCGCGGTACTCGGCGATGTCGCCGACGGGCGTGCTCGTCGCGTGGGCGTTGACGTGCACCACGCTGTCACGATCGACACCGGCGTTCTCGAGCGTCGAGACGAGGGCGCGGGCGGCGCCCGAGCCCTCGGGGTCGGGCGCGGTGATGTGGTACGAGTCGCTCGTCACGTCTCCGCCGATCAGCTCGGCGTAGATGCGGGCGCCGCGCGCGAGTGCGTGCTCCTCGGTCTCGATGACCAGCGCCGCGCCACCTTCGCCGAGGACGAACCCGTCGCGCGTGACGTCGTAGGGGCGGGAGGCCGTGGCCGGGTCGTCGTTGCGCTTGGACAGCGCCTGCATGGCTGCGAACGACGCGAGGGGCATCGGGTGGATGGCCGCCTCGGAGCCGCCGGCGATGATGATGTCGGCGAGACCCTGCTGCAGGTGGTCGTAGGCGTTGACGATGGACTCGGTGCTGGAGGCGCAGGCCGAGACGACCGTGCGGGCGCCGGCCCGGGCGCCCAGGCTCATCGAGATGGCGGCCGCGGGGCCGTTCGGCATGAGCATCGGGACGGTCATCGGCAGGACGCGACGCGGACCCTTCTCGCGGAGGGTGTCCCAGCCGTCGAGCAGTGTCCAGACGCCGCCGATGCCGGTGGCCCAGTCGACCATGAACCGCTCGGGCACGACCTCGGGGGAGCCGGCGTCGGCCCAGGCCTCGCGCGCCGCGGTGAGGGCGAACTGGCTGGAGGGGTCGAGGCGCTTGACCTCGCGACGGTCGAGCACGTCGATCGAGGGGACGCGGGCCTGACCGGCGAACGTGACGGGCAGCTCGTACTTCGCCACCCAGTCCTGTTCGAGGGTGGTGATGCCGGACTGGCCGGCGAGCAGGTTGTCCCAGCTCTCGACGGCGGTGCCGCCGAGGGGGGAGGTGGCACCGATACCGGTGACGACGATCTTCTTGGTCATAACGATTCTCCTGAAGGGGCGCGTCTCATCTGCTGCTCGTGCGGTGTGCGAGCGCGGACACGCCGGCGGCGGTGTGCGCCCGGCCGGCCGCGAGGGCTCGGCCGGGCGGCAGACGCCTAGTCCTGTGCCTTGGTGATGAAGGTGACGGCGTCGCCGACGGTCTTGAGGTTCTTGACCTCTTCGTCGGGGATCTTGACGTCGAACTTCTCTTCGGCGTTGACGACGATGGTCATCATCGAGATCGAGTCGATGTCCAGGTCGTCGGTGAACGACTTGTCCAACTCGACGGTGTCGGTCGCGATGCCGGTCTCGTCGTTGATGAGCTCGGCCAGGCCGGCGAGGACTTCTTCGGTGGACAGTGCCATGGTGTTCTCTCCTTGAGGGGGTGTCGTTGTGACCGGGGTAAAGCCTATACAGTCCGCGGGGCGAGCCCGTCGGAGGCGCGCTACGGGAGCACGACCACCTGGGCGCCGAACACGAGACCGGCGCCGAAGCCGATCTGCAGGGCGAGTCCGCCGCTGAGTTCGGGGTTCTCCAACAGCAGGCGGTGGGTGGCGAGGGGGATGCTGGCGGCCGACGTGTTGCCGGTCGTCGCGATGTCGCGACCGATCACGACGGTGTCGGGCAGGCCGAGTTGCTTCGCGAACTCGTCGATGATGCGCATGTTGGCCTGGTGCGGCACGAACGCCGCCAGCTGGTCGCTGGTGACGCCGGCCCGGGTCAGGGCCTCTTTCGCGACCTTCACCATCTCCCAGACGGCCCAGCGGAAGACGGTCTGGCCCTCTTGGCGGAGCGTGGGCCACGCGACGGTGCCCGCGCCCTCGCGGTACTCCGTCATGGTGTTCGTCATGCCGATGGCGTCCCACTTCGAGCCGTCCGAGCCCCACACCGTCGGGCTGATGCCCGCGCTGTCGCTGGGGCCGACGATCGCGGCGCCGGCGCCGTCGCCGAGCAGGAACGAGATGGTGCGGTCGGTCGGGTCGATGACGTCGCTGAGTTTCTCGGCACCGACGACGAGGACGTACTCGGCGAGACCGGTGCGGACGAACGAGTCGGCCTGCGCGATGCCGTACGTGAACCCGGCACAGGCAGCCGAGATGTCGTACGCCGCGGCCGGGTTCGCCCCTACGCGCTCGGCCAGCAGGGTGGCGACGGACGGCGTCTGGACGCCGCTCGAGACCGTCGAGACGAGCACGGCGCCGATCTGGTCGGGGCGGATGCCGGCCTTCTCGATGGCCTCCTTCGAGGCGATCTCGGCGAGGTCGACGACGAGCGTCTCCTTGTCGGCCCGGACGCGCGTGATGACACCCGTGCGCTGCTGGATCCACTCGTCGGACGAGTTGATCGGCTCGATGATGTCGGCGTTCGGGACGACGTTCTCACCGCGGGCGGCGCCGAGCGACCAGATGCGCGTGAACTGCGCACCCGTGGTCTGGTTGAGCTGGGGGTGGGTCATGCTGCTCCCTCGATGAGGTCGATGGCGGCCTGGAGGTCGTCGGGCGTCTTGACGGCGACCGACGGCACACCCTTGAGTCCGCGTTTCGCGAGGCCGGTGAGTGCACCGGCGGGGGCCAGCTCGACGAGGCCGGTGATGCCGGCGGCGGCGAACGACTCCATGGTCTTGTCCCAGCGCACCGGGCTCGACACCTGGCCCACGAGCAGCTCGACGAAGCGCCCGCCCGCGTCGACGACGGAGCCGTCGTGGTTCGTCCAGAGCGTGAGGGTCGGGTCGGAGGCCGTGACCTGGGATGCGGCGCTGCGCAGGCGCTCGACGGCGGGGGCCATGAAGCGCGTGTGGAACGCACCCGCCACCGTGAGCGGGATGACCCGGGCACGGGTGGGCGGCTCGGCGGCAAGCGCTGCGAGAGCGGCCGATTCGCCGGCGACGACGATCTGACCGCCGCCGTTGTAGTTGGCGGGTTCGAGCCCGAGCTCGGCGAGGCGGGCGGTGAGCTCGGCCTCGTCGGCGCCGAGCACGGCGCTCATGCCGGTCTCGATCTGAGCGGCGGCGTCGGCCATGGCACGGCCGCGCTCGGCGACGAGCGAGACGGCGTCGACGTCGGTCAGCACGCCCGAGACGGCGGCAGCGGTGAACTCGCCCACCGAGTGGCCGGCGACACCGGACACGGCGGCCCGGTCGACCCGGGAGAAGAGGGCCCGAGCGGTCATGATGCCGGCGGCGACGATCAGCGGCTGGGCGACCGCCGTGTCTTTGATGGTGTCCGCGTCGGACACGGTGCCGTGGGCGACGAGGTCGGTCCCTGCGGCCTCGGACAGCGACTCCAGCAGCGCGCGCTGCTCGGGGTCGGCCAGCCACGGCTCGAGGAATCCTGGGGTCTGGGAGCCCTGGCCGGGCGCTACGACAACGATCACTGATCAATCATGCCCACATCGGCGGGCGTATCGGTGTAGCAACTCGACCAAAGATCGTCGTGAGGGTTGTCGGAATCCACAGGTCGCGCCTCCTGAGGGCGCCGCCCTGCGGGTGTGTCGCCGTCTCAGCGACGTCGCGAAGGAGGCGCGTCATGGTCGGCGATCGACCCAAGGATCAGCGCCGACTGCAAGATCAGCGCCTCTCGTGCACCCGTCGCGTCCCAGCCGATCACGTCCGAGACGCGCTTGAGGCGGTACCGCACCGTGTTCGGGTGCACGAAGAGCTCGCGGGCGGTGGCCTCGAGCGAGCGCCCGTTGTCGAGATAGCACCACAACGTCGTGAGGAGTTCTGTCGAGTGGTTCTTCAACGGACGGTAGACGCGATTGACGAGAGCGGAGCGTGCGACGGGGTCCCCGGCCAGGGCCCGCTCGGGGAGGAGGTCGTCGGCGAGCGTCGGGCGCGGGGCATTGCGCCAGGCGCGGGCGACGGCGAACCCGGCGAGGGCCGCCTTCGCGCTCTTCGAGGCGTCGACGAGACTCGGCACCTCGTGGCCCAGCACGAGGTGGCCTTCGCCGAACCCGGGCTCGAGGGCCAGCGCGATGTCGGTGAAGGACGGGTGCGCCGGGGTGCCCGGCTCGACGTCGTCGGTGAGGGGATCGGCTCGGCCGATGACGAGGACGAGTCGGCTGCCCTGGACACCGATCAGGACGTCGGCCTCGAGATGACGGGCCGTGCGGCGGAGCATGTCGACGTCGAGCATGCGCGGGGCCGTGCCGACGAGCACCGCCACCTCGCCGTGACCGTGCCAGCCGAGGGCGGCGATGCGGCTGGGTAGTTCGTCGTCGTATTCGCCGCTGAGGATGGAGTCGACCACGAGTGCCTCGAGGCGCGCGTCCCACAGGCCGCGAGCCTCGGCGGCCCGGGCGTAGACGTCGGCCGATGCGAATGCGATCTCGCGCGAGTAGAGCAGGATCGCCTCGCGCAGGGAGTCGTCGCCGTCCTTGACCCGCTCCTCCACCACCTCGACGGTGACGCGGATGAGCTGAAGCGTCTGCTGCAGGCTGACGGAGCGCAGGAGCTCGCGGGGCGCGGCGCCGAACACGTCGGCGGCGATCCACGGTGTCGATCGCGGGTCGTCGAACCAGCTGATGAACGACGTGATGCCGGCTTGCGCGACGAGACCGACCGCGGACCGCCGCCCTGGCGGCATGTCGCCATACCAGGGCAGCGTGTCCTCGAGTCGCTTGATCGTCTGCGTCGACAACTCACCCGACACGGTGCGCAGCCACGCGAGGGTGCGCTCTTTCGTGCTGGGCGCCTCCTTGCGCTGCGCGGTCACGGCCGGGTCAGCTCTCCCCGCCGGCCGTGCCGCTGGTGCCGGCCGTCACGTCGTGAAGCTGGTAACGGTCGATCGCCTGCTGGACGACGCCGGCCTCGACCTCGCCGCGGCGGGCCAGGGCCTGCAGCGTGCGGACCACCATCGAGGGGCCGTCGATCTTGAAGAAGCGGCGCGCCGCGGCACGCGTGTCCGAGAAGCCGAATCCGTCGGCACCGAGCGTCAGGTAGTCGCCGGGCACGAACTCGCGGATCTGGTCGGGCACGGCAGCCATGAAGTCGCTGGTCGCGATGACCGGGCCCTCTTCGTTCTGCAGCTTCTCGGTGACGAACGGCACACGCTGCTCGGCGTTCGGGTTGAGGAAGTTGTGCTCCTCGGCCTCGAGGCCGTCACGGCGCAGTTCGTTCCAGGACGTGACGCTCCAGACATCGGCCGCGACGTTCCAGTCGTCGGCCAGCAGCTGCTGTGCCTCCAGGGCCCACGGCACACCGACACCCGAGGCGAGCAGCTGGGCGCGCGGGCCCAGGTTCTCGGCGGACTTCAGCTTGTACATGCCCTTGAGCAGGCCGTGGACGTCGAGGCCCTCCGGTTCGGCCGGCTGCGCCATCGGCTCGTTGTACACCGTGAGGTAGTACATGACGTTCGGGTCGCTGTGCAGCGGGTTGCCCTCGTCGTCCGTGCCGTACATGCGGTCCATGCCGGCCTTGACGATGTGCCCGAGCTCGTAGCCGTACGCCGCGTCGTACGACACGACGGCGGGGTTCGTCGAAGCGAGCAGCAGCGAGTGACCGTCCGCGTGCTGGAGGCCCTCGCCGGTCAGCGTCGTGCGACCCGCGGTGGCACCGATGATGAAGCCACGGGCCATCTGGTCGCCGGCGGCCCACATGGCGTCGCCGGTGCGCTGGAACCCGAACATCGAGTAGAAGACGTAGACCGGGATGAGCGGCTCGCCCTGCGTCGAGTACGAGGTGCCGACGGCCGTGAAGGCCGCGAAGGCCCCGGCCTCGTTGATGCCGACGTGGATGATCTGGCCCTGGGGGCTCTCCTTGTAGGCCAACAGCAGTTCGCGGTCGACCGACGTGTAGTGCTGCCCGTTCGGGTTGTAGATCTTCGACGTCGGGAAGTACGCGTCCATACCGAACGTGCGTGCCTCGTCGGGGATGATCGGGACGATGCGGTGCCCGAAGTCGGGGGAGCGCAGCAGGTCTTTCAGCAGGCGGGCGAACGCCATCGTGGTGGCGACCTCCTGCTTGCCCGAGCCCTTCTTGACGACGTCGTACGACTTCTGCTCGGGGACGGGCACCTGCGTGTACTTCGAGCGGCGCTCGGGCACGTAGCCGCCGAGCGCGCGGCGACGCTCGTGCATGTACTGGATCGCCGGGTCGTCCTGGCCGGGCGTGTAGTACGGCGGCAGATAGGGGTTCTCGTCGAGCTGTGCGTCGGACACGGGGATGCGCATCTCGTCGCGGAACTGCTTGAGGTTGTCGAGCGTCAGCTTCTTCATCTGGTGGGTCGCGTTGCGGCCCTCGAACGACGGGCCGAGGCCGTAGCCCTTGACCGTCTTCGCCAGGATCACGGTCGGCTGGCCCTTGTGCTCGGCCGCCGCCTTGAAGGCCGCGTAGACCTTCTTGTAGTCGTGGCCGCCGCGTTTGAGGTTCCAGATGTCGTCGTCGGTGTAGTCCTTGACGAGCTCGAGGGCACGCGGGTCGCGACCGAAGAAGTTCTCTCGGACGAACGCCCCGCTCTCGGCCTTGTAGGTCTGGAAGTCGCCGTCGGGCGTCGTGTTCATCAGGTTGAGCAGGGCGCCGTCGGTGTCGGCGGAGAGGAGCGTGTCCCACTCGCGGCCCCAGATGACCTTGATGACGTTCCAGCCCGCGCCACGGAAGTAGCTCTCGAGCTCCTGGATGATCTTGCCGTTGCCCCGGACCGGGCCGTCGAGGCGCTGCAGGTTGCAGTTGATGACGAAGTTGAGGTTGTCGAGGCCGTCGTTCGCCGCCACCTGGAGCTGGCCGCGGCTCTCGACCTCGTCCATCTCGCCGTCGCCGAGGAACGCCCAGACCTGCTGATCGGAGGCGTCCTTGATGCCGCGGTTGGTGAGGTACTTCTGCGACTGCGCCTGGTAGATGGCGTTGATCGGGCCGAGACCCATCGACACGGTCGGGAACTGCCAGAAGTTCGGCATCAGACGCGGGTGCGGGTACGAGCTCAGGCCGCCGGCCGCGTGCGACTTCTCTTGACGGAAGCCGTCGAGCTGCTCGGTGCTGAGGCGCCCCTCAAGGAAGGCGCGGGCATACATGCCGGGGGAGGCGTGGCCCTGGAAGAAGACCTGGTCGCCGCCGCCGGAGTGGTCCTGGCCGCGGAAGAAGTGGTTGTAGCCGACCTCGTAGAGGGCGGCCGACGACGCGTAGGTCGAGATGTGACCGCCGACCGAGACGCCGGGGCGCTGGGCACGGTGCACCGTGATGGCCGCGTTCCAGCGTATCCACCGGCGGTACTGGCGCTCGAGGTCTTCGTCACCGGGGAACTCGGGTTCGTCTTCGGGAGCGATGGTGTTGACGTAGTCCGTCTTCGGCACCATCGGCACGCCGAGGTGCAGCTCGCTCGACCGCGTCAGCAGGCTCTTCATGATCTCGCGAGCACGCTCGTGACCCTGCGCCTTGACGAGGCCGTCGAGCGACTCACGCCATTCAGCGGTCTCTTCGGGATCTTGATCGGCCTTGTCGACCGTGTACGGATCCTGATCGTTTACCGTCACCCTTGACCTCTATCACTTGTGTGGTGGACAGACAGATGCCAGGCCCCGGGCGCACGGGTTCCGAGCGCAGTTCTGCCTGACCCGTCCACTCTAGTTGCCTCTCCCGACAGTGCATCGATAGGCGCTGGGAGAACGGGCTTGCACTTCGGCGTGTCGGGCGTAGGATCAACGATCGTGTTTGTCGCCGGCCGCCCGGGCCGACGCGGAAGGATCGCACCATGGCTCTGGAGAACGACATCCAGGCACCCGACTTCGACTTGCCGAACCAGTACGGCGAGCACATCAGGCTCTCCGACTACCGCGGCAAGAAGCCCGTCGTGCTCGTGTTCTTCCCGCTCGCGTTCTCGAGTACCTGCACCAAAGAGCTGTGCACCCTGCGCGACAACCTCGCGCTCTTCCAGGACCACCGCGTCGAGTTGATCGGCATCTCGGTCGACTCGAAGGCAACGCTGCGTGCGTTCGCCGAAGAAGAGGGCTACGACTTCACTATGCTGGCCGACTTCTGGCCGCACGGCGAGGTGTCGAAGGAGTACGGCGTCTTCCTCGATCACAAGGGCTTCGCCACCCGCGCGACCTTCCTCATCGACCAGGCCGGCATCATCCGCGAGCACTTCGTGACCGAGCCGGGCCAGGCCCGCTCGATCGCCGACTACAAGACGTCGCTCGACAAGCTCGTGCCCGTCGCGGTCTGATCGGCAGCTCCACGACGAATCGTCGGAGGCGCGGCATCCGGTATCGTTTCTGTCACCACTCGCATGCGGCTCCGGCCCGGCGCAGTCGGGGCCTTTAGCTCAGTTGGTAGAGCGCCACGTTTACACCGTGGATGTCATCGGTTCGAGCCCGGTAGGGCCCACCGTCGGAAGTCCTGATCTGGAGCGATCCAGTGAGAGCAAGTCGGTGGGTCTCGTGAGGAGCAGAGTGTCCGAGGCGACATCTCCGTCTTCCGTCCGACCGACGCCCATCACGACAGGCCGCCTCGTCCTCCGGGCCTTCGAGCTCTTCGACGGCCCTGCTCGTCTGCGGTACCAGGGCCGCGAGGACGTGTCGCAGTACTTGTTCCGAGAACCCCACGACGCCGTCAGTGTCCTGGCTGGCATCCGCCGCAACCAGGAGGGCGTCTTCCGACAGAAGGACGACCGCCTGCTGCTCGCCGTCACCCTCGAGGCAGACGGCGCTCTCGTGGGTGAGGTCAGCGCGCGCCTCCACGACGTCGAGTCGGCGCAGGTCGAGATCGGGTGGGTGTTCGACCCCGATCATGCGGGGCGTGGTTACGCGACCGAAGCGGCCGAGGCGCTGATCCAGCACCTCTTCTTCGACCAGCGCGTGCACCGGATCTTCGCACGCCTCGATGCGGACAACATCGCGTCCGCACGGCTCTGTGAGCGCCTGGGCATGAGCCGAGAAGGACATCTGGTCGAGAACGCGTTCTGGCAGGGGCGGTGGACCTCGGAGCTCGTCTACGCGCGACGCGCCTGAGACGACAACGGCCGATGCCTGGGTCGCACACCTAGGCGCGAGGGCCTGCGGCTCCGGGGTGGGGCAGGGTCAGCCAGACGTCCACCTCGTCGTCGGCGTCGAGGCCGAGAGCGGCGGCGGTCTCGTCGGGGGTCGACGCGACGACCGTGATGGCGGCCCCGGACTCCGGGTGGCCCGACCTGACGACGACGCGACGTGAGCGGATGGGCCCGAGTCGGCCTGCGAGGTCGGACAGAAGAGCTTCGAGGTCACTCGGCGCGATGCCGTCCAGTCCGCCGTCGTCGAGCACTTGCACAAGAGAGCCGCGGCGT
Source organism: Frigoribacterium sp. 2-23 (assembly GCF_049601585.1). Classification (GTDB taxonomy): domain Bacteria; phylum Actinomycetota; class Actinomycetes; order Actinomycetales; family Microbacteriaceae; genus Frigoribacterium. The sequence goes on along the minus strand of NZ_CP187126.1, from coordinate 1,767,744 downwards.
CGCAGTGCATCGACCGCCGTCCGGACGGAATCGTTCAGCAGCGCCCGACCCCGGATCTCGTCGCGCAGGGCCTGCTCCAGGACACGACACTCAGCCTTCGATGATTCGTCGAGCTCGCCGCCGGCGTCGACGATGCGCTGCAGCAGGGGAGCCACGGTATCGTGGGCCCGGTGCAACCGGCGGTTCCGCTCCTGGTCGACGGCGTCGAGCTCTGCTTGGCGGATGGTGAGTTCTCGATGCTGGTCCGCAGCGACACCGGCCGCCGCCGTGACCCGTCGGATGGCGCGGTGAAGGAGCAGGGCAGCGATCAGGACCACGATCTCACCCGCGAGACCGAGACGGATGGCGCCTGTAGGCCCTGCCCAGAGGGTCATCTGCACGACCAGAGCCGTGACGGCGACGAGAGGGGGTGCCCTCCGTTCCGCCATCCACCCCATCGCCGCGCCGGCCAGGACCCCGCAGGTGTAGCGCGCGATCGATACGTAGTCGAAGGTGTCGGGGTCGAGCCCGATGGTGGCGACGGCGCAGAGGACACAGCCGACCGCCGTCGTGCCCCACGCCGCGTGGCTCGACATCCAGCCCCGTTTCGCTCCGCGGACGAGCGTGGGCAGGATGAGCAGGCCGAGGACCGAGGCGACGACGGCGCCGTACGCGTGGGTCACGAGGACGGCATCCAAGGTCGCCACCAGGACCCCGGCGACGATGACGACGCCTAGCGTGCGGTAGAGCCATCGCCGAGGGACGAGACCCAGCAACGCCTCGCCCGGTCGCCGGGCGACGCTGTCGTGACTGTCGCTGGGACGCCATTCGAGGACGACGATCGTTCCGCGGCCCGGAGCCGAACGCACACTCGCGGAGCCACCGGCACGGCGAACGCGGTCGAGGATGGACACCCGCACACCGATCCGTCCTGCATCGATCCCCTCGAGGTCAAACCCCACGCCGTCGTCCGAGACGACGATGCGGGCGCCGCCGTCGGCGAGCGGAACGGCCGTCACCGAACGGTAGGTCGGGCTCCCTGCATGACGCACACTGTTCGAGAGCGCCTGGACGGTCGCCGAGACGAGCGCGTCCCCGGTGGCTCGCGGGAGCTTCACCTCGGCGACGGCGGCCAGATCGATGGAGGCGCGATCACGCAACGGTGCGAGCTCCTGCTCAGCCGCCGAGAGGACGTCGCCGAACGACACCGACGCGGAGTGCAGGGCACCCGTGTTCTGCATATCGCTGACGTTGCGCAACGCCGATCTCGCCATGCCCGTCGTCCGGTCGGGGGTGTGGTCGGCCGCGGCCGTGAGCAGAGCCGCCAGGACGGTGTCATGCAGCAGCGCATCGGTGTGCACGCGTTGGGCCTCGGTCGCCACCTGCCGCTGCTGCTGTTCGAACAGCAGTCGGGCACGGTACTCGACGACATCGGCCCGATCGGCTCGTGCGCGAAGAGCCCGGACACCGGCGATGAGGGCGATGGCCATAAGGCCGAGGCCGATGAACTCGAGCACGTCATGGATGAGGGGGAATCGGCCCACATGGACGAGGGCGAGGGCGATGTCGATGCCCACGCAGATGGCGCCTGCACGGACCGAATCAACCTCCGCCACGGCCGTACAACTGAAAGCGACCAGGGACAGCCCGACGAGCCACGGGATCGTCCCCATCACCGTCTCGGCGCCATGGGTCTCGAGAGGCTCGAGTACGAGAAGGCCCACGTAGGCGGCGACAGGAAGCCACAGGATCACCCGGGTCGGCCTTCCGTCGCCGAGGAGACCGAGGGGCAGCGCGGCGAGCATCGATGCCGCGAGGAGAAGGGACGCGATGTCGAGAGCGGTCAGACGGGGCAGATGGTCCGCCAGGAACGGAGGCAGGGCCAACAGGACGAACAACGGTGTGACGACGGCCAGCGTCGCCGTCATGCTTCGCTCCATACCGAGGCGCAGGGGCCCGGCGCCGTCGAGGGCCTCGCCGACCTCACGAGAAAGCTGCGCCCCGCGGGAAGTGGCCGAACCGGCGACCCGGACGGGTCTGCGATCGACGAGACCTCCGGGCACCCTTGAACGCTACGCGGGTGGGTTCCCTGGCACGAGGCCCCAGAACGGGCGTCCGCTGTCGTTCTTCCGTCCGGCGGTCATCGTTCGACGTGGGACTACTGACGCTTGCCCGGACGGCATGACGTCCCTTCTGTCGTTGCGGCTCACACGCGATCCCCACGCCGGAAGGCAAAGAAAAATACTCGATCAGGAGGGGGCTGAGAATCATGATTTACGTCACCGTCTTGAGCTGTCCGCCGAGAGCAAGTTCGATCGGCACGGTGCCTAGACGAGTTACTGCCTCGATTAACCGGCTGCGTTCCTCACGGACCTGGTCCGCCGTCGAATAGCCTCCTTCGGAAATTGGGATGACCGGCTTCCTGGTGTGACAGGCGGGATGTTCGATGACCTCAGCTGGGCTCTCGATGTCAGATGGTCCACGCGACCTGAGGACGTCGATGACTACTACGCGACATCGGACCTCCACGACGGGGATGAACTTCGTTCCGACAAGGAGGTTGGAGGACGATAGTGTCCTGGCCATGCGTGCCGTACCCGAAGAGCTCGATGCGTCCGTCGTGGCGCAGATCGATGGTCGCCTGGCGGGGGTCGAGATCGATCACGGCGTCCGGGTCGCATGGGCGATCGAGAGCGGCAGTCGTGCGTGGGGGTTCCCCTCGCCGGACAGCGACTACGACTGCCGGTTCATCTACGTGCGGCCGCGAGAGGATTACCTGGCACTGTGGCCTCATCGTGACGTCATCGAGACACCTCTCGACAAAGTGCTCGACGTCAACGGCTGGGATCTTGCGAAGACGGTGCGGCTGCTCGTAAAGGGCAATGCCGTCGCCATCGAGTGGCTGCGGTCGCCCATCGTCTACACGGGTGGCTTCTCGTTCCGAGACGGCCTCCTAGCTCTGGCTGACGACGTCGTCGAACGGGCGTCCATCGGGCGACACTACCTGCACGTGGCCCGACGGCAGCAAGAGGGTTCGGCCACGCTCAAGCGGTTCTTCTACGTCTTGCGAACGGCGAGTGCCCTGCGCTGGCTGCACGATCACCCCGACGAGGTCGTGCCGCCGATGGACCTGCCGACGCTTCTCGCCCAAAGCGATGTCGGCGACGCGATCCGTCGCTCGACCGACGACCTGATAGCGGCGAAGGCTCGCACACGCGAGATGGGCAGTGGGTCCCCGCCGCCCGAGCTCGTGGACTTCGTCGACGCGGAGCTCGAGCGGGCGGCTCACTTCGAGACGGATCGGGCACTCAAGTCCGCCGACGACGTCCAGGCCGCCGCGGAGGCGTACTTCCGACGAACGATCGAGACGACGGACGCCGGCACCGGAGTCGGCTCGCCGGTCAGCTCTGTGGTCCGAACCGCTCATGGACTCCTGGACGACCGGCGGTTCGTACCGCCACAGTGAGCGCGCCGCGGAGGCCATTAGCTCAGTTGGTAGAGCGCCACGTTTACACCGTGGATGTCATCGGTTCGAGCCCGGTAGGGCCCACCCACTCGAGGTGTCTTCGTCCTGGAGAAGTTGGGGCGAGCCTTCTCATCGAACGACGCCCAGGGCGAGCTGGGCATGGGCGCCGGCTCTGGGCGTACGGTCACGACCATGACCAATGACGATCGCACAGCTCGCCCGTCCGACGCGGGGCACGAGATCGACGACCCGACCACCTCCACCGCGACCAGCGAGGCGACGGTCGAGGAGATGCAGTCGACCCCCGTGTCCGATTCTCCCGCCGTCGACGGCGACATCGACGAGGAAGCGGTGAAGACCTTGCCGGGCACCGGCGGCCCGGACGACGTCGGGACCATCGACGTGGACCCCGCCGATCTCCATTTGTCGGGCGACTCCATCCCCGGCCACCCGAAACCCGAGTCGTCGAACGACTGATCGTCCGACGGCGCCGCGGGCGCACCCGTGCTGACCGTCCGAGACGATCTCAAGGGGCACGTCTCGCAGCTCGCCCAGGGCGTCGAGTCCTCAGATGGGTCGGCACGTTCTCGCGGCGGCTGGAAGTTCATGAGATAGAGGAATCTGCGGGTGCAGCCCAGCCGGTGAACCGAATCCACCCGGCCAGGTCCAGGGTGGTTGGTTCGATCGCTCGCATCACGGAAAGATCCGACGGGTATTCGCCGTCGTGTCTTATGCGGGGCTCGTCGCGGCGTGGATACTCGTCGCTGTTCGGACCTTCCACGGCAGCGTGATCAGCTGGACCCTCTTAGTGCCCGCTCGCGCCGGCGTCACCCCGCAGGCCGGCTCGACCGACCGCAGCGCGACGCGGTCTTAGACCGAGCAGGCGTCGTTCCAGTCGCGGCGGTACGAGCTCGGGTCGCTGACGTCGATGATCGCGGATGCTGCTGATTTCGGCTCGTCACGCGTCCGGTAGGTCTGGAACGCTTCTGCTGTGCGGTCGTTGCTCGACGGGTCGCGGACGCCGGTCGCCTCGACCCACAGCGTCCAGCCGAACCGGGAGCGGATTCCCGGGTTCAGGGCACCCTCCCCGAACGCGACGACGACGTCCTCGTCCTCGAGCATCGGGATGTCGACGCCCGTCTCCTCGAACGCGACGACGCGCGCGGAGGTCCCTCGGGAGGCCATGTCGTCGACGAGACGGCGTGCCACCTCCTCGAGGCCGTGCCCGGCATCCCCGTCGACACCGACGTGCCCTCGCCCGCCCGGAAGGCGGCCCAGCATCTCGGAGACGAGTTCGTGGATCAATTCGGCGCTCATCAGGGTCCTCCGTGGTCACGCGTGGGCTACCGGTCGAGGCTACCGGTCATTCCCGTCAGCGAGCCGGGTGCCGGCGGGGCCTGCTCGGAGCGTCCAGCGCCGCCTGCAGCAAGCGGATGTTCCGTCCGAGAGCCCCGGAGGCCAGGAGTCCTGCACCCAGCGGGCCGGACGAGTCCTCGCCGAGCGGCGGCAGCCGACGAAGCGCGTCTTGGACGGGCGCGCTCATGGCCGCCAGCTGCCACGCGATCTCGTCAGCACCGCCTCCGGGGTGCGCCAGATCGGCGGCCTTGGCGGCGTAAGCGGCCGCTCCGAGCGCGTGCGCCCCCATATGCGCCACCCCGCTCGCCTGGCCGGCGGACCAGGCGGCCGCCTTGCCTGCGGGTGAGATCGCCGCTCCGGAGGCGCGCCCGGCGAGAAAGCGCCGACGGATCTCGCCCCCGGCGTCCAGCTCCCCGTTGGCGAAAGCCCGAGCGCGCACGATGCCGTCCCTGGCTCGATCGTCGTCGGGAGCCTCCGCCTCGAACAGCGGGAGGACGCGCTCCGCGCAATCGGCGGCCCAGGCCGCGACGATGCGACGGTCGGTCTCGCTCAGGGTCTGTGGGGACGACATGACGTCAGCCTTCCACCGCGTCCTCGCCTGCGGGGTGGTCGCTCTGCCGCGAGCGACCGGTGACCGTGTACCGCCGCTCGAGGGCGCGCGTGGCCCGGCCACAGGCTCGGACGTATCTCGCTCATGTCGTCACCAGAGGGCGGAGGCCGCGATCAGACGCTGTCGGGGTCGAGCACCAACGTGGTGCCCTCGAACAGGTGCTGCTCGGCATCGATGACCTGCAGACCCTGATTCATGTAGATCAGAGCGGACACCGAGATACCGAAACGGCGCGCCACCGCATCGATCAGATCGTCGGGCGCCACGGTGTAGCGCTTCGGGGCTCCACTCGCCGTCGTCGCCTGCAGTGCGCCGGTGGCGAAGGGGGCCGCACCGCTGTCGGCGGGGACGATGTTCGTCGCGCGGGGCGGTACCGACCAGCGCACCGCTGTCACGGCCAACACCTTGCCGACCCCGATCTCGACCGGCGTGTCGGCCGGGGCGCTCGTCGTCGCGACCACGAGGGAGCCCAGATAGGACGGCTGGCTGACGGTGCCGAGCGTCCCGCTGGAGGATGTCGGACCGGCGGTGGCACCGCCGAGCTCGGACCTGCCCTCGCCCTGGTCGGTGAGGCCGTCGCCGACCGACGGCGCGACCGCGAAGAAGGACACCCCGACCGTGACCGGCAGGGTCGACGTGAAGTTGGACCATTGCGTCGTGTACGTGTCGTCACCCGTGGCCATGATCCGGTAGTGGAAGTGGACGCTGCCCTTGGGGGAGGCGACGTCGCCCTCGGCCACGACCGTCCCCGCGGCGACGGGCGTGATGAACGGGGCCGGCGCCGCGGCGTCCTGCGGAGGCGGAGTGGCGGCGCGTGCCGTCGGCGACGGCACGGGTGAGGCCGTCGGGGTGGCCGTGGTCGGGGGCGGGGTAGCGGGAGTCGCCGTCGCGGCACGAGGAGTCGCCGAGGTGCGGGTCGATCCGCCGGTGGGGCCGGCCGTCGCCGCGTCGGAGCCCGGCGTGAGAGAGATCGCGACGAAAGCGATGCCCGACGCCACCAGAGCGCCGGCGACGATGCCGATCACGAGCCCGACGCGTGAGCGCCGTGGCGTCGTCCGGCCGTCGTCCGTGCCGTCACCCGTCTCGCCGTCGACGCCTCTGTCGTTCACATGCCGTGCCATCGTTCCCCCTGCGACGATCCTAGGTGCGACTCGGCTCAGAGGCGAGTCGTGCTCACGGAGTCACCCCGACAGGCTGAACCCGCCGTCCGAGGTGAGGACCTGCCCGACGACCCACCCGCCGGCCGACGTCGACAGCCAGGCGATGAGTTCGGCCGGATCGCTGGGTCGGCCCACCCGGCCGAACGGGGTGCTCGCGATGTAGTCGTCGAGATCCTCCAGCGAGCGGTCCGTCGTCTCCGGGTCGAGGTATCCGGTGTTGACCGGCCCGGGGTTGATCGTGTTGAGGACGATCCCGAGTTCGAGCAACTCCGCCGCGACCGTGGCGGTGACACCGGCCAGCGCCGCCTTGCTGGCGGCGTAGGCCACCTCGCCTCGCATCGCACCGTGGATCTGACCGGAGGTCATCCAGAAGACGTGACCCTGTGCCTCCTCGTAGGGCCCGAGGCCCGCGATGCGGTCACCGGGGCGGCGTGGATTCTCGCCTCGTGGAGCCCGGAGCCGGGCGAACTCGGCCGTCAGCAGGAGGGTCGCCCGCGTGTTGACCTCCCAGAAGTCGTCGAGTCGTTCGGGCGTCATGTCGAGGATGCTGCCGTCGTCCCCGCTCTTGGCGTGGTTGCAGACGAGCACGTCGATGGTGCCGGTGAGGGCGGTCGCGGCGGCGATGACGCGGGGGATCTCCGCCGGGTCCGACAGGTCGGCGGCGACGTCCGAGAAGCGTGCGTCATCGGAGAGGTGCTCGCCGACACCGTCGCGAACCGCGTCCAGATCGTCGCCGCCCCAGGGGAGCGCGAGGTCATGGGGCCGGTGGTGGTGGATGACGACGTTCGCGCCGAGGTCGGCGAGCTTCGTCGCGACGGCGAAGCCGATGCCTCGGCGCCGTGAGACACCGGTGACGAGAGCCGTCTTGCCTTGGAGGGGCAGGGATGCGGTCATGCTGAACCTTTCGATCGCGCCGGATCGGCGCACGGTGGGAGAGTCGAAAAAGGATCAGAGGCAACGCATGGGTCGACCCTAGGGGGAGGGCGTCACCGGACGCAATCTCCGTGAACGAGTCTCACGATGTGCCTTGACCGGGGGTCAGGGCATCCGGTAGACAAGGACGGCATGACAACGCTGTCATCGACGACATGCGTCGCCCGTCGTGCATTCGCGAGTCGCCCCGCCGGGGTGATCGCACCCGAGATCACGGGATCAACAGCAGGAGAGTGACGATGGCGTCAGGCCGTTTTCAGGCCCTTCAGCGGCGCGGGGGCGCACGCTGGTTCGAGCGGACGAGGCGAGCGGGGGTGATGACGACGGCAGTGGCACTCGCCTTCACGGGAAGCATGATCGGCGCCGGCCCGGCGAACGCGGTCGGCGGCGGCGATGACGACACGCGCCGTGCGGCAGCGGCCGGGAGCGACTGGCGGACCAGCTTCGAGTCGGCCGACGCGCAGCCGCTCGCGAGCACACCGCTCGGCGAGGCCGTGAACGTCACGGGATCGACCGGGTTCCCGCCCGGCAGCCTGCTCGGCCACGTGACGGACGTCAGCGCGACCGCCGAGAACGCCCCGGGCGAGATCGCCGTCAACCTCTCCGACGCCAACCCGGCCAGCAAGTGGCTGGCCTTCGAGCGCACGGCCAGCATCACGTACCTGCTCGACTCCCCGCAGAGCGCCGCGACCTGGTCGCTGACCAGCGCGAACGATGCCCCGACGCGTGACCCGCGCGACGTCACCGTGCTCGGCTCCACCGACGGCGGCACGACCTGGGTCACGGTCGACCAGAGGTCCGGAATGGCCTTCTCGGGTCGCGGCACGACGCTCGACTTCGCCGTTCCGACACCGGCCGCCTACGACGCCTACCGTCTCGACATCACCGCCAACGCCGGTGCGGGGCTGACGCAGCTCGCGGACTGGACCCTGAACGACGGGACCGACACCGTGCCTCCGGCCGGCCCCATGGTCACGGTCGTCGGCACGGGCCCGGTCAGCGGCCCGAACATGAAGCCGGGCGCCGGCTTCAGCGGCACGAAGTCGCTGCGCTACGCCGGCGAGCACACGGCGGCGGGTGCCGCCTCGGCCACCAACGTCCTCTTCGAGGGGCTCGACCTGGCGATCGGCGACACGAGCGAGTTCTCGTACAAGATCTTCCCCGAGCTCGGGGGCGACCTGCAGTACCCGGCCACCTATGCGGCCGTCGACCTGGTTCTCTCCGACGGCTCGCGCGTCAGCGCGGCCGACGGCATCGTGGACGCCCACGGCGAGAAGGCCTCCGCCGCCGCCCAGGGCTCGTCGAAGATCCTCTTCGCCGACCAGTGGAACTCGGTGCGCGTGCCCTTGGGCGATCTCGCCGGCAAGACCGTCGAGTCCGTCGTGTTCACGTACGACAACGCCGGTGGCACGGCCGACACGCGCTTCCAGGGCTGGATCGACGACCTCGACCTCGACCCGGCACCGGCGCGCGTCGACGGCTCGAGCCTCGTGAACCACGTCGACACCCGACGCGGCACGAACTCGACGGGCAGCTTCAGCCGCGGCAACAACATCCCCGCGGCGACGGTCCCGAACGGGTTCAACTTCTGGACCCCGATGACGAACGCCTCGAGCCAGTCGTGGCTGTACGACTACGCGCGCGGCAACGACGCGGCCAACCTGCCGCGCCTCCAGGGCATCGGCGTCTCGCACGAGCCGAGCCCGTGGATGGGCGACCGCAACCAGCTCGCGATCCTCCCCTCGACGACCGTCGCCCAGGCCGGAGGCGCGGGTGCGCCGGATGCGTCGCTCGCGAACCGCGCGCTGCCGTTCGACCACGGCGACGAGATCGCCCGACCCGATCTCTACGCCGTCCAGACGACGAGCGGTCTCGAGGCCGCCGTCACCCCGACCGATCACGGCGCCGTGATGCGCTTCGGGTTCCCCGAGACGGCGGGAACCGACCCGGCCAGCACCGGGCGCGCGGGCAGCGTCATCGTCGACCGCGTCGCCGGCACGTCGGGCCTCGTGGTCTCGGCCGACGGAACCGTCAGCGGCTGGGTCGAGGGCGGCTCCGGGCTGTCGACGGGAGCGACGCGCATGTTCGTCCGCGGCGTCTTCGACCGCACGCCGACCTCGGTCGGCACCCCCGGCGGCAACCGTGACGGTGCGCAGTACGCGTCGTTCGACGCCAGCGCACCGAGTGCGTCGGGCAGCCCGGCGGGTGTCGTCGAGTTGCGCCTCGCGACGTCGTTCATCTCGCTCGACCAGGCGGGGCACAACCTCGACCTCGAGGTCACCGGCCGCACGTTCGACGAGGTCCAGGCCGACGCCGCCGAGCAGTGGAACGACCGTCTCGGCGTCATCACCGTCAAGAATGCTCGTGACGACCAGCTCGCCGCGCTCTACGGCAGCCTGTACCGCCTGAACATGTACCCGAACTCGCAGTTCGAGAACACCGGCTCGGCCTCTGCACCCGATTACCGCTACGCCAGCCCGGTCGCCCCGGTGCAGGGCGCCGCGACCGACACGGTCACGAACGCGCAGGTCGAGAGCGGCAAGATCTACGTCAACAACGGGTTCTGGGACACGTATCGCACCGTGTGGCCCGCCTACTCGATGCTGTACCCGAAGATCGCGTCCGAGCTCATGGACGGCTTCGTGCAGATGTACCGCGACTCGGGCTGGATCGCTCGCTGGTCGAGCCCCGGCTACGCCGACCTCATGACAGGGACCAGCTCGGACGTCGCGTTCGCCGACGCCTACATCAAGGGTGCCGTCGACGGCCCGCTGGCCCTCGAGGCCTACGACGCGGCGCTGAAGAACGCCTCCGTCCAGCCGACGTCGAGTGGCGTCGGGCGGAAGAGCCTCGACCAGTCGCTCTTCCTCGGCTACACGCCGGCGACCACTGGCGAGAGCGTCTCGTGGGGCCTCGAAGGCCACATCAACGACTTCGGTCTCGGGCAGATGGCGGCGAAGCTCGCCGACGACCCCGCCACCCCGGAGGCGCGGCGTGCGCAGCTGAAGGAGGAGTCGGCCTGGCTGCTCGATCGGGCACACGAGTACTCCTCTCTGTTCGACCCCTCGATCGGGTTCTTCCAGGCGCGGAATGCCGACGGCTCGTTCCAGCAGACCGCCGACGCCTACGACCCCGAGTCGTGGGGTGGCGCCTACACCGAGACGAACGGATGGAACTTCGCGTTCCACGCGCCGTTCGACGTCGCGGGTCTGGCCTCCCTCTACGGCGGATCGGACGGTCTCGACGCGAAGCTCGCCGAGTTCTACGGCACGCCGGAGGAAGCGGACAAGCCGGGCGGCTACGGCGGCGTGATCCACGAAATGGTGGAGGCGCGGGATGTCCGCATCGGCCAGCTCGGCATGAGCAACCAGGTCTCGCACCACATCCCGTACATCTCGGCCGCGAACGGTGACCCCGCCACCACGCAGAAGGTGGTGCGCGAGATCACGCAGCGCCTCTTCGTCGGCAGCGACATCGGCCAGGGGTATCCGGGTGACGAGGACAACGGCGAGATGTCGTCGTGGTTCCTGTTCTCGGCGCTCGGGTTCTACCCGCTGGCGATGGGCACCGACGCGTACACGATCGGCTCGCCGCTCTTCGACGAGGCGACCGTGCACCTGGGCTCGGGGCGCACCTTCACCGTGCGTGCCGAGAACAATTCGAACGAGAACGTCTACGTCCAGTCGGCGCGTCTGAACGGGACGGCCATCGACACCGCGTCGTTGTCGCAGGACGCGATCGCCGCCGGAGGCACGCTCGACTTCACGATGGGACGCACGCCGAGCACCTGGGCGGCCCACGCGCCCGATGCGAAGGACGTGCCGAAGCCCCTCGTCGACGCCACGAAGCCCGGGCAGGGCGTCCTGGAGTCGAGCGACGGCACGCGACTCGACCGCCTCGTCGACGACTCGGCACGCAGCGCCGTCACGTTCGACCGACCCGACGCCGCCGTGACGTGGCGCTCGGCCTCGGGACCGGTGACGGTCTCGCGGTACACGCTGACGAACGGCCCGACCGGGGCGGCGGCGCCCACGAGCTGGACGCTCGAGGGCTCGACGGACGGCGCGACCTGGCTCCCGGTCGACGAGCGGGCCGGTCAGGCCTTCCCGTCGGCGCTGCAGACCCGGCCGTTCACGGTCGCCGATCCGCGGCCGTTCACCTGGTACCGGATCTCGACCACCGGTACCACCGACGGCCGCGCCGCCACCCTGTCCGAGCTCGAGCTGCTGGCCGACACCTCGGCGTCGGCGGGCGAGTTCTCGCTCAGCACGAAGCCCGGTCTTAGCGTCGAGGTGGGGACCTCGTTCGCGAGCCCCGTCGCGACGGTGACCAGCGCCTCCTCGTCCGGTGCGACCGTGCCCGACGGACTCGTCGCGACGGTCGATTGGCTCGACGGCGACGGCCCGCAGGCGGCGACGCTCACCGCGACGGCGCTCGGCGGCTGGGATGTGACCGCCCCGGAGAAGACCTTCGAGGCGCCGGGCACGTACACCGCGATCGTCACGGCGACCGACGGCACCGAGTCGGCCAGCACGACGGTCGACCTCACGGTGACCCGGACGGCTCCGACGCTCGTCGGCGCGTTCGACAGCGTCTGCCTCGGGGAGCCGGGTCAGGCGGCCAACTGCGACTACCTGCAGAACGGGTTCTCTCGTCCGTCGCTGGCCCAGGCCGGCTTCGTCCAGGGCACCACGGTCGCCGTTCCCGGGACCGCGCTCGACTTCGACCTGCCGGCGATCCCGGCGGGCGAGCCCGACAACGCGACCGGTGCCGGCCAGGTGCTGCCGCTGTACCTGGGTGACGACGTCACGCAGCTGTCGGTGATCGGGACGGCCAACGAGCGCGCCCAGCAGACCGTCGGCACGCTGACGTTCGACGACGGCTCGACGCAGCCGTTCCCGATCGAGTTCGGCGACTGGACCGCGGGTGTCTCGACGCCGGCCTTCGGCAACATCGTCGTCGCCACCTCGCAGGGGCGCACCAACGGGGCGAACGGCTCCGACGGTGCCATCGCCGGGGTGTACGCCACGGCACCGGTGACCCTGCCCGAGGGCAAGAAGGCGGTCTCGCTGACGCTGCCGGTGCAGACGGGCGACCCCCGGGCGGCCGGACGCATCCACGTCTTCGCGCTGGCGACGGACGGGACGCGACTCGCGCCTCCGGCCGACCTCTCCGTGACCGGTGTGGCGGCGGGGCTCTCGGGCACCGCGGGCACCGAGGTCTCGGGACGTCTCGCGACGGTCACCGGGGGAGCGGGCGGCACCGACAGCGTGCCCGCCGACGGCACCGTCACCGCACTGGTCAATTGGGGCGACGGCACCGCCGTGACCTCGGCCCCGGTCGTGGGCGGCGTCGTGTCGGGAGCGCACACCTACGCGCTGCAGGGCAGCTACACGGTGACGGTCACGGCCGACGACGGTCGCTCGAGCGCGGCGGGCAGCACGCCCGTCACGGTCGCGGCGGCACCGGTCGACCCGGGCAACCCGGGTAACCCGGGCAACCCGGGTAACCCGGGTAACCCGGGTAACCCGGGCAACCCGGGCAACCCCGGTGAGCCGGGCAACCCGGGCGACCCCGGCACGCCCGTCGTCTACACGCCGACCCTGCGCGTCCTGGCCGATTCGGCCACGCGCGGCACCGTGGTACCCGTCGACGGGGACGGCTTCGCCCCGGGTGAGACGGTCTCGCTGACGCTGTTCAGCGACCCGATCGCCCTGGGCACGGTGACCGCCGACGCGGACGGCATCGTGCGCGGCTCGTTCACCGTGCCGGCCGATGCCGTCACGGGCGCCCACGAGGTCGAAGCCCTCGGAGGCACGTCCCAGGTGGCCGTGCGCGTCGCGTTCGCCGTCGTCGACACGGCCCCGGCCGACGCGGGGGCCGCTCCGGTCCGACCCGGTTCGTATGACGGTCGACTCGCCTACACGGGCGGCACGGTCGGCCAGCCGCTCGACGCCGGTGTGCTGGCGGGCATCCTGCTGGCGGCGGGTGCGGCGGCTCTCGGGATCGAGGCGATCCGTCGCCGTCGCCGGTCACGGCTCGAGGCGGACGTCCTCTAGCGGTCGCCCACCACGCGACACACGACACCCCCGGCCCTCAGGGTCGGGGGTGTCGTGGCGTCGGACGGCTGGGCTTCGCCCGTCGGGGGCTCGCCCGTCAGGACGGCACGTCGGTCAGCGCCAGGCGACGCCGGGAGAGACCTCGCCCGAACCGCGGGGGACCAGCCGCGTGGGGACGACGACCCTCTTGGCCGGTCGCTCACGGCCCGGACCCACGGGGTCGAGAGCGAGCCGTGCGGCCTCTCGTCCCATCGCGCCGGGATCGTGGGAGACGACCGTCACCCCGAGCAGGTCGGCGAGGTCGAAGTCGTCGAAACCCACGAGGGCCGGAGGTACGTCGAGGCCTCTCACCGCCGTCAACGCTCCGATCGTGACCCGGTTGTTGCTCGTGAACACGGCGGTCGGCGGCTCGGCCAGCGACAGGAGGTCGCGCATGCCACTCCGAGCGGACGCGGCGTCGTGTCGGTCCTCCCGGACCCAGCGACGCCAGCCGGTCACCCCGGCGCAGTCGAGGGCGTCGCCGAAGCCCGTGAGTCGTTCGAGATGGGTGGCGAGCCGCGAGTAGTCGCCGACGAACCCGATGCGCCGATGCCCGTGCGCCAGGAGATGCTCGACGGCCGAGCGCGCGCCGGCCGCGCTGTCGAGCAGCACGGAGTCGGCCTCGAGCCCGACCGGCGGGCGGTCGACGAAGACGACGCGGACGCCGCGCTCTTGCAGCCTGTCCATGTCGACGTGGGAGGCGCGGGTCGACACGAGCACGAGGGCCCGGACCTGTCGCGACACCAGTTCGTCGACGAGCTCCTGTTCTCGCGTGGGGTCCTCGTCGGTGCTCGCCACGACGAGCTGCATGCCGCGCCCCCGCAGCTCCTGTTCGAGACCCGACGCGATGGCGGCGTAGAACGGGTTGGCGAGATCGCCGGTGACGAAGCCGACCACCGTCGAGCGGATGCCGCGCCGCAGCATGCTGGCCGGGCCGTTGAGCCGGAAGTCCATCGCCTCCGCCGCCTGCACGACGCGGCGACGGGTCCCGTCGGCCACGTGCGGTTCGCCGTTCAGAGCGCGGGACGCGGTCTTCAGGCTGACACCGGCACGAGCCGCGACGTCGACCAGGGTCGCGGGCGTCCTGTTGCCTCGGTCCACGCTCTCGCCGGTCACGGGCACAGTATGACAGCGGCCGCGGGCTCGACCGCTGAGGGCCGCCGGGGTGTGCGCCGACGGGTCTCCCACGCGTGCGCCGACTGGCGTTCGAACGTGTCGCCCCGGGAGAATCGAGCCACGAGGCCGAGCGCCGGTCTCGATGGACGGATATGGGGGAGTCGCATGCGATCTGACGACGTGACGGACAAGAGGTTCACGCCGACGCGCTGGCGTGAGGGGTATTCGATGCAGGAGGTCGACGAGTTCCTCGACCGCGTCCGGCGGACGTTGGCGAACCACGAGCAGGGGACACCCGTGGACATGCTGAGCCCAGAGGACGTCGTCAACCAGCGGTTCTCGCCCACCCGGTTCACCCCGGGCTACGACCAGGACGAGGTCGACGACTACCTCGACGAGGTCGTCGTCACCCTTCGTGGACACGAGGCGCACCCGAGGCGCTGACGCCGGCGAAAACCCGAGGGCGGGACGTCGATCTGGCGTCCCGTCTGTCGTTCGATCTGTGTTTCGATCTGATTTTCTGTTTTTGTCTTGCATTCGCTTGCTGCAAGTCGTACAGTCGGCGCAATACGGCGGCACTCAAAGCCGAACGGACATGGCAGCACCAGCAGGACGACGAGGAGGTCGCATGGACACCCCTTCACGTCGGACCGTGTCCCCGCACCCCTGCCAGGAGGCACCCGCATGATCCTCACCGTCACCGCCAATCCCTCTCTCGACCGCACGATCGCGTTGCCGGGAGCTCTGTTGCGGGGGTCCGTGCAACGGTCGATCAGCACGACGGACGAGCCGGGCGGCAAAGGCGTCAACGTGGCCCGGGCTCTCGTCGCCTCCGGTGTCGAGACGGTCGCTCTGCTGCCCGGTGCGCTCGACGACCCCGTGCTCATCGCACTCCGCGAGCGGGGTGTCCCCGTCGTGAACGTGGCCATCGCCGAGCGACTGCGTTCCAACGTCACCCTCACCGAGCCCGACGGTACGACGACGAAGATCAACGAGCTCGGCCCCGACCTCACCGCTCACGCCGACGAGCTGATGGCCCTGATCGTCGAGCACGCCGCCCTTGCATCGTGGCTGGTGCTCGCCGGCTCCCTGCCGCCCGGTCTGCCGACCACCTGGCTGGCCGACGTCGTCCGGGCCGTGCGCGCCTCCTGCGGTGACGCCGCTCCGCGCATCGCCGTCGACTCGTCGGGGGAGCCGTTCGCCGCCCTGATCGCGTCCGGCGTCGGCATCGATCTCGTCAAGCCCAACGCCGACGAGCTCGCCGAGATCGTCGGCGGCGACCCGGCCGCGTACGAGGCCGATCCGGCCTCGGCCGTCGCGGGTGCCCGACGCCTGCGCGAGCTCGGCGTCGAGACCGTCCTGTTGACCCTCGGCAGCGCCGGCGCACTGCTGATCGACGACGAGGGATCGTGGTTCGCCGCGGCCCCCGTCATCACCGCACTGAGCACGGTGGGCGCCGGCGACTCGTCGCTGTCCGGCTACCTGCTCGCCGAGACGGCGGGCGCCCCGGCACCGGCCCGTCTCGCCCAGGCCGTCGCGTCGGGGGCCGCCGCGGCCTCCCTGCCCGGCAGCATCGTCCCCCGTCCCGACCAGACCTTCCCTGACGACATCGACGTCGTCCCGGTGGCCCCCGCGGCCATCGGGCAACTCTGAGCAGCGTCGCCCAACCCCAAGGAGCACACCCGCATGTCAACCCTGATCAGCACCGACCTCGTCGGTCTCGACGAGGACCTCGGCGGCTCGTCGAGCGACGTCATCCGCGCCCTGGCCGCCCGGGTGGCGGCCTCCGGCCGCGCCGCTTCGGCCGGCTCGCTGGCCGACGACGCCATCAAGCGCGAGGCCTCGGTCGGCACCGGCGTCCCCGGCGGCATCGCGATCCCGCACGCCCGCTCGGCGTCGGTGACCGAGCCCACCCTCGCGTTCTCGCGTCTGTCGCGCACCGTGGGCTTCGGTGCTCCCGACGGCGACGCCGACATCGTCTTCATGATCGCCGTGCCCGAGGGGGCGAACGACGACCACATGACGGTCCTGTCGACCCTCGCCCGTGCGCTCATCCGCGACGACTTCACCGCGGCCCTCCGAGCGGCTCGGACACCGGCCGACATCGTCGCCCTCGTCGACGAGGAGGTCAGCGGCGAGGTGGCCGAGGCCCGCGGCACCACCGGGACGTCGTCCGCCGACTCGGCCCGCGCCTCCTCGGCTTCCGACGGCGCCCGCCGTCCGCAGCTGGTCGGTGTGACCGCGTGCCCCACCGGCATCGCCCACACCTTCATGGCGGCCGACGCCCTCGTCGCCGCCGCCAAGCGACTCGGCGCCGATCTGCAGATCGAGACGCAGGGCTCGTCCAAGGTGACCCCGCTCGACCCGGCCGTCATCGCCGAGGCCGACGCCGTCATCTTCGCGGTCGACGTCGACGTGCGCGACCAGGGCCGCTTCGCCGGCAAGCCGGTCGTCCGCGGCCCCGTCAAGCGCGGCGTGGACGCGCCCGACGAGATGGTGCGCGAGGCGCTGGCCGCCGCGACCGACCCCCGGGCCGCCCGCGTCAGCGGATCGACGGCGTCCGGCCCCGCGATGGCCCAGGGGCGACAGGGCTTCGGCTCATCGCTCAAGCGCTGGCTGCTGACCGGTGTGTCGTACATGATCCCGTTCGTGGCCGGTGGCGGTCTGCTGATCGCGCTCGGCTTCCTGCTCTCGGGCTTCGGTATCGCCCTGACGGCCGACGGGCACACCGTCAACAACGCGGTCTACGCGCTGCAGAACTACTCGCTGGTGAACCTGCCGCCGGAGGGCCTCGGCTACTACCTCGGAGCCGCCGCGTTCCAGATCGGCGGTGCGTCGATGGGCTTCCTGGTCGCTGCGCTGGCCGGGTACATCGCCTACGCCATCGCCGACCGTCCGGGCATCGCGCCCGGCTTCGTCGCCGGTGCCATCGCCGTCTTCATGAACGCCGGGTTCCTCGGTGGTCTCGTCGGCGGTCTGCTCGCCGGTGCCGCCGCGTACTTCATCGGCACCTGGAACGTGCCGCGGTTCGTCCGCGGTCTGATGCCCGTCGTGATCATCCCGCTGCTCGCGTCGATCTTCGCCTCCGGTCTGCTGTTGCTCGTGCTCGGCGGACCCATCGCGGCCCTGATGACCGCGCTGACGAACTTCCTCAACGGTCTCAGCGGCACCGGCGCGATCCTGCTCGGCGTCATCCTCGGCCTGATGATGTGCTTCGACCTCGGTGGCCCGGTCAACAAGGTCGCCTACGCGTTCGCCGTCGCCGGTCTGTCCACGGGATCGCCCGAGAACCCGGCTCCCTGGATGATCATGGCCGCCGTCATGGGTGCCGGCATGGTGCCGCCGCTCGCGATGGCCCTCGCCTCGACCGTGCTGTACCGGAAGGGCTTCACGCAGGTGGAGCGCACCAACGGCGGCGCGGCCTGGCTGCTCGGCGCCTCGTTCATCTCCGAGGGCGCCATCCCGTTCGCCGCGGCCGACCCGCTGCGGGTCATCCCCGCCAGCATGGTAGGAGGCGCGGTGACGGGAGCCATCTCGATGGCCGCCGGAGTCACGTCGCAGGCACCGCACGGAGGTATCTTCGTCTTCTTCGCCATCGGCAACATCGGCATGTGGGTCGTCGCGATCCTCGCCGGAACGGTCGTCAGCGCGTTCGTGCTGGTGGGGCTGAAGAAGTTCGTCCGTCGCAGCAGCATCGAGGCGGAGGTCGCCGCCGAGGACGCCGAGATCGGCTCGCTCAGCGGGACGCGCACCCCCGCCGTGGCGTAGTCAACGACCGCGTCACACGACGAAACCGCCCCACCACGATCGTGGTGGGGCGGTTTCGTGTCGTCGGCTCGTCGGCGTGGCCGGTCAGTCTGCCGCGAGCGAGGGCATCAGCCCTGTCGGCGGCGACGCACCGTCAGGTAGGCGCCCAGGGCGATCATCAGCAGTGCGGCGCCGCCGATACCGATCCAGCGGTCGTCTCCGGTCCAGGCCAGGGGGCCTGACCGGACGGGCGTCGTGCCCGCCCCGCCGGTGCCGGCACCGGGAGCACCGGCTCCGGGCGCACCCGCACCGGGCGTATCGGGCCCGCCGCCCGCCCCGGGGTCGCCCGGGTCGGCAGCCAGCACCGTGAGCGTGGCGCGCGCGATCTGACCGGAGCCCTCCAGCTCGACCACGTGCAGGCCCGGCTCGAGGTCGGCCGGCACGGTGAAGCGCAGGACGCCGACACCGGCTGCCGTGGCGTCCGTGCCGCCGATCGACTGGGGCTCGGAGAACACCGTGCCGAGGAGGGCCTCGCCCGCCTCGAACCCGGTCGCCGTGATCGACACCTGGTCGCCCGGTCGGGCCGTCGCCGGGTCGGGGGTGCCCGGGACGACGGTCTTCTCCGGCTCCCCGACCTCGAGATCGATGCCGAGCACCGCCGCGAACCCGGCCAGGGCCACGTCGGGCAGACCCCGCTGGAGCGCGTTCTCGGCGTCCGCGGTGAGCGCGAGCGACCCCGCCACGGCGGTGTCGTCGATCATCGCGTCCTGCGCGAGATCGCGGCCGATCGAGACGAGCCGGTCGGCGCCGCTCATCGCGGACGGGTCGGTCCCGAGGAAGACGGGCGTGGTCACGGCCGTCCGGAGCAGACGGAAGGCCTGCGCCGGGTCGGAGACGCTGCCGTCCGCCGCCCAGACGTCGGCGTCGAGCACGGCCTGCACGGCGCTGCGGGCCGCACCCTCGGGCAGCGACGCGACCAGCGCCTCCAGGCGGTCGCGCGCGCCGTCGGTGCGGAGGCCCCAGCCGTACGGGAACATCGGCTCGTAGTCGGCGTCTCCGACGTTGATCGGCACCTGGTCGGCGCTGGCCGCCCAGGTCACGGGCAGGCGTCCGGTGAACGGACGGTCGCCGAACAGGACGTCGGCCACACCGGCGCCCTCCGAGCCGGGCAGCGAGGAGGCGACCACGGCGTCTGCGACGTCGACGACGCTGCCGAGCAGCTGCGGCCGACCCGAGACGACGAGAACCACGCAGTCGGCGGTGGCCGCGCAGACCTTGTCGACGATGGCCTGGTCGGACGCCGTCAACGAGAGGCTCGAACCGTTGTTGCCGACATCGCCCTGGCCTTCGGCGTAGGGACGTTCGCCGACGACGACGACACCCGTCTGCTCGGCGCGGATGGGCGCCGAGGCGTCGGGGCTCACCGTCACGGCCGCGTCCGGGGCGACCTCGCGGATACCCTCCGCGATGCTCGTGCCGGTGGTCGTGTCGCCCGAACCGCCCTGCCAGCTGATCGTCCAGCCGCCCATCTGACGACCGAGGTCGTCGGCGGTGGAGCCGGCCACGTACAGGTCGGCGCCGTCCTTGGCGAGCGGCAGCGTGCCTCCTCGGTTCGTCAGCAGCACCTGCGACTCGGCGGCCGCGACCCGGGCCACGGCCCGGTTCTCGGCCGAGCCGACGCCGTCGACGTTGGTGCGGTCGGCGAAGGGCTGCTCGAACAGGTTGAGGTCGAACTTCTGGGTGAGGATGCGGCGCACGGCGTCGTCGACCCGGGACTGCTCGACCGTGCCGGCCTTGACCGCGGCGACGATGCTGTCGATGAACGAGCCGTAGTTGTACGGCGCCATCGCCATGTCGAGTCCCGCGTTGACGGAGCGCACGGCCTTGTCGGAGTACGAGCCGCCGGGCAGCTTGTCGATGCCCTCCCAGTCGCTGATCAGGAACCCCTTGAACCCGAGATCGCCCTTCAGCAGCCCGTTGTTGAGGGCGCCGTTCTCGTGCATCCGCACCGGTCCGTCACCGAGGTCGACGGCCGAGTACGAGGGCATGATGGTGCCGACCCCGGCCTCGATGGCCGGCAGGTACGGGTCGACGTGGAGGCGCGTGAAATCCTCGAGCGAGTCGGCGTGCGTGATGCCCTGGTCGATCGGGTAGGCCCCCGTCCCGACCACCGACGCGTCGTAGCTCGTGCCGCCGTCACCGGCCCAGTGTTTGGCCGTCGCGAGCACCTCGTCGGCGCCCCCGATGTCGGTCGGATCGTCGCCCTGCAGGCCGATCACCGACGGAGCCGCGAAGGTGCGTACCAGGTCGGGGTCCTCGCCGAACGACTCGTAGCTGCGGCCCCAGCGCTCGTCACGCGAGACGCACAGGCAGGGGGCGAAGGTCCACGGCACGCCGGTGGCGCGCACCTCCTTCGCGGTGACGCGGGCGATCTCCTCCACGAGGGCCGGGTCGCGGGTCGCGCCGAGGCCGGTGTTGTGGGGGAAGATCGTCGCGCCGACCACGTTGCTGTGGCCGTGCACGGCGTCGACGCCGTAGATCATCGGGATCTGCAGCGGCGTCGAGAGCGCCTCGCGTTGGTAGGCGTCGACCATGTCGGCCCAGGCGACGGCGGTGTTGCCCTGCGGCACCGATCCGCCGCCGCTCAGCAGCGAGCCCAGGGCGCGCGTGCTGATGTCGCGGGTCGACGACAGACCGAGGCGTTCGGCCTGCGCCATCTGGCCGACCTTCTCCTCGAGGCTCATCCGGCTGAGGAGGTCGGCGACGCGGTCGGCCGTCGGCAGGCTCGCGTCGAGATAGGGCAGGTCGTGCGCGGCGATGACGACGCGGGCGCCGTCCCCGACCTTCGCGGTGGTCGACGCCAGCGTGACGGTGAACTGCTTCGACTCGGCCGCTCCCGAGGAGGCACGGGTCGGCACGGTCACCGTCTGGGTCGTCCCCGAGGCGGTGCCGGCCGCGAACGTGGCGGTGCCCGACACGGCGTCGTAGTCGGTGCCCGCGACGGCGCTGCCGTCGGCGGTCGACCAGTCGACGGCGACATCGGAGGCGAGCGGCTCGGCCCCGGCCGTCGTGATGGTCAGCTGGACATCGGCGCTGGCACCGGCATCCACGAGGTAGACGTCCTGCGAGGGGTCCACCGTCACCGACGCAGCCGTGGCGGGGGTGCCGTACAACTGCGTGTCGTCGATGGCGTAGCCGACGGGTGCCGGGGTGCCGGGCGTGAAGGTGAACGAGTAGCCGTACGCGGCCGTCAGATCGAGCGTGCCGTTGGTGGTGGCGGCGTTGCCCGGCTGGTAGGCCGAGGGCGTGAAGGACGAGAACGGCAGTTCGACGAGCTTCCACCGGCTGGTGCTGCTGCCCCAGTTGTCCTTGAACGTCGCCGCCCACAGCTCGCTGGTCTCGGCGGTGCTGCCGCCGGCCGGGTTGCCGTCCTTGATCTCGACCTTGATGTCGGCCCCCGCCGTCGGCGAGGCCGGGTTGTTCGCCTGGCTCGCGTACCACCAGAAGCGGAGGCCCTGGTAGCTCGACCAGTCCTGGCTGTCCGGGAGGTTGTGGCTGAGCCCGCCGTAGCCTCCGGCGGGGATCGAGAACGTGCCGCTCATGACGTGGTTGTCGGCACGTCCGGCGCGCTCCTGCACGGTGACGTCACGGCTGATCGTGGGCTCGAGCGGGGCGGGGGAGCCCCACGTGAAGAACCCGACGGGGTCCGCGGTCGTGCTGAGCGGCACGTCACCCTCGAAGTCCTCGATCATGGTGGCGCGCTCGAACAGTGCGACGTCGTCGAACTGCCACGACCCGGCCCCGAGAGCCGTGAGGGTCACGGCGAAGCCGGTCGAGGCGGACGGGTCGAAGCGCAGATCGCTGCTCGGCTGACCCTTCTGCCGGAGGTCGGCGAACAGGACGCTGACCTGCTTCCAGTCCGTACTGTCGTCGACGACCGTCTGCTCGAACAGGGCGTTGTTGCCGTTCTTCAGCTCGTAGCGGAGCGGCAGCCCCGATCCGGTGCCCTTGAACCAGAACGAGAAGCCGTCGGCGGCACTCCAGTCGGTGGCGGCGATGTCGTGCGAGAAGCCGAACCAGCTGTCGGCGGACGTGGGACCCGCGACCGTGGCGCGCAGGGCCGCGGCGCCCGTCGCTCCCTCGCGCCGCGCCTCCGTCGTGTCGAGGGCCGGGGTGACGGCGGGGCTCTGGCCCCAGGCGAAGTAACCGGTCGGCACGCCGTTCTCGAAGTCGTCGAGCACGGTGGTGGTGCCGACGTTGGGCAGCGAGCCGGTGGGCGTCAGCGTCACGAGCTGGGTGGCGCGTGCCCCGAGCACCGTCGGGTCGCTCGGCTCGGATGCCGAGAGCTCGATGGTCTTCCGGGGGCTGAGCGCGCCCGTCGAGCGGGTCTCGAGAGCGACGGAGGCGGTGGTCGCCCCCGGCGCGAACGTGACGGTCTCGTCCAGGGCCGCGTAGTCGGTGCCGGCCGTGGCGGTGCCGCCGGTCGACCGCACGCGCACCGTGACGGGCTCGTCGCTCGGGCCGGTGAGGCTGAGCCCTGCGGTGAGCGTCTGACCCGCGGCGACCGTGGCCGTCGAGCGGTCGAACGTCACCGAGCGCGTCTGCGCCTCGCCGAAGACCTGCAGACCGTACGCCGAGTAGCCGTACCAGTGCTTGCGGCTCGGGTCCCAGGTCGCGGCGGCGCGCTTCAGCATGTTGATGCGGACGTAGCGGGCCTCGGTGGGTGTCGTGAGGGTGACCTCGTCGCGGCCGCCATCGCTGCCGGACACGGTCTGCGCGGTCGTCCAGCTCGCGGGCAGGGCGGGGTCGCCCGAGGTCAGGTCGACCGTGTAGTCGGTGGCGTACGAGGCCTCCCAGTCGAGGCCGATCGCGTCGACGCGGGCGGTGCCGCCGAGGTCGACGACGACGGACGCGGTGAATTCGACGTCCTCGTCGGGGCCGTTGCCGCTCGCCCACCTCGTCGCGGCGTCGCCGTCGATCAGGTTCTCGGCGGGGAAGGTCCCGTCCTTGTCGGACTGCGTCGCGGACGCCGTGACCGAGCCGAACCGGGCGAGGTCGACCGGGGCCGCCGTCGCGCTGATCGCGGGGAGCCCCGAGAGCAGCAGGGCCGCGGTGGCGGTGACGGCCGCCACGACGAGGCGGCGGTGTCGAGGATGGGCAGGGGCAGCGGACACGATTACTCCCTTGTAATCACGAGCTGTCGCGAGACAGGTCGGCCCTCGCCGACCCCGTGATCGGGGGTCAGGGGCGCGACCGGCTCATCGTATTCTCACAGCTGTCTATGAGGCAAGGGGGTCGAGGAGGCGCGGTGCCGTCTCGACCCGCACCGCGCCTCCTCGGCTCGTCGCTCTTCTCACAGCACCTGGTCGAGGAACGCCCGCAGGCGGTCGGTACGCGGGTGATCGAACATCTGCTCGGGAGTGCCGGACTCGACCACGACGCCCTGGTCCATGAACACGACCTGGTCGGCGGCCTCCCGGGCGAAGCCCATCTCGTGGGTCACCACCACCATCGTCATGCCGGCGCCCGCGAGGCCCTTCATCAGGGCGAGCACGCCCTTCACCAGCTCGGGGTCGAGGGCCGACGTCGCCTCGTCGAACAGCATCACCTCCGGGCCGAGTGCGAGGGCTCGGGCGATGGCGACGCGTTGCTTCTGCCCGCCCGAGAGGGAGGCCGGCCGGACGTCGGCCTTCTCGGCGAGCCCGACCTCGGTCAGGCGGTCGAGGGCCGTCCGCCGCGCCTCGACGCCCGAGATCCCCCGCACGCGACGGAGGGGCAGCACGATGTTGTCGAGGACGGTCCGGTGGGGGAAGAGATTGAAGTGCTGGAACACCATGCCGACCCGCCGGCGGAGAGCGTCCTCCGACCCGGTCAGCACGTTCGCGCCGTCGAGGAGGATCTCGCCGCCGGATGGCTCCTCGAGCCGGTTGATGCAGCGCAGCACGGTCGACTTCCCCGACCCGGAGGGGCCGATGATGCAGGTCGTCGTGCCCGCGGGCACCTGCAGATCGATGCCGTGCAGCACGCGGACGGCACCGAAGTCCTTGGTGACCCCGCGCAGTTCGAGCGTGCCGGCGGTCGCGATCTCGGGGACGCGGGGCGAGGCGTCGAGTGCGGTCATCGTGCGGCTCCAGACGAGGCAGTGGCGAGCGGGGCGGGGGCGGGGTCGGACGGCGGGGCCGCCGCCGGGGGAGCGGGCGGGGTCGTGGCGCGACGCCCGAGCGGCTTGCCCTCGCGCAGGCGACGGTCGATCAGGTTCACCAGGTGCGTGAGCGGCACGGTGATGATCAGGTAGAACACCCCCGCGAGCACGAGAGGCGACAGGTTGCCGTTCGTGATCGCGGCGTCCTGGCCGATGCGGAACAGTTCGCGCTGCGACGTGATCAACCCGAGGAAGTACACGAGGGACGAGTCCTTCACGATCGCGATGAACTGGTTGACGAGCGACGGCAGCACCTGTCGGATGCCCTGCGGGATCACGACGAGTCGCATCGAGTCGCCGTGCGTCATGCCGAGCGCCCGGGACGCTTCGAGCTGGCCCCGGTCGACGGCGAGGATGCCCGCCCGGAAGATCTCGCCGATGTACGCACTGGCGATCAGGCTGAGCGCGAGGATGCCCAGCGGGTAGGGGTTGCCGCGCGTGAACAGGTTGAACAGCGGCGACAGGCCCGTGCCGATCAACAGGATGGTCAGGATCGCGGGCAGCCCACGGAAGACGTCCGTGTACACGCGGCTCAGCAGCCGGGGGAGGCGGTGACGGCTCGTGCCCATGACCGCGAGCAGCAGCCCGATCACGATGCCGATCACGGTGGCGCAGAGGGCGAGAAGAAGGGTGTTCCAGACGCCGTAGGCGAGCATCTCGGGCAGGGTGCGCAGCATGGCCTGGCCGTCGAAGAAGCTGCGGCCGATGTTGGCGATCGCGTCGGTGACGTTCATGGTCGACCGCCGATCACTTGGTGGGCTGGAACTCGTCGGGCACCGGCTGGTCGGGGAAGTACTTCTGGTCGATCTCGAGCCAGGTGCCGTCCGCGACGATGTCCTTGACGGCGTCGTCGACCGCCTTCTTCAAGGCGTCGTTGCCCTTCTTGATCGGGAACCCGACCGGGAACTCGGGCACGGCCACGTTGATCGCGATCTTCTGCGTGCCGTTCGAGGCGGCCGCGTAGTCCTCGGCGACGGGGAAGTCGAGGAAGTGCGCGTCGATCGTCCCCGAGTTGAGCGCGGCGACGGCACTGTTGTTGTCCGGGAACCGGACGAGCTCGGCGCCCGTGAAGTTCTCCTGGGCGTAGCTGTCCTGGATCGTGCCCTGCACGATGCCGAGGCGCTTGCCCTTCAACGACGACTCGTCGTCCGTGATGCCGGACTTCGTCGACGCGAGCACCGAGATGTAGCCGATGAAGTAGTGCTCGCTGAAGTCGACCGTCTTCTCGCGCTCCGTCGTGTCGCTGATCGACGCGGCCGCCATGTCCAACTGGCCGTTCGCGACGGCGGGCAGCAGCGCCGAGAACTCCTGCGTCACGAACTCGGTCTTCAGGCCGAGCCGTTTCGCGACCTCCTTGGCCATCTCGACGTCGAAGCCCTGCAGCTCGCCGTCCTGCGTGTAGGCGTACGGCTTGGTGTCGCCCGTCGTACCAATGCGCAGTGTCCCGGCCGAGATCGTGCCGAGCTCGTTCGAGCCCCCGGCGGAGGCGCCGCCCGCGGCGCAACCCGTCACGGCGA
Source organism: Frigoribacterium sp. 2-23 (assembly GCF_049601585.1). GTDB lineage: Bacteria > Actinomycetota > Actinomycetes > Actinomycetales > Microbacteriaceae > Frigoribacterium. Next base: position 1,741,560 of record NZ_CP187126.1, on the reverse strand, counting down.
GTCCGAGCGCGGCGATCGCGGCGACGGTGGCCGTCAGTCGGGTGATGGTGCGTCTGGTCATGGTTCTCTCCTGTCAGGGCGGTGCGGATGTCGAGCCGAGGAGGCGCGGGTCAGGTGGTCACGAAGCGACGGCGACGTGCTCGGTCTCGTCGAGCCACGACGTGCCGTCGTAGTCGCGGTCGGGATTCATGAACTCGATGTCGGTGAAGGGTTGTTCGTCGGTGGCGAGCTGGGCGAGCAGCTCGCCGATGGCGGGTGCGTGTTTGAAGCCGTGCCCGCTGTCGCCTCCGGCGACCACGATGCGGGGGTCGCCGGCCGGGTGGCCGATCACGAACTGCCGGTCGGGCGAGTTCGTGACCATGCACGGGATGGCCTTCGCCGGTGTCGGGTCCAGGCCGGGGAAGGCCCGGGCCACGGCGGCGGAGAGCATGCCGTAGTCACTGCTCGGGTGGATGTAGCGGTCGACCGTGTCCGCCTCGGTGTCCTCGAACGCACCGTTCGAGTCCTCGAGGCCGATCTTGACGGCGTAGCCGTCGCCGTCGGTCCGATCCGCGCCGTGGCCCCAGAGCGTGGTCCCGTCCGGCAGCTGTCGGATGAAGACCGGGAACGCCGCGAGATCGAAGTCGCCGCCGGGTGCCGTGGCCTCGGCCTCGTCGCCCTCGAACCAGAACAGGGGGGTGCGTCGGGCCACGAGAGGGTGGTCGACGAACTGCGGCGTCCAGGCACCGAGGGCGACGACGACCCGGGCGGCTCGCAGGACGCGACCCCCGGCGGTGACCTCGACCCCGCCGCTGATCGGGTCGATGGCGGTGACCCGGGTGTCGGTGAGGACCTCCGCACCGAGCGACCGGGCGAGGTCGACGGCGGCGCGCACGCCTTTCTCGGGATAGCTGATGCCCGCGGCAGGGTCCCAGACGCCGATGTCGTCGGCGCCGAAGCCGGCGTACTGCGGGAACCTCGCGACGAGCTCGTCGTGCTCGAGGACCGTGGCCTCGACCCCCGCCTCCTCGACCGCGCGGAGCGTCCCCGCGACGACGTGGCCGTCGCGAGGGCCGATCATGATGCCGCCCGTCTGGCGCAGCAGGGTCTGACCGGTCCGCTCGCCCAGGTCGTACCAGAGGTCGCGGGCGCGGGTCGCGATCGGGGCGAGGCCCGGGTGCTCCATGCAGGCGATGCGGAACAGGCGGGTGGCGCCGTGGGTCGACCCCATGCCGTGGCCGATGCCGAAGCGCTCGATCCCGATGACGCGTCGTCCCCGCTCGGCGAGGCGCCACAGCGCCTGGGCCCCCCAGGCGCCGAGTCCGACGACGATGACGTCGGCGTCGAAGGGGTCGGGGGAGGAGGCGGTGGCGTCGTTCATGTGCTTTGTCTACTGGCCATCGACTTGCGCTCTCAAATACCAAAAGGCAATGATCTGATACGCGCTGCGTATGAGACGCCGACGAGAGGCGACGCGATGGAGATCCGAGAGCTCACGTATTTCATGGCGGTCGCCGAAGACCTGTCCTTCACGAAGGCGGCCGCCCGGCTGCAGATGAGCCAGCCGCCGCTCAGCCAGGCCATCTCCCGGCTCGAGGCGAAACTCGGGACACGGCTGTTCGAGCGGCAGGCGAGGACGGCCCCCCGGCTGACACCGGCGGGGGAGCTCCTCAAGCGCGAGGGCAAGCGCATCCTGCAACAGATCGATCAGACGGAGTCGTTGCTCGACTCCGTGGTCGCCGACGTGCAGCCGCTGCGCGTCGGGAGCATCAGTTCCGTGCTCGCCGGGCTCCTGCCGACCGTGGTGCGGGCGTTCTCGGCGGCGCATGCGGGTGCTCGCGTCCTCGTCGAGGAGAGCGAGGAGCAGGCCATCCTGTCCGATCTCGTGCGCGGCTCGGTCGACCTCGGCTTCACCCGCGTCCGGTCGATCGACGACCGTTTCGAGGTGGATCAACTGGCCCTCGAACCGCTGGTCGTCGCCCTGCCGGACACGCACCGTCTGGCCGGGCGGGCGTCCGTGCCATTGAGCGAGCTGGCCGACGACGACTTCGTGATGTTCAACCGTGAGGACGCACCCCAGGCCTACGATCGCATCGTCATGTCCTGCGTGCGAGCGGGTTTCAACCCTCGCATCCCGATCCACGCGGTGAACGATCTCTCGATGCTCAGCACGGTCGCCTGCGGCCTCGGCGTCTCGCTGATGCCGTATCTCTCGTCGTACATTCCCATCCCCGGGGTGCGGTTCGTCACGATCGCCGAGGACTGGGCGCGCACGGCCCTGTCCATGCTCTGGCTCTCGGGCCGCCCCAATCCGATGACGGCGGCGTTCGCGGGTCAGGTGCGGGCCGAGCTCACCGTCATGCGCGACCGTGATGTGCGCGCCGGCCGGATCACGCTCGAGCTCATCGGAGCATGACGGCGACTCTTGCGCCGTGTCAGTGAACTGACATACACTGATGTTGTCAACGACCTGACATCGAATGGAGACCATCATGGCCGTCACCGGACCCGACTTCCTCTCTCTGCAGACCCGCGACCTCGATCGAGCGGCCGCCTTCTACAAGCGGTACCTCGGCCTCGTGCAGTCCGCCGCGGGCCCTCCCCACGCCGTCGTGTTCGAGACGACACCGATCGCGTTCGCCCTCCGCGACCTCGTCGCCGGCGTCGACCTCGACTCCGTGTCGCAGCCCGGTCTGGGCGCGGCGATCTGGCTGCACGCGACCGACGTGCAGGCGATCCACGATGCGCTCGTGGCCGACGACCACACGATCGTCTCCGCCCCGCTCGACGGGCCGTTCGGGCGCACGTTCACGTTCGCCGACCTCGACGGCTATCACGTGACGCTGCACGACCGAGCCTGACCTGCGATTCGCCGCTCCGCTCGACGCCACGTCGCCCGGAGCGGCTCCTGCGGACTCGGTGCTCGTCCGTCGACGCCCCCCGTCCTGATTCGAGGGGCCTACGCGTTGGACGTCTTCTGCGCCGCGGTGCGCGTGGCGACCCACTGCACGACGAGTCCGACAGCGATGAACCCGAGCATGAGGCCGCCCATCGCGACGGCCGTCCCTCCCAAGGCACCCGCGAGCGGGGTCGCCGCGCCGCCGAGGCCGAACTGCAGGCCGCCCACGAGCGCCGCGGCCGTGCCGGGGGATCGGTGCCCCACGGCCTGGGTCCGCGTGATCGACCCGGGGATCACCCAGCCCCAGCCCGCCGTGACGAGCGCGAGTGCGGGCCAGACGAGCGCGGGGCCGATACCGGACACGGCACCCGACAGGACGAAAGCGGACCCGACCGTGCAGACGGCCAAGCCGATCGTGAACAACACGTCTTCGTCGAAGAGTCCCACCAGGCGACGGAACACGAGCGTCGACGCGATCATGCACGAGGCGTTGGACGCGAAGACGAGTGTGTAGAGCCCCTCGCTGAAGCCGTACTCGTCCTGGAAGACGAACGACGACGTCGCGATGTACGAGAAGAACCCGATCGTCGCGGTACATCCGGTCACGAGATACCAGCGGAAGCGGGGTATCCCGAGCAGGTCGCGCATGCGACCGAGGGACGACCGGACGAGGGAACCGCCATCGCGGCGACCGGCCAGGGTCTCGGGCAGGAGTCGCAGGGCCGAGAGTGTCAGCAGCGCGCCGAACACCGCGAGGACGACGAAGAGGGCGCGCCAGGAGGCGAAGCCGAGCACGACCCCTCCGATGAGCGGCGCCACCACGGGGCCGATCGAGTTGATGGCCGCGAGCGTTGCGAAGAGCCGGCTGCGTGCCGTTCCCGTACTGGAGTCGCCGACCATCGCGCGGGCCGTGACCGAGCCGGCCGCGCCTCCTAGTCCTTGGACGACCCGGGCGACGACGAGCACCGTGACATCGGGTGCGAGGGCGCAGCCGATCGAGCCGAGCACGAAGACCGACGTGCCGACGAGCAGGACGCGTCGTCGACCGACGCCGTCGCTGATCGGGCCGATGACGAGCTGCCCCAGGGCGAAGCTCACCAGGAACGCGGTCAGGCTCAGCTGCACCTGGGCCGTGGTGCCGTCGAGGTCGCGCGCGATCGCGGGCAGGCCCGGGATGTACATGTCGGTGGCGAACGGAGATATCCCCACGATCAGCGCGACGGTGAGGACCGCACGCCGGCGGGCCAACCACGGGGAGGCGCGCGACGAGTCGGGGACGTCTTCGTCGGTCATCCCGTCGAGCGTAGACCGGAGCCGGCCCGGGAACGACGACCGGCTCAGAGGAGGCCGCTGGTGCCGAGCGCCCGTCCGATCAGATAGGTCGCGGCGAGCGCGACGGCTCCGCCGACGACGACGCGGATCGTGGCTCGGCCGAGGGGGCTGCCGCCGAGACGCGCCCCGAGTGCGCCCGTGAGGGCTAGCGCGACGAGCACGACCGCGAAGGTCGTCGGGACGCGAAGGGCCACGGGAGACAGGAGGACGGCGAGCAGGGGGAGGACGGCTCCCGTCACGAACGCGACCGCGGACGAGAGGGCCGCGTGCCAGGGGCTGACGACGTCGTCCTCGTCGATGTGCAGCTCGGCCGAGAGGTGAGCGGCGAGGGCGTCCTTGTCGGTGAGTTCCAGGGCGACCCGGGCCGCGGTGTCGGGGGAGAGCCCCTGGGCCTCCCAGAGCGCGGTGAGCTCGGCGAGCTCCGCCTCCGGGTCGGCCTCCAGCTCTGCTCGCTCCTTCGCGATGAGGGCCTTCTGGCTGTCGCTCTGGCTGCTGACCGAGACGTACTCGCCCAGTGCCATCGACACCGCGCCTCCGACCAGGCCGGCGACGCCGGCGGTCACGACGGCCGGGACGGAGGAGGTCGTCCCTGCGACACCGACCACGATCGCCGCGACGGAGACGACTCCGTCGTTCGCGCCGAGCACGCCTGCCCGCAGCCAGTTGAGTCGACCCGACAGTCTACCGGAGTGAGGCTCGTCGGGATGGGTCGGGAGGACGCGGTCGGGCTCGGACATGCGGCTAGCACAGCACGGCCGCGGCAAGGGCGCCAGCAAGCACAGGCTCGCCTACCGAGACGGCGAACCTTCGAAGGAAAACGAAGGTAATTCGAGGGGGTCCTCATGGTCGAGAGCGCCAGGCTCGAACCTGATCCTGCCGGTCTCCTCACGAGGCCGACCGGCGGACGATTCGTGAGAGGGCACCCGACATGACTGCAGACCCCACCGTGGTGCGTGCGGCGCGGCCCCGTCCGCGCGCCGACGCGTCCCCGATCGTCGGCGCCGCCGGTCGTCGACGCTCCGCTCATCGTCGGCGTTCCGCGGGCGTCGACGGTCTGCAGGTCGCGTGCTGGTCCTCGGTCGCCGTCGCCGTCGCGCTCTGGCTGTCGTCCGGAGGCGCGTCCGCCGTCACCGATGGCGGGGGAGCGTTCACCGCGGCCGGTATCGCGGCGGGGCTAGTGGCGACCGACCTGGTGCTCGTCATGATCGTGCTGGCCGCGCGGATACCGCTCATCGACCGCCTCGTCGGGCACGATCATGCCCTGGCCGTCCACCGGTCCCTCGGCAAACCCGTCCTGATCCTGTTGCTGACCCATGGTCTCCTCCTCACGATCGGCTACGGCATCGCCGACGGCGTCGACCCGATCCGGGAGACGTTCGCCCTCCTCACTGGTTCGGACGATCTGGTTCTCGCGTATCTCTCGATGCTCCTGTTCGTGCTCGTCGTCGTGTCCTCGCTCGTCGTCGTGCGTCGTCGTCTGTCCTACGAGGCGTGGCATGGGGTGCATCTGCTCACCTACGCCGCGGTCCTCGCCGCGCTGCCGCACCAGCTCAGCGTCGGCAGCGTGTTCGCGGTCGGGACGCCGCAACGCGTCTACTGGATCGCCCTGTACGCACTCGCGATCGGCTCGATCGGCGTCTTCCGGTTCATCCGACCGACGGTCGTGAGCCTCAGACACCGCATCCGGGTCGTGGACGTCGTCGAGATCGCGCCCGGTGTCGTCTCGATCCATCTGAGCGGGCGACGGCTCGACAGGTTGGGGGTCCGCGGCGGCCAGTTCGGCATCTGGAGGTTCTGGTCGGGTTCGACCTGGTGGCACGCGCACCCGGTGTCCTTCTCCGCCGTGCCGTCCTCGTCCGGCGCTCGCATCACGGTCCGGCAGCTGGGGGCCGGCTCCGGTCGGTTGGCTCGGCTCCGACCGGGCACGCGGGTCTCGGTGGAGGGGCCCTACGGCGTCTTCACGGACAACGCTCGCACCATGCCCTATCTCGCGGCGATCGCATCCGGCATCGGTGTCACCCCCGTCCGCGCCCTCCTCGAGGCGACACCGCTCCGTCCCGGGGAGGCGACGGTACTGTTGCGCGGCTCCGACCCGTCCCAGTCCTTCCTCTGGACCGAGGTCGCCGAGATCGGCCGTCGAACGGGCAACGCCGTCTACTCGATGGTCGGTCACCGGCCCGCACCGGGTGGCGATTGGCGTTCCGCGGAGGCCGTCGTGCGGGGAATCACGCTGCGGAGCGTCTTCCCACGACTCGACGAATCCGACGTCTACGTCTGCGGCCCGCGGGAGTGGACGGATCTGGTCGTCCGGGATGCCGAGGCGCTCGGCGTCCCGGCCCACCGCCTCCATGTCGAACGGTTCGACTCGTGAGCGCCCGCGGAGCCCTGGCGAGCGCCGTCGCCTCGATCGCCGTGCTCGTGCTCGGGTGGCAGATCGGCCAGACGCACACACCCGGGTCGACGGCCACGACGGTGACCGGGGGAGAGGGTTCCGAGGCGTCTCCCTCAGCAGGGACCACTCCCTCGACCGAGCCGTCCCCCTCGACCGCGCCTTCCCTCTCGACAGGGACGTCGCCCTCGACCGGCACATCCGGTGCGGCCGACGGCACGTACACCGGCTCGAGCATCCAGACCCGCTACGGCAGCGTGCAGGTCTCCGTCACGGTCGCGGGCGGACGACTCACCGACGTGACCGCCGTCAAGCTCACCGACGACGAGGGCCGCTCCGTCCAGATCAGCAACCGCGCGGCTCCCATCCTCCGACAGGAGGCGCTGACCGCGCAGTCGGCCGATATCGAGATGGTCAGCGGTGCGACGTACACGAGCCAGGGCTACATCTCGTCGTTGCAGTCGGCTCTCGATCAGGCCGGCCTGTGATCCGCACGATCGAGACGATGGGAACGGTCGTGAGCCTGCACACCGTCGCCGACGTTTCCGACGTCGTCGTCGCCTCCCTCGCCGCGGCCTTCGACCGATACGACGCCGTCTTCAGCCTGTGGCGGCCCGATACGGAGCTGAGCCGTCTCCGCGACGGGACGCTGCGACTGCCCGATGTCTCGCCGTTCGTGCTCGACGTCTACGAGCGCGCCCTCGAGTGGCGTTCGGCCACGCGGGGCGCCTTCACGCCCCATCGACCCGACGGCGTGCTCGATCTCTCGGGCATCGTGAAGGCCCTGGCCGCGGCCGAGGCCGGTGACCTGTTGGACGAGGCCACGGACTCCTGGATGCTCGGAGCCGGGGGAGACGTGTCGTGCCGAGGGCAGCGGGAGGACGGACCCTGGCGGTGCGGGATCGTGGATCCGGAGGCGCGCGATCGGATCGCGGGCGTCGTCACCCTGGCGGGTTCCCGGCGCGCGCTCGCGACCTCGGGTGTCGTGGAGCGCGGCGACCACGTCTGGCGGCGCGAGACCGGGGCCGACTTCGTCCAGGTGACGGTGGCGGCGCACGACATCGTCACGGCCGACGTCCTCGCGACGGCAGTGCTGGCCGGTACCCGGGACGATCTCGACGGGATCACGAGCGCCTGGGACGTCGACGTCCTCGCGGTCGACGCCCACGGCGAGACGGTCGCGACTCCCCGGGCGGCGCAGTGGTGCTCGGCCTGAAGACCTGCCGACCTGGCGACGGGGCACGGGGATCGTGACGCCGACCCGCTCAGGTGAACTGGATCGGGGTCCCGACCGGCAAGGCGGCGAGCGCCGCGGTCATCGCCGCCGAGACGCGGACGCAACCGTGCGAGCTGCCGTTCGGGTCGGGGTAGTAGTGCAGGGCCGTCAGGGCGGAGTTGCCTCCGTACCCGGGCAGCAGCGACGAGTGGGCACCGGTCAACGCGATCGGGTTGCCGCGCGTGTAGGCGATCGTCGGGTCGACGTAGTTCGCCTCCATGTAGGTCGCGGTGCCGCGCGGTGTCGGGTCGGTCTCCGTGCCCAGACGGGCGACCTCGCTGGCCCCGATCGTGCCGTCGGGGGACACGAGCGAGATCACGGAGGTGGCGTTGTCGACGACGACGGTCTGACCGACGGCGCTCAGCGTGAAGTCGGCCGCGCGGGCCCAGGCGAACGTGGCACTCGCCGCCTCGGCGACGCCGCCGTCGCCGGGGGTGCGGTTCCGGGACGGCGTCGAGACGAGCAGCATGCCTCCGTCCTGCCCCTCGGAGGCACCCCAGACCGCGGTGGCCGTCGGTGTGTTGAGCGTGGGCACGGTCGAGCCGAGGGCGCCGATGGGCGCGGCGTCGGCCGCGGGGCTGGCGTACAGCGCGACGAGGGGAGCCGTCGGAGTCGCGATCTGCCAGCGGTTCTCGGGCGTGATCGAACCGCCGTCGAGCAGTTCGGGGATGACGGCGTCGTAGTACGCGAGGGGCAGGGCGGTCAGTGCCTCGATCGAGAGGGCCGCGGGCACCGCCGCGAGGGTGGGCTCGGGTGTCGGTGTGACCGATGGCACCGCGGCCGGCGGCTCCGCCTCGGGTTGGCCCGGTCGGGGCGCGAGGACACCGGTGACGATCAGCGTGACGACGACGACGACGGCAGCCAGGCCGGCGACGCCGAGCCCGACGACGAGACGTCGGCGGCCGGGCGGCGGCACGCGTCTCGACGTCTCGGATGTGGTCGCCGTGATGTCGGCGGGGGAGTCGTCACCTGGGGTCGCGTGCACAGTGCCTTCAGTCTGAGTGGGCACCGTGCACGCGGTCAAGGCGATCCGCGCTGTGGTCTAGCGGGCGGGCCGGGTCTGGATCGAGCCGGTGAGGGTCCGCACGGTTCCGGTGGCGGTCAGCAGGCGCCCCCACTGCATGGCGGTGTAACGACCGACACGGGAGCGGCCGTGTGCCACGGCGGACACGAACGACCCGGGCGTGACGGCCGGGCGGCTCGCGGCCGTGTAGACACCCTGGAGGCTCGGCTCCAGGGGCGCGCCGACGTAGCGGCCGGCGAGGCGGGCGGGGTTCTGGGTCGTGCTGCGATCGATGTCGTTCATGGTGGCGATGTCCTTTGATCTGGGGGAGACGGGCAGACCGGCGACATCGGCAGTCACCCCGCCGGCGACTGGTGTCACCGGCGGCGCAGGGTCAACGCTACGACTTTGTTTTGAATCATTCAAATCAACCGGGTGATCTCCCAGCCACGACCCGCGTCCTTGCTGAGAATCGGCCCTCGCGGCCCGCCTCCGCCGACGACGCGCGTAGCCTTTTCGCCAGGTCGGGTCCTGCCGTCGGAGCCGGCCCGAGAGGTGCGTACTCATGCGTAGCAAGACCCGTCGTTGGATTCCCGCCGTGGCCGTTCCGGTCGCCGTGCTCGCCGCGTCCCTCGCGATGCCGGCCTTCGCCTCCGCCTCCGGCTCACTGCCCTCGAAGTCGCCGGAGCAGATCCTGTCCCTCCTGGCGTCCAGTCACGGCACTCCCTTCTCGGGCACCGTCGAGGAGAAGGCCGATCTCGGCCTCCCGACGCTGCCGTCGTCCGACCCCTCCGGTGGCTCGTCGTCGACGGAGCCCCTCGGCCTGCTGACCGGCAGCCACACCGCTCGCGTGTTCTCGTCCGGCGACGGGGCTCAACGCGTCCAGATCGTGACCGACCTCGCCGAGGAGGACATCGTCCGATCGGGTCGCGACGTGTGGGTGTACGACTCGAAGAAGTCCGAGGCGACGCACACGGTGCTGCCCGAGGCACTGGCGCACGACCGGTCCAGCGGCACGCCGCGGACACCGGCCGAGGTCGTGGACACGATCCTGTCCGAGGTCGAGCCCGTGTCCACGCTGACGACCGCCGCCGACGTCTCCGTCGCCGGTCGCGACGCGTACGAGCTCGTCATCACCCCGAAGGACGACACCACGCTCGTGGGCAGCGTCTCCGTCGCCGTCGACTCCGAGACGGGTCTCCCGTTGCGCGTGGTCGTCGCCGCGAAGGGTCAGACCGATCCGGCTCTGTCCGTCGGGTTCCAGTCCATCGACGTCTCCGCTCCGCCTGCCTCCACCTTCACGTTCACGCCGCCGGCCGGTGCGAAGGTCACCGAGCGGTCTGCACCTTCCTCGGCACCCCGCCATGACCGGTCCACGTCCGAGAAGCCCACGGTGATCGGCAGCGGCTGGAGCTCCGTCGTCGGAGCTGTTCTCGCCACTCGGGACCCGTCGGCGGGCAGCCCGGCGGCCGGCCAGCAGGCAGGCGCCGTCGCCAAGGCCCTCGAGCAGGCGTTCACGCCCGTCTCGGGCGGCAAGGTGCTGCAGACCGCGCTGTTCTCGGTCTACCTGACCACCGACGGCCATCTGTACGTGGGTGCCGTCCCGGCCGATCGGCTCGTGTCGCTCGTCGCGTCGTGAGCTCCGCCTCGCTGACAGGCGCTCAGGGTGCCGCCATCGAGACGCGGGGGCTCACGAAGTCCTTCGGTCGACAGACGGCCGTCGACGGTGTCGATCTCGTCGTGCCGTCGGGCAGCGTGTACGGCTTCCTCGGCCCCAACGGCTCGGGCAAGACAAGCACGATCCGCATGCTGCTGGGTCTCACGTCGGCGACGAAGGGGGAGATCCGGCTCCTCGGCTCCGCCATGCCCGATCGGGCGCGTGACGTGCTGCCCCGGGTCGGCGCGCTCGTCGAGGGACCCGCCTTCTACCCCTTCCTCTCCGGGCGCGACAACCTTCGCCGCCTCGACGCCGGTGATCTCCGAGCCCCGAGTCGCACGCGGGCGGCACGGGTCGACGCCGCCCTCGACCGGGTCGGTCTCGGACACGCCGCGGCCAAGAAGGCGCACGCGTACTCCCTCGGCATGAAACAGCGCCTCGGAATCGCGAACGCCCTGCTGATGCCGCGAGACCTGGTCGTCTTGGACGAGCCGAGCAACGGCCTCGACCCGCAGGGCACCCGCGAGGTGCGATCGCTCATCCGGTCCCTCGCCGACGACGGCGCGACCGTCTTCGTCTCGAGTCACCTGCTCTCCGAGGTCGAGCAGATGTGCACCCACATCGGCGTCATGAGCGCCGGTCGCCTGCTGACGCAGGGCACGCTCGCCGACCTCCGCGATGCGGGTGTCCGACGGGTCACGGTCGGGACACCCGACACGGCGTCGGCACTGCAGGCGCTCACCGCGCTGGGTCTCGTCCCGGAGGCGCGGGTCGACACCGACACCGCACCGACCGTCGTCGCCGACATGACGGTCGCGGGCCTCGCCCCCGAGACGATCGCCGAGGCGCTGGTCCGGTCCGGTGTCCGGCTGCGCGCCTTCGAAGTGCGGGGTGCCTCGTTGGAGGATCGCTTCGTCGACCTGACGGGAGAGGGTTTCGATGTCGCAGGCTGACGGGGCGGACAGGCCGGACGCCGGGACGGCGACGACCGCACGAGCACCAGGGCGGCTCGGCCTCGCCTTGCTCGTCTCCGAGATCGCCGTGTTGTTCCGCCGCGTTCGGACGCTCGCGCTCCTGGCGGCCCTCGCGCTCATCCCGATCCTGCTCGCCGTCGCGGTGCGCGTCACGACCAGCGGCTCGTCCTCGGGGAGGGGGCCGGCCTTCCTCGATCAGATCACGCAGAACGGCCTGTTCGTGTCGCTCGCCGCGCTCACGCTCGCGATCCCGTTGTTCCTGCCCCTGACCGTGGGTGTCGTCGCCGGCGACACCATCGCGGGCGAGGCGGGTCTCGGCACCCTGCGGTACCTGCTGGTGACCCCGGTGGGCCGGGTGCGCCTCCTGGTCGTGAAATATCTGGGCGCCGCCCTGTTCTGCCTCGCGGCCACCTTGACCGTGGTCCTGTTCGGTGCCCTGGCGGGGGTCGTGTTCTTCCCGGTCGGGCCCGTCACGCTGCTGTCCGGCGACACCGTGGGTGTCGCCGACTACCTCGGGCGCCTGGCGATGATGGCGCTCTACGTCACGGTCTCGCTGCTCGGCCTGAGCGCCATCGGGCTCTTCGTCTCGACCCTCACGAGCGTGCCCGTCGGTGCCATGGCCGCCACGATCGTGCTCTCGATCGTCTCGCAGATCGTCGATGCGCTGCCCCAGCTCGCCGCCGTCCACCCCTGGCTCTTCAGCCACTACTGGCTCGGTTTCGCCGACTTCCTCCGGCAACCCGTCTCCTGGGATCAGTTCGGCCAGAACGCCCTCCTGCAGGTGGGGTACGTCGTCGTCTTCGGGTCGCTGGCGATCGGTCGCTTCACCACCAAGGACGTCCTGAGCTGACGGGGCGCCCTCGCGCGACGCCCGAGGGGTGAGGGACAGGCCATAAGTCCAGGTCATCCCGGCGAGTTGCCCCGAGAACCCGTCGTCTTCGGCTTAACATCCGAGCATGACCGATCGAGACACCCTCCAGGCCGTGGCGGTCGACGCCCCCGCCGAGGAGGTCGCGCCGATCCGTCACCGCGCCACCTTCTCGGCGCCCGACGACGACCCGATCGAGCTCAGCGCCCCGTCGGACGAGCAGGAGCACCACCCCGTGACCGACACCCTCATCGCCTCCGCGCCCCCGCTCGAGCGGCACCTCGACGGCGACACGCCCGCCGAGTCCGCGGCGAGCGAACCTGCCCCCGAGCTCATCCCCGCCCCCGCGTCGAGCCCGCGTCCGGCCTCCGTCCCGTCGCACCGCGCCGACGTCGAGCCCGTCGAGGTCATCGCGAACGACGCCACCGAGCCGCGTCCCGCCAGTGCCGCGCGGCACTCCACCGACACGTCGGCCATCACCCTCCCCGTCTTCCCGGCGGCCGTCGACCCGTCGCTCCCGCAGCCACCCGAGCGGTTGACGCTCGACGACGACGACCTCGTCCGCATCATCGAGCGCCGCTTCGACGACACCGCGGCCGTCGATCTGCTCGCCGTCGTCCAGGCTCAGCTGAGTCTCCGTGCCGAGGAGGCCGCCCGCTTCGCCTCGTGGGAGAACGAGATCAGCCGTATCGACTCCGCCGAGGCCGCGACGGCCCTCGAACAGACGCGACTGCGCTTCACAGGGATCGTCCCGGTACAGTCCGCCGCGGCCCGGCCCGTCGCCGACGTCACCCCGGAGGCGCGGGTCGACGACGCCACGCCGGTCGCGCACGCGCTCCCCGACACGTCATCGGCACCCGCCGACACGGCGGCCGCAGCCCCCGTCGACATCGTCGCGCCGAACGAAGACGTGCCTGGCGAACTCGGCGAGCCCGGCGTGACCGACGTTCCCGTCACGGCGGGCACGCCGCAGACCGCGACCGTGACCGTGACCGACGAGGCGCCGGCTCGGATCCCGGCACCGCGCCTCCTCGTGCTCTCGGCGGCCGCCGCCGGCGCGATCGTCCTCCTGGCGGTCGTCCTTGCCCTCGCGGGTGTCTCCGGTGTCGGCTCGGCGGTTCTGGCGACCGTGGCCGTGCCGCTCGCGGCGGCACTGGCCGGCCTCGCGGCCCTGCAAGCCGTGGCCTCGCGGCCCAGCGACGCCGAGCGCGTCGCCCGCCGGGGGCCGATCGCGGTCGTCGTCGGGGTCGTCCTCGGATCCGTGGTGGGGTGCGGCGTGCTCGTCTCACCGCTCGCGTCCTTCGCCTGGCAGGGCTACCTCGTCCGCCTCGTGGGCTTCTCGGGTGTCTCGACGCCGCTCGGCGTCGTGTTCGGCGTGATCGCGGCGGCGGCCGTGTCGTTCGTCGTCGCCGTGTTGATCACGGGACTCCGTAGCGCCTCCCGGGTCGCGACGCCTCGCGACTAAGCTGACGGGGTGTCCACGCTCGCCTCGGTCAACGCCGTCATCGAAGAACTCTGGCCCCTCTCGGGTGCCTCGTCGTGGGACTCTCCGGGCGTCGTGGTCGGTGACCCCGAGCACCCGGTCACCCATCTGCACCTCGTCGTCGACACCGTGCTCGACACGGTCGACGAGGCCCTGGGCATGGGCGCCGATCTCGTGCTGTCGCACCACCCGCTGCTGTTCCGCGGGGCGACGACCGTCGCCGAGGACACCTCGAAGGGTGCCGTCATCGCTCGGCTGATCCGCGGGGGTGCCGCTCTGGTCGCGGCCCACACGAACGCCGACGCCGTCGAAACGGGCACCTCGCGCGTGCTCGCCCACCAGCTCGGCCTCGTCGATCAACGGCCCATCGACGAGGGCCGGACACCGACGACCGGGCTCGGCATCGTCGGGAGGCTCCCGCAGCCGATGACGCTGGTCGCCCTCGCGCGCCTCCTCGGCGACGTCCTGCCGCCGACGGCATCCGGTGTCCGTGCGGCGGGTGCCGCCGATCGCGTGATCGAGACCGTCGCGCTCTGCGCCGGGGCGGGCGACTCGCTGCTCGACGACCCCGCCGTGACCTCGGCCGACGCGTACATCACGAGCGACCTCCGTCATCACCCTGCCTCCGATGCACGCGAGCTGTCGCTGCTCGGACGCGGTCCCGCCCTGCTCGACATCTCGCACTGGGCGAGCGAGTGGCTGTGGCTCGACACGGCCGCCGCGCAACTCCGCCAGCGTCTGCACGACGTCGAGATCACGCTCAGCGATCTCCGCACCGACCCCTGGGACTTCGCGATCGTCCAGTAGGCACATCGCGCCCCACCCCTCCGATCTGAATGGAACCCATGCCCCTGCAAGCAAGCCCCGCCGACCAGGCCCTGCTGCTCGATCTGCAGACCCTCGACACGAACCTGCAGCAGCTGGCGCACCGGGCCAAGAACCTGCCCGAGATCGCCGTGCTCGCCGCCATCGACGGTGACGGCTCGCGGCTGCGCAGTCGCCTCGCGTCCGAGCAGGGCGCCTGGGAGGACGCGCAGGCCGAGCTGAAGCGCATCGAGTCCGACGTCGCCGTGGTCGAGGCGCGCGTGAAGCGGGATCAGCAGCGTCTCGCGTCGACGTCGTCGGTCAAGGACGTGCAGGCGCTCGAGGGCGAGCTGACGGCGTTGGCCAAGCGTCAGGGCGACCTCGAAGACATGGAGCTCGAGGTGATGGAACGTGTCGAGAGCCTCGGTGCCGTGGCGACCACCACCCAGGGCGAGCTGGACGATCTCGGGGGGCGTGCCTCCTCGGCGGCCGCGACCCGCGACGAGTCGCTCGCCTCGATCGACGCCGAGCGCGCCCAGATCCTGGCCGACCGCGAGACCATCGCAGCGAAGGTGCCCGCCGACCTGCTCGCCCTGTACGAGCGTCAGCGCGAGCGCTACGGCGTCGGCGCCTCGCTACTGCGCGCGGGAGTCTCGAGTGCCAGCGGCGTCGCCCTGACCGGCAGCGATCTCGCCGCCGTGCGCTCCGCCTCCGTCTACGACGTCCTGCTCTGCCCCGACAGCGACGCGATCCTCGTGCGCACGGACGAGTCGGGTATCTGACACCCGGTCGACCCCGCTCCGGAGGCGCGGCCCCGCGACCCGGTAGGCTTGCGTTCGCGATTGGGTCGGCAAGACGGTCGCGTCGTCGTCGGGTTCGCCCGACGGCGCCGAGGAACGTCCGGGCTCCACAGAGCAGGGCGGTGGGTAACACCCACCCGGGGCAACCCGCGAGAAAGTGCAACAGAAAGCAGACCGCCACGACGACCGCCTCCGGGTGGGCGTCGGGGTAAGGGTGAAACGGCGGTGTAAGAGACCACCAGCGGCTCGGGTGACCGGCCGGCTATGTAAACCTCGCCCGGAGCAAGGTCAGACAGAAGGCGTCGAGGCTGCTCGCCGAGCCTTCGGGTAGACCGCTAGAGAGCGGCGGCAACGTCGTTCCGAGATAGATGGCCGTCCACGGTGCGTGAGCATCGAGACAGAACCCGGCGTAGCAGCCGGCCCAATCGCCCCATCGTCGTCATGACAACCCGCGAATGCCGAGACGGCGCCGACCCTACCGGGCGGCGCCGTTTCGGCGTTCGCCTTCGATCAGTCGGCGGAGTTGCTCCCGGCGGACTTGCTCTCGGCAGGCTTGCTCTCGGCAGCGAGTGCGGCCGCCCCGAGGATGCCGGCGTTGTTGCGCAGCTTGGCCGGCACGATCTCGGCGCGCAGGTCGAGCAGCGGCAAGAACTCGTCGTAGTGCTTCGAGACCCCGCCACCGACGATGATCAAGCGCGGGTAGAGCAGCGCCTCGAGACGCGAGTAGTACTTCTGCAGCCGCTTGGCCCAGTGCTTCCAGCTCAGGTCGTCGCGCTCTTTCGCGGCGTAGGCGGCCTTGGTCTCGTAGTCCTTGCCCTCGATCTCGAGGTGCCCCAGCTCGGCGTTGACGATCAGCACGCCGTCGTTGATGAGGGCCGTCCCGATTCCCGTGCCGAGCGTCGTCATGATCACGAGCCCCGGCACCCCCTTGGCCGCGCCGTACTTGACCTCGGCGTAGCCCGCGGCATCCGCGTCGTTGACGAAGTGGATCGAACGGCCGAGTGTCGTCTCGAAGAGTTTCTCGGCCTCGAAGCCGATCCACTTCTTCGAGACGTTGGCGGCGGACAGGGTCTTGCCGTCCATGATCGCGGCGGGGAAGCACACGCCCACGGCCAGGTCGCCGTCGTCCGCACCCAACTCGTCCACGATGGACTTGACGACGGCGACGATGTCGTCGGGCTCGCCGCCCTCGGGCGTCGGCTTCTTGATTCGATCCGTCAGGAGCTCACCCGACTCGATGTCGACGATCGCCCCCTTGATGCCGGTGCCGCCGATGTCGATTCCCACTGCCTTGTGCGCCATGGGGGAGTCCCTTCTAGGAGAGCGTGAGGATGTCGGCACCGCGTTCGGTGACGACCAGGGTGTGCTCGAACTGGGCCGTGAGGCTCTTGTCACGGGTCGTGACCGTCCAGTCGTCCGACCAGATGTCGGCCTCGATGCCGCCGAGTGTCAGCATCGGCTCGATCGTGAAGACCATGCCGACCTCCATGACGTCGTCGTACTGCGGAGCGTCGTAGTGGGGGATGATCAGACCCGAATGGAACGCACGACCGACGCCGTGCCCGGTGTAGTCGCGGACGACGCCGTAGCCGAATCGCTTGGCGTACGACTCGATGGCACGGCCGATGACGTTCACCTGACGGCCGGGCGCGACGGCCTTGATGCCCCGTCGGAGTGCCTCTCGGGTGCGTTCCACCAGGTCGGTGGTCTCGATCGGGGCCTCGCCCACGACGAAGGTGCGGTTGAGATCGCCGTGCACGCCGTTCTTGAACGCGGTGATGTCGATGTTGATCAGGTCGCCCTCGACGAGCGTCGTGTCGTCGGGGATGCCGTGGCAGATCACCTCGTTCACCGACGTGCAGACCGACTTCGGGTAGCCGCGATAGCCGAGGGTCGAGGGGTAGGCGCCATGGGCCACCACGAACTCGTGGGCGATGCGGTCGAGCTCGTCGGTCGTCACACCCGGCGCGATCGCCGCCTCGACGGCGTCGATGGCCTGGGAGGCGATGCGTCCACTCTCGCGGATGAGCTCGATCGTCTCGCCGTCGTAGACGTCCCCGGCGTCGGACGGAGACGGTGCGGCCTTGCCGACGTACTCGGGACGCGGGATGGTCGGGGGGACCGGACGCTGCGCTGAGATCCGGCCCGGGGTCAGATGGCCGTGAGTGTCCCGGGGCATAAGATCCAGCTTAGGGGGAGCCCGAGCTCCCCGCCCGCACCCCTCTCCGGCATCGGGCCGGACAGGCCGAACACCCCCACAGGAGACCTCATGTCAACCGAGTTCTGGTACAACATCGTCACCCACGAGGTGGAAGAGGGCAAGCAGTCGCCGGCCGTCGATCGGGCCGGTCCGTACGCCACGCGCGCCGAGGCCGAGCAGGCGCTCGAGACGATCAAGGCGCGCAACGCACGACTCGACGCCGAGGACGCCGCCGACGACTGAGCCTCGTCGGTTCGCGCGAAGCCCGCGCGTCAGACGACCGTAGGCCGATACGTGATCGGGAGTCGGCGGTCGCGGCCGAACGCCATCCCCGAGATCTTCGGCCCGATGGCGCCCTGGCGGCGCTTCCACTCCGAGCGGTCGACCAGTCGGGTGACCTCGTCGACCGTGTCGCGGTCATAACCCTGCGCGACGATGTCGTCGACACCGAGGGCCTGCGTCACGTAGAGCTCGAGGATGCCGTCGAGCGTCTCGTACGGAGGCAGCGTGTCCTGGTCCTCCTGCCCCGGGCGGAGCTCCGCCGACGGTGGTTTCGTGATGGAGTTCTCGGGGATGGGCGCCGTCTCGCCGCGCGACTCGGCGAAGGCGTTCCGCCACCGCGCGAGCTCCCACACCATCGTCTTCGGCACGTCCTTGATCGGGGCGAACCCGCCGACCGAGTCGCCGTAGATGGTCGAATAGCCGACCGACAACTCGGTCTTGTTGCCCGTCGTCAACACGAGGTGTCCGTGCAGGTTGCTCAGCCCCATCAGGATGAGCGCGCGTGCCCGGGCCTGGATGTTCTCGGCCGCGAGACCGGTCAGTCCGAGCTGCGTCTCGAACGGCGTGACGAGGTCGGCGATGGGCTCGGTCGAGTAGACCACGCCGATCCGCTCCGCGACGTCGTCGGCGTCGCTCCGGGAGTGGTCGGACGACCACTGGCTCGGCATGGACACGCCGTACACGGACGATGCGCCGAGGGCGTCGGCGGCGATCGCCGCGCAGACGGCCGAGTCGATACCGCCCGACAGGCCGAGGATCACGCTGCGGAAGCCGTTCTTCCGGACGTAGTCGCGGGTGCCGAGCACCAACGCGTTCCACAGCTGCTCGTGGTCGTCCGGCAGCACCGCCACGTCGGGGTCGACGGCCGAGGAGGTGCGGGTGGCGTCGTCGACGACGCCTGCGGTGTCGAGGTCGACCCGTCGGATGCCCTCGGGGAGTTCGCTGTCGGTGGCCGCCTCCGGCTCCAGGTCGACGACGAGCAGGTGCTCGTCGAACTGGGGTGCCCGGGCCAGGATCGTGCCGGCTCCGTCGACGACGACGCTGTCGCCGTCGAACACGAGGTCGTCCTGTCCGCCGACGATGTTGACGTAGGCGACGAGCGTGTCGTTCTCGACCGCGCGGCGCGTCACGAGTGGGAGGCGGACCTCGTCCTTGTCCGCGACGAAGGGGCTCGCGTTGACCACCAGCAGGAGACCCGCGTCCGCCTTGAGCACGCGCTCGACGGGGCCGCCGTCGCGCCAGAGGTCCTCGCAGATGATGAGTGCGACGTCGACCCCGCGGACGCGCACGACCAGCAGGTCGTCACCGGGGATGAACACGCGGTACTCGTCGAAGACCGAGTAGTTCGGCAGGTGGTACTTCGCCGTGGTGGTCACGACGCGACCGCCCTGCAGCACGCTCGCGCAGTTCTTCGCGATGGCGGTCGGCGCGTTGCTCGTGCCGAGCAGGCGCGGCTCGAACGGACCGTCGGCGTGCCCCACCACGACCGGGAGATCACCGAGACCCTCGTCGGCGAGGGTGACGGCGAGGGCCTCGACGGCCCGGCGGCTCGCCTGGAGGAAGCTGGGTCGCGACGCGAGGTCCTCGATCGGGTAGCCGGTCAGGGCCATCTCGCCGGCGGCGACGAGGTCGGCGCCCGCGTCTCGGGCACGCCTCGCAGCCTCGACGATCTGGGCGGAGTTGCCGGCGAGATCCCCGACGACGGGGTTGGTCTGGGCGAGCGCCAAGCGAAGTCGAGGCATGTCCACTAGCGTAGTGGCGGAGCAGAAAGGCCTTGAATGGACAAGCAGAGAGACTTCGTTCTTCGCACGATCGAAGAGCGTGGCATCAAGTTCATCCGCCTTTGGTTCACCGATGTGATCGGCACGCTGAAGTCGGTCGCGATCGCCCCGGCCGAGGTCGAGGGTGCGTTCGCCGAGGGGCTCGGATTCGACGGCTCGGCCATCGAGGGCCTCACCCGGTCGTTCGAGGCCGACGTGCTGGCCCACCCCGATCCCACGACCTTCCAGATCCTCCCGTGGCGCGGCGAGATCGACCCGACGGCGCGGATGTTCTGCGACATCACGACGCCCGACGGCCAGCCCGCCGTCGCCGACCCCCGCAACGTGCTCAAGCGCACCCTGGCGCGAGCCGGCGAGATGGGCTTCACGTTCTACACGCACCCCGAGGTCGAGTTCTATCTGCTGAAGAGCGCCCAGGTGGGCGAGGCCGGCCCCCAGCCCGTCGACTCGGCCGGCTACTTCGACAACGTGCCCGGGGGCACGGCGCACGACTTCCGTCGTCGTTCCGTCCGCATGCTCGAAGACCTCGGCATCTCGGTCGAGTTCAGCCACCACGAGGCGGGCCCCGGCCAGAACGAGATCGACCTGCGCTATGCCGACGCGCTCACGACGGCCGACAACATCATGACGTTCCGCACGGTGATCAAAGAGGTCGCCATCGAGCAGGGCGTCTACGCGACGTTCATGCCTAAGCCCATGTCGGGTCACCCCGGTTCGGGCATGCACACGCACATGTCGCTGTTCGAGGGCGACTCGAACGCGTTCTACGAGGCCGGTGCCCAGTACCAGCTGTCGAAGACCGGGCGGCAGTTCATCGCCGGCCTGCTGCGTCACGCCCCCGAGATCACGGCCGTCACGAACCAGTTCGTCAACAGCTACAAGCGACTCTGGGGTGGCGACGAGGCCCCGAGCTTCGTCACGTGGGGCCACAACAACCGCAGCGCCCTCGTGCGCGTGCCGCTCTACAAGCCGAACAAGGGTCAGTCGAGCCGCGTCGAGTACCGCGCCATCGACTCGGCGGCCAACCCGTACCTGGCGTTCTCGCTGATGTTGGCCGCGGGTCTCAAGGGCATCGAGGAGGGCTACGAACTGCCGGCCGAGGCCGAGGACAACGTCTGGGGCCTCACCGACGCCGAGCGCCGCGCCCTCGGCTACAACCAGCTGCCCGCGAGCCTCGACCACGCGTTGTCGATCATGGAGAACAGCGAGCTCGTCGCCGAGACGCTCGGTGAGCAGGTGTTCAACTACGTCCTGCTCAACAAGCGTCAGGAGTGGAAGGAGTACCGCGCCCAGGTGACGCCGTACGAGCTCCGTTCCAACCTCGAGATCCTCTAGCCGAGCCGCTCGTCGATGCCCCGCTCCGTCTCCGGTCTCTCCGATCTGGCGCGGCTGGGTTTCGCCGAGCTCGGCTCGAGCCGCGAGCGACTGGATCGCCTCGTGGCGGCGACGCCCGGTCTCGAGGCGAGTGTCGCCTCCTTCGCGGTCTGCGGTGATCCCGACGGGGCGCTGTTCCTGCTCGACCGCCTCCTCGAGCGCGATCGCGAGGCCGTCCTCGCCCTGATCGAGCACGGCGACGGCGCCATGCCGCGCCTGCTCCGCGTGCTCGGGGCGTCGTCGGGTCTCGGCGAGTTCCTGGTGCGGCGTCCGGCCGAACTCCGGAGTCTTCTCGACCCCCTCGACGCACCGTGGTCGCCCGAGCAGTACACCGCCGACCTGCTCGACGCCGTCGCCGGTCTCGTCGACGATCGGGCGCGCGTGGCGCTCCGCGTCCGGTACCGCCGGCATCTGCTCCGCCTCGCGGCGTTCGACCTCGAGTCGGCCGACCCGGTCGCCTCGTTCGACACGGTGGCTGCCGCGTTGGCCGATCTGGCCGGCGCCGCCCTCGAGGCCGGACTCGACGTCGCTCGACGCGAGGTCGCCTTCCCCGACGCCGATGTCGCGCGCACCCGGCTGGCGGTCATCGCGATGGGCAAGACCGGGGCCCGAGAGCTCAACTACCTCAGCGACGTCGACGTGGTCTATGTCGCCGAGGGCGCGGAGGGGCTGGAGAACGGCCGAGCCGTCGAGATCGCGACCCGACTCGCCATGCACGCGGCCCGGACCGTCTCCGAGATGGCCGCCGAGGACGGACTGTGGGAGGTCGACGCGAATCTCCGTCCCGAGGGCAAGGACGGCGCCCTGGTGCGGACTCTCGAGTCGCACGTCGCCTATTACGAGCGCTGGGCGAAGGGCTGGGAGTTCCAGGCGCTCTTGAAGGCACGGCCGGTCGCCGGCGATCCCGATCTCGGGCGCGCCTACGTCGACCGGCTGTCGCCGCTCGTCTGGGTCGCCGCCTCCCGCGAGAACTTCGTCGAGTCCGTCCAGCGCATGCGCGAGCGGGTGACCGACCTGTTGCCCGCCGACGAGGTCGATCGGCAGATCAAGCTCGGCCCCGGCGGCCTGCGCGACGTCGAGTTCACGATCCAGCTGCTGCAGCTCGTGCACGGGCAGGCCGACGAGGGCGTGCGGCAGCGAGCCACGCTGGAGGCGCTGGCTGCCTTGGCGAGACGCGGTTACGTCGGCCGCGTCGAGGCGGCCGAGTTCGACCACGACTACCGCGTCCTGCGCCTCCTGGAGCACCGCATCCAGCTGACCCGGCTGCGCCGGACGCATCTCATGCCGATCGACGAGAACGACCTCCGGGTGCTGGCTCGCTCGTCGGGTCTGGCGGGGTCCGCAGGCGATCTCGTCGAGCTTTGGCGCCAGATCAAGGGGCGCGTGCGCCGCCTCCACGAGCGGTTGTTCTACCGGCCCCTGTTGTCGGCCGTCGCGGCACGCCCCGAAGAGGAGCTCGGCCTCAGCTCCGACCAGGCGGCTGCCCGCCTCGCCGCGATCGGCTTCGCGAACCCCCGAGGGGCTCTCGGGCACATCGCCGCCCTGACCTCCGGCGTCTCGCGCCGAGCCAGCATCCAGCGTCACCTGCTGCCGGTGATGATGCAGTGGTTCGCCGACGGCACGGATCCCGACCAGGGCCTGCTCGCCTTCCGCCGTCTGAGCGAGGGGCTGGGGGAGTCGTACTGGTTCCTGCGCATGCTGCGGGACTCGTCGGGGGCCGCCCACCGGTTGACGGCCGTCCTGTCGTCCTCCCGATTCGCCGGTGACCTGCTCGAGCGCATCCCCGAGGCCGCCGCGTGGTTCGAGAACGACGTCGACCTCCGGGCGCGCCCGCTGGCGACCCTCCTCGACGAGACGCGCGCCACCCTGGCACGGCACGACAACGTCGACTCCGCCGCGGCCGTCCTGCGTCAGGCTCGCCGTCGCGAGATCCTGCGGCTCGCCATCGGGGGCATCCTCGGGGTGCTCGACATCGACGAGCTCGCACGAGGACTCACGGCCGTGACGACGGCCGCCGTCACGGGTGCGCTCGGCCTCGCGCGGCGCACGGCCGGCGACCTCGAGTTCGCCGTCATCGCCATGGGCCGCTACGGCGGCCAGGAGCTCGGCTTCGGGTCCGACGCGGATGTCCTCTACGTGTACCGGGCGGACGGCGACGATCCGACGGCGCATCAGCGGGCACTCGGGGTGGTCGCCGCGATGAACCGAGTGACGTCCGACGCGCTCGTGCCGCTCGACCTCGATGCCGGACTCCGTCCGGAGGGCAAGAACGGCCCGGTGGTGCGGTCGCTCGCGTCGTATCGTGCCTACTACGACCGGTGGTCGCTGACGTGGGAGGCCCAGTCCCTGCTCCGGGCCCGGCCCGTGGCAGGTGACCCGCGCCTCCTCGACGATTTCATGTCCCTCGCGGACGAGGTCCGCTACCCGGCCTCGTTGTCCGATCAGGAGGTCCGCGAGGTCAAGCGCATCAAGGCCAGGGTCGAGGCGGAACGCCTGCCGAAGGGGGCCGATCCGTCACGTCATCTGAAGCTCGGGCGCGGATCGTTGAGCGACGTGGAGTGGTTCGTGCAGTTGCTCCAACTCCAGCACGCGCACGCCATGCCGGGGCTGCGGACCACGTCGACGCTCGAGGCCCTGGACGCCGGGGTCACCGCGGGCCTCGTCTCCGCCGACGACGCCGAGCGCCTGCGCGACGCCTGGCTGATCTCATCGCGGGCACGATCGGCACTCGTCCTCTGGACGGCCCGCACGAGCGACGTCCTGCCCACGGACCGACCCCAGTTGGAGGCGGTGGCCCGGTTGATGGAGTACCCGCCGGGGTCCGCCTCCCGGGTCGAGGAGGACTACCTGGCCGCTACGCGCCGGGCGCGCGCGACGTTCGAGCACCGCTTCTACGGTGTCCAGGACGCACCGGACCCCTCGGTCTGATCCCGCGCCCGGGGAGGGTGACGGCGGGCGACACGCCCGGGTCGTCGATCTCGGGCGGGTGATGCGAAAAGTTTTTTGGGGTGATGAAGCTGTACCCCGATTCGGGTTACTGTACCCCGCGCTAGATGTCGGTCAGGTTTCGCGAGCATGTCCGGCTCGGGGGCGAACCCGTGGCGCGATCCCGTCAAGCCCTCTGCTCGACCGCGCCCATCCACAGTTCCTCTGACCGATCTAGAAAGCGGTCTGACCAGGTAAAACAGCAGCCTGCAAATTTGTTATGAAAATACTCAGTTGACGCCGAATGGGACCGATGACGTCGGCCTCCCGTCGCCGAGCGGCGCCGTCGGCACTTTGTCCGACAGCACCGGGAGGACACGTTCGTACCCCGGCAGGTGGCGCCATCGCCCCCGAAGGGGTGACGACTTGAAAGCGGCCTGACGGCTGCCTCAGACTCGTCTCAACCCGATAGACCAGTTCCTCATCGCTGCGGAAGCCACCCCCTTTCACCTCCCTGAGGCGGACATCGTGTTGACGTTCATCCTGCAAATCCGTTCCATGCTCGGCGGACATCCCGAGCTCTATCTGTTCGCGGTGTACTCGGCGTTCATCTGGGTCCTCTGGGTCATCAAGGTCGTCCTCTCCCGGCGCTACCGCCCCTTCACCGGCGAGTACACCGGCACGACGAGCGTCGTGGTCCCCGTCGTCGACGAACCCCTCGACCTGTTCCGCGACGTCATCGGTCGCATGGTCGAGCAAGGCCCCGGCGAGATCATCGTCGTCATCAACGGCAAGCCCAACGCCGAGCTCGCCGCGGTCTGCGAGGAGTTCGGGCCGCTCGTCCGCTGGGTGCACACGCCGATCCCCGGCAAGCGCAACGCGGTCATGATCGGCACCGAGCTGAGCACGGGCGACATCACCGTGCTGGTCGATTCCGACACCGTCTGGACGCCGGGCACCCTGTCCGAGCTCGTGCGGCCGTTCGCCGAGGCCAACATCGGCGGTGTCACGACCCGTCAGCGCATCCTCGAGCCGGAGCGCAGCTGGATCACCCGCTGGGCCGACTGGCTCGAGAACTCCCGGGCGCTGTACTCGATGCCGGCCCAGAGCGTGCTCGGTCAGATCGGCTGCCTGCCGGGTCGCACGATCGCGTTCCGCCGCGAGATCCTCGTCCGGGTCATGGACCGGTTCATGACCGAGAAGTTCATGGGCGTCTTCCTCGAGGTCAGCGACGACCGCACCCTCACGAACCTCACGCTCAAAGAGGGCTACCGCACCGTCTATCAGCACACGAGCCTCGTCTACACCGACGCGCCCCTCCAGGTGAAGAAGCTGTTCAAGCAGCAGCTGCGCTGGGCTCGCGGCAGTCAATACAACACGTTCCGCATGATGCCCTGGATGCTCGGCCACGCGCCGATGCTCGCGTTCTTCTTCGCGATGGACATCGTCCTGCCGTTCATGCTGATGGGCGTGATCGGCGGCTGGATCTACCGCGGCATCACGGGCACGGGGATCAACCTCTACCAGGGGATCCTCGACGAGTACGGGGTCTCGACCGGCCTGCTGAGCATCATCCTGTTGATGGTCCTGTCGTCGGTGCTCAGCATGGCCATCCGACAGATGCGACACCTGGCCGAGAAGCCGTCCGACTTCTTCCGACTGCCCGTCTTCATCATCGTGTCGACGTTCTTCCTCATGCCGATCCGCGTCATCGGCTTCTTCCGGATGGGCCACGCCAGTGGTTGGGGCACCCGAGCCGGTGCGTACGCCGGAGGCGCGGTGAACGACCAGTACCAGGCCGCCGTCGAGCAGGTTGCCGAGGAGACACCCCTCGACGTGCTGGAACGCGAGTTCCGAGACGGCGTCGACACGGGCGTCGACACCCTGTTCGACTTCTCGACGGGGTCGAGCGTGTCCGGGTCGTCCTCCGACGACACCGACGAGGCCGGAGCCGTGCTGGTGCGCAGCCGGCGCGCCGCCCTCGCCACGGAGTCGGAGCAGACGGTAGCCGAGACGACCGCGCAGCCGGTGCCCGTCTCCTCGTCGATCGCCGTCGCCCCGACGCCGACACGCCGTCGCCTCAACCCGAAAGCCGGATTCCCGTACCTGATCGGTTTCGCGATCCTCGCCCTGGAGGTCTTCTTCATTGTCTGAATCGAGTCAGAACTTCGTCACGCCGCTGCACGTGCACTCAGGCGTGTGGTGGGCGACGTCGAAGGGCAACGCACGCCGCACCGCGCTCGGTGCGACCGCCATCGCCGTCCTCCTGGCCATGATCACGTGGCTGATCTGGGTCTCGCCGAGCGAGAACGCCGTCCGCACTGCCGTCCAGCAGGCGGTGGGTGCCCCGACGACCACCGACATCGCCACGCTCAAGGCCGACCGGTCGGCCCTGCTCGACCAGCTCCTGTCCGCCAAGACGCAGCTGACCGCGAGCAAGACCGCTCTCGCCGAGGTCCAGCAGAAGGCCTGGTCGTCGGAGGCCCAGCTGACCGAGGCCAAGGCGCAGCTCGCGTCCGCCCAGGCCTCCGTCTCGGCCCTCGAGAACGCCGCGGGCTCCGGGAGCGGCTCGAACGCAGCCGGTGCCGCGGGATCGGCGGCCAAGGGCGCCACCGGTGGTTCGGGCAGCGTCTCGCCGGGCAAGACGGGGTCGACCGGGGGCACGACCGGCCCCGTCACGATCACGGCACCCACGAAGGCCCAGATCGTCAATCCGACGTCCCGCTACTTCGGGCTCTACACGACGCAGTCGCCGTTCAGCTGGTCGGAGTTCGACGACGTGAGCCAGAAGGTCAAGGCGCAGCCGAACCTCGCCGGCTACTTCCAGGGATGGGACCAGGACTTCAACCCGGCCGCCGTGAACCGGGCCTGGGCCAAGGGCGACCTGTCTCTGCTGACCTGGGAGTCGCGTCCCATCTCGGCGAGCAACTCGCAGGTCACCGAGCCCGATTACGAGCTCGGCAAGATCATCGACGGTGCCTTCGACGACTACCTCACGCGCTACGCAGACGCCATCGTGGCGAACGGACTGCCGCTGGCCATCCGCTTGAACCACGAGATGAACGGCAACTGGTACCCGTGGGACGAGGGCGTCAACAACAACGCCAAGGGCGACTACGTGAAGATGTGGCAGCACGTGCACGATATCTTCGCCGACCGCGGGGCGAACGACCTCGTGGCCTGGGTCTGGGCTCCGACCCGCGCCGAGGGTGTTCCCACCGCCAATCGCACGCTGGAGTACACGAAGAGTCTCTACCCGGGTGACGAGTACGTCGACTGGGTGGGCATGACCGGCTACCTGCGCAGCAGCCCCGAGACCCAGCAGCCGGGCGACTTCGACGGCACGTTCGGCAAGACCCTCGGCTACCTGAGGCAGATCACGCACAAGCCGATCCTCCTCGCCGAGATCGGTGCCGCCGAACTCGGCTCGGTCGCCCAAGCGCAGAAGCCGAAGTGGATCGCCTCCCTGTTCGACACCCTGGCCGATCCGAAGAACGCCGACATCATCGGCTTCGCCTGGTTCAACCTGACGGCCACGACCGTCTCGTCGGGCTCCTACCTGACGAACGACTGGCGCATCGTCTCGCGACAGGACTCCATCGATGCCTTCACGGCCGGCATCGCGAGGACGGACACGGGCTTCTCCCTGCGGCGGCAGCCGTGATCGCGAGCCGCACCGTGCCTCCTCGATTTCTCACTCCCACCGCATCCCTCACCGCAAGGAGCGCATCATGACCCACGACGACACCTCCACCTCCGAGCCGACGGACGCCGGCGAGTTCGACACCACGTCGATGAAGCCACGGATCAGCGTCATCGGCACCGGCTATCTGGGCGCGACGCACGCCGCCGCCATGGCGGAGATGGGCTTCGACGTCATCGGCGTCGACACCGACCCGACCAAGGTCGCGGCGCTGGCCGAAGGCCGTGTGCCGTTCTTCGAGCCGGGGCTGCCCGAGCTGATCGTCAAGCACGTCTCGTCGGGCCGTCTGCTGTTCACCACCGACCTCGCCGAAGCCGTGGCGCTGTCCGATGTGCACTTCATCTGCGTCGGCACGCCGCAGCGGCGGGGAAGCCACGCGGCGAACCTCAGCTACGTCGAGGAGGCCACGCGTGCCGTGGCCCGCTCGCTCAGTCACGACGGGCTCATCGTCGGCAAGTCGACCGTTCCCGTGGGTACGGCGGCACGGCTCCGCGAGATCGTGGCGGCCGCCCTGCCGACCGGGATCAAGGCCGACGTCGTCTGGAACCCCGAGTTCCTGCGCGAGGGCCATGCGGTCGAGGACACCCTCCGCCCCGATCGGATCGTCTTCGGCGGCACGGACAGCCGCACGGAGTCGATCCTCCGGGAGGTCTACGCCGAGCCGATCTCGACCGGCACCCCCGTCATCTCGTGCGACCTGCCGACGGCCGAGCTCGTCAAGGTCAGCGCGAACGCCTTCCTCGCGACGAAGATCTCGTTCATCAACGCGATCAGCGAGTTGTGCGAGGCCGCCGGCGCCGACGTCAGCACGCTGGCCGACGCCCTCGGCTTCGACGACCGTATCGGCCGCAAGTTCCTGAACGCCGGACTCGGCTTCGGCGGGGGATGCCTCCCGAAGGACATCCGCGCACTCATGTACCGCGCCAACGAGCTGGGCGCGCATCGCGCGGTGGGTCTCATGCAGCAGGTCGACGAGATCAACATGGCCCAGCGTCAGCGCGTCATCGACCAGGCGATCGA
Organism: Frigoribacterium sp. 2-23; assembly: GCF_049601585.1. Classification (GTDB taxonomy): domain Bacteria; phylum Actinomycetota; class Actinomycetes; order Actinomycetales; family Microbacteriaceae; genus Frigoribacterium. The sequence goes on along the minus strand of NZ_CP187126.1, from coordinate 1,712,811 downwards.
CGCGTGCGGCGGGTCGGTGCTCAACCGCCGCATCGCCGTGCTCGGTGCCGCGTTCAAGCCGCACACCGACGACGTGCGCGACTCTCCGGCGCTGAACGTCGCGGCGGCCCTGCACCTGCGCGGCGCACAGGTACTCGTCGTCGACCCGGAGGCGACGCAGACGGCCCAGCGGAGCTTCCCGACCCTGTCGTTTGCCGACACGGTCGAGGAGGCCGTCTCGGACGCCGACGTGGTGCTCCTCCTCACGGAGTGGCCGCAGTTCGTCGCCGCCGAGCCGCGTGCCCTCGCCGTGTTGGCGGGCAACCCCGTGGTGATCGATGCCCGCAACGCCCTCGATGCGACCGTCTGGTCGAACGCGGGCTGGGAGGTCCGGGCCCTCGGCGGTCGGACGACGCCGGCTCGTCGGCAGGTGCTGGCACCGACGCCGATCCCGGCCTGACCCGATCGGATCATCGGGTCACGACGAAGCCCCGCACCTCTCGAGGTGCGGGGCTTCTGCCGTGACGACCGGTGGCGATGCCACCGAGACGTCAGGAGGCGCGGGTCAGACCGAGAAGTACATCTCGTACTCGAACGGGTGCGGACGCTGCGCGAGGGGGAGGATCTCCTTCTCGCGCTTGTAGGCGATCCAGGTCTCGATGAGGTCCTCGGTGAACACGTTGCCCTTGGTCAGGAACTCGTGGTCGGCCTCGAGCGCCTTCAGTGCTTCCTCGAGCGACGAGGGCACCTGGGGGATGCTCTTCGCCTCCTCGGGGGGAAGCTCGTACAGGTCCTTGTCGACGGGCTCGTGCGGCTCGATGCGGTTCTGGATACCGTCGAGGCCCGCCATGAGCTGCGCGGCGAAGGCGAGGTACGGGTTGCCCGAGGCGTCGGGCGCACGGAACTCGATGCGCTTGGCCTTGGGGTTCGTGCCCGTGATCGGGATGCGGATCGACGCCGAGCGGTTGCCGGCCGAGTAGACGAGGTTGACGGGTGCCTCGAAGCCCGGGATCAGCCGGTGGTACGAGTTGATCGTCGGGTTCGTGAACGCGAGCACGGCGGGAGCGTGCTTGAGCAGACCGCCGATGTACCAACGGGCGATGTCGGACAGTCCGCCGTAGCCGTTCTCGTCGTAGAACAGCGGCTTGCCGTCGTTCCAGAGGGACTGGTGCGTGTGCATGCCGGAGCCGTTGTCGCCGAAGAGCGGCTTGGGCATGAAGGTCGCGACCTTGCCCCACTGCTCGGCGGTGTTCTTGACGATGTACTTGAACTTCAGGATGTCGTCGGCCGCGTGCACCATCGTGTCGAAGCGGTAGTTGATCTCCTGCTGCCCGCCGGTGCCGACCTCGTGGTGGGAGCGCTCGAGGATGAGCCCGGCGTCGATCAGCTTGAGGCTGATGTCGTCACGGAGGTCGGCCGTCTTGTCGACGGGGCTGACGGGGAAGTACCCGCCCTTGTACGGCGTCTTGTTGGCGAGGTTGCCGCCTTCCTCGACGCGGCCCGTGTTCCAGGCGCCCTCTTCGCTGTCGACGGAGAAGAAGCTCGAGTTCTGCTTCACCTCGTAGCGGACGTCGTCGAAGATGTAGAACTCGGCCTCGGGAGCGAAGAACGCGGTGTCGGCGATGCCGGTCGAGGCGAGGTACTTCTCGGCCTTCTTGGCCACCTGGCGCGGGTCACGGCTGTAGAGCTCGCCGTTGCGCGGGTTGAAGATGTCGAAGACGAGGATGAGCGTGCGCTCGACCCGGAAGGGGTCGACGTAGCCGGTCGTGACATCGGGGATGAGCTGCATGTCCGACTCGTGGATCGAGGCGAAACCGCGGATGGACGATCCGTCGAAGAGCTGTCCGACGGAGAAGAAGTCCTCGTCGACCGTGGAGGCGGGGATGTTGAAGTGCTGCTGCACACCGGGAAGGTCGGTGAAGCGGATATCAAGGAACTTGACGTCGGTGTCCTTGATGAACTTCAGCACCTCGGAAGAATCACTGAACATACGGGATGTCTCTCCAATGGGCTTGGAACGGATCGGATGCGGAACGCACCCAGCACCGAGGCTATTGACGGAGGGTTTCGCCGCAGTGTCCCCAATGTTTCCGGCATGTTACGGGTGCGCCCGAAAGATAGTCTGGACACCATGTCCGACCGCATGCCGCCCCGTCCCACCTCGTCAGACGAAGGGTGGCAGGCCTGGCCCGGTCAACGTCTGGGCCTCCCGCAGAGCGGGCCCAGGTCGATCGGCCGCCTCGGGCGACGCATCGCCGCGCTCGTCATCGACTGGGCCATCGCCTACGTGATCGGCCTGGCGTTCTTCTCGGCCGACGGCCTCGCCACCCTCGGGGTGTTCGCCGTGATGCAGATCGTCCTGCTCATCACGGCCGGGGGAGGCGTGGGTCATCTGATCCTGCGACTCCGGGTCGTGCCGATGGCCGGGGGCTACATCGGGTTCTGGCGACCCGTCGTCCGGACGCTGCTGATCTGCATCGTCATCCCGGCCGTCGTGTGGGATGCGGATGAGCGCGGTCTGCACGATCGCCTCGCCGGGACGGTTCTCGTCCGCGTCTGAGCGACCGCGGCCCAGGTCTCAGCCGAGTCCTGTCGGCCGGGTCCTCTCGACTCAGCGGGGTCGGCCGGCGCGCACCTTGAACGGGTCGACACCCTTGGGGATCGGCAGCCCGCCCTGACCGAGCGACTGGAGACGGTTGCTGACCGCGAGGACCTCGTTGCGGTTGATCGCCGACTTGATCTTGTTCATGCGCGACGACAGCTTGTGCAGCGGGATGGCGTCCGGGTCGGGACCGACGTGCAGGACCGTGACCGGGACGTTCGGCAGGATGCGGGTCACCTTGCGGCGCTCTTCGTCGACGAGGCGCTTGGTCTGAGCGGCGCCGCCCTCGGCGATGAGCACGACTCCGCCGCGACCGACGGCACGGTAGATGGCGGCCTGGGTGCGACCCTGCACGGCGACGGGCATCTCGCTGGCGCGCCACGAACGGCGGAGGCCGCTCTTCATGACGGCGCCGACGGCACCCGGCTGACCCGCGATCTGCGAGTAAGCGGCTCGCTCGGCGCGGCGCCCCAACACGATCAGCAACAGGAGGATGCCGAGCATGACACCGACGACGATGTAGAGGATCAGCGCCAGGACGTTGCCGTCGGACAGCAGGAGGGCCGCGACGACGCCGGCCAGCACGGGGAGCAGCAGGGCCAGCAGCATGTACGGCAACGCGCGGTTGTCGGCGCGGCGGGTCATCTGGAAGACCTGCCACATCTGCTTGAAACGGCCCGGTTCCTTGGGCGGTTTCGGGGACGTGTTCTCCGGAGACGTGCGGCGTGCCATGCGACCTAGGATACGGGGTTCGACGCGGGTATGAGTCCTCCACGAGTCTGCTCTGAGCGGATCGACTCTGGAGCCCTGCTCCGATCGGCACCGCCGGGGCCTCGACACGGCACGGTGTCGACATGAGAGAGACGCACCGGCACGTTCTTCCCGGGGCCCCCGGTCGAGCCGTCGCGTGCGCGCTGGCTGTGGCCCGGCACCGGCACGTCGCCGTCTTGATCGATGTCCGGGACGATCCGTCCGACCGTGCGGACGACTGGCCGACCCCGATCGAGCTCGAGCTCGACGGGCCCGCCGGGACGCCTCTCCCGAGATGGTTGGCGTTGCGTGGGTCGATCGACGTGGGCGAGGCCGTGACGGTGCTGCTCCCGCTCCTCGGAGCCCTGCAGCATCTGTCGCATCGCGGCATCGATGCGACCGGTACCGGTCTCGATGACGTGGTGATCGACGAGGAGGGCGCTCCGGTGATCTCCTCACCGCGTCCCGGTGGTCGTCCGGCCGAGGGGGCCGCCCGGGACCTGGTCGAGACCGTCCTCGCGTTCGTCGATCACGAGGTCGCCCTGACCGGGCGGGAGGGCGCATCCTTCGACGACCTCGTCGAGTTCGTCTCCGACCTGGCGACACCTCTTCCCCTCGAGACGGCCCCGACCGGGTCCTTCGAGGACGAGACCGACGAGCTGGAACGGGCCCGGCCCACGATGGCGGCCACGTCCGAGACGCCGACCTGGCTCGCCATGATGCCCGAGTCGGCCGTCCTCGAGCGGGTGAGCGTCATCATCCGCGAGGCCTCCTGGGCAGGGACCGTGGAAGCCGTCCGTCGGGTCCGACCGCGCTACTGGGCTCTCGGCGGGATCATGAGCGCCTCGCTCGTCGCGGCTCTCGCCATCGTGGGTCCGTCGGTCGAGACGGCGTCGACCGGAGACGGGTCGGCGCACGGGATCGGCCCCGAGGTGGTGACGTCGCCGGGGGATGGCCACGACACGGTGGCGGGATCGTCGTCGGACTCGGCGAAGGCGACTTCGGCTACGGATGTGTCGGCGACGGAGTCGTCGTCATCCGACGACAGCGTGACGACGCAGGCCATCCTGGGTGACGACCCCGTCCCCGCGGCCGACGCTTTACTCGTCGCTCGTCGAGGTTGTCTCCGGGAACCGACCGAGTCGTGCTTCGCCGATACGGATCAGCTCGGATCGCCGTTGTCCCGTGCGGACGCCGCCTACACGGCCGACCCCGGCACATCTGCCCGACAGGTCGACGTCGTGTCGCTCCGGAGTGTCATGCACCGACTCGGTGACACGGTGCTGTTGTCGGCCACCGGGGCGGACGACGAACCGGCCTCCGTCCTGGTGGTCAGGACGGAGGCCGGTTGGCGGCTTCGCGAGATCAGCGCGACGCGGGGGTGAGCCCGGTCACGGGTGCTCTCAGATGCCGAGCTTGGCCGTGAAGTCGCCTGCTTCGAGGCGCGTCTTCACCGCGACGAGGAAGCGCGCGGCGTCGGCACCGTCGACGATGCGGTGGTCGTACGACAGGGCCAGGTAGACCATCGAACGGACGGCGATCGAGTCGCTGCCGTCGGCCGAGATGACGACGGGACGCTTGACGACCACACCGGTGCCCAGGATGGCGACCTGCGGCAGGAACACGACGGGGGTGTCGAAGAGGGCGCCGCGCGAACCGGTGTTCGTCACCGTGAACGTGCCACCCGCGAGCTCGTCGGGCTTCAGCTTGTTGTCGCGCGTGCGCTGAGCGAGGTCGGCGATCTCACCGGCGATGCCGGCGAGGTCGAGATCGGCCGCGTTCTTGATCACGGGCGTGAGGAGGCCGCGCTCCGTGTCGACCGCCATGCTGATGTTCTCGGTGTCGGGGTAGACGATCGAGTCGCCGTCGACCGTGGCGTTCAGCTTCGGGTGCGCCTGGAGCGCCTCGGCGGCGGCCAGCGTGAAGAACGGCAGGAAGGACAGCTTGTTGCCGGTCTTCTCGAGGAACTCCGCCTTGTGGGCGTCCCGGAAGGCCGCGACCTTCGTGACATCCACCTCGACGACGCTCGTGAGCTGGGCCATCGCCTGCATCGACTGCACGGCGCGCTCGGCGACGACCTTGCGGAGGCGCGTCATCGGGACGGTCGTGCCGCGCAGGAGCGAGACCTCGATCGGTGCGGCGGCCGGTGCGGCCGACGAGCTCGACGAAGCGGCCGCCTCGGCGGCGGACAGGACGTCCTCCTTGCGGATGCGACCACCGACACCGCTGCCGGTCAGCGTCGACAGGTCGACACCCTTCTCGTTGGCCAGCTTGCGGACGAGAGGCGTGACGTAGCCGACGGGCCCACCCGAGGCCTTGTCCTGTGCATCGTCCGTCGCGGGCGCGGTGGCCTGCGGTGCGGCGGCGGGCGCAGCTGCCGGGGGAGCGGCGGGTGCGGCTGCCGGGGGAGCGGCGGGTGCGGCTGCCGGCGGAGCGGCAGCGGGCGCCGGAGCAGCGGCGGGCGCCGGAGCGGCCGCGGCGGGAGCCGGGTCGACGGCAGGGGCCGGTGCGGGCGCCTCGGCGTTCTCGTCCTCACCCGGTGCCGGTGCGGCGTCGGAGGGGACCTCGGCCTCGGCGGGGGCGTCCTGCTCGGCGGCGGGGGCGTCTGCCTGCTCGGCGGGCTCGTCGGCCGGAGCCGACTCCGCGGCAGCGCTGCCGTCGCCGATTCGGACGAGTGCCGTGCCGACCTCGACGGTCTCGTCCTCGGGGACGAGGATCTCCTCGATCACGCCGGCGATCGGCGACGGGATCTCGGTGTCGACCTTGTCGGTCGAGACCTCGAGCAGGGGCTCGTCGACCTCGACCCGGTCACCGACGTTCTTCAACCAGCGGGTGACCGTGCCCTCGGTGACACTCTCACCGAGTGCCGGGAGGTTGACGGATTCGCTCATCAGTGGGGCTCCTTTGAAGACATTGTGTGTCTGCGTCGTGTGGTGCTGTGGGTGGTTCGGGGATGGTGCAGGACTACATCGCGTGCAGAGGCTTGCCGGCCAACGCCAGCATGGCCTCGCCCAGAGCCTCGTTCTGCGTCGGGTGCGCGTGGATCAAGGGAGCGACGTCCTCGGGGTAGGCCTCCCAGTTGACCGTCAGCTGCGCCTCGCCGATCAGTTCGCCCACGCGGGCGCCGATCATGTGCACGCCGACGACGGGGCCGTCGACCACACGGACGACCTTGACCGAGCCGCTGGTGCCGATGATGTGGCTCTTGCCGTTGCCCGCCAGGTTGTAGTCGTAGCTCGCGATCTTGTCGGCGCCGTACTTGTCGTTCGCCTTGGCCTCGGTCAGGCCGACCGATGCGACCTCGGGGTCCGAGTAGGTGACCTTCGGGATGTTCGTGTCGTCGATGACCTGCGGCTGGAGGCCTGCGATCTCCTCGGCGACGAAGATGCCGTGCTGGAAGCTGCGGTGCGCGAGCTGGAGGCCGGGGACGATGTCTCCGATGGCGTAGACGCCCGGAACGCTCGTCGCGAGGCGTTCGTTGGTGATCACGAAGCCGCGGTCGATGGTCACGCCGACCTCTTCGAAGCCGAGCCCGGCCGTCGACGGCCCGCGGCCCACGGCGACGAGGAGCAGGTCGGCGTCGAAGGTCTTGCCGTCTTCGAGGGTGACGACGACGCCGTTCTCGTCCTGGGTCACGCTCTGGAACCGCACGCCGAGCGAGAACTCGATGCCGCGCTTGCGGAACGCACGCTCGAACTGCTTGCTGATCGACTCTTCTTCGTTCGGGACGAGGTGCGGGAGCGCCTCGATGATGGTGACGTCGGCCCCGAAGGACTTCCAGACCGAGGCGAACTCGACCCCGATGACGCCGCCACCGAGGATGGCCACCTTGTTCGGCACGTGGTCGAGGGCGAGAGCGTGCTCGCTCGTGATGACCTTGCCGCCGATCTCGAGCCCGGGCAGGCTGCGCGAGTACGAACCCGTGGCCAGCACGACGTTCTTGGCGCGGAGCGTGTCGTCGCCGACCTGCACGGTCGTCGGGGAGGTCAGACGACCCTCGCCCGCGATGGTGGTGATGCCGCGGGCCTTGACGAGACCCTGGAGGCCCTTGTACTTGCTGGCGACGACGCCCTCGCGGTACGAGGTGACGGCGCCGATGTCGATGCCGTGGAAGTCGGTGTGGACGCCGTACTTGGCCGACTCGCGCGACACGTCGGCGACCTCGGCCGAGTGCAGCAGGGCCTTGGTCGGGATGCAGCCCCGGTGGAGGCAGGTCCCTCCGACCTTGTCCTTCTCGACCAGTGCGACGTTCATGCCCAGTTCGCTCGCTCGCAGCGCGGCGGCGTATCCGCCGCTGCCGCCACCGAGCACGACCAGGTCAAAATTCTGTTCCGACACCCAGCAACTCCCTCGTGCGTTCGGAGGTGACCCCGTCGTCGTGGTGGGCGCCGTCGTGGTGACGGCGACGTCCCACCCGTGGCGGCGACGTCCAGGGGACGCGACCGCACTCACTGCTCCGGGGACCGATCTCGACGGGTTTCTCCCGCCCGTACGACCCTACTACGCGGCCGAAAACTTGTCGGCCAGCTCGATCAGGGTCCGTACAGCCACGCCGGTCGAGCCCTTGCCGGTGAAGCCCCAGCCGCCGCCCTTGTTCACGCTGGGACCCGCGATGTCGAGGTGCGCCCACGGGATGCGGGACTCCGAGTCGACGCGCTTGCCCACGAACTCCTGGAGGAACACGCCGGCCAGGAGCATCCCGGCCGCCGTGTTGCCGGGCGTGGCGTTGACGAGGTCGGCCACGTCCGAGTTGAGACGGCTGCGCAGTTCGCCGGGAAGCGGCATGTGCCAGAACGTCTCGCCGGCGGCATCGGCCGTGGCGACGACCTCGGCGGCCAGGCCGGAGTCACCCATGACACCGACGTACCGCGTGCCGAGGGCGACCACCTGGGCGCCGGTCAGCGTCGCGACGTCGATGATCGCGTCGGGGTGCTCCTCGCTGGCGGCGACGAGACCATCGGCCATGACGAGACGTCCCTCGGCGTCGGTGTTCGTGACCTCGACCGTCGTGCCGCCGCGGATGGTGAGGACGTCGTCGGGGCGGATCGCGCTGCCGCTGGGCATGTTCTCGGCGATGCAGAGCCAGGCGGTGAGTCGCACCGGCAGGGCGAGCTTTGCTGCCGCGACGGTGACCGCGAGCACCGTGGCGGCGCCGGTCATGTCGTCCTTCATGCCGAGCATGCTGGCGGCCGGCTTGAGGGACAGCCCGCCCGTGTCGTACGTGATGCCCTTGCCGACGAGCGCGACGTGCTTCGCGGCACCGGCAGGGGAGTACTCGACCTTCACGAGGCGCGGGCCACGGCTCGACCCCTGGCCCACGCCGAGGATGCCGCCGTAGCCGCCCTCCCGGAGCTCGGCGTCGCCGAGGACGGTGACGGTGAGGTCGGCGCCGGAGGCATGTGCGACGGCGGCGTCCGCCAGGGCCTCCGGGGAGAGCTGCTCGGGCGGAGTCATCGCGAGGTCCCGGACCGTGTGCACGGCCTCGGCGACGATCCCGGCGCGGGTGACGGCCCCGGTGCCGACCTCGAACTCCGTGACCAGGACGAGGTCTCGGGCATGGCGGCGCGTGGGCGACGCGGAGGAGTGTCGGAACCCGTCGAACTCCCAGGAGGCGATGGCCGCGCCCTCGAGGACGGCGAGGGCCTCCTGCTCGGTCGAGACGACGAGGGCGAGTGCGACGCGGTCGAGGCCGGTCAGCTGGCGGACCGCCGACCCGGCGGCATAGCGCAGCGACTCCTCGTCGATCGTGTCACCGAGGCCGATCAGCGCGATGCTGCTCGCGGAGACACCGTCGCCTGGGAGGCGCGTCAGCTCGTCGCGGGCACCCGTCACGCCGATCGCGCCCAACGACGTGATGACATCTGCCAGGGGGCCGACCACCTCCGGACCGTCGGCGCCCTTCCTGACGCCGACGACGAGAGCGTCTGCCTCGACGGTCGTGGGAGAGGTGCGGCTGGTGGAGAGCGTGGCGACAGTCATGCCGCCCATCGTATCGAGGCCCCTGTTCGCTCTGGGCATGCCGCCGCAGTGCCCGGCACCGCCCGCGCCATGCCTAGGCTTGTCGCATGCACGATCCTGCCGAGCTCTATGTCCTCACCGAGGATGCCGACGGCGTCCCCGAAGGGCTTCCGCTCGTGGCCGGCCTGACCGGCTTCGCCGACGCCGGGTCGGCGGTGAGCCAATTGAACGAGTTCGTGCACGAGACACTCGACGGCACGCTGATCGCTTCGTTCGACGCCGACGAACTCCTCGACTACCGGGCTCGGCGTCCCGTCTTCACCTTCGACCAGGACCACATCTCCGAGGTGACGCCCCCGCGTCTCTCGTTGCACCTGATGCGCGACGACCTCGGCCAGTCCTTTCTCTTCCTGTCGGGCTTCGAGCCCGACTTCCAGTGGCAGCGGTTCACGGAGGCGCTCCTCGGTGTGGCGCGTCGGTTCGCCGTGTCGTCGACCACGTGGGTCCACGCGATCCCGATGCCGGTGCCCCACACGCGGCCCCTGCAGGTGACGGTGAGCGGCAATCGAGCGGACCTCATCGAGTCCCTCTCGGTCTGGCGTCCCGTCACGCAGGCGCCCGCGAACGTGCTGCACCTGTTCGAACACCGCCTGCACGAGGCGGCGGATCCCGTGGCGGGCTTCGTCATCCTCGTCCCGCACTATCTGGCGGACACGGAGTTCCCCGATGCCGCCGTGACGGCGCTGTCGAGCATCAGCTCGGCCACCGGGCTCATCTTCCCCACCGACCGATTGCGCGAGCAGGGGCGTGAGTTCTTGCTCAAGGTCGAGGAGCAGGTCGCCGGCAACCACGAGTTGTCGCGTCTGGTCGGCACGCTCGAGGAACGCCACGACACCTACATGGAGGGCAACCCGCTGCCGTCCCCGCTGACCGACCAGGACGGTCAGGTCCCCACGGCGGACGACCTCGCGGCCGAGCTCGAGAAGTTCCTCGCCACGAGACGACTCGACGACGACGCGTGAGCGGCGGTGCCGGCCGGCGCAGTACGCCGTCGTCGACGACCTCCACTAAGTTCTTCGTGTGAACTCCGCCCGCGCCTGGACCGTCTGGGGTGCGGCGGTGGCCGCCTACATCGTGGCGGTCCTGCAACGGTCCTCGCTCGGTGTCTCGGGTGTCGAGGCGCAGCACCTCTTCGGCATCGGCGCGTCGACGCTCTCGACTCTCGCCGTCGTCCAGCTGATCGTCTATGCAGGTCTGCAGATCCCCGTCGGCGTGCTCCTGGACCGGGTCGGGCCGAAGAGGCTCATCCTGGTGGGTGGCCTGCTGCTCGCTGCGGGGCAGATCGTCGTCGCGGTGTCGCCGCCCGTGATCGGCATCGCCATCGTCGGCCGCGTCCTCGTGGGCGCGGGGGATGCGATGACGTTCATCTCGGTGATCCGCTTGCTGCCGTCCTGGTTCCGGGGGCCGATCCTGCCGCAGGTGTCGCAATGGACCGGCAACATCGGCCAAGCCGGGCAGGTGCTCTCGGCGCTCCCGCTGTCTCTCGTCCTGCACGGCTTCGGGTGGACGCCCGCATTCTTGTCCGCCGCCTCCGTGTCGGTCCTCGTCGTCGTCCTCGTCGCGCTGGTCGTCAAGAACTCGCCCTTCGTCGAGGGGCCCCGGGCGGAAGGGGCCACGTGGTCCGAGGCGTTCCGTCAGCTGGGGGAGAGCATCAGGCGACCGGGCACTCGCCTCGGGTTCTGGTCCCACTACGTGACACAGTCGTCGGGAACGGTGTTCAGCCTCCTCTGGGGTGTGCCCTTTCTCGTGGGGGCCCTGGACTACTCGCCGACCGAGGCATCGGCGATGCTCACGATCATCGTCGCGACCGGTGTCGTCGCAGGGCCGGTGCTCGGTCTGCTCTCGGCCCGGTTCCCGCTGCGCCGCTCGAATCTCGTCCTCGGCATCGTGACACTCGTCCTCGGCACGTGGACGCTCGTGCTGGCGTGGCCCGGCGGGCCGCCGCAGCCCCTCGTCTACGCGCTGATGGTCGTCCTGGGCATCGGGGGGCCGGGGTCGCTGATCGGCTTCGACTTCGCCCGCACCTTCAACCCGCTCCGGAGTCTCGGAGTGGCGAACGGCATCGTGAACGTGGGGGGATTCCTCGCCAGTTTCGTCATGATGTTCCTGATCGGCGTCGTCCTGGACCGGCTCGACGCCGCCCGCGTGGGTGCAGGGCTGCCCAGTGACCTCTTCTCGCTCGAGGCGTTCCGGGTCGCCTTCTGCGTCCAATACCTCGTGATCGGCGTGGGCGTGGTGGGGCTGCTCGTGGCGCGACGGCACACCCGCAGGGGGCTGCACCTCGAGGAGGGAATACAGGTGGCGCCGTTGTGGGTTGCTCTCAACAGGCGACTGCGTCGCCCGAGGGGCTGACCGTCCCTCGACCACCCCCACTTCGACTGTCCCTCGGTCAGGGGCTTGTGTCCCCGCCTTCCTCCGAACGTGCAATAATGGGATACGGACCCGTTCACGTCCTTCCGATCTGTCCAGTTCGCCTCATCGGCGGCACGACTTCGGTCGGGGACTTGACATGGGTCCTAGTACTGCCCGAAATCGCCGTACCGCCAGAACCGATCGACGCAACACGGGTCGGTCGGCGTCCGAACCGCGGACAACGGCCCGGACGGTACCCGAGAACTGAAAGGTGTTCGTATGGCTACTCGCAGCAAGGCGACCGCGGTCGTCGACGAGACCACCGACGGCCCCGACGCCGTCGTCGAAGAGACCCCGGCCAAGGCCCCCGCCAAGAAGGCGCCCGCCAAGAGGGCGACGGCCGCGAAGGCGACCAAGCCGAAGAAGGCCGCCGACGAGGACGAGCCCGAGGTCGCCCCGACCGACGATGCCGAGACCGACGCCGACACCGAGCCCTCCGACGCAGGCAAGGCACCCGAGGTCCTGCCGACCGGCGCCCTCGTCATCTCGCAGGACGACGACGACGAGATCCCCGTCTACTCGACCACCATCACCGGTGCGACGGCGGATCCGGTCAAGGACTACCTCAAGCAGATCGGCAAGGTCGCCCTCCTGAACGCGGCCGAAGAGGTCGAACTGGCCATGCGCATCGAGGCGGGCCTGTTCGCCGAAGACAAGCTCGCGAACAGCACGGGTCTCAGCAAGGAGCTGGAGCGCGAACTCCGGTGGGTCGCGCGCGATGGCCAGCGCGCCAAGAGCCACCTGCTCGGGGCAAACCTCCGACTGGTCGTCAGCCTCGCGAAGCGGTACACGGGTCGCGGCATGCAGTTCCTGGACCTCATCCAGGAGGGCAACCTGGGCCTGATCCGTGCCGTCGAGAAGTTCGACTACACCAAGGGGTTCAAGTTCTCGACCTACGCCACCTGGTGGATCCGTCAGGCGATCACGCGTGCCATGGCCGACCAGGCCCGCACCATCCGTATCCCGGTGCACATGGTCGAGGTCATCAACAAGCTCGCCCGCGTGCAGCGTCAGATGCTGCAAGATCTCGGCCGCGAGCCCACGCCCGAGGAGCTCTCGCGTGAGCTCGACATGACGCCCGAGAAGGTCGTCGAGGTTCAGAAGTACGGCCGCGAGCCGATCTCGCTGCACACTCCTCTCGGTGAGGACGGCGACAGCGAGTTCGGTGACCTGATCGAAGACACCGAAGCGGTCGTCCCGGCTGACGCCGTGGGCTTCACGATGCTGCAGAAGCAGCTCGAGAGCCTGCTCGATTCGCTGTCCGAGCGCGAGGCGGGTGTGATCCGCATGCGCTTCGGCCTGGGCGACGGCATGCCGAAGACGCTCGACCAGATCGGTGACACCTTCGGCGTGACGCGCGAGCGCATCCGTCAGATCGAGTCCAAGACGATGGCCAAGCTCCGCCACCCGAGCCGGTCGCAGTCGCTGCGCGACTACCTCGAGTAAGCCGATGAAGTACCTGATCCCCGTTCTGGCGGGGAGGCTCGTCCGTGCCGTCGCACGTCTCCGCGGCGGCGGTTCGGCCTATCCCGGCCAGACCGTCCTGCGCCTCGCGCCCGACTTCCTCAGCCATGTCGCCGAGCAGTTCCCGCAGGGTGTCGTCTTCGTGCTCGGCTCGAACGGCAAGTCGACCACGACGATGATGCTGACGGAGGTACTCCGTGCGCACGGGCTGTCCGTCTTCACGAACCCGACGGGCGCCAACCTCCCGCAGGGGATCGCGTCGGCGTTCCTCCGCGAGGTCACACCGTTCGGCCGGATCAAGCACGACATCGGCGTCATCGAGGTCGACGAGGCGTTCGCGGTCGAGTTGAGCCGCTCGCTGCACCCGAAGACCGTGCTGATGCTCAACGTCCAGGTCGACCAGCTCTACCGCTTCTTCGAGACCGAACGGGTCGGCACGATGATGACCGACACCGCGGCGACCGCGACGTCGTCGGTCGTCACCAACCGCGACGACCAGCACCTCGGCCCGTACTCCTCGACATCGGGGCAGGCGGTGACGCGCTTCGGCGCGTCCGCGGACGTGGTCGCAGCGTCGCCCAACGGGTTGCAGAACGCCAACGACTTCCGACGGGACGCCGACGAGTCGCTGACCGCCGAGACCGAGGTCACCGCCTTGACGGGCGCGGGTGCCACCATCACGACCGCCGGCGTGCCGATCGACATCACGCTGCCGGCTCGCGGCCTGCACTACGCCGTGGATGCGGCCGCCGCGATCCAGACGACGTCGGTCGTCCTGGGCCGCCCGGTCGACCCGGCCGCGGTGCGGAAGGCGTTCACGGGCATGAAGCCGGCCTACGGCCGTGGTGAGCGGATGACCATCGGTGCGGACCAGGCCGAGTTCATCATGTTCAAGAACGCCGCGAGTCTCCAGCTGAACCTCGACGCCCTTCCGCAGGGTGTGGAACAGGTCATGCTCGCGATCGACGAGGGTACGCCCGACATCTCGTGGATCTACGACATCGACTTCTCGCACCTCGACCACGTCGACGTGCTGGCCGGTGCGAAGGCGTGGCAGCTCGCCCTCCGACTCGAGCACGACGGCATCCCGGTGCACGTCATCGAAGAGGACATCGCCAAGGCGATCCGCTTGATGAGGGCCCTGCCCTCGCCGAGCGATCACACGAAGCACTTCGTGACGAACTACGAGCAGATGATGATGGCCAGGCGCATCCTGGGCCACCCCGATCTGGAGAAGACCGCGTGAGCGAGCACGTCCTGCGAATCCTCACCCTGTATCCCGAGCAGCTCGGCGTGAGCGGTGACCGTGGCAACGCCATGACGCTCGCGGAGCGCGCCCGTCGCGCCGGCATCGGGTCCGAGCAGCTCGAGTACCGCGTGGGCGACACGGTCCCCGGCGACGTCGACGTCGTCCTGCTCGGACACGGACCCCTGTCGGGCGTCCGGTCCGTCAGTCACGACGCCCAGCGGCTGCGCGAACCGCTGGAGCGCCTCGCCGACGCAGGTGTACCGCTGTTGGCGGTCGGTGGCGGTCTCGAGCTCACCACGCGTGGGGTCGTCACCACCGAGGGGGAGACGGTCCAGGGCATCGGATACTTCGACGCCCTCGTGCGTCGCGGTGCCACCCGTCGCACCAACTACTTCCGGGTCACGACGCCCTACGGCGGCTCCGAGATCGAGCTCTTCGGCTTCGAGGACCACGCGTCGTCCCTCGAACTCGGCTCGACCGCGCGGCCCTTCGGGCACGTCGTCTACGGCGGAGGCAACGGCAGCGATTCCGCCGAGGGTGTCGTCCGCGGTGCGAGCATCGGCACCCAGATGAAGGGCCCGATCCTGCCGCTCAACCCGGCTCTCGCCGACCGGCTCCTCGTCGCGGCCCTGTCGCGTCACGGCGTGACCTACGAGACGTCGGAGGCGCATTCCACGTTGGACGACTACGCGGCGGCCTCGCAGAAGGTGATCGCCGACAACCTGGACCGAGCCTTCAAAGCCATGTAGCACCTCCTCGGTCTCCCGCCGGAGCCGAGAACGACGAAAGGCGCACATCGTGATCGATGTGCGCCTTTCGCGTCGTCCGACACGATCGTGTCGATCGGAGGTCGGACCCGAAGTCGGTGTCGGCTGCTCAGCTGGCGAGCAGTCGGTCGCTTTCGTCGAGCCATTCGATAGCGTTCGGCTGCAGCTTCTCTTTGAACTTCGCGCCGTGGTGGGCGCAGAAGAGGAGCTCGCCGCTGGCCATGGTCGCCCGGATGTAGGCCTGGGCCCCACAGCTGTCGCAGCGGTCGGCTGCACTCAACTGGTAACGGGAGCCGAGCTCGTCGACGGCGGTGTGGTCGGTGGCCATCTGAGACATGGGATGCTCCTCCAAACGATGGTGCTGTGGATAGGTGACACTCATCAAAACACGCCCGCGTTACGACCGTGCGACATTTGGCTGGATTTCGCTGATCGCGTAGAACGCGGGGCGACGAGTGTCGAGAACTCGGCTGTCACCGGTCCTCGTTAGCATAGAACGCACGCCTCCGGCCGAGAATTCCAGCCCGACGACCACGCCCGGTCCCCGGTCGTCACCGAGTCGGACGTGCTGAAGGAGTGTTGTGGCCACGTCAGACTATTCGGCCCGCCATCTGTCCGTGCTCGAGGGTCTCGAGGCGGTCCGTAAGCGACCCGGCATGTACATCGGGTCGACCGACAGCCGAGGCCTGATGCACTGCCTGTGGGAGATCATCGACAACTCGGTCGACGAGGCGCTCGGCGGGTATGGCGAAGCCATCGACGTCCTGCTGCACGCGGACGACAGCGTCGAGGTGCGCGACAGCGGGCGGGGCATCCCCGTCGACGTCGAGCCGAAGACGGGGCTGACCGGCGTCGAGGTCGTTCTCACGAAGCTCCACGCGGGCGGCAAGTTCGGCGGCGGCTCGTATGCGTCCTCGGGTGGCTTGCACGGCGTGGGGGCCTCGGTCGTCAACGCGTTGTCCGAACGTCTCGACGTCGAGGTCGACCGGGGCGGCAAGACCTATGCGATGTCGTTCCGCCGCGGAGAACCCGGCACGTTCGCCGACACGGGGGAGCCGACGCCCGACTCGCCCTTCACGCCCTTCGTCTCGGGCAGCGAGCTCCGCGTCGTGGGCAAGACGGCCAAGGCGAAGACCGGCACGCGGATCCGCTACTGGGCCGACCGACAGATCTTCACCCGGGGCGCGACGTTCCTTCCCGACGAACTGTTCGGGCGCGCCCGCCAGACGGCCTTCCTCATCCCGGGCCTGTCGATCCGCATCCGCGACGAGCGACCGGGGTCCCTCACGGACGGCGGGTTCCCGCTCGAGAGCACGTTCCGTTTCGACGGCGGAATCAGCGAGTACGTCGAGTTCCTCGCTCCCGACACGGCCGTGACCGACACGTGGCGCATGCAGGGCACGGCGACGTACACCGAGACGGTGCCGGTGCTCACCGACGGCGGGGCGATGGTGGCGACCGAGCTCGAGCGCGAGTGCGAGGTCGACCTCGCCCTCCGCTGGGGCAGCGGCTACGAGACCGTCTTCCGCAGCTACGTCAACATCATCGCCACGCCGAAGGGCGGCTCGCACCAGGCGGGGTTCGAGGCCGGACTGGTGAAGTTCATCCGGCAGCAGGTCGAGCAGAACGCCCGCCGACTCAAGGTCGGCAACGACAAGGTCGACAAGGACGACGTCCTGGCCGGGTTGACGGCCGTGCTGACGGTGCGACTGCCCGAGCCTCAGTTCGAGGGGCAGACGAAGGAGATCCTGGGCACGCCGGCCGTCCGCAACATCGTCGCCAACGTCGTCGCGGCCCGCTTCGCCGAGCTGTTCGCGTCGCCGAAGCGCGACGACAAGGCGCAGACGGCCGTCGTGCTCGACAAGGTGGTCTCCGAGATGAAGTCGCGCATCGCGGCCCGGGCCCACAAAGAGACACAGCGACGCAAGAACGCGCTCGAGAACTCCTCGCTGCCGGCCAAGCTCGTCGACTGCCGCTCGAGCGACGTGACGTCCAGCGAGTTGTTCATCGTCGAGGGCGATTCGGCGCTCGGCACGGCGAAGAATGCCCGGAACAGCGAGTACCAGGCCTTGCTGCCCATCCGCGGCAAGATCCTCAACGTGCAGAAGGCGTCCGTGAGCGACATGCTCTCGAATCTCGAGTGCGCCTCCATCATCCAGGTGATCGGTGCCGGGTCGGGTCGCTCGTTCGACCTCGAGGCCGCGCGCTACGGCAAGGTCATCATCATGAGCGACGCCGACGTCGACGGTGCCCACATCCGCACGCTGCTGCTCACGTTGTTCTTCCGGTACATGCGACCGATGATCGAGGCCGGGCGGGTCTTCGCGGCCGTGCCGCCGCTCCATCGCGTCGTCGTCCAACACCCCGGCAGCAAGCCGAACGAGACGATCTACACCTATAGCGAGAAAGAGCTGCACGGCGTCCTCGCCGGGCTCAAGCGCACCAACAAGAAGTACCTCGAGCCGATCCAGCGCTACAAGGGTCTCGGCGAGATGGACGCCGAGCAACTCGCGACGACCACGATGGATCGCCAGAACCGCATGCTGCGCCGGGTGAAGGTCGACGATGCCGAGAACGCGGCCCGGGTGTTCGAGCTCCTGATGGGCAACGACGTCGCGCCGCGCAAGGAGTTCATCATCGACGGGGCCGGCCTGAGCCGCGACCGCATCGACGTCTGAGCCGGCTCTCGAGACGGCCCCGCGCCTCCTGCTCGATCCGAGATCTCGATCTCAGCCAGGCGAGCAGGAGGCACGGCTCGGCGTCACGACGCCGGCTCGGCTCCGGCCTCGGCCCCCGTCGCCGAGTCGACGATGTGGGCGACCGACGAGCCGACCGAGGCCACGATGCCCTCCAGCGGCGTGCCGGACGCGTCGCGTCGGACGAGTGCCTCGGGCAACGTCCGCACGCCACCGTCGGCTCCCACGGCCCGGGCGGGCGATCGCCCGACCCACGCCAGTGTCAGGGTGTCCTCGCCCTTGAGCAGGGCGTGCGAGCGGACACCGCCGGTCGCGCGGCCCTTGGCCGGGAACTCCGCGAAGTCGCTGAGCTTGGCCCGCCCGGCATCGGTGCCGGGGATCGTCGAGGTGCTGCCGGAGACGGTCGCGACGACCGCCTCCGCACCGGCGGCGACGGCCCCGAAGAAGATGACGGACGCCGAGTCGGGGACGGACATGCCCGCGATGCCACCGCCGGCCGGTCCCTGGGGGCGCACGGACGAGGCCGGGAACCGCAACAGTTGCGTGGCCGACGTGACGAAGACGAGCTCGTCGTCGTCCGCGCCCTGGGCGACGCCGACGACGGAGTCGCCCGCCTTGAGCGTGATGAGCGGAAACTCGGGCTTCGCCGGATACTGCCCGGTCGCGACTCGTTTGACGACACCCCGGGCGGTGCCGAGGGCGATCGTGCGGTCCGCGGTGAGCGAGACGAGAGCGAGGACGCGCTCCTTCTTGTCGGCGAGACCGATGTAGTCGTGCACCGGCACTCCGGCTCCGAGCTGCACCGAGGTCGGCGGCACGGACGGCAGGTCGACCGGTGTGAACCGGATCAGCCTCCCCGTCGACGTGACGGCGCCGATCTCGGTCCGTGTCGACGTGTCGATCGACGACAGGATCGCGTCGTGCTTCGTGCGCCGCGTCGGGGGAGTCGGCACATCCGAGGACGGATCCTGGTGGTCGACCCGCAGGAGGCGGCCGGTGGTCGAGAGGAACACCCGCGTCGGGGTGTCGGCGATCTCCAGCACGGGGGCGTTCTTGCCGCGACCGGTCGTGGCCACGCTCGGCTTCGCCTCGGTCAGCAGCGTCCGACGGGGCGTGCCGAACTGCTCGGCGATCTCGCCCATCTCGGTCGACACGAGGGCCCGGAGGCGCGCCGTGCTGCCGAGCAGCTCGCGGAGCTCCTCGATGGCGGCGCGCAGGTCGTCCCGCTCGCCCTCAAGCTCGATGCGGCTGAACTTGGTCAGACGGCCGAGTCGGAGGTCGAGGATGTACTCCGCCTGGATCTCGCTCAGATCGAAGACCTCGATGAGCTTGGCCTTCGCCTGGGGGCCGTCGTCGCTCGAGCGGATCACCTGGATGACCTCGTCGATGTCGAGGATGGCGATGAGCAGTCCCTCGACGAGGTGGAGGCGGTCCTCCTTCTTGCCGAGACGGTAGCGACTGCGACGCGTGACGACCTCGATGCGGTGGTCGACGTAGACCTGCAGCATCTCCTTCAGCCCGAGCGTGCGAGGTTCGCCCTTGACGAGGGCGACGTTGTTGATGCTGAAGCCGTCTTCGAGCGGCGTGTAGCGGTAGAGCTGCTCGAGGACGGCCTCGGGGCTGAAACCGGTCTTGATGCCGATGACGAGGCGCAGTCCGTGGTGGCGGTCGGTGAGGTCGGTGACGTCGGTGATGCCGGTGAGCTTCTTGTTCTGCACACCGTCCTTGATCTTCTCGATGACCTTCTCGGGCCCGACGAGATAGGGCAGCTCCGTGACGACGAGCCCGCTCTTGCGAGCCGTGATGCTCTCGACCGCCACCTTGGCGCGGGTCTTGAAGCTGCCGCGCCCGGTCGCGTAGGCGTCGCGGACACCGGCGAGACCCGAGATCGTCCCACCGGTCGGCAGGTCGGGTCCGGGTACGAACGCCATGAGGTCGTCGAGGGTCGCGGCCGGGTTCTCGATCAGGTGACGCGCGGCGCCGACCACCTCGATCAGGTTGTGCGGCGCCATGTTCGTCGCCATGCCGACCGCGATGCCGCTCGCGCCGTTGACGAGGAGGTTCGGGAACGCAGCCGGGAGCACCTCGGGCTGCATCAGCTGGTTGTCGTAGTTGGGGACGAAGTCGACGACGTCCTCACCCAGACTGAGCGTCATCGCCAGGGCGGCCTCGGCGAGGCGCGCCTCGGTGTACCGCGGCGCCGCGGGACCGTCGTCGAGCGAGCCGAAGTTGCCGTGGCCGTCGATCAGGGGCACCCGCATCGTGAAGGCCTGCGCCTGACGCACCATCGCGTCGTAGATGGCCGTGTCGCCGTGCGGGTGCAGCTTGCCCATGACCTCGCCGACGACGCGCGCACTCTTCACGTGGCCGCGATCCGGACGAAGACCCATCTCGGACATCTGGTACAGGATGCGTCGCTGCACCGGCTTGAGACCGTCGCGGGCGTCGGGCAGCGCCCGCGAGTAGATGACGGAGTAGGCGTACTCGAGGAAGGACCCCTGCATCTCGGCCGAGACGTCGACGTCTTCGATTCGCTCGCCGCTGGCGGCCGTGCTGGCGTTGTCGGTCGTGGTCATGCACTTCTCACGATGAGGAGGCGCGGCGCGCCTGCGATGGACGAAGGGGATCGGGCCGCGACCGCAGTCGGCGGAGCCGCGAGGAGCGCGAGCCGCTGTGTCAGACTTGTGCCGATGACGACCATGTTACCGGCGCGTCCGCCTGGAGCCGCGAGCTTGGCCGACGTGATCCCCTCGTGTCTGACGTCCCTGCAGGGGAGCGGGGAGAACGCTCTCAAGTTGCCGGCCGCACGCTCGTCGATCGTCGTCCTCGTGGACGGGCTCGGCGCCTCCTCGTTGTCCGCGCGTCGTGGGCACGCACGGGCCCTCACCGCGGGCAAGGGCACGCTCTGGTCGGGGTTCCCGTCCACGACGGCCGCGGCGCTGGCGACGCTCACGACGGGAGCGCTGCCCGGCGAGCACGGGCTGGTCGGCTACACGGTGCTGGACCCTGAGAACGATCGCGTCGTGAAACAGCTCTCGGGGTGGGACGCGAAGATGCGGCCGGCCGACTGGCCGCGACGCCGCCCGCTGTTCGACAGCGTGCCCGGGGTCCGCAGCCACGTGGTCGCCGCTGGCCGCTACAGGTCGTCGGGGCTGACGCAGGCGATCCTGTCGGGAGCCGAGTTCGTCGTGGCCGACGCGGTGGAGGACCGCTTCGCTCGGGCGTTCGACATCGTCTCGGGGCCGGGTGCGTCGCTGGTCTACCTCTATATACCCGAGCTCGACATGACCGCCCATCGGCTCGGCTGGGAGTCCAGCGACTGGACGGCCGCGCTCGAGACCGTCGACGCGTGCGTCCGGGGTCTGGCCGACCGTCTGCCCGCGGACGCGGGCATGCTGGTGACGGCCGATCACGGCGTCATCGATGTCTCGGAGCGCCGTCGCATCGTGTTCGGCGGCCGACCCGAGTTGGTCGCGGGTGTCCGACACGTCGCGGGTGACCCCCGAGTCCTGCAGCTGCACTTCGATCCGGGTGCCGACGACGCGCTCCGGCAGCAGACGGTCGACGCGTGGCGGGCCGCCGAGTCCGAACGCGCCTGGGTGGCGACGCGCGACGAGGCCGTCGCGGCCGGCTGGTTCGGCCCGGTGGACCCGGTCGTACTGCCGCGCATCGGCGACCTGATCATCGCGGCCCGGAAGGGCGTCGTGTACTACGACGGACGATCGAACGGGGGGCTCGCCGGCGACATGATCGGCCAGCACGGCTCGTGGTCGTCGGAGGAGACGCAGGTTCCCCTGAGACTCTTCGGGGCGTATTCGGCCTGAGGCGGACCCGTCGCCCGCGGAGGGCCGGCCCCTTAAGCCGGATCGTCGTCCGAGCGCGCGCCGAAGACGATCTCGTCCCAGCTGGGCATCGACGCGCGTCCACGAGGCTTCCGCGGAGTCGCATGCGTCGGCATCGGCGGCCGTGCCGCCGGGCGTGATGTGGGCCGCGCGTCGTCCAGAGGACCGGCGACGACGGGTTCGTCGGTCGTCTCGGGATCGGTCGCGACGACGATCGGGGTCGGCTTGGTCTCGCCCTCGGGGAGGGTGAAGTCGTCGAGCGGCACGTCGATCACGCGGATCGTCCCGGTCGAGGGGTGTCCGCTGCGGGGATCGTCATCGGTGAACCTCGCGGCCTCACGCTCACCCCGCCGGCGGCGAAGGGCCTCGAGCAGATCCGCCGTCTGGTTGTGGGCGGGGGCGTGGGACTCGGGGTCGCGATTCATGGCGGCCATGGAGGCGGCGGACCGGACGTCGGGTCGCAGGCGGTCGGTCGCCGCATCGTCGGCCGGGGCGTCAGCGGGCTGGCCGTCGATCCGGAACGCGCCGCTGTCGAAACGAGTGGACTCGTCGTCGACGGGTGAGGCGACGGCCCGGAGGCGGGGGATCAGCGGGCCGATGTCCTCTTTGTGCTGCGACAACGTGTGGGCGTCGCCCTGCAGAGGTGCCAGCGAGAGCTTCTTCGGATCGAAGCGCCACGTCGCATCGCGCTCGATCTCGTGGGTCGTGAACGAGACGTGGACGACCCAGCCGTGCTCGGCGTCCTTGTAGGACGTCCACTCCCGGTCGATCGCCTCGGCACTGTCCAGACGTCCGTCGATGACCGGCCCGAACGTCGAGCCCTCCGGTTCGTCGTCGTCGGCCACACTCACGGGGACGGCACGCGCGGTGGACAGCACGAACTCGCGCTCGGCGAGCACCGGCCCCTCGAACCGCCGGACGTAGTCGAGATCGGCCCCGGTGATCTCCGCGACCTCGCTCGCCGTCTTACCCGCACGGATGTGCGCTTGGACCTCCCGCGGCGGCGCCTTGCGCTCGACGGGGGACGAATCGGGACTCGCAGCGCGCAGCTGGGAGTGAAGGGAGTGCGTGACCGGCAGGCGGAACTCGCTGCCCGCGTCGGTTGCGACGAGCAGCGCTCCGCTCTCGACGCCGATGACCTTCAGTTCCTGCATTTTTCACGCCTTTCACCGTCGTGATTCGCAGGCAAGACTCCCACGTCGACGGCGCGAATCCGGGGAATACGGCGGGCGTGCCGCGAGTTCTGATGGGGCGGCCTCGAGGCCGCGGCGACCGGTTTGCTATTCGACAACGAGTGATGCAAACTGTGCCCGCCGATTTTGGTACACGATCTATACAGAACTGGATGGGCATGGCCACCGACTACGACGCACCTCGCAAGAACGACGACGAGTCCGAGTCGATCGAGGGGCTCAAGGAGCGGGTCCCCGACAAGATGACGGGCGTCGTCGACGACGACGCCGACAACCCGGGTTCGTTCGAACTCGCCGGCCAGGATCTCTCCGACCTCGATCTCGACGTCGTCGTCCTGCCCCCGCAGGTGGACGAGTTCACCTGCGTCGAGTGCTTCCTCGTGAAGCACCGTTCGCAGCTCGACCACGAGACGAAGCTCGGACCTATCTGCCGGGAGTGCGCTGCCTGATCCCGTCGAGACCCCGCACCACCTCGTCCGGCTTTCTGGTCGACACGAGCCAATAGGGAGCGGGGTCCGACTCGTCCGTCAGTGACACCTTCACGACGGGCTTCACCCAGCCCCGGAAGAGGGTCCAGGCTCGCGCGTCGAGCCGGGGCCCTCTTTCTGCTGTCGCGGCCGAGCCCGTGAAGGCAACGGCCTCGCCGATCTCGTGCGGGTAGAGCCGGGCGCGCCCCGCCGCGAATCCCTCGGCATCGATCGTCAGCACGGGAGACGTCAGCACCAGCGCGAGGACGGCAGCGACGTAGAACACGATGGCCGCCACGACGCCGACCACCTCGTTGATCGGCAAGAAGACGAGCAGGGTGGCGGGGATGAGCAGGGCGGTCGCGAGAAAGACGGTGAGCGGCGGCAGGAGACGCTCGCGGTATTCGGTCATGGGACTATTCGACCAGACTTCTGCACTACCCTCGACACGTGAATCAGACCCTCGACGTCCTCATCGCGGCCGACCGGGTGCCGGTGTACTCGCATCCCGGTGACGCCGGCGCCGATCTCATCTCGACCGAGACCCTGACGCTTCGCGCGGGTCACCGAGCCCTCGTCGGCACGGGTGTCGCGATCGCCCTCCCCGAGGGGTACGCGGCCTTCGTCATGCCCCGCAGCGGTCTCGCGGCGAAGCACGGCATCACCGTGGTCAACGCGCCGGGCACCGTCGATGCGGGCTACCGTGGCGAGATCAAGGTCAGCCTGTTGAATACCGACACCGAGGCCGACTACGACATCGCCGTCGGCGACAAGATCGCCCAACTCGTCATCATGCCCGTCGTCCGCGCCTCGTTCGTCGAGGTGGACACGTTGCCGGACAGCGTCCGGGGCGACGGAGGGTTCGGGTCGACGGGGTACGCCCACAACGCAGGAGGAACACCGTGAGGAAGTCGAAACGCGCCGCTCTCGAGGCGGCTCAGATCGAGATCGACACCGAGACCGCCGACGTCAACGACGTCGAGGTCGACGTCGAGAACCTCGCCGACGCGGAGGTCGAGGTCTTCGACGACTCCAAGTCGGCTCCGGCCGATCGTGCCGACGTCGGCCCCCTCGACGAGACCGAGGCCAATCCCGTCCGTCCGTACGTCGACCTCGGTGGTGTCAAGATCCTCCCTCGCGAGGGTCTGCACCTTCGGCTCGAGGTGGAGGAGGGCAGCAAGCGCGTCGTCGCCGTGGGTCTCGACTTCGCCAAGTCGACGCTCCAGATCCAGCCCTTCGCGGCGCCCCGCACCACCGGTCTCTGGAACGAGATCCGCGAGCAGATCTCCGAGCAGATCCGCCGCCAGGGCGGCACGACCGCCGAGGTCGACGGGCCGTTCGGCCCCGAGGTCCGCGCCGAGATCCCGGTGATGGGTGGCGACTCGGGCACGACTCGTCTGGCCCGTTTCATCGGCGTCGATGGCCCCCGGTGGTTCCTCCGCGGTGTCATCGCGGGCGACGCCACCGTCGACCCCGAGGCGGCCGAGAAGATCGAGGAGCTCTTCCGTAGCGTCGTCGTCGTGCGTGGCACGACGCCGATGCCCCCGCGCGACCTCATCCCGCTGAACATGCCGAAGACCGGTCCGGCCGACGGTGGCAGCGCGGCCACGACGCAGGTCTGACGCCGCGATGGCGGTCTCGCACGACGACGGTGCCCCTGGCCGGGGTGACGATGCCACGGATGACGGTGCCCGCGTCTCGCTGAGCGCCCATTTGCGTGCCGCGGCGCAACGCGCAGGCATCGGCCAGGTGGCTCCGGGCGAGGTCCCCACGGCCGGCGCCCTGCTCAAGGCGATCGGCGGTGTGCGCGGGCTCGTCGAGTCGATTCTGCCCGGGCTCCTCTTCGTCGTCGTCTACACGCTCACGCGCGAGCTGGTCCCCTCGGTCGTCATCCCCGTCGTCGTGGCGGTGCTCTTCGTCGCGGCCCGGGCCGTCCGCCGGGGGCCTATCGCTCAAGCCCTGGCCGGCGTGTTGGGTATCGCCATCTCGGCCGCCCTCGCGCTCATCACGGGTCGCGCGGAGGACAACTTCGTTCCGGGTTTCTTCATCAACGCCGGGTCGTTGCTGGTCATGCTCGTGAGCATCGCCGCCCGTTGGCCCCTGATCGGCGTCATCGTGGGGCTGCTCACGAACGAGGGCGTCGAGTGGCGTCGGGATCGCGCAAAGCGTCGGGTGCTG
Organism: Frigoribacterium sp. 2-23; assembly: GCF_049601585.1. Taxonomy (GTDB): domain Bacteria; phylum Actinomycetota; class Actinomycetes; order Actinomycetales; family Microbacteriaceae; genus Frigoribacterium. The sequence continues at coordinate 1,687,194 of NZ_CP187126.1, read as the reverse complement.
ACACTCGCCACCCTCCTCTGGGCCGGGCTGTTCGCCGCCAGGCTCGCCGTGGAGCTCCCGCTCTTCTTCGCCGGGGAGGTCGCGGTCCTCGGGGCCGTGAAGCTCATCATGGGCGTTCCGCTCTACGCGATGCTCCTCTGGGTGACGTGGTTGCTGGTCCGGACCGTCTACGCGGGGCGCCAGGCGACCGCACGGACGAGCGGGTCGGAGACTCGCGACTGATCCGGTGTGGCTGAATGCCGCCCCGTGCCTCCGGTGCTACATTTATCTCGACATCGAGATAAATCGTCCGGGTCGATCATGCGGTCGACTTCGGACTTAGGCTGGCCTCGCTGGCGGAGCTGCTCGCTTCCCGGCAACGATGGGGCGTAGTCAGCAAGGGAGACGGCACGTGTCTGCAATCAATAGTTTCGGCTCGAAGGACAAGCTCACGGTCGGCGACACCGACTACGAGGTCTACCGCATCGACGCGGTGGACGGGTCCGAGAGACTTCCATTCAGCCTGAAGGTCCTCCTCGAGAACCTGCTCCGCACCGAAGACGGTGCGAATGTCACGGGCGACCAGATCAAGGCCCTCGGCTCCTGGCAGCCGACCGCCGAACCCGACACCGAGATCCAGTTCACGCCGGCGCGCGTGGTCATGCAGGACTTCACCGGTGTGCCCTGCATCGTCGACCTCGCCACCATGCGCGAGGCCGTCTCGGCCCTCGGCGGCGACCCGACCAAGATCAACCCGTTGGCACCGGCCGAGTTGGTCATCGACCACTCGGTCATCGCCGACCTGTTCGGCACCCCGAACGCCCTCGAGCGCAACGTCGAGATCGAGTACGAGCGCAACGGCGAGCGGTACCAGTTCCTCCGCTGGGGTCAGACCGCGTTCGAGGACTTCAAGGTCGTCCCGCCGGGCACCGGCATCGTGCACCAGGTCAACATCGAGTACCTCGCCCGGGTCACGTACACCCGCGAGGTCGGCGGTGCGCTCCAGGCCTACCCCGACACGCTCGTCGGCACCGACTCGCACACGACGATGGTGAACGGCCTCGGCGTGCTCGGCTGGGGCGTCGGCGGCATTGAAGCCGAGGCGGCCATGCTCGGCCAGCCCGTGTCGATGCTCATCCCCAAGGTCGTCGGCTTCAAGCTGACCGGCTCGATCCCCACCGGTGTCACGGCGACGGACGTCGTCCTCACGATCACGCAGCAGCTGCGCCGTCACGGCGTCGTCGGCAAGTTCGTCGAGTTCTACGGCGAGGGCGTCGCCGAGGTGCCGCTCGCCAACCGCGCCACCATCGGCAACATGAGCCCCGAGTTCGGCTCGACGGCCGCGATCTTCCCGATCGACGACGTGACGCTCGACTACCTGCGTCTGACCGGTCGCAGCGAGGAGCAGATCGAGCTCGTCGGTGCCTACTCGAAGCTCCAGGGGCTCTGGCACGACCCCTCGGTCGAGCCGGTCTACAGCGAGTACCTGGAGCTCGACCTCGCGACGGTCGTGCCGTCGATCGCCGGCCCGAAGCGCCCGCAGGACCGCATCGAGCTCACCGAGGCCAAGTCGCAGTTCGAGATCGACCTCGGCTCGTACGCGACGACCGACCACTCCGGTGTCGACGCAGCCGTCGAGGGCACCTTCCCGGCGTCCGACCCGGTCGGGTTCACGGCCCAGGACGAGACCTCGTCGCACGCGCTGTCGCACAGCCACACGTCGCACGCCCCGGCCAAGGTCTCCAAGCCGTCCGAGGTCACGCTCGAGGACGGCTCGTCGTTCACTCTCGACCACGGCGCCGTCGCCATCGCCGCCATCACGTCGTGCACCAACACGTCGAACCCCTCCGTCATGCTCGCCGCGGGCCTCCTGGCCCGTAACGCGAGCCAGAAGGGCCTCAAGGCCAAGCCGTGGGTCAAGACGACCCTCGCGCCCGGCTCCAAGGTCGTCACCGACTACTACGAGAAGGCCGGTCTCACGACCTACCTCGAAGACCTCGGCTTCTACACGGTCGGCTACGGCTGCACGACCTGTATCGGCAACTCCGGTCCGCTGCTCGACGAGATCTCGACCGCGGTGCAGGACAACGACCTCGCCGTGACGGCCGTCCTCTCGGGCAACCGCAACTTCGAGGGACGCATCAACCCCGACGTCAAGATGAACTACCTCGCGAGCCCGCCGCTCGTCATCGCGTACGCCCTCGCCGGGTCGATGAACTTCGACTTCGAGAACGACGCGCTCGGCACGGGTTCCGACGGCACCGACGTCTACCTGCGCGACATCTGGCCCGAGGCCTCCGAGGTCCAGAAGACCATCGACGAGTCGATCGACACGGGCATGTTCACCCACGAGTACGCCGGTGTCTTCGACGGTGACGAGCGCTGGCGTTCGCTGCCGACGCCGACGGGCGCGACGTTCGAGTGGGACAGCGAGTCGACCTACGTCCGCAAGCCTCCGTACTTCGACGGCATGACCCTCGAGACGACGCCCGTGACCGACATCGACTCGGCGCGCGTGCTCGCCAAGCTCGGCGACAGCGTCACGACCGACCACATCAGCCCCGCCGGCTCGATCAAGGTCGACAGCCCTGCCGGTCACTACCTCGCCGAGCACGGCGTCGACCGCAAGGACTTCAACTCCTACGGTTCGCGTCGGGGTAACCACGAGGTGATGATCCGCGGCACCTTCGCGAACATCCGCCTGAAGAACCAGCTGCTGGACGGCGTCGAGGGTGGCTACACGCGCGACTTCACGCAGCCCGACGCGCCGCAGACGTTCATCTACGACGCCAGCTCCCGCTACCAGGAGCAGGGCACCCCGCTCGTCATCCTGGGTGGCAAGGAGTACGGCTCGGGATCGTCGCGTGACTGGGCGGCCAAAGGCACGAGCCTCCTCGGTGTCAAGGCGGTCATCACCGAGAGCTTCGAGCGCATCCACCGGTCGAACCTCATCGGTATGGGCGTCGTCCCGCTGCAGTTCCCGGCGGGGGAATCGTGGGACTCCCTCGGTCTCGACGGTACCGAGTCGATCAGCATCAGCGGTCTGACCGCGCTGAACGACGGCGTGACCCCGAAGACGGTGCACGTGACGGCCACGCCGACCGAGCACTCGCCTGCGGGCAAGGGCACGGTCGAGTTCGACGCCGTCGTCCGCATCGACACCCCGGGTGAAGCCGACTACTACCGCAACGGCGGCATCCTGCAGTACGTGCTGCGGTCGCTCGTCTAGCCGGCAGCCTCGCGTCACGCGAAAGACCCTCGGGCAGCCTGAACGCTGCCCGAGGGTCTTTCGGCTCTTCTCGATGGCTCATGCCTAGACTGAAACGATTGCCGTGGGGGCAAAGAAGGGAGTGGGTATGAGCCTGCTCGAAACGATCCGTGGACCCCGAGACCTCGACGGCCTGTCCGACGACCAGATGGTCGAACTGGCGACCGAGATCCGCGCGTTCCTCGTGGCCGAGGTCTCGAAAACCGGTGGCCACCTCGGTCCGAACCTCGGCGTCGTCGAGCTCACGCTCGCGATCCACCGCGTGTTCCACTCGCCCCACGACGCCATCGTCTTCGACACGGGTCACCAGTCGTACGTGCACAAGCTCGTGACGGGTCGGCAGGACTTCAGCAAGCTCCGCCTCCGGGGCGGGCTCGCCGGCTACCCGCAGCGCTCCGAGTCGGTGCACGACATCGTCGAGAGCTCGCACGCGTCCAGTTCGCTGTCGTGGGCGGACGGCATCTCCCGCGCGTTCCAGCTGACCGGTCGCGACGACCGGCACGTGGTCGCCGTCGTGGGCGACGGCGCGCTCACGGGCGGCATGACGTGGGAGGCCCTGAACAACATCAGCGACGACAACGACCGTCGTCTCACGATCGTCGTCAACGACAACGGCCGCTCGTACGCCCCCACGATCGGCGGCATGGCCCGTTTCTTGAACAACGTGCGGACGCGCAGCGCGTACCGCGAGCTGCACGTGAGCAGCCGAGCCGTGTTCGACCGGCTGGGGCACCCCGGTCGCGCCGTCTACCGCGGCGTCCGCGGCGGTCTGCACGGGTTCCTCAGCCGGTTCACGAACAACGAGGCGCTGTACTCGAACCTCGACATCAAGTACATCGGCCCCATCGACGGTCACGACCAGGTCGCGATGGAGGAGGCGCTACGCCAGGCCAAGAACTACGGCGCGCCGGTCATCGTGCACGCGATCACGCAGAAAGGCCGTGGCTTCGACCCGGCCGTCCATGACGTGGCCGACCAGTTCCACGCCGTGGGCCAGATCGACCCGGAATCGGGCGAGCCGCTCGAGACCGTGAGCGCATCGTCGTGGACGTCTGTGTTCGCCGACGAGATCGTCGACATCGCCGCCGAGGACGAGACGGTCGTCGGCATCACGGCGGCCATGCTCCGCCCCGTCGGGCTGCACAAGCTCGCGGAGCGGTTCCCGGCCCGGGTCTTCGACGTGGGCATCGCCGAACAGCACGCCGTCACGTCGGCGGCGGGGCTAGCGTTCGGTGGCCTGCACCCGGTCGTCGCGCTCTACGCCACGTTCGTCAACCGTGCGTTCGACCAGGTGCTCATGGACGTCGGCCTGCACAAGGCCGGCGTGACGTTCGTCCTCGACCGCGCGGGCGTGACCGGCCCCGACGGGCCCAGCCACCACGGCATGTGGGACCTGGCGCTGCTGCAGATCGTGCCGCACATCCGCCTGGCCGCACCGCGCGACGCGAGCCGCCTGCGCGAGGAGCTCCGCGAGGCGGTCGCGGTCACGGACGCGCCCACCGTCGTCCGATTCTCGAAGGGCAGTGTCGGCGCGGAGCACGAGGCCATCGAGCGCCTCGCCGACGGCGTCGACGTCCTCGCGCGGGGTGAGCGCGACGACGTCCTGCTCGTCTGCGTCGGTCCGATGGCGACCGTGGGCCTCGACGTCGCCGAACGCCTCGCCGACCAGGGCATCGGTGCCACCGTCATCGACCCCCGGTGGGTCGTGCCGGTGCCCGAGTCGGTCATCGACCTGGCCCGCGACCACCGACTCGTCGTCAGCATCGAGGACGGTGTCCGTGTCGGCGGCATCGGCACGCGCATCCGCCAGGACCTCCGCGAAGCCGGCGTCGACACGGCCGTGACCGAGCTCGGCCTGCCCGACGAGTTCCTCGAGCACGGGTCGCGCGCCGAGATCCTCGAGCAGGTCCGACTCACCCCGCAGCACATCGCCCGCGACGTCGTCGCGCAGGTGCTCGGCAGCAAGATCCCGGTGGCACGGCCGCTCGACGAGGCCGACGCGCAGCTCGACGTCCGCCGCGACTGAGACGCTACGGGCGCGATCTGCCCACCCGCGCCTCCTCGGCGCCACGCACGAAGGCCGTGTCACGAACGAGTCGTGACACGGCCTTCGTGCTGCCGGGAGCCTAGGAGGCGGTGAGCCGGTTCTCGACGCCCCTGATCGGAGGCGTGTGGAACGTCGTGCCCCGGACCCGCTCGGTCGCGCCGACCCGGTCGAGGTACGGCGTGACACCGCCCATCTGGAACGGGTAACCGGCCCCGAGGATGAGACACAGGTCGATGTCCTCGGCCGCGGCGACGACGTGGTCGTCGAGCATGCGCCCGACTTCGTCGGCGAGTCCGTCCTCGATCTTCAGGCGGAGCTCGTCGTCCGTGAGAGCCGTCCCCGGCCCGGCGGCGAGGGCGACGGCCTTCTTGTCGAAGCCCTTGCGCTTGCCCTTCGCATCGCGGTCGAAGATGTGCCCGTACTCGGCGAGGCGATGCAGGCCCTCGCTCGCGTGGAATCGATCGGGGAAGGCCGCATGATGCGTGTCGAGCACGTGGGCGCCGACCGTCAGACCGACCAGCTCGAGCAACTCGAACGGCGTCATCGGCAGACCGAACGGCGCCGTGGCGCGATCGACGACCTCGAACGGTGTGCCGGTCTCGACGGCGTGCATCGCCTCACCGAGCAGCTTCGCGAGGATGCGGTTGACGACGAAGCCAGGGGTGTCGGCGGTGATGACCGCGTTCTTCCGGAGGGCCTTCGCCGTGACCATGGCGGTGCTGAGCGTCTCGTCGTCGGTCTGAGCGGTCTTGACGACTTCGACCAGCGGCATCACGGCGACCGGGTTGAAGAAGTGGAACCCGACCAGGCGCTCGGGGTGCGCGAGCTTCGCCCCGATCTGCTCGACCGACAGCGAGGACGTGTTCGTCGCGAGCACGGCGGTCTCGGCTACGACGGCCTCGACGCCGGCGAAGACGTCCTGCTTGACCTGGAGCTCCTCGAAGACGGCCTCGATGACCCAGTCGGCGTCCGCGAAGTCGGCGAGATCGGTCGTGCCGGTGATCAGGGCCGTGAGCCTGTTCGACTCGTCACGCGAGATGCGGCCCTTGGTCGCCAACTCGCCGATTTCGGCCCGGATACGATCGAGCGCCGCGTCGACCCGTTGCTGATCGAGGTCGGTGATGACGACCGGGACCCGCAGCCGGCGAACGAAGAGCAGGGCGAACTGGGAGGCCATCAGACCTGCACCGACGATGCCGACCTTCGTAATCGTGCGCGCCAGCTCCGGCGAGGGGGCGCCGGCGGGCCGCTTCGCACGTTTCTGGACGAGGTCGAACGCGTACATGCTCGCCTGGAACTGGTCGCCCGCGACGAGATCCGCGAGAGCGTCGTTCTCCGCCTCGAAGCCGGTCTGCCGGTCGGTGTTCTTGGCCGCCTTGAGGAGCTCGAGCGCCGCGTACGGCGATTTCGCGACCGTTCCGATGCGCGACTCGAGGGTCTTCCGGGCGATGCCGATGGCGGCGTCCCACTTGACAGCGCGCTCGAGCTTGCCCGGCACGTTCGGCCGCTTGACCTGGGTGCGACCGGCGACGACGCCGTCCGCCCAGCGGATCGAGTCCTCGAGGAACGACGCGGGGCCGAACATGACGTCCACGATGCCCAGGTCGAGAGCGTCCTTCGGCTTGAGCGTGCGGTTGTTCTTGAGCGGGTTCTCGACGACCACCTTGAGGGCGTTCTCGATGCCGATCAGGTTCGGCAGCAGCCAGGCCCCGCCCCAACCGGGGATGATGCCCAGGAACACCTCGGGCAGCGCGATCGCCGCGGCGGACGAGTCGACCGTGCGGTAGTCGGCGTGCAGGCCGATCTCGACACCGCCGCCGAGCGCGAGCCCGTTGACGAAGACGAACGTCGGCACGCCTGCCTCGTGCAGCTTGCCCAGCACCTCGTGGCCGAGACGGGCCAGCTCACGGGCGACGTCGCGACTGGGGATGGCGCTGACCTTGCTGAGGTCGGCACCCGCCGCCAAGAAGTAGGGCTTGCCCGTGACGGCGATCGCCGCGATGTCTCCCGACGCGGCACGCTCGCGCAGTCGGTCGAGCGCCGCGCCGAACTCGAGGAGTGTCGCGGGGCCGAGGGTCGACGGCCGGGTGTGGTCGCGGCCGTTGTCGAGGGTCACGAGCGCCAGGACGCCGCCGCTCGGCAACGGGACGTCGCGCACGTAGGAGTGCGTGACGACCTCGTCGGCCGAGAGCTCGGTGAGTTGTTCCGCTGCCGTGCTCATGCCCGTGCCGCCTTTCGCGAGTAGTGCGGGTTCTCCCAGATGACGCTGCCGCCCTGACCGAGGCCGATGCACATGGCCGTCAGGCCGTAGCGCACCTCGGGGTGCTGCTCGAACTGGCGCGCGAGCTGGATCATGAGCCGGACGCCGGACGAGGCCAGCGGGTGGCCGACGGCGATCGCGCCGCCCCAGGGGTTGACGCGCGGGTCGTCGTCGTCGATGCCGAAGTGGTCGAGCAAGGACAGCACCTGCACGGCGAACGCCTCGTTGAGCTCGAACAGGCCGATGTCGTCGATGGACAACCCGGCCTTGCGGAGTGCCTTCTCGGTGGACGGCACCGGGCCGATGCCCATGATCTCGGGCTCGACGCCGGCGAACGCGAAGCTGACGAGCTTCATCTTGGGGGCGAGACCGAACTCGCGGGCCGCGTCGGCCGAAGCGAGCAGGCTGACCGTCGCGCCGTCGTTCAGACCGGACGAGTTGCCGGCCGTGACGCGGCCGTGCGGGCGGAAGGGGGTCCGCAGCGTGGCGAGGCCCTCCATCGTCGTCTCGGGGCGCGGTGCCTCGTCGCGGGTCGCCAGCCCCCAGCCCTCGTCGGTCTTGATGGCGACGGGGATCAGGTCGGGCTGGATCTGCCCGGCCTCGTAGGCCGCGGCGAGCTTCTGCTGCGATCGCATGGCGTAGCGGTCGGAGCGCTCCTTGGTGAGGTGCGGGAACCGGTCGTGGATGCGTTCGGCGGTGTTGCCCATGTTCAGGGCCTCGCCGCTCACCAGCTTCTCGGCGACGAAGCGCGGGTTCGGGTCGGCGTTGAATCCCATCGGGTGGCGTCCCATGTGCTCCACCCCGCCGGCGATCGCGATGTCGTAGGCGCCGAAGGCGATGCCACCGGCGATCGTGGTCACACTCGTCATCGCGCCGGCGCACATCCGATCGATGGCGTAGCCGGGCACCGACTGGGGGAGGCCGGCCAGCAGCGCCGTCGTGCGACCGAGCGTGAGCCCCTGGTCCCCCTGCTGGGTCGTCGCCGCGATGGCGACGTCGTCGATCCGATCGAGCGGGACAGCCGTGTTGCGGGCCATCAGACCCTGCATCGCCTTGACGACGAGGTCGTCCGCGCGCGTCTGCCAGTACATACCCTTGTCGCCGGCTCGACCGAACGGGGTTCGCACCCCGTCGACGAAGACGACATCTGTTCTCTCGGCCACATTGCCTCCCTGGTTCGGAACTCGTCCGATCCTAGGGAGGGGGTGTCGCGCCGGTGAATCCTTTGCTTGTTCCTACGAAGCGTCCGGGTCGGAGGTCGAGGCGTCTTGGCGGGCCTCGACAAAGGCATCGGCGATGATCAGCGACACGGCGTCGATCTGCCACTCACGCGCCCCGAGAGAGCGCAACTCGGAGGCCACCGCGTCGGGCGTGAGATCGGCCGGCGGCTCCCAGGCGATCCGTCGGAGGTGCTCGGGGGTGAGCAGGTTCTCGACCGGCAGATCGTAGTCCTCCGCGATCTCGACGACCGCGGGGCGCGCCATCTTGTAGCGCGCGTCGGCGTCGGGATTCTTGTCGGCCCAGGACCGCGGCGGGGGCAGCAGATCGGAGGCGGGGCCCCGGTGCGAGGGGAGGTCGCTCGTCGCGAGACCGCGCTCGAGGGCGGCCCACCAGCGGTCGAGCTCGCTCCGACTGGCCCGGCCGACGAAGTCCTTCATGCCGGCCAGGGCCCGCTTGTCCGCGGGCAGGGCCTTGGTCGCCGCCAGCAGCGACGCATCCGGCACCAGACGGCCCGGGGCCGTGTCGATCTCGCGGGCGTACTCGTCTCGGGCGAGCCAGAGCTCGCGGGCGACGGCGAGCGACCGCTGGCCCCGGACGGAGTGCAACCCGGACAGCTTGCGCCAGGGCTCGGCCTTCGGCGGCTTGGCCTCGCGCTCGATCGTCGCGTCGAACTCCTGTCGGGCGATCTCGAGCTTGTTCTGCGACTCGAGCAGCGCGTGCATCGCGTCGCGAAGATCGACGAGGAGTTCGACGTCCAGCGCGGCATAGACGAGCCAGCTCTGGGGGAGGGGCCGGGTCGACCAGTCGGCCGCCGAGTGCTCCTTGGCCAAGTGCACGCCGAGGAGCTGCTCGACGACGGCGCCGAGCCCGACCTTGGGCAGTCCGGCCAACCGGGCGCCGAGCTCCGTGTCGAAGAGGGCGACGGGGTCGAGCCCGACCTCGCGCAGACAGGCGAGGTCTTGACTCGCAGCGTGCAGCACCCATTCCTCGCCGCCGATGACGTCCTGCAGCTCGGCGAACGAGCCGATCGCGGGCGGGTCGAACAGGAAGACGCCCGACCCGCGGCGGAACACCTGGATCAGATAGGCCCGCTGCGAGTAGCGGTAACCGGAGGCACGCTCGGCGTCGATCGAGATCGGGCCGTGCCCGGCACGGATCAGCTCGACGGCGGCCAGATAGGCCTCACGGTCGTCGATGACGTCGACGCGGCCGTGCACGGAGTCGGCCGTGCGGACGACGGGGTCGATCGACACGCGGGCCGGGGCCGCGGTCGACGACTCGGGGACGGAGGGGGCAGGAGCCGAGGAGGCGGCGGTCGCGTCAGTCACGCCCGACCCGCCTCGACGCCAGCAGCGTCACTCCTTCGACGGTCGGGGGGAGTCCGGCCAATGTGCAGATCAACTCGCTCCAGGCTTCGATGTGGGGAGCCAGCTCGGTCGAGGTAGGGCTCCAGGAGGCACGGAGTTCGAGCTGTGCACCGTCACCATGGGCGGCGAGCTCTCCGTAGCCGGTGGACAGGATCTTGGTGGCCGTGCCCGACGCGGCGTCGTAGTCGGCCCCGTGGGCGTCCAGGCTGTCGACGAGCCAGGTCCAGGCGACGTCGGCGACGAACGGATCGAGGGCGAGCTCGGTCTCGAGCGGTGCCTGGGCGAACGAGACGACGCGGAACGGGCCGCCCCAGGCCTCCGGCTCGTCTTCGTCGTAGAGCAGCACGAAGCGGCCGGTGCCGAGGTCGGCGTCGGCTCGGCCGCTCGCCCCGACGACGTCGCCGGCCAGGGCGAGAGCGTGCGGTGCGAGCCCCGTCGGGGCGGGGATCTCGGTCACGGCGAGGTCGTCACGGTCCATCGCACGGCGGAGGGAGTCGACGGCCGCGGCGAAGGCGGTCGGGGTCGACGGCGTCGAGGGATTGTCGGACACCTGAGCAGACTAGGCTCCCAGCAGAGTCACGGGTAGGCGGCACGCCGCAGCGAGCGGCACGACCGAACCCGCTGGTTCGACCGCGAGCGGCGCCTCCCCGCTCGTCCGCCGAGCACCCGGAGCCGCCCGTGTCCCCGTCGTCGACCCCCGTCAGAGCCTCCCGTCCGACCGGAGAGGGGCGGGTCGAGCGGGCCACGCGCCTCACGGCCGGCGCCATCGTCGCGATCGCGGTCGGCGGCGCGGTCGCGGCCGCCTCGATCGGACTCGGCGCGGGGATGGTGGCGATCGCCCGCAAGATCGTCACGCCGGCACGGAAGCGCTCGGACGACGTCACCATCCATGGTGCCGAGCTCGACGGCTCCACGGGCGTCGTCACGCTCCGGTCGACGCCCGACACGCGCCTCGTCGGCGACTACAGCTTCTGGTTCGACCGGGGCCGTGGCCACGCCCGGCTCGGGGCGATCGTCTCCGACGACGGCAGACGCATCACCCGCGTGGTCACCGACGTCACCGGGGGCGATCTCGCGACGGCCCGCTCGGGTCGCGTCGGCGGATGGCTCTACACCAGCCCGGCCGACGCCGGCTTCGAGACGGTCGACGTGATCGTCACGACACCGCTCGGCGGCGCGCCCGCCTGGCTCGTGCCGGCCGAGGGCGGACTCGAGGGGCCGTGGATGATCGGCGTGCACGGGCGCGGGGTGACCAGGGCGGAGACGATCCGATCCCTGCCCGTCTTCCACCGTGCCTCCTATACGTCGCTGCTGGTGTCGTACCGCAACGACGGCGAGGCGCCCCGGTCGGTCGACGGCCGCTACGGACTGGGCGACACGGAGTGGGAGGACGTCGAGGGCGCGCTCGCCTACGCCGTCGACCACGGGGCGACGTCGATCGTGCTGATGGGCTGGTCGATGGGCGGCGCCACCGTGCTGCAGGTGGTGACCCGGGCGCGTCTCCGCGAGTTCGTCGCCGGTGTCGTGCTCGAGTCGCCGGTCGTCGACTGGCGGACGACGCTGCGGTTCCAGGGAGCCGAGATGCGCGTGCCGGGCGTCGTCCAGGAACTGGTGATGCGCCTCCTGCAATCGCCCCGTCTCAGCCGGGTCAGCGGGCGGGCGACCCCGATCGACTTCGACCGGCTCGACTTCGCGCGGCGCGCGGACGCCCTCGACGTGCCCATCCTGTTGCTGCACAGCGACGACGACGGCTTCGTGCCGTCGACCGCGTCTCATGCCCTGGCGGAGGCCCGGCCCGATCTCGTGACCTTCGAGGTCTTCGACACGGCCCGGCACACGAAGCTCTGGAACTACGACCCCGAGCGGTTCGACCGGGTCATCGCCGACTGGCTGGCCCGTCTTCGACCAGCCACCGTGCGTAGAGGGCGCTCTGGTCGTCCTTGAGGAGCTGATGCAGTGTCAGCCGTGACGGGTCGAAGCGCTCGCGACCGAAAACGGGCAGGCCGCTGCCGATGACGACGGGCGACGTCGACAGGCAGAGCTCGTCGACGAGCCGGTCGTGCAGGAACTGGCCGGCGAGCGACGGTCCGCCCTCGCAGACGAGCGACCGGAGGCCGTGGTCGCGCAGACGGGTGACGATCGCGTCGGGCGCGACCCGGCCCTCGATGTCGGCCGTCGGCAGCACGGTCGCGGCCGCAGCGACGTCGGCACCGAGGGAGGCCCTCACGGCGCCGACCGCGGAGTCGGGGCAGATCACGACGACGCGCTCGGCGTGCTCGGGATCCATGCGGTGCCCCGACAGGTCGCCCGATGACGTGACGACGACCAGCCGGGACGACTTCGGCACCCGGTAGCCCTCGGCCCGCACGCTCGCCGCACCGACGAGCACGCCGTCGGCCAGATCGCGGATGGCGGCGAGGATGGTGCGGTCGACGGCGTTGCTGAGGGTCTCGGACGTACCGTCCTCACCGGCGGCGTCGCCGCTCACGGCGGCGATCAGGTTGAGTCGCAGCCAGTCGCGCTGCGGTGGCTCGTACAGGCCGCGGACCCGCGCGAACGCGTCGTCGGCTTCGATGTCGATGTCGGCGGCCGCGTTACGCGGGTGCAGCGTGGCGAGGGTCACGCGCTCGTCTTGTCCCGGACCTGGCGCTTCACCCGGGCGAGCATGCCGGTCATGCCCCGGATCCGCAGCGGGCTCACGGCCTCGGTGAGACCGATCGTCTGCGGGTAGTCGTCGGGCACGGCGTCGAGCACCTCGTCGACCGACAGGCCGCTCAGCCCCTGCGCGAGGATCGACGCGAAACCGCGGGTCGTCGGCGACTCCCGCGGAGCCGTGGCGTGCATCGTCACGACCCCGTCGCGGACGTCGACGAAGATGAACACGGGCGACTGGCACTCGACGACACGCTCGAGCAGATCCGGGTGGTCGGCGTACTCGGCGGGCAGGTCGGGCAGCTCGTTCGAGAACTCGAGCAGCAGCTGCAGCCGGTCGTTCTGCCCGAGGGCGAGGAAGTCCTCGCGGATCGTCTCGAGCGCCTCGGGCAGGGGAGCGGGGACGTCGCTCATCGGGCGGGCACGTCCCCCGGCTCGGCCCCGCGGACGATCGGCACGCGGACCGCGCTGCCCCACTCGGTCCAGGATCCGTCGTAGTTGCGGACGTTCTCGATGCCCATCAGGTGGTGCAGCACGAACCAGGTGTGGCTCGACCGCTCGCCGATGCGGCAGTAGGCGATGACCTGGTCGTCGGTCTTCAGCTCGGCGCCCTCACGGTAGACGGCGTCCAGCTCGGACAGGGGGCGGAAGGTCCCGTCGTCGGCCGCGGCCTTGGCCCACGGGACGTTGCGGGCGCTCGGGATGTGGCCGGCGCGCAGCGCGCCCTCCTCGGGGTAGGCCGGTGCCGTGGTGCGCTCGCCCGTGTACTCCTCGGGGGAGCGCACGTCGATCAGCGGGTTGCCGAGGTGGTTGAGGACGTCTTCGCGGTAGGCGCGGATCCCGGTGTCGTCGCGCTCGACGATCGGGTACTCGACCGGCGTGACGGTGGGGGAGTCCGTGGTGAACTCGCGCCCCTCCTCCTGCCACTTCGCGCGGCCGCCGTCGAGCAGACGCACGTCTTCGTGGCCGAAGAGCGAGAAGACCCAGAGCGCGTACGCGGCCCACCAGTTGCTCTTGTCGCCGTAGACGACGATGGTGCTGTCGCGGGCGATGCCGCGGCTGGACATCAGCTCCGCGAACTTCTCGCCGTCGATGTAGTCGCGGTTCACGGGGTCGTTGAGGTCGGTGTGCCAGTCGATCTTGACGGCGTCGCGGATGTGTCCCGTCTCGTAGAGGAGGACGTCCTCGTCGGACTCGACCACGACGAGACCGGGGTCGCCGAGGTGGTCGGCGAGCCACTCGGTGCTCACGAGCCGCTCGGGGTGGGCGTACTCGCTGAATCGTGTGGACGGGTCGTGCTCGACGGTCATGATGCCTCCTGCTTGTGCGCCCCGCAGGGCGGATGACGCCGACTCGGTGCGGCGTACACTCAGACACATTACGGGCGCGAATCATTCCCTTCCCCCTGACATGCCACGGAGGCCGCCACCGATGTCCACCGAGTCCGTTCGCACGGTCGTGTCGCTGACCGACCGCAGCCCGAGCATCAGCGGCCCCGAGATCGTGGCCCAGCTCGTGCCTCCTCGTCAGTTCGAGGGAGCGTCTCTCGAGAACTACCGGCCCGATGCCGACTACCCGTCGCAGCAGGAGGCCGTGGCCGCCGTCGCCGCGTTCGGCGGCGCCGCCGAGCGGCCCGCCCGCCAGGGATTGTTCCGGAGGCGCGCGGCGGCTCCGCAGGCCCTCCCGGGTCTGTATCTCGACGGGGGTTTCGGTGTGGGCAAGACGCACCTGCTCGCCGCCCTCTGGCACCGTGCCTCCGGCCGGAAGTACTTCGGGACGTTCATCGAGTACACGGCCCTCGTCGGGGCCGTGGGCTATGCCGGCGCCGCCCAGCAGCTCAAGGGAGCCTCGCTCGTCTGCATCGACGAGTTCGAACTGGACGACCCGGGCGACACGATGATGATGACGCGACTGCTCGGCGACCTCGCCGAGGACGGCACGCGCATCGCGGCCACGTCGAACACGCCGCCGAACGCCCTCGGCGAGGGGCGATTCGCGGCCGCGGACTTCCTGCGCGAGATCCAGGGGTTGTCCGATCGCTTCACGACCCTGCGCATCGACGGCACCGACTACCGGCGGCGCGAGGTCTCCGCGCATGCGGTCGTCACCGACGACCTCGACGCGGCCGTGCAGGCGGCCGAGGGCGTCGTCTCGGTCGACGGCTTCGACGCCCTGGTCGCCCACCTGTCGACGGTGCACCCGAGCAAGTACGTCAAGATGCTCGACGGACTCGACGCCGTGGCCCTCAGCGACGTACGGCCGCTCGCCAGCCAGACCGACGCCCTGCGCCTCGTCGCGTTCGTCGACCGCCTGTACGACGCCCAGGTGCGCGTCATCGCGTCGGGCACGCCGGTCGACCAGGTGTTCGGCGAGGAGATGCTCGCCGGCGGGTACCGCAAGAAGTACCTGCGCGCGATGTCGCGGCTCGTGGCGCTGACGCTCCTGCCCTGACCGCGGGCTGCGCGTGCTTGCGGGCTGCGCGTGCTTGCGGGCTGCGCGTGCTGCGGTCTCCGGGCTGGGGGAAACACGTTGTTTACACGGCGCTCTGCGCTGTTACATTCCCGAAACATCGATGCACACGTCTGGAAACCTCTCGCCCAGAGACTGAGTGCCGCACCCGAATCCTGAGTTCGACGTCACCGCACGTGGACCCGCACGGTCGAACGCTCTCGGTTGCGCCCCTGGCTCCGTAATCGAGAGGTGTTTCAACCATGGATCAAGGCAATACCGCGTTCATGCTGATCTGTGCGGCACTCGTGCTGCTCATGACCCCCGGACTGGCGTTCTTCTACGGCGGTCTCGTCAAGGCCAAGAGCGTCATCAGCATGATGATGCTGAGCTTCGGCGCCATGGGCCTCATCGGTGTGCTGTGGGTGCTCTACGGCTACGCGATCGCCTTCGGCAACCCGACGTCGATCCCCGGCGGCTCCGACCAGTTCGTCGGCATCCAGGGCGTCTTCGGCATCGATATCGCGTCGCTCGGACTCGGTTCCGCCTTCACCGACAGCCTCGCACCGACGGGTGCCTTCCCGACCATCGCCTTCGCCTCCTTCCAGGCGACGTTCGCCATCATCACCGTGGCGCTCATCTCGGGTGCCATCGCCGACCGCGCCAAGTTCGGCGCTTGGATGATCTTCGCCGGCGTCTGGGCCACGGTCGTGTACTTCCCCGTCGCGAGCTGGGTCTTCAACTTCACGAAGGACGCCGACGGCAACACGGTCGGCGGCTGGATCGCCGCCATGGGCGTGATCGACTTCGCCGGTGGCACCGCGGTGCACATCAACGCCGGTGCCGCCGCCCTGGCACTCGCACTCGTACTCGGCAAGCGCGTCGGCTTCGCCAAGGGCGCCGACAAGCCGCACAACCCGCCCTTCGTCCTGCTCGGTGCCGGCCTCCTCTGGTTCGGCTGGTTCGGCTTCAACGCCGGCTCGGAGCTCGCCGCCGACGGCACCGCCGCCCTGGCCTTCTTGAACACGATCGCGGCTCCTGCGGCGGCCATCCTCGGCTGGCTGATCGTCGAGAAGATCAAGGACGGCAAGGCCACCTCGGTCGGCGCCGGATCGGGTGCGGTTGCCGGTCTCGTCGCCATCACCCCGGCCTGTGCCGCCCTGACCCCGGGCTGGGCCATCGTGCTCGGCGTCCTGGCGGGTGCGGTCTGCGCCCTGGCCATCGACCTCAAGTTCAAGCTCGGCTTCGACGACTCGCTCGACGTCGTCGGCATCCACCTCGTCGGCGGTCTGCTCGGGACGCTCTACCTGGGCTTCTTCGCCAACACCACCGGCCTGATCTTCTCGGGCTCGTTCAAGCAGCTCGGTATCCAGGCGCTGGCCGCCGTCGCCGTCATGGCCTACTCGTTCGTACTCGCGTTCGTCATCGGCTTCGTGATCGAGAAGACCATCGGCTTCCGCGTCAAGAACGAGGACGAGATCGCCGGCATCGACATCGCCATCCACGGCGAGGAGGGCTACGTGCTGGAGAACTCGCGCGCGTAGTTCCCCTCACGCAGTCCACGGCGGGCCCCGGTCAGACGACCGGGGCCCGCCGTCGTCGTGCGGCTGTGTGGGGTCGGGTCGGCACGTGTCGTGTCACGTCGCGGCATCGTGCCGTACGGACGCGACACGATGTAGCGAACGCAACACGGTGGGGCACAGCCCCTCGTGCCGCGGCTCGGGCCGGGCGTCGTGTCGCGTTCGTGGCGTCGTGTGCCGTTCGGACGCGACAGCATGTCGCGAACGCGACACGACCGCCGGGCGACCGGCCGACGGCCTCCAAGGAGGCGCGGCGCCGCAGGCGACGACCGTCGCGCTGCGGTCGCGGCTCGGGCCGGGTGTCGTGTCGGGTTCGCGGCGTCGTGTGCCGTTCGGACGCGACAGCATGTCGCGAACGCGACACGAGGGCGGGGGAGGGACAGCAAAAAGCCCCCGGTGGATACCGGGGGCTTTCTCTCTGTGAGCGATACTGGGATCGAACCAGCGACCTCTTCCGTGTCAGGGAAGCGCGCTACCGCTGCGCCAATCGCTCATGCTTATTCAGTTGTGCCATCGATTGTAGACCAGAGTCTGAATCGAGTGGAGGTGGAGACGGGATTTGAACCCGCGTGAACGGCTTTGCAGGCCGGTGCCTCGCCTCTCGGCCACTCCACCGTGTCGAGTGACTCCCCAGAGAGGAGCCACCAGTCGGTGGACTACCTCTCTGGTGAGCTTTACACTCGAGCGGATGACGAGATTCGAACTCGCGACCCTCACCTTGGCAAGGTGATGCGCTACCACTGCGCCACATCCGCGTTACTCGCATTTCTGCGTGCAAAAGAACAATACCCATACGCCTGACGGAAAACAAATTGAGACATGTTCGTGTCTTGCGGGAGCCTGTCCGCCCGCCAGCGAGGTGGTCGTTGCACCGCGCCTCCCCGTGTCGAATGGCGTCGCGGCGCCTCGATCCACTAGTATCGACGAGTCCCATTCAGGGGCGATTGGCGCAGTTGGTAGCGCGCTTCCTTCACACGGAAGAGGTCATCGGTTCGAGTCCGGTATCGCCCACCAGAACATGAAGAGCGGGGCCCCGGTGATCCGGGGCCCCGCTTCTTTCCTCCCGGGTTCTCTTGCCGTCAGACTGCGGCGGATGGTGAAGTGACGCATGACGTTCTTTCCCGAGGTGACGCAGCCCGATGACGACGACGTGTCCGAGCCGTACGTCGCTCCCGAGTGGGCCGCGCCTCCGTCGGGGTGGCTCCCGGGCCGGATCGGAATCTCGGCCGTCCTCGCCTCGACCGACGACGTGGCCGTGACGATCAGCGGGCTCGCCGTCTACCGCACGGGCCTCCAACTCGAGGTGCACTGGCTCCTCCGCAACCGAGGTCAGGGGCGACGCGACTGGGGCGCCCTGATGAACCGGTTCGAGGGCGGGCGCTGGGGTCCACCGGTAGCCGATCCGAACCGCGGCATCCGGTTCGGCGTCGTCCTCGACGACGGGACCAAGGCCGTGACGGAACCCGGTCTCGGGTTCCGACACGACATCGCGGAGACACCGGAGGAGGCATCGCTCGTCCTGGCCGAACGGGGCGGCTCCGGCGACGACTCGCTCTACACGACGACGGCGCACCTCTGGGCGTGGCCCCTGCCCCCGGATGGTCGACTCGAGATCGTGGTCTCGTGGCCCGAATTCGGCATCACGGAGAGCCGATACGTCCTCGATGGGCTCGGCCTCGCGACCGCCTCCGGGCAGGCACGGCCTCTGTGGACCGACTGACATGACGGCGGGGTAGAACGGGGTCATGGAACTCACCAAGTACACCCATGCCACCGTCGTCCTGACGGACGGTGACGACACCCTCGTGATCGACCCGGGCGCCTACACGCCGAACTCCGCCGAGCTGATCGCCGCGACGACGGCCGTGCTCATCACCCACGACCACCCCGACCACGTCGACCCGAGCCTCCTCACCGAGGCACTCGAGAACCGTCCCGAGCTGCGCGTGTGGGCTCCGGCCTCGGTCGCCGACGACCTCGGCGCGCACGACGGCCGGGTGACCGCCGTCTCGCCCGGCGACACGTTCCAGGCCGCGGGCTTCGACATCGCCGTCGTCGGCGGGCAGCACGCCGAGATCCACCCCGACGTCCCGTCGCCGACGAACGTGGGCTACGTCGTGAACGGCTCCGTGTACCACCCGGGCGACGCCTACTTCGTGCCGGACGTCGCCGTGCAGACGCTTCTCGTGCCCACCTCGGGCCCCTGGGCGAAGCTCAGCGAGCTCGTCGAGTTCATCCGCGCCGTGCACCCCACCCGCGCGGTGCAGATCCACGACCTCATGCTGAGCGAGCCCGGTCGTGGCATGTTCGCGCAGTACAGCGAGCAGCTCACCGACATCGAGCTGACGACCCTCGACGACGGTCAGTCGATCACGGTCTGATCCGCCGACGTCCGCAGAAGGCCCCGGCTCGACCGGGGCCTTCTGCGTATCGTGCGGCGTGACGCGGTCAGCCGCGCCCGGAGGCGCCTCCGGCCCACTGGGACGCGGGCGTCAACGGGACGAGCGGCGGGCGCTCGACGGACGACGCGATGCGCTCTCGGCGACCGTCCGCGGCCGAGTCGAGCAGACGCGTCATGATCTCGAGCACGTGGCGGGCGAGGCGGCCGCCGGCCCGCGCCTCCTCGGGTCGACGACCGTCGGCGCCGGGCGTGACGAAGTCGAGGAGGCCGACGCCACGGGCCGCGTCCTCGTAGCCGGCTGTCGGCGGAAGGGTGCGCCAGTCGTCGGCACCGAGCTCGAACAGGCGGACGTCGCCGGAGAACGTGTTCGGGTCGGGGACGACCAGCGAGGCCAGGCTGCCGTGCACCTCGATCGGCGCGGCCGTCGACCGGACCGCGTCGAAGCTCATGGTGATCGCCGAGAGCGCGCCCGACGCGTGCTGCAGCACTCCGGTCACGTGCGTGTCGACGTCGACGGGGATCGACGTGCCGGCGCGCGGCCCCGACGCGATCGTCCGGCTCGCGTGCGGCCGGCTCGACGCGCCCTGGACGGACACGACCGGTCCGAGCAGGTGCACGAGCGACGTCACGTAGTACGGCCCCATGTCGAGCAGCGGGCCCCCGCCGCTCTGGTAGTAGAAGTCGGGGTTCGGGTGCCACCGCTCGTGACCCGGCGCCGACCAGCTCGCGGTCGCCGACACCGGCACACCGATGAGGCCGGCATCGACCGCGGACCGAGCCGTTTGGATGCCCGTGCCGAGCACCGTGTCGGGCGCGCTGCCGACGCGCGCGCCCGCCGCCGCAGCAGCCCGGAGCACCGCGTCCGCCTCGTCCAGCGTGCGCGTGAGGGGTTTCTCGCCGTAGACGTCCTTGCCCGCCTCGATGGCCGCGAGGGCGATCTCGGCATGGGCCGCCGGGATGGTGAGGTTCAACACGGTCTCGACGTCGGGGTGCTCGAGGGCCTCGTCGACGCTCATCGCCGTGGTGTCGAACTCGGCCGCGACCGACTCGGACCGCTCGCGATCGAGGTCGGCGACGCCCACGAGGCGGATCGCCGGGTGTCGACCGATGGTGGACAGGTAGGCGCGGGAGATGACCCCGAGACCGATGATCGCTACGCCGTGCGGGTCGCCCACAGCATTCCCCTCTCGACGATGGTGCGGACGGACGCGTTCTTCAGCACCTCGACGCTGTGGCCCGGAGTCGAGACCACGATGCGGCCGGCGCCCCACGACCGGGTCCAGACCACCGGCGACGTGACCGGGCGATGCCACGGCTGCCACGGCTGCGATGGATGCGTCGTGGTCGCGAGCACGTCGATCAGATCGTCGTGCAACACCCAGTACTGCTCGGTGTCGAGGTCGAAGGACTCGAGGCCGGCCGTGATCGGGTGCTCGCGACCGAGGTCGGTGATCTCGACGGTGTACGGCAGGTAGTTATCGGTCTGGTCGCCGACGCGTCGCTCCGGCTCACGACCGGGATGGGTCGCGAACTGCCCGCCGACGAGCTGCAGGTAGTCGCTGCTCGCCCGGAACGAGTCGGCGATGCCTCCGTGCCAGCCGGTCAAACCGGTACCCGCCTCGACCGCCGCCATCAGGCCGGCGAGCTGCTCGGACGAGATCTCGGACATCGTCACCGATTGCACGATCAAGTCGGTCGCCGCCATGGCATCGGCGTCGGCGTAGACGTCGGTCGACCCCTCCACCCGCACGTCGTAGCCGTGGTCGCGAAGGAAGGGCAGGAAGAGCTCGGTGGCCGCGACGGGTTCGTGGCCGTCCCAGCCGCCGCGCACGACGAGTGCCGTCGGGGTCATAGGAGTGTCCTGTCGGTCGAAGCGGTCCGAACCGCTGACCCGGTCGAAGCGGGCGAGCCCTCGACCGGCGTGAGCACCGAGCGGTCGGCCGCGCTGCGCTCGACGGCGTCGAGCACCTTCTGCACGGCCAAGGCATCGGAGAAGGAGGGACGGGGTTGCGTCCCGTCGGCGATGGCACGGACGAGATCGACCACCTGGTGCGTGAAGACGTGCTCGTAGCCGAGTCCGTGCCCGGTCGGCCACCACGCGTCGACGTAGGGGTGCCCGGGATCGGTGACCTGGATGCGCCGGAAGCCCTGGGCCTGGTCGTCGACCGCCCCGGCGGAGACCGCCCCGTCCGACTCCGCCCCCACGGCACGCGTCTCCCGCCCGTCGTAGTACTCGAGCTCGTTCATGCGCTCGAAGTCGAACGCGATCGACCCGAGGTCGCCGTTGACCTCGAGTCGGTTCGCGTTGCGATGCCCGAGGGCCATGCGGGTCGACTCGAAGACGCCGAGGGCGCCGCCGTCGAAGGTCGCCGTGAACGCCGCGGCGTCGTCGACCGTGACGGGGCGCCGGGGCGCGTCGGCCGCGGCCGTGCCGCCGAGACTCTGCTGGTCGCCCGCGCGCCGCGGATCGGGCACCGGGCGGTCGCCGACGAAGGTGCGGAGCTGCGCCGACACGGCCGTGATCTCGTGCCCGGAGACCCACTGCGCCAGGTCGATGCTGTGCGCCCCGATGTCGCCGAGAGCGCCCGAGCCCGCCGTCTCCCGGTCGAGACGCCAGGTGTAGGGGGCGTCCTCGCTCGACAGCCAGTCCTGCAGATACTGCGCGCGGATGTGTCGGATCGTGCCGAGACGGCCCTCGGACACGAAGCGTCGGGCGAGCGCCAGCGCCGGGGTGCGCCGGTAGCTGAAGCCGCACAGGGCGACGACACCGCGAGCTGATGCGGCCTCGGCGGCGGCCGTCATGCGCGCCGCCTCCTCGACGGTGCGGGCCAGGGGCTTCTCGCAGAGGACGTTCTTGCCCGCCTCGAGCGCCGCGATCGCGATCTCGGCATGGACGTCGCCGGGCACGCAGATGTCGATCAGGTCGATGTCGTCGCGAGCGACGGCCTCGCGCCAGTCGGTGGCCCATTCCGCCCAGCCGAGCGTGTCCGCGGCGTCCCGGGTGCGGTCCGGGTCCCGGCCGACCAGCAGGGTCGTCTCGGGCCGGAGGGGGAGGTCGAAGAACCTCGGTGCCGTGCGCCAGGCGTGCGAATGGGCACGGCCCATGAACGCGGTGCCGATGAGGGCGACGCGGAGGGCGGGAGTGGAACGGGACGTCATCGTCTCTCTCTCGACGCGGGGGTCGTGGATACCGTCCACCCTCTCAGACCTCGGCCGTCGATGTCGCGCACCTCGCGCAGAAAGTTCGACTTGACAACAAATGGCGTCGCGCCGAGGCGGCGACCGGTCAATACAGTGGGCGGATGCACGACCCACTCACGACCGAGACCGTCGACCTCCTGCGGGACCTGATCCGCGCCTCCTGCGTGAACGACGGCAGCCCGGCGTCGGGCCAGGAGCACCGCGCTGTCGCCGTCATCGAGCGCTACCTGCACGGCAGCGGCCTCGTGGGCGAGGTCGTCGAGCCGTTGCCGGGGCGCACCTCCCTCGTCGTCCGGCTGAAGGGGCACGACCCGGCCGCGCCGTCGTTGCTGCTGATGGGCCATCTCGACGTCGTGCCGGTCCACGGCGAGTGGTCGCACGACCCGTTCGCGGCCGACCTCGTCGACGGCGTGGTCTGGGGGCGTGGTGCGCTCGACATGCTGCACCTGACGGCGTCGTATGCCGCGGTCATCAAGAAGCTCGCCACCGACGGGACGCGCCTGGCCGGAGACGTGGTCTTCGCCGCGGTGGCCGACGAAGAGGCGGGCGGGCGCCTCGGGGCACGATGGCTCGTCGAGAACCGCCCCGAGCTCATCGCCGCGGACGGCGTCCTGACCGAGTCGGGCGGTGTGCCGCTGGCCGTCGACGGCGCGGTGCGCGGCGTCACCGTCACGGTGGGGGAGAAGGGCCTCGCCTCACGGCGCGTCGTCACGACCGGCCACCCCCGTCACGCCTCGACGCCGTACGGATCGTCCAACGCGGTCGTGACGGCCGCGGACGCCGTCCTGCGGATCGTCGCGCACCCGAACCCCGCCGTCGTCGACGATCTCTGGCCGCAGTACGTGGCGGCGCTCGACCTGCCGGACGACGTGCGGGCCGCCCTCGTCGAGCCCGCCCGCCTCGAGGAGGCGCTGCCTGCGATGGGCGGATTGGCCGGCCTCGCGCACGCGGTCACCCACACCACCATCGCGCCCGACATCATCGCGGGGGGCGACAAGATCAACGTGATCCCGTCGTACGCCGAGGTGCAGCTCGACGTCCGGACCCTGCCCGGCGTGACCGGCGACGACGTCGACCGCCTGCTGCGCGCCGCGATCGCGCCGCTCGGGGACCGCGCGCGGGTGGACCGGCTCCCGTCGGCCGACGACCAGCCCGCCAGTCGGTCCGCGCTCGACACGCGGCTGTTCCGCGCCCTGTCCGAGGCCGTCACGGTCGCGTACCCGCAGGCCGCCGCCGTGCCGGTGGTCGCACCCGGAGGCTCGGACGGCCGGTTCTTCCGCGCCCTCGGCGTGCCCACCTACGGTTTCGGGCTGCTGTCCGACCGCTGGCACCACGAGGACTTCCGCCGGCTCATCCACAGCACGGACGAACGCATCGACGTCGAATCGGTCGACCTCACCGTGCACGCCCTGGAGCGCATCGTCCGCCGCGTGACCGGCTAGGCGACACGACGACGCCCGACCCCGACGCAGAGCGTGTCTGCGTCGAGAGCCGGACGTCGATCTACCGGTGAGGTCCGAAGCGCCGGAGGCGCGGGTCGGCTAGTAGCGCGGCTTACGCGGCGGTCGCGACCCCTTGTCGAAGCGGTCGCCGCCCCGGTCGGGCCGGTCGCCGCGGTCGGCCCGGGCACCGCCGCTGCGGCGGTCGGGGCGGATCTCGATCAGCTTGCCGCTGATGCGGGTGTCGCTGAGGCGGTCGAGCACGTCAGGGGACATGTCGGCCGGCAACTCGACGATCGAGAAGTCGGGTCGGATCTGGATCGCACCGAAGTCGTCACGGCTCAGCCCGCCCTCGTTGGCCAGCGCGCCCACGATCTGGCGGGGCTCGACGCGCTGACGACGGCCGACCTCGATGCGGTAGGGCGACATCGGCTTCGACGTGCGGGGGCCGCGTTCGCGACGTTCGCCCTGACCCTCGCGGCTCGAACGGTCGTCGCGCGCGCCACGGTCGTCACGATCGGCGCGCGGCGGACGGACCTCGTTCGCGGGGTCGAGCAGCAGCGGGGTGTCGCCCTGGGCCACGACGGCGAGGGCCGCGGCGACGTCCGCCTCGGGGACGTCGTGGTGCTCGACGTAGTGCCCGACGATGTCGCGGAACGCCGAGATGCGGTCCTGCTGCGACAGCGCGGCCGTGATGGCGTCGTCGAAGCGGGCGAGCCGCGTCACGTTGACGTCGTCGACCGACGGCAGCTGCATCTGGGTGAGCGGCTGGCGCGTCGCCTTCTCGATGGCGCCGAGCAGACGGCGCTCGCGCGGCGTGACGAAGCTGATCGCCGCGCCGCTCCGGCCCGCGCGACCGGTCCGGCCGATGCGGTGCACGTAGGACTCGGTGTCGATCGGGATGTCGTAGTTGACGACGTGCGTGATGCGGTCGACGTCGAGACCGCGGGCCGCGACGTCGGTCGCGACGAGGATGTCGAGTTTGCCGCTCTTGAGCTGGTTGACCGTGCGCTCGCGCTGGGCCTGGGCCACGTCGCCGCTGATCGCGGCCGCGGTGTAGCCGCGGGCGCGCAGCTTCTCGGCGAGGGTCTCGGTCTCGCTCTTGGTGCGGACGAAGATGATCATGCCCTCGAAGTTCTCGACCTCGAGGATGCGCGTCAGGGCGTCGACCTTCTGCGGGTACGACACCATCAGGTAGCGCTGCGTGGTGTTGACCGACGTCGTGGTCTTCTGCTTGACCGTGATCTCTTCCGCGTCGTTGAGGTACTGCTTCGAGATGCGGCGGATCTGCGCCGGCATCGTGGCCGAGAACAGCGCGACCTGCTTGTCGTCGGGGGTGTCGGCGAGGATCGTCTCCACGTCCTCGGCGAAGCCCATCTTGAGCATCTCGTCGGCCTCGTCGAGCACGAGGTACTTCAGCTCGCTCAGGTCGAGCGTGCCCTTGGCGAGGTGGTCCATGATGCGGCCGGGCGTCCCGACGACGACGTGCACGCCGCGACGCAGGGCGGACAGCTGCACGCCGTACGCCTGGCCGCCGTAGACGGGCAGCACGTGGACGCCGCGGAGGTGCGCCGCGTACTGCTCGAAGGCCTCGCAGACCTGCAGCGCGAGCTCGCGCGTGGGGGAGAGGACGAGCGCCTGCGGCTTCTTGGCCGAGACGTCGAGGCGGGACAGGATCGGCAGCGCGAACGCCGCCGTCTTGCCGGTGCCGGTCTGGGCGAGGCCGACGACGTCGCGACCGGAGAGGAGGGTGGGGATGGTGGCCGCCTGGATGGCGGATGGGGTCTCGTATCCGATGTCGCGGACGGCCTTGAGGACGGGTTCACTCAGCCCCAGATCCGCAAACGCAGTCACGGTGTCGGCGGTGTCCGCCTCGATCGGGGCATTCGTGTCAGTGCTCATAGGCAAACGGTAGCTTGTCGCGAGGGGTCCTCCCCGCCGAATCGCGGCGCGGAGCCCCGGTTCGGTGTGCCCGGGCCCCGGTTCGGGGTGGCCAGGGCTCCGGTTCGGGGTGCCCAGGGCTCCGCGCGATCGATCGTCGAGGGGCCCCGGCTACTCGTCGAGCGGCCTCAGCACGCGCCTCAGGAACTGCTGCGTCCGGGGCTGCCGCGGCGCGTTCAGCACGTCGGCCGGTGTGCCGCGCTCGACGACGACGCCGGCGTCCATGAACACGACCTCGTCGGCGACCCGACGGGCGAACTCGAGCTCGTGCGTGACGACGATCATCGTCCAGCCCTCGTCGGCGAGCTCCTTCACGACCGTGAGCACGTCGCCGACCAGCTCGGGGTCGAGCGCGGACGTCGGCTCGTCGAACAGCAGCAGCTCGGGGCGGAGCGCCAGGGCACGGACGATGCCGACGCGCTGCTGCTGGCCGCCCGACAGCTCGGACGGGTAGGCGTCGGCCTTGGACTCGAGGCCCACCCGGGCGAGGAGCGCACGCGCCTCGGCCCGCGCCTCCTCGGGGTCGCGCCGCTGCACGCGGATCGGCCCCTCGACGACGTTCTGCAGCACCGTCATGTGCGGGAACAGGTTGAAGTGCTGGAACACCATCGACGACCGGTCGCGCAGGATCAGCAGCTCGCGTCGCGAGACGCGGCCGCCGAAGTCGAGGGTCTGACCGGTCGAGAGCGTCACGGTGCCTCCGTCGGGCACCTCGAGACTGTTCAGGGATCGCAGCACGGTCGTCTTGCCCGAGCCGGACGGCCCGATGATGGCGACGACCCGCCCGCGTGCGACATCGAGGTCGATGCCCTGCAACACGGCCGTGCCGCCGAACGACTTGGTGAGGCCGCGCACCGACAGCACGGACTCGCCCGTCGCGGCGGACGGACGAGCCGAGGAGGCGCGGGTCGGGTCGGGCGCTCCGCCCGCGTCGGGCGCGCCCGTCGGGTCAGTGGGCGACATGGCGGTCCAATCTCTTCTCCAGGAACCCCTGTCCGGTCGACAGGACGAGGCAGATCACCCAGTACACGAGGGCCGCCTCGAGGTACAGCAGCATGAACTGGTTCGACACCGTCGCGATCTGCTGCGCCTGACGGAACAGCTCGGTCACGAGGATCAACGAGGCCAGGGACGTGTCCTTGACGAGGCTGATGAACGTGTTCGAGAGCGGCGGCACCGAGACCCGGGCCGCCTGGGGCAGGATGACCCGGCGCAGGGCGAGTCCCCGCGACATGCCCACCGTGTGCGCCGCCTCCCATTGGCCCTTGGGCACCGACTGGATGGCGGCCCGGATGACCTCGGCCGCATAGCCGCCGACGTTCAACGAGAATGCGATGATGGCGCTCGGCCACGGGTCGAGCTTGATGCCGATCGACGGCAGACCGTAGAACACGACGAACAGCTGGACGAGCAGGGGTGTCCCGCGCACCACGGACGTGAAGAACCGGGCGGGCCAGCGCAGCCAGCGCGTCGACGACAGCCGCATGAGGGCCACGACGAGCGCGATGACGAGGCCGATCGCCATCGAGGCCAGCGCGAGCGGGATCGAGGCGACGATCGCACCCGACACGATGGGCCAGAGGGACCGCCAGAACAGGTCGACCGACGACTGCACCGGCTACTCGCTGACGTCGCTGCCGAAGTACTTGTCCGAGATCGACGCCAGCGTCCCGTCGGCCTTCAGCTCGGCGAGGGCCTGGTCGATGGCCTTGATCAGCGAGTCGGAGCCCTTGACCGCCGTGAAGGCGCTCTCGGACACGTCGTCCGTCGTGGCGCCGACCTTCACGGCCGCGGCCGCGCTCGGGTCGGTCTTCTGGTAGTCGAGGAAGGTCAGCTCGTCGTTGACGGTGGCGTCGATGCGACCCTGCTCCAGCAGCGCGATCGACTGGGCCCAGCCGTCGACGACCTGCACGGTCGCGCCGGCGTCCTTCGCGGTCTGGTACCAGTTGCTGGACTGCGACTGCGCGGTGGTCTTGCCCGACAGGGACGCGAGCGACGTGATGTCGGTGTTCGACGCCGGGACGATCACGACGCCGTGGCTGACCGTGTACGGCGTCGAGAAGTCGTACTTCGCCTGACGCTCCGGGTTGATCGACACCTGGTTCGCGATGAGGTCGAACCGGCCCGCGTCGAGACCGGCGAAGATCGCGTCCCACTGGGTCTCCTGGAACTCGGGCGTGACGCCGAGCTTCTCGGCGACCGCCGTCACGACGTCGATGTCGTAGCCCGTGAGCTGGCCCGAGCCGTCGGCGTGGAACGAGAACGGCTTGTAGGTGCCCTCCGTGCCGATGACGAGCTTGCCCGCCTTCTGCACGTCCGCCAGGGTCGTCCCGCTGTCGGGAGCCGCCGAGGAGGACCCGCTCGGGGCGCTCACGACGCCGTCCGTCGAGGCCGGCGCGCAGGCGGCCAGGACGGCGACCGAGGCGACGGCGAGGCCGACGGCGACGAGGCCGCGGGGACGGAGACGGCGGGAGGTGCGGTGCGAGGTGAGCTTCACGGCGGGGCTTTCTGGGTCGGGCTGTGGAGGGGACGCCCGTGAGCGGGCGACGAGGGATGCCCGGATCGGGCGGACCTCCGACCCTAACCCCCGATGCGCACGCATGATTCCCGGATGACGCCGTGTGTCGGCCGGGCGTCGTCGGTAGCTGCGCGTCGTCGGTGGCCGGGCGATGTCGGTGGCTCGTCGTAGCGTGCGCTCGTGCCGGAGCCGATCGAGAGATGGTGGGCGCGACGTCGATGGTCGCGCGGTGCCGACGTGCCCTACGCCGTCGGCACGTATCGCGAGGCCTGGGCCGTCTATCCCGTGCTGGTGCGGCAGTACCACCCCGATCTCAACGCGGGCGTGCTTCTCACGCAGATCCCGCCGATGGCCGAGGTGTGGCTGTGTTGGCAGTGCGACGTGGGGCACGTCTTCGTCGCGACACCGGCCGAACAGCGCTCCCGGCCCGGACGGGAGCGGCGCCGATCGTCGTGGTGCCCCGACTGTGCCGCCCTTGCGAAGCCGCAGACGCCCCGGCCGCAGACGCCCCGGCCGCCGACGCCGGTCGAGCCGGCCGTCGGGCGGGCCCCCGGATCACAGCCCGTGCGGCAGCCCGTAGCCCGAGCCACGACGGCGGGGACGACGGTCTGCCCGAAGACCCCGCGCCTGCCGACGGGCGAGCCGTTCGCGAGCGCCTGCGCCCCGAAGCCGGCCTCGGCCGTGGAAGCCGACATCCGGCAGCGCCTGGCCGCGCGACTCGACTTCACCCCCGGTCTGAACGCGATCCGTCTCGGTGCGCCGTTCTTCGACCACGTCGAGGCCTGGCCCGACATCGTGCTGTCCGACCTGCGAGTCGCGATCGAGTACGACAGCATCGGCCGGCACGGCCTCGAGCACGTGGGGCGGCGCGAGGCCGCCGATCGTCGGAAGGACCGCGCCCTCCGCGCCGCGGGGTGGGAGGTCGTCCGGCTGCGCGGCGGCAAGCTGCAGGCGCTCGGCCCGTACGACCTGCTGTCGGCCGGGGCGACGAACACGACCGTCACGCGTCTGATCGACGTGCTGCGCGACATCAGGGGTCCGCTGATGGTGGACGCCTATCTGCGCTGACGGCCAGCCGTCGTCATACGGTTCACGAGCGCAGGGCGATCGCCTCGCTGACCCAGCGTGCGTGAAGCTGCCACGGTTCGGGCTGGCCGGAGGCCAGTGCGGTGGCGTGGTCGAGTACGGCGCGATCGGCGGAGAACCACTCGGTGCGACCGAACCGCTGGGCGGCGAACTGCTCGTGGCGTCGTCGCTCGACGGCGCGCCCGCCGCGTTCGAACGCGAGCAGCTGGTCGTGCCACAGCCGGCCCAGCCGCTGATGCGGGTTCGCGGTCGTGCCGATCTTCACCCGGTCGTCGAAGCGGATGTAGTAGACGACGTCGACGCGGGGAGGCGCGAGATCGACATCGGGGACCTCGCCGTGCCTCCATTCGCAGACCGCGCAGAGCCAGCCCGACGGGTACCGGACACCGAGACGGGAGGCGCAGAGGAGGCACGGTGACGGGAGGAGGTCCGTCACGCCTGCCGCCTCGGCGACCCAGTCGTGGGCCACCTCGAGGTGACGATCGCACAGGGGCACGGGCGCGGCCGGGGGGAGGGCGCGGTCACACGACGGGACGCGGCAGGTGTCCGCAGGGAGCGGCGGATCGCCGTCAGTCGTCGTCATGGGCCGAGGGTACGTCGAGCCCCCGACAGACGGACGACCGGGGGCGCCGAAGCGCCACCCGGCCGTCCGAGGAGCCGGAGACCCGACCGGGCTGGAACTCTAGAGCGAGGCCAGCGTCTCGTTCAACGTCGTCGACGGACGCATCACGGCGCCCACCTTCGCCTCGTCGAGTCGGTAGTAGCCGCCGACGTCGACGGGCCTCCCCTGGACGGCGATCAGCTCGTCGACGATCGTCTGCTCGTCGGCGTCGAGGCGGGCCGAGAGGGCCGTGAAGTCGGCGGCCAGGCCGGCGTCGCTCGTCTGGGCCGCGAGGGCCTCCGCCCAGTACTTGGCGAGGTAGAAGTGGCTGCCGCGGTTGTCGATCGTACCGATGGCGCGCCCCGGCGAACGGTTGTCGTCGAGGAACCGGCCGGTCGCCTGGTCGAGCGTGTCGGCGAGCACCTGGGCGCGGGTGTTGCCCGTGCTCGTGGCGAGGTGCTCGAAGCTGACGGCCAGGGCCAGGAATTCGCCGAGGCTGTCCCAGCGGAGGTAGTTCTTCTCCACCAGCTGCTGCACGTGCTTCGGTGCGGAGCCACCCGCACCGGTCTCGAAGAGGCCGCCCCCGTTGATCAGCGGCACGACCGAGAGCATCTTGGCCGAGGTGCCGAGCTCCATGATCGGGAAGAGATCGGTGAGGTAGTCGCGGAGCACGTTGCCCGTCACCGAGATCGTGTCCTCGCCGCGGCGGATGCGCTCGAGCGAGAACGTCATGGCGTCGACCGGGGACATGATCTCGATCTGCAGCCCGTCGGTGTCGTGGTCGCCGAGGTAGCGGGTCACGAGCTCGATCAGCACGCGGTCGTGGGCACGGGTCTCGTCGAGCCAGAACACGGCGGGGGAGCCGGTGGCGCGGGCGCGGGTGACGGCCAGCTTCACCCAGTCGCGGATGGGGACGTCCTTGGTCTGGCACGCGCGCCAGATGTCACCGGCCGAGACCTCGTGCTCGATCAAGGTCGCCCCCGACGAGTCGACGACACGGACGACGCCGTCGGCCGTCATCTGGAAGGTCTTGTCGTGCGAGCCGTACTCCTCGGCCGCCTGGGCCATCAAACCGACGTTCGGCACCGAGCCCATCGTGGCGGGATCGAACGCGCCGTTCACGCGGCAGTCGTCGACGACGGTCTGATAGATGCCCGCGTAGCTCGAGTCGGGGATAACGGCGAGCGTGTCGTGCTCGCCGCCGTCGGCGCCCCACATGTGACCCGACGTGCGGATCATGGCCGGCATCGACGCGTCGACGATGACATCGCTCGGCACGTGCAGGTTGGTGATGCCCTTGTCGGAGTCGACCATGGCGAGGTCGGGGCCGGCCGCGATGGCACGGTCGAACGCGGCACGAATCTCGGTGCCGTCGGCGATCGAGGCGAGCCCCTGGAAGATGCCGTTGAGGCCGTCGTTGGGGTTGAGGCCCGCCGCCTGCAGCTCGGCGCCGTAGCGCTCGAAGACGTCCGCGAAGAAGACCCGGATGACCTGGCCGAACATGATCGGGTCGGAGACCTTCATCATCGTCGCCTTGAGGTGCACCGAGAACAGCACGCCGTCGGTCTTCGCCCGCTCGATCTGCGCGGCCAGGAAGGTGCGCAGAGCGTCGACGCGCATGACGGTGGCGTCGACGACCTCGCCGGCCAGCACGGGGAGCGACTCGCGCAGCACCGTCACGGTGCCGTCGGCGGCCGTGAACTCGATGCGCAGCGTGTCGTCGGCGGGGAGGACGACCGACTTCTCGTTCGCCCGGAAGTCATTCTCGCCCATCGTGGCGACGGTCGTCTTCGAGTCGGCCGACCACGCGCCCATGCGGTGCGGGTGCTTGCGGGCGTACTGCTTGACGCTGGCGGGTGCGCGTCGGTCGGAGTTGCCCTCGCGCAGGACGGGGTTGACGGCGCTGCCCTTGACGCGGTCGTAGCGGGCGCGGACGTCGCGGTCGGCGTCGGTCGTGGGCTCGTCGGGGTAGTCGGGCAGGTCGTAGCCCTTGCCCTGCAGCTCGGCGATGGTGGCCTTGAGCTGGGGGATGGACGCCGAGATGTTCGGCAGCTTGATGATGTTCGCCTCGGGCGACTTGGCGAGCTCGCCGAGCTCGGCGAGGGCGTCGTCCACGCGCTGCTCGTCACTGAGCCGCTCGGGGAACTGCGCGATGACGCGGCCGGCCAGCGAGATGTCCCGCGTCTCGACCTCGACGCCGGCCTTCTTGGCGAAGGACTGGACGATGGGCAGGAACGAGTGCGTCGCGAGCAGCGGCGCCTCGTCGGTGAGCGTGTAGATGATCTTGGCCATGCTGGCGGTACTCCCTTGTTTGCACGCGGTCCGGTGCGGGCGCTCGAGGGCGCGCGGCACCGGGTCTCGACACGAGGCGTCTCGACACGAGATGTCTCGATGTCAAGATACCTGCCCGACCCGAACGATCGGTCAAGGGAACGCTATCCGGCGAGTGCCCCGTGCGACCAGCCGGCCTGCCCGAGCGACCACTCGTCGCGACGACTCGCCGTGTCGGGTGCGCTCTGCCAGAACGTGAGGCGCCTCGGTCGGACGACGAACCCGGCCCACGTCGGCGGTGGCCCGAGAGCGTCGTCGTGGGTCTCGGCGAACTCGGCCCACCGACGGCGGCGCTCCCCGACCGGCAGGGCGGCGAACTCGTGCGTGTTCTGCCAGGCCAGCTGCCGGAGGTACGGCGAGCGCGCCTCGAACGCGGCGAGCGTCTCGTCGGCCGGCGCCGGCTCCGCCGTGCCCTGCACCGTGAGCTGGCGGGTGAACCCCGGCCACAGCACGACGAGCGCCACGGCCGGGTTCGCGACGAGCTGGACGGCCTTGCGGCTCGTGGCGTCCGTGTGGAACGAGAGACCGTGCCGGTCGAACGACGTCATCAGGACGGTCCGGGCGTCGGGTCGCCCGTCGGCGTCGACCGTCGCGAGCTGCATCTGCGGTCGGTCGACGTCGTCGGCGGCGGGCAACCAGGCGACCAGGAGGCGCCACGCGGCGTCCGGGATCGGCTCGCGCCGCGCCTCCTCGGTGGTCTCGCGAGGTGGGGTGCCGTCCGTCACGGAGCGAAGCCGACCGGCCGGGTCGGCGGCCGGTGCCGGAAGGCGGCGATCTCGGCGAGCGCCGCGACGCCGTTCGCCACCGCCGTCTCGTAGAGCTCGGCGCCCCAGGCCGCGTTCGCCTCGGAGGCGTCGCCGACGACGCCGGCCGGGCCGAAGTCGTCGCTCAGCCAGCCGAAGTGCACGGGGCCGCCGTTGAAGCGGATGTGCTCGAGACCGGCCATGTGGTCGGGTATCCAGCGCTCGGCCTTCGACAGGTCGACGAGGTCGGGCCGGAGGTGCAGGATCATCGACGTCTCGCTGTGTCCGCCGTGCACGCCGAAACCCTGTTCGTCGGGCCCGTTGACCCCGTCTCCCGCAGCCATGCCGGTACCCATCAAGAACGTGCGGAGACCGAATCGGCGCCGGAGCTCGCGCAGCGCCACCTGCAGCAACGCGATGTTGCCGCCGTGCCCGTTGTAGAACACGAGCGTGCGGGCCGGCGTCGACTGCAGGGAGCGGCCGATGTCGACGACGGTCTGCAGCAGGGTGTCGGCGTTCAACCAGAGGGTGCCGGGTGCCCAGTGGTGCTCGTCGGACTTCGTGTAGGCGAGGGAGGGCAGCAGCCAGACGTCCTGCCCCTCGGCCGCGGCCGTCTCGACGACGGCGCGGCCGATCAGATCGGCCATCAGCCAGTCGGTCGCGAGCGGCAGGTGCGGGCCGTGGTGCTCGATGGCGCCGGTCGGCAGCACGAGGATGCTGTCCTCCGTCAGGGCGGCCGCGGCGGCGGGCCCCGACAGCTCGATCAGATCGCGGGACGGGCTCATGAGACCTTCGCCCCCGTCGACAGGGGTGCACCGGCGACGAGCTTGCCCGGGTTGAGCAGCCCGTCCGGGTCGGTGGTGGCGGCGAGGGCCGCGGTGCGCTCCGGCTCGAAGTCGACGAACCACTGGTGCGGGTTGTGGAATCCGACGCCGAGGGCCGTGAGCTTCTCGAACCCGGCGTAGACGGCCTCCGCCGACTCGTAGACGCCGGCGAGCATGCCGATCGGTCGTCCGTGCTGCGACTCGATGTGCAGCATGCCGCCCGGGTAGACCGCGTGCACCTCGTCGATGCGGTCGACGAGCGCGTCGCCGGACACCTCGACGTGGAAGTACGTGTCGGGGTAGGCCTTCTGCAGCCACTCGATGGGGTGGTTGTACGACATCATGCTGATCTTCATCGAGGTCTGGGCGCCCTCGCGGACGTCCTCGACCCGACCGCCCGCCGCCTCGACGAGACGGGTGGCCTCGTCGACCGTGGCGACGTCGAGGATGCCCCTCAGCGAGACCCGGCCGGGCGGGATGCCCGGGTCGTCGGGCAGGGCGTCGGCGAGGGTGGGCAGGTCGGCCGAGACGAGCCGGGGCGTCGGTTCGAGGGCGGCGAACGGGCGGATCAGCGAGAGTGCCTGCTCGAACGTGTCGAAGCTGGCGAAGAACCCGCGCCAGTCCTGGAGCGGTTCGAGCCGGACCGTGGCGCGCGCGATGATGCCGGCCGTGCCGTAGTTGTGGACGTAGGGCTGGGCCTCGGCACCCTCGACGTGTTCGAGTCGGGCGTCGGGTGTCGCGTGGACGACGTCGAGGGCCGCGACGAAGCCGCCGCTGTTCGAGCCGTGCTTGATCGAGCCGGTCCCGCCCGAGCCGCCCGAGAGGAACCCTCCGATGGTCGACTGGGCCGTCGACGGGTACATCAGGATCTGCTGCCCCGTCTTGGCGGCCGCCTGCTCGAGCGCCACCATGGTGGCGCCCGCCTCGGCCGTGATGACGCCGTCGCCGACGTCGACGATGGCTCTGGCCCGCGTCGTGTCGAGGACGAGCCCGCCCGCCATCGGGATGGCCTGGCCGTAGTTGCCCGTACCCTTGCCGCGCGGGGTGATCGGCACGCCGTGCCGGACGGCGAGCCCGACGACGACCGCGATCTCCTCGGCCGTCGACGGGAGGGCCACGAGATCGGCGAGCCCGAGCGGGAGCTGCTCGCTGATCACGGGTGACAGCCGTGACCCGTCGAGCGAGGCGCGTTCGCGGGCGGCCAGCTCGACCGAGACCGCCCGGTCGCCGAGGGCGGCCCGGAGGTCGGCCTCGAGCGCCGCGAGCGCGGTCGGGGCGACCGGCACGGCGGTCGCGCTGTTCGTCGTCATGCTCAGAATCCCAGGCTGATCGAGTCGTCCAGGAACTTGTTGGTGTAGAGGTCGGCCGGTGTGAGGCCCGCCTTCACCGCCGTCCCGGTCGCGGCGAAGATCGGTGTGTCGATGTCGATGATCTTCTGCATGCGCTCGTCGTTCATGTCGCCGACGTAGCCGTTGTCGCCGTCGGTCGCGATCTTCAGCTTCTTCATCTGCTCGGTGGCGAACGCGGCGACGTCCTTGTCGTAGACCCAGCCGGTGTTGTACTGGTTCACGAGGTCGACGATCTTCTCGTTCGTGGCCTCGGGCGAGGCGAAGAAGTCGACGTCGGCCTGCTGCAGCACGGGCACGAGCTTCTCCAGGCACGGGGTCAGCTTCTCGAGGTCGCCGCTCCGCACCGACATGGCCTCGGGGTAGATCGGGTAGCCCGTGTCGTTGACGAGCTGGTACGAGACGTCCTTGCCCCAGGCGGAGACCTGGTTCTTGTAGATGTAGGGCTCGGCGGTCGCGAAGCCCTGCTGTGCGTCCTTGCCCTTGGCCACGACGAACTTCGAGGGGGTGCCGTCGTAGCTGCCGTCGACGACGCTCTTCGGCAGGATGTCGTTGCCCGTCAGGTAGTCCATGTACGCGGACCCGCCGAAGTAGCGCACGACGCCGCCGTCGTCGGCGAGGGCCGAGCCCAGCTCCTTGATGGTCTTGACGTCGGGGTAGGTCTTCGAATCCCACATGATCATCTGCGGCGAGATGTCGTTCTCGGCGAACACCGCCGTCGTGGGCAGCTTCTCGCTGTTCTGGACGGCCTCGTCGGTCGTGACGTAGCCGAGCGTGATGTCCTTGTCCTGGTACATCTGCGAGCTGACCGAGGCGAAGCCGATGGCGGGGCCGCCCGCTCGGATCTCCACCTTGACGCCGGTCGGCTTGCCGCCGGCCATCAGGTCGCTCGTGACCGACTTCTGACCCGCGTCGACGGTGTAGTCCTGGCCGAGCAGCTGATAGGCGTGGCCGTGCTCGGACTCGGGGTTCCAGTCGGTCTGGATGACGACGGTGGCGGGGCAGACGCCGGACAGGTCGACGCTGGCGCCGGTCGAGACGGCCTGCGGTGCCGACGACGATCCACTGCCGCCGCTGCAGGCGGTGAGGGCGGCGGCCGTGACGACGACCAGGCCGATCGCGGTCACGGTACGGGTGGTGAGCTGCATGGCTTCTCCAGTTCGAGGGGGAGGGGCAGGAGGGTGTTCGGGTGCGGAGGAGGGACGAGGGACGGAAGGAGGCGCGGTGAGGGACGGGAGGCGCGGTGAGGGTCGGCGGGACGCCGGTCAGTTGAAGTCGAACCAGCGACCGATGGCGAGGCGTCCGAGCCAGCCGAAGAGGACGAACACGAGCACGCCGAAGACCGAGGCGACGACGATCGCGGCGAACATCTCGGCTCCGTTGAGGCGCTGGTTCATGACGGAGATGAGCACGCCGAGTCCGCCCTGGCCGCGCTGGAAGAACTGGTCGGCCACGATCGCGCCGATCACCGAGAGACCGGCCGAGTTGCGCAGGCCGATGAAGATCGACGGCAGGGCGGCGGGGAACCTCAGCTTCGTCAGCGTCGTCCAGCGCGAGGCGCCCTGCAGCTGGAACAGCTCGCGCTGCCCCTTGTCGACCGACTGCAGGCCGAACAGCGTGTTCGCCACCATCGGGAACAGGGCGAACAGCACCGTCACGATGATCCGCGAGGGCATCTCGTAGCCGAACAGCGATCCGATCAGCGGCACGAGCGCCAGGATGGGGATGCACTGCAGGACGACGGCGTAGGGGAACAGCGCGCTCTCGATCCACTTGGCCTGCACCATCAGCACGGCCCACGCGATGCCCAGAACGATGGCGATCGCGAGCCCGATCACGGCGATGAGAGCCGTGTTCCCGAGCGCTTCCAGAAGCTGCGGCCGGAAGGCGGGCTCGGCGACGATCGCCTTGAGCACCAGGTGCGGGTACGGCACGAGGAAGGGCAGCTCGCGGACCTTGTCGTAGTACAGCGCGATCAGGTAGCCGACGCCGATGAGTCCGACGAACACGACCACCGGCAGGACGGCGTTGCGCGTGCGGGAGGCCGAGCCGCGCCTCCGGCCGGCAGCCGATCGCCGCTCGACGGCGGTGGTGACGCGGGTGTCGACAGCCATCAGTGGTGCCCTTCTCGAAGTGCGTGCGAGACCTCGCCGACGAGTTCGGCGAACTCGGCGGTGAAGCGGATCTCGGGGTCGCGTGGCATGGGGAACGGCACGTCGAACTCGCCGACGATGCGACCCGGCCGACCCGACATGACGATGACGCGGGTCGAGAGGTAGACCGCCTCCGACACCGAGTGCGTGATGAACAGGCCGGCGAAGCCCTTCTCGACGAACAGCCTCAGCAGCTCGTCGTTGAGGCGTTCGCGAGTGATCTCGTCGAGCGCGCCGAACGGCTCGTCGAACAGGAACAACTCGGGGTCGAGGGTGAGCGAGCGTGCCAGCGAGGCCCGCATCTTCATGCCGCCCGACAACTGCTTCGGCAGGTTCTTCTCGAAGCCGGACAACCCCACGAGGTCGATCGCCTCGCGCGCTCGCACGGCGCGTTCGGCCTTCGGCATGCCGTTCAGCTCGGCCAACAGCTCGACGTTGTCGAGGATGCTCCGCCACGGCAGCAGCGTCGCGTCCTGGAAGACGTAGCCGATGCGATCGGTGTCGACGTCGGCGTCGCCCTCGGAGGCGGTCTCGAGCCCCGAGGCGATGCGCAACAGGGTGGACTTGCCGCAGCCCGACGGCCCGACGACCGTCACGAACTCGCCGCGGTCGACGGTCAGGTCGACGCCCTGCAGGGCGACGGTGCCGTTCGGGAACCGCAGCGCGACGTCGGAGAAGTCGAGCAGCGTGCTGCGCCGTCCGCTCAGCACGGGAGCAGGGGGCGTCTCGGTCGTGGTCATGTCGTTACCTGATTTCGGTGAGGATCGGGGTCTGGTCAGCTGAGGAGGCACGGGTCGACCCCGACGCGGGCGTCGCCACGCGCGAGCGCACGCTCGTCTCGGCCACCACCCGTCCGCGATGGATGACGACGCGCTCGGGCGACGCCGTGGCGACCGCGTCGGCGAGGCTGCCGGCGCGGATGGCGAGCAGTTCGGCGCGGGCGCCGGGCACGACGCCGGCCGTCGGCAGGCCGAGCACCGATCGCGCCCCGTCGGCGACGGCCGTGTAGGCCTCGTCGATGGTGAGGTGGCCGGCCGTGACGAGCAGCATCGCGGTCTCGAGCGCGTCGCCCCGGCCGAGCGGGTTGAACGGGTCGCGGACGTTGTCGGCACCGGCTGCGAAACGGACGCCGGCGTCGAGCAGGTCGCGCGCCGCCGTGAGACCGCGGGGCGCGCCCGCGTCGTGCTCCCAACCCTGGAGGTAGAGGTTCGTGATGGGGTTGGCGATCACGCCGATGTCGGCCGTCTTGACGGCCGCGATCGTCTCGGTCCGTTCGGCGCGGCCCATCGTGCCGAGGCGGACGCAGTGGCCTGCCGACACGTTGACCGTCCAGTCGCGCACGGTGTGGGCGAACTCGCGGAGGGTGACCGGTCCGTCGAGGCTCTCGTCGGTGTGCAGGTCGACGCCCACGCCACGACGGTCGGCGAGCGCCAGCAGGCGCTGCAGATCCGCGCTCGGGTCGTCGGCGAGGTGCGGCGCACCCCCGACGAGGTCGACGCCGAGGTCGAGGACGGCCTCGATGTCGGCATCCGTCGTGTCCTGGGAGGCGAGGGCCACGATCTCGATGTCCATGAGGTCACGGAGCTCGTCGCGGACCCGGACGAGAGCTTCGGCTCCCCGCGTGGGTGCGTCGCCGAGCAGGACGTCGACGTGGCTGCGGACGGCCGTCGTGCCCTGCGAGAGCATGCGGAGGGCCTGGGCCCGGGCACGCCCGGCGATGTCGTCGACGGTCATGGTCGCGGCGTAGACCCGCCACGAAGCGATGGCCAGGCCGAGGTCGCCCATCGGGGGCCGGATGGCATCCCACGACAGGGCCTTGTCGAGGTGCGCGTGCGGCTCGGCGGGCGCGGTCAGCAGGAGGAACCCGGTCAGGTCGAGGGACTCCGCGACCGGTGCCGCCTCGCCTGCCGGGAGCACCGCCTCCACCGTGTCGCCGTCGAGGAGCACGTCGACGACGCGGCCGTCGGGCAGGGTCGCACCCGTCAGCAGGCGGAGTCGGCGGGGGAGATCGGTCACGGGCGGGGCGCCTTCCGATGGTGGAATAATGTTGATGGGCTCAACATGTGTCAATCTAGGGACGGCCCGTTTCCGGCAGATGACGCCATCGTTTCCACGTGTTAATTGATGCCGGGTCGTCGAGGCCACGTCAGACAGAGCCCGTCCGCCCCCGCCGTTCGAAGGAGCCTCCCGTCAGCACGACCGACACCGCGATCGACCCGCAGGCACTGGCCGTGGGCGGACGCATCCGACAGCTCCGACGCGCCAGGGGCCTGACGCTCGTGCAGCTCGCCGCCGTGGCCGAGCTGTCGCATCCCTTCCTCAGCCAGCTGGAGCGCGGCCTGGCCCGGCCCAGCATGGTCTCGCTGGGCCGCATCGCCCAGGCGCTCGGGTCGAGCCAGGTCGAGTTGCTCGCGGCCGCCGACGACGCCGTCGAGCCGGCGGCCCAGCCGATCGGTCTCGTGCGGAACGACGAGGGTTCGACGGGCCCCTACGGGCAGGCCGGCGCACGCCTGCTCGTGCACGGCGCGCGCCGGTTCACGCCCATGGAGATCCGTGGCACCGACCTCGTTCCCGACGCCTTCTTCACGCACGCCGAGGACGAGTTCGTACACGTCGTCGAGGGAGCGCTCGTCGTCGAGCTCGGCGACGACGAGCCCCGCGTGCTCGAGGTCGGCGACTCGCTCTACTACGTGGGCGGCACCCCGCACCGCTGGCACGCCCTCGACGATCGGGGCTATCGCCTGTTCGTCGTCAAAGAGCACGCGGCCGTCCGATGAGCGCGGGGCTGCACGACACCGAGTTCGACGTCGTCGTCACGGAGCGCGTCGCCGGGTCGCGGGACGTCGAGCTCTTCACCCTCGGCCCGATCGGCGGCGCCTCGCTGCCGCAGTGGACACCCGGTTCGCACATCGACGTCGTGCTGCCGAGCGGGGACGTGCGCCAGTACTCGCTCTGCGGCGACCCCGCGGCCGACACGTGGCGTATCGGCGTCCTGCGCGAGGTCGACGGACGAGGAGGCTCGGCCTGGCTGCACGACGAGCTGGCCGTCGGTGAGACCCTCAGGGTCGCGGGGCCGCGCAACCACTTCGAGTTCGAGCCCCGCCGCGGCACGGCTTACCGCTTCGTGGCCGGGGGAGTCGGCATCACCCCGATCTCGGCGATGGCGGCTCTCGCCGCGGCGGCCGGCGTCGACTACGAGCTGCACTACGCGGGCCGGTCGCGCGAGACCATGGCCCTGCTCGACGAGCTCGCAGTCCGGCACGGCGACCGCCTGCACGTCTACGCCCGCGACGAGGGCTCCCGGCTGGATCTCGACCGGCTCTTCGCGGCACTGCCCCCGTTCACGACGACGTACTGCTGCGGCCCGGAGCGCCTGCTCGACGCCGTCGAGGCGGCGGGCGCCGGGCGGCAGGTGGTCGTCGAGCGCTTCGAACCGAAGACCGTCGGCGAGCCGGTCCTGCACGAGGCGTTCGAGGTCGAACTGGCGGCCAGCGGTATCACCGTCACCGTGCCTCCGGAGCGCAGCGTGCTCGACGTGATCGACGACGCCGGCGTGCTCGTGCTGTCGAGCTGCCGCGAGGGCACCTGCGGGACGTGCGAGACCGTCGTGCTCGAGGGCGAGGTCGACCACCGCGACTCGATCCTCACGCCCGACGAGCAGGCGGCGAACGACCGCATGTTCGTCTGCGTGTCCCGCGCCGCGTGCCCGCGGCTCGTCCTCGACCTCTAGGCGCGCACGCCGAGGCGGTGGTGCAGACGGTCGACGAGGTCGTGCTCGTCGCCCGTGGTCAGCCGGCCGTCGCGGACGACCGACCGGCCCGCGACGAGGACATCGCGAGGGCGCCGACCGGGTGACGCCCAGAGCAGACCGGCCACCGGATCCGCGACGCCGGCGTCGGCCACCCCGCTCACGTCCCACAGGCAGAGGTCGGCCGCCGCCCCCGGCCGGAGGTGCCCGAGCTCGGGGCGACCGAGTCCTCGCGCGGATCCGTCCGTCGCCAGGGCGATCGCGTCCCGCGCCTCCAACGGTGGACCGACGAGCGGAGCCACCTGCAGCGCCAGCCGGGCGTCGGCCAGCAGATGCCCGGCGTCGTTGCTACCGCCCCCGCTCGTGCCGAGTCCGACCGCGATACCGGCGGCCCGCAGCGCCTGCACCGGCGCGATGCCCCAGCCCATCGGCAGATCGCAGCCGGGCGCGTGCGTTGCGCTCACGCCGGCGGCCGCGAGTCGGGCGATCTCGTCCTCCGTGACCGCGCACAGGTGGGCGATGGTCACGTCGGGGGCGAGCCAGCCCCACTCCTCGAGCAGATCGAGGGGGCGCCTCCCGTAGCGCTCGAGCGCGATCGCGACGTCGACCTGCTCGTTCGCCTGGGTGCGCCTCCGGAGCCCGTGCTCGGCCGCCACGGCGCCCAGCGCCTCGAACGTCTCGCGGGGGTCGCTGTGCACCCCGGCCGGTCCGACGGCCAGCTGCAGCAGGCCGTCGTCGCTCACCCCGCCGGAGGTGCGGGGAAGCAGGGCGCGCACGATCGCGTCCGCCGACGCCGCCGCCGTCTCGGGGGAGTCCCGGGCCGAGCCGCGCACGAAGACGAGTCGCGACCCGAGCCCGGCGGCCGTGGCGGCCACGGCCGCCGCCAGGTCGACGGTGGCCTGGACGCCCACCTCGGCCGGCGGCCAGTTCAGGTGGTGGTCGGCGATCGTCGTCACACCCGACAGGAGGCCCTCGGCGATGCCCACGGCGGACGTCGCGGCGACGAGAGACGCGTCGATGCCCGCGCCCGCGTAGGCCCGGGCCATCGTCGGAAGCCACTCGGCCATCGGCACGCCCCGCGTGCCGGGGAGCGTGCGGAACCCGTTCTGGAGGAGGTGGTGGTGTGCGTTGACGAGACCGGGCGTGACGACGCAGCCGGTCGCGTCGAGGATCTCGACGACCTCTCCCGGGCGGACGTCGGCGGGGTCGACGACGCGGCCGTCCCGCACGAACAGGCTGCCCGTGGTCTCGGTGTCGCGGTCGATGACGATGTGGCTGGCGCCGGTGATCTCGAGCACGGGCGCCACCCTAATCGCGTCGTGTGACGGCGATGTTTCGATCGCGGGTCGACCGGGGAAGTCGCTCCGAGGCCAGGGCGACGGGCTCCCGCCCGGGTCGTCACGCCCAGGACGGCTCGTTACCATCGAGGGGAAAGGACACCGTGACTCACCTGACACCCGAACCCCGCGCCTCCTCGTCGTCCTCCGGCTCCGCGCCTCGCGCGGCCCTGACCGACGACGACGCCCGCGCCCTCCGCGTCGACTTCCCGCTGCTGCGGCAGGAGGTGAACGGCGAACCGCTCGCGTACCTGGACTCCGGTGCGACGGCGCAGCGGCCGACGCGCGTCCTCGACGCCGAACGTGGCTTCCTCGAGACGACGAACAGCGCCGTGCATCGCGGCGCCCACACTCTCGCGGCCCTCTCGACCGAGGCGTTCGAGGACGCCCGTGAGACCGTGGCCCGGTTCGTCGGCGCGACGGCGGACGAGATCGTCTGGACGTCCAACGCCACCGATGCGATCAACCTCGTCGCCTACGGCTTCGCCAA
The DNA here is from genome assembly GCF_049601585.1 of Frigoribacterium sp. 2-23. Lineage (GTDB taxonomy): Bacteria > Actinomycetota > Actinomycetes > Actinomycetales > Microbacteriaceae > Frigoribacterium. The sequence continues at coordinate 1,644,213 of NZ_CP187126.1, read as the reverse complement.
CGCCTCCCGGGGGCGCGGCGGGTCGGCCGCCGAGCGGTTCGTCGTCGGCCCGGGCGACGAGATCGTGGTCACCGAGGCCGAGCACCACGCGAACCTCGTGCCCTGGCTCGAACTGGCGGCGACGACCGGAGCCGACCTCCATTACGTGCCCGTGCGCGACGACGGCACGTACACCGCCGACGACGTCGCGGCCGTGGTGACCGAGCGCACGAGGGTGGTGGCGTTCGCCCACGTCTCGAACGTCACGGGCTTCGTCGCACCGGTCGACGAGATCGTGGCGCTGGCGCACGCCGTCGGTGCCCTCGTCGTGCTCGACGCCTGCCAGTCGGCTCCCCACCGTCCGCTCGACCTGCACGCCCTGGACGTCGACTTCGCGGCGTTCTCGGGGCACAAGATGCTCGGCCCGACCGGCATCGGCGTCCTCTACGGTCGTCGAGGGCTGCTCGACGCGCTGCCGCCGTTCCGGACCGGCGGCTCGATGATCTCGACCGTCACGATGGAGGGTGCGGACTACCTGCCCGCCCCGCAGCGCTTCGAGGCCGGCACGCAACCCGTCTCGCAGGCCGTCGCCCTCGCCGAGGCCGTGCGCTATCTCGAGGCCGTCGGTCTCGACCGGATCCGTGACCACGAGGAGGCGCTCGGCGAGCGTCTCGTCAGCGGTCTCGAGGCTCTGCCGGGTGTCACCGTCGTCGGGCCGCCGAGCGGGGTCGCCCGCGCGGGGCTGGCGTCCTTCGACGTCGCCGGCGTGCACGCGCACGACGTCGGGCAGTACCTCGACGCGGTCGGCATCGCGGCCCGGGTCGGGCACCACTGCGCCCAACCCCTGCACCGCCGGCTCGGGCTGACCGCCACGACCCGCGCGAGCACCTACCTGTACACGAGCACCGACGAGATCGACCGGCTGATCGACGCGGTGTCGGGCGTGCGCCGCTACTTCGGCGTGGACGGCGAGGCGACGGCATGAGCGCGTCTCTCGACAACCTGTACCAGCAGGTGATCCTCGACCACGCCAAGGCGCGACACGGTGACGCGGGGTCGCTCGACGACCTCGCCGCGGCCACGACGGGTCCGCACGCCGAGCACTACGAGCGGAATCCGACCTGCGGCGACGAGATCACGGTCCGGCTCGCCCTGGACCCGGAGACGGGCCGGGTCGCCGACCTCCGGTGGTCGGGCGCCGGCTGCAGCATCTCGATGGCCTCCGCCTCCGTCCTGTCGCAGCTCGCGCCGGGTAGGACCCTCGACGAGCTGGCGGCGCTCGTGGGAGAGTTCCGCGAGATGATGCGTTCCCGGGGCGCGGGCGAGCCGGACGACGAGGTCCTCGGGGACGCCGTCGTCTTCCACGGTGTCTCGAAGTTCGTCATGCGCGTCAAGTGCGGCATGCTCGCGTGGGTCGCGGCCGAGGTCTGCGGCCGGGAGCTCGCCACCGCCTGACCGTCCGTCTCAGGCTCGGACCGCGAGCACGGCGTCCCAGATCGCCGCGGAGACCCCGGTCTTCGAGCCGCTCGCCCGTGCGACCACGTCGCCGGAGACCGAGATGATCGTCGCCGTCGACTCGTCCGAGCCGAAGCCCCGCGTCCAGCCGACCGGGTTGAGCACGAGCAGGTCCGCCTTCTTGCGGGCCATCTTGGTGCGGCCGAGCGCGAGCAGCGCCTCCTCGTCGTCGGCCGTCTCGGCGGCGAAGCCGACGACGGTCTGACCCGGGCGTCGCGACGCGGCGAGCCCGGCCAGCACGTCCGGGTTCTCGACCAGCCGGAGCGTCAGCGTGTCGCCCTGCACGTCCTTCTTGATCTTCGTCTCGGCGACAGCGGCAGGGCGGTAGTCCGCGACGGCAGCGGCCATCACGACGACGTCCGCCGTCTCGGCGGCCTGGTGCACGGCGGCCGACAGCTCGAGGGCCGTCCCGACGTCGACGATGGTGATCGGCTCTCCGTCGCTCTGCCGCACGGCGGCGAGAGCCGCCCGCACGTCGCGGTCGGCATGGGCGGCCACGACGGTGACCCGCGCACCGCGCCGGGCGGCGTCCGCGGCCAGCGCCTGACCCTGGCGGCCGCTCGACCGATTGCCGAGGTAGCGCACCGGGTCGAGCGGCTCGCGCGTGCCGCCGAGGGAGACCACGACCTCGAGTCCCGCCAGGTCGAGCGGCGCGTCGCCCGCGGTCGCGGCGGCCAGGGCCTCGTCGACGATGCGGTCGGGGTCGCTCAGGCGGCCGGGCCCCACGTCGCCTCCGGTCAGCGGTCCGTCGTCGGGGCCTACGACGACGACTCCGCGACGGCGGAGGACGGCGACGTTCGCCTGCGTCGACGGGTGCCGCCACATCTCGGTGTGCATCGCGGGAGCCACCACGACCGGTGCCGTCGTCGCGAGCAGGGTCGTGCCGAGCAGGTCGGAGGCCAGGCCCGTCGCCATCGCGGCGAGGGTGTGCGCCGTGGCCGGCGCGACCACGACGAGATCCGCCCGCTGACCGAGCGCGACGTGCCGGACCTCGGCGACGTCGTCGTAGAGGGAGGCCGTCACGGGATTGCGGCTCACGGCCTCGAACGTCGGGGCGCCGACGAAGCGCAGGGCGTTCTCCGTGGGCACGACGTGGACGTCGTGGCCCCGCAGGACGAAGCCGCGGACGATCGACACGGCCTTGTACGCCGCGATCCCGCCGCTCACGCCGACCACGATCGTCAGGGCCCGGGTGGGGCGTCGGTCATCTTCTGCGGGGCTCGTCGACACGGTCGTCCTCTCGTCGCCCGGATGCTCGGCTCGGGCGGGTAGCGTTGCGACGTCCACGATGCCGCATCCGCGCCGTGGACGCCGCATCGCCCACCCGAAGAAGGTCTATCCGTGTGCACCGTCATCGTGTCCCTCCAGCCCGGCACCGACTGGCCCGTCGTGCTGCTCGGACTCCGTGACGAGCTCGCCGACCGGCCGTGGGACCCGCCGGGGGCCTGGTGGCCCGAGCTCGGCGACCGGGTGGTCGGCGTGCACGACCGGGAGGCCGGGGGAGCCTGGCTCGCCGGAGCGACGGGGCCGTCCCGATTGGCCGTCGTGCTCAACCGGCACGAGCAGCCGACGGCGCCACCCGGCGGCTGGACGACCCGTGGCGCCTTGCCCCTCGACGCCGTGGTCGACGGCGTCGTCCCGACGGGGCCGCAGACCAGCCGGCCGTTCACCCTCCTGTCGACGGACGACGGCACGGCCCGCACGACCTCCTGGGACGGCGAGAGCACCACGACGACGGAGCTCCCGGCCGGCGTCCACATGCTCACGCACGGCCGCACGGACGACCCGGATGTCGCCCGGGTGGCCCGCTGGCTGCCGCGATTCCGAAGCGCGCCGGCGCCCACGTCATCCCTGCCCGACGCCTCGGACGCTGGGGACGGGGAGGGCAGTTGGGGCCCGTGGCTCGACGTGCTCCGCGAGAGCGCCGAGCTGCCCGTCGAGCACGACGAGGCGATCGTCAAGCGCGAGACGCTGCCCGACGGACGACTGTTCGGCTCCCTGTCCGCGTGCATGGTCGCCCTGTCGGCCGAGCGCGTCTCGATCTCGCACGCGCGCCTCCTCGGTAACGGATCGGTGGCCGACGCCCTCACCCGGCGCACGACGACCCGGTGACGGTCACGCTCCCGTCTAAACTGAGCTGAATCCCTCGACGTAAGGAACCTCTCCGCCGTGTCTGACCAGTCGCCACTCGCTTCGTCCGCCTCCACCCCCGAGCCGGTGCAGGTCACCGAGACGACGACGGGGTTCGAGGTGTTCACGGACCGCTCCGTCGTGGCCGTCCGTGTCGACGGCGAGCTCCGCGACCTCGCGTCCGAGCTGAAGCCGGGCGACGTGGTCAGCCCCGTCGGCATCGACACGCCCGACGGCCTCGACATCCTCCGGCACTCGGCTGCCCACGTGATGGCGCAGGCCGTCCAGGCGATCAACCCCGAGGCCAAGCTGGGTATCGGCCCGCCCGTCACCGACGGCTTCTACTACGACTTCGACGTGGCCGAGCCCTTCACCCCCGACGACCTCAAGGCCATCGAGAAGGGCATGGAACGCATCATCCGTCAGGGGCAGCAGTTCCGTCGACGCGTCGTCACCGACGCCGAGGCGCGCGAGCTGCTGGCCGACGAGCCCTACAAGCTCGAGCTGATCGGCCTCAAGGGCGGCTCCGACGAGGTCGCGGGCGATGCCGGCGAGTCCGTCGAGGTCGGCGGTGCCGAGCTGACGGTGTACGACAACGTCGACCCGAAGACCGGCGAGGTCGTCTGGTTCGATCTCTGCCGCGGCCCGCACGTGCCGTCCACGCGCATCCTCGGCAACGCCACCAAGCTGATGCGCGTCGCCGCCGCCTACTGGCGCGGCAGCGAGAAGAACAAGCAGCTGCAGCGCATCTACGGCACCGCCTGGCCGACGAAGGACGAGCTGCGCGCCTACCAGGCCCGGCTCGAGGAGGCCGCGAAGCGCGACCACCGCAAGCTCGGTGCCGAGCTCGACCTCTTCTCGTTCCCCGACGAGATCGGCTCGGGGCTCGCGATCTTCCACCCCAAGGGCGGCATCATCCGCCGTCAGATGGAGGACTACTCGCGTGCCCGGCACGAGAAGGCGGGCTACGAGTTCGTCTACACGCCGCACATCACCAAGTCGAGCCTGTTCGAGACGTCGGGTCACCTCGGCTGGTACAAGGACGGCATGTTCCCGGCGATGCACCTCGACGAGGCCCGCAACGAGGAGGGCGAGATCACGCGGCAGGGGGCCGACTACTACCTCAAGCCCATGAACTGCCCGATGCACATCCTCGCGTACCGGTCGTCGGCGCGGTCGTACCGCGACCTTCCCCTGCGTCTGTTCGAATTCGGCACGGTCTACCGCAACGAGAAGTCGGGCGTCATCCACGGCCTGACGCGCGTCCGCGGCATGACCCAGGACGACGCGCACATTTTCACGACGCGAGACGAGATGGCGAACGAGCTGAAGGGCACGCTCGACTTCGTGCTCAGCCTGCTGCGCGACTACGGCCTCGACGACTTCTACCTCGAGCTGTCGACCAAGGACCCGGAGAAGTACGTCGGCGACGACGCGACCTGGGACGAGGCCACGGAGACGCTGCGTCAGGTCGCCGAAGAGACGGGGCTCGAGCTCGTCCCCGACCCGGCCGGGGCCGCGTTCTACGGCCCCAAGATCTCGGTGCAGGCCCGCGACGCCATCGGCCGCACGTGGCAGATGTCCACGGTGCAGCTCGACTTCAACCTGCCCGAGCGCTTCGACCTCGAGTACACGGCGGCCGACGGCTCGCGGCAGCGCCCGGTCATGATCCACCGCGCCCTGTTCGGCTCGATCGAGCGGTTCTTCGGTGTCCTGACCGAGCACTACGCCGGGGCGTTCCCCGTGTGGCTGTCGCCCGTGCAGGTCATGGGGATCCCCGTCGCGGACGAGTACGGCGACTACCTCGACGGTGTCATCGGGCGCCTCCGCGAGAAGGGCGTGCGCGCCCAGGTCGATCACGGCAACGACCGCATGCCGAAGAAGATCCGCACGCACACCAAGGCCAAGATCCCGTTCCAGCTGATCGCCGGCGAGGACGACCGGGCGAACGGCGCCGTGAGCTTCCGGTTCCGCGACGGCTCGCAGGAGAACGGCATCCCGGTGGACGACGCGATCGCGCGCATCCTCGAGGCCATCGAGACCAAGGTCCAGGTGTGACGAGCCTGCCGGCCGGCCCCGGCGGTGTCGAGGCCGAGTCGTCGGCCTCGTTCGCCGGGGTCCCGGACGAGTTCCAGCGACTCTGGACGCCGCACCGCGCCGTCTACATCGAGCAGGGGCAGATGCCCTCGCGGGAGGACTGCCCGTTCTGCCTCGCACCGTCGATGAGCGACGAGCAGTCGCTGATCGTCGCCCGTGGCACGCACGCGTACGTGCTGCTCAACCTGTACCCGTACAACACCGGCCATCTGCTGGTGTGCCCGTACCGTCACGTGGCGACGTACGACGAGGCGACCCCTGAAGAAGTCGCCGAGATCGGCGCCCTGACGCAGACCGCCATGCGCGTCCTGACCGAGACCTCGCACGCGCAGGGCTTCAACATCGGCATGAACCAGGGTCGCGTCGCGGGCGCCGGCATCGCCGAGCACCTCCACCAGCACGTCGTCCCGCGCTGGCCGATCGACTCGAACTTCTTCCCGATCATCGCGAAGACGAAGGCGATCACCCAGCTGCTGGGCGATGTACGCCAGACCGTCGCCGACGCCTGGCCGTCGTCACCAGGACGGGTCGGCGACGCCCCCACCCCCACCGAGCCCCCTGCGGCCTGACCGCCGCCGTACACTAGAAGGCATCATGAGCGACAGCACCCCCACCTCCTCGTCCCCCTCGTCGTCGCAGACCGGCTCGAGCCGCGTCAAGCGCGGTCTCGCCGAGATGCTCAAGGGCGGTGTCATCATGGACGTCGTCAACGTCGAGCAGGCCCGCATCGCCGAGGACGCGGGTGCCGTGGCCGTCATGGCGCTCGAGCGCGTCCCGGCCGACATCCGCTCGCAGGGCGGCGTCGCCCGCATGAGCGACCCCGACATGATCGACGAGATCGTCGCCGCGGTGTCCATCCCCGTCATGGCCAAGGCACGCATCGGTCACTTCGTCGAGGCGCAGATCCTCCAGACGCTCGGTGTCGACTACATCGACGAGTCCGAGGTGCTGAGCCCCGCCGACTACGTGAACCACATCGACAAATGGAACTTCACGGTCCCGTTCGTCTGCGGTGCGACCAACCTGGGCGAAGCGCTCCGTCGCATCACCGAGGGTGCCGCCATGATCCGCTCGAAGGGCGAGGCCGGCACCGGTGACGTGTCCGAGGCCACGAAGCACATCCGCACGATCTCGAAGGAGATCGCGCAGCTGCGCGGACTGAAGCAGGACGAGCTCTACGTCGCGGCCAAAGAGCTGCAGGCCCCGTTCGAGCTGGTGAAGGAGATCGCCGAGACCGGCAAGCTCCCCGTCGTGCTGTTCACCGCCGGCGGGGTGGCCACGCCGGCCGACGCCGCGCTCATGATGCAGCTCGGTGCCGACGGCGTGTTCGTCGGCTCGGGCATCTTCAAGTCGGGCGACCCCGCGGCACGCGCCGCCGCGATCGTGAAGGCGACGACGTTCTTCGACGACCCGCAGGTCGTGGCCGACGCTTCCCGCGGGCTCGGCGAGGCCATGGTCGGCATCAACGTGCCCGATCTGCCGGCTCCGCACCGGCTCGCCGAGCGTGGCTGGTAACGACGCGACCGCTGGTCCGGTCCGCGTCGGGGTCCTGGCACTCCAGGGAGACTTCCGCGAGCACCTCGCCGTCCTGACGGCACTCGGCGCCGAGGCCGTGCCGGTCCGTCGACCGGCGGAACTCGACTCGGTGTCGGGCCTCGTGATCCCTGGCGGGGAGTCCAGCGTGATGGACAAGCTGTCGCGGGTGTTCGGCATGGCCGAGCCGCTGCGTCGGGCCGTCCATGACGGGCTCCCGGTCTACGGCACCTGTGCCGGCCTCATCATGTTGGCCGACCGCATCGTCGACGGCATCGCGGGCCAGCAGAGCATCGGCGGTCTGGACGTGTCCGTCCGCCGCAACGCGTTCGGATCCCAGACCGACTCGTTCGAGACCGACCTCGTCGTCCCCGCGATCGGGGAGAGCCCCGTGCACGCGGTCTTCATCCGCGCACCGGTGGTCGACGAGGTCGGCCCCCGGGCGACGGCGATCGGCACGTTGGACGATGGACGCGTGGTCGCCGTCGAGCAGGGCAACCTGCTCGGGACGTCGTTCCACCCCGAGGTGACGAACGACTACCGGTTCCACGAGTACTTCCTCCAGAAGGCTCGACAGCACGCCGCCCGCCCGTCCGCGTGACGCGGCGACGGCCCGTTACACTGTTCAGGATCTTCATCCGGAAGTAAGGAGCACCGTGTCCGGGCATTCCAAGTGGGCCACGACCAAGCACAAGAAGGCCGTCATCGACAGCCGCCGCGCGAAGTCGTTCGCCAAGCTCATCAAGAACATCGAGGTCGCCGCCAAGCAGGGCGGCGCCGACATGTCGGGCAACCCGACGCTCGTCGACGCGGTCCAGAAGGCCAAGAAGACCTCGGTCCCCAACGACAACATCGATCGCGCGATCAAGCGTGGTGCCGGTCTCAGCGGTGAGAGCGTCGACTACCAGACGATCATGTACGAGGGCTACGGCCCGAACGGCGTCGCTCTCCTCATCGAGTGTCTGACGGACAACAAGAACCGGGCCGCCGCCAATGTCCGCACGGTCATGTCGCGCAACGGCGGCACCATGGCCGACCCGGGCAGCGTCGCGTACAACTTCAGCCGCAAGGGCGTCATCGCGGTCATGAAGACCGACGGCCTCACCGAGGACGACGTGCTCACGGCCGTCCTCGACGCCGGCGCCGAAGAGGTCACCGACCGTGGCGAGGGGTTCGAGATCGTCACCGAGGCGTCCGACCTCGTCCCGGCTCGCACGGCCCTGCAGGAGGCCGGCATCGACTACGATTCCGCCGATGTCGAGTTCGTCCCCGGTCTCAAGATCGAGGTCGACGCCGAGACGGCCCGCAAGGTCTTCCGACTCATCGACGCGCTCGACGACGACGACGACGTCCAGAACGTCTACGCCAACTACGACGTCCCCGCCGACGTGCAGGCCGCACTCGACGACGACGAGTAACCCCCGGTGACTCTCCGGGTGCTCGGCATCGACCCCGGGCTCACCCGGTGCGGTGTGGGCGTCGTCGAGGTGGATGCGCAGCGGCGTGCCACCCTCGTCGGCGTCCACGTCATCCGCTCCGCCTCCGACGCTCCCTTGGAATCGCGCCTCCTCACCATTGCGCGCGGCATCGAGGGCTACGTCGACGAGTACGCCCCCGAGGCGATGGCGATCGAGCGCGTCTTCGCCCAGAACAACGTGCGCACCGTGATGGGCACGGCCCAGGTGAGCGGTCTCGCCCTCCGGGCCGCCGCCGAGCGCGACATCCCCGTGGCGCTGCATACTCCGTCCGAGGTCAAGGCGGCGGTCACGGGTTACGGGTCCGCCGACAAGCAGCAGGTCGGCGCCATGGTCGCCCGACTGCTCGGGCTCGCCGAGGCGCCCAAGCCGGCCGATGCCGCGGACGCCCTGGCCATCGCCATCTGCCATGCCTGGCGTCGCGGGGGAGTCCCGGCCGGCGCCTCCTCGTCCGGTTCTCTCACTCCCGCGCAGAAGGCGTGGCGGGACGCCGAGAAGTCGGCGCGCACTCCTAGGCTGGGTGCATGATCTCGAGCGTCCGTGGCACCGTGCTGTCCGCCTCCGGCACGACGGCCGTGATCGAGGTCGGTGGCGTCGGCTACCGGGTCGGCATCACGCCGCAACTCGCGCTGACCCTCGCGGTCGGCAGCACGACCCTGCTGCACACGACGCTCATCGTGCGCGAGGACGACATGTCGTTGTTCGGCTTCGCCGAGCTGGAAGAGCTCCAGGTGTTCGACCTGCTGCGCAGTGTGACGGGTGTGGGCCCCAAATCGGCCCAGGGCGTGCTCTCGACCATGACACCGTCGCAGATCGCCGTGGCGATCGCCGACGACGACGACGCGGCCTTCCGTCGGGTGTCGGGCATCGGCCCGAAGACGGCGAAGCTGATCGTTCTGCAGCTCGCAGGCAAGCTCGACGTCGCACCGACCGCGCCCACCGTGACCACGGCGTCGACGACCGCATCCGACGTCGTCGTGGCTCTCGTCGGGCTCGGCTGGTCCGAGCGTGACGCTCAGGCGACCGTGGACGATGTCGTGGCCTCGGTCGGTCCCGAGACCTCGGCGACCGTGCCCGCGCTTCTGCGCGCCGCGCTGACGCGCCTCGGGCCCCAGCGTTCCGCCGGGTCGCGCTCATGACCGCCGGTGACGTGACCGAGCCCACGCTCGAGTCCGAGGCCGAGCTGGCCTTCGAGGGCGCGCTGCGTCCGACCTCCCTCGGCGAGTTCGTCGGTCAGACCAAGGTCAGAGGTCAGCTCGAGCTGCTGCTGAAGGCCGCCTCGATGCAGGGGCGCACACCCGACCACATCCTCCTGGCCGGCCCGCCCGGGCTCGGCAAGACCACGCTCGCCATGATCGTCGCCCACGAGAGCAACCGCCCCCTGCGTATGTCGTCCGGGCCCACGATCCAGCACGCCGGCGATCTGGCCGCGGTGCTGTCCGCCCTCGTGCCCGGCGAGGTCCTCTTCATCGACGAGATCCACCGCATGGCCCGCTCGGCCGAAGAGATGCTGTACCTCGCGATGGAGGACTACCGCATCGACATCATGGTCGGCAAGGGAGCGGGCGCCACCAGCATCCCGCTCGAGCTCTCGCCGTTCACCCTGGTCGGTGCCACGACGCGTAGCGGCCTGCTGCCGAACCCGCTCCGCGACCGGTTCGGCTTCACGGCCCATCTCGAGTTCTACGACGAGCTCGAGTTGCGCGAGGTGCTCCGCCGGGCGGCGTCGCTCCTCGACGTCGCGATCGACAAGGAGGCGCTGGCCGAGATCGCCGGACGCTGCCGGGGGACGCCGCGCATCGCCAACCGCCTCCTCCGCCGGGTGCGGGACTACGCCCTCGTGCACGACCGGCCCGCCGATCTCGCGACCGTTCGGGAGGCGCTCGACCTGTACGACGTCGACGCGCTCGGCCTCGACCGCCTCGACCGGGCCGTCCTGGACGCCGTACTGCGGCGATTCGACGGGGGGCCGGTGGGGCTCAACACGCTGGCCGTCTCGGTCGGCGAGGAGGCCGACACGATCGAGTCGGTGGTCGAGCCGTTCCTCGTGCGAGTGGGCCTCCTGACCCGCTCACCGCGCGGTCGCATCGCCACCCCCGCGGCCTGGCGCCACTTCGGACTCGAGCGTGCCTCAGGGGCGTTGTTCGGAGATGACCTATAATTCCTGCAGACCTGCCAGCGTCCGGCGTTCTTGCCGAGCTGTGCCGATCAGAGTTCGCCTCGATGTCAGTCAACTGCCGTCGACCGGGTCTCGGTCGGCGGAGTGGCGCCGACCAGCCCACACCGACAATCACCGATTAGCGAAAGGGAGTTCCTATGGATCCCTCGATTATCATCATGGTCCTCCTTCTGGTGGTCCTCGTCTTCTTCATGTTCCGCAACAAGCGCAAGCGCGACCAGCAGCAGGCCGACCTGCAGACCAAGATGGTCCCCGGTGTCGAGGTCATGCTCACGTTCGGCCTGTACGGCACGCTCGTCGCGATCGACGAGGAGAACAACGTCGCCGAGGTCGAGATCGCGCCGGGCAGCATCGTCAAGGTGCACCGCCAGACCCTCGGCCGCGTCGTCGAGCCCGTCATCGCCGAGCTGCCCGTCGTCGACGACGAGGTGTCCGCTCCGGTGGCCGACTCCGGCGTCGAGCCCCGCCAGTTCGGCGAGAAGGTCGACGGCGACCGTGCCGACGCGACCAGCACCGAGTCCGACAAGGGCCAGGCCTGACCCCCTGACGATCGCCCGGTAGCCTCGCGTCCGGGCCCTATCCTGCGCGCGCCCCCTGGGGCGCGCGCTTCCATGAGAAAGCAGAGTTCCTCCGTGGCACGCTCGACACCGGTGAAGAAGGCCATTCGTTCCCTCACCTGGCTCCTGGTCATCATCGCCGGCTTGGCCGCTCTCAACGGAGGGGCGACGCTTCTCAACACCACGAGCGACGACTCCTCCGGCAAGTGGTACGCCGGGGCCAGCTGGGTTCCCGAGCTCGCGCTCGACCTGCAGGGCGGCACCCAGATCACGCTCGCCGCGCGGCTCGAGAGCGGTGCCACCGTCTCGGGTGACCAGCTCACCCAGGCCGTGTCGATCATCCGCCAGCGCATCGACGCCAGCGGCGTCTCCGAGGCCGAGATCACCACGCAGGGCAGCCAGAACGTGGTCGTGTCGGTGCCCGGTCGGCCCGACAACGAGACCCTCCAGCGCATCGAGGCCGCGGCCAAACTGACCTTCCGACCGGTCCTGTACACCGAGGCCGTGACTCCCGACGCGGTCGGCGGTGAGGGCTCGACGGCGAGCCCCAGCCCGAGTGCGACGCCTTACACGCCCAACCCCGAGCTCGCGAGCACGCCGACGGCCAAGCCGACCAGCGCCTCCGACCTCAACTGGATCACGCCGCAGCTCGCCGACGAGTACACCAACTACAACTGCGCAGCCGCGAACGACCTGAGCACGGTCTCCGACGACAAGCCGCTCGTCACCTGCGACACGGCGGGCACGGCGAAGTACATCCTCGGCCCGGTCGAGGTCCAGGGCAGCACGATCAGCGACGCCACATCCGGGCTCGCCACGAACTCGCAGGGCAACTCGACCGGTCAGTGGGCCGTCAACCTCCAGTTCAACGGCCAGGGCTCGAAGCAGTTCTCGGACGTCACCTCGCGTCTCGTCACGCAGCAGGCGCCGCAGAACCAGTTCGCGATCACGCTGGACGGCCTCGTCATCACGGCCCCGTCCACCAACAGTGCGATCACCGACGGGCGTGCCCAGATCACCGGCTCGTTCACGCAAGATTCGTCCAAGTCCCTCGCCGACCAGCTGAAGTTCGGTGCGCTGCCGATCAGCTTCTCCGTGCAGAGCAACGAGAACATCACCGCCACGCTCGGTAAGACCCAGCTCGTCAGCGGCCTCATCGCGGGTCTGATCGGCCTGATCCTCGTGGTGATCTACTCCCTGATCCAGTACCGCGCCCTGGCCTTCGTCACGGTGCTCTCGCTCGCCATCGCCGCGGCCCTCACCTACCTGGTGATCGCCATCCTGTCGTGGCGCGAGGGCTACCGTCTCTCCCTGGCGGGTGTGGCCGGCCTCATCGTGGCCATCGGTATCACCGCCGACTCGTTCATCGTCTACTTCGAACGCATCCGAGACGAACTGCGCGATGGTCGCGTGCTCGAGAACGCCGTCGAGTCGGGGTGGAAGCGCGCGATCCGCACGATCATCGCTTCCGATACGGTCAACTTCCTCGCGGCGATCACGCTGTTCATCCTCGCCGTCGGCAACGTGAAGGGCTTCGCCCTGACACTCGGCATCACGACGGTGATCGACCTCATCGTGGTGTCGCTCTTCACGCACCCCATGCTCCGCCTCATCGCCCGCACGCGATTCTTCGGCGAGGGTCACCACTTCAGCGGCCTCAACCCTCGGGCCCTCGGCGCGGTCTACCGCGGTCGAGCACAGTTCCGTGAGCCCGTCGTCACCGCCCGCAAGGGAGCCGGCGGACGGGAAGCCGTCAAGCGCCAGACCATCGCCGAACGCAAGGCGGCCGAGAACAGCACCAGCCGAGACTCCGACTCTCCGCGCGAAGAAGGGAAGGACCTCTGATGGCCAGCTTCTCCAAGTTCGGCAACGACCTCTACACCGGGGCACGCTCGTACGACATCGTCGGACGCCGTCGCACCTGGTACCTGATCGCCCTGATCGTGGTCGTGCTCAGCGTCACCATCCCCTTCCTCCGGGGTGGCTTCCACTTCGGCATCGAGTTCACCGGCGGGTCCGAGTTCCAGGTCTCGCAGCCGTCGAGCCTCGACCAGACCATCGCCACGAACGCGGTCGACAAGACCGCACCGGACAGCAACCCGCGGGTGACGCAGGTCGGCACGGACACGATCCGCGTGCAGACCTCGCAACTCGAGCCCGCGCAGACGAACGACGTCGCCGACGCCCTCGCCTCCGCCTACAAGGTGTCGGACGACCAGGTCACGTCGTCCTTCATCGGCGCCAGCTGGGGAGCCGACATCACGGGGCAGGCGATCAAGGGTCTGATCATCTTCCTGATCCTGGCCGCACTCGGCATGTGGGCCTACTTCCGCACCTGGAAGATGGCCGTCGCGGCCATGATCGCGCTGATCCACGACCTCATCCTGACCGCGGGCATCTACGGCATCGTCGGCTTCGAGGTCACGCCCGCCGCCGTCATCGGGTTCCTGACGATCCTCGGCTACTCGCTGTACGACACCGTCGTGGTGTTCGACAAGATCCGCGAGAACACCGCGGAAGACGGCGAGGGGTCTCGTCGCACGTTCGCCGACTCCGTGAACCTCGCTGTGAACCAGACCCTCGTGCGCTCCATCAACACCTCCGTCGTCGCCCTGCTGCCCGTGGCCGGCATCCTGTTCATCGGCGCGTTCATCCTCGGTGCCGGTACTCTCCGCGACATCTCGCTCGCGCTCTTCATCGGAATCCTGGTCGGCACCTACTCGACCATCTTCATCGCGTCGCCGCTCTACGCGACCTTGCGGATGAACGAGCCCGAGATCAAGAAGCGAGACGAGCGCAAGCGCGCCGCCGCCGAGGTCGCCGCGTCCGAGACGGTGGCATCGTGAGCGGCCAGGGCCCGAGCGAGGTCACGGCGGCCGAGGCGGTCGCCCTGGTCCACGACGGCACCTACCTGCTCGACGTCCGTGAGCAGGACGAGTGGGATGCGGGGCACGCGCCCCAGGCCACGCTCGTGCCTCTGTCCGAGTTGGCCCAGCGCCAGGACGAGATCCCGACGGACGCCCAGGTCCTCGTCGTGTGCCACTCGGGGATGCGGTCGCTCCGGGCGACGGCGGCGCTGCGCGCTGCGGGTGTCGACGCGGTCAACGTGGCCGGGGGCATGATCGCCTGGCGTGACGCCCAGGGCGAACTGACCGGCGGTTCGTCCTCCGGGCCCACGGTCGGCTGACGACGAGCGAGTAACGTTGCCAGGAACCCGATTCGAGAGCGAGGTACGGTCATGACCGAGACCAGCACACGGAACGGGGCTGCGCCGAGCGAGATCCCCGGTGGCAACCCACCCGCTTCGGCGTTCCGCACACTCCTTCCCCGGCTCTTCTCGCGAAGCCAGCCGGCCGGTGCCGTCGACCGCCTCGTGAAGACGGTGCGGATGCACCACCCGAGGGCTGACCTCGTGGTCATCGAGCGTGCCTACTCGGTGGCCGAGCGTGCCCACGCGGGGCAGCTGCGCAAGAGCGGCGAGCCCTACATCACGCATCCGGTCGCCGTGGCGCAGATCCTCGCCGATCTCGGCATCGGCTCGAAGACCATCGCGGCAGCCCTGCTGCACGACACCGTCGAGGACACCGAGTACACCCTCGACATGCTCCAGCGCGACTTCGGCGACGAGATCGCGATGCTCGTCGATGGCGTCACCAAGCTCGACAAGCTCAAGTACGGCGACAGCGCGCAGGCCGAGACGGTCCGCAAGATGGTGGTCGCGATGTCGAAAGACATCAGGGTGCTCGTCATCAAACTCGCCGACCGCCTCCACAACGCGCGCACGTGGGGCTTCGTCGAATCGGCCTCGGCGACGCGCAAGGCGACCGAGACCCTCGAGATCTACGCTCCGCTAGCTCACCGGCTCGGCATCCAGACCATCAAGTGGGAGCTGGAAGACCTCTCGTTCGCCGTGCTGCACCCGAAGCTCTACGTCGAGATCGACAGCCTCGTCCGTCAGCGCACTCCGCAGCGCGAGCAGTTCGTGCAGAACGTCATCAACGCGGTGAAGTCCGACCTGAAGTCGTCCAAGATCCGCGGCGAGGTCGTCGGCCGTCCGAAGCAGTACTACTCGATCTATCAGAAGATGATCGTCCGTGGTCGTGAGTTCGACGAGATCTACGATCTCGTGGGAATCCGAGTGCTCGTGAACTCCCTTCGCGACTGCTACGCCGTGCTCGGCTCCATACACGCGCGCTGGAACCCGATCCCGGGCCGCTTCAAGGACTACATCGCCACTCCGAAATTCAACCTGTACCAGTCGTTGCACACGACGGTGATCGGCCCGAAGGGGCGTCCCGTCGAGATCCAGATCCGCACGCACGAGATGCACCAACGAGCCGAGTTCGGTGTGGCCGCCCACTGGAAGTACAAGCAGCGCATGAACGGCGGTCGCGACGAGTCGACGACCGGGCCGCAGACCGAGACGGACATGGCCTGGCTCGCGCACATCTCCGACTGGCAGGCCGAGACGGCCGACCCGGGGGAGTTCCTCGACAGCCTGCGCTTCGAGATCGGCGCCAAAGAGGTCTACGTCTTCACGCCGCAGGGCAAGGTCATCGGACTGCCGTCCGGTGCCACACCGGTCGACTTCGCGTACGCGGTGCACACCGAGGTGGGCCACCGCACCATGGGCGCCAAGGTCAACGGTCGTCTCGTCCCGCTCGAGAGCTCGCTGTCGAGCGGGGACGTCGTCGAGGTCTTCACGTCGAAGAACCCGGACTCCGGTCCGAGCCAGGACTGGCTCGCCTTCGTCAAGAGTCCGCGTGCCCGCAACAAGATCCGCCAGTGGTTCACCAAGGAGCGCCGCGACGAGGCGATCGAGCAGGGCAAGGACGCGATCGCCCGCGCCATGCGCAAGCAGAACCTCCCGTTGCAGAAGCTGATGAACCAGGACAGCATCGCCGAGGTCGCGGCAACCATGCGCTACGACGACGTGTCGAGTCTCTATGCGGCGGTGGGCGAGGGACACATCTCGACGCAGTCGGTGATCGAGAAGATCCTCAGTGCCGTCCAGCAGCAGACCGAGGTCGACGAGGGGGAGTTCGAGTTCCCGAGCAAGGGACGCACGCGTCCCCTCCGGGACAGCGACTCCGGTGTGCTCGTGCGGGGTGCGCCCGACATCCTGGTCAAGCTCGCGAAGTGCTGCACTCCGGTGCCGGGGGACCAGATCGTCGGCTTCATCACCCGCGGCCAGGGCGTCAGCGTCCACCAGGCGGCCTGTCACAACGTGCAGAGCCTGATGAACGAGCCCGAGCGGATGATCGAGGTGGAGTGGGCCCCGTCGTCCAAGAGCGTGTTCCTCGTGCAGATCCAGATCGAGGCGCTTGATCGCAGCGGTCTGTTGTCGGATGTCACGCGTGTGCTGTCCGAGCACCACGTCAACATACTGTCGGCCACCGTCTCGACGTCCAACGAGCGCCTCGCCCTCAGTCGCTTCGTGTTCGAGATGGGTGACACGACGCATCTCGACCGTGTGCTCAACGCCGTCCGCCGGATCGATGCGGTCTACGACGTCTACCGGGTCAGCGCCGGCTAGAGCTCCAGCGCCGGCTCAGGCATCAGCACCGCCTATGGAACCCGTGCGGGCTGGAGCAGGTCGGTCAACCGGTGTTCGGCGCGCACACGGTGTCGAAGACGGGCGCGGCGCCACAGGAGGGCGTCGGCCCGATCGAGACCGACGCCGTACTCGCTCGCGAGATAGAGCACGGCGGCGCGGTCAGCGTCGTTCCAGTCGGACAACCGCGCGATGTCGGCCATCGTGCGGGCGGGTGACGTCACCCGGACCTCACCGAGCGCAACCGACTCGTCGTCGTCGATCAGGACCTCGCTGACGGCCACGCGTCCCGGCATGCTGCGGCCCCGAGCGCGGAGGGAGACGCAGCCCTCGAGCCGGGCGGGTGCCGGCCCGCCGAAGCCCCAACACCACGCGGCCGTGGCCCGATAGCCGATCAGCTGCTGTCCGAGTGCGGAGCGCAGGGACGAAGCGCGTCGCCACGGCAGATCGAGATCGGCGATGGAGCTGTAGCAGTCGCCGAGTTCGTAGACCTCGCCGTCGAGGAGAGCCGCCCGGAGCTCGGGCTCGGGCAGGTCGTCCGACGTCAGGAGCGAGGGGAGCAGCGAAGGCATGCTCCCAGCGTGGCCGAAGCCCGGCACGGACGCCGACGGGCGGGCGTCCTCTGTGGAGAACTCCCGCCCGTCGGCGTCCGTGGAGCGTGCCTAGGCGCCGAGGGCGTCCAGCCAGACGCGCCTCGCGTCGAGCGCCTCGCGCGCCTCGTGGATGCGGCGGGCGTCGCCGCTCGCCTCCGCCGCGGCGAGCTCGCTCTCGAGCTTGGCGATGGCGTCCTGCAGCTGGCTCGCGAGCCCCTCGGAGCGCGCCTTGCGCTCGGGGTTGGATTTCTGCCAGTGCTCCTCGTCGAGCTGACGGACGTGCGACTCGACCTTGCGGAGACGGTCCTCGACCGACCGCAGCTGTTCGCGGGGTACGCGCCCGATCTCGTCCCAACGCAGCTGGAGGGCCGTGAGCGTCTCGCGAGCGGCGACCCGGTCCGTGACCGTCAGCAGCTTCTCGGCCTCGTCGAGCAGTTCGAGCTTCTGGGTGAGGTTCGTCTCGTACTCGACGTTGTCGCGGGCGACGACCTCCGACTTGGCGGCGTACAACACGTCGCCGGCCGTCTTGAACTTGGCCCAGAGGGCGTCGTCGTACTTCTTGCCGGCTCGCCCGGCACGCTTCCAGTCATCGAGCAGATCGCGGTAGGCGGGGATGCCGTCGACACCCTTGCCGGCGAGGGCCTCGGCCGCCTCGACCAGGGACTGCTTGCGCTGACGAGCCTCGCGGTGCGTGGCGTCCAGATCGGCGTAGAACGCCTTTCGGTGGCTGTCGATGGTCGAGCGGGCGGCGCGGAAGCGCTTCCAGAGCTCGTTGCCCTCGCCCTTGGGGATGCGCGGGCCGTCCTGCTGGTGTTTCTGCCAGCGACCGAAGATGTC
Source organism: Frigoribacterium sp. 2-23 (assembly GCF_049601585.1). Lineage (GTDB taxonomy): Bacteria > Actinomycetota > Actinomycetes > Actinomycetales > Microbacteriaceae > Frigoribacterium. The sequence continues at coordinate 1,625,764 of NZ_CP187126.1, read as the reverse complement.
GTCGATCGTCGCCGTGACCTGCTTCCACTGCACCCGAGCCGGGTCCTGGGCGGCGAGCGTCTCGGCTTCGACGACGAGCCCGGTGCGGTACGCGACCGCCTCGGCCAGCGCCTCCTTCGCCTCGGCGCTCTGCTGCTCGGTCAACTCGGCCACCGTGGTGTCGAGAGCCGCGACCCGGTCGCGGAGCGTCTGGAGATCGCCCACGGCGCTCGGCTCGGTGAGGAGCTCGCGCAGGTGGCGGACGGTCTTCGACACGTCGGCCGCGGACGCACCGCGCTTGACACGCTGCTCGAGCAAGGTGACCTGCCCGTTCAGCTCCGTGTACTTGCGCTCGTAGTACGCCAGTGCCTCGGCCGGTGTGGCATCGGGATACTGGCCGACGGCGCGTTCGCCTTCGGCCTCACGGACGTAGACGGTGCCGTCGTCGTCGACACGGCCCCAGGGCGCCTGGTCGTCTGTACTCACAGATAATCCTTCGAGAACGCGGCCCCGAAAGGCGGGGCCTGATCGTCGCAGGGTGTGATTCGGTCCCCACGATGGAGGGCCAGCCTATTGCACGTCACGCCCGGGGGGACTACTGGATGCGGGCGCCCGTGATGGTCGTCGGCACGACGGGTGCGCCGTCGGTCTCGCTGTTGCCGGGTGTCAGCCCCTTGTCGGTGATGTTCGCCGTCAGCTGGTCGAGACCGCTGGTCACCGTGCCCACGACGGTGTAGCCGCCCGTGGAGGCGTCGAGATAGGTGTCGCCGTAGGTGATGAAGAACTGGGTCGACTGCGAGTTCGGGTCCTGACCACGGGCCATGGCGACCGTGCCCGTCGGGTAGAGGCCGTCGCTCGGCACGTTCTCGAGGGGTCCGAACGTGAAGCCCGCGTCGCCCCTACCGTCGCCGTTCGCCGAACCGCACTGGATGAACTTGGCCGATTCGGCGTTGCTCATCCGGTGGCAGGTCGTGCCGTCGTAGAAGCCCTTCTCGATCAGGTCGATGATGACGGAGGCCGCCTGAGGCGCCTTGACCCCGTCCAACTCGATGCCGAGCTTGACGTCGGCGTTGAGGTCGAGCTCACCCGTCCAGGTGCGGTCGGCGGCGATGCCGGAGCTCGGCACGTCACCCGTGTTCGCCGACGCAGTCGCGGACGAGGAGGCGCTGGGCGAGTCGGACGCGGAGCCGCCGGCCGCGCCGGGGCCGTTGGAGAAGTACAGGAGCTGCGCACCGACGACCAGGGCGACGACGACGAGCCCGGCGGCGACGGCCACGATGTTGTCGCGGCGGCGGCGTCGCACCTGGGTGCCGTGCACCTGCTGCCGAGCGGTGTACCTGCGGAGCCTGTCTCGTGCCTCGCGGTCCTGATTCTTGCTCGGTGCCACGTGTCCTCCATCCGGGAATGTCCAGCCTGAACTGTAACGGAGCCGTCGGGACCGACGCCGGAGCCACGCGACCCACGGGTCGTGTCGGTGGCCCGGTCTAGCATTGACGACCATGAGCCCGCTCCCGCAGAGCTCGACCCCGTTGGCGGTCCGCATGCGCCCCACCAGCCTCGCCGAGGTCGCCGGTCAGAAGCACCTGTTGCGTCCCGGTTCGCCCCTCGTGACGCTCGCGTCCGACGTGTCGGGGGAGCAGGGCGCCGTCTCCGTCATCCTGTGGGGGCCGCCGGGCACGGGCAAGACGACGCTGGCGCAGGCCATCGCGCACAGCTCGGGGCGGCAGTTCATCGAGCTCTCCGCGGTCACGGCCGGCGTGAAAGACGTCCGTCAGGTCATGGAGAAGGCCCTGTCGAACCGCGACCTGTACGGCACGACCACCGTGCTCTTCCTCGACGAGATCCACCGCTTCACGAAGGCCCAGCAGGACGCCCTGCTCCCCGGTGTCGAGAACGGCTGGGTGATCCTCATCGCGGCCACCACCGAGAACCCCTCGTTCTCGGTCATCACCCCTCTTCTCTCGCGGTCGCTCCTCCTCACCCTCGAGCAGCTGAGCGACGACGACCTCGGCGACCTCGTCAAGCGGGCCGTGGTCGACCCCCGCGGTCTCGCCGACCGGGTCTCCCTCGACGACGAGGCCCTGGCGACCATCGTGCGGCTCGCCTCGGGCGATGCGCGTCGCGCGCTCACCGCCCTCGAGGCGTCCGCTCAGTCGGCGTGGGCGATGCACGACGACCTCGCGTCGGCCGGTGTCGCCACCGGCGACCCCGACGCGGACTTCGATCCCGACGCGTCCTACGACGACGAAGGCGCCGACGACGACCGCCCCGTGATCACGGCCGAGCTGGTGGCGCAGTCGGTCGATCGCGCCCTCCTCCGGTACGACCGCAACGGCGACGAGCACTACGACGTGATCAGCGCGTTCATCAAGTCGGTGCGCGGGTCCGACGTCGACGGCGCACTGCACTACCTCGCCCGCATGATCGAGGCGGGGGAGGACCCTCGCTTCATCTGCCGGCGCATCATCGTCTCCGCCGCGGAGGACATCGGCATGGCCGACCCGAACGCCCTCACCGTGGCCGTCTCCGCCGCGACCGCCGTCCAGATGATCGGCATGCCCGAGGGGCGCATCCCGATGGCCGAGGCCGTCGTCTACCTGGCGACCGCACCCAAGTCGAACCGTGCCTACGTCGGGCTCGACGCCGCCATCGCCGACGTCCGCGCCGGTAAGGCGGGGCGGGTCCCCAAGCACCTCCGCGACGCCCACTATCCGGGCGCCAAACGCCTCGGTCACGGCAAGGGCTACAAATACGCCCACGACTCCGAGTTCGGCGTGGTCGAGCAGCAGTACCTCCCGGACGAACTCGTGGGGCGCACGTACTACGACCCCACCCACAACGGCAACGAACGCGACGTCTCCGCACGCCTCGAGAAGCTCCGCAAGATCACACGCGGCGAGTGAGACCGCAGGACGGGGCCGGCCGTCACCGGTCGCGTGCGCGGACGCACTCCTGTATGCTCGGGGGGTTGCCTGTCTTCGGGTCGTCCACGCGCGGCTGCTCACGACGTCCCGATCAAGGTGCGACGACCTGTAGCCGGTCGACCACCGCGGCACTCACCCCTCTTGTTATGCCTGTCGGCGCTCGCGCGCTGGGGAGGCACTTTCATGAACCTCGACAAGATTAGGAATTCCGTGTCCACCAAGTCACGTACTCGTAGCAAGACCCGTCTGTCGCGTGCCCTCGGCATCGCGCTGACCCCGAAGGCCGCTCGTTACCTCGAGAAGCGCCCCTATGCTCCCGGCGAGCACGGCCGCACCAAGCGCAAGACCGACAGCGACTACGCCGTTCGTCTGCGTGAGAAGCAGCGTCTGCGCGCCCAGTACGGCATCCGCGAGGCGCAGCTGCGCATCGTCTTCAACGAGGCCCGCAAGGCCTCCGGCCTGACCGGTGAGAACCTGGTCGAGCTGCTCGAGACGCGTCTCGACGCCCTCGTCCTGCGTGCCGGCTTCGCCCGCACCACGGCTCAGGCTCGCCAGCTCGTCGTGCACCGCCACATCCTCGTCGACGGCAAGCTCGTCGACCGCCCCTCGTTCCGCGTCAAGGAGGGTCAGATGATCCACGTCAAGGCGAAGAGCGAGAGCATGGAGCCGTTCCAGGTCGCCGCCGCCGGTGGTCACCTCGACGTCCTGCCCAAGGTTCCCGGCTACCTCGAGGTCGAGATCGACAAGCTGCAGGCCCGCCTCGTGCGTCGCCCGAAGCGCGCCGAGGTCCCCGTGACCTGTGAAGTCCAGCTGGTCGTCGAGTACTACGCAGCGCGCTAGTCTCACCGCCTCGTCGAAGGGAGCGGGTCACCTCGGTGGCCTGCTCCCTTCGTCGTTCCGCGACGAAGTAAGCTGACGTGTCGGCCCGCACGCGCGGGTCGTACGACAGCTGTAGAGGAGCCCGAAGTGAAGAACCTGTTCCTGGTGACCGTCGGTGTGGTCATCGGATTCGCCGTCGCGCATCAGTTCAACAAGACGCCCGAGGGGCGCCGCTTCTTCGGTGACCTCGACGGCCGGGCCAAGACCTTCCGCGCCGCCGTCGTCGACGGGTACAAGACCCGCGAGGCCGAGCTCCGCGGCGACCAGGCCGCCTGACCACCTGAGCACCTCGAGGCCGTCGCCCCGTCGCGAGCCTCACCCGCGCCTCCTCGGCGTACCAGAACCACGACCGCCCCCACCTCCGGGAGAACCATGCAGACCGCAGAAATCCGCCGCCGTTGGCTCGACTACTTCGGCGAGCGGGGTCACACCATCGTGCCCTCCGCCTCGCTGGTCAGTGACGACCCGAGCCTGCTGTTCACGGTGGCCGGCATGGTCCCGTTCATCCCGTACCTGACCGGTCTCGTGCCGACGCCCTACCCGCGGGCGACGAGTGTCCAGAAGTGCATCCGCACCAACGACATCGAAGAGGTCGGCAAGACGCCGCGTCACGGGACGTTCTTCCAGATGAACGGCAACTTCTCCTTCGGCGACTACTTCAAAGAGGAGGCCATCGGCTACGCCTGGGAGCTGCTGACCTCGTCCGAGGCCGACGGCGGTCTGGCCTTCGACCCGGCCGACCTCTGGGTGACGGTCTACGAGGAGGACGACGAGGCGATCGCCCTCTGGAAGAAGATCGCGGGCCTCCCCGACGAGAAGATCCAGCGACTCGGCAAGGACTCGAACTACTGGCACACCGGTCAGCCCGGCCCGGCCGGCCCCTGCTCCGAGATCTTCTTCGACCGCGGCCCCGCCTACGGCGCCGATGGCGGTCCGGCGACGGACGACGACCGTTACGTCGAGATCTGGAACCTCGTGTTCATGCAGTACCAGATCGAGAACGTGCGTTCGAAGGTCGACTTCGACATCGTGCGCGAGCTGCCCCACAAGAACATCGACACCGGCATGGGTCTCGAGCGCGTCGCGTTCATCAAGCAGGGCGTCGACAACATGTACGAGATCGACCAGGTGCGTCCGGTCCTCGACAAGGCCGCCGAGCTGTCCGGCCGCGAGTACGGTGCCGTGCACGAGGACGACGTCCGCATGCGCGTCATCGCGGACCACGTCCGCAGCTCGCTCATGCTCATGTCCGACGGCGTACGCCCGTCGAACGAGGGCCGCGGGTACATCCTCCGACGCCTGCTCCGCCGCACCGTCCGTTCGATGCGACTGCTCGGGGTCGAGGGTGCGACCTTCCCGGAGCTCTTCGCCGTCTCGCGCGATGCCATGAAGGCGGCCTACCCCGAGGTCGAGACCGACTACGACCGCATCTCGCGCCTGGCGATCGCCGAGGAGGAGACCTTCCTCCGTACCCTGGCGTCGGGCACTTCGATCCTCGACATCGCCGTCGCCGACACGAAGGCGAAGGGCGACGGACGTGAGCTGCAGGGCGACACCGCCTTCCTCCTGCACGACACGTTCGGGTTCCCCATCGACCTGACCCTCGAGATCGCCGAAGAGAGCGGCCTCTCGGTCGACCGTCCGGCCTTCGACCGCCTCATGTCGGAGCAGCGCGCCCGGGCCAAGGCCGACGCGAAGTCCAAGAAGACGGCCCTCGCCGACCTCAGCGTCTACAGTGCGTTCCGCGCCCAGGGCGAGACCGTGTTCACCGGCTACGACCACCTCGACACCGAGTCGACCGTGCTCGGACTCATCGTCGGCGGCGAGTCCGTCGACCGCGCCGTGGCGGGCGACATCGCCGAGGTGATCCTGGCCGAGACGTCGCTCTACGCCGAATCGGGTGGACAGGAGGCCGACGCCGGAAGCATCGTCGGCAACGGATTCGACCTCGAGGTCCTCGACGTCCAGAAGCCCGTCAAGGGCCTCATCAGCCACCGGGTCCAGGTCCGCTCCGGCGAGGTGGGCGTCGGCGACGCCGCCACCAGCGTCGTCGATCCGTCCTACCGACGCGGTGCGACGCAGGCGCACTCGGCCACCCACCTCATCCACGCCGCGCTCCGCGAGGTGCTGGGGCCGGAGGCGCACCAGGCCGGGTCCTACAACAAGGCCGGCTACATGCGGCTCGACTTCAACTGGAACCAGGCCCTGAGCCCGCAGACGCGCAGCGAGATCGAGGAGATCGCGAACAACGCCATCCGTGACGACCTCGAGGTCGTCACCCGCGAGATGCCGCTCGACGAGGCGCGGTCGATGGGCGCCATGGCGCTCTTCGGCGAGAAGTACGGCGAGACGGTGCGCATGGTCGACATCGGGGGGCCGTGGTCGCGCGAGCTCTGCGCCGGCACGCACGTCTCGACCAGCTCGCAGGTCGGTCTCATCAACCTCGTCAGCGAGACCTCCGTCGGGTCGACGAACCGGCGCGTCGAGTCCCTGGTCGGACTCGACGCCTTCCGCGACTTCGCGACCGAGCGTGCCATCGTCTCCCAGCTCACGTCGTCGCTCAAGACGCCGCGGGAGAGCCTCCCCGAGCGCATCGGCGATCTGGTGACCAGTCTCAAGGCCGCCGAGAAGCGCATCGCCGAGTTCGAGCAGGCGCAGCTCGCTACCCGCGTGCCCGCTCTCGCCGACACGGCGACCGGCGTCGGCTCGTACACCGTCGTGGCCGAGACCGTCGGAACACTGAAGTCGACCGATGAGCTGCGCTCTCTCGCGACGAGTGTCCGCGAACGCCTCGGGGCAGCCTCGGCGGCCGTCGTGGCGCTGGCAGCCGACGTCGCCGGCAAGCCCGCCGTGATCGTCGTGACCACGGAGGCGGCTCGCCGGGCCGGCGCCAAGGCGGGTGTCCTGGCCAAGGGCGCGGCCGGCGTCCTCGGCGGCGGCGGCGGCGGCAAGGACGACCTCGCCCAGGGCGGTGGCTCGGACGTCGCCAAGATCCCCGCGGCCCTCACCGGCATCGTCGACGCGCTCCGCGGCTGACGGCCGTGCGACACGGCGTCCGGGTCGGCGTCGATGTGGGCAAAGCCCGCATCGGCGTCGCCCGTACCGACCCGTCCGGCATGATCGCGACGCCCGTCGAGACGGTGCCCCGCGCCTCCTCGGGCTCGTCCGACATCGAGTCCATCGCCGCCCACGTCGACGAGCTCTCGGCCGTCGAGGTGATCGTGGGGCTGCCGTTGTCCCTGTCGGGCGGAGACACGCCTTCGACGGGCGACGCTCGCGACTTCGCCGGCCGGTTGGCCGAGCGACTCGCCGTGCCGGTGCGCCTCGTCGACGAGCGCCTCTCGACGGTGAGCGCCCAGGGCGCACTCCGGGCCTCCGGACGCAAGGGCCGTTCACAACGATCCGTTATCGATCAGGTCGCCGCTGTTATCATCGTGCAGCATGCGCTCGACCTCGAGCGATCGAGCGGGAGACCGCCCGGTCAGCTGGTCGAGACCGCCGGCGGGGCCCAGGGCGACGCCGACATCGAACCCGACACCGACGAAGGACGTTGATTCGTGGCCGACGAACCCAATTGGGACGAGATCTTCAGCTCCCAACCCACGACCGATGGCGGCCAGGGGGATCGTCGAAGCGAGTCACGCGGCCCCGCGGCCGACACCGCCGCGGCTCCGGCCACCTCTCGTCGCGAGCAGCGCGAGCGTGAACGGTCGCCGCGACGTCACGAGCGTGACACCACGGCGTCTGCTCCACGGCCGCCGCGACCGGGACGCCGTCGGGGGGCGATCATCCTGGTCGTCATCCTCGTCGTCGTGCTCGGCGGCGGCACGGCGGGCGTCCTCGGGGCCTGGAACACGGTCGCGCCGAAGGTCGAGGCGCTCTTCGGTGACAACAAGCCGGAGGACTTCTCGGGTACGGGCAACGGTACCGAGGTCGACTTCCCGATCGTCGACGGGCAGGTCGGCTCCGACATCGCGCAGAACCTGTTCGACGCCGGTGTCACGAAGAGCTACCAGGCGGCCTACAGCATCCTGCTCGCCAACAAGACCATCACGTTCCAGGTGGGCACGTACAAGCTCGAGAAGGAGATGAGCGCCCAGTCGGCGATCGACGCCCTGCAGGACGACAGCAAGCGCATCGTCAACAAGGTCGTCGTCCCCGAGGGCACGGCGCTGAAGGACATCATCCCGCTCGTCGCGCAGGCGACGGGCCTGCCGGTCGCCGACGTGCAGGCGGCTGCCGACGACTACACCTCGTACGGCCTGCCCGCCGAGGCGAAGAGCCTCGAGGGGTATCTGTTCCCGGCGACGTATCAGCTGGCCCCGAACAAGACGGCCCACGACTACCTGCAAGAGATGGTCACGACCATGTTCGACCGTCTGCAGAAGGCGGGCGTCCAGCCGGCCGACTACCAGCACACCATCGTGTTCGCGTCGCTGATCCAGCGCGAGGCGGGTCTCGCCGACGACTATCCGAAGGTCGCACGCGTGTTCCAGAACCGTCTGGACGACGGAATGCTGCTGCAGTCCGACGCCACGGTGGCCTACGGCACGGGTAACACCCACACGGTGACCACCACGGACGCCGAGCGCGCCGACGCCTCGAACCCGTACAACACGTACGTGCACCAGGGACTCCCCGCGGGCCCCATCTCCAACCCCGGCGATCTCGCGATCAACGCCGCGCTGCATCCGGCCGACGGCCCGTGGCTCTACTTCGTCACGGTCAACCTGGCCACCGGCGAGACCGATTTCTCGACGACGTTCGCGGAGCACCAGGCCTCCGTCAAGAAGTGGCAGCAGTGGATGAGGGACAACCCGTCCTACTGAGTCGACCACCGGCCGCGGCGCGTCATGCGGCGCGGCCGGTGCGACCCGCTGTGGGAGGATGGTGGCCATGCTTCGTTGGTTGACGGCCGGAGAATCCCACGGCCCCGAACTCATCGCCGTCCTCGAAGGGCTGCCGGCCGGCGTGCCCGTCTCGATGGCCGCCATCCAAGACGACCTCGCACGCCGCAAGCTCGGCTACGGCCGTGGCTCGCGGATGAAGTTCGAGCAGGACGACCTGCACGTCTCGGGCGGTGTCCGCCACGGTCTGACGATGGGTGGCCCGGTGGCCCTCCGTGTCGGCAACACCGAATGGCCCAAGTGGGTCGAGGTGATGAACCCCGAGCCTGTCGAGATCAGCGACGCCTCGCGCGGTCGCAGCGCCCCCTTGACCCGCCCGCGCCCCGGTCACGCCGACCTCGTCGGCATGCAGAAATACGACTTCGACGAGGCCCGTCCCATCCTCGAGCGCGCCAGCGCCCGCGAGACCGCGGCCCGCGTCGCCCTCGGGGCCGTCGCCCGGTCGTTCCTGTCCGAGCTGGGCATCCAGCTCGTGAGCCACACCCTCTCGATCGGTCCGGTCCGCGTGCCCGAGGGCGGCGCCCTGCCGCTGCCCGACGACGTCGAGCGTCTCGACGCCGATCCGCTGCGCTGCTTCGATGCCGCGACGTCCGAGGCGATGGTCGCCGAGGTCGACGCCGCCAAGAAAGACGGTGACACGCTCGGCGGCATCGTCGAGGTCCTGGCCTACGGACTGCCGCCGGGGCTCGGGTCGCACGTCCACTGGGACCGCCGTCTCGACTCGCAGCTCGCGGCCGCCCTCATGGGCATCCAGGCGATCAAGGGTGTCGAGGTCGGTGACGGTTTCGAGACGACCCGTCGCCGGGGCTCGGCCGCGCACGACGAGCTGCACCGTACCTCCGGCGTCATCTCACGGGACACGTATCGAGCCGGAGGCACGGAGGGCGGGATGAGCACCGGCACCGTCCTGCGCGTGCGAGCGGGCATGAAGCCGATCGCAACGGTGCCCCGCGCCCTGGCCACCGTCGACACCACCACCGGCGAGGAGTCGAAGGCGCACCACCAGCGCTCCGACGTCTGCGCCGTCCCCGCGGCCGGCGTCGTCGCGGAGGCGATGGTGGCGTTGGTGCTCGCGAACTCCGTGCTCGAGAAGTTCGGGGGCGATTCCGTCGGCGAGACCCGGCGCAACCTCCGCGCGTACCTCGACGCCATCCCCGACACGCTGCGGACCCAGACGGCGCTCGTCGATCCGTGACGCAGGACACCGACGCCGAGAGGGCTACCGGCAACGGTGGCGCCCACGACGGTGCCATCGTCCTGATCGGCCCGATGGGCGCGGGCAAGAGCAGCATCGGCAAGAAGCTCTCCAAGCGCCTCGGCCTGCCGTTCGTCGACAGCGACCGTGTCATCGTGCGTCGACACGGCGTCATCGCCGAGATCTTCGCGACGCACGGCGAGCAGCATTTCCGCGGGCTCGAACGCGACGTCGTCGCCGAGTCGCTGGCGGCCGGGGGAGTCCTCTCCCTCGGGGGCGGCGCCGTCCTCCACCCCGACACGCGCGACCGACTGACGGGCCACCGGGTCGTGCTGCTGACGGTGAGCGCCGACGCCGTCGCGTCCCGCATCACCGGCGGCGGTCGCCCGCTGCTCGGCGACGGCGGTCTCGACGCATGGCGGCGTATCGCGCTCGAGCGCGACCCGATCTACCGTTCGGTCGCCTCCGTGACCTTCGACACCTCCCACAGACCCATCTCCACCGTCGTCGACGACATCGTGAGCTGGGTCGAGAAAGGCGCATCATGACCGACATCGACGGCACGCCCGCGGCTCCCGCGGCCGACCAGGGCACCACCACCATCCGGGTCGAGGGCGACGCGCCCTACGACGTCCTCGTCGGACGCGACCTGGCGGGCGAGATCCCCGCCCTCCTGCACGCGCAGACGAAGAAGATCCTCGTCGTGCACCCGCCGACGCTCGGACGGAAGGCGGGGGAGCTGCGCCAGCGCCTCCTCGACGCCGGTTACGAGGTGCTGATCGCCGAGGTCCCCGACGCCGAGGACGCCAAGCGCGTCGAGGTCGCCGCCTTCTGCTGGCAGATCCTGGGGCAGGCCGACTTCACGCGGACCGACGCCGTCCTGGGCCTCGGCGGCGGTGCCATCACCGACCTGGCCGGTTTCGTGGCGGCCACCTGGTTGCGGGGTGTCCAGCTCGTCTCGGTGCCGACCACCGTGCTCGGTATGGTCGACGCCAGCGTCGGCGGCAAGACGGGCATCAACACCGCCGAAGGCAAGAACCTCGTGGGTGTCTTCCACGCCCCCGCGGGTGTCCTGGTCGATCTCGACCTGCTCGACACCCTCGGCAAGAACGAGATCCTGGCCGGTTTCGCCGAGATCGTGAAGGCCGGGTTCATCGCCGAGCCCGAGATCCTGGACATCGTCGAGGCGTCGGTGGACCGCGCGACCGATCCGAGCACGCCCGAGTTCCGCCGCGTCGTCGAGCTGTCCATCGCGCTCAAGGCCCGGGTCGTGGGGGAGGACTTCACCGAACAGGGGCTCCGCGAGATCCTCAACTACGGTCACACGCTCGGTCACGCGATCGAACATGCCGAGCGGTACCAGTGGAGGCACGGGGCCGCGGTCTCGGTCGGCATGGTCTTCGCGGCCGAGCTGGGCCGGCTCACGGGTCGACTGTCGGACGACATCGTCGACCGGCACCGCCGCATCCTCGAGTCATTGACCCTCCCCACGACGTACCCCCTCGGCCGCTGGAACACCCTGCTCGCGACGATGCAGCGTGACAAGAAGGCCCGAGCCGGCATGCTCCGGTTCATCGTGCTGGACGACCTCGCCCGGCCCACCGTCCTCCAGGGGCCGGACCAGAGCCTCCTCTTCGCGGCCTACCAGGAGATCGGTTCCTGACCCGCCCGTCGGCCGGATCGAGCCGTCGGGTACACTCGACGATGGCCTGAATCCGGGCCGACCTCTTCTCAACTCAATTCGAACGGATCTCGCGCGCATGGCGACTACCAACGACATCAAGAACGGTGCCGTCCTCAACCTCGACGGACAGCTCTGGAACGTGATCGAGTTCCAGCACGTCAAGCCGGGCAAGGGTGGCGCGTTCGTCCGCACGAAGATGAAGAACGTCATGTCGGGCAAGGTCGTCGACAAGACGTTCAACGCCGGCACCAAGGTCGACTTCGCCAACGTCGACCGCCGCGAGTACACCTACCTCTACGCCGAGGCCGACGGCTACGTGTTCATGGACACGAGCGACTACGACCAGATCAACGTCCCCGCGACCATCGTCGGCGATGCCAAGAACTTCATGCTCGAGAACCAGAACGTGCAGATGGCGTTGCACGACGGCGACCCGCTCTACATCGAGCTGCCCGCCTCGGTGATCCTCGAGGTCACCTACACCGAGCCCGGCCTGCAGGGCGACCGTTCGACCGGTGGCACCAAGCCCGCCACGGTCGAGACCGGCTACGAGATCCAGGTGCCCCTCTTCCTCGAGAGCGGCACGAAGGTCAAGGTCGACACGCGAGACGGCAGCTACCTCGGCCGCGTCAACGACTAGCAGCGGGGCCGCAGCAGTATGAGCGCACGCACCAAGGCGCGGAAGCGGGCCCTCGACGTCCTCTACGTCGCCGACATCCGCCAGATCAGCATGTCGGACGCCCTCGTCGCCGAGACCCAGCGCTCCCTGGAACAGCCCGAGCGCAACTCGAGCTGGGGCTACGCACGAGACATCGTGACGGGTGTCATCGAGAACCAGGCCACGATCGACGAGCTCATCGAGACGTACTCGCAGGGCTGGTCGCTGTCGCGCATGCCCATCATCGACCGGGCCATCCTGCGGATCGGCATCTGGGAGCTCACGTCGAACGACGAGATCCCCGACGCCGTCGCCATCAGCGAGGCCGTCGAGATGGCCCAATCCCTGAGCACCGACGACTCGGCATCCTTCGTCAACGGCCTGCTCGGCCGGATCGCCGCCAGCCAGTAGGCTGGTGTGCGGTCGACCGGGCCCGCCCGGTCACCCACAACTTCACATCGACGTCCTTTAAGTTCCGCCCGAGAGGCGGTTTCCGCCCCCGGGGCGGATCGATCCGTCCTGTGAGGCGGGAAAGGAGGTCCGATTGAGCACCCGAACCGTGCTGAGTCAGGCTGACATCACGCGCGCTCTGACGCGCATCTCCCACGAGATCCTCGAGTCGAACCGGGGTGCCGACGACCTCGTCGTCCTGGGCATCCCCACGAGGGGAGTCGTCCTCGCCGATCGCATCGGCGCCTCCCTGTCGTCCATCTCCGGTGTCGACGTCCCGGTCGGTGCCGTGGACGTCACGCTCTACCGCGACGATCTCCGTCGACAGCCCGTCCGGGCTTCGCGCCCGACGTCCGTGCCTCCGGGTGGCATCGACGGCAAGGTCGTCGTGCTCGTCGACGACGTGCTGTACTCGGGCCGCACGATCCGTGCCGCCCTCGACGCCCTGAGCGCGATCGGTCGCCCCCGCGCCGTGCGTCTCGCCGTGCTCGTCGACCGCGGTCACCGCGAACTGCCGATCCGGGCCGACTTCGTGGGCAAGAACCTGCCCACCTCGACCGCCGAACGCATCTTCGTGCGCCTGGCCGGCGTCGACGACGTCGAGCTGGTGGCGATCGAAGGAGGCGCGGCGACGGTCGCCGACGACGACTCGGCCCCGCAGACGGACTCGTCGACGGCCCCCGAGACGGGAGGGCTGTCGTGAAGCACCTGCTGAGCACCGCCGAGCTGTCGCGAGACGACGCCATCCGCATCCTCGACATCGCCGAGGACATGGCGGACGCCGCGACCCGCGAGGTCCGCAAGCTGCCGACGCTGCGCGGGCTCACGGTCGTCAACCTGTTCTACGAGGACAGCACCCGCACCCGGATCTCGTTCGAGGCGGCCGCCAAGCGGCTGAGCGCCGACGTGATCAACTTCGCGGCCAAGGGGTCGAGCGTGTCCAAGGGCGAGTCCCTGAAAGACACCGCGCAGACGCTCGCCGCGATGGGCGCGGACGGCATCGTCATCCGCCACCCGTCCTCCGGTGCGCCCCGGGTCCTCGCCGACAGCGGCTGGGTCGACGCCGCCGTCGTCAATGCCGGCGACGGCACACACGAGCACCCCACGCAGGCCCTGCTGGACGCCTTCACCATGCGTCGTCGGGTGCACGGCGTCACGAGCCGCGGCCGCGATCTCGACGGCCTCGAGGTGCTCATCGTCGGTGACATCCTTCACTCGCGGGTGGCCCGGTCCAATGCCTGGCTGCTGCGGACGCTCGGGGCGCACGTGACGGTCGTCGCGCCTCCCACGCTGCTCCCGGTCGACATCAGCCGCTTCGGCGTCGGCGTGCACTACGACCTCGACGCGGCCATCGCCGAGGTCCGACCCGACGTCGTGATGATGCTGCGCATCCAGCAGGAGCGCATGAACGAGGCGTTCTTCCCCAATGCGCGGGAGTACGCCCGCTCCTGGGGCCTCGGAGCGGCGCGGTTCCGCAGCCTGCCCGAATCGACCATCGTGATGCACCCCGGGCCGATGAACCGCGGGCTCGAGATCAGCGACGAGGCCGCCGACTCGCCGCGCTCGACGGTCCGCGAGCAGGTCTCCAACGGCGTCGCCGTCCGCATGGCCGTGCTCTACCTCACACTCGCCGGCGACCGGGAAGGCACCGCATGACCGAGAACCACACCCCCGACATCCTCGTCCGCGGCGCCGAGACCATCGACGGCGACCGCACCGACGTCCTCGTCCGAGGCGGACGCGTCGCCGAACTCGGCTCGCGACTGAGCGCGTCGGGGGCGACCGTCGTCGACGCGGACGGGCTGCTCGTCCTGCCCGGTCTCGTCGATCTGCACACGCACCTCCGCGAGCCCGGCGGCGAGGGCAGCGAGACCGTCCTCACCGGGTCGCGCGCCGCGGCGGCCGGCGGCTACACCGCGGTCAACGCGATGGCGAACTCGTCGCCCGTCGCCGACACGGCCGGCGTCGTCGAGCAGGTGCAGGCGCTCGGCGAGCAGGCCGGCTACGTCACCGTCCGCCCGATCGGCGCCGTGTCGCAGGGGCTGCAGGGCACGCACCTGTCCGAGATCGGTGCGATGGCGCGGTCGCGAGCGGCCGTCCGCGTGTTCTCCGACGACGGCCACTGCGTCGCCGACCCCCTGCTGATGCGCCGGGCCCTCGAGTACATCAAGGGCTTCGGCGGCGTCCTGGCGCAGCACGCCCAGGAGCCCCGGCTCACCATCGGCGCTCAGATGAACGAGGGCGCCCTGAGCGCCGAGCTCGGTCTCGCCGGCTGGCCGGCCGTGGCGGAAGAGGCGATCATCGCCCGGGACGTGCTGCTCGCCGACCACGTCGGCGCACGCCTGCACGTCTGCCACGTCTCGACGGCCGGCAGCGTGGAGGTGATCCGCTGGGCCAAGTCCCGCGGCATCGCGGTCACGGCCGAGGTCACGCCCCATCACCTGCTGCTCACCGAAGACCTCGTCTCGAGCTACGACTCGCGCTACAAGGTCAATCCGCCGCTCCGCCGGACGGAGGACGTGGAGGCGCTGCGTGCGGCCCTCGCGGACGGCACGGTGGACATCGTCGCGACCGACCACGCCCCGCACACGTCCGAGGCGAAGTGCTGCGAGTGGGACGCGGCCGCGAACGGCATGGTCGGCCTCGAGTCCGCCCTGTCGGTCGTCCACGCCACGATGGTCGAGACCGGCCTGATCGGCTGGGCCGACGTCGCCCGCGTGATGTCGAGCGCACCGGCCGAGATCGGACAGGTCCCGGGTCAGGGACGCCCCCTCGCGATCGGGGAGCCTGCCGAGCTGACCCTCTACGATCGAAGCGTGTCCCGCACCTTCGCCACCGACCACCTGGCCGGCAAGAGCGTGAACTCGCCGTTCCTCGGCCGCGTCCTCCCGGGTGCCGTCCGGGCGACTCTCCATCGGGGCTACGCCACCGTCCTCGACGGGCAGGTCGTGCCCACCGACGTGATCGCGCGCTCCGCCCGGATCGTGTCGGCCGGCGAGGCGATCGCCCGATGACTCATTGGCTGATCGGTGCGGCGATCTTCGTCGGCCTCGCCCTGCTCCTGCTCCTGATGCGCCTCGCGTGGGGTGCCCGCGGGCGGCGGCAGGCCGATCTCCCGCTGCCCGAGACGGCACCGGGCGACCTCGGCCCGGCGCGCGTCACGAGCGACGGGTTCTACGTCGCGACGACCCGTGCCGGCGATCCGCTCGACCGGATCGTGGTCGGCGGCCTCGGCTTCCGGGGCCGCGTGATCGCCTCGGTGCACCCCGAGGGCGTCCGCCTCGAGATCGCGGGCGAGTCGGCGAAGCTGATCCGCGCCTCCTCGTTGCGCGACGTCGGCCGGGCCACCTGGGCCATCGACCGGGTCGTCGAACCCGGCGGCCTCGTGCTCGTCGCGTGGACCCTCGGCGGCGTCGACGTCGACACCTACCTCCGGATCACCGACGACCCCGCCGCGGTCGTCGACGCGATCCGACCCCTCGTCCCCGCCCCGGCGGGATCCCCCCGAACCACAGGAGAAGACTCGTGACCGACGCGCCCACCCGACCCCACGCATCCCGGGGGGACCGCGCCGTGCTGGTCCTCGAAGACGGCACCCGATTCGTCGGCCGCGCCTACGGGGCCCTCGGCCGCACCCTCGGCGAGGTCGTCTTCGCCACCGGCATGACCGGCTACCAGGAGACGCTGACCGACCCGTCCTACGCCGGGCAGATCGTCGTCATGACGGCCCCCCACATCGGCAACACCGGGGTCAACGACGAAGACCCGGAGTCGCGCCGCATCTGGGTGTCGGGCTTCGTCGTCCGCGACGCCAGCCGGGTCGTCTCGAACTTCCGTGCGAACGGCAGCCTCGACGACCAGCTGACCCGCGACGGCATCGTCAGCATCCAGGGCATCGACACCCGGGCCGTGACCCGGCGTCTGCGCGACGCCGGCTCGATGCGCGGCGGCGTCTTCAGCGGCCCCGAGTTCGCCCTCGGCGACGACGAGCAGCTCGCCCTGGTGCGTGACGCGGCCGGCATGGCGGGGCAGAACCTGTCGAGCCAGGTGTCCACGCTCGAGCCGTACGTGCTCGAGGCCGAGGGGGAACGCATCGGCTCCGTCGCCGTGCTCGACCTGGGCGTGAAGACGTCGACGCTGCGCTACCTCGCCCAGCGCGGATTCGAGGTGCACGTGCTGCCGCAGTCGACGACGGTCGACGAGCTGCGCGAGCTCGGCCCCGACGCGCTCTTCTACTCGAACGGCCCCGGCGACCCCGCCGCGAGCGACTCGCAGGTCGAGCTGCTGCAGAGCGCCCTGCGCGACGGCCTGCCGTTCTTCGGCATCTGCTTCGGCAACCAGCTGCTCGGGCGCGCGCTCGGCTTCGGCACCTACAAGCTGCCGTTCGGCCACCGCGGCATCAACCAGCCCGTCTGGGACAAGACCACGGGCACCGTCGAGATCACGAGCCAGAACCACGGCTTCGCCGTCGACGCGCCCATCGAGGGTGTGCTCGACTCGCCGGCCGGCTTCGGCCGCGTCGAGGTCAGCCACTTCTCGCTGAACGACCAGGTCGTCGAGGGGCTCCGCGCCCTCGACGTCCCCGCGTTCTCGGTGCAATACCACCCCGAGGCCGCCGCGGGCCCGCACGACAGCAACCACCTCTTCGACCGATTCCGCGAGGCGGTCGTCACGAAGCTCCACGGGAAGAACCTCTGATGCCCAAGCGCACCGACATCAACTCCGTCCTCGTCATCGGCTCCGGCCCGATCGTCATCGGTCAGGCGGCCGAGTTCGACTACTCCGGCACCCAGGCCTGCCGGGTGCTCCGCGAGGAGGGCGTCCGCGTCATCCTCGTCAACCCGAACCCCGCGACGATCATGACCGACCCCGACTTCGCCGATGCGACGTACATCGAGCCCATCACGTCCGAGGTGCTCGAGTCGATCATCATCAAGGAGCGCCCCGACGCGGTCCTCCCGACCCTCGGCGGTCAGACGGCCCTCAACGCCGCGATCGCGCTCGACGAGGCCGGCATCCTCGAGAAGCACGGCGTCGAGCTGATCGGCGCCAAGGTCGAGGCGATCCAGAAGGGCGAGGACCGCCAGCTCTTCAAGAAGCTCGTGCTCGAGTCGGGGGCCGACGTCGCCCGCTCGCACATCGCGCACACGGTCGACGAGGCCGTGTCGTTCGCCGACGATCTCGGCTACCCGCTGGTCATCCGACCGTCCTTCACCATGGGCGGTCTCGGCTCCGGCTTCGCGTACGACCGTGCCGAGCTCATCCGCATGGTCACGGACGGACTCCACCAGAGTCCGACCACCGAGGTGCTGCTGGAAGAGAGCATCCTCGGCTGGAAGGAGTACGAGCTCGAGCTCATGCGCGACACCGCCGACAACACGGTCGTCGTCTGCTCGATCGAGAACGTCGACCCCGTCGGCGTGCACACCGGCGACTCGATCACGGTGGCCCCCGCCCTGACCCTCACCGACCGCGAGTACCAGAACCTGCGCGACATCGGCATCGACATCATCCGTCGGGTCGGCGTCGACACGGGCGGCTGCAACATCCAGTTCGCCATCGACCCGGCCAACGGCCGCGTCATCGTCATCGAGATGAACCCGCGCGTCTCCCGGTCGAGCGCCCTCGCCTCGAAGGCGACCGGGTTCCCGATCGCCAAGATCGCGGCGAAGCTCGCCATCGGGTACCGCCTCGACGAGATCCCGAACGACATCACCAAGGTGACCCCCGCCTCCTTCGAGCCCACGCTCGACTACGTCGTCGTGAAGGTGCCGCGCTTCGCGTTCGAGAAGTTCCCCGCCGCCGACACGACGCTCACCACGACCATGAAGAGCGTGGGCGAGGCGATGGCCATCGGCCGCAACTACACGCAGGCGCTGCAGAAGGCCCTCCGGTCGCTCGAGAAGCGCGGCTCGAGCTTCCACTGGGGCGGCGAGGTCGGAGACAAGGAGGCGCTGCTCGAGCTCTCGAGGACGCCCACCGACGGTCGCATCGTCACGCTGCAGCAGGCGCTCCGTGCCGGCGCGACGGCCGAGGAGGCCTTCGAGGCGACGAAGATCGACCCCTGGTTCATCGACCAGATGGTGCTGATCAACGAGGTCGCCGCCGAGGTCGCGGCCGCCGCCGAGCTCGACGCCGACACGATCGCCCTCGCGAAGGACCACGGCTTCAGCGACGCCCAGCTCGCCGAGCTGCGCGGCCTGACCGAGCAGGAGGTCCGCGACGAACGGCACCGCCTGGGCCTGCGTCCCGTGTTCAAGACGGTCGACACGTGCGCGGGGGAGTTCCCGGCCCTCACGCCGTACCACTACTCGAGCTACGACTTCGAGACCGAGGTCGTCGCGAGCGACCGTCGCAAGGTGATCATCCTCGGCTCGGGCCCGAACCGCATCGGCCAGGGCGTCGAGTTCGACTACTCGTGCGTGCACGCCAGCTTCGCCCTGAGCGACGCGGGCTTCGAGACCATCATGATCAACTGCAACCCCGAGACCGTCTCGACCGACTACGACACGAGCGATCGGCTCTACTTCGAGCCGCTGACGCTCGAGGACGTGCTCGAGGTCGTGCACGCCGAGAGCGCGAGCGGCGAGCTCGTCGGCGTGGTGGTGCAGCTCGGCGGTCAGACCGCCCTGGGGCTGTCGAAGGGTCTCGAGGCGGCCGGCGTGCCGATCCTCGGCACCACGCCCGACGCCATCGACTCCGCCGAGGAGCGCGGCCTGTTCTCCGCCATCCTCGACGAGGCCGGGCTGCTCGCGCCGAAGAACGGCACGGCGACGGACTACGAGAGCGCCGTCGCGGTGGCGGAGGAGATCGGCTACCCCGTGCTCGTCCGCCCGTCGTACGTGCTCGGCGGCCGCGGCATGGAGATCGTCTACGACTCGCCGTCGCTGGCCGACTACTTCGTCCGCGTGCAGGACCAGGCGATCATCGGCCCGGACGCCCCGCTGCTGGTCGATCGCTTCCTGGACGACGCCGTCGAGATCGACGTCGACGCGCTCTACGACGGCACCGAGTTGTACGTCGGCGGCATCATGGAGCACATCGAGGAGGCCGGTATCCACTCGGGCGACTCGAGCTGCACCCTGCCGCCCGTCACCCTCGGTCGCGGCGAGATCGACCGCGTGCGCGAGGCGACGCTCGCCATCGCCCAGGGCATCGGCGTCTCGGGTCTGCTGAACGTCCAGTTCGCCATCGCGGCGGGCGTGCTCTACGTGATCGAGGCGAACCCGCGTGCCAGCCGCACGGTGCCGTTCGTGTCGAAGGCCCTCGGCATCCCCCTCGCGAAGGCCGCTTCGCTCGTCATGGTGGGCTCGAGCATCCGCGAGCTCGTCGACAGCGGCCTGCTGCCGGTCCAGGACGGCTCGGACGTCCCGCTCGACTCGCCCATCTCCGTGAAGGAGGCGGTGCTCCCGTTCAAGCGGTTCCGCACGAAGGAGGGGCAGATCGTCGACAGCGTCCTCAGCCCCGAGATGCGCTCGACGGGTGAGGTCATGGGCATCGACCGCGACTTCCCGCGCGCGTTCGCCAAGAGCCAGACGGCGGCGTACGGCGGTCTGCCGACGACCGGCACCGTGTTCGTCAGCGTGGCCGACCGTGACAAGCGGGCGATCGTGCTGCCCGTGCTCCGACTGCAGCAGCTCGGCTTCACGATCATCGCGACCGAGGGCACGGCCACCGTGCTGCTCCGCAACGGCATCACGGCGGACACGGTCGCGAAGTTCAGTGCCGGCGGCCACTCGGTCGTGGACCTGATCAACAACGACGAGGTCGACATCGTGATCAACACGCCGAGCGGGTCGAGCGCCCGGGCGGACGGCTACGAGATCCGCGCGGCGGCCGTCGCGGCCGACAAGGCCCTGTTCACGACCATCGCCCAGCTGGGTGCCGCGGTCGCCTCCATCGAGTCGATCCGCACGCCGTTCGAGGTCACGAGCCTGCAAGACTACGGTCTGGCCCGGGCGGCTCGTCGGTGAGCCACGTCGCGTTCGGGGACCGGCTCCGGTCGGTCTTCGACACCCGCGGCCCGCTCTGTGTCGGCATCGACCCGCACGGGCACCTGCTCGACGAGTGGGGGCTGCCGGCGTCGGCCGACGGCGTGCGCGACTTCGGTCTGCGCGTCGTCGAGGCCGTGGCCGACGTGGTGGGCATCGTGAAGCCGCAGGTCGCCTTCTTCGAGCGCTACGGCTCGCGGGGTCTCTCCGCCCTGGAGGACGTCATCGCGGCCGGTCGCGAAGCCGGGCTCCTCGTGATCGCCGACGCGAAGCGCGGCGACATCGGCAGCACCATGGACGCGTACGGCGACGCCTGGCTCGACGACGACTCCCCGCTGCGCTCCGACGCGCTCACGGTGTCGCCGTATCTCGGTTTCGCGTCGATGGGCGGGGTGACGACTCGGGCCCGCGCAGCCGGCGCCGGTCTGTTCGTGCTCGGCGCGACGTCCAACCCGGAGGCGCGGGGCACGCAGACCGCGGTGGTCGCCGAGGGCGCGCGCACCGGGCGTCCACTCGCGAGCGGTATCGTCGAGGACGTGCTCGACGACAACCTCCAGGCGGGGGAGACCCGCCTCGGCTCGGTCGGTCTGGTGCTCGGCGCCACGGTTCCGCTCGCGGACTACGGCATCGACGTCGCCCGTCTCACCACCACGCCGATCCTCGCCCCCGGCTTCGGCCACCAGGGTGCCCGCTACTCCGACCTGCGCGACCGCTACGGGGCCGCGGCGGGGTCGGTCGTCGTCTCCGCATCGCGCGCCCTGTTGGCGCACGGCCCGCACGGGATCGCCGACGCCGCGCGACGCGACACGGACGAGGTGCGCACGTGCCTCGCATGACCCCACCCCCCGTCGACCGCGCGGCCGCCGCGAAGGCGGCCGTCGCGGCGCGGCGCGCCCGTGCCGCCGTCAAGAACGCCGTCGCCGAACGCCGACGGTCCGCGCTCGACGTGGCCGAGACGGCGTGGGCCGGCGAGGTCACGGCTCCGGAGTCCACCCTCCGCGTCCGCGAACTGCTCACGAGCATCCCCGGCATCGGGCCGACCCGCGTCGCCCGCATCATGGCCGACCTCGGCATCGCCGACTCGAAGCGGGTCGGCGGGCTCGGCGTCCGTCAACGACGCATCCTGGGTGACTGGCTGGCGCACCGCGAGGCCCGTGGCCGGACGAGGTCCAAGCTGGTCGTGCTCGCCGGGCCGACGGCCGTCGGCAAGGGAACCGTCTCGACGTACATCCGCGAGAACTACCCCGACGTGCTGCTGTCCGTCTCCGCGACGACCCGTGCTCCCCGGCCGGGGGAGGTCGACGGTGTGCACTACTACTTCGTCGACGACGCCGAGTTCGACCGCATGATCCGCGACCGCGAGCTGCTCGAGCACGCCACCGTGCACAACTCGTATCGCTACGGCACCCCGCGACCGCCGATCGACGCGGCTCTGGACGCCGGCCGCAGCGTGCTGCTCGAGATCGACCTGCAGGGCGCTCGCCAGGTCCGGGCCGCCATGCCCGAAGCCACGCTCGTGTTCCTGCTGCCGCCCACGTGGGAGGAATTGGTCCGTCGACTCATCGGCCGGGGCACGGAGGACGCGGCCGAACAACAGCGTCGACTCGAGACGGCCAAGGTCGAATTGGCCGCCCAGGACGAGTTCGACGTCAAGGTCGTGAACCACGACGTGGCCGAAGCGGCGGCGGAGGTCGTAGAATTGCTCTCTGCGTCCGACGCGAGACGCCCGCGCGCCTAACCCGCGCCTCCTGAATTTCGCCGTACGGGGTCCGATACCGAGGCACCGACACCACCATCACCGAGGAGTAACCATGGCCGACAAGCACAAGGGCATCATCGATCCCCCCATCGACGAGCTGCTCTCGAAGGTCGAGTCGAAGTACGCACTCGTCATCTTCGCGTCCAAGCGCGCGCGTCAGATCAACGACTACTACGCCGACCTGCACGAGGGCAGCCTGTTCGACAACGTCGGGCCGCTCGTCGACTCGACCATCGACGACAAGCCGCTGTCCGTCGCGATGCACGAGATCAACGAGGACAAGCTCGAGGCCAAGCCCCTGGCGACGCCCGTCGACTGACCGACGGCGTCATCCTGTGACCGCGCCCGACGTCACTGTCGGGGGTCGGTCCTATATTTGACGAGGCCCCCGGGTTCGCCCGCGGGGCCTCCTCATGTCTCCACCCCACCTCAGCTTTAGGACATCCGTGACCCAGACCGACGACACCCTGGCGACGACGACCTCGACCGCGTCCACCCCGATCCCGGCGAGGACGCTGCGTCTCTTCACCTCCGAATCGGTGACCGAGGGCCACCCCGACAAGATCTGCGACCAGATCTCGGACGGCATACTCGACGCATTGCTGGCCGTCGACCCGAACAGCCGGGTGGCCGTCGAGACGATGGTCACGACCGGTCTGGTGCACGTCGCGGGCGAGGTCACGACCAAGGGCTACGTCGACATCCCCACCATCGTCCGCGACCTCATCGTCGGCATCGGCTACGACTCGTCGGCCGTCAGCTTCGACGGTCGCACCTGCGGTGTCGAGGTGTCCATCGGCTCGCAGTCGCCCGACATCGCCCAGGGGGTCGACACGGCGCTCGAGGCACGGGGTGGCGACGACGACGTCCTGAACCGACAGGGCGCGGGCGACCAGGGCATCATGTTCGGCTACGCGACGAACGAGACACCGCAGTACATGCCGATGGCGATCTGGCTGGCGCACCGCCTGGCCGAGCGCCTCGCGGCCGTCCGCAAGACGGGTCAGCTCGACTACCTCCGACCCGACGGCAAGACGCAGGTCACCGTCGGTTACGACGGGGTCGTCCCGAAGACCGTCGACACGGTCGTGCTGTCCACCCAGCACTCGCCGAGCGTCTCGAGCGCCCAGCTCGAGGCCGACATCATCGAGCACGTCGTCCGGCCCGTGTTGGCCGACGCCGGGCTCGACTCCTCGTCGACGCGCTTCATCATCAACCCCACGGGTCGCTTCGAGATCGGTGGGCCGCAGGGCGATGCCGGTCTGACCGGCCGCAAGATCATCGTCGACACCTACGGTGGGGCGAGCCGACACGGCGGCGGCGCCTTCTCGGGGAAAGACCCGTCGAAGGTCGACCGCTCGGCGGCCTACGCCATGCGCTGGGCCGCCAAGAACGCCGTCGCCGCGGGCCTGGCCGATCGGCTCGAGCTGCAGGTCGCCTACGCGATCGGACGTGCCGCCCCGGTCGGCTTGTACGTCGAGACGTTCGGCACGGGGCACGTCCCCGACGACGTCATCATCGAGGCCGTCACGTCGGTGTTCGACCTGCGTCCCGCCGCGATCATCCGCGACCTCGACCTGCTGCGTCCGATCTACGCCGCGACGTCCACGTACGGCCACTTCGGCCGCGACCTCCCCGAGTTCACGTGGGAGGCACTCGACCGGGTCGACGCGCTGCGGGCCGCCGCCGGGCTCTGAGTGTGACAGACGGCGCGTCGATGCCCGGTCCGGGTGCGGGCCCGACACCCCTGCCGACCGTCCCGCGCGCCGATCGAGCCGTCGTCCGCGTGCTCGTCGAATCCCCTCTCCCTCAGCTCGACCGCCTGTTCGACTACGCGGTCCCCGCCGCTCTGCGCCCCCGCGTGGCTCCGGGCATCCGGGTGAAGGTGCCGCTGAGATCCGCGGGCCGCATCGCCGACGCGTTCGTCGTCGAGGTCGTGCCGAGTTCTCAGCACGGCGGTGAACTGAGCGAGATCGACGACGTCGTGTCCGAGGTCTCCGTGCTGGCACCCGAGGTCTGGTCGCTCGCGCGGGCCCTCGCCGATCGAGCAGGCGGCTCGGCGAGCGACGTGCTGAGGCTGGCCATCCCGCCCCGGCAGGCGCGTGTCGAGAAGGCCTACCTCGCCGCGAGTGACGCCGCGACGGCCCCGGAGGCGCCGGAAGAGGCGCAGTCGGACGCCGGCGTCGTGGCGCATCCGGTCACGGGCTATCGCACGGGCGACCTGGCCGCCCTGGTCGCCGAGCGACGTCGGGCCGCCGTCGATGCCATCCCTCATCTGGTCGAACTCGACGACGGGGCCTGGGTCGGCCATTGGGCCGTCACGGCGGCGCAGTTGGCGAGTGTCGCACTCGCGCAGGGCGACGACGCCATCGTCGCCGTCCCCGACTATCGCGACGAAGAGCACGTCCTGCGGGCGCTGGCGGCCGCCGTGCCCCCCGAGCGAATCGTGCGGCTCGACTCGCGTCAGTCCAATCCCGACCGCTACCGCGCCCTCCTGCGGGCGAGGTCCGACGAACCGCTCGTCCTGGTCGGCAACCGCTCGGTGCTGCTCGCGCCGTCGGCCCGGCTCGGCCTCATCGTCGTCTTCGACGACGGGGACTCCCTGTTCAGCGAGCCGCTCGCGCCCTACGTGCACGCCCGTGACACGGCCCTGCTCCGCCAGTCGCAACAGGGCTGCGCCCTCGTCTTCCTCGGGCACGCCCGCAGCACCGACGTCCAGCGGCTCGTCGAGATCGCCTTCCTCGCCGACATCCGACCCGACCCCCGTTACCAGCCCCTGGTCATCCCCACCTCGCAGCAGACCGCCGCCGACGGTTTCGCCGCCCAGGCCCGTATCCCGTCGACCGCCTACACCGAGGCCCGGGCCGCGGTCGAACACGGCCCCGTTCTGATCCAGGTCGCGCACCCCGGCTACTCTCCGCGCCTGGCGTGCACCGACTGCGGCGACACGGCCCGGTGCCTCGTCTGCAACGGGCCCCTGGCACAGCGGCGGCACGGCGCCGTCCCGGCCTGCTCCTGGTGCGGTGCCCTGGCCGTCGGCTGGCGCTGCGCCACCTGCGAGGGCACGACCATGCGTCCGGTCGGGGCGGGTGCCTCGCGCACGGCCGACGAACTCGGGAAGGCCTTCCCCGGTGTCCGCGTGATCGTGTCCGACGGGTCCCGTCAGATCACCCACGTCGACAACGAACCCGCGATCGTCGTCGCCACGCGGGGGGCCGAGCCCGTCGCTCCGGGCGGATACCGGGCCGTGCTCCTGCTCGACGGCGAACGGATGCTCGCGCGCGAGAGCCTGCGGGTGGCAGAGGACTGCCTGCGCTGGTGGGCCAACGCCACCGCCCTCGCAGCCCGTCGGGCCCCGGTCGTCCTCGTGGGGGTGGGCGGTGCGATCGCGTCCGCGATGGCGACCTGGCAGCTCGCCCGCTTCGCCTCGGCCGAGTTGGCCGACCGCCGACATCTGCGGTTCCCTCCGGCCGTGCGGGTCGCGACGGTCACCGGCACGGTGGACACGGTCTCCGCCGCCCTCGACGACCTGCCCGCGGACGTGCGCGCCGAGACCCTCGGCCCGGTCGACGTCCCCGAGGCGGGTGTCCGTGCGATCGTCCGCTTCGACTACGCCCGTGGGCACGACGTGGCCGATGCGCTGCGGTCGCGCGTCATCCGCGCGGCGACCGACCGTCGCAAGGCTCTCGGCGGCAAGCGCGGCCGGGTCGTCCCTACACTCAGAGTGCGGTTCGACGACGTCGAACCCTTCTCCGACTGACCATCGTCCGTCCGACCCCGACCTCGTCAGGACCCCTGTGCGCCTCGTCTTCGCCGGTAGCCCCGCCGCCGCCGTTCCCTCCCTCCTCAGCCTGATCGACGGCCCCCACGACGTCGTGGCCGTGCTCACACGCGACGACACACCCCAGGGCCGTCGCCGCGTCCTGACGCCCACACCCGTGGCCGTCGCGGCGACGGAGGCGGGCATCCCCGTCCTCAAGACCCGACGCATCACCGACGAGGTCACCGCCCAGGTGAACGCGCTCGGGGCGGACCTCGGCGTGATCGTCGCCTACGGAGCCCTGCTCCGCGAGCCACTCCTGTCGACACCACGCCTCGGCTGGGTCAACCTGCACTTCTCGCTCCTGCCCCGGTGGCGGGGGGCTGCGCCCGTGCAGCGGGCGTTGATGGCCGGTGACGACGTCACCGGTGCCGCCGTCTTCCAGCTCGTGCCCGAGCTCGACGCCGGAGACGTCTACGGCGTCCTCGAGCACCGTCTGCACGGTGACGAGACGGCGGGGCAGCTCCTCACCGACCTCGCCGACGAGGGGGCGGGCCTGCTCGCCCGCGTCGTGGACGAGCTGGCCGCCGGTACGGCACACGGTGTCGCACAGACCGGTGAGCCGACGAGCGCGGCCAAGCTGACACTGGCCGACGGCCGACTCGACCCCTCGACCCGTGCCTCCTCGGTGCTCGCCGTCTTCCGGGGCGTGACACCGGAGCCCGGCGCGCACCTACTGCTCGGGGACGACCGCGTGAAGGTCCTGGAGGCGCGGGCGACGGACGACGCCGAGTCGCCCCTCGAGGCGGGGCGTTTCGAGTTGCGGGGTCGACGCGTCGTCCTGGGCACCGCCGATCGACCGATCGAGCTGGCCGTGATCCAACCCCCGGGTAAGAAGCCGATGCCCGCCGCCGACTGGTGGCGCGGCCTGCCCGTCGATCTCGAGAGGCGATTCGCATGAGCCCCGTCCAGCCGGCGCGATCGATCGCCCTCGACGTCATCCGAGCCGTCGAACACGACGACGCCTACGCCAACCTGCTCCTGCCGCAGCGGATCGCCCGCGCCCGTCTGTCGGCGCAGGACGCGGGACTCGCGACCGAGCTGACCTACGGCACGCTGCGCATGCGCGGCTACTACGACCGCGTCATCGAGATCGCGGCCCGCCGCGGCACGGACAAGATCGACCCGGCCGTCCTCGACGTCCTGCGTCTCGGCACGCACCAGATCCTCGGCATGCGCGTGGCGGTGCACGCGGCCGTGGACGAGACCGTCTCCCTCGCCAAGACCGTCGCGAGCCGATCGGCCACCGGGTTCGTCAACGGTGTGCTCCGCACCATCTCGCGGTCGACCGGCGACGAATGGCTCGAGCGCGTCCTGGCGGCGACCTCGGGTCCCGACGAGCGCCTCGCCGCCGAATGGTCGCACCCCGAGTGGGTGATCCGCGCGCTCCGTCAGTCGCTCGACGCCGAGGGGCGGGGCGACGAGCTGCTCGCGCTCCTGGCCGCCGACAACGAGGCCCCCCGCGTCAGCCTGGTGGCCCTGCCCGGTCTCGCGGAGCCCTCCGAGCTGGGTGCCCCGAGCGCGCGCCTGTCGCCCCTGGCGGCGACGAGCACCGGAGGCGACCCGGCCCAGTCCCGACCCGTCCGCGAGGGACGCGCGCGGGTCCAGGACGAGGGGTCGCAGATCGCCGCCCTCGCCCTCAGCCGGTTCCGCGACGCCCGGCCGGGTGAGCGCTGGCTCGACATGTGCGCGGGCCCGGGCGGTAAGGCCGCTCTGCTCGGAGCCGAGGCCGCACGGGGCGGCGCGACGCTCATCGCCAACGAACTCGTGCCGGCCCGTGCCGGCCTCGTGCGCCAGGCTCTCGCCACGGTCCCCGGCGGGGTCACCGTCGTCGAGGGAGACGCGCGTCGCTTCGGCGCCGACGAGCCCGCGGCCTTCGACCGCATCCTGCTCGACGCGCCGTGCACCGGTCTCGGCGCCCTCCGCCGGCGTCCGGAGGCGCGCTGGCGCAAGCAGCCCCGTGACGTCGGCGAGCTGACCGGCCTCCAGGCCGAGCTGTTCGCGAGTGCTCTGGACGCGCTGGCCCCGGGCGGAGTCCTCGCCTACGTGACCTGCTCGCCCCACGTCGCCGAGACGCGCGCCATCGTCGAGACCGGCCTGCGCCGCCACGGCGAGGGGGTCCGCCTCGTCGACGCGGCACCCGTCGTCCGCCGGGTCTCCGGCCACGACGTCGACCTGCCGAGCGCGCCCTACGTCCAGCTCTGGCCGCACCGCCAGGGCACCGACGCGATGTTCGTCGCGCTCGTCACCAAAGACGAGGCCTGACGTGCGTCCGTGCCGGGCGCCCGGGGGAGTCCCCGGGACGCCGCGCCGGTAGACTATACCGGTGCCCGTTCGCATCAGCCCCAGCATCCTGTCGGCCGATTTCGCCAACCTCGAGCGTGATCTCGGCCGCATCGCCGACGCCGACCTCGTCCACGTCGATGTCATGGACGGTCACTTCGTGCCCAACCTGACCATCGGCCTGCCCGTCGTCCAGCGTCTCCGCGAGGTCAGCCCCGTCCCGCTCGATCTGCACCTCATGGTCGACGACGCCGACCGCTGGGCGCCCGTCTACGCCGAGACCGGCGCGTTCTCGGTGACGTTCTCGGCCGAGGCCGCGGCCGACCCCGTCGCGACGGCGCGGGCGATCCGGTCCAACGGTGCCCGCGCCTCCATCGCGCTCAAGCCCGGCACCGACCTCGAGCCGTATCTGCAGACCCTCGACGCGTTCGACATGATCCTCGTGATGACGGTCGAGCCCGGTTTCGGTGGCCAGTCCTTCATGCCCGAGACGATGCCGAAGCTCCGCCGTGCCCGCGAGGCCGTGACGGCCTCCGGTCTCGACGTCTGGCTCGAGGTCGACGGGGGCATCTCCCTCGACACCATCGGCACGGCCGTCTCGAACGGGGCCGACACGATCGTCGCCGGCTCCGCCGTGTACGGCGGCGAGCCGGCACAGCGCATCGCCGAACTCCGCGCCGCCGCGGCGACGGTAGCCTAGACGTCGTGAAATCCTTCGACGAACTCTTCGCCGAGCTCAGCGAGAAGGCGCAGTCGCGCCCCGCGGGCTCCGGCACCGTCGCCGAGCTCGATGCCGGCGTCCACCAGATCGGCAAGAAGATCGTAGAAGAGGCCGCCGAGGTCTGGATGGCCGCCGAATACGAGGGCGACACGGCCACCGCCGAAGAGATCTCCCAGCTGATCTACCACGTGCAGGTGCTGATGCTCGCGAAGGGCCTCACCCCGGCCGACGTCTACCGACATCTCTGAGCCCGATCCCGACCCCCTTCTCCTCCTCGCCGCCGAACCGGCGTCAGATCGGATAGTCAGCCCCATGCTCCGCGTCGCAGTCCCCAACAAAGGCTCGCTCAGCGAGACCGCCACCGAGATGCTCGCCGAGGCCGGTTACTCCGGTCGTCGCGACACCAAGACCCTGCACGTCGTCGACGAGCGCAACGGGGTCGAGTTCTTCTACCTCCGCCCCCGCGACATCGCGACCTACGTCGGCTCGGGTGCCCTCGACGTCGGCATCACGGGCCGCGATCTGCTGCTCGACTCGCTGTCGCCCGCACACGAGGTCGCGCCGCTCGACTTCGGCGCGTCCACCTTCCGCTTCGCCGGGCCGGCGGGTGTCTTCTCGTCCCTCGCCGACCTCGAGGGCACGCGCATCGCGACCAGCTACCCCGGTCTGGTCGGGGCGTTCCTTGAGCGTGAGGGCGTGCACACCGAGCTCGTGCGCCTCGACGGGGCGGTCGAGAGCGCGGTCCAGCTCGGCGTGGCCGACGCCATCGCCGACGTCGTCGAGACCGGTGCCACCCTGCGCGCGGCCGGGCTCGAGGTGTTCGGCCCGGTGATCCTGTCGTCGACGGCCGTCCTCATCACCGCCGACGACGACACCGAGGGGCTGTCGGTCCTGCACCGACGCCTCCAGGGTGTCCTCGTGGCGCGTCAGTACGTGCTGATGGACTACGACCTGCCCGTGTCGATGCTCGACGCCGCCACGGCACTGGCACCCGGCATGGAGTCGCCCACGGTGTCGCCCCTGCACGACCCCGAGTGGACGGCCGTCCGGGTGATGGTGCCACGCACCGACACGAACCAGATCATGGACGCCCTGTACGAGCTGGGGGCCCGCGCGATCATCGTCAGCCCCATCCACGCGGCGAGGTTGTGATGACGGGGGCAGGCGACACGACCCTCGCCGTCCGGGTCATCCCGTGCCTCGACGTCGCCGCCGGTCGTGTCGTCAAGGGCGTGAACTTCCTGAACCTCCGCGACGCCGGCGATCCCGTGGAACTGGCGCGCACCTACTACGAGCAGGGCGCCGACGAGATCACCTTCCTCGACGTCATGGCGACGGTCGACGACCGCTCCACGATGTACGACGTCGTCCGCGCCACCGCCGAACAGGTCTTCATCCCGCTCACCGTCGGGGGAGGCGTGCGCTCGGCCGACGACGTCGCGCGGCTCCAGGCGGCCGGCGCCGACAAGATCGGCGTCAACAGCGCGGCCATCGCGCGCCCCGAGCTCATCGGCGAGATCGCCGACCGCTTCGGTGCCCAGGCCGTCGTCCTGTCGCTCGACGTCAAACGGGGCGGCGACACCGAGTCGGGCTTCGTCGTGACGACCCATGGTGGCCGTACCGAGACCACACTCGACGCCGTGGCCTGGGCGCGCGAGGCCGTCGAACGGGGTGCGGGCGAACTGCTCGTCAACTCGATCGACGCCGACGGCACCAAGAACGGCTTCGACCTCGAACTGGTGCGGCTCATGCGCGCCGCGTCCCGCGTCCCGGTCATCGCGTCCGGAGGCGCGGGTGCGGTCGAGCACTTCGCCCCCGCCATCGAGGCGGGCGCCGACGCCGTGCTGGCCGCCTCCGTCTTCCACAACGGCGAGTTGACCGTCGCCGACGTCAAGCGCGACCTGGCCGCCCACGGCGCCGTCGTCCGATAGGAGCCACCATGACCGATCAGCTGACCCGCGAGACGGTGGAGCCGGTCGTCGCCCGCGCCCGCTTCGACGCGGACGGCCTGCTGCCCGCGATCGTGCAGGAGGAGTCGAGCAAGGACGTCCTGATGATGGGCTGGATGGACGCCGAGGCGCTGCGCCGGACCTTGACGGAGGGGCGGGTGACGTTCTGGTCGCGTTCGCGCCAGGAGTACTGGCGCAAGGGCGACACGTCCGGCCACGCCCAGTTCGTCCGTGCCGCGGCCCTCGATTGCGACGACGACGTGCTGCTCGTCACCGTCGAGCAGATCGGGGCGGCGTGCCACACGGGTGCCCACTCCTGTTTCGAGGTCGACCCGCTCGACCCGGCCACCGCCTCCTCGACCGACGAAGGCCCGCACCATGTCTGATCGTTCCAGCACCACCCGCGCCAACTTCGACGCCCTGCTCGACGGGCACCGGGTCGTGCCCGTCGTCCGCGACCTGTTCGCGGACGGCGAGACACCCGTCGGCATCTACCGCAAGCTGGCGGCGGGCCGGCCGGGCACGTTCCTCCTCGAGTCCGCCGAGCAGGGCGGCATCTGGTCCCGCTGGTCGTTCGTCGGCGTGTCCTCCTTCGGCGTGCTCACGACCCGCGACGGCGAGGCCGAGTGGATCGACTACGGGCTCTCCCGAGAGCGGGCCCTCGGCGGCGCGACGGGTCGGCCGCTCGACGTGCTCTCGGCGTTGCACGCCCGTTGGGAGACCCCGCGCGTCCCCGGCACCCCGCCGCTCACCGGCGGTCTGGTCGGCTTCATCGGCTGGGAGGCCGTGCGCGAGCTCGAGAACCTGCCGGATCGACCGCCGGCCGAGTTCGTCGTCCCGAGCCAGGCGTTGAGCTTCGTCTCCGAGCTCGTGGTCGTCGACCACCGGACCGGCGCCGTGCTGCTCGTGGCCACCGCGCTCAACGACGGCGTCGACGACGCGGACACCCTCTGGGCCGACGCGCAGGCACGCCTCGACCGGCTGCAGTCCGAGCTCGCCCGCCCGAGCGAGGCGCATCTCTCGACGGTCGACCTGACCACCACGCCCGTGCCCGTCCGCCGCACGACCGACGACGAGTACGCGCAGGCCATCGAGCGCTCGAAGCAGTTCATCCGCGACGGCGACGTGTTCCAGGTCGTCATCTCGCAGCGCTTCGACCACGAGCTGATCGCCGACGCCCTCGACGTGTACCGCGTCCTGCGCACGCTCAATCCGAGCCCGTACATGTACCTGGTCACGCTCGACGACGTCGATGGCGAGCCCTACCAGATCGTGGGCTCCTCGCCCGAGGCACTGGTCAAGGTCGACGGCCGGCGCGCGCTCACGCACCCGATCGCCGGATCAAAGCCGCGCGGCGCGACACCCGAAGAGGACCTCGCACTGGCCGAGCAGCTCGAACACGACGAGAAGGAGCGTGCCGAGCACCTCATGCTCGTCGACCTGGCCCGCAACGACCTCCTCAAGGTGTGCACGCCCGGCTCGGTCGAGGTCACGGAGTTCATGCAGGTCGAGCGGTTCAGTCACATCATGCACCTGGTCTCCAGCGTCGAGGGCGACCTCGCGCCCGGGCGCAATGCCATCGACGCGTTCCGCGCGACCTTCCCGGCCGGCACGCTGTCCGGTGCGCCCAAACCGCGTGCCCTCGAGATCATCGACGAGCTCGAGCCCGCGCAGCGCGGTGTCTACGGGGGAGTCGTCGGCTACTTCGACTTCGCGGGATCGGCCGATGTCGCCATCGCCATCCGCACCGTCCTCCTGCAAGGGAGCGTCGCTCGTGTCCAGGCGGGGGCCGGCCTCGTCGCCGACAGCGACCCGGCGGCCGAGAACCAGGAGGCGCGCAACAAGGCCGCGGCCCCCCTGCGTGCCGTCGCCGTGGCCAACGCCATGACGAGGCTCGACCGATGACGTCCCGACCGGCCTCCTCGCGCCGCATCAAGCTGCTCACGATCCTCGCGGGTGTCCTCGTCGCCGGGGTCACCCTCCTGTCCTGGACGCAGCCCTGGTTCCGACTCGTGATCTCCTCCACGTTCGGCGGCCGGACCGACATCACGGTGGACGGCGACGTCGCCGGCGGGTCGTTGTCCGCGCTCGCACTCGCGAGTCTCGCCCTGTTCGGCGCGCTGACGATCGCCGGACGCGTCTTCCGCATCGTCCTCGGTGTACTCCAGGTGCTGCTGGGAGTCGCCGTCGTCGTGACGGCGACGAGCGCGCTCGTCGATCCCGTGGCCTCCTCGTCGAGCGCGATCACGTCCGCGACCGGCGTGGACGGCGCCGACTCGGTCCGACACCTCGTCGATCAGGCCGTCGCGACACCCTGGCCGTTCGTGGGCCTGGTCGCCGGTGTCGTCGCGACCCTCCTGGGGCTCGCGGTCGTGCTGCTGGCCGGCCGCTGGCCCGTGGCGACCAAGAAGTACCAGGCCGTCCGGCTCGTCTCCGCCGATCCGGCCGACGATCCAGCCGCTGCCTGGGACAGCCTGTCGGGCGGGGGAGACCCGACCGACGGTCATCCCGCCCCCGGCGACACCACCCGGTAGACTCGACACCAGATCCGCCACCACGCAAGGAGCACTGTGAGCAACCACACGACGAGCACGAAGCCCGCCGACGCCGAGCAGCACGAAGACCTCGGCCACGGCAACTCGCCGGCCGCCTGGACGGCCGTCGTCATCATGCTCGTCGCGTTCGCGATCGGCACGGTGGCCTTCTTCTTCAACCAGCCCATCGTCGTGTGGGCCTCCGTCGGTCTCCTGATCGTCGGTCTGATCGTCGGTGCGGTCCTCAAGAAGGCCGGTTACGGCGTCGGTGGCCACCGCTACGTCCAGAAGGCACACAACTAGGTGCTCGACGACCTGTTCGCCGGCGCTCTGGCCGACGCCGAGTCGCGTCGCGAGCGTCTGCCCCTCGCCGCGGTCGAGGCCTCGGCACTCGACCGTCCGGCCGCGCTCGACGCGCGCGCCGCGCTCGCCCCCGCCGACCGCGTGAAGATCATCGCCGAGGTCAAGAGGGCGAGCCCGTCCCGCGGCGACCTCTCCGACATCGCCGACCCCGCGTCCCTCGCCGTGTCGTACGCGACAGGCGGCGCCAGCGCGATCAGCGTCCTGACCGAGGGTCGCAAGTTCAAGGGCAGCCTCGCCGACCTCGAGGCCGTCCGCGCCGTGGTCGACGTCCCCGTCCTCCGCAAGGACTTCATCGCCGACCCGTACCAGGTCTTCGAGGCCCGGGCCGCGGGTGCCGACCTGGTGCTGCTCATCGTCGCCGGTCTCGAGCAGAAGCGCCTGGTCGAGCTCCACGATCTCGTCCTCGAGCTGGGCATGACGGCGCTCATCGAGACCCACTCCGCCGACGAGGTCGCGCGAGGTCTCGACGCGGGTGCCCAGGTACTCGGCGTCAACGCCCGCGACCTCACCACGTTCGAGCTCGACCAAGACCTGTTCGGCCGCCTGGCCGACTCGATCCCCCAGGGGGTCACCCGCGTGGCCGAGTCCGCCGTCCTGGCGCCGGCCGACGTGGCCCACTACCGCCGTTCCGGTGCCGACGTCGTCCTGGTGGGCGAGGCCCTCGTCACCCACGGCAATCCCGTCGACGCCCTCACCCGCTTCTTGGAGGTCTAGATGGCCCTGCGTGACCAGACCGGTCCCTATTTCGGCGACTTCGGCGGACGCTTCGTCCCCGAGTCCCTCGTCGCCGCCCTCGACGAGCTCGACGCGGCCTACAAGGCCGCAGCGGTCGATCCCGAGTTCGCCGCCGAGCTCACGGCGCTGCACGCGACCTACACGGGCCGCCCGTCGATCATCACCGAGGTGCCGCGTTTCGCGCAGCACGCCGGTGGGGCGCGGATCATCCTGAAGCGCGAAGACCTGAACCACACGGGGTCGCACAAGATCAACAACGTGCTCGGCCAGGCCCTCCTGGCCCGCCGCCTGGGCAAGACCCGCCTGATCGCCGAGACGGGCGCCGGTCAGCACGGCGTCGCCACCGCCACCGCCGCGGCCCTGTTCGGCATGGAATGCGTCGTCTACATGGGCGAGGTCGACACCGAGCGCCAGGCGCTCAACGTCGCCAGGATGCGCCTCCTCGGAGCCGAGGTCGTCTCGGTCACCACGGGGTCCCGCACCTTGAAGGACGCCATCAACGATGCCCTGCGCGACTGGGTGGCGAGCGTCGACACCACCCACTACGTCCTCGGCACGGTCGCGGGTCCGCACCCGTTCCCTGCCATGGTCCGCGACTTCCACAAGATCATCGGTGAAGAGGCCCGCCAGCAGGTCCTCGACCTCACGGGCGCGCTTCCCGACGCCGTGGCCGCCTGCGTCGGCGGCGGCTCGAACGCGATGGGCATCTTCCACGCCTTCCTCGACGACCCCTCGGTCGCCCTGTTCGGGTTCGAGGCCGGCGGCGACGGCGTCGAGACGGGCCGGCACGCCGCGTCCATCACGCTGGGGCGGGTGGGCAACCTGCACGGCGCCAAGTCGTACCTGATGCAGGACGAAGACGGCCAGACCGTCGACAGCCACTCGATCTCGGCCGGGCTCGACTACCCGAGCGTCGGCCCCGAGCACGCCTGGCTCGCCGAGACGGGTCGCGCGTCGTACATCCCGGTCACCGACACCGAGGCGATGGAGGCGTTCCGTCTCCTCACGCGGCTCGAGGGCATCATGCCCGCCATCGAGTCCGCGCACGCCCTGGCAGGGGCGCTGCAGCTCGGCCGCGAGCACCCCGACTGGACGATCCTGGTGTCCCTGAGCGGCCGCGGCGACAAGGACGTCGCGACCGCCAGCCGGTACTTCGGGGTCCTCGACGAAGAGGCGCAGCAACTGTGACGACATCGACCCACCCCGACAGCAAGGTCGGCTCCGCCATCCGGGCGCGGCGCGATGCCGGGTCGGGAGCCGTCATCGGCTACCTTCCCGTCGGGTTCCCGAACCTCGAGACGAGTATCGACGCCGCCGTGGCCCTGGCCGAGAACGGCATCGACGTCATCGAGTTGGGCCTGCCCTACTCGGACCCCGTGATGGACGGTCCGGTCATCCAGGCCGCCACCCAACGGTCGCTCGCCGAGGGCTTCCGGGTCCGCGACGTCTTCACCGCCGTGCGCGAGATCACGTCCCGGGTGTCGGCGCCGGTCGTCGTCATGACGTACTGGAACCCGGTCGAGCAGTACGGCGTCCAGCGGTTCGCCGACGACCTGGCAGCCGCCGGGGGAGCCGGTCTCATCACGCCCGACCTCATCCCCGACGAGGCCTCCTCCTGGATCACCGCTTCCGAGGCCGCCGGTCTCGACCGCGTCTTCCTCGCAGCACCGTCGTCCAGCGACGAGCGCCTGCGCCAGGCCGTGGAGAGAAGCCGAGGCTTCGTCTACACGGTCTCGACAATGGGCATCACGGGTGCGCGGTCCGACGTCGACTCGGCCGCCTCGACGCTCGTCGCTCGCCTTCGCGCCGTCGGTGTCGAGAACGCCTGCGTCGGACTCGGCATCTCGACCGCCCAGCAGGTGCGCGAGGTTCTGGAGTACGCCGACGGCGCGATCATCGGTTCGGCGTTCGTCCGCGCGCTGGCCGAGGGCGGCGTGCCCCGCCTCGCCGAGGTCGCGAGCGACCTGGCGTCGGGCGCTAGAGTCGTCTAGCGCCGGCGCGACCGCCAGGTCCGCCGACCATCCGTCCGCATCTGAAAGGCGACCCCGCTCGTGTCCCTCCCCTTGAGCATCCCCAGCCCCTCGGTCGATTGGCAGTACTTCGACCTCACGGGGTGGATCAACTCGACGTTCGGAGCCTCCCTGCCCGGGTCGTTGCGTATCCACGCATACGCCATCTGCATCCTGGTCGGCATCATCGCGGCGGTCCTGATCACGAACCGTCGCCTGACCAACCGTGGCGCCGAGAAGTGGGTCGTCATCGACGTCGCCATCTGGGCCGTCCCGTTCGGCATCGTCGGTGGTCGGTTCTTCCACGTCATCACGCACCCCGGTGACTACTTCGCCTCAGCCGACCAGTTCGTGCACGTCTTCTACATCTGGGAGGGCGGACTCGCCATCTACGGCGCGCTCATCTTCGGTGCCGTCGGCGTCTGGTTCGGCTGCCGCTTCTCGGGGCTCCGCTTCTCCGTCTTCGCCGACTCGCTCGCTCCCGGGCTCCTCGTCGCCCAGGCCTTCGGTCGTCTCGGCAACTACTTCAACCACGAGCTGTTCGGCATGCCGACCGATCTGCCCTGGGGGCTCGAGATCGAGTCCACCAACGCGGCCTACCCGACGGGTCTCCCGGCCGGCACACTGTTCCACCCGACCTTCCTGTACGAGATCATCTGGATGCTCGCCGGCGTCGCGATCCTCCTGCTCATCGAGCGCTCCACCCCGCTGCAATGGGGCAAGGCGATCGCGTTCTACTTCGTCTGGTACGGGATCGGACGCGCCTGGTTCGAGTCGATCCGCACCGATCCGAGCCTCCTCTTCTTCGGTATCCGCACGAACGTCTGGATGTCCTTCGCGGCCATCGTCCTGGGCGTCGTCATCTTCGTGGTCGCCTCGCGACGACACACCGGGCTCGTGCCGAACGCCTACGTCCCGGGTCGCGCGCCGGGGGAGCGCGACACTGCGCTAGACTCCGACGACACGTATACGGAAGACGACGAACCCGAGTCGGTCACCGTCGGTGGGGCGGACGACAAATCCAGTTCCGCACCGCGTTCCTGACGACTCCGTCTCCCGCCAGTCGGCTCCCGATCTCGTCGCGTAGCCTCCGTGTCGAGTACCACCTCACGATCGCCACAAGCGGTCAAGGCACCTGCAGAGCGCTACCAGCACCGCGCCACCACCGGGCAACGAACCTCCGCCCGGTGAGCATCTGACGACGACCCACCTGGGGCCGTCGACGCCTCGGGCCGACGTCGTCCCGCTTTGTATTGGATTTCTTCGTGAGGACGGACTCCATGGCCTTCACGCCAGCCCATCAGCAGTTCAGCGCGGTTCCCGCGGCCACGGGTCTCTACGACCCGGCGAACGAGAAAGACGCCTGCGGCCTCGCCATGGTGGCGACGCTGCGCGGCACCCCGGGGCACGACATCGTCGACGCCGCTCTGGGTGCCCTGCGCAACCTCGAGCACCGCGGTGCCGTCGGTTCCGACGCGGGCACCGGTGACGGCGCCGGCATCCTCTGCCAGGTGCCCGACGCTTTCCTCCGTGACGTCGTGGACTTCGAGCTGCCCGCAGCCGGCAGCTACGCCGTCGGAATCGCCTACCTGCCGACCGACGACCAGGAGCGCGCCGAGCAGAAGGCCGGCATCGAGCGCATCGCCGACCTCGAGCAACTCGACGTGCTGGGGTGGCGCGAGGTCCCCGTGCGCCCCGACGAGCTCGGCACGCTCGCCCGCAAGGCCATGCCGGCATTCGAGCAGCTGTTCGTCGCGAGTCGTCACCGCGACGCCTCGGGTGCGCCGTTTGCGGGCGTCGCCCTCGACCGGCAGGCCTTCCGCCTGCGGAAGCGCGCAGAACGCAAGCTCGGTGCCTACTTCACGTCGCTCGGCAGCCGCACCATGGTCTACAAGGGCATGGTCACGACGCTCCAGCTCGAGCCCTTCTACCCCGACCTCAGCGACGAGCGCTTCGCGTCCCGTCTCGCGATCGTGCACTCGCGGTACTCGACGAACACCTTCCCGTCGTGGCCCCTGGCCCAGCCGTTCCGCATGATCGCCCACAACGGCGAGATCAACACCGTGCGGGGCAACCGCAACTGGATGCGCGCGCGTCAGTCGCAACTCGAGTCCGAGCTGATCGGCGACCTCAAGCCCATCCTGCCGATCGTCAGCCCCGGCGCGAGCGACTCGGCCTCGTTCGACGAGGTCGTCGAGCTGCTCAGCCTGACCGGCCGGTCGCTGCCGCACGCCATCATGATGATGGTGCCCGAGGCCTGGGAGAACCAGGTCGGCATCGACCCGAAGCTCCGCGACTTCTACGAGTACCACTCCATGCTCATGGAAGCGTGGGACGGTCCCGCCGCGATCACGTTCACGGACGGCTCCTTCGTCGGCGCCACGCTCGACCGCAACGGGCTCCGCCCCGGCCGGTACCTCGTCACCGACGACGGCCTCGTGGTGCTTGCGAGCGAGATCGGTGTCCTCGGCATCGACCCGGCCCGGGTCGTCCGCAAGGGGCGCCTCCGTCCCGGCAAGATGTTCCTCGTCGACACGGACGAGGGCCGCATCGTCGAGGACGACGAGATCAAGCGCGATCTCGCCGCGTCCGAGCCGTACGGCGAGTGGCTCGACGAGGGACGCATCCACCTGAGCGACCTGCCGGAGCGCGAGCACATCGTGCACACGCCGGCGTCCGTGACACGACGCCAACGCACCTTCGGCTACACGGAGGAAGAGGTCCGCATCCTCCTGACGCCCATGGCGAAGACCGGTGCGGAGCCCCTCGGTGCGATGGGCAGCGACACACCGATCGCCGTCCTGTCCGGCCGGCCGCGCCTCCTGTTCGACTACTTCACGCAGCAGTTCGCCCAGGTGACGAACCCGCCGCTCGACTCGATCCGCGAGTCGGTGGTGACGTCGCTGAAGCTCGGCCTCGGCCCCGAGCGCAACCTGTTGGCGGCGACGCCCGAGCACGCGCGTCAGGTGATCCTCGACTTCCCGGTCATCGACAACGACGAGCTCGCGAAGATCCAGCACATCGACCCGAGCCCCGGGTCCCGACTCACCTCCACGATCCGAGGCCTCTACCGGGCCGACAAGGGACCGCGCGCCCTGGAGAAGCGCATCGCCGCCATGTGCGACGAGGTCGACGACGCCATCGAGGCGGGCGCCGAGTTCATCGTGCTGTCCGACCGCGACTCGAACAGCGACTTCGCGCCCGTGCCGAGCCTGCTGATGATCGCGGCCGTGCACCACCACCTGATCCGCACCGAGAAGCGCATGAAGGTCGGCCTGATCGTGGAGGCCGGCGACGTCCGCGAGGTGCACCACGTCGCGACGCTCATCGGCTACGGCGCCTCCGCCGTGAACCCGTACCTCGCCATGGAGACGTGCGAGAACCTGGTCCGGTCGGGCATGATCACGGGTATCTCTCCCGAGGACGCCGTGCACAACCTGATCAAGGCGCTCGGCAAGGGTGTGCTCAAGATCATGTCCAAGATGGGCATCTCGACGGTCTCGAGCTATGCCGCCGCCCAGGCTTTCGAGGCGGTCGGACTCAGCCAGGAGTTCGTCGACACGTACTTCACCGGCACCTCCACCATGCTCGGCGGCATCGGCATCGACGTCATCGCGGACGAGAACAAGCAGCGCCACACGAGCGCGTACCCGACCGACGGCTCGGTCATCGCCCACGAGCGTCTCGCGACCGGTGGCGAGTACCAGTGGCGTCGTGAGGGGCCGCCCCACCTGTTCAACCCGGACACGGTGTTCCGGCTGCAGCACGCGACGAGGACTCGCCGCTACGACATCTTCCGCGAGTACACGAAGCTGGTCGACGACCAGGCCGAGAACCTGATGACGCTGCGCGGGCTGTTCCAGCTCAAGCACGGTAGCCGTCCCGCGATCCCGCTCGACGAGGTCGAGCCGGTCGAGGCGATCGTCAAGCGCTTCTCGACGGGGGCGATGAGCTACGGCTCCATCTCCCAGGAGGCGCACGAGACCCTCGCCATCGCCATGAACCGTCTCGGTGGCAAGTCGAACACGGGTGAGGGTGGCGAGGACGTCGACCGCCTGCTCGACCCGGAGCGTCGCAGCGCCGTCAAGCAGGTCGCCTCCGGGCGGTTCGGCGTAACGAGCATGTACCTGACGCACGCCACCGACATCCAGCTCAAGATGGCGCAGGGCGCGAAGCCGGGCGAGGGTGGCCAGCTGCCCCCGACTAAGGTCTACCCGTGGGTCGCCCGCACCCGTCACGCGACGGCCGGCGTGGGCCTCATCTCGCCACCCCCGCACCACGACATCTACTCGATCGAAGACCTGAAGCAGCTGATCTTCGACGTCAAGCGTGCCAACCCCTCGGCGCGCGTGCACGTCAAGCTCGTGAGCCAGTCGGGCATCGGCGCCGTCGCCGCGGGTGTCACCAAGGCACTCGCCGACGTCGTCCTCGTATCCGGTCACGACGGAGGCACCGGCGCCAGCCCGCTCAACTCGCTGAAGCACGCCGGTACCCCCTGGGAGATCGGCCTCGCCGAGACGCAGCAGACCCTGATGCTCAACGGCATGCGCGACCGCGTGGTCGTGCAGGTCGACGGTCAGATGAAGACAGGGCGCGACGTCATCGTCGCGGCGCTGCTCGGCGGCGAGGAGTTCGGTTTCGCGACCGCACCGCTCGTCGTCTCGGGGTGCATCATGATGCGGGTCTGCCACCTCGACACCTGCCCCGTCGGCGTCGCGACACAGAAC
This sequence comes from Frigoribacterium sp. 2-23, assembly GCF_049601585.1. Taxonomy (GTDB): domain Bacteria; phylum Actinomycetota; class Actinomycetes; order Actinomycetales; family Microbacteriaceae; genus Frigoribacterium. The sequence goes on along the minus strand of NZ_CP187126.1, from coordinate 1,584,197 downwards.
CCCGAACTGCGCGCCCGGTTCTCGGGCAAGCCCGAGTTCGTCGTCAACTTCTTCGAGTTCTTGGCACAGGAGGTCCGCGAGTATCTGGCTGCCCTCGGCTTCCGGACCCTCGACGAGGCCATCGGCCGGAGCGACCTGCTCGATGTCGACCGAGCGGTCGACCACTGGAAGGCCTCCGGCCTCGACCTCACCCCCGTCCTGGTCGGGCCGACCTTCGATGAGCACGAGCCCCGCCGCAACTACGTCGGTCAGGACCACGAGCTCGAGAAGCACTTCGACGTGCAGCTGATCGCCGAGAGCGCGGACGTCCTGGAGAACGGCGGCTCGATCGCGATCTCCCGCACGATCCGCAACACGGAACGCGCCGTGGGTACGATGCTCGGCCACGAGGTGACCGTCCGACACGGCGAGCACGGCCTCCCCGACGGCAGCATCGACATCACGCTCACCGGGTCCGCAGGGCAGTCGCTCGGGGCCTTCCTGCCGGCGGGCATCACCCTGCGCCTCATCGGCGACAGCAACGACTACGTGGGCAAGGGCCTCTCGGGCGGGCGCATCGTCGTCCGTCCCGACCACGCCAGCACCTTCGTCGCCGAGGACAACGTGATCGCCGGTAACGTGATCGGCTACGGCGCGACCCAGGGCAGCATGTTCATCCGCGGCATCGTGGGGGAGCGCTTCCTGGTCCGCAACTCGGGTGCCAGCGCGGTCGTCGAGGGCGTCGGCGACCACGCCCTGGAGTACATGACCGGTGGTCTGGCCGTCATCCTCGGCGACACCGGACGCAACCTCGGTGCCGGTATGAGCGGTGGCACGGCCTACGTGCACCGGCTGCAGAGTGAGCGTGTCAACCCCGACTCGCTCGCCTCGGGCGAGCTCGAGCTGCACCCGCTCGGCAGCGCCGACGTCGAGATCCTGCGCGATCTCCTGACACAACACAGGGCCGAGACGGGTTCACCCGTCGCGGAGCGCCTGCTCGCCGGCTTCGACGAGGCCGTGCAGGACTTCGTGAAGGTGCTGCCGCGTGACTACGCCGCCGTCCTCGCCACCCGGCAGACGGCCGTCGACGAGGGACTCGACCCCGACGGCGACGAAGCATGGAAGAGAATCTTGGAGGTGACTGGTGGCTGATCCGAAGGGCTTCCTCAAGACCCAGAAGCGCGAGCTCCCGAAGCGTCGTCCGGTGTCCGTCCGATTGATGGACTGGAAAGAGGTCTACGAGCAGCAGGAGTCGGGCGAGCTCCGCCGCCAGGCGGGCCGCTGCATGGACTGCGGTGTCCCGTTCTGCCACCAGGGCTGCCCCCTCGGCAACCTCATCCCCGAGTGGAACGACCTCATGTGGCGGGGCGAGGGGCGCCAGGCCATCGAGCGTCTGCACGCGACGAACAACTTCCCCGAGTTCACGGGCCGGCTCTGCCCGGCTCCCTGCGAGGCGTCCTGCGTGCTCGGCATCAACCAGCCGCCGGTGACGATCAAGCAGGTGGAGGTCTCGATCATCGATCAGGCCTTCGCGAGCGGATGGGTCACACCGCACCCGCCCCAGCGCCTCACGGGCAAGACGGTGGCCGTCGTCGGATCCGGCCCCGCCGGACTCGCCGCCGCCCAGCAGCTGACCCGGGCCGGACACACCGTCGCGGTCTACGAGCGGGAAGACCGTATCGGCGGTCTGCTCCGTTACGGCATCCCCGACTTCAAGATGGAGAAGAAGCAGATCGAGCTCCGGCTGTCGCAGATGCGAGCCGAGGGGACCCGCTTCCGTGCCGGTGTCGAGATCGGCCGCGACATCACGTGGGACGACCTGCGTGCCCGCTACGACGCCGTCGTGGTCGCCACCGGTGCCACCGTGCCCCGCGATCTCGCCATCCCCGGGCGCGACCTGCCGGGCGTGCACTTCGCCATGGACTACCTCGTGCAGCAGAACCGCATCGGCGCGGGCGACACCGTCGCCGACCAGATCTCGGCCGAGGGCAAGCACGTCGTCGTCCTGGGCGGTGGCGACACCGGCGCCGACTGCATCGGCACCGCGCACCGCCAGGGTGCCCTCAGCGTCACGAACCTCGCGATCGGCAAGCAGCCGCCGGCCGAACGCCCGGACTCGCAGCCGTGGCCGATGTTCCCGACCCTGTTCGAGGTCTCGAGCGCGCACGAAGAGGGGGGCGAACGCGTCTACCTCGCCTCGACGGTGGAGTTCCTCAAGAACGAGGTCGGCGAGGTCCGGGCCATCCGGGTCGCCGAGACCGAGTACGTCGACGGTCGTCGCGTGCCCAAGGCCGGCACCGAACGCGAGATCCCCGCCGACCTGGTGCTGCTCGCACTGGGCTTCACGGGTCCCGAGCGGGAGGCTCTCGAGCAGCAGCTGAGCGTTCCGTTCGACGACCGCGGCACTCCAGAACGCAACGGCTCGTACGAGACCAGCCAGCCGGGCGTCTTCGTGACCGGTGACGCCGGCCGTGGTCAGTCCCTCATCGTGTGGGCCATCGCCGAGGGTCGTGCGACGGCCTCGGCCGTCGACACGTATCTCGAGGGATCCACCGTCCTGCCATTTCCCGTTCGTCCGACGGATCACTCCATTTCGGTCTGAGCTTCACCCGAGCGGGAATAGGGTGGAGTGACGGGCCTCTCGTCCACCTCCATCCCTCCACACGAAGGAACACATGAGACGCGCAAAGATCGTCGCCACCCTCGGGCCGGCGACGTCGAGCTACGACGACATCCGAGCCATCATCGACGCCGGTGTCGACGTGGCTCGTATGAACCTCAGCCACGGCAGCTACGACGTCCACGAGGGCGTCTACGCCAACGTCCGCAAGGCCTCGGACGACTCCGGTCGCGCGGTCGCGGTCCTGGTCGACCTGCAGGGGCCGAAGATCCGGCTCGGCAAGTTCAGCGACGGGCCGCACGACCTGGCCGTCGGCGACGTCTTCAAGATCACGACGGACGACATTCTCGGCACGAAGGAGATCTGCGGCACGACGTTCAAGGGTCTGCCCCAGGACGTCGCCCCCGGCGACCCGCTGCTGATCGACGACGGTCGTGTCAAGCTGCGCGTCCTCGAGACCGATGGCACCGTCGTCACCACCGAGGTGGTCGTCGCGGGCACCGTCTCGAACAACAAGGGCATCAACTTGCCCGGCGTCGCTGTCAACGTACCTGCGCTGTCCGACAAGGACGAGGCGGATCTGCGCTGGGGCCTCAAGCTCGGTGCCGATCTGATCGCGTTGTCGTTCGTCCGCGATGCCGACGACGTCGACCGCGTGCACGAGATCATGGCCGAAGAGGGCCGCCGTGTCCCGGTGATCGCGAAGATCGAGAAGCCCCAGGCGGTCGACAACCTCGAGGCCATCATCGACGCGTTCGACGGCATCATGGTCGCCCGCGGCGACCTCGGTGTCGAGTTGCCCCTCGAGGCCGTCCCGATCGTGCAGAAGCACGCCGTCGAGTTGTCGCGCCGCATGGCGAAGCCCGTCATCGTGGCGACCCAGATGCTCGAGTCCATGATCTCGAGCCCGATTCCGACGCGCGCCGAGACGTCCGATGTCGCTAACGCCGTCCTGGACGGCGCGGACGCCGTCATGCTGAGCGGCGAGACCAGCGTCGGCGAGTACCCCGTGATCACGGTCCAGACCATGGCGCGCATCGTGACCTCCACCGAAGAGCACGGTCTCGAACGGATTCCTCCGCTCGGCACGAAGCCGCGCACCCAGGGCGGTGCGATCACGCTCGCGGCCGCCGATGTGGCCGACTTCGTCCAGGCGAAATTCCTGTGCGTCTTCACGGAGTCGGGTGATTCCGTCCGACGGATGTCGCGCCTCCGGCACTCCATCCCGATCCTCGCCTTCACGCCGACCGAGGCGATCCGTCGACGCATGGCCGTCAGCTGGGGTGTGCAGTCGTACCTCGTCGAGACGGTGACGCACACCGACGCGATGTTCGCGCAGGTGGACGACATCCTGCTGGGTCATGACCTGGCCGAGGTCGGCGACAAGGTCATCGTCATCGCGGGTTCCCCTCCCGGGATCTCGGGCTCGACGAACGACCTGCGCGTGCACCGGGTCGGCGACGCCCACGGCGAGGCCGCACCGGCCTACGCCGCGAAGCCGTAGCCCGTTCCGCGACACCGTCACGACGGCCGGTCCCTCTGGGGGCCGGCCGTCGTCGTCGTCCGGGTCCGTCATCGAGGCCGTCGTCCAGTCGAGTGATTCGCGGCCCACGCCCAGGCGATCCACCTCCCACGCTCGTAGCATCGGCCCATGGCCATCGGCGTCGAGCACCCGTCCTGTTTCTCGATCGAGAAACGGCTCTTCGTCGTGCCCTCGTGGTCGCCCTACGGAGTGGCCGAGACCCGGCAGAGTTGGATCGATGCACGCGGTACGGCGCTGCCCGACCGAGGCGTACGCCCCCTGCGGAGCATCGTCATCGGTGCCCTCGGGGGAGGGCTCGTCCTGGCCACGACCGCGATCACGACCTGGGGAGTCGGCGATGTACTGGAGGCGGCCATGCTCTTCGTCGTCGGAAGCGCCGTGGGGGCGGTCCTCGCGCTGGGCGTCCGCACCCTCGTGGCGACGGAGAAGCGGGGGCGGGTCACACGGGCGGCGGCACCGTTGCCTGCCGTCGAGATCCCGCTCGATGTCGCCCGGGCGGCGCCCGACGACAGCTCGGATGACGAACTGATCCTCTGGGCGACGCGGGTGGTCCGGTTCCGGTACCTGCAGGAGGCGATGGCCACGCGGTCGCGCCTGTCCGGTGCCCGGAGCGCGACGCCCGGCTCGCTCGATCCGAGCGAGGAGGAGCCGCTCTCGTCGGAGGCCTACCGATCGGCGCAGGCGGACTACGAACCCGTAGCGCGCCTCCTCGGTTTGACGCTTCCCTGAGCCCGTGTGGGCCTGAGCGAGCGGGCGCGATCGAACGTGCGTACGAGAAAGGCCCCGAGCCGCTTACGCGGTTCGGGGCCTTCGTTCGAACGTCGTCACGGATGACGACGATCATCGGGCCTCGAGGACCCGACCGAGTCAGATGACGCGGATGTTCTCGGCCTGCAGGCCCTTGTTGCCCTGCGCGGTGTCGAACTCCACCTTCTGGTTCTCTTCCAGGTTGCGGTAGCCGTCGCCGGCGATCGCGGAGAAGTGTGCGAACACGTCAGTGGATCCGTCGTCGGGGGTGATGAAGCCGAAGCCCTTTTCGGAGTTGAACCACTTCACGGTGCCTGTTGCCATTTTTTCTGTTCCTTTTTCAGAGTTGTCGACCTCGATTTCGAGATCGCTCGTCGCGGTGCCTTTTTGTCCGCTCCCTCTGAGAACGACACTGCCGTCTTCGATCCTCTCGAATCGCGTCCGACCTGTCGCGAGATACAAATGCGTAACACAACAACCAGTCGCGCCAGCCTACTGCACGGTCGGGCCGGTCACACCACCTCGATCGACATTTCTGGGAATCCGGGTGGGAAACCATCCGGTGTCACCCGCGGGGGGCCAGCCGAGGCACCCGGGCGATGATGCGTCGACACGCAGCGCGCTGCCCGACGAATCGTGTCGGGAGGGAGGTACGAGTGGCGGCACGGACGCGACGGGAGGAGTCACCGTCTGCGGCTCTGCGCCCGAAGTCTTTGTGCCGGATGTGGGACTTGAACCCACACGTCCTCTCGAACAGAGCATTTTGAGTGCCCCGCGTCTGCCATTCCGCCAATCCGGCGCACAACAACCAGAGTCACAATACCGTAGGCTTTTGCTCGTGAGTGACCAGGAAGCAACCTCAGCAGCACCCCGTCGCGTCGTCGTCGCCGAAGATGAATCCCTCATCCGGCTCGACATCGTCGAGATCCTCCGCGACAACGGTTTCGAGGTGGTGGGCGAGGCCGGTGACGGCGAGACGGCCGTCGCTCTCGCGACGGAGCTTCGCCCGGATCTCGTCATCATGGACGTCAAGATGCCTCAGCTCGACGGCATCTCCGCGGCCGAGAGGCTGACGAAGGCGCACATCGCGCCCGTCGTCCTGCTCACCGCCTTCAGTCAGAAGGAACTCGTCGAGCGGGCGAGCGAGGCCGGAGCCCTGGCCTACGTCGTGAAGCCCTTCACCCCCAACGACCTGCTGCCCGCGATCGAGATCGCCCTGTCCCGGTACTCGCAGATCATCACGCTCGAGGCCGAGGTGGCCGACCTGGTCGAGCGCTTCGAGACCCGCAAGCTCGTCGACCGTGCCAAGGGCCTGCTGAACGAGAAGATGGGCCTCACCGAGCCCGAGGCGTTCCGCTGGATCCAGAAAGCCTCCATGGATCGCCGTCTGACCATGCACGACGTGGCACAGGCCATCATCGAGCAGCTCAGCGCCAAGAAGGCCTGAGCACCCCCGCTGCACTCACACGACGGCCCGTCACCTCGGAGGTGGCGGGCCGTCGCGCGTCGTGGGCCTGCGTCAGGAGGGCTCGTCCGTGAGGATGTTGGTGATGCGGACGGTCGAGAGGCGGCGCCCTCGTTCGTCCGTCATGACGATCTCGTGGGTCGCCAGGGTCCGGCCGAGGTGGATCGCCGTGCAGGTGCCCGTCACCCACCCCGAGGCGGCGGACCGGCTGTGACTGGCGTTCAGCTCGATGCCCATCGCGATCCGTCCCGGACCGGCGTGCACGTTGGCCGCGATCGATCCGAGCGTCTCGGCGAGGACGACGTGGGCTCCGCCGTGCAGGATGCCGACCGGTTGCGTGTTGCCGACGACGGGCATCCGTCCCACGGCACGATCGGCGCTCATCTCGAGGATCTCGATGCCCATCTTCTCGGCCAGGGCACCGACGCCACGTCTCGAGAACAGCTGCTCGGCGGAGGCGCTGAGCCGCGCCTCCGGCTTCACGGTGCGGGTCGCGTCGTTGGCGTCAACGGCTGCGGCGGTCTCGGACGGCGTCTCGCTCATGGTTCTCCGGTGGTCGGGGCGGGTGATCCTCGCCCCGAGCAGTGTCGGAGGCGCCCGCTAGGCTGACGGGGTGTCGGACGAAGCAAAGCCTACCCTCCTGGTCATCGACGGTCATTCCCTTGCATTCCGGGCGTTCTACGCCCTGCCGGTCGACAGTTTCGTCAACCGCGAGGGGCAACACACGAACGCTATCCACGGCTTCATCTCGATGCTGTTGAGCCTCGTGAAGGCGGAGAAGCCGACCCATCTCGCCGTGGCGTTCGACATCTCGCGCTTCTCCTTCCGCACCCGCGAATACCCCGAGTACAAGGGCACCCGGTCCGAGACCCCGGTCGAGTTCGTCGGGCAGATCCCCCTGCTGCAAGAGGCCCTGCATTCGATGGGCATCACGACCATCACGAAAGAGGACTTCGAGGCGGACGACATCCTCGCGACGTTGGCCGTCCGCGGGCGGGCCGACGGCTACCGTGTGCTCGTCGTCTCGGGCGACCGCGACGCCATCCAGATGGTCAACGACGACGTCACCCTGCTCTACCCGTCGGCACGAGGCGTCAGCGAGCTCACCCGCTACGACCGTGACAAGGTGTTCGAGCGCTACGGCATCGAGCCCCATCAATACCCCGAGATCGCCGCCCTCGTCGGCGAGACGAGCGACAACCTCATCGGCATCGACAAGGTGGGGGAGAAGACCGCGGTCAAGTGGATCAACCTCTACGGCAGCCTCGACGAGGTGATCGCGCACGCCGACGACATCAAGGGTGTGGTGGGCGACAAGCTGCGCGAACAGAAAGACCGTGCCATCCGCAACAGACGGCTGAACCGCCTCGTCACCGACGTCGAGCTCCCTGTCGGTCCCGGCGACCTCGATCGCCGCCCCATCGACGAGGCGGCCGTCCGCGAGCTGTTCGACAAGCTGCAGTTCCGCACACTGCTCGAGCGGGTGCTGAAGCTCGCGGAAACCGAGAACCCCGCCGGCGCGGGCACGACCACGGTCGATGCCGTCGAAGCCCCGTCGGGTCTGCCGGTCGTGCGCACCCTGGTCGACGAAGAACTCGCGTTCTGGTTGAAGAAGAACGCGTCCGACCCGGCCGCGCCCGTCGGGCTCGCCGTCGAGTACGGCGGTGACAGCATCGTCGGGCTCGGCATCTCCTCGCACGACGAATCCGCTTACATCCCCTGGGCGACGGGGCGCGGCGACTACGTGGCCCTCGAAGCATGGCTCGACGACTCCACCCCGAAGGTGCTGCACGACGCGAAGCGCGCCTACAAGGCCCTGTCCAAGGCGGGTCTCCCGCTCACGGGTATCGTCGGCGACACGCGGGTGGCAGCCTGGCTCCTCCGCCCGGGGCGAACCTCCTTCGCGTTGTCCGACCTGGTCTACGAGCAACTCGGTGAGACGTTGCCGGTGGGCGACCCGAACCAGCTCGTCCCCACCGACGATCAGATCGGGGTCGCGACCGAGGCGTGGTACGCACTGCGCCTGTCCGAGTCGCTCGTGGAGGCACTCGACGAGGGCTCGCGCTCCGTCCTGACCGACATCGAGATCCCCTTGGTTCGCGTTCTCGGCGACATGGAGCTCACCGGGGTCGCGACCGACCGTCCGGCCCTGGCGGCCCTGTCCACCCGGCTCGGCGAGACCGCGGCAGGTCTCGCGACCGACGCCTTCGCCGAGATCGGCCGAGAGGTCAACCTCGGTTCGCCCAAGCAGCTGCAGGAGGTCCTCTTCGAGCAGCTCGAGATGCCCAAGACTCGTGCCACCAAGACCGGCTACTCGACCGACGCGGCCTCGCTCGCCGATCTGCAGGAGAAACATCCCCATCCCTTCCTCGACCTGCTGCTCAAGCATCGGGACGCGACGAAGCTCCGGCAGATCATCGACACACTGGAGAAGGCGGTCGACGACAACGGGCGCATCCACACGACGTACGACCAGACGGGCACGACCACCGGGCGGATCTCGTCCGTCGACCCGAACCTCCAGAACATCCCGGTCAAGGCCGCCGTCGGCCGTGAGATCCGTGCCGCCTTCGTCCACGGTCCTGACTACCAGACCCTGCTCACGGCCGACTACTCGCAGATCGAGATGCGCATCATGGCCCACCTGTCGGGCGACGAGGGCCTCATCACGGCCTTCAACGAGGGCGAGGACCTGCACCGCTTCGTCGGTGCCCGTATCTTCGGCGTCGAGCCTGTCGACGTGACTCCGGCGATGCGCACCAAGGTGAAAGCCATGTCCTACGGTCTCGCCTACGGACTCAGCGCCTTCGGCCTCTCCAAGCAGCTCCGCATCGAGAGCTCGGAGGCGAAGCAACTGATGACGGATTACTTCACCCGCTTCGGGGCCGTCCGCGACTACCTGCGCAACGTCGTCGAGAAGGCCAGGGAGGACGGCTACACGGAGACGATCTTCGGTCGTCGGCGACCATTCGGGGACCTCCGTTCGCCGAACCGTGTCGTCCGCGAGAACGCCGAACGCGCGGCGCTCAACGCACCGATCCAGGGCTCGGCGGCCGACATCATGAAGATCGCCATGCTCGGTGTCCGTGCAGAGCTCGACGAGCGCGAGATGGCGTCGCGCGTCCTGCTCCAGGTCCATGACGAGATGATCGTCGAGGTCGCATCGGGTGAGCTCGACGTGGTCGGCGACATCGTCCGCCGCCGGATGAGCGGCGCCGCATCCCTGAAGGTGCCGCTCGACGTCAGCGTGGGCACTGGACCGAGCTGGGACGCAGCCGCCCACTGAGACCCGCTGCCCCCGTTCGGGGGCTTCCGAGCGTGTCCGTTTCCTCGCCCGATCAGGAGAATCGAGTCGAGCCGGGTCGGAACGGACACGTCTCGACGCGTCGCCTTGACACCCGGGTCGAAACGGACTTATATAAGCCCGCAACAATACGCCAATACCGTTCTTCCCTGTGAATACGCTCCGCCCCGAAGCTGGTCCGTATCCCGACGATGAGGTCCCGATGTACGCACCCGAGCGTCACCAGCAGATACTCGAGACGGCCCGCTCGCGCGGCCGTGTCGAGGTCGCCGGTCTCGCGCGCGAGCTCGCGGTCACGCCCGAGACGGTCCGGCGCGACCTGACCGCGTTGGAGCGTCGAGGCGTCCTCCGCCGGGTCCACGGGGGAGCCATCGCCGTGGAGCGCCTCGGCATCGAGCCTCATGTGTCCGACCGCGAGGGAGCGTCCGCCGGCGAGAAGGAGCGCATCGCAAGAGCTGCGCTGGACGAACTCCCCGACGGGGGCTCCGTCATCATCGACGCCGGGACGACGACCGTGCGCTTCGCCGAGTTCCTCCCGCTCGACCGCGAGCTGACCGTCGTGACGCACTCGCTGCCCGTCGCCAACGTGCTCGTCTCACGGCCGAATGTCACCCTGCACCTGCTCGGCGGGATCGTGCGGGGCCGCACGCTGGCCGCCGTGGGGGAGTGGACCCGCCTGCAGATCGCCGACGTCTTCGCCGACGTCGCCATCATGGGCACCAACGGCCTCTCGGCCGAGCGAGGGCTCACGACCCCCGACCTCGCGGAGGCGCGGATCAAGAAGGCCCTCATGGCCGCGTCCCGGAGGACGGTCATCCTGACCGATCACACGAAGTTCGGACGCGAGGACTTCGCCCGGGTGGCCGCACTGTCCGAGATCGACACGATCATCACCGACAGCGGCGTCGACCCCGACCTGGCCGACGACGTCGAACGCGCCGGCCCCCGAGTGGTGATCGTGTGATGTCGACCGCGCTCCCCACCCCCAAGAACGTTCGTCTGGTCACGCAACCCGACTGCGACCGGCACTTCGCCGAACCGAGCACCACCTCCCACCCTGCACAATTCCACGACGCTCATCACTGAGTACGAAGGAGTACCCCCCACCATGTCCGAATTCACCCCCGCGGTCACCGGTACCGGTGCCCGCGCGCGCGTCCAGCGCTTCGGAGGCTTCCTGGCCGGGATGGTCATGCCGAACATCGGCGCGTTCATCGCCTGGGGCCTCATCACGGCCCTCTTCATCCCCACCGGCTGGACCCCGAACGCGACGATCGCCCTGATCGTCGGTCCGATGATCACGTTCCTGCTGCCGATCCTCATCGCCTACACGGGTGGTCGCATGGTCCACGGCCAGCGCGGTGCCGTCATCGCCGCCATCGCCGTCATGGGTGTCGTCGTCGCGACCGACAAGCCGCAGTTCCTCGGCGCGATGATCGTCGGCCCGATCGCGGCCCTGCTGCTCAAGCAGTTCGACAAGCTGATCGACGGCCGCATCAAGTCCGGCTTCGAGATGCTGGTCAACAACTTCTCGCTCGGAATCTTCGGTGGCGCCTTCGCGATCGGTGCGTTCTTCGGTATCGCCCCGATCACCACGGCGTTGACCAACGCCCTGGGAGGCGCGGTCGACTTCCTGGTCGAGCGGGGCCTGCTCCCGCTCGCCTCGATCATCATCGAGCCGGCCAAGATCCTGTTCCTGAACAACGCCATCAACCAGGGAATCCTCACGCCGCTGGGCGCCGCGCAGGCGCAGGACGCCGGCAAGTCGATCCTCTTCATGCTCGAGTCGAACCCCGGCCCCGGCCTCGGCATCCTGCTGGCCTTCCTGTTCTTCGGCCCGCGTGCCATCCGTCCGTCGGCTCCCGCGGCCATCATCGTGCAGTTCTTCGGTGGCATCCACGAGATCTACTTCCCCTACGTGCTGATGAAGCCGATCCTCGTGCTCGGTGCCATCGCCGGTGGCGCCACCGGCATCGCCTGGTTCTCGCTCACGCACGTCGGACTGGTCGCCAGCCCCTCGCCCGGCAGCATCATCGCCTACGCGGCGGTCTCGGCTCGTGGAGACTTCCCCGTGATCCTGGTGGGTATCCTGCTGTCAGCGGCGGTCTCGTTCGTCGTCTCGTCCCTCCTCATGGGCTTCGGTCGCCGGGAGAAGCGCGAGGCCGACCTCGAGGACGCCGACGCTCAGAAGGCAGCACTCGCCGACGCGCAGGCTGCCACCGCCTCCAACAAGGCGACGAGCAAGGGCACGAACGTCGGCACACCCAGCTCGACGAACTAGCAGCAACCGATCCAAGGAGACTGAAATGGCAACCCTCGACGGAGCCAACATCAAGAAGCTGATCGTCGCGTGCGACGCCGGTATGGGTAGCAGTGTGATGCTGGCCTCGACGCTGAAGAAGCAGCTCAAGAAGAGCGGCGTCACCGTCGAGCACTCGCCGGTCAACTCCATCCCGAGCGACGCCGACGTCGTGGTCACGCAGAACAATCTGGCCGAGCGTGCCCGCGGCGTCGTCCCGGACGTGCCGGTCGTCCCGTTCCAGCTCTTCATGGGCGACCCGAACGTGGCGAAGGTCGTCAAGGCGATCCAGGACGGCGCGACGGTCGAGATCTGATGAGCGACGAACAAGCACCCGCCCTGACAGCTCTCCTCGCCGAGTCGTCCATCCGACTCGACGAGGCGGCGGCGACACGCGACGATGCCATCCGCAAGACGGGGCAGGCCCTCATCGACGCGGGTGCGATCGACGAGTCGTACGTCGACGCGATGTTCGAGCGTGAGAACTCCGTGTCCACCTACGTCGGCGAGGGTGTGGCGATCCCGCACGGCACCCTCGCCGGCAAGGACTCGGTCAAGGAGGACGCTCTCGTCGTCCTGCGCTTCCCGACGCCCGTCGACTGGGACGGCAACGACGTCTCGGTCACGGTGGGCATCGCGGCGAAGGGCAACGGCCACATCGCGATCCTGAGTCAGCTCGCCAGCATCCTGCTCGACCCCGAGAAGGCGGCTGCCCTCCGAGGTGCCACGACGACGGCCGAGGTCTACTCGCTGCTCGAGTCGACCGACGACGACGACGACTGACAGCCGACCGCTCGGTGACGAGCGTCCACCGGGCGACCCCGGGTGTCGCGTGTCTCGATGAGACATCGACCCCGGGGTCTCCCGTCCGTGGGAGGTCCCCGAGACCATCCCACGCGACCGACCATCGGCGTCCAACCGGTCGCCGAGAAGACCAGATGGTCCCCAGAAGGAGAAGAAATGCCCGAACGTACCGTCACCGTCGCCTCCAGCGTCGGCCTCCACGCCCGTCCTGCGTCGCTGTTCAGCCAGGCCGCCGGAAAGACCGGCGCGAAGGTCACCCTGACCTCGCCCGCCGGTAAGAGCGTCAATGCCGCGAGCATCCTCGGCGTCCTCTCGCTCGGCATCGGTCACGGCGACGAGGTCGTCATCGCCACCGAGGGCGACAACGCCGAGGCCGCCCTCGACGAGCTCGTCGCCCTGCTGTCGACTGACCTCGATAAGGACTAGAACGTAGGAGGCTCGTGTCGGTCGTGCCGCCTAGGCTCGGTTCATGACCGACACGAGCTCCGTTCCCGTCCCACCCCACCGCGAGGCGACCCCCGTCGACGCCATCGCCGAACGGTGGGTCGACTCGCTCGTCGAGACGGATCCGACCGTCGCGACCTGGATCGGTCGATCCGGAGCCGCCAGCGGCTACCGCGACTACTCGCCCGACGGGCACGAGCGCTATCTCGACGGCGTCCGACGAACGCTGACGGAGCTCCGCGACACCCCGCCTCGCGACGCGGTCGACGACGTCACCCGTCGTGACCTCGAGGCCGATCTCTCGCTCGACGTCGAATACGCCGATCGACGCCTCCACCTCCGCGACCTCAACGTCATCGCCTCGCCCGTGCAGGCGATCCGCGAGGTATTCGATCTCATGCCCACCGCCTCCCCGTCCGACTGGGCCGCGGTCGCGGCTCGCCTCGCAGCAGTCCCCACGGCCATCGACGGCTATCGCGAGACCCTTCGACTCGGCATCGCCGAGGGCGTCGTCCCGGCCCTGCGCCAGGTCGAGAAGGTCGCCGACCAGTGCCGTCGCATCGGCGACGCCCAGGGGTTCTTCATCGCTCTCGCCGACGGCGCACGACTCGATGACGGCTCGACTCCAACCGAGTCCCTTCAATCGGACCTGACCCGGGGCGCGCGGGCCGCCGCGGACGCCTACCTCGGCCTCGAGACCTTCCTCCATGACGAACTCGCCGGCGTGGCCGAGATGGACGACGCCGTCGGTCGCGATGCCTACGAGCTGCACTCCCGTCGGTTCCTCGGCGCCACGGTCGACCTCGACGAGACCTACGAGTGGGGTCTCGACGAACTGGCCCGGATGACGGCCGAACAGGAGGCGATCGCGAGGTCCATCGAGCCGGGTGCGTCCGTCCAGCGGGCCATCGCCGTCCTCGACGCCGACCCGGCGCGACAGCTCGACGGTCCCGAGGCCCTCCAGCGCTGGATGCAGCGCCTGAGCGACGCCGCCGTGGCCGATCTCGGTCGCCACCAGTTCGACATCCCCGAACCGGTGCGCCGACTGGAGTGCATGATCGCCCCGACCAACGAGGGCGGCATCTACTACACGAGTCCGAGCGACGACTTCAGCCGTCCCGGGCGCATGTGGTGGTCCATCCCCGAAGGGGTGACCCGCCTGACGACCTGGCGCGAGACGACGACGGTCTACCACGAAGGCGTGCCCGGTCACCACCTGCAACTGGGCCAGGCGGTATACAACCGTGAGACCCTCAACACGTGGCGACGTCAGCTCGCCGGGTCGTCCGGGCACGCCGAGGGCTGGGCCCTCTACGCCGAGCGGCTGATGGACGAGCTCGGGTACCTGTCGGACCCCGGCGATCGCCTCGGCATGCTCGACGGGCAACGCATGCGGGCGGCCCGGGTCGTGCTCGACATCGGCGTGCACCTGCGGAAGCCCTTTCCCGGGGGTGGCGGGTCCTGGGACGCGAGCAAGGCGCTGGCCTTCATGACGGAGAACGTCAACATGGACGCAGGCTTCGTCCGGTTCGAGGTCGACCGTTATCTCGGGTGGCCGGGGCAGGCTCCCTCGTACAAGGTCGGACAACGCATCTGGGAGGACCTCCGCGCCGAGCGGGCCCGGCGCGACGGAGCGGCATTCGACGTCCGCGCGTTCCACCGCGATGCCCTCCGCCTCGGCGGTGTGGGACTCGACACGCTCCGCTCCGCCGTACTCGCCTGACCTCGTCGACGTGCCCGAGGAGACGCGCCGCGCCGCAGCACGGTGACCGTTGCTGCCCGTCCGCCCCGGCGCTATGATCGGTAAGCGCTATCTGCGTCAATCTGTCCGCACGCCGCGGTCGACATCCCCGTCAGAACACCGTTCTACGAACGTCCGTGGCCCGATTCATGCCCGTACTGGAGCACTAACTACATGACAACCGTAACGACCAAGGCACCCAAGCAGGTCGCCATCAACGACATCGGATCCGCTGATGACTTCCTGGCCGCGGTCGAGAAGACACTGAAGTTCTTCAACGACGGAGACCTCATCGAGGGCACCGTCGTCAAGATCGACCGCGACGAGGTCCTCCTCGACGTCGGTTACAAGACCGAGGGTGTCATCCCCTCCCGCGAACTCTCCATCAAGCACGACGTCGACCCGGCCGAGGTCGTCGAGGTCGGCGACACGGTCGAGGCCCTCGTTCTCCAGAAGGAGGACAAGGAAGGTCGTCTGATCCTGTCCAAGAAGCGGGCTCAGTACGAGCGCGCTTGGGGCGATGTCGAGAAGATCAAGGACGCCGACGGCGTCGTCACCGGCACCGTCATCGAGGTCGTCAAGGGTGGCCTCATCGTCGACATCGGCCTGCGTGGCTTCCTGCCCGCCTCGCTCATCGAGCTCCGTCGTGTCCGCGACCTCACGCCCTACCTGGGCCAGGAGATCGAGGCCAAGATCCTCGAGCTCGACAAGAACCGCAACAACGTCGTCCTGTCGCGCCGTGCGCTGCTCGAGCAGACGCAGTCCGAGAGCCGCACCACCTTCCTCAACAACCTCCACAAGGGCCAGGTCCGCAAGGGCGTCGTGTCGTCGATCGTCAACTTCGGTGCGTTCGTCGACCTCGGTGGCGTCGACGGTCTCGTCCACGTCTCCGAGCTCAGCTGGAAGCACATCGAGCACGCCAGCGAGGTCGTCGAGGTCGGCCAGGAGGTCACCGTCGAGATCCTCGAGGTCGACCTCGACCGTGAGCGTGTCTCGCTGTCGCTCAAGGCGACGCAGGAAGACCCGTGGCAGGTGTTCGCTCGGACGCACGCCATCGGTCAGGTCGCGCCCGGCAAGGTCACGAAGCTCGTCCCCTTCGGTGCGTTCGTGCGCGTCGCGGACGGCATCGAGGGCCTCGTGCACATCTCCGAGCTGTCGGCGAAGCACGTGGAGCTGGCCGAGCAGGTCGTCGCCGTCGGCGACGAGGTGTTCGTCAAGGTCATCGACATCGATCTCGACCGTCGCCGCATCTCGCTGAGCCTCAAGCAGGCCAACGAGGGTGTGGACCCCGAGGGCACCGAGTTCGATCCGGCGCTCTACGGCATGCTCACGGAGTACGACGACCAGGGCAACTACAAGTACCCCGAGGGCTTCGACCCCGAGACCAACGAGTGGCGCGAGGGCTTCGAGACCCAGCGCGAGAAGTGGGAGCAGGACTACGCTGCCGCCCAGGCTCGCTGGGAAGCTCACAAGAAGCAGGTCGCCGCTTCGCTCGTCGAAGAGACCACCTTCGACGTGCCGTCCGGTTCGACGTTCTCGAGCGAGACGGCTGGCGCCGGCACGCTCGCGGACGACGAGTCGCTCGCCGCTCTGCGTGAGAAGCTGTCGAACAACAACTGAGTCTCGACTCCACCGGATGGCGGCTCCCCTCGGGGGGCCGCCATCCGGCGTTAAACGCCGATGATCCCCAGCGGATACTCTCGACCCGTGTTCGTATGTGGATTGACGGGCGGCATAGCCGCGGGCAAGAGCGTCGTCGCGAGACGGATGGCGGAGCGAGGCGCGGCCGTCATCGACGCCGATCGCCTCGCCCGCGAGGTGGTCGAGCCGGGGACTCCTGGGCTGAACGCCATCGAGTCCCGATTCGGGTCCGGCGTCATCGAACCTGACGGCTCCCTCGATCGCGCGGCGCTGGGTCGTATCGTCTTCTCCGACGAGGGCGCCCGACGTGACCTGGAGTCGATCACGCACCCCGCCGTTCGCGAGCTCTCGCAGCGGCGCATGCGCGAGGCCGTCGTGGGCGCTCCCGAGCGCGTCGTCGTCTACGACGTGCCCCTTCTCGCCGAGGCTCGCGGGGCGGGGGAGTTCGACGTCATCGTGGTCGTCCACGCTCCCTCGGACGTCCGGATCTCCCGACTCATGGCCCTTCGGGGCATGACCGAGAAGGAGGCGCGGGGCCGGGTGTCCGCCCAGGCCAGCGACGAGGAGCGACTCGCTCTCGCCGACGCCGTCATCGACTCCTCGGGCGTCCTCGAAGACACTCTTCACCAGGCCGACGCGGTGTACGAGACCCTGCGTTCGCTCGCAGCGGCGAAAGCCTCGGCCGACTCCGGGCCGAGTGTCAGTGGTGCCTCGTAAACTCGACCACATGGAACCAACTCGCAGCGTCCGCCCCTTCGAAGTCGTGAGCGAGTACCAGCCCAGCGGCGACCAGCCGGCCGCGATCGCCGAGTTGGCCGGTCGCATCAATGCCGGTGAGACGGACGTCGTCCTGCTCGGTGCCACGGGTACAGGCAAGTCCGCGACGACCGCCTGGCTCGTCGAGCAGGTGCAGCGACCCACTCTTGTCCTGGCGCACAACAAGACGCTGGCCGCTCAACTCGCGAACGAGTTCCGCGAGCTCTTCCCGAACAACGCGGTCGAGTACTTCGTCTCGTACTACGACTACTACCAGCCCGAGGCGTACGTGCCGCAGACGGACACGTTCATCGAGAAGGACAGCTCCATCAACGCCGAGGTCGAGCGACTCCGACACTCGACGACCAACTCCCTCCTGAGCCGCCGCGACGTCATCGTCGTGTCGACCGTCTCCTGCATCTACGGCCTCGGGACACCCGAGGGCTATCTCGAGGCCATGATCGCGTTGCAGGTCGGTATGAAGATCGACCGTGAGACTCTCATCCGCCGATTCGTCTCGATGCAGTATCAGCGCAACGACATCGACTTCTCCCGGGGGAACTTCCGTGTCCGGGGCGACACCATCGAGATCATCCCGATGTACGAAGAACTGGCGATCCGCATCGAGATGTTCGGTGACGAGATCGAAGCGCTCTATGCGCTGCACCCGCTCACCGGCGACGTTGTCAAGACGATGGACGCCGTCTCGGTGTTCCCGGGGTCGCATTACGTGGCGGGCACCGATGTCATGCATCGCGCCATCGGCACGATCAAGGCCGAGCTGGCCGATCGTCTGGCAGAGCTCGACAAGCAGGGCAAGCTCCTCGAGTCGCAGCGCCTCCGAATGCGCACCACCTTCGACCTCGAGATGATGGAGCAGATCGGCTTCTGCAACGGCATCGAGAACTACTCGGCACACATCGACGGGCGGTCCCCGGGCGAGGCGCCGCATTGCCTGCTCGACTACTTCGCCGACGACTTCCTCGTCGTCATCGACGAGTCCCACGTCACCGTGCCGCAGATCGGCGCCATGTACGAGGGTGACGCGTCCCGCAAGCGCACCCTCGTCGACCACGGATTCCGCCTTCCGAGTGCACTCGACAACCGGCCCCTCAAGTTCGAGGAGTTCCTGAACCGCGTCGGGCAGAAGGTCTATCTCTCGGCCACACCGGGCAAGTACGAGCTCGGTATCACCGACTCCGTCGTGGAGCAGATCATCCGCCCGACAGGCCTGGTCGACCCCGAGATCGTCGTCAAGCCGTCCGAGGGGCAGATCGACGATCTCCTCGAAGAGATCCGACTGCGCGTCGATCGAGACGAGCGCGTGCTCGTGACGACGCTCACGAAGAAGATGGCCGAAGAGCTCACCGACTTCCTCACCGAGGCGGGTGTGCGCGTGCGGTATCTGCATTCCGACGTCGACACGCTGCGACGCGTCGAGCTCCTCACCGAGCTGCGTCAGGGTGTCTACGACGTCCTCGTCGGCATCAACCTGCTGCGGGAGGGGCTCGACCTGCCCGAAGTGTCGCTGGTCGCCATCCTCGACGCCGACAAGGAAGGGTTCCTGCGATCCTCGACGTCGCTCATCCAGACGATCGGTCGAGCGGCGCGAAACGTGTCGGGGCAGGTTCACATGTACGCGGACGTCATGACCGACTCGATGAAGCAGGCCCTCGAAGAGACCGACCGCCGTCGAGAGAAGCAGGTCGCCTACAACCTCGAGCGAGGTATCGACCCGCAGCCGCTCCGCAAGAAGATCGCCGACATCACCGAGGTTCTGGCCCGAGAGGGCGCAGACACGGCCAAACTGCTCGAGGGCCGGCAGGGGTCCAAGCGGTCGCCTACTCCGAACCTCCGTCGGGAGGGTCTCGCCGCAGGCGCCGCCAATGGGCTGGAGTCGATCATCGCCGACTTGAACGAGCAAATGCTCCAAGCCGCCGCAGAGCTGAAATTCGAACTGGCCGGTCGTCTGCGCGACGAGGTCGCCGACCTGAAGAAGGATCTTCGCAGCATGGAGGCCGCCGGGCATGTCCGCTGAGTCCCGTCGCGTGGTCGTCACCGGTGCCACGGGAGGGCTGGGGTTCTTCGCGGCAGAGCGTCTGGCCGGAGAAGGCCACCGGGTCGTGCTCGCAGCACGCGATGCCGGCCGGGCAGTCCAGGCCGCCGACACGATCCGAGATCGCCATCCGCACGCCGACCTCGAGACGGTCGATCTCGATCTCGCCGACCTGTCCTCGATCGAATCCGGTGCCGCCGCCATCTCGGCGGGGGGCCCGGTCGACGTCCTGCTCGCGAACGCCGGTGTCGTGGGGGCTCGGCGACGGGGGACGACGACCGACGGATTCGAGCTCCAATTCGGCACGAACCACCTGGGACACTTCGCCCTGGTCGCACACCTCCTGCCGGCGCTCGATGCGGCCCAGGCCGGCCGGGTCGTCCATCTCGGCAGCATCAGTCACCGTTTCGTTCGGCTCGACCTCGACGACCCGATGATGGTGTCGAGCTATTCCGGTGCCGTGGCGTACGCACGGTCGAAACTCGCCGTCATGACGTTCGGCTTCGATCTCGACCGCCGGCTCCGACAGCGTGACTCCAGCGTCGCGAGCATCGTCGCCCATCCCGGGTACGCGATGCAGGCGTTGACCGAACCTCGTCCTCCCGTGGTCGAGCCCCACCGCCCGCCGGCCATCATCCTGTCCGCACTCCATACGTTCGCCCAGGGCAAGGAGGTCGGCATCGAACCGCTCGTCCACGCTGCCGTGGGCGCCGATGTCTCCGGTGGGGAATACTGGGGCCCGGCAGGGTGGTTCCAGCTCACCGGCGAGGCAGCTCGGGTTCCGGCCAAGAAACACGCACGGGACGCGTCGGTCGCCGAGCGTCTCTGGACACTGTCGGCCGAGCTCACCGGCGTCGACCCCCTCGCCCCCTGAACGACCGATCCGAACTCGACGTCTCAGCGACGGCCCATCGACCTCGCTGGGCCAATGTCAGTGGTCTCCATAGAATGGTAAGAGTGACAATTTCACCCGTTGAAGGCATGCCCACGCTGAGCGTTCGCGGTGCCCGCGTCCACAACCTCCACGACGTCGATCTCGAGATCCCGCGCGATTCACTCGTCGTCTTCACCGGCCTGTCGGGGTCGGGCAAGTCCTCGTTGGCGTTCGACACCATCTTCGCGGAGGGGCAACGACGGTACGTCGAATCGCTCTCGGCCTATGCGCGTCAGTTCCTGGGGCAGGTCGATCGACCCGACGTCGACTTCATCGAGGGTCTCAGCCCGGCGGTCTCCATCGATCAGAAGTCGACCAACCGCAATCCGCGGTCCACGGTCGGCACGATCACCGAGATCTACGACTACATGCGACTGCTGTGGGCTCGAATCGGCATCCCGCACTGCCCCATCTGCGGGGAGACGATCAGCAAACAGACCGTCCAGCAGATCGCCGACCAGTTGATGACGCTCGAGAACGGCATCCGCTTCCAGGTCCTCAGCCCGGTCGTGTCGCAGAAGAAGGGCGAGTTCGTCGATCTGTTCGCCGAACTGGCGTCGTCGGGTTATTCTCGCGCGATCGTCGACGGCGAGCAGATCCAGCTCAGCTCGCCCCCGAAGCTGAAGAAGCAGGTCAAGCACGACATCTCGGTCGTCGTCGACCGCCTCGTCGCGTCGGATGAGGGCCTCACCCGCCTGACCGACTCGCTCGAGACAGCCCTCCGCCTCACCGACGGACTCGTGACCATCGACTTCGTGGACGAGACCGGTGCCGCCAAGTACCGCACATTCTCCGAGAAGCTGTCCTGCCCCAACAACCACCCGCTTCAGCTGACCGAGATCGAGCCGCGCACCTTCTCGTTCAACGCCCCCTTCGGTGCCTGCCCCGAATGCTCGGGGCTCGGCACCAAGATGTCGGTCGACTCCGATCTCCTTCTCGGCGACCCCGAGCTCAGTCTCGCCGACGGCGTCATCCTGCCCTGGACGAACTCCGGTAAGGGCCTCTACAACTACTTCCAGAAGCTGCTCGAGGGCCTCGCCCTCGACCTGGACTTCAGCCTGAAGACTCCGTGGGGCGACCTCTCGGACGAGGTCCGCCGGGCCGTCCTCGAAGGCAACGACTTCGAGGTGACCGTCAAGTGGCGCAACCGCTTCGGTCGCGAGATGAAGTACTCGACCGGCTTCGAAGGCGTCATGCCCTACATCGAGCGCAAGTACGCGGAGGCCGAGTCCGACTCGCAGCGACAGCGCTATGCCGCCTATCTGCGTGAGATCCCCTGTGTGGTGTGCAAGGGCAAGCGCCTCAAGCCCGAGGTGCTGGCGGTGATGGTCGACGGGCACAGCATCGCCGACGTGTCCGAGCTCAGTCTGAGCGACGCGTTCGGCTTCATGAACGAGTTGACGCTCACCACCCGCGAGGCGCGCATCGCCGCCCAAGTGCTGCGCGAGATCCGGGTCCGGCTCGAGTTCCTGCTCGAGGTCGGCCTGACCTACCTCACCCTCGCCCGCGCCGCGGGGTCCCTGTCGGGCGGCGAGGCGCAGCGCATCCGGCTGGCCACCCAGATCGGCTCCGGCCTGACGGGTGTCCTCTACGTTCTCGACGAGCCGTCCATCGGGCTCCACCAGCGTGATAATCGACGTCTCATCGACACGCTCGTCAAGCTGAAGAACCTCGGCAACACCCTGATCGTCGTCGAGCACGACGAGGACACGATCCGCACGGCCGACTGGATCGTCGACATCGGTCCGGGCGCGGGTGTCAACGGTGGCAAAGTCGTCCACTCGGGCAGCTACGCCGACCTGTTGTCGAACACCGAGTCGTACACGGGTGACTACCTGTCCGGACGCCGTTCCATCGAGACGCCGACGTCCCGACGACCGATCGACAAGAAGCGCATGATCTCGGTCGTCGGCGCCAAGGCCAACAACCTCCGCGACGTGACGGTCGATTTCCCGCTCGGCCTGTTCGTCGCCGTGACCGGGGTGAGCGGCTCGGGCAAATCGTCCCTGGTCAACGACATCCTGTACAAGGTCCTGGCCAACCAGTTGAACGGGGCGCGCCAGATCCCGGGCAAGCACACCAGGGTGACCGGGCTCGACAACCTCGACAAGGTCGTGCACGTCGACCAGGCACCCATCGGTCGCACCCCGCGTTCGAACCCGGCCACCTACACGGGTGTGTTCGACCGCATCCGCAACCTCTTCGCCGAGACGGTAGAGGCGAAGTCGCGCGGCTATCTCCCCGGCCGCTTCAGCTTCAACGTCAAGGGCGGCCGCTGCGAGAACTGCGCCGGTGACGGCACCATCAAGATCGAGATGAACTTCCTGCCCGATGTCTACGTCGCGTGCGAGGTGTGCGGCGGCGCTCGCTACAACCGCGACACGTTGGCCGTCCACTACAAGGGCAAGAACATCTCCGAGGTCCTCGACATGCCGATCAGCGAGGCGGCCGAGTTCTTCGAGCCCATCTCCGCGATCTCGCGCTATATGAAAACCCTGGTCGAGGTCGGCCTGGGCTACGTCCGACTCGGCCAGAGCGCCACGACGCTGAGCGGCGGCGAGGCGCAGCGCGTCAAGCTCGCCACCGAACTCCAGCGCCGTTCCAACGGGCGCAGCATCTACGTCCTCGACGAACCGACCACAGGCCTTCACTTCGAAGACGTGCGCAAGCTCCTCCTCGTCTTGAACGGCCTCGTCGAGAAGGGCAACACGGTGATCACGATCGAGCACAACCTCGACGTGATCAAGTCGGCCGACTGGCTCATCGACATGGGTCCCGAGGGTGGCGCCGGCGGCGGTACCGTCCTCGCCGTCGGTACTCCCGAGCACCTGGCCACCGTGCCCGAGAGTCACACCGGGGTGTTCCTCCGCGAGATCCTTGAGTCGGGGCACGGGGGTGCCAGTCTGGCCACCGCTCCGAAGAAGACCAGCAAGCCCCGTCGCCGGGAGGCTGTCGAGGCGCGATGAGCGACACCGTCTCCTGGCGGCCGAAGGCGAGCGAAATCCCCACCGATCCCGGCGTCTACCGATGGCGCGACGAACGCGGTCGGGTCCTGTACGTGGGCAAGGCCAAGAACCTTCGGGCCCGCCTCAGCAACTACTTCGCGCCGCTCCCGTCCCTTCATGAGAGGACGCGGCGCATGGTGTTGACCGCGCGCTCCGTCGAGTGGACGGTCGTGGGCAGCGACATCCAGGCATTGCAGCTCGAATACACGTGGATCAAAGAATTCGACCCGCCGTTCAACGTCAAGTTCCGTGACGACAAGACCTATCCGTTCATGGCGATCACTCTCGCCGATGAGGCGCCTCGGGTGATGGTGACGCGCAACCCTCGCATCAAGGGTGCCAAGTACTTCGGGCCCTATCCGAAGATCTGGGCTGTGCACGACACCATCGATCTGATGATCAAGGTCTTCCCCATCCGGACGTGTAGCGACAGCAGCTACAAGAAGGCGATGCAGACCGGCAAGCCCTGCTTCCCCGGTCAGATCGGCCGGTGCGGTGGGCCGTGCTCGGGCAGGGTCAGCATCGAGCGGCACCGCGAGATCGTGGATGAGTTCGTCCGCTTCATGGGGAGCTACGACCGCAAGGTCATCACCGACCTGCAGAAGTCGATGAAGACGGCCGCGATCGAGCAGCGCTACGAGGACGCCGCGACGTACCGCGACCAGGTCCAGGCCCTCGAAGCCGTCCTCGACAAGTCCGCCGTCGTCCTGCGTGACAGTGTCGACCTGGATCTCTACGCCCTCGCCGAAGACGAACTGGCGGCCGCCGTTCAGCAGTTCACCGTCCGCGGCGGTCGCATCCGCGGTTCGCGGGTGTGGGTCGTCGACAAGGAGATCGACATCACGACCGGCGAGCTCGTCGAACAGGTCGTCCAGGGCGTCTACGGCGCGGGTGCCGAGCTGCCGCGCGAGATCGTCGTGACGGCCATTCCCGACGACAACGACGCCCTCCAGGACGTCCTCACGGGTATCCGCGGTCGGGGCCGCGTGCAGGTACACACCGCCCAGCGGGGCGACAAGGCGGCTCTCATGCAGACGGCCACGCTGAACGCCCAGCAGTCGTTGATGCTCTACAAGACGCGACGGAGCGCCGACTTCGCGACCCGGTCCACGGCTCTCGCGGACATCCAGGAGGCACTGGGCATGGGGGACGCACCGCTCCGCATGGAGTGCTACGACGTCTCCCACCTCTCCGGCACGAACATCGTCGCTTCCATGGTCGTCTTCGAGGACGGCCTGCCGCGCAAAGACCAATACCGCCGGTTCAGCATTCCGCAGTCGACCGACGACACGGAGTCCATCTACCAGACGCTGAGTCGGCGTCTCGCCCGCCTCGATGACGAGCTCGCGCCCGTCGACGAGGTGGGGGAGCAGCGCAAGCGCTTCGCCTATCGCCCGAACCTCCTCATCGTCGACGGCGGTCAACCGCAGGTCGCGGCCGCGAAGCGAGCCCTCGACGACGCGGGCGTGACCGACATCGCCCTCTGCGGCATCGCGAAGCGCCTAGAAGAGATCTGGCTGCCCGACGACGACTTCCCAGTCATCCTGCCCAGGAACTCGGACGCGCTCTTCCTCATCCAACGCATCCGTGACGAGGCGCACCGTTTCGCGATCACGTTCCAGCGACAACGTCGGAAGCGCGACATCGCGACTCAGCTCAGCGAGATCCCAGGGCTCGGGCCGTCGCGGGTCGCCGTCCTCCTCAAGCATTTCGGTTCCGTGAAGCGCCTGAAGGCGGCCGATCCGTCCGAGATCTCCTCCGTCAAGGGCATCGGCCCGACGCTGGCGGCCGCCATCGTGGACAAGCTCGGACAGGCCACCGTGCCCGACGACGACGGGGCAGGGCCTCACGAACCGGCAACCTCGACCGCCTAGAATCGCAACCACCACCGGCACCGAGCGAAGGTCACCGTCATCATGAGCGACGCCCCCGAACAGCAGGAGGTCCTGATCGTCACCGGCATGTCCGGTGCTGGTCGATCGACCGTCGGCAATGCCCTCGAAGACCTCGGGTGGTACGTCGTCGACAACCTCCCCGCCCAGATGCTCCGCCCGCTGCTCGATCTCGCCGAGCGAGCCGGCGACTCGCTTCCGAAGATCGCGGCCGTCGTCGACGTGCGCGGCGGGCGTCTCTTCTCCGAAGCGCAGGAGGCAGTGCGAACGCTCCGAGACCTGATGCCCAGCAAGGTGCGCGTCCTGTACCTCGACGCGACCGATGCAGCCCTGGTGCGGCGTTTCGAGCAGGTCCGGCGCCCGCACCCCTTGCAGGGGGATGGAACGCTCCTCGACGGCATCCTCGCGGAGCGCGCCCGTATGGAGGAGCTCCGGGAGACCAGCGACATCGTCATCGACACCTCGGAGTTGAACATCCACCAACTCGCGACGACGATCACCGAGACGTTCGCCGAGTCCGAACGGGCCGGCGTGAACGTGACGGTGCTCAGCTTCGGTTTCAAGTACGGCCTTCCAGCCGACGCGGACATGGTCGGCGACGCACGGTTCCTCCCGAACCCGTTCTGGGTCCCCGAGCTGCGCTCCCAGACGGGTCTCGACAGCGCCGTCAGTTCGTACGTGATGGCTCAACGGGGCGCCCGGGACTTCGTCGAGGCCTTCGGGCGGGCGTTGGAGCCCGTCCTCGACGGCTACCAGCGCGAGAACAAGAGACACGCTACGATCGCCGTTGGCTGTACGGGCGGTAAGCACCGATCGGTGACCCTCGTCGGCGAACTCGCGGCGCATCTCCGTGACCTGCCGGGTGTGGCCGTCAGCGTGAAGCATCGCGACCTCGGGCGCGAATGACCCGTCGTCGGTGACGAGCACGTCCCCGCTCGCATCGGGCCGGGACTCGACGTGCTCCACCCCACGACCTGAGAAAAGGAACACAGGATTGGCTCAGACTGCCGACGTCAAAGAAGAACTCGCCCAGGTCGACGTGAGTCGCACCACGGTGCGTGCCGCGGAAGTCGCGACCATCCTGCGCTTCGCAGGGGGTCTGCACGTGATCTCGGGTCGCATCGCCGTCGAGGCTGAGCTCGACAGCCCCACGATCGCGCGCCGGGTCCGGAAGGACCTCGCCGAGCTCTACGGCGCCCGGAGCGATGTGTCGATGGTCGGAGCCTCGGGTTCCCGGCGCACGGCGCACTATCTGGTGCGCGTGCACGAGGCAGGGGAGACCCTCGCCCGCCAGACGGGCCTGATGGACGCGAGGCGTCGCCCGGTCCGTGGCCTTCCCAATCGCCTGACCACCGGCAGTCGTGACGATCTCGCGGCCATCTGGCGCGGCGCCTTCCTGGCCCAGGGCTCGCTCACCGACCCCGGGCGCTCGGCGTCACTCGAGGTGGTGTGCCCCGGCAACGAGTCGGCCATGGCCCTCGTGGGGGCGGCTGGGCGTCTCGGCATCTCGGCGAAGGCCAGGGAGGTCCGGGGCATCCACCGCGTCCTGGTCCGTGACGGCGAGGCGATCAGCGCCATGCTCGCCGCGATGGGGGCACACCGCAGCGTCAGCGAGTGGGAGGAGATGCGCCAGCGCCGCGAGGTCCGAGCGACCGCCAACCGCCTCGTCAACTTCGACGACGCCAACCTCCGCCGATCCGCTCAGGCCGCCGTCGCCGCCTGCGCCCGGGTCGAGCGCGCCATGGAGATCCTGGGCGACGACATCCCCGACCACCTGAAGTACGCGGGGGATCTGCGTCTCGCCCACCGTGATGCCAGCCTCGACGAGCTCGGCCACCACGCCGACCCACCCATGACGAAGGACGCCGTCGCCGGTCGTATCCGACGACTGCTCGCGATGGCCGACAAGAAGGCCACGGACACCGGCGTACCGGGGACGGACGCCAACCTGCCCGCCGATCTCGAACTGGACTGACACGCTGCGGGTGGTGCTGCGCGACGCAGCGGGTAAAGGCCTCCTGAACGACTCCGTCATGTTCGGTCGGGTCTTCCCGCTGCTCACTAGACTGCGGAGGTGAGTCGGTCGTCGTCGTTCCACGTCCGACGAATCGCGATCGCAAGGAGCATCAAGATGGCTGAGTACACCCTTCCCGACCTCCCCTACGACTACAGCGCCCTCGCCCCGCACATCAGCGCGACGATCATGGAGCTGCACCACTCCAAGCACCACAACACCTACGTCACCGGCGCCAACACCGCCAACGCCGCACTCGCCGAGGCCCGCGACAAGGGCGACCTCGCGAACGTCAACAAGCTCGAGAAGGACCTCGCCTTCAACCTCGGCGGCCACGTCAACCACTCGATCTTCTGGACCAACCTCACCCCCGAGACCGGCGAACCCACCGGCGACCTCCTCGAGGCCATCGGCCGCGACTTCGGCGACCTCGACAAGTTCAAGGCCCACTTCACCGCCACCGCCCTCGGCGTGCAGGGCTCGGGCTGGTCCGTCCTGGCCTACGACGTCATCGGGCAGCGCCTGAGCGTCTTCCAGCTCTTCGACCAGCAGGGCAACGTGCCCTTCGGCCTCGTCCCGCTGCTCATGCTCGACGTCTGGGAGCACGCCTACTACCTCGACTACCAGAACGTCCGCGCCGACTACGTCAAGGCCTTCTGGAACATCGTCAACTGGGACAACGTCGCCCAGCGCTACGCCGCCGCCACCACCAAGACCCAGGGGCTACTGACCTTCTAGGTCGCCTCGATCCGCCCCGACAGCCGGGGGAATCCGCCTCAGAGAACACGGGCGGCCGACTGCTACTGTCATAAGCGGAAAACGCCGGGATTCCCTTGAGTCCCGGCCTTTCACGGGCTTGGTCGCCCACGCCCTCCACGCGTCTCCCCGACGCCTGATCAACAGGAGTTCCATTGACCGTCAAGATCGGCATCAACGGCTTCGGCCGAATCGGCCGTAACTACTTCCGTGCGGCACTCGCCAAGGGAAGCGACCTCGAGATCGTCGCCGTCAACGACCTCACCGACAACGCGGCGCTCGCGCACCTCCTCAAGTACGACTCGATCACGGGCCGACTGAACGCGACGGTCGAGCTCGACGGTGACTCCATCGTCGTCGACGGCAAGCCGATCAAGGTCCTCGCCGAGCGCGACCCGGCCAACCTCCCGTGGGCCGAGCTGGGTGTCGACATCGTCATCGAGTCGACGGGCTTCTTCACCAAGGCCGAGGACGCCAAGAAGCACATCACGGCCGGCGCCAAGAAGGTGCTGATCTCGGCTCCCGCCACGGGCGATGACGTCACGATCGTCCTCGGCGTCAACGAGAACACGTACGACCCCGCCAACCACCACATCATCTCGAACGCGTCGTGCACCACGAACAGCCTCGCACCGCTGATGAAGGTCTTTATGGACAACTTCGGCGTCGAACGCGGTCTCATGACCACGGTGCACGCCTACACGGCCGACCAGAACCTGCAGGACGGCCCGCACAAGGACCCGCGTCGTGCTCGCGCGGCCGCCATCAACATCGTCCCCACCTCGACGGGTGCGGCCAAGGCCATCGGCCTCGTCATCCCCGAGCTCTCGGGCAAGCTCGATGGCTACGCCCTCCGTGTCCCGGTGCCCACCGGCTCGATCACGGATGTCACGCTCGAGACCTCGACTCCCGTCACGGTCGAGCAGATCAACGCGGCGTACAAGGCCGCATCCGAGGGCGACCTCAAGGGCATCCTGCTCTACAGCGAGGACCCGCTCGTCTCCAGCGACATCCAGAGCGACCCCCACTCCTCGATCTACGACGCCGGCCTGACCAAGGTCATCGGCAACCTCGTGAAGATCACGTCGTGGTACGACAACGAGTGGGGCTACTCGAACCGGCTCGTCGACCTGACCGAGTACGTCGCCGACCGTCTCTGACGACGACGCGCTGAGAACGTAAGAACGACATGACCCTGCGCACCCTCGAGTCCCTCGGCTCGCTCGCCGGTAAGCGTGTGATCGTCCGCTGTGATCTGAACGTCCCGTTGAAAGACGGCGTGATCACCGACGACGGCCGCATCCGCGCCTCCTTGGGCACTCTCGACAACCTGATCAACCAAGGCGCGCGTGTCGTCGTGATCTCCCACCTCGGGCGACCCGACGGCACCATCACACCCGAGTTCAGCCTCCGCCCCGTCGCCCAGCGACTGAGCGAGCTCCTCGGCAAGAGCGTCGGCTTCTCGTCCGAGACGGTCGGAGACGCGGCGTCCGCCGCCGTCGACGCCCTGGCGGACGGACAGATCACGGTCCTCGAGAACCTGAGGTTCAACGCCGCCGAGACATCGAAGGACGAGGGGGAGCGCAGGGCATTCGCCGCTGCGCTGGCCGAATTCGGAGACGCCTTCGTCTCCGACGGCTTCGGAGTCGTCCACCGAAAGCAGGCGAGCGTCTACGAACTGGCCTCGCTCCTGCCCAGCGCCGCGGGCCTTCTCATCGCCGCCGAGCTCGACGTCCTCGACAAGCTCACCGAGACACCCGAGCGGCCCTACACGGTCGTGCTCGGCGGCTCGAAGGTGTCTGACAAGCTCGGTGTCATCGAACACCTGCTGCCCCGGGTGGACAACCTCCTCATCGGTGGCGGAATGCTGTTCACGTTCCTCGCCGCACAGGGCCACGCCGTCGGCAAAAGCCTGCTCGAGACGGACCAACTCGATCGCGTCAAGGGCTATATCGCCGATGCCGAGAGCCGCGGGGTCACTCTCGTGCTCCCCGTCGACGTCGTGGTCGCCGACTCCTTCTCCGCCGACGCCGACCACCTCGTGGTAGGAGCCGACGGCATCGAGTCTTCCCGTCTGGGCGACACCGCCATCGGGCTCGACATCGGCCCCGAGACAGCCGACCGTTTCGCCGAGATCATCGGGCGTTCGTCGACGGTCTTCTGGAACGGCCCGATGGGTGTCTTCGAGTTCCCGACCTTCGCGCAGGGCACACGGACCGTGGCCGAAGCGCTGACCCGGGTCTCCGGCCTGGGCGTCGTCGGTGGGGGAGACTCCGCTGCTGCCGTCCGCAAGCTCGGATTCACGGACGACCAGTTCGGCCACATCTCGACGGGTGGAGGCGCCAGCCTCGAATTCCTCGAGGGCAAGAAGCTCCCCGGACTGGAGGTCCTCGGATGGTAAACACCCGCACACCGCTCATCGCCGGCAACTGGAAGATGAACCTCGACCACCTGCAGTCGATCGCCTTCGTCCAGAAGCTCGCTTGGAGCCTCAAGGACGCGAAGCACGACTACACCGCCGTCGAGGCTGCCGTCTTCCCGCCCTTCACCGACATCCGTTCGGTGCAGACCCTGCTCGACGCCGACAAGCTCGAGCTCGGTCTCGGCGCGCAAGACCTTTCGGCAGCCGACTCCGGTGCGTATACCGGCGAGGTGTCGGGTGCGTTCCTCTCGAAGCTGGACGTCCGCTACGTCCTCGTCGGCCACTCCGAGCGTCGCACGATGCACGCCGAGGACGACTCGGTGGTGGCCGCCAAGGTCGCGGCCGCGCACCGTCACGGCCTCGTTCCGGTGATCTGCGTCGGTGAAACCGCCGACGACCTCGAGAAGCACGGTGCAAGCGCCGTGCCCGTGGCCCAGTTGCACGCCGCCCTCGCCGAGGTACCCTCCTCAGCCGAGATCGTCGTCGCCTACGAGCCGGTCTGGGCCATCGGCTCCGGTCAAGCCGCGACGGCTGAACAGGCGGAGCAGGTCTGCGCCGCCCTCCGCAGCGCACTCGTCGAGATCGTCGGGGTCGATGCCGCCGCCGCGACGCGCATCCTCTACGGGGGCAGTGTGAAGGCGGCCAACATCGCGTCGTTCATGCGCGAGCCCAACGTCGACGGCGCTCTGGTCGGAGGAGCGAGCCTCGACATCGACGAGTTCGCCAGCATCGTGCGGTTCCCGCACCATGTCGGTACCTGACGCGTTCAGAAGCGACAGCACACACTCGGCTCTCCGGGTCGAGTCGCGCGGGCCCATGCCCGTTATACTCGTTAGCGGTCTTACCGCATCGAAAGGTTATCCGTGGACATACTCCAGGTCATCCTGCAGGTCTTGCTCGGCATCACGAGCCTCCTGTTGACCCTTCTCATCCTCCTGCACCGCGGCCGCGGTGGCGGTCTCTCCGACATGTTCGGGGGTGGCGTCACGAGCAACCTCGGTGCATCGGGTGTCGCGGAGCGCAACCTGAATCGCATCACGGTATTCCTCGGCCTCGTCTGGATCACATGCATCGTGGTCCTCGGGCTCATCACCAAATTCTCGGCGGGTGCCTGATGGCCGCGGGCGGTAGCGCCATCCGCGGTTCCCGCGTCGGAGCCGGCCCGATGGGCGAACAGGATCGTGGCTTCCACGCCGAGCGGATCACCATCTCGTACTGGGATGCCCTCGGCAACGAGGTCGTCCGGCACTTCGCCGCGAATGTGCCCGATGACGAGATCCCCGAGACGGTCGACTCGCCGTCGACGGGTCTGCCTGCTGGCCGCGACAAGAACAACCCCCCGACGGTCGCCAAGCTCGAGCCTTACAAGACGCACCTCGCGTACGTCAAAGAGCGTCGCAGCGAAGAAGAGGCAGCCCAGCTGCTCGAAGAGGCACTCCAGCAGCTTCGCGTCCGTCGCGGCAAAGCCTGACATCACGTCGCACGGGTCATGACGAAACCCCCGCAGCCACCGGCTGCGGGGGTTTCGTCATGCGGGCGCTCAGCACCCGTCGTCGTCTCAGTAGGTCGAGGCGATCAGGTTCTCGGGTACTTCGGCCGCAGCGTCGCTGTCAACGAAGAAGACTGTCCGCTTACGCCCCTTGACGCCCGCCACCGGCACCTGGTCAGCACCGGCGCCGGCGAGGGCCAGACCGAGGGACGACGCCTTCTCGGCGCCGGCGAGGATGGTCCAGACGCGCTGAGAGTTGTTGATGACGGGAAGACTCAACGTCAGACGGACGGGCGGGGGCTTGGGGGAGTCCGAGACGGTCAAGACGGTCGGTGCCGCCGTCAAGACCTGCGGTTTGTCGGGGAACAGCGAGGCGATGTGCCCGTCCGGACCGACGCCGAGGAGCGTGATGTCGAAGCGAGGAGCATCGTCGTCTCCCTGAGCATTCTCGAGCAGCTCAGCGCTGTACGCAGCGGCGGCCTCCTCGACCGTGGCGTAGTCACCGACGGCACCGAAGCGGTGAATGTTCTCGGGCAGGACGCCGATGTGGTCGAGCAGGTCGATGCCGGCCTGACGGTCGTTCCGATCCGCGTCGTTTGCCTCGACCCAGCGCTCGTCGGCCCACCAGAACGACACCTTGGACCAATCGACGCTGTCACGCGCCGCCGAAGCGTTGATGGCCGCGAGCACGAGGGTGCTCACCGAGCCTCCACTGACGACGATCGACGCGTAGTTCTGCTCCTCGAGCACATCGATGATCTTGGTGATGAATCGGGCCGCCACGGAGGCGCCCAGCGATTGCTTGTCCGGGTGAACCAGCACCCGTCGTTCGTTCGTCACGTTGTCTCTGCCTCGGTCTCTCTGGGGGAACTCGACACGGGGCCGCATCCTTCTGTGGATGCGGCCCCGTGTGCGATCAGTTGCTGTGGACGGGTTCGCTCAGCTGGCTGACGCCAGTCCGGACGACATCCCCGAACAGGTCATCCGGGTCGAGTCTACGGAGTTCTTCGGCCAGGCAGTCGCGCAGAGAACGGCGTGGCAGCGACAGGTCATGAGTCGGCTGGTTGGGCTGGGTCAACGTCGCCACGTTGACGACGGATCGCTCCAGTTCGATCGACCCGGAGGGTCGCACGAGTCGGACTCCGTGGATGCCGCTCGATCC
Source organism: Frigoribacterium sp. 2-23 (assembly GCF_049601585.1). Lineage (GTDB taxonomy): Bacteria > Actinomycetota > Actinomycetes > Actinomycetales > Microbacteriaceae > Frigoribacterium. Next base: position 1,551,124 of record NZ_CP187126.1, on the reverse strand, counting down.
CGTGGCCCGGCTGGTCAGCTCGCTCGTGACGGGAACCTGTAGTTGGAGCCGCAGCCACGCCGCGAGCAGGAGCGTCGACGGCGAATCGGGGGAGCCGCTCACCTGCACCTCGGTGACGGGCTCGTACGGCGGCTGATCGAGCACGGCGGCGAGCTGGGTTCGCCACAACGTCAAACGGGTCCACGCGAAGTCCGTGTCGCCCGGTTCGTAGGTCTCGGCGAGGTCGACGATGGACTGACGGGGGTTCGCCTGGCTGGCCGCGTCCGTGATGCGCCGCTGTGCAATACGGCCGAGGGGCGATTCGGACACGCTGACGGGCGCCCGTCCGGGCCACCAGGCCACGACCGGTGCGTCGGGCAGGAGGAGGCCGGTGACCAGGCCCTCCTCGTCGCTCGCCGTGTCCCCGAACGCACGGAGGACGATGACCTCGCTGGCTCCCGCGTCGCCACCGACGCGGATCTGGGCGTCGAGCCGCGCCTCCTCGTCGTCGGACCGGTCGTTGGTCGAGATGACGATGACGCGCATCGGATGCTCGCGGGACGCCTCGTTCGCGGCCTCGATCGCCTCCTCCTCTTCGCCTAGTCGCGTTGAGATGATCAGGGTCAGAACGCGACCGAGTGCGACGGCGCCGCCCTCTTCGCGAATCTTGATGAGCGACTTCTGGACACGGCTGATGGTGCTGTCCGGCAGTTCGACGATCATGGGCGCCTCCAGGTCCGGCCGTCTCGGGCCATGAGTTCGTCGGCGGAGTGCGGGCCCCAGGTGCCGGGTCGGTATTGCTCAGGCTGACCCTGGGTGGCCCAGAACTCTTCGATCGGATCGAGGATCTTCCAGGACAACTCGACCTCCTCGTGCCGGGGGAAGAGGGGCGGGTCGCCGAGCAGCACATCGAGGATGAGCCGCTCATAGGCCTCGGGGCTCGCCTCCGTGAACGCGTGGCCGTAGCCGAAGTCCATCGTGACGTCGCGCACCTGGCTGCCGATTCCCGGCACCTTCGATCCGAAACGCAGGGTGACGCCCTCGTCCGGCTGCACCCGGATGACGAGAGCGTTCTGACCCAGGGCGGACTGCGAACCGAAGATGTTCTCGGGAACACGCTTGAAGACGACGGCGATCTCGGTGACACGCCGCCCGAGACGCTTGCCGGCACGGAGGTAGAACGGGACACCCGACCAACGGCGCGTCGCGATCTCCAGCTTGATCGCCGCGAACGTCTCGGTCATGCTCTCGGGATTCATGCCGTCCTCGTCGAGGAACCCGAGGACCTTCTCCCCGCCCTGCCATCCGCCGGCGTACTGACCCCGGGCGGTGCCCGTGGCCAGGTCCTCGGGCAGACGGACGGCGCTCAGGACCTTCTCCTTCTCGGCGCGGAGGTCCTTCGCGTTGAACGACACCGGTTCCTCCATCGCCGTGAGCGCGAGGAGTTGCAGGAGGTGGTTCTGGATGACGTCGCGAGCAGCGCCGATACCGTCGTAGTAGCCGGCGCGACCGCCCACACCGATGTCCTCGGCCATGGTGATCTGGACGTGGTCGACGTAGTTGCTGTTCCAGAGCGGCTCGTACATCTGGTTCGCGAACCGCAGCGTGAGCAGGTTCTGAACCGTCTCCTTGCCGAGGTAGTGGTCGATGCGGAACACCGAGTCGGGAGCGAACACGGTCTCGACGACCGCGTTCAGCTCCCGAGCGGTCTTCAGATCGCTACCGAAGGGCTTCTCGATCACGACACGGCGCCAGGCGCCGTCCTTCTCCTCGGCGAGGCCCGAGTTCCGCAGCTGCTCCGTCACCATGGGGAAGGCCTTCGGCGGGATCGACAGGTAGAACGCGTGGTTCCCCATCGTGCCGCGCTCCCGGTCGAGCTCCTCGATGGTGTCCTTCAACTGGGCGAACGCGTCGGCGTCGTCGAAGACACCCTGGACGAACCGGATGCCCTCCTTGAGCTGACGCCACACGTCTTCGTCGAAGGGGGTGCGGGCATGCTGCTTGACCGCCTCGTAGACCACCTGCTCGAAGTCCTGGTCCTCCCACTCCCGCCGGGCGAACCCGACGAGAGCGAAACCAGGGGGCAGGAGGCCTCGGTTGGCCAGGTCGTAGACGGCCGGCATCAGCTTCTTCCGTGACAGGTCGCCCGTCACTCCGAAGATGATGAGACCACTCGGCCCCGCGATTCGATTGAGTCGGCGGTCGGAGGGCAACCGCAGTGGGTTGTACTCCGGCGTGATCTCCACCGGTGACATCGTGATGAGAATCCTTCGTCAGACGATCAGCGCAGGGCGGCCAGCAGCGCCGGCAGCGCCGCCTGGACGTCCGACACCGTGAGGGTCAGAACCGGACGACCGTGCTCCGAGAGCACCTTCGCGTCGCCCGCGGCCTGCGCCTGGACGAGCTGACCGAACGTGAACGGGCTGTCGGGGATGGAGAGGTCCTCCTTCGCCGTCTGCGTGATCTGGAGGAAGACGCCATTGGCCGGGCCGCCCTTGTGGTACTGACCGGTCGAGTGCAGGAAGCGCGGCCCCCACCCGAATGTCACCGGACGCCGGGTACGAGCGGCCAGCGCGTCGCGCAGCTCCTCGAGCTCGGGGTTCGCCACCCGGTCGATGTAGGCCTGGATCGAGACGTAGCCGTCGTCGGTCACCAACGACAGCAGACCCGTCACGGCGGAGGCGAGCGAGTCGCCCAGCTCGATGCCGCCGACCTCGCGCACGTCGATGCCCTGGTCGGTGAAGGCCGGAGCCGTCGGTTCGGGACGCTGGTCGAGCAGCGCACGCGTCGCGACCTTGGCGGACTCGACGTCGGGCTGATCGAAGGGGTTGATCTCGAGCAGGCGCCCGGCCACCGCCACGGCGTACTCCCAGACCATGATCTGACCGCCCAGCGATCCGCTGATCTCGACCTCGCCCGGTGCGACCTCGCGCGTCTCGGCCGCGTTGGCGACGAGACGGACGACCTGCACGTCGTGCAGGCCCTCCGTGATCTCCGGGGCCTTGGTGCCGATGACGACGGGCAGAAGCCCGCGTCCGAGCTTGCCGGTCGACTCCGCGATGAGCTGTTCGGCCCAGTCGGGGAACCCGATGATGTGCGTGCCGTCGGCGACGATCGCGATCTTGTCGCGCAGGGGAGTCGTACCGGCGAGCACGGCGCCCAGGACGAGTCCCGGGTTGGCCGCGCTGTCCTGTGCGAGCTCCACCGTCACGGCGTCGGCCTCGGCCAGCAGTTCGCGGATGTCCGCACCGGCGAGACCCGACGGTACGAGACCGAAGGCGCTGAGAGCCGAGTAGCGGCCGCCGATGTTCGGGTCCGCGTTGAAGACGCGGTAGCCCGCGGCACGCGCCGACTCGTCGAGCGGCGAACCCGGGTCGGTCACCACGACGATGCGCTCGGCGGGGTCGATGCCGGCGTCCGTGAACGCCTTCTCGAACGTCTTGCGCTGGCTCGCCGTCTCGACGGTCGAACCCGACTTCGAGGACACGACCAGAACCGTGCGGTCGAGACGGTCGGCCAGGGCGGACAGCACCTGACCGGGCTCCGTCGCGTCGAGCACGGTCAACTCGACGCCGTATGTCCGAGTAATGACCTCGGGCGCGAGGGACGATCCCCCCATGCCGGCGAGCACGACGTGGTCGACACCCTTGGCCGCGAGCTCGTCGCGCAGCGCGTCGATCTCGTCGAGCAGGGGAGTCGAGACGACCACGGCCTCGGTCCAGCCGAGGCGCTTCTCGGCCTCGGACTCGGCGTCCGGACCCCAGAGCGTCGGATTCAGGGCGGTGATGCCGCTCGCCACCATGTCGGTGACGAGCTGAGGCACGACGCGGTCGACGGCATCCGCCGCGTCACCGCTGGCGGCGATGGTGATGGTCACTTGGCGACCTCGGCGGGCTTGGCGGCCTCGAGGGCAGCGGTGACGGTGTCGAGCAGCTCGTTCCAGGAGACGATGAACTTCTCCACGCCCTCCTTCTCGAGGGTCTCGGTGACGTCGTCGTACGAGATGCCCTGCGCCGCGATGGCGTCCATGACCTCGTTGGCCGACGCGTAGGAGGCGGTGATCGTGTCCCCGCGGATCTCACCGTGGTCGAAGGTCGCCTCGAGCGTCTTCTCGGGCATCGTGTTGACGACGTCGGCGGCGACGAGCTCGACCACGTAGGTCGTGTCGAGGACGGCCGGGTCCTTGACGCCGGTCGAGGCCCAGAGCGGACGCTGCTTGTTGGCACCGGCGGCGAGGAGGGTCTTGACGCGCTCGGTGTCGAAGGCCTGGGTGTAGACCTCGTAGGCGAGCTGGGCGTTGGCGACGCCGGCCTTGCCCTTGAGGGCCGAGGCCTCGTCCGTGCCCACGGCGTCGAGGCGCTTGTCGATCTCGGTGTCGACGCGCGACACGAAGAACGAGGCGACCGAGTGGATCGTCGACAGGTCGATGCCGGCGGCCTTGGCCTGCTCCAGACCCGTCAGGTAGGCGTTGATGACGGCGCGGTAGCGCTCCAGGCTGAAGATCAGCGTGACGTTGACGCTGATGCCCTGGGCGATGACGGCCGTGATGGCCTCGAGACCCTCGACCGTGGCCGGGATCTTGATGAGCGCATTGGGGCGGCCGACCTTGGCGGCGAGCTTGATCGCCTGGTCGATGGTGCCCTGGGCGTCGTGCGCGAGACCCGGCTCGACCTCGATCGACACGCGGCCGTCGAAGCCATCGGTCGTGTCGTAGATCTCGCGGAAGATGTCGCTGGCGCGCGTGACGTCGTCGGTGGTGATCTCGAAGACGGCGTCGGTGACGCTGACACCCGTCTTGGCGAGCAGCGCGACCTGGTCGTCGTACGCCTCGCCCTTGGCCAGAGCGGCCGCGAAGATGGTCGGGTTCGTGGTCACGCCGACCACGTTGCGCTCGGCGATGAGCTTCTGGAGCCCACCCGAGTTGATGCGCTCACGCGAGAGGTCGTCGAGCCAGATGCTGACGCCGGCGGCGGACAGCTGAGCGGTGTTCGATTCAGTCATTTCTGTCTTCTTCCTTTTTCGCGGCGCTCAGAGAGCGGCCAGCGAGTCCTTGACGGCGGCGACGGCGGCTTCGGTCGTCATACCGAACTTCTTGAACAGCGTCTTGTAGTCGGCCGACGCACCGAAGTGCTCGATCGACACGCTGCGACCGGCGTCCCCGACGATGCCGCGCCACGGCATGGCGATGGCGGCCTCGATCGATACGCGGGCCTTGACGGAGGCCGGCAGGACCGACTCCTGGTACTCGGCGCTCTGCTCGTCGAACCATTCGAGGCTGGGCGCCGACACGACGCGGGCGTTGATGCCCTCGCCCCTCAGGACCTCACGCGCCTCGACAGCGATCTGAACTTCGGAGCCCGTCGCGATGAGGATCACGTCGGGCGTGCCGCCCGGGGCCTCGGCCAGGACGTAGGCGCCCTTCGCGACGTTCTTCGCGGAGGCGAAGGTCTCGCCCTCGGCGTCGCCTTCGCCCCGCTCGAAGACCGGGAGGTTCTGACGGCTGAGCGCCAGACCTGCCGGGCCGTTGCGCCGGTCGAGGATCGTCTTCCAGGCCCAGGCGGTCTCGTTGGCGTCGGCCGGACGGACGACGTCGAGACCCGGGATGGCACGGAGCGCCGCGAGCTGCTCGACGGGCTGGTGCGTCGGGCCGTCCTCGCCGAGGGCGACGGAGTCGTGGGTCCACACGTAGGTGACGGGCGACTTCATCAGGGCGGCCAGACGCACGGCGGGGCGCATGTAGTCGCTGAAGATGAGGAAGGTGCCGCCGAACGGACGCGTGTTGCCGTGCAGCGTGATGCCGTTGAGGATCGACCCCATGGCGTGCTCACGGATACCGAAGTGCAGCACGCGGCCGTAGGGGTTGCCGGTCCACTCGTGCGTCGACCACTCCTCGGGGACGAACGACTTGCCGTCCGTGATCGTGGTCAGGTTCGACTCGGCCAGGTCGGCCGACCCGCCCCAGAACTCGGGGACGACGCCGGCGATGGCGTTGATGACCTTGCCGGACGCGGCACGCGTCGAGACGTCCTTGCCGGCCTCGAAGACGGGCAGGACCTCGTCGACGCCCTCGGGCAGCTCGCCCTTGAGGACGCGGTCGAGCAGCGTCTTCTTCTCGGGGTTCGCGGTGGCCCACGCGTCGAACTTCTCGGTCCACTCGGCGTGCTGCGCCTGGCCGCGCTCGACGGCCTTGCGGGTGTGCTCGAGGACCTCGGGCGCGACCTCGAAGGTCTGCTCGGGATCGAAGCCGAGGACCTCCTTCAGGCCCTTCACCTCGTCGGCGCCCAGCGCCGAACCGTGGATCTTGCCAGAGTTCTGCTTCTTCGGCGACGGCCAGCCGATGATGGTCTTGAGGATGATGAGCGACGGCTTGCTCGTCTCGGCCTTCGCGGCCTCGATGGCGTCGTTCAGCGCCGCGACGTCCTCGACGTACTCGCCGGTCTTCTTCCAGTCGACGACCTGGACCTGCCAGTCGTAGGACTCGTAGCGCTTCTGGACGTCCTCGGTGAACGCGATGTTGGTGTCGTCCTCGATCGAGATCTGGTTCGAGTCGTAGATGACGACGAGGTTGCCGAGCTGCTGGTGGCCTGCAAGGGACGACGCCTCGCTGGTGACGCCCTCCTGCATGTCGCCGTCGCCTGCCATGACGTAGACGAAGTGGTCGAACGGCGACGTGCCCACGGCGGCGTCGGGGTCGAACAGGCCGCGCTCGAAGCGGGCGGCGTAGGCGAAGCCCACGGCGGAGGCGAGCCCCTGGCCGAGTGGGCCGGTCGTGATCTCGACGCCGTCGGTGTGGCCGTACTCGGGGTGACCCGGGGTCTTCGAGCCCCACGTGCGGAGCGCCTGCAGGTCTTCGATCTCGAGGCCGTAGCCACCGAGGTAGAACTGGATGTACTGCGTCAAGGAGCTGTGTCCGATGGACAGGATGAAACGGTCGCGACCGATCCACTCGTTGTCGCTCGGGTCGCGGCGCATGACCTTCTGGAAGAGGAGGTAGGCGGCCGGAGCGAGGCTCATGGCCGTGCCGGGGTGGCCGTTGCCGACCTTCTCCACCGCGTCGGCCGCGAGGACGCGGACCGTGTCTACTGCCTTGTTGTCAATGGATTCCCATTGCAGATCTGCCACTGGAAGTTGACCCTTCTTGATGCGAACTGCGCGGGGTCGATTCGCTCCGCGCTGACATGCGCCTGCCGAGACGTCATCGGCTGTTCGCACGCACGGTGGCACCGGAGACGATATTTCTCGTCTGATCCGGACCGGGAAGGCATGCGACTGGCAAGCACCTGTCAGTATAGGGACGTAGTGCCCCGTCGTGCCCGCAGCACGTCAGCGGGTTCGCCGTCAGCGTGGCCGTTCATCGCCTAGACTTTTCGGGCAAACCGCCATCTCGTTAGAGGACACATGACCGCAGCCGTCGCCACCCGCCCCGACACCTCGCCTCGAGGTGTCCGTCGAAAGGCCAAGGCGTACGTCGCCCTGACGAAACCGCGCGTGATGGAGCTGCTGCTCGTCACGACGGCGCCGACGATGTTCCTGGCACAGGGCGGTGTCCCGAACCTCTGGCTCGTCGCCGCGACCTTGATCGGTGGCGCCCTGAGCGCCGGCTCCGCATCGGCGTTCAACTGCTACATCGACCGCGACATCGATCGCATCATGAAGCGAACCCAGGGGCGCCCTCTCGTCACGGGGGAGGTGACCGACCGCGAGGCGCTCGTCTTCTCGTACGTGGTGGGCGTCGCCTCCATCGTCTGGCTCGCCCTGACGGTCAACGTGCTCGCGGCGACCCTGTCCCTCGTCGCGATCCTGTTCTACGTGTTCGTCTACACGCTGTGGCTCAAGCGCCGCACCCCGCAGAACATCGTCTGGGGCGGTATCGCGGGCTGCATGCCCGTACTGATCGGCTGGGCCGCCGTGACCAACGAGATCTCCTGGCCCCCCGTCATCCTCTTCCTGGTGATCTTCCTCTGGACCCCGCCGCACTACTGGCCCCTGTCGATGCGGTATCGCGCCGACTACGCCGCGGCCGACGTTCCCATGCTCGCCGTGGTCCGCGGTCGATCGATCGTCGGACTGCAGGTCATCCTGTACGCGTGGGCCACGGTCGCCTGTTCGTTGCTGCTCGTCCCGGTGGCCCACATGGGCGTCGTCTACACGGTCGTCGCGGCGGCCAGCGGCATCTGGTTCATCTGGGAGTCGCACCGCCTGTACTCGCGGGCCATCCAACAGGTGGCCGAGGTCCGACCGATGCGGGTGTTCCACAGCTCGATCACGTACCTGACCCTGTTGTTCCTCGCCGTCGGCGTCGACCCCCTCCTGCCGTTCTGATCGGCGACACGACCACCTGGTCGATCCGCCCCGCCACGTCGGCCGACGCGCCTGTCCTGGCGTCCATCAAGCTCGACGCCCTCCGGTTCGATCTGGAGCGCCTCGGGCGCTGGAATCCTCCCTACAACCGTGAGCGGTTCCTCAGCGAATACGATGCCGACCAGACGGTCGTCGTCGTCTCGGAGAACCACCGCCTCCTGGGCTGCTTCGCCCTGCAGCCGACGCCGGAGACGACGTGGCTTCGCCACTTCTATCTAGCCGAGGAGGCGCGGGGTCGCGGCATCGGGACGAGCCTGCTGTCCGAGATCGTCGCGGCGACGCGCGGCTCGTCGCTGTCGCTGACGGTGTTGACCGGCAGCCGTGCCGAGAACCTCTACCGCCGGCACGGATTCGTCACCACCGAGAGAGGCGACGTCGACACCACGATGCGTCGCCCGGCGGACACGCCCAGCGACTAGCGCGTCAATCGGCCGATCAGGCCGGAGTGACCGATCGGAGGGGGACGTCGAGGGAGCGCTCGGCCTCGTCCAGGGTCTGGTCGTTCTTCAACGAGAGCACGGTCGCCGTCATCGCCGCGACGAGCAGCCCTGCCAGGACCATGTGCGAACCGACCAGGACGGGCGGCAGCCCGGTCCGGGCCTGCAGCAGCCCCACGGCGATCTGGACGAGCTCGACGGCGAGCAGCAGGAGGGGGAACCGACGGGGGAGTCCGAGCCGGAGCGCCGCGATCACGAGCAGGAGCGTCAGCGCGAAGGTCGTGTACGCGGGCCAGCTGTGGACGTGCTCGAGCACGGCCGGGTCGAGGCCGTTGCGATGGGTGTCCGCGTCCCCGGCATGCGGGCCGGCGCCGGTCGTCAGGACACCGACCAGGACGGTGACCGCGACAACGAACGACGTCACGTGCGTGACGATCGCGTACCACCTCGGTGTCGCGGCCGTGGCGCCTCGAGGGCCCCGCTTCACGCGATAGACCAGGGTCGCCGTCAGGGCGACGAGCACGATCGAGACGACGAAGTGTGCGCCGACCACGTAGGGGTTCAGCTTGACGAGCACCGTGATACCGCCCAGCACGGCCTGGAAGGGGATGCTCATGCCCTGCGCGAAGGTGAGCCAGAACAGATCGCGGCGCACCTTGCGGATGCGCAGGACGGACAGGAAGACGAGGATGACGATGATCGAGAGGACGAACGTCAGCATCCGGTTGCCGAACTCGATGAAGCCGTGGATGCCCATCTCGGGCGTGTTCGTGAACGACCCGGCGGCGCACTCGGGCCACGTCGGGCAGCCGAGACCCGACCCGGTCAACCGGACCGCACCTCCGGTGCCGATGAGGACGACCTGACAGACGAACGAGGCCCAGGCGAGGAACCGCACGCGACGATCGACCGTCGACGGCAGCCAGAGCCAGAATCGGGACAGCAGTCCGGGGCGGGTCACCTGTGCGTTGCTCACGACTTGCTGCCTTTCGTTACTTTTGCCGGTCGGCCCTGTAGAATCAACGGGTTCAGGAGCACTGCCCGATCTGGGTGTCGACGGAGATACCCGAGGGCTCGCTGACCGCGTGGAGGCACATGCCATCGACGCCGGCGTTCTCTCGATCTTCCTGATCAGTCTAAGCAGCGGGGCACGGCGCATCGACCACGGTCCGCCGTCACGCTGCCAGGCGACCGGGCGTGTTCGTCTCGCTGCGCGAGGGAATGTCGGCTCCGACCACCGTGTTCGGTTCGACAGAGAAAGAGGTAGCTATGTCAGACGTGCTGATCGACCGCCCGGAGCTCGCGGGCCTGGGGCAATACGAGTTCGGCTGGTCCGACTCCGACACGGCCGGCGCCTCCGCCCGGCGCGGTGTCTCGCCCGAGGTCGTGACCGACATCTCGAACCTCAAGAGCGAGCCCGAATGGATGCTCAAGAACCGTCTCAAGGGTCTCGCTCTGTTCGAGCGCAAGCCCATGCCGACGTGGGGTGCCGATCTGTCCGGCATCGACTTCGACAACATCAAGTACTTCGTCCGGTCGACCGAGAAGCAGGCGACCAGCTGGGAAGAGCTCCCGGACGACATCAAGAACACGTACGAGAAGCTCGGCATCCCCGAGGCCGAGCGCAACCGTCTCGTCGCGGGCGTGGCCGCGCAGTACGAGTCGGAGGTCGTGTACCACCAGATCCGCGAAGACCTCGAGCAGCAGGGTGTCATCTTCATGGACACCGACACGGCGCTGCGCGAGCACCCGGAGATCTTCCAGGAGTACTTCGGCACGGTCATCCCGGCCGGTGACAACAAGTTCGCGGCCCTGAACACCGCCGTGTGGTCGGGCGGATCGTTCGTCTACGTCCCCAAGGGCGTGCACGTCGAGATCCCGCTCCAGGCCTACTTCCGCATCAACACCGAGAACATGGGTCAGTTCGAGCGCACGCTGATCATCGCCGACGAAGACTCCTACGTCCACTACATCGAGGGCTGCACGGCTCCGATCTACAAGTCGGACTCGCTGCACTCGGCCGTCGTCGAGATCATCGTGAAGAAGAACGCGCGCGTCCGGTACACGACGATCCAGAACTGGTCCAACAACGTCTACAACCTGGTCACGAAGCGGGCGATCGCCCACGAGGGCGCGACCATGGAGTGGATCGACGGCAACATCGGCTCCAAGGTCACGATGAAGTACCCGTCCATCTACCTCGTCGGCGAGCACGCCAAGGGCGAGACGCTCTCCGTCGCGTTCGCCGGTCCGGGTCAGCACCAGGACGCCGGCGCGAAGATGATCCACATGGCGCCTTACACGACGTCGTCGATCGTCTCGAAGTCGATCGCCCGGGGCGGTGGCCGTGCCGGCTACCGCGGAGAGGTCCGCGTGGACGAAGCAGCGCACCACGCGGCCAACACGGTGCGGTGCGATGCCCTCCTCGTCGACACCATGTCGCGCTCCGACACCTACCCCGCGATCGACATCCGCGTCGACGACGTGCAGCTCGGTCACGAGGCCACCGTCTCGCGGGTCAGCGAAGAGCAGCTCTTCTACCTCATGTCGCGCGGCATGGCCGAGGACGAGGCCATGGCGATGATCGTCCGTGGCTTCATCGAGCCCATCGCCCGCGAGCTCCCGATGGAGTACGCGCTCGAACTCAACAAGCTCATCGAGATGAGCATGGAAGGATCAGTCGGCTAGATGTCCGCCGCAGCACCCACCACAGCAGACACCACGGACGACCGCGTCCAGCACGGAGCGAAGGCCCACACCGATGGGGGATGGGGCCTCGTCCCGGTCCAGACCCGCTCCGAGCGATTCCACTCCACCGACCCCGCAGCGTTCCCGGCCGTCACCGGACGGGAAGTCGACTGGAAGCTCAGCCCTGTCGAGCGACTCCGCCCCCTGATCGACGGGCCCCTCGACGGTTCTCCGTACGCCTACCTGGCCCGCGAGACGCCCGGTGCCGTCGTCGACTGGGTCGACCGCACCTCGAACCTGGTCGGCTCGGCGGGTACGCCGGAGGACAAGGCCTCGGCCAACGCCTGGGCCAGCACCGAGAAGGTGCTCTCGATCACGCTGTCCGGCGAGGAGCCCTCGTCGATCACGATCGGCCGCTCCGGGCTCGACTCGCAGCCGCGTGCCGGTCACACCGTCATCCACGCGGAAGCGAACACGACGTCGCTGGTCGTGCTCCGCAACACCGGCAGCGCCCAGCTGGCGGAGAACGTCGAGATCGTCGTGGACGAGGGCGCGCGGCTGACCGTCGTCACCCTGCAGGAGTGGGACGACGACGCCGTGCATCTGGCGAGCCACTTCGCCTCGATCGGTCGGGACGCCCAGCTCAAGCACTTCGTCGTGAGCCTCGGCGGCTCCATCGTGCGCGTCAACCCGTCGGCGCACCTCTCCGGCCAGGGTTCGGACGCCGAGCTCTACGGCGTCTACTTCGCCGACGCCGGGCAGCACCTCGAGCAGCAGGTCTACGTCAACCACGACGCCCCGAACAGCCGCAGCCGTGTGAACTACAAGGGTGCCCTGCAGGGCGCCGGTGCCCGCACCGTGTGGATCGGCGACGTCCTGATCGGCCGGACCGCTCCGGGCACCGACAGCTACGAGCAGAACCGCAACCTCGTGCTGTCCGAGGGGACGCGGGCCGACTCGATCCCGAACCTCGAGATCGAGACCGGCGACATCGCCGGCGCCGGTCACGCGAGTGCCACGGGCCGCTTCGACGACGAGCACCTCTTCTACCTGCAGTCGCGTGGGATCGACAAGGCCGAGGCCCGTCGACTCGTCGTCCTCGGGTTCCTCAGCGAGGTGATCCAGAAGATCGGTGAGCCCGGCCTCCAGGAGCGCCTCATCGACGCCCTCGAGACGGAGCTGACCGGAGGGGCCGCCTCATGACGACGAAGGTCTGCGGAGCGGACGAGATCACCCCGGCCCAGGCGCGTCGTGTCGTGGTCGACGGCATCGCCATCGCCGTGGTCAAGGACAGCGCGGGTGAGATCCACGCCATCGGAGACACCTGCACCCATGGTGACATCTCCTTGTCGGAGGGTTTCGTCGAGGACGACACCCTCGAGTGCTGGGCCCACGGCTCGAAATTCGAACTCACCACGGGCAAGCCTCTGACGCTTCCCGCCTACGAACCCGTCCCGGTCTTCACCGTCACCGTCGTCGACGGCGACGTGTACGTCGACACCAGCACCGTCTCGCCCTCTGCCGGCGTCGCGCAGTAAGACCGTTCCAGAGAGGAATACGACCATGTCAACACTCGAAATCCGCGACCTCAAGGTCAGCATCGACACCGATCAGGGCCCGAAGCCCATCCTCAAAGGCGTCGACCTCACCATCAAGGAGGGCGAGATCCACGCCGTCATGGGCCCCAACGGCTCGGGCAAGTCGACCCTCGCCTACACGATCGCCGGGCACCCACGCTACAACGTCGACGGCGGCTCCATCACCCTGGACGGCGTCGAGGTGCTCGAGATGAGCGTCGACGAGCGCGCCAAGGCGGGGCTGTTCCTCGCGATGCAGTACCCCGTCGAGATCCCCGGTGTGACCGTCTCGAACTTCCTCCGCACCGCGAAGACCGCGCTGGACGGAGAGGCTCCGGCCCTCCGTGGCTGGGTCAAGGACCTCCGCGAGTCGATGAGTGCCCTGAAGATGGACTCGGCCTTCGCCGAGCGGAACGTCAACGAGGGCTTCTCGGGCGGCGAGAAGAAGCGCCACGAGATCATGCAGCTGGAGCTGCTGAAGCCCAAGTTCGCCGTCCTGGACGAGACCGACTCGGGTCTCGACGTCGACGCGCTCAAGATCGTGTCCGAAGGCGTGAACCGCGCCAAGGCCAACACAGGGCTCGGCCTGCTGCTCATCACGCACTACACGCGCATCCTGCGCTACATCAAGCCTGACTTCGTGCACGTCTTCGTGGACGGCCACGTCGCCGACGAGGGCGGGCCGGAGCTCGCCGACCGTCTCGAGAACGAGGGCTACGACCGGTACGTCTCGGCCGCCGCCGCGGTGAACTGACCGTGGCCGTCGCACTCGCTCCCGAGAAGTTCGATCAGACGATCGAGGCACTCAAGGAGGTCATGGACCCGGAGCTCGGTGTCAACGTCGTCGACCTGGGCCTCATCTACGATCTGGCGATGGACGAGGAGCACGAGAACGCCCTCATCATCAGCATGACGCTGACGAGTGCCGGTTGCCCGTTGACCGACGTCATCGAGTCCGAGACGGCGAACGCCCTCGACGGTGTCGTGGACGCGTTCCGGATCAACTGGGTCTGGATGCCGCCGTGGGGCCCCGATCGGATCACGGACGACGGTCGCGACATGATGCGCGCCATCGGCTTCTCGATCTGAGACGCACCGCTCCTACGACGAAACCCCCGGTCGATCGACCGGGGGTTTCGTCGTAGGAGCGGTGCCCGGTCGACGACCGAACAGCGCGTCGCTCAGCGGTCGCGCTTGATGAGCTTCCAGGTGAGAGGCAGCACCGACGCAGCGATCAGCCACTTCGCGATACCGCCGACGATGAAGGGCAGCACACCGAGGGCGATGACGTTCGAGATGCTGTTGTCGACGCCGAGCTGGCCGAGCACGACGGCCATGTAGGGGAGCCCGAACGCGAACGGGATGAGGCTGGCCAGGAAGAAGGCCGCCAGCGACAGCAGCCATTTCTTGTCCCAGTTGCGCTGAGAGAGCCAGCCGATGGCGAACGCCGCGGGGATGAACCCGACGATGAAGCCGAAGCTCGGCTTCATGACGCTGAGCGGGCCGCCGCTGAACTCGGCGAAGATCGGCAGCCCCACGACGCCGAGGACGAGATACGAGATCATCGACAGCGCCCCGCGGCGGGCACCGAGCGTGGCTCCGACGAGCATGACCGCCAAGGTCTGGCCGGTGATCGGTACGGGCCACATGGGCACCTGCACCTGCGCCAGCGCCGCGGTCACGCCGACGCCGGCGAGCACCAGGCCGGCGTCGGTCGCCCAGCTCTTGGTCACGAGACGGTCGGCGAGCACCAGACGAGAGGTCGGTGCGGCGGTGTTCGTCATGCAATCTCCTAGAATGGGTAGGTTGGCCCTCGTACGACAGGGCCGGCGTCTCGACGCGCGATCCCATCCGAGTGATCTTTCCCCATCCTAGGGGCGGCCCAATGGCGGGCGGCGTTGTGGACATCTCCCCAATCGATTGGACTTCCGCTGTGCTTTCCGTGCACGACCTCGAGATCCGCGTCGGCGCGCGCCTGCTGATGGCCGACGTGAGCTTCCGCGTCGACAAGGGCGACAAGATCGGTCTGGTCGGGCGCAACGGCGCCGGCAAGACGACCATGACGAAGACCCTGGCGGGTGAGACGATGCCGACCGGCGGAACGATCGAACGGACGGGCGAGATCGGCTATCTGCCGCAGGACCCGCGGAGCGGCAACCCCGAAGACCTGGCGCGCACCCGCATCCTCGATGCCCGCGGCCTCGGTCAGCTCCTCCTCGGCATCCAGGAGGCCACCCAGGAGATGGGCAGCGACGACCCGGCCGTGGCTGCTCGGGCCATGAAGCGCTACGGCGATCTCGACGACCGGTTCAATGCCCTCGGAGGCTATGCGGCCGAGGCCGAAGCCGCCTCGATCGCGAGCAACCTGAGTCTGCCCGATCGCATCCTCGACCAGCCGCTCAGCACTCTGTCGGGCGGTCAGCGTCGTCGCATCGAGCTCGCGCGCATCCTGTTCAGCGCGGCCGAGACGATGATCCTCGACGAGCCGACCAACCACCTCGACGCCGACTCGGTCGTCTGGCTGCGCGAGTACCTGAAGACCTACCAGGGCGGTGTCATCGTGATCAGTCACGACATCGAACTGGTCGAGGAGGTCGTCAACCGGGTCTTCTACCTCGACGCGAACCGTCAGATGATCGATGTCTACAACATGGGTTGGCGTAACTACCAGCGGCAACGCGCCGCCGACGAGGAACGTCGCAAGAAAGAGCGCTCGAACGCCGAGAAGCAGGCATCGGCCCTGCAGAAGCAGGCGGCACGCTTCGGAGCGAAGGCGTCGAAGGCCGCGGCCGCGCACCAGATGGTCGCGCGGGCCGAGAAGCTGCTCTCGGGACTCGACGAGGTGCGTCAGGTCGACCGAGTGGCGAAGCTGCGGTTCCCGACGCCCGCCGCCTGCGGTCGCACACCCCTGATGGCATCGAACCTCAGCAAGAGCTACGGATCGCTCGAGATCTTCACGGCGGTCGATCTCGCGATCGACCGCGGCAGCAAGGTGGTCGTACTCGGCCTGAACGGTGCCGGCAAGACGACATTGCTCCGCATCCTCGCCGGAGTGGACGCTCCCGACACCGGACAGCTCGAGCCGGGCCACGGCCTGCGCATCGGCTACTACGCACAGGAGCACGAGACGATCGACGTCAAGCGCAGCGTGCTGGAGAACATGGTGTCGTCCTCGCCGAACATCACCGAGACGGAGGCGCGGCGCGTGCTCGGATCGTTCCTCTTCACGGGCGACGACTCCGCCAAGCCGGCCGGTGTGCTGTCCGGTGGCGAGAAGACGCGGTTGGCCCTCGCCATGATCGTGGTCTCGGGTGCGAACGTCCTGCTGCTCGACGAGCCCACGAACAACCTCGACCCGGCCAGCCGTCTCGAGATCCTCGACGCACTGAACAACTACGAGGGCGCCGTCGTCCTGGTCAGCCACGACGAGGGGGCCGTCGAGGCGCTGAACCCCGAGCGCGTGCTCATCATGCCCGAGGGCACGGAAGACCACTGGACCAAGGACTACAGCGAGTTGATCAACTTGGCGTAGCCAGGTTGACGGGCCGACACAGGAACGTGGCCTGACGGCCTAACGGCCTAGCGGCCGGCGGCGTCGAGGATCTCGTCCTCGATCTCGTGGTCCGCGCGCGGTCGAGCGGCTCTCTTACGCGCACGCTCGTCGGCGTGCTCGCGCTTCTCGTCGTCGTCGGCGTTCTGGTTGCGGTGCTCCTGGCGAATGACGTAGAAGAGGAACGCGAAGGCTCCGAGCCCGAACATGAGCCACTGGATGAAGTAGCTGAGATTCAGGCCCTCGTCGATCTGCGGCTCGACCGATGGCGCGGGTGCGACGGCCGGCGCCGGGTCCTCGCCCATGACGAGCCCGTAGGCCGCCGTGTAGGTCGGGCGATCGAGGCGCTTCTGGATGTCGGCCAACTGGATGGTCGCGATCTGGTTCGTCCCCGCGATGTCGGTCCGATCGTTGAGGCGAGGCTCGCCCGGTTTGATCCGTGCCGTCACGGTCACCTCACCGGACGGGGCCGGCGGGATCGCATCGGGGGCGTCCTGTGCGTTGCCCGTCGGGAGCCAGCCGCGATCGACGACGAACACGTCTCCGCTAGTCGTCTGCAGGGGCACGAGCACCTCGAAGCCGGGTTGACCGTTGAACGGCCGATTACGCACCAGCATGGTCTCGTCGGCGAGATACCGACCCGTCATGGTGACGGGTTGCCATTCGAGGGCCGAGTCGTAGGAGGCGAGGGTCGGCAGGGCGTCGTCGAGAGGGATCGGCGTCGCGTCGTAGCGTTGCTCGAGCTGGGCGACGACCGCCATCTTCTCCTCGTGTCGAGTCCACTGCCAGTGCGCGAGGAAGGCGCACACGATCGCGAAGACGACGGCGACGCCCAGGTAGCCGAGCCACTTCTTCGACAGAGCGAAACGCCAGCCCTCCATCACGCCTCCGTTCCGACCGATTCGACGACGACCCCCGCCTCGGTCACGACGACGGGGAAGTCCCGCGCCTCGAGGAAATCACGGAGGAATGACACGTGCTCGTCGCACGCCGACCAGACCTTGACCCGTTCGAGTCCGTGGATCTTGGGGTTGCGCCAGTTGACATTATGCCGGGCCTCGGATCGGCACCCGGCACGCGAGCACTCGACCACGTCGGGCCCCGTGAGACCGAACATCATCGCGGATCGCCCCCGACGGTGGGGGAGTCGGGACCGTCGGGGACCGGGTCGGGCGTGAACGGAGTGGCGTCGGGCGCCCGGTACACCTGTACGGCACCGGGACTGGTCACGGCGTCGCCGGACTCATGGCCGACGTTCGCGAGGACCACGGCGAAATAGGGCAGGACGACCGCGCCGATGACGGGGAAGACCGTCCACCAGCCGAGGGGGACGACGAAGCACAGGATGAGACAGACCAGACGGACACCCATGGCGACGGCGTACTTGACCATGCGCGAATGACGGTCGTCGCTGGGCGACGGGGGGAGCGAGGTTATCGAGTTGCTGGTGGCCTTCATGACATCCGGCTCGGGTGCGTACACGGTCTGCGGCGCCCGACTGGACGCGTACCTCGATCTTAAGCCTGCCCGCCGACAGTAGGCTGGTCGGCGGTCTCGTCGCGGGCCTCTCCCGACGCCACCCCGTCGGCGGGCTCGCCGGCACGACACGCCCACCCACGCCACGACCTCTGGAGATCCCATGACCACGCCCCGCACCGTCCTCGTCACCGGTGGTAACCGTGGAATCGGTTTCGCCATCGCCCAGGAGTTCGTGGCGCAGGGGCACCGCGTCGCGGTGACGGCACGCAGCGGTCAGGGGCCCGAGGGGGCGTTGACCGTCATCGCCGACGTCACGGACGCCGCCTCCATCGACGCCGCCTTCACGATCGTCGAGGCCGAGCTCGGTCCCGTCGAGGTCGTCGTCGCCAACGCCGGCATCACGAAGGACACCCTGCTGATGCGGATGAGCGAGGAGGACTTCACGTCGGTCGTCGACACGAACCTCGGTGGCGCCTTCCGCGTCGTCAAGCGCGCCTCCAAGAACATGCTGAAGGCGCGCTTCGGCCGCATCGTGCTCGTCTCGAGCGTCGTCGGCCTCTACGGCAGCGCCGGTCAGACCAACTACGCCGCGTCGAAGAGCGCCCTGGTCGGATTCGCGCGATCCCTGACGCGGGAGCTCGGCGGGCGCGGCATCACGGCGAACATCGTGGCACCGGGCTTCATCGAGACCGACATGACGGCCGTCCTGCCCGAGGCGCAGCAGGCCGAGTACAAGAAGAACATCCCCGCGGGCCGGTACGGCACCACGGACGAGGTCGCCAAGGCGATCACCTGGTTGTCGGGCGACGACGCGGGATACATCTCGGGTGCCGTCATCCCCGTCGACGGTGGTCTCGGCATGGGGCACTGACCCGAGGGGACGTTCTCCGGCGCGACCCTCGGCCGTCCGGCCCGGTGGACGCTCGCGCTCAGCCGCGCAGGCCGAGCAGGGGGAGCACCTGGGACAGGTCGCAGACGTCGATGACGACGTCGGCGTGATCCCGGACGCGCGGTTTCGCGTTGAACGCGACGGAGAGCGCCGCGGCGTCCATCATGAGCAGATCGTTGGCCCCGTCACCGATCGCGACCGTGTGTCGGGACTCGACCCGTGCCTCCTCGGCCCATTCGCGGAGGGCGGCCGCCTTGGCCTCGGCGTCCACGATCGGCCCGTCGACCCGACCGGTCAAGCGACCGTCGACGACGTCGAGCCGGTTGGCGCGCCAGAAGTCCAACCCGAGCCGATCGGCGAGTGGGTCGAGCACCTCGTGGAACCCTCCGGACACGACACCGATCACCGAACCGTGTGCGTGCAAGCCGGCGATGAGCTCGTCCACGCCGGCCGTCACGCGCACGTGCGCGGCCGCCTCGTCGAAGACCGACACGGGGAGGCCCGCCAGGGTCTCGACCCGCGCCCGCAGGCTCTCGGCGAAATCGAGGTCGCCCGACATCGCGCGCTCCGTGATCGCAGCGACCTCGGCGCGCGTGCCCGCGGCCTCGGCCAGGAGCTCGATCACCTCGTTCTCGATGAGCGTGGAGTCGACGTCGAGGACGGTGAGGAAGCGCGGCACGCGCCCACCCTACTGGGCGGACGTGTGCCGATCGGGCGCCGTGACGCCCGGTGACCTCGACGACCTACTGGTCGACTCGGACGCCCTTGCCGACCACGGTGATGCCCGAGGGCGTGACCGTGAAGCCGCGTGCCCGGTCGGCGTCCGGGTCGACGCCGACGGAGGCGCCGGCGGCGATCACCACGTCCTTGTCGAGGATCGCGCGGTTGACGACGGCGTTCGGCCCGATGCGCGCCCGCTCGAACACGACACTGTCGACGACACGCGAGCCCGAGTCGAGGACGCACCACGGGCCGAGCACGCTGCGCTCGACATGCGCGCCCGACAACAGGGACCCGAGCGACACGATCGAGTCGATGGTCGTGCCCAGGTTGCCGAAGCCGTCGCGGACGAACTTCGCCGGCGGCGAGTTCAACTGCTGACTGAAGATCGGCCAGTCCTGGTTGTAGAGGTTGAAGATCGGCAGCGCCGAGATGAGATCGCGGTGCGCGTCGTAGAACGAGTCGATGGTGCCGACGTCGCGCCAGTAGTAGCGGTCTCGTTCGGTCGAGCCGGGAACCTGGTTGCGGTTCAGGTCGTAGACGGCGGCGTCGCCGCGGGACACGAAGTCGGGGACGATGTCGCCGCCCATGTCATGGTTCGAGTCCGGCTTCTCACCGTCGCGCAGCACGGCGTCGATGAGCACGTCTGCGTCGAAGACGTAGTTGCCCATCGACGCAAGGATCTCGTCGGGGGAGTCGGGCAGACCGACCGCATCGGTCGGCTTCTCGAGGAACCGCCCGATCCGGGTGGGGTCCTGCTCGTCGACCTCGATGACGCCGAACTGGTCGGCCAGCGAGATCGGCTGGCGGATGGCCGCGACGGTCACGCCGGCGCCCGAGGCGATGTGCGCCTCGATCATCTGCGAGAAGTCCATGCGATAGACGTGGTCCGCACCGACCACGACCACGATGTCCGGCTTCTCGTCGCGGAGCAGGTTGAGGCTCTGCAGGATGGCGTCGGCGCTGCCGGCGAACCATCGCTTGCCGAGTCGCTGCTGTGCCGGCACGGACGCGACGTACGCTCCGAGCAGGCCCTCGAGACGCCAGGTCGTCGAGACGTGGCGATCGAGGCTGTGCGACTTGTACTGCGTCAACACCACGATCTGGCGCAGATCGGAGTTGATCAGATTCGACAGGGCGAAATCGATGAGGCGGTAGTTGCCACCGAAGGGGACAGCGGGCTTGGCCCGGTCGGCCGTCAGGGGCATCAGGCGCTTGCCTTCGCCACCAGCCAGGACGATGCCGAAGATCTTCTTTGATGCCATAGGCCCAGAATGGCACGATTCGCCGCCGCCCGACTACGGTGAGGGACGTGCGAGTCGATGTCATCACCAAGGAATATCCGCCGAACGTCTACGGGGGAGCGGGCGTCCACGTCGTCGAGCTCGTCAAGGCCCTGCGCCAGAGGATCGACGTCCGGGTCCGCGCCTTCGGTGAGATCGACGCCGAGGACGGCTCGACGGGCTACCCCGACCTCGCCGAGTTGGCCGCGTCCAACGGCGCTCTGAAGACCCTCGGGGTCGACGTCAGCATGGCGCAGGACGTCGCCGGTGCCGACATCGTGCACAGCCACACCTGGTACGCGAACGCCGCCGGGCAGCTGGCGCAGATGCTGCACGACGTCCCGCACGTGCTCACCGCGCACAGCCTCGAGCCGCTCCGCCCCTGGAAGGCCGAGCAGCTGGGAGGCGGCTACCGCGTCTCGAGCTGGATCGAGCGCCAGGCCTACGAGACGGCCGATGCCGTCATCGCCGTCTCCGACGGCATGCGTCGCGACATCCTCCGTTCTTATCCCGGTATCGACGAGTCCAAGGTCTCGGTCGTCTACAACGGCATCGACCTCGACGGCTGGCAGCGCGTCGACGACACGCAGGTGCTGCGTGATCTGGGTATCGACCCCGACCGCCCCACCGTCGTGTTCGTCGGACGCATCACGAGGCAGAAGGGTCTGCCGTACCTGCTCCGGGCCGCGAAGCTGCTGCCCGCCGACGTCCAGCTCGTGCTCTGCGCAGGCGCCCCCGACACCCCGGAGATCATGGCGGAGGTCTCGGGTCTCGTCCGCGACCTGCAGGAGGAGCGAACCGGCGTGGTCTGGATCGAGCGCGTCCTGCCGCGCCACGAGCTCAGCGCCGTGTTGAGCGCCGCCACGACGTTCGTCTGCCCGTCGATCTACGAGCCCCTGGGCATCGTGAACCTCGAGGCCATGGCGTGTGGCGTACCCGTCGTCGGCTCGGACACCGGTGGCATCCCCGAGGTCGTCGCCGACGGCCTCACCGGACGCATCGTGCCCCTCGAGCAGGTCCAGGACGGCACGGGCACGCCCATCGACCCCGATCGGTTCGTCCGCGACCTGGCCGCGACGCTGACCGAGGTCGTCTCGGACCCTGGCCTGGCCCGTCTGATGGGACGCGCCGGGCGACTCCGTGCCGAGGAGGAGTTCTCCTGGGAGCGGATCGCCGACCGGACCCTCCAGGTCTACGACGGCCTGCTCAACTAGGCTGTCGATCATGCCTACGGTTCTGCAGCTCACCGATGTCTCCATCGTCAGAAACGGCACCCCGATCGTCGATTCGGTCTCCTGGACGGTCGACTCGGACGAGCGTTGGGTCGTCCTCGGCCCGAACGGCGCGGGCAAGACCACGCTGCTCCAGATCGCCGCGGCGCAGACGCATCCGAGCTCGGGTCGTGCCGAAGTCCTCGATGGCGACCTGGGCACGGTCGACCTGTTCGACCTGCGTCCCCGCATCGGTTACGCCTCGACGTCGATCGCCCGCCGCCTCCCGCCGAAGGAGAAGGTCGTCGACGTCGTCCTGACCGCCGCCTACTCGGTGACCGGCCGGTGGAACGAGGAGTACGACACCGTCGACGTCCGGCGCGCCCACCGCGTGCTCGACGAGTGGAGCCTCGGTCACCTGGCCGAGCGCACGTTCGGCGAGCTGAGCGACGGCGAGCAGAAGCGCGTCCAGATCGCCCGCTCGGTGATGACCGACCCCGAGCTGTTGCTGCTCGACGAGCCGGCAGCGAGCCTCGACCTGGGCGCCCGTGAAGAGCTGCTCTCCATGCTGTCGGGCTACGCGCTCTCGGAAGGCGCCCCGGCCATCGTCATGGTGACCCACCACGTGGAGGAGATCCCGCGCGGCTTCACCCACGCGCTCCTGCTCGACCACGGTCGCGTCGTCTCGGCGGGGCCCCTCTCCGAGGTCATCACCTCGGAGACACTCGGCTCGACGTTCGGCCTCGACCTCGTCGTCGAGGAGCACGGCGGGCGCTACACGGCCCGCGCCGCCTCCTGACGCGGCGGTCGCGGCATTCCCGCCCCGCGCCTCCTTCGCAGGCGGTCGACGATCTGGTATCGTTGACAGCTGGCCCGCAAGGCCTCTCGAACTCCTGCTCGACGGCTTCCGCTCGACAGCACCGTCCCACCACACGCACGCTATCCCTAGGACAATCATGAAGACCGACATCCACCCCGAGTACGCACCGATCGTCTTCCGCGACCTCGCGTCGGGCGCCACGTTCCTCACGCGCTCCACGGCCACCAGCGACAAGACCATCGAGCTCGACGGTGAGACCTACCCGGTCATCGACGTCGAGATCTCGTCGGAGTCGCACCCGTTCTACACGGGCAAGCAGCGCATCCTCGACTCGGCCGGCCGCGTCGAGAAGTTCAACTCGCGCTACAAGGGCTTCGGCAAGTAATCACTTCGGCTCACGCCGCACACAAGGGCGGTCGACTTCGGTCGGCCGCCCTTTCGCATGCCCCGCATCGACGACGTGGCGACGTCGGTCTCAGCCGGTGACGGTGCGCATCGGCCATTCGCCGTACGCGGTGAAAGCCGGGTCCTTCCGGCGCATGTACTCCTGGAAGCTCGCCGCCTGTGTTCCGCACCAGCCGACCTGGAGGTCGTGCAGATCGGTGATCGGCACGTCGAGCTTGTCGGGGAACTTCTGCGCGAGGGCCTGCGCGACGCGACCGGCGGCGATGGCATCGGCCCCCGCGTCGTGCGCGTCGTCGAGCACGACGCCGTAGACGCCGGCCGCGGCCTCGAGGGTGCGCTTGCCCTTGCGGTACGTGTCGACCGCCTTGTCGATCACGAGCGGGTCGACGACGCACCCGATGTCACCGATCTCGCCGAGCGGTTCGAGACCGTGACGACGCGCCTCGCGATCGAGCAGGGTCAGGTCGTAGGGCGCGTTGTAGACGACGAGTGGCACGCCCCTGGCGAAGACCGCGCGGATGGCGGCGATCACCTCGGCGACGACCTCGGCCGCCGGCCGGCCGTCGGCCCGAGCCTGCTCGGTCGAGATGCCGTGCACGGCGCTGGCCTGGGCGGGGATCTCGACGCCGGGGTCGGCCAACCAGGCACCGTGGGCGATGGAGGCGCCGGTCGCGTCGATCAGCCCGACGTGCGCCGTGACGATGCGAGCCGTCTCGACGTCGATGCCCGTCGTCTCGAGATCGAAGACGCCGAGCGCCTGCCACCAGGACGGCGGGAGGGCCCCGCCGGGCACGTCGGCCGGGTCGATCGTCGTCTCGTCAGTCACAGTCGTGGTCACTCCTCGATGCTACGAGGCACCACCGACGACGCCCTGCCCGGTGTTCGGCACGTCGCCGACGTGCAGCCAGAAGAAGGCCTGGGTGCCGAGGGTGAGGGTCACCGAGCCGTTCTCGTCGAAGCTCGGGAACTGACCGCCGCCGAACAGGTCGTACAGCGTCCGCCCGGCGTACTCGGGTGCCGAGATGGTGACCGACGCCGGGTTGTGCGCGAACGAGAACACGCAGAGCACGTCCTCGGCCGAGTCGCCGAACTGGGTGCCGGAGCCCTCGTACGAGCGCACGAACGCGAGGACCGACTCGTGGTCCGTCTCGACCATCTCGAGTTCGCCGAGCCCGAACGCAGGATGGGCCTTGCGCACGTGGATGACATTCCGCACCCAGTGCAGCAGCGACCGTGACTGCGCGAGCTGGCTCTCGACGTTCGTGAGCGTGTAGTTGTAGACGAGCGACTGCACGACGGGCAGGAACAGCTTGCCGGGGTCGGCCGTGGAGAAGCCGGCGTTGCGGTCGGGGGTCCACTGCATCGGTGTGCGCGACGAGTCGCGGTCGGGCAGCCAGATGTTGTCGCCCATGCCGATCTCGTCGCCGTAGTACAGGAACGGGCTACCCTTGAGGGAGAAGAGCAGCGCGTGCACGAGCTCGAGCTCGGCCCGGGAGTTGTCGAGCAGCGGGGCCAGGCGGCGACGGATGCCGATGTTCGAACGCATGCGGGGGTCGTACGCGTACCAGCCGTACATGGCCTGGCGGTACTCCTCGCTCACCATCTCGAGCGTGAGCTCGTCGTGGTTCCGCAGGAACACGGCCCAGGCGGCTCCCGGCGGCACCTCGGTGGTCTCGGACAGGATGCGCTTGAGCTCTTGCGCGTGCTGCGCCCTCAACGAGTAGAAGATGCGGGGCATGACAGGGAAGTCGAAGGCCATGTGGCACTCGGGCTCGTCCTCGGTGCCGAAGAAGGCCGCCGTCTCGGCGGGCCACTGGTTCGCCTCGGCGATCAGCACGCGACCGGGGAACTCCTCGTCGACCATCGCGCGGAGTCGCTTGATGAACTCGTGCGTCGCCGGCTCGCCCTCGCCGTTGCCCTCCTCGGTCTCGAAGAGATAGGGGATCGCGTCGAGACGGAGCCCGTCGACGCCCATCGACAACCAGTGCCGGACCACGTCGAACACGGCCTCCTGCACGGCCGGGTTCTCGAAGTTGAGGTCGGGCTGGTGCGAGAAGAACCGGTGGAAGAAGAACTGGCGTCGGACCGGGTCGAACGTCCAGTTCGACTCCTCGGTGTCGACGAAGATGACGCGGATGTTCGAGTACTCCTCGTCGGTGTCGCGCCAGACGTAGAAGTCGCCGTAGGGGCCGTCGGGGTCCTCGCGCGACTGCTGGAACCATTCGTGCTGGTCGGACGTGTGGTTGAGCACCATGTCGATGACGATGCGCATGTTGCGCTCGTGCGACTTCGTGACGAGGTCGCGGAACTCGTCCAGGGTGCCGAACTCGGGCAGGATCGCCTTGTAGTCCTGGATGTCGTAGCCACCGTCGCGGAGGGGCGACTGGAAGAACGGCGGCAACCACAGGGCGTCCACTCCGAGCCACTGCAGGTAGTCGAGCCGCGAGAGCAGCCCCTGCAGGTCGCCGGCGCCGTCGCCGTTGCTGTCGACGAACGACCGGACCA
This sequence comes from Frigoribacterium sp. 2-23, assembly GCF_049601585.1. Taxonomy (GTDB): domain Bacteria; phylum Actinomycetota; class Actinomycetes; order Actinomycetales; family Microbacteriaceae; genus Frigoribacterium. The sequence goes on along the minus strand of NZ_CP187126.1, from coordinate 1,525,220 downwards.
TCACCTCGTAGAACACGGCGCGACGGTGCCAGTTGGGATCGAGGGTCAGACCGGGCAGCTGGATCGGGGCAGTGAAGCTCACCCGGCCAACTCTAGGACGCCGAGGGCGCGCTCGCGCAGGCGACATGGACGAATGTCGGGAAGGCGGGCTCCGGGTGCACCGCAAGCCGCGCCTCCTAGACTTGCCGGGTGATCGTCCGAGAGCCCCGCGTCCCGTCCCCGTACCGCCATCGGCTCGACGCCCTGCCCACCCGGGAGGCCCGGGTCGACGTGGCCGGTTCGGACACCTGGTACTGGACGTACGGCGACGACGACGCGCCCGTGACCATCGTCGCCGTGCACGGTTTCCGGGGCGAGCACCACGGCCTGGAGCCGGTCGTGGCGCACCTCAAGGGCGTCCGCGTCATCATGCCCGACCTGCCCGGCTTCGGCGAGTCGTCGCCCCTGCGCGGCGAGCACAGCGTCGCCGCCTACGCGGCCTGGCTGGAGGAATTCGTGACCGCGCTCGGACTCGGCGACGACATCGTCGTGCTGGGGCACTCGTTCGGCTCGATCGTCGCGTCGGCCGCCCTCGCCGACGGACTCCCGGCCCGGCGACTCGTGCTGGTGAACCCCATCGCGGCCCCCGCGCTGTCGGGGCCGCGGGGCATCCTCACGCGGCTCGCCGTCTTCTACTACTGGGCCGGCGCCGCGCTGCCCGAGCGAGCCGGCCAGAGCCTGCTGCGCAACGCGGCCGTCGTCCGCATCATCAGCCAGGCGATGGTCAAGACGAGTGACCGGCAGCTGCGCCGCTGGGTGCACGATCAGCACGACAGCTACTTCTCGCGCTTCACCGACCGGCGGGTCGTGCTCGACGCGTTCCGCGCCTCCGTGTCGAGCGACGTCAGCACGTACGCTTCGCGTGTCACGGTCCCCACCCTGCTGATCGCGGCCGATCGGGACGACATCACCGCACTGCCGGCGCAGTACGCCCTGCAGAAGCTGTTCCCCTCGGCCGAACTGACCGTCATCGCCGGTGTCGGGCACCTCATCCACTACGAGAAGCCGCAGGAGGCGGCGGTCGCCGTCACGGGGTTCGTCTCGTGAGGATCGTGGTCGACTGCCGCTACGTGCGGGTCGGTCGGCACGACGGGATCAGCCGCTTCACGGCCGGTGTCGTCGGCGCCCTGGCCGAGCGTCATGAGGTCACGATGCTCGTCAGCGACATCCGACAGCTCGAGAAGCTGCCGGACCAGCCCCACGCCCTGGTCACCGACCCGACCAGCCCGCTCGAACCGCTCGTCGCCCGGCGTGTCAACCGCCTGAAGCCCGATGTCGTCTGGTCGCCGATGCAGACGATGGGCTCGTGGGGCCGGCGCTACGCGCTCGTCCTGACGCTGCACGACCTCATCTACTACACCAATCGGACACCGCCGCCCGAGTTCGCGGCGCCGATCCGCCTGCTCTGGCGCCTCTACCACCTGGCGTGGTGGCCGCAGAGGGTCCTGCTGAACCGGGCCGACGCAGTCGTGACCGTGAGCGGGACGACGCGCGACGAGATGCGCCGTCACCGCCTGACGAAGCGCCCCGTGACCGTGGTGTCGAACGCCGCCGACCCCGTCGACGACGCCCCCGAGCGCACGAGCCCCGAGCGACGCGACCTCGTCTACATGGGCTCGTTCATGCCGTACAAGAACGTCGCCGCCCTGGTCCGCGCCCTGCCCCTGCTCGACGGATACCGTCTGCACCTGATGAGCCGGGTGAGCGACCGGGAGCGTGCCTCCCTCTCGGCCCTCGCCCCGCAGGGCACCCTCGTCTTCCACGACGGAGCCGACGACTCCGAGTACCGGGAGGCGCTGCTCCGGGCGACCGCGGTCGTCACCGCGTCGCGCGCCGAGGGCTTCGGCATCCCGCTCGTCGAGGGCATGGCCCTCGGCACGCCGGCGGTCGTCAGCGACATCCCGATCTTCCGGGAGATCGGCGGCGACGCGGCGATCTACTTCGACCCGGAGTCGCCCGCCTCGATCGCGGCGGCCGTGCGGAGACTCGAGGGGGAGTGGGCCGATCGCTCGGCTGCCTCCCTGCGTCAGGCCGCGGGGTTCAGCTGGACGACATCGGCCGACGTGCTGCTCGACCTGCTCGAGCGGGTGGGCTCGGCCTCGTCGATGCGAGACCGTCGGCGCGGCCGATCGTCGAACGACCGCTAGTCGTCGCCGGGCGCCGCCTCGAGCGCATTCTGGTAGTCGAAGTCGAACGTACCGGGGCGCTCGGACTCGACCTCGATCGGGTCGTCGAACTCGCGCAGGGTCAGATCGTCGCCGAGCAGCTCGAACGAGTGGATCGACCCGTTGCGGATCGGCACCCCGAGATGCGCGTCGGTGTCGGGCGACACGTGGTTGACGACCGCGCGGATGACGGCGCCGTGCGTGGCGACGACGAGCGCGCCTCCTTCGGCCTCGCGACCCGCCCGGACCAGGGCGGGCAGCACCCGTCGGAGCAGGGCGGCGCGGCTCTCCCGTCCGGGCACGGGGGCGCCGTCGGGGAACCTCTGCTCGATCTCGGCAGCCGTGAGGCCCTCGGCCTCGCCATAGCGTCGCTCGGCGATGTCGGGCACGGCGACGGGCGCGGGGAGCCCGAGTCGCTCGGCGATGAGCGACCCCGTCTCGAACGCGCGCGACAGCGGGCTCGCGACGACACCGACGAAGCGCCGGCGCGCCAGCAGGTCTCCGGCCTCGCGCGCCTGCGCCCGGCCGAGGTCGTTCAACGGGATGTCGGTCGAGCCCTGGATGCGGCGGGCCGCGTTCCAGTCGGTCTCGCCATGGCGGACGAGGTACAACAGCGTCATCTGATCCTCCGGTCGTCGGCCGGACGGGATCGTCAGACGATCAGGCGTTCGGCCAGGGCAGTCAGGGTCTCCGACGTGCCGGCGTTCAGCTTAACCGTCGCCCGGTTGTCGCCCTTGGTCGCGCCGCGGTTGACGATGACGACCGGCATCCGCCGGCGGATGGCCTGGTCGAGGAGGCGGATACCCGAGTTGACGGCGAGTGACGACCCCGCGATGACGAGGGCCTCGGCCCCGACGACCATGGCCCGCGCCTCGGCGAACCGCTCGACGGGGACCAACTCGCCGAAGAAGACGACGTCGGGTTTGAGCACCCCGCCGCAGACGGTGCACTCGGGCACGACGAACGAGTCGATGTCGTCCACCTCGACATCGCCGTCGGGTGCCAGCCTGATCTGCTCGGGCTGGTCGATCCACGGGTTCGCCGCGCTGAGGCGGGCCGCCACCATGTCGCGGGCGAAGGACTGGCCGCAGGTCAGGCAGACGACACGGTCGACCGTGCCGTGCAGGTCGACCACCCGGGCCGACCCCGCGCGAGCGTGCAGGTTGTCGACGTTCTGGGTGATCACGCCGTTCGTCACGCCGGCCCGCTCGAGGGACGCCAGCGCCCGGTGACCGTCGTTCGGGCCGGACGCGGCGAAGGTCTTCCAGCCGAGGTGGCTGCCCGCCCAGTACCGCTTGCGATAGCGGGTATCGGCCAGGAACTGCTGGAAGGTCATGGGGTTGCGCGGCGGCGCGCCCTCGCCGCGATAGTCGGGGATGCCGGAGTCGGTGCTGATGCCCGCGCCGGTGAGGACGGCGACACGCCGCCCCGCCAGCACCGCCGCGGCGTCGTCGATCGTGCCCTGGGCGGCCTGCTCGGCCGTGGTCGCGTTCGGCACGGGTTCTCCTTCGGTGCGGTGACGTTAGCCTAAACGTCGACTCTTTCCGATTTGTTTCCGACGGCCGCCCATCCGCTCGGAGTGGACGCCCAGGAGCGCCGTGCGCATCACCCGCATCACCGACCTCGACCACGTCGACCTCGCCGACTACAACCGGTTGACGGACGTCGCGCTGCGGCGCGTCACCGAACCCGAGGGCGGCCTCTACATCGCCGAATCGAGCAAGGTGATCGAGCGGGCCCTGCGTGCCGGCCATCGACCCCGGTCCGTCCTACTCACCGAGCGGTGGCTCGCCGACCTCGAGCCGCTCGTCACCGACTACGACGGGCAAATCTTCGTCGGCGATGCAGCCCTGCTCGAGACGCTGACGGGCTACCACCTGCATCGCGGCGCCCTGGCGGCCATGCACCGCCCCGAGCTGCCGAGCGTGGCCGACGTCGTCCGCGACGCCCGCCGCGTCGTCGTGCTGGAGGACATCGTCGACCACACCAACGTCGGGGCGATCTTCCGGGCGGTGGCCGGTCTCGGTGCCGACGCCGTCCTCGTCACGCCCCGCTGCGCCGACCCGCTCTACCGCCGCAGTGTGCGCGTGAGCATGGGGACGGTGCTCCAGGTGCCCTGGACGCGCCTCCCGGACTGGCCCGAGGGCGCGGACCTGCTGCACGAGCACGGATTCGAGATCGCGGCGCTCGCCCTGAGCGACGACGCGGTGACCCTCGACGCCTACGCGGCCGCGCCTCCGGAGCGGGTCGCACTGCTCCTCGGCACGGAAGGGGACGGCCTCAGCCGACACGCCCTCCAGGCCTGCGACACCGTGGTCACGATCCCGATGCTGCACGGTGTCGACAGTCTGAACGTCGCCGCCGCGTCGGCCGTGGCGCTCTGGGCGCTGCGCGTGCCCGGTGCGGCCGCGCCGGCCTCGCCGGGCGACCGGGCCGGCTCATGAGCGGCCCCGAGACCGGGTCCGCGACCGTCACGCGACGTCGTGCCCTCCGGAGGCGCGGGCCGGGTCTGATCGCGCTGCTCGCGCTGGTCGTCGCGGTCGGCGTGTACCTCCCGCTCACGCTCGCCACGCCGTTGGCCCCGGCCGCGGCGGAGACGGCGCGCTACCAGGCGCCCCAGGAGTCCAGCCCCGCCCTGACCTTCCCGCCGTACGGCGCCACGGCCGTCAAGGCGCTCGGCTACGAGCACAGCCTGACGACGAGCGGCGACGACGAGCCGCGGTCGATCGCGAGCATCAGCAAGGTCGTCACGGCCCTCGTCGTGCTGGAGGCGAAGCCGCTCGACGGCGGCGACGGGCCCACGATCACCATCGACCCCGCGGCGGCGGCACTCCGCGCGCAGTACCTCCAGGTCGACGGCAAGGTCGCGCCGATGAGCGTCGGCCAGACGTTCACCGAGCGCCAGATGCTCGAGGTCGCTCTGATCGAGTCGGCCAACAACTACGCCGGGGCCCTCGCCCAATGGGCATTCGGCAGCGACGCGGCCTACGCGGCCGCCGCGACGACCTGGTTGGCCGAGAACGGCCTGCACGCCACCACGATCGTCGAACCCACCGGCCTGTCGGCGCAGAACACGAGCACCGCCACCGACCTCGTCACGCTCGGCACGCTCGCCCTGCAGAACGAGACCGTGTCGGCGATCGTCAACACCGCGTCGACCACCGTCCCCGGTGTCGGCACGATCGAGAACAGCAACGAGCTGCTCGGTCTGGACGGCGTCAAGGGCATCAAGACGGGCACGCTCGACGCCGCCGGCGCGTGCCTGCTGTTCGCGGCCGACTACCGCATCGCCGACACGACCGTGACCGTGGTCGGCGTGATGCTCGGCGGCAAGGACCACCCGTCGCTCGACGCCGACGTGCAGGCGCTGCTCGGCAGCGTGACGAAGAGGTTCCAGACCCTGACCCTCACGACCCGGGGCAGCGAGTTCGCGCACTACGACGCGCCGTGGGGCGCGTCGGCGAACGCCGTCGCGGCGCAGGACGCGAGTGTGCTCGCCTGGGGGGACGAGACGGTCACGGCGTCCATCACGACCGACGAGGTCGGCTCGGGCGCCCGGGGGGCGACGGTCGGCCGTGTCACGTTCTCGATCGGGGACGGCCAGAAGGCCGAGGTCCCGCTCCGACTCGACCGGGCACTGGTCGAGCCCGATGCCTGGTGGCGTCTGACGCACCCGGGGGTCGTGCTCGGAGGGTGACCCGCCCGGGCCGCCGACCCGTGCCTCCTACGCTTCGTCCCGGTAGATCATCGTGACGGCCTCGGGGCGCTTGGGCCGCAGACCGTCCCCGGACGACTGGTGCCGGATGCGACGGACGACCCACGGCACGAGGTACTCGCGGGCCCAGCCCATGTCCTCCGCCCGGGCGACGCGCCACGGTCGGCGTTGGAGCGGCTCGGGCGCGTAGGCCTCGAGGTCGTTCTCGACGGCCATCGAGGCGAGCACCATGCGGGCGATGGTGTGGTGCCCCAGCGGGCTGAAGTGGAGTCGGTCGGGAGCCCACATGCGCGGATCCGCGAGCTCGCGGAGCGCCCACATGTCGGCCACGACGGCGTCGTGCCGCAAGGCGATGGCGTGCACGTGCTCGTTGTAGATCGCGACCTTGCCCCGGAGTCGACCCAGCACGGGGGTGAGCCCGATGTCGGGCCCGGTGAACACCACGACGGTGGCGCCCTGGGACGACAGCCTCTCGATCAGCCCCTCGAAGCCGGCCGCCACCTCGTCGGGATCGGTGCCGGGGCGGATGATGTCGTTGCCGCCGGCGGAGACGGTGATGAGGTCGGGGCGCAGGGCGAGTGCGGCCTCGGCCTGCTCGTCGATGATCTGCTGCAGGAGGCGGCCCCGGACGGCGAGGTTCGCATAGGCGAAGTCGTCGGTGGAGGCCCCGAGCACCTCGGCGACCCGGTCGGCCCATCCTCGATGACCACCGGGGGAGCGCTCCTCCGGGTCCCCGATCCCCTCGGTGAAGGAGTCGCCGATGGCGACATAACGCGACCACGGGTGTTGCTGACTCATGACTCCAAACTACCCTCGGTCCCGTGACGACCACACGCGCAGACCAGGCCCGTCCGGGATCCGCACCGGAGACGTTGTTGGACGACGAGCTCCTCGGGCGGCTCCGGGGACGGGCGGGCGGCTACGACCGCGACAACGCCTTCCCCCACGAGGATCTCGACGAGCTGCGCGACCGCGGCTACCTCGCCCTCTTCGTGCCGACCGAGTACGGGGGAGCGGGTCTCGGGCTGGCCGACGTCGCCGCCCTGCAGAGCAGGCTCGCGGAGGCGGCGCCCGCGACGGCCCTGGCGATCAACATGCACCTCGTCTGGACCGGCTGCGCGGCCGTGCTGCGGGCCCGAGGCGACGACTCGCTCGACCGCGTGCTGCGCGAGGCGGCGGACGGCGAGGTGTTCGCGTTCGGGGTCAGCGAGCCGGGCAACGACCTCGTGCTGTTCGACTCCGTGACATCGGCGGAGTCGCTCCCCGACGGGGCCTACCGCCTCACGGGCACGAAGATCTTCACGTCGCTCTCGCCCGTGTGGACCCGGCTCGGCGTGTTCGGCCGGGACGACGGCGACCCCGATGCACCGATGCTCGTACACGGCTTCGTCACGCGCGACCAGCCGGGTCACGAGTCGCTCGGGGACTGGGACACGATCGGCATGCGCGCGACGCAGAGTCACACGACGCGACTGACCGGTGCCGAGGTGCCGGCCGAGCGCATCGTGCGCGTCCTGCCCGTCGGCCCGAGCGCCGACCCCCTGGTGTTCGGCATCTTCGCGGTGTTCGAGACCTTGATCGCGGCGGTCTACCGGGGGATCGCCCGCCGGGCCGTCGCCCTGGCCGTCGAAGCCGCCTCGACGAAGACCTCGAGACGATCCGGAGGCGCGGTGCAGGCCCTCGACCCGATCGTGCGCTGGCGGGTGGCGGACGCCGCCATCGCGCTCGACGGCCTGGAGCCGCAGGTCGACACGATCGCGCGCGACGTCGACACGATCGTCGATCACGGCGCCGACTGGTTCCCCCGCCTCGTCGGCCTGAAGACCCGGGCCACCGAGACCGCGCGGAGTGTCGTGGAGCAGGCCGTCACCGTCGTCGGCGGCGCCTCGTATCGCTCCTCGTCCGAGCTGGGTCGCCTGCAGCGTGACGTCCTCGCCGGGAGGTTCCACCCCTCGAGCACCGACTCCGCCCACGCGACGGTGGCCGCCCGGCTGCTCGGTCCGATGCCCTGAACCGGCCGCCCCGCCGCGAGGTCCGACGGCCACGAGCGACGATGTCGGCGGCTCGTGTGAGGATCGACGCGTGAGCAAACAGGACGGCAGCGGGCGCCAGGTCACCAGCGTGCCCACCGACGACGCGACGGCGCCCGTCCTCCACGTCGACATGGACGCGTTCTTCGCGTCGGTCGAACTGCTCGACCATCCCGAGCTGCGGGGGCTGCCCGTCGTGATCGGGCATCGGTCCGATCGATCCGTCGTGACGGCCGCCACCTACGAGGCCCGCAAGTTCGGCGTGAACTCGGCCATGCCGATGGCGATCGCGCTCCGCCGGTGCCCCCAGGCGATCGTCCTCGAGCCGCACTTCGAGAAGTACCGCCACTACTCCCAGCTCGTCATGTCGATGTTCGACGACGTGACGCCGATGGTCGAACGCCTCGGTATCGACGAGGCGTTCCTCGACGTGCGAGGCTCGATCCGTCTGCTCGGCTCGCCGTTCGCCATCGCGACCGAGTTGCGCCGCCGCGTGCACGCCGAGACCGGCCTCCACTGCAGCGTCGGCGCGGCCTCGACGAAGTTCGTCGCGAAGATGGCCTCCGGGGTCGCCAAACCCGACGGTCTCCTCATCGTCCCGCACTCCGAGACGCTCGCGTTCCTGCACCCTCGCCCCCTCAGCTCGCTCTGGGGGGTCGGCGGCAAGACCGAGGAGGTCCTCACGAGACTCGGTCTCCGCACCATCGGCGACGTCGCGGCCACGCCGCTCGACACCCTCGTCCTCGCCGTCGGGCCGGCGGCGGGCGCGAAACTTCACGATCTCTCCTGGGGACGCGACGAGCGCCGGGTCACGACCGAGAGCGAGGAGAAGAGCGTCGGCCACGAGGTCACCTTCGAGCACGACGTCGTCGACCCCGCGGTGATCCGCCGAGAGCTGCTCCGCCTCAGCGACAAGGTCGCGGTGCGGCTTCGCGCCGCCGGTCTGAGCGGTCGCACGGTCGTGCTCAAACTGCGCACCGGCGACTTCGCGACGATCACCCGGTCGCGCACGCTGGCCGACCCGACGGATCTCGGGCGACGCATCTTCGAGGAGGTGCGTTCGGTCTACGAGGCCACGGGAAAACAGCACGAGCGCATCCGGCTCGTCGGTGTCCGCATGGAGCAGCTCTCCGCCGGCTCGGGCGACCTCTCGGTCGGCCTCTGGGACGACGACGCCGACTGGCGCGAGGCCGAGACGACGATGGATGCGTTGCGCGCCCGCTTCGGTGCCGCCTCCCTCACACCGGCGTCCCTCCTGACGAGCGGCAAGCGGCGACGCGACACCCTCGTGAGCAACGATCCGCGCACCGATGATCCCGATGCCACGAGACCACGCCGACGCGGAGACGGCGCGGCCGCCGACCGCTCACCCGGCGCGACCCGCGACGAGGGCCGCCACGCCGAGCGCGACCCCCGTCGCGGGTAGAGTGTCGTCAAGTGAGTACCGCGCACGCATTCGACCCGGCCTCCGGCGACGACCGCGACCGGACGACCCCGGGGGCGGCCTCGTCGGCCGACGGAGACGCCACACTCGACCTCGGCGAGACCGTGGGCAACTCGGCTGCCGAGCACCTCTCGCCGGCGTTCCCCGAGCGAGCCGCCTGGGGCACCGCGAGCAAGCTGCGGGCCTGGCAGGCCGAGGCGCTCGAGCAGTACTTCGCCACGTCGCCGCGTGACTTCCTCGCGGCGGCGACACCCGGAGCCGGCAAGACGACGTTCGCCCTCCGACTGGCCACCGAACTGCTGTCCCGCGGCGAGATCGACCGGGTCACCGTCGTGGCACCCACCGAGCATCTGAAGCGCCAGTGGGCCGACGCGGCCGACCGGGTCAACCTCCGGCTCGACCCCATGTTCAAGAACGCCGACGGCACCTTCGGTCGGCATTACCACGGCGTCGCCGTCACCTACGCGCAGGTCGGTATGAAGCCCGAGGTGCACAAGGCCATCACCGACGCCGGGCGCACGCTCGTCATCCTCGACGAGGTCCACCACGGCGGCGACGCCCTCAGCTGGGGCGACGGCATCCGCGAGGCGTTCGGCTCGGCGACCAGGCGCCTCTCGTTGACCGGTACACCCTTCCGCTCCGACACCGCCCCGATCCCGTTCGTGCGGTACTCGCCCGACGAGCACGGCATCCGCACCTCGCAGTCCGACTACGCGTACGGCTACGGCCGCGCCCTCGCCGACGGGGTGGTCCGGCCCGTCCTGTTCATGGCCTACGCGGGGCAGATGCGCTGGCGCACCCGCATGGGCGACGAGATGAGCGCGTCCCTGGGCGAGGCCGTGACGAAGGACATCACGGCCCAGGCGTGGCGCACGGCCCTCTCTCCCCAGGGCGACTGGATACCCGCGGTGCTGTCCGCCGCCGACAAGCGGTTGACCGAGGTACGTCGCGGCGTCCCCGACGCGGGCGGTCTCGTCATCGCCACCGACCACACCGCCGCCCGCACGTACGCCGCCGTGCTGCAGAAGCTGACGGGGGAGCGGCCGACCGTCGTGCTCTCCGACGAGAAGGCGGCCAGCGATCGCATCCAGGCGTTCTCCGACGGCGACAGCCGGTGGATGGTCGCGGTCCGCATGGTGTCCGAGGGCGTCGACGTGCCCCGGCTCGCGGTCGGCGTCTACGCGACGTCCGCCTCCACCCCCCTGTTCTTCGCCCAGGTCATCGGACGATTCGTCCGGGCCCGGCGCCGCGGCGAGACGGCCTCCGTCTTCCTGCCGAGCGTGCCGAGCCTGATGGCCCTGGCCGGCCAGCTCGAGCTGGAGCGAGACCACGCCCTCGACCGACCCGCGTCGGCCGACGACGGCATCTTCGCGCCCGAAGAAGACATGATGGCCGCGGCCAACCGCGAGGAGAAGGCCTCGAGTCTGCTCGAGCAGCAACCCTTCGAGGCGCTCGACTCGCAGGCCTCGTTCGACCGGGTGCTCTACGACGGGGGCGAGTTCGGCACCGGCGGTGACATCGGCAGCCTCGAGGAGCTCGACTTCATCGGTATCCCCGGCCTGCTCGAACCCGACCAGGTGCGCGACCTGCTTCGGCAGCGTCAGGCGACCCAGGCGAAGCGCTCGAAGAAGAACGGCATGCCGACCGTGCCGCCGGTCGCCGAGAATCGTCCGCTGTACCAGACCATCAAAGAACAGCGTCAAGAGCTCAGCCGACTGGTCTCGATCTGGTCGCGGCACTCCAACGAGCCGCACGGAGCGATCCACGCCGAGCTGCGCCGCATCAGCGGTGGGCCGTCCGTCGCCCAGGCGAGCACCGACCAGATCCAGAAGCGCATCGACGTCCTGCGCGGGCGCATCGGCAACAAGCGCTGACCCGTCACGCGCACCGACTGCGGCCCGGGCCCGGTCCCGGGGCCTGGCGCGTCGGCGCGTACCCTTGAGGTCGTGCTCGAACAGACCTCTCCCGACACCTGGCTCGTCCGGCGTGGTCTCGACTCGGCGCCCGAGGCCACGGTGACGTCCTTCGGGGGCGGCTACCGCCTCCTGCGCTGGTCGTTGCTCGAGGCCGAGCAGTCACCGCTCGGTGTCTACACCTCGGCCGAGCTCGCCGAGACGGCCTGGTGGCGTCACGTCGACGGCGAGGTCGTCGACCCCCGCGGCGGCGCAGCAGACGACGTCGACGAGGTCGACTGAGAGCCGATCGGCACACTCTCGCAGCGTGCGGGCCCAGTCGCGGTCGCGCGCGACCCGCCCGTGCGCAGGCGGCCACTCGATCACGGCGGCGATGGACGCGGCGCCGAACTCCTCGGCCACGCGGGCCAGCGATGCGAGCAGGTGTTCGACCTCCCGCACGTCGGGCCGTCCGGGGCCGACGTCGAGCGGCACGACCATCGGCAGCTGCACGCCGTCGCGGTCGAAGAACAGCACCCAGAGCTGCCGCCGGATGGCCACCGGCACGAGCTCTCGGGCGATCGCGAGCACATCGGCCCGGCTGACGGCCGGCCGAGGGGACGGAGGGCGGGCGGGTGCAGAGAGGGCGGTCATGTGCCCAGGGTCTCGCCGCCGCGGCACGCCCCGGCGACAGCACACAGGGCCGGTCGACACGACCGGCCCTGTGGAGGACTCACTCCGCGTCGATCAGGGACGCGAGATGAAGCCCTGCGTCACCATCCAGTCGAACGCGACGTCCGCGGGCTCCTCGCCGCCGACGTCGACGCGGAGGTTCAGCTGGCGCAGCTCCGTGTCCGTCAGCGCGGGCGAGATCGCGTCGTACACGTCCGCGAGCTGCGGGTACTCCTCCAGCGTCTTCGACGACAGCACCGGGGCGGCGTTGTAGGCAGGGAAGAACCCCTGGTCGTCGTCGAGCACGCTGAGATCGAGCGAGTCGATCCGGCCATCGGTCGTGAACACCTCGCCGAAGTTGCAGCGCCCCCGATCGGTGGCGGTGTAGACCGTGCCCGTGTCGAGGATGCTGACATTGCTCGTCGGCACGCCGTCCGGGCTGCCGAGGGTCAGACCGTAGTGCTCCAGCATCGGCTTGAAGCCGTCCGCCCGGGAGTTGAACTCCGCCTCGACGCAGAACGTTCGCTGGTCGACCGGCAGCTCGGCGATCTGCGAGAGGGTCGTGATCCCACCTAGCTCGGGCACCGCCTCCGACCGGACCGCCATGGCGTAGGTGTTGTTCAGCGGGGCGGGCGGCAACCAGGTCAAGCCGTTCTCGGCGTCCGCGTCGCGGACGGCCTCGTACTGCTCGGCCTGGTCCGGGATGCCGGCATCCTCGCCGAGGTAGGTCAGCCACGCGGTGCCGGTGTACTCGTACGTCATGTCGGCCTGACCCTCGAGCATGAGCTGCCGCACGGCGACACTGCCGGGCACGTTCGTCATGTCGGTGACCTCGAAACCGGCCGCGGTCGCGGCGAGCACGGCGATCTTGCCGAGCACCAACTGCTCCGTGAAGTTCTTCGCCGTCACGGTGATGGCGGCGTCCTCGGGCAGACCGTCGACGGGCTTGATCGAACCCGAGGCGACGGCGGGCACGAACGACGTCGCCGGTTGCAGACCGCACCCGGTGAGGGCGAGACCCGCCACCGCGATCGTTCCGATGGCCAAGGAGGCGCGGCGCAGCCGGCGAGGACGCTTCTGGGTGAAGACGGCCATGGTCACAGTCCCTTCGGGCGGGCGACGTGCTCGACGACGCGTCCGATCCAGTCGATGAGCAGGGCGAGCAGGGCGATCAGGAGCGCCCCCGACACGAGCACCCGCGGCAGGAAGAGATTCACGCCCGTGGTGATGAGGAGGCCGAGTCCGCCCGCGCCGATGAACGTCGCCAGGGCGGCCGAGCCGACGAGGAGCACGAGGGCGGTGCGGATGCCCGAGAGCATGACCGGCACGGCGAGTGGGAGTTCGACCCTGATCAGCACGGAGAACGCGCTCATCCCCATGCCGCGCCCGGCCTCGACCAGACGCTCGTCGACGCTCTGCAGGCCGATCATGGTGTTCCGCAGCACGGGCAGCATCGCGTACAGCACGAGTGCGACGACGGCCGCCCAGAACGAGAAGCCGAGCCAGAAGGCGAGCAGCACGACGAGGCCGATGGCCGGCGCCGCCTGCCCGAAGTTCGCCACCGCGAGCACCCCGACGCTGAACCGGTTGAACGGGCGGCGGGTCAACACGATGCCGAGGGGGATGCCGATGACGAGCACGATGACCGCCGAGACGAACGTCAGGGCCAGGTGTTCACCGGTGTAGGCCAGCAGATCGGCCGGGTTGAGGGTCGTCCGTTCGCCGGCCGTCAGGTCGGCCGTCGCCAACCAGACGGCGAACGCCGCCAGGACGACGAGGATCGCGATCGGCTGCAGGATCAGCCCGAGGCGTCCGCTCGATCGTGCGGTCCGTCGCGGTTCGCGGGATACCTCGTCGACCTCGGTCGTGGTGGCGCCGCCATCGACGGCCGCTGCGGCGCCGCTCATGCCGCCTCGCCGTCGGACGACGCCGAGTCCGTCGCGGCGATGGTCTGCACGGGGCCCGTGTTCGTTCCGACGGGAGCATCGCCGGCCGTCTTGGCCGCGGTCCGAGCCCGGGTGATGGCGTCCATCACGACCTCGACCGTGATGACGCCGATGAAGGCGTCGCGACGGCCGGTCACGAGAGCCGCGCCGGCACTCGACACGAGCATGGTGTCCAGGGCGTCGTTCAGGGTCGCCCCGCTGCCCACGACGGGGAGGTCCGGGTCGGGCCCCGCAGGGATCGTCTCGTAGCGCGCGAGCTGACGCTTGGACGGCCAGCGCAGCGGGCGCTTCCGGTCGTCGACGACGACGGCGTGTTCGTGCCCGGCGGCCTCGACCCGGGCGAGGACGGCGGCGCCGCTCTCACCGGGGGTCGCCACGACGGCCTCGGCCAGATCGACCTCGGACACCCGCGACAGGGTGAGCTGCTTGAGACCGGCACCCGAGCCGATGAAGTTCTCGACGAACTCGTTCGCGGGCTCGGCGAGGATGCGCTCCGGGGTGTCGTACTGCACGATGTGCGCGCCCTCCGAGAACACGACGATCCAGTCGCCCAGCTTCACGGCCTCGTCGAAGTCGTGCGTCACGATGACGATGGTCTTCTGCAGCTCGTGCTGGATGTTGATGAGCTCGTCCTGCAGGCGCTGGCGCGTGATCGGGTCGACCGCGCCGAACGGCTCGTCCATGAGCAGCACGGGCGGGTCGGCTGCGAGGGCCCGGGCGACACCGATCCGCTGCTGCTGGCCTCCCGACAGCTCACGCGGGTACCGCCCCCGGTACGTGTCGGGGTCGAGGGAGACGAGTTCGAGCAGCTCGTCCACGCGGGCTGCGATGCGGTCCTTGGACCAGCCGAGCATCTTCGGCACGAGCGCGATGTTGGCGGCCACGGTCATGTGGGGGAAGAGCCCGCCCGCCTGGATGACATAGCCGATGCGGCGGCGCAGCTCGTCGCCGTCGATCGAGGTGACGTCGTCGTCGCCGAGCACGATGCGCCCCTCGGTCGGCTCGATCAGCCGGTTGAGCATCTTCAGCGTCGTCGTCTTGCCACAGCCGGACGGGCCGACCAGCGCGACGATCTTGCCGGCCGGGATCTCGAGCGTGATGCCGTCGACGGCGGGCTTCGTCTGTCCGGGGTACCGCTTGGTGACCTGGTCGAGCAGGATGCTCTTGCCGGTGACGGTGGTGGTGGGCTCAGCTGCGGACACGGATACCTCGCGAGATGGTCAGGCGGCCGAGGCCGACGAGAAGGAGATCGAGGATCAGGGCGAGCACGACGACGCCCACGACCCCGGTGACGACGGACGCGAGGGAGTTCGCTCCGCCGAGTCGGGACAGACCCGAGAAGATGAAACCGCCGAGGCCCGGGCCGAGTGCGTACGCCGCGACGGCCGCGATGCCCATCACCATCTGCGCCGACACCCGCACGCCCGTGAGGATGACGGGCCAGGCCAACGGCAGTTGGACGGTGGCGAACGTGCGGAACGGGCTCATGCCGATGCCTCGAGCCGACTCGACGATGGCTCCGTCGACCTCGGTCAGGCCGACCACCGCGTTGCGCAGGATGGGCAGAGCGGCGAAGAACGTCACGACGATCACGGATGGCAGCACGCCGAACCCGGCGGGCGCGATGAGCAGGCCGATCACGGCGAACGACGGCAGCGTGAGACCGATGGCCGAGACGCCGTTGGCGAGCGCCGAGAGACGCTCACTGCGATAGACGAGGGCCGCGATGACGACGGCGACGATCACCGCCAGGACGAGGCATTGGACGACGAGCGAGAAGTGCTGCCAGGAGGCGAACCAGATCTGGTCCCATCGATCGACCACGAAATCCCACGCCAAATCGACCCACTCCTCGTCACACCGTCATCGTCAGCTGTCCGTCGCCGACCCGTCGGGGGTCGAGCAGCGTCCACCATAACGAGAGGTCGATGAACCGATGTCGTCGTGAGACCGGGACGACACCCTGGTCCGTGCCTTTTGCCAGGTTTGGCCCGTGTCACGAAAAGCCTGGTCAAACCACGAACAGTGAGGACCGTCACAGGAGTTCCTGTAACGATCCTCACAATTTTCGAGGATGCCTGTGCTAAAGGGCCTTCGACGCGTTCCCGATCTTGAACCGCGAACCGTGGTGCTCGTCGGGCAGACGGTCGCCCTGGCCGAACAGTTTCTGCCGGAGCGTTCCGGGCTCGTACTCCGTCGGGTACACCCCACGCTCCTGCAGGATCGGAATGACGTGTTCGACGATGTCCTCGAAGGTTCCCGGCGTGATGGCGTAGGCGAGGTTAAAGCCGTCGACGTCGGTCTCCTCCACCCACTCCTGCAACTGGTCCGCGATCTCCTCGCCCGAGCCGACGATGCGGGGGCCGAGGCCGCCGATGCCCGCGGCCTCGGCGATGTCGCGGATGGTCCACGGGCGGCCCGTCTCGTCCGAGGCGGCCTGCAGGTTCGCGACCGCCGACTGGATGGCGTTGCTCTGCACGTCTCCGACCGGATCGTCCAGGGAGTAGGTCGACAGGTCGACACCCATCCACCCGGACATCAGCACGAGCGCGCCCTCGTGACTGGCGTAGCGCTGGTACTCCTCGTGCTTGGCGCGCGCCTTCTCGGGGGTCGCATCCGTGATGATCGTCAACAGCGTGTAGATGCGGGCCGAGTAGCGGTCGCGACCGGCCGCCTCCAGGGCGTCCCGGATCTTCGCCACCGTCTCGCGCAGGACGGCCTTGGTCGGCGCGGCCACGAAGATGGACTCCGCGTGACCGGCGGCGAAGGCGATCCCCCGCGGGGAGGCCCCCGCCTGATAGATGACCGGCGTGCGCTGCGGGCTCGGCTCCGCGATGTGGATGCCGGGCACCTTGTAGTAGGTGCCCTCGTGGCCGATCTCGTGCACTTTGCTCGGATCGGTGAAGACGCCCGTCCCACGGTCGCGCACGACGGCGTCGTCCTCCCACGAGCCCTCCCACAGCTTGTAGAGCACCTCGAGGTACTCGTCGGCCTGGTCGTAGCGCGTGTCGTGGTCGAGCTGGTCGTCCGCGCCGAGGTTGCGAGCGGCGCTCGGCAGGTAGCCGGTCACGACGTTCCAGCCGACGCGCCCGTCCGTGAGGTGATCGAGCGTCGACATGCGCCGCGCGAACGGATACGGGTGCTCGTAGGCCGTGCCCGCCGTGATGCCGAACCCGAGGTGCTCGGTGGCCGCCGCCATGGCCGACACCAGGAGGATCGGGTCGCCGACCGGGGTCTGGGTGCCGTTGCGCAAGGTCGCCTCGTTCGAGCCGCCGTACACGTCGTACGATCCGAGCACGTCGGCGATGAAGATGCCGTCGAAGACGCCCTTTTCGAGCAGCCGGGCGAGGCCCGTCCAGTAGCTGAGCTTCGTGTAGTCGGCCGATCGGTCGTCGGGGTGGCGCCAGAGCCCGGGGGACTGGTGCCCCACGCAGTTCATGTCGAAGGCGTTGAACCGGATGCGTCGAGTCATGAGCGCCATTGTTCGCGTCCTGCGTCGTCCCCGCAGCGGTCGCGACACACGACGTCACATTGCCGACCGGGGCGTGGGCGCCCCGAGGCCCTACGCTGGGTCGGTGCTGAGACGAGACCGTGCGCGAGAACCACGACCGCGACTCGGTCGGGACGTCATCGTGCTCGGGGTGATCGCTTTCTTCGTCATGGTCGGGTTCGGCGTCGTCGTCCCGGTGCTCCCCGTCTACGCCCGGAGCTTCGGCGTCGACCACACCCTCGTCGGTGCCGTCCTGTCGGCGTTCGCCCTCATGCGTCTCGTCGCGAGCCCGTTCGTCGGGCGGTTGATCGATCTCGCGGGGGAGCGGGTCGTCCTGTCCACCGGCGTTTTCGTCGTCGCCGCGTCGAGCGCCCTGGCCGGACTGGCCGCCGACTACCCGCAGCTGCTCATCCTGCGCGGAGTGGGCGGGATCGGGTCGGCGATGTTCACGATCTCGGCGATGACGCTGCTGCTCGGCGCGACGGCACCGGGTGTCCGCGCCCGGGCGATCGGCTTCTATCAGGGCGGATTCCTGATCGGCGGCATGGCCGGGCCGGCCCTCGGCGGTCTGCTCGCCACCGTCTCGCTCACGGCGCCGTTCTTCTTCTACGCCGCCACCCTCGCCGTCGCGGGCCTGGTCGGCGTCTTCCTCTTGTCGGCACCGAACCGCGGCGGCGTCGACGGCGCCTCGACCGAGACGCCCGTGCCGTTCCGCGACGTGTTGCGCGACGCACGCTTCCGCGTCGCCTGCCTCGCCAACTTCGCCCAGGGGTGGTCGTCGTTCGGCGTCCGGAGCGCCCTCGTCCCCGTCCTCGTCGTCGAGGTGCTCCGCGGGCCGTCGTCGTGGACGGGCGTGCTCTTCGCGGCCGCGGCCGTCACGCAGACCCTGGCCCTCGCGCCCGCGAGCCGTTTCGTGGACGTCGTGGGCCGACGGCCCGCCGTCATCGCGTCGTTCGCCGTCGCCGGCGTGACCCTCGCCGCCGTCGCCTTCACGCAGGACGTCTGGACCCTCGGCGTACTCCTCTGCCTCTACGGCGTCGCGACGGCCTTCATGGGCACGGCGCCGCCCGCCCTGGTCGGCGACGCCGCCGGGGCACGCAGCGGGCGGCCCGTCGCGGTGTTCTCCATGTGCTCCGACGTGGGCGCGATCGCGGCACCGCTCGTCGCCGGATTCCTCGTCGACCGGGTGTCGTACGCGGCCGCGTTCGGCTCCGCCGGCGCACTGCTCGCCGTCGCGGCCGCCGCCGGGCTCTGGCTGCCCAAGGCGCTCGCCCCCGCGGTGTCCGAGAGGGTCGCGGGTCAGGAGGCCTGATCCGGTCCGGGCCCGATCGCGGCACCCTCTGCACGAAGGAGGCGCGCCCCGGTTCTCGGGACGCGCCTCCTTCGTGTCTGCGCTCGGCTACCCGAGCGGGCCGCGGATCACTTCTTGGGGGCGACCTTGGGCGTGACCTTCAGGAACCCGGCGCGCGGGTCGCCGAGACCGACGAGAGGCGTCGTGTCGCGGCCGCCCACGAAGTTCGTGATCCACCCGGCGAGGATGCGCCACTTGCGGTTCAGCGTCGGCATCGCATACAGGTGGTAGCCGCGGTGCGCGAGCCAGGCCGGGAGGTTCTTGAGCTGCAGGCCGAACATGTTCGCCGCGCCCTTGCCGATGCCGAAGCTCGCGACCGTGCCGAGCGACTCGTGTCGGTACTCGGCGATGGGACGACCGGCGAGTGTCGCGATGACGTTCTCCGCCACCGTCGCCGCCTGACGCACCGCGTTCTGCGCGTTCGGCGGATAGTAGGCCGGCTGCTTGTCGGCGAGGAGGTTCGGCACCTGGGCACCGTCGCCGAGAGCCCAGACGCCGTCGAGCTTGACGCCGTCCTCGGTCTCGACCTGGAGCGTGGCGCTCACGTTGATGTGGCCCTTGGGCCCCAGCGGGAGACCCATGTCGGAGAAGACGGGGTTCGGCTTGACGCCCGCCGTCCAGACGATCGTGCCGGCGGGGATGGTCTCGCCGTCGCTGAGGACGACGTCGCCGTCGATGCAGGACGGCATCGTCGTCTTGAGACGGATGTCGATGCCGCGCGAGCGCAGCTGACCGAGCGTCCACTTGGACAGCTCCGGTCCGACCTCGGGGGCGACGCGGTCGAGGGCCTCGACGAGGACGAACCGGAGCTCGTCGCGAGACAGGTTCGGGAACGTGTCGACGGCCGCCTTGGCAGCGTCGTCGAGCTCGGCCAGGGCCTCGACACCCGTGTAGCCGCCACCGACGAACACGGTGGTGAGCAGCTTGCGGCGCTCGGCGCTGTCCTTCACGCTCGCGGCCTCGGCGATGTTGCCGAGGATGCGATCACGAACGTACTGCGCCTCCTCGACGCTCTTGAATCCGACGCCGTTCTCGGCGAGGCCCGGCGTCGGGAAGGTCCGCGTGACGGCGCCGAGGGCGACGATCAGCTGGTCGTAGGCGACGTCGAACGTCTCGCCGTCGGCCGCCTCCACCGAGACCTTCTTCGCGTCGGAGTCGAGCCCGGTCACGGCGGCCTCGATGACCTTCGCCTTGCGCAGCGCCTTGCGCAGCGGCACCGTGACGTCTCGCGGCGCGATGTGGCCACCGGCCACCTCGGGCAAGAAGGGCTGGTACGTGAAGTACGGCGACTGGTCGATCAGGGTGATGCTGGCGCTCTGCGGCGGCTGCTTCTTCTGGAGTTCGAAGGCGGCGGTCAGGCCTGCCGATCCGCCACCCAGAATGACGATACGAGTTGTCATGAAATAATTCCTCCCTAGGTCGACCGTACTCGCCGCCCGTGCGGTGATGGCGAGCGGACGACGGTCGTCGTTCGTGTGTGGGCCACGGCCGTTGTTTCGTCGGCCGGAGTCGTGCACAGCGGAACGCCCCGCGATCGGAGAGGGCGGGGCGTTCCGGCTGGTGGCTCGACCCTAGCGGTCGCCGGGGATGTCGCTGTCGGTGAACTCGCCGTCGGCCTCGCCATCGTGCGGTCCCCCCTCGACGCGGGCGTCGCCGGGGATGTCCGCGTCGACGTACGATCCGTCGGCCTCGCTGGACGTGTGCTCGACGTGCTTCTCGTCGTGCTCGTGGTGCTCGTGCTTCTCGTCGTGCTCGGTGGTCATCTCGACTCCCATGGTCATGGTCGCGGTCGGCCGGCGTCGTCGCCGTCCTCTGGGCCTCACCCTATTCGCGTGGGCTCGGTCCGGGTAGGTCAGAAACCTTCGGGTTCCCGGGTGACATAGGGCCGCTCGAGTGCGTCCAGCTCGTCGTCGGTCAGCCAGAGGTCGACCGAGGCGATCGCATCCTCGAGGTGGGACATCTTCGTGGCGCCCACGATCGGTGACGAGACGGCCTCCTGCTGCCGGACCCAGGCGAGCGCGACCTGTGCGCGGGAGACGCCCCGCGCCTCCGCGACGCCCCTCACGGCCTCGACCACGGTCCGGTCGCCGTCCTCGCGTTGGCGATAGAGCGTCTGGCCGAACTGGTCCGACTCGGCCCGGTCGGTCGTGGCGTCCCAATCGCGAGTCAGCTTGCCGCGCGCCAGGGGAGACCACGGGATCACCCCGACACCCTGGTCGAGGCAGAAGGGATGCATCTCGCGTTCCTCTTCGCGCTGGATCAGGCTGTACTGGTCCTGCATCGAGACGAAGCGTGTCCAACCGCCGAGGTCGGCCGCGTGCTGCGCGAGCGCGAACTGCCAGGTCCACATCGAGGAGGCGCCGATGTAGCGGGCCTTGCCCGCCTTGACCACATCGTGCAACGCCTCCATCGTCTCCTCGATCGGGGTCTCCGCGTCCCACCGATGGATCTGATAGAGGTCGACGTAGTCCGTGCCGAGGCGGCGCAGACTGTCGTCGATGGCCGACATGATGTGCCCGCGGGACAGCCCGGCGCCGTTCGGCCCGGGTCGCATGCGCCCGTTGACCTTGGTCGCGATGACGACCTCGTCTCGCGTGGCGAAGTCGCCGAGTGCACGCCCCACGATCTCCTCGCTCGTGCCGTCGGAGTACACGTCCGCCGTGTCGAACGTCGTCACGCCCGCTTCGAGGGCCCGCCGGATGAAGGGCCGACTGTCGTCCTCCGTCATGCTCCAGGGATGGGCACCGCGGTCCGGTACGCCGAAGCTCATGCACCCGAGGGTGACGGTGGAGACCTGCAGACCGGACTGACCGAGACGTGTGTATTCCATGCCCCGACACTACGACCGGCCCACGAAAAAAGCCCCGCCGAAGCGGGGCCTTTCGTCTGTCTCAACCAGAGTGTCCGAGGGGGGACTTGAACCCCCACGCCCTATACGGGCACTAGCACCTCAAGCTAGCGCGTCTGCCATTTCCGCCACCCGGACGAGTGGTGCCTGCCGAAGCCGACACGAAACATTAGCACGGTTTTAGACCCCTCTCGACACACGGCCAGGACGGTACCGTTGCGTGCATGACGACGAGCCCCGAGCAGTCCGCAGACCCGACCGGCGACCTCGACGAGACCGCGTCCATCGCCCGCGACCTGATCCGTTTCGACACCTCGAACTACGGCGGCGGGAAGGCCAATCCCGAGGCCGACGCGGCCGACTACGTCGCCGAGAAGCTGCGCGACCTCGGACTCGAGCCGCAGTCGTTCGAGTCGGAGCCCGGCCGGGTCAGCGTGGTCGCGCGTGTCGAGGGAGCCGATCGGGCCAAGCCGGGGCTGGTCGTGCACGGTCACCTCGACGTCGTCCCGGCCGACCCGACCAACTGGTCGGTCGATCCGTTCGAGGGCGTCGTCAAGGACGGCCTGCTGTGGGGCCGCGGCGCGGTCGACATGAAGAACATGGACGCGATGATGCTGAGCTCGGTGGGCGACATCATCCGGTCCGGGGAGCGGCCGGCGCGCGACCTCGTCATCGGCTTCTTCGCCGACGAGGAGGCCGGGGGTGTGCTCGGCTCGCACTTCCTCGTGCGCGAGCACCCCGAGCTCTTCGAGGGTGCGACCGAGGCCATCAGCGAGGTGGGCGGCTATTCGACGTTCATCGACGGACGCCGCTCGTACCTCCTGCAAACGGGCGAGAAGGCCCTCGTCTGGGTCAAGCTGATCGCCCGCGGGACGGCCGGACACGGCTCCCAGATGATCGAGAAGAACGCCGTCACCCGGCTCGCCGAGGCCGTCGCCGTGCTCGGGCGTCGCGAATGGCCCATCACCCTCACCGACACCACGCGCTCCCTGCTGGGTCAGGTGGCGCGCATCCTCGACGTGGACGTCGACCAGGTCTCACCCGACGAGCTCGTGCTCGCCACGGGCACGGCGCGCGGCTTCATCCGCGGGTCGCTCCGCACGACGACGAACCCGACCATGCTGACGGCCGGGTACAAGCACAACGTCGTCCCCGACACCGCGGAGGCGCTGGTCGACATCCGCTGCATGCCCGGTCAGGAGGACGCGGTCCTGGCCGAGGTCCAGAGCCTGATCGGGGCCGACGTGGAGATCGTCACGATGCATCGCGACATCGGGCTCGAGACGCCGTTCTCCGGGGACCTCGTCGACGCCATCACGAGCACCCTCGATCGTCACGACCCCGGCGCACCGGTGCTCCCGTACCTGTTGTCGGGAGGCACGGACAACAAGGCGCTGAGCCTGCTCGGAATCAAGGGCTATGGATTCGCTCCACTGCGCCTTCGAGAAGACATGGACTTCCCCGCGATGTTCCACGGCGTCGACGAGCGGGTGCCGCTCGACGCACTATCCTTTGGCAGTCGCGTCCTGAGGGACCTGCTGGCGACGTACTGACCCGTGTCAGCCGGCCTCGGCCGGACCCGGCACCGCACCAAGAAGGGCCCACCGCGTGGAGCATCTCCTCCAGGCACTCCTGCTCGGCCTCGTCCAAGGCCTCACGGAGTTCCTCCCCATCTCGTCGAGCGCACACCTGCGACTGGTCGGACTGTTCTTCTCCGACCCGAACAGCGCCGTCGAGTTCGACCCGGGCGCCACGTTCACCGCGATCACCCAACTCGGCACCGAGCTGGCCGTGGTCATCTACTTCTGGGGTGACATCAAGCGCATCGTCGTGCGCTGGTTCCAGGGCGTCACCGGACGCATCCCGCGCACGGACCCCGATGTGCGGATGGGCTGGCTCGTCATCATCGGCACCCTGCCGATCGTCATCGTCGGCTACCTCGCCCAGGACTACATCCGCAGCGTCTTCCGCAGCCTCTGGATCGTCGCGATCGTCCTCATCGTCTTCGGCATCCTGCTCGGTGTCGCGGACCGGTTCGGGCGCAAGCAGGAGCGCTTCGAGCAGATGCGCTTCTCCCACGGCATCTGGGTCGGCATCGCCCAGGTCCTCGCCCTGTTCCCCGGCGTCTCGCGCTCGGGAGCGACGACGACCACGGCCCTCGCCCTGGGCTACACCCGCCCCGCGGCCGCCCGCTTCTCCTTCTTGCTCGCCGTGCCCGCCGTCTTCGGTAGCGGCTTGTACGAACTCGTGCAGAGTTTCGACAACAGCGGGCCGTACTCCCTCGGCGAGACCCTCGCCGCGACGCTCGTGGCGTTCGTCGTCGGCTTCGTCGTCATCGCGTTCTTCATGAACTACATCAGCCGGCGGAGCTTCATCCCGTTCGTCGCCTACCGCATCGTGCTCGGGGTCGTCCTGATCGTGCTGCTCGCGACGGGCGTGGTGGCGGCGTGAGGAGCTGGTCGCGACCCGCCGTCCCCGACCTGCCGGGCACGGGGCCCCTGCCGACGCTCTTCGACACCGCGTCGGGTCGTCCGCGGGTCACCATCCCGGTCGACGGCCGGGCGGGTCTCTACGTCTGCGGCATCACGCCGTACGACGCCACCCACCTCGGCCACGCCTCGACCTATCTGGCATTCGACACGCTCGTGCGCCTCTGGCTCGACGCCGGCCTCGACGTCTCGTACGCCCAGAACACGACGGACGTCGACGACCCGTTGCTCGAGCGGGCGACCGCGACGGGTGTCGACTGGCGGGAACTCGCCGCCTCGCAGACGGATCTGTTCCGCAGCGACATGCAGCACCTCGCCGTGATCCCGCCGACCGACTACGTGGCCGTGACCGACGTCGTGACCGATGTCGCCGACGCCGTGGCACGTCTGGTGGAATCGGGCTTCGCCTATCCGGTCGACACGCCCAACTCCGCCGCCGGTGACGACCTGTACTTCGACGTCACCGCAGCCGCGTCCAGCACGACGTGGCACCTCGGTTCGACGAGCCGGTACGACGCACCCACGATGCGGCGCTTCTTCGCCGAGCGCGGGGGAGACCCCGATCGACCCGGCAAACGCGCCCCCCTCGATCCCTTGCTCTGGCGCTCCGCGCGCGCCGGCGAACCGTCCTGGCCGACGACACTCGGTCCCGGCCGACCGGGCTGGCACATCGAGTGCACCGTGATCGCCCACCAGCATCTCGCGACACCCATCACGGTGAACGGCGGCGGTTCGGACCTGATCTTCCCCCACCACGAGATGAGCGCGGGTCACGGGACGGCCCTGACCGGCCAGCCCTACGCCGAGCAGTACGCGCACACCGGCATGGTGGCCTACCAGGGCGAGAAGATGAGCAAGTCGCTGGGCAACCTGGTCAAGGTCAGCGAGCTGGTGGCGGAGGGGCGCGACCCCCGCGCGATCCGCCTCGCGATCGCGGCCCACCACTACCGATCCGACTGGGAATGGTTCGACGACGATCTCCGCGGGGCGGAGGGGCGGCTCGCCACGTGGTCGACGTGGGCCTCGTCGGTCTCGGCCGCCACCGCCGGAGCGGACGCCGGCTTCGTCGCCGAATTGCGCCTCGCTCTCAGCGACGATCTCGACACACCCGCGGCCATCGGGCTCGTGGACGCCCTCGTCGAGGGAGGCCGGCCCGCGGGCCCACTCGCGGTCGACGCGGTGCAGGCTCTGCTCGGCATCGAGTTGATCGCCCGCTGACCCGAGCCGGGTGCGCCTCGGCCAGGCGAACATCGACACTAAGCGATACATCCTCAATAACGCCACGCGCTTGCCCTACAGTGGGTTCGTGCGCGCATCGAGAGGCCCCCTTGCGGCCGACGCCGAACCTCCCGCTCGGGATCGCAGCGCCCCCACCCGACGTCAGACACGGCACGATCTCTGGATCGCCGCCGCTCTCGTCGGGCTCGGCGTCGCGACGCTCGCCCTCAGCGCGATCGTCATGGCCGACGCCAGCGCACCACGGCCCGGCCCGCTCGAGAGCATCCTGTGGCTGATCGTGCTGTGCGTTCCCGTCGCCGTCCGGCGCCGGGCTCCTCTCACCGTGCTGCTGGTCGTCAGCGCCGCCTTCCTCGCAGCGCAGTTCCGCGGCTACCCGGACACGTTGACCCCCGCCCTCGTCGAGTTCCTGGTCATCTTCACCGCCAATGCGTGGGCCCGCTCGAGACGGACCGCACTGATCGCCAGCTCGGCCGTCACCGGTGTCCTCGTGGCGTGCCTCCTCGTCTGGGTGGTACTCGAGGTGACGGACGGCCTCGACCGTGTCGACCCCTCGTCGGTCAACCCGGAGAACGTCGCGGCCATCGCCTACTCGCTGCTCTTCAACGGGATGTTCCTCGTCAGTGCCGTCGCGTTCGGACGTGCCGCGCGGGTCTCGGCCTCCCGGCTGCACGCGCTCGAACGGGTCGGGGTCGAACTCAGGGCCGCGCAGGAGCTCATCGCCGACCAGGCCATCAGCGAAGAGCGCACCCGGATCGCCCGGGAGCTCCACGACGTGGTCGCCCACCATGTCGCCGTCATCGGCATCCAGGCCGGCGCGGCCCGCCGCACACTCGACCGTCCCGAGATCGCGCGCGGTGCCCTCGCCGCCGTCGAGGGCACCGCGCGCACCGCGATCGACGAGCTCGACCGCCTGCTCAGCGTGCTGCGGTCCCGCGACGAGACGGCCCCCGCGTCGGTCACCGGCCTCGCCGACCTGCCCGAGCTGATCGCCACGACGGAGGCCCTCGGCCTGAGCGTGCGTTTCCAGGTGCACGGCACCGTCCGGGACATCCCCGAGAGCATCGGGGTCACCGTCTACCGGATCACCCAGGAGGCGCTGACCAACACGCTGAAGCACGGGCGGGCGTCGGTCGCCGACGTCCATCTGCGCTATCGGGAGCGGTCCCTCGAGCTCGAGGTGCTGGACGACGGCCGCGCCCCGCTCACGGCCCGGCCTTCCGAGGGAGGCCCGGGCGCGGAGGCGACGGCCGGGTCCGCGACCGCCACGGCGAGAAACGCGCCGCACGACACACGACCCGGCCTCGGCCAGCGCGGCATGCGCGAGCGGGTCGACCTGCACGCCGGCGAGCTCGTCGTCGGGCCCCGGCGTCGCGGCGGCTACCGCGTCCGCGCCCAGCTGCCGGCTCCACCCTGCGACACGGTCTGGCCGACCCCGGAACACGAGATGCGAGAGACCCCATGACACGCTCAACCCGAGTCCTGCTCGTCGACGACCAGGACCTCGTCCGTACCGGGTTCCGCATCATCCTCGACACGACGGACGACATCGACGTCGTCGGCGAGGCCCGCGACGGCCTCGAGGCGATCGCCCTCGCCGCGCAGCTGCACCCCGACGTCATCGTGATGGACATCGAGATGCCCGGCATGGACGGCATCGAGGCGACCGAGCGGGTGCTCGCCCTGCCCGGTCTCGATATCACCGTGCTCGTCCTCACCACGTTCGGTCGACGCGACTACCTGTTCCGCGCGCTGCGGGCCGGCGCGGGCGGGTTCCTGCTCAAGACAGCGTCTCCCGAGGAGCTGATCGACGCGATCGGCGTCGTACGCCGCGGGGACGCTTTGCTGTCACCGCAGCTGACCCGCGCCGTCGTCGAACACGCCCTGTCGGACGGGCGGCCGACTCGGCGGGCCGACCCGCGCCTCCTCGCCCTCACCGAGCGCGAGCGCGAGGTGCTCGACCTGCTGGCGACCGGGTCGTCGAACGCCGAGATCGCGCGCGAGCTGTATCTCGGCGAGGCCACCATCAAGACGCACGTCTCGAACGTGCTGGGCAAGCTCGAACTGCGCGACCGCACGGCAGCCGTCGTGTTCGCCTACGAGAACGGAGTGGTCGTCCCCGGGCGACGGACGCCGTGACGGCCACCTCGGGAGGCGCGGGTCGGGTGGACGCTCAGAGCGGCGGGAATCTCGGGTCGTCCGGCCTGCCGTCGCCCTTGCCGTCGCGGCGGCGCAGATAGCGCTCGAACTCCTGTGCGATCGCCTCCCCGGAGGCCTCGGGGGAGTCGACCGTGTCGCGCGCCTGCTCGAGCTGTTCGATGTAGCCCGCCATGTCGTCGTCCTCGGCCGCCAGGGCATCGATGCCGGACTCCCACGCGGTGGACTCCGACTCGAGCTCGCCGCGGGGCACCTCGACGCCACTCAGCTCGACGAGCTTGTCGATCAGAGCGAGGGTGGCTTTCGGCGACGGCGCGTTGTGCACGTAGTGCGGCACCGACGCCCAGATCGACAGGGTCGGGATACCGGCCTGCTCGACGGCGTCACCGAGCACGGACAGGATGCCGACCGGCCCCTCGTACGTGCTGCGCTCGACCGCGAGATCGTCGCGCACGGACGCGTTGTCGCTGCCGACGAAGACCGAGATCGGCCTCGTGTGCGGGACGTCCGCCAGCATGGCGCCCAAGAAGACGACACCCGTGATGGCGTAGACGTCGATGAGGTCGACGATCTCGGCCGAGAAGTTACGCCAACTGCGCGAGGGCTCGGCGCCGAGCAGGACGAACACCTCGGAGGCACGGGTCGGGTCGACGGGCGGCGTCGCGGACCCGACGGGCCCGTGCAACTGGATGCGGGGCCAGACCAGCGTGCGGTTGCCCTCGTCGTCGTGGCCGACCTGCGGGCGGTTGAACTGGTAGTCGATGTAGCTCTCGCCGTCGAGTTCGGCCACGGGTTCGAGGCCCAACGACTCGACCACGACCTTGGCGACCCCGCTGGCTGCCTCGCCCGCGTCGTTCCAGCCTTCGAAGGCGACGACCAGGAGTCGTCCCGTTGCGAATCTCGACGTTGTCGTCACCTGCGTCCTCACCGCGACGGGCAGGCGGCCCGTCGTCTGACCAACAACGATAGACCGTGCGGGCGGCGCCGAGGCGGCACGGTCGAGCGGGCGGCGCCGACGGCCCGGCTAGACTCGTCCGTCGTGACTGGATTGCTTCCCGCCGCCGTTCTCTGGGACATGGACGGCACCCTCGTGGACACCGAGCCCTATTGGTACGACTGCCAGGTCGAACTCGTCGAAGCGCACGGAGGCACGTGGACCCGTGCCGACGGCGACGCGCTGATCGGTTCCGGCCTCTGGCACTCGGCCCGGGTGCTGCAGCACCACGGCGTCGCCCTGAGCGCGGACGAGATCATCGACACCCTGACGACCGCCGTCCTCGAGCGCGTCGCGGACGACGTGCCGTGGCGTCCCGGCGCTCGTGAGCTGCTGGCCGAGATCAAGGCCGCCGGTGTCCCGACGGCGCTCGTCACCATGTCGATCCGGCGGATGGCCGACTTCATGGTCGAGGCGATCGACTTCGACGCGTTCGACGTCGTCGTCGCCGGCGACGAGGTCGAGCACAGCAAGCCCCACCCCGAGGCCTACCTCACGGGCGCGGCCCTGCTCGGCGTCGACATCGCCGACTGCGTCGCCATCGAGGACAGCCCGCCCGGGCTCGCCTCGGCCCTCGCGGCCGGCGCCGTGGCCCTCGGCGTCGAGCACGCGGCCCCGCTCGTCGACGACGGCGGCTACACCCGCCAACGGACGCTCGCCGGCACGACCCTCGACGATCTGCGTCGGCTCCACGAGGCCGGTCGCGCCGCGCGCACCCGTCCCGACGCCGACCTCCACTGAAAGCAGCCACCATGACCGCGACCCGCCGCCAGTCCGGCCCCTTCCTCTACGGCGACAAGGTGCAGCTCACCGGCCCCAAGGGCAAGATGAACACCATCGTGCTCACGGCGGGGGAGGTCTTCCACACCCATCGCGGCATGATCAACCACGACGAGGTCGTCGATCTGCCCGACGGCTCGGTCATCGCGAGCACCACCGGCGACGAGTACCTCGCGCTCCGTCCGCTGTTGAACGACTTCGTCATGTCGATGCCCCGGGGCGCCGCCATCGTCTATCCGAAGGACGCGGCCCAGATCGTGGCCTTCGCCGACATCTTCCCGGGGGCGACGGTCGTCGAGGCCGGCGTCGGGTCGGGCGCCCTGTCGCTCTGGCTGCTCCGGGCCATCGGGCCGGAGGGGCGCCTCGCCTCGTTCGAACGCCGCCAGGAGTTCGCCGACGTGGCCGTGGGCAACGTCGTCAGCTTCTTCGGCGCCGAGCAGGCCAATTGGACGGTGACGGTCGGCGACCTCGTGGACGAGCTGCCGGACGTCATGCCCGACGGCACCGTCGACCGCGTCGTCCTCGACATGCTCGCGCCGTGGGAGTGCGTCGACGAGACCGCGGCCGCCCTGAAGCCCGGTGGGCTGGTCATCTGCTACGTCGCCACCGTGACGCAGCTGTCGCGGGTCGCGGAGGCGTTCCGCGCCTCCGGCCGGTTCACCGAGCCCGACGCCTCCGAGACGCTGGTCCGCGGCTGGCACGTCGAGGGCCTGGCCGTCCGACCCGACCACCGCATGATCGGGCACACCGGGTTCCTCGTGACGGCCCGTCGCCTGGCTCCCGGCGCCGTGCTACCCCAGCTCAAGCGCCGCCCGTCGAAGAGCGACTTCAGCGACGCCGACGTCGAGCTCTGGACCCCCGGCGCGCTGGGCGACCGGTCGGCCAGCGACAAGAAGCTGCGCAAGACCGCACGTCAGGCCCGCTCGGCAGCCGACAAGGCGATCGCGAGCCGCGACGACGAGCCCTCGGCCTGAGCCGCCGACCCTCCTCCCGCCTGACATCACCCCGGTCGACCTGCCGCTAGGCTGTTCGAGCATCTGCGCGGTCGCACCGACCGCCTCCCGCGCCTCGCCGTGTCGCGACTGCGGTGGCCTCCCGCCACCGGGCCGACACCGGGCCGGGTCCGCTGCAAAGAATTGAGGATTCGTGCGCAAGATCTCCGCCCTCGTCGTCACGGTCGGTCTCCTCGCATCGCTCACGGCGTGCGCCACCGAGGCGGGCCCCGGTGCGGCAGGGTGCCCGTCGACCGGAGACGCGGCGAGTGTGGTCTCCGTCTCGGGCGCGTTCGGCAAGAAGCCCGACGTGACCGTCCCGACGCCGATCGCCACGACCAAGACCGAGGTGGCGACCATCACCGCGGGTGACGGCGAGAAGGTCGTCGACGGCACACCGGTGAGCATCGACTTCACCCTCTTCGACGGCACCACGGGTCAAGAGCTCGAGAACAGCGGCTACGACGGCACGACCCCGAACCCGATCACCGTCGGTGGCTCGACGCTCGGCCCGCTGGCCGACGGCCTCAAGTGCTCGACGGTCGGCTCGCGCGTCGTCGTGACGATGAAGGCCAGCGAACTCAACGCGTCGGCGCAGGGCTCGGCCCCCACCACGAAGAACGACGAGCCGGACGCGTCGTACGTCGCCGTGGTCGACATCCGCAAGGCCTACCTGCCCAAGGCGGACGGTCACCTCGTGCCCGGCGCCAACGGCCTCCCCGCCGTGGTCACGGCTCCGAACGGTGCGCCAGGCATCAGCGTGCCCGACGCCGCAGCCCCCACGAGCGAGGTCACGCACCTCGTCCGCCAGGGCACCGGCCACACGCTCACGTCCAAGGACACGGCCGTCATCCAGTTCACGGCGGTCACGTGGGAGACCCCGGCCACCGTGGCGAGCTCCACCTGGACCAACGGCGGATCGGCCACGTCCGTCCGCCTCGACGACGACCAGATCCCCGCCGAGATCACCAAGGCCCTGATCGGTCAGACGGTCGGCTCGCAGGTCATGGTGGTCATCCCGGCCGATCAGGCCAAGGGCATCGCGCAGACCTACGTGTACGTCTTCGACGTGCTGGGTGTGCTCTGATCCCTGCACCCACGACGACGTCCCTCACGCCGTTCCCTGGCTGCCCGAGGGGCACCGCCGTGCCTTCGACCGTGGCCTAGGATCGTTCCGTGTCCGCAGCCCGCTCCCCGCGAATCCCCGTCGAAGAGCGACTCTTCAGCCTGGTCCTCGCCCTGCTCGCGACGGATTCTGGGCTCACCAAGACCGAGGTCCTGTCGACCGTCCAGGGATATCGGCAGAAGTTCCGGCAGTCGGGCGACAACGCGGCCCTCGAGCGCCAGTTCGAGCGCGACAAGGACGACATCCGCGAGCTCGGCGTGCCGCTCGAGACGATCGAGTCGCCGGGCGCCAGCGGCAACAACCAGACACTGCGCTATCGCATCCCGCGCGGTGCCTACGAGCTGCCCGCCGACATCGCCTTCTCGTCGGAAGAGACCGCGTTGGTGACCCTCGCCGCGATGGTCTGGCGCGAGGGCACCCTCTCGGGCGAGTCGCGTCGCGCCCTGCTGAAGCTGCGCTCCCTGGGCGGGACGGCCGCCGTCCCCGAACTGGCCTACGCGCCGCGCATCCGATCGCGTGACGCCGCGTTCGAGCCGCTGCGCACCGCGCTCGACCGATCGGCCGTCGTCCGCTTCGACTACCTGAAACCGGGGGAGGCGCGGGCCCGCGAACGACGTGTCGCGCCTTACGCCCTGGTGCAACACCACGGCCGATGGATGGTCCCTGCCATCGAGCCGGAGTCCGGTGCCCGGAAGACCTTCCTGCTCTCGCGGATCGTCGGTGCGGTCACCCTCACGAGCGCCCGCTACGAGCGACCCGCTGACGCGACGGCCGACGCGGCCCTCCTTGAGCTCGAAGCCCTCTGGGACACCCAGGTGGCGCTCGTCCGGGTCGTGCCGATGTCCGACGCCGAGACCCGGCTCTCGAAACGGCGGGGCACCCGACGCGTCGACGACGAGACGCTCGAGATCCACTGGACCGATCAACACATCCTCGCCGATGAGCTGTCGTCCTTCGGTCCCGAGGTCGTGGTCGTCGGCCCGCCCGTGCTGCGATCCCTCGTGACGGCCCGGCTCCAAGCCCTCGCCACTCGACACGCGGACGGAGTGACCCGTGGCTGAGCCTCGATCGTCGTTGCACGCCACCGACAAGCTGGCGTTCCTGTTGTCGCTCGTGCCGTATCTGATGGACCACGAGCGGGTCAGCGTCGCCCAGGCCGCCGATCACTTCGGGGTGAGCGTCGGCGAGATCCGCCGCGCGGTCGAACTCATCGCCGTGTCGGGGGTCCCGGGCGAGACGAGTCAGTACCAGCACGGCGACCTGTTCGACATCGCGTGGGACGACTTCGAACAGAACGACGTGATCGTGCTCACGAACCTGGTGGCCATCGACGACTCGCCCCGGTTCTCGGCTCGGGAGGCCGCTGCGCTGATCGCGGGTCTGCAGTACCTCTCGTCGCTCCCCGAGAACGCCGACCGCACCGCGATCGCGACCCTCATGAGCAAGCTGGCCAGGGGAGCCTCCGGTGAACCGAGCCAGGTCGCCGTCGACCAGTCGGAGACGAGCGAGCTCGTCGCCCTCGTCCGCCGAGCGGTCGAGAACGGCGTGCAGCTCGAGTTCGACTACGCGGGCGTGCGCGGACGCGTCGAGCGTCGTCGGGTCGACCCGCTGCGTGTCGAGAGCGCCGACGCCGATTGGTACCTCCGCGCGTGGGACCACGCTCGCGAGGCCCTCCGCACGTTCCGCCTCGATCGGATCGGCGCCCCGGCCCTGACGTCGGAGCCCATCACGTACCGCGCCTCCGACGTCGCCCTGCCCGACACCCTCTTCGAGGGCTCCCCGGACGACCTCCTCGTGACCCTCGAGATCGACGGCGCCGCCGCGCCTCTGCTCTCCGACTACGAACCGGACGAGATCCAGGCGCTCGAAGGCGGACGGACCCGCCTCCGGCTGCGCGTCAATCAGGTCGGCTCCCTCGCGCGGCTCGTCTCCGGCCTGCCCGGCGACCCCGAGGTCCTCGCCCCCGACCAGGCCCGCTCCGCCATCGCCGACTGGGCGACCCATGCGCTCGACGGTTATCGCGACTGACGGGCGTCGCCCATGTTCGGCGACGCTCGGCGAGTTACACTGATGATTCGTCTGCCCCGCAAGGAGTAACAACCATGTTCCAGAACCTCACCGGCTGGCACCTGATCATCATCTTGGCGATCATCCTGCTTCTCTTCGGAGCGCCGAAGCTCCCCGGGCTCGCCAAGAGCATCGCCCAGTCCATGCGCATCTTCAAGACCGAGATCGCCGAAGACCGGAAGCCGACGGTCGACGACGACCTGCAGGCCCGGGGCACCGGCACCACCGCTCGTCCCGTCGACGACCCGACGGTCCGCTCCACGACGAGCGGTGACATCCCGCCGAAGTCCTGACGCGTGGCCACGACGACGACACGAGGTCGTTCCGCCGGTCGTCGGAACACCGAGGGTCGCATGTCGCTCGGTCAGCACCTGATCGAGCTGCGCAAACGTCTGTTCATCTCCGCCCTGGCGATCGTCCTCGCGTCGGTCGCCGGGTGGATCCTGGCCGAGTTCGTCCTCGACTTCCTCCGGGAGCCGGTCACCCAGATCGCGCAGGCTCGCAGTCGCACGGCCGAACTGAACTACGCCAACATCACGAGCGGCTTCGATCTCCGGCTGCAGATCGCCATCACGGTGGGCATCATCATCTCGAGCCCCGTGTGGCTGTTCCAGGTATGGGCGTTCATCGTCCCGGCCCTGGTGCGCCGCGAGAAGGTGTACGCGCTCGGCTTCATCGGTACCGCGATCCCGCTCTTCCTCCTCGGCTGCGCGGCGGGGTGTTTCGTCCTCCCGCACATCGTCGAGGTCATGACGAGCTTCGTCTCTCAAGAAGACAGCAGCATCATCGAGGCGAAGCAGTACTACGACTTCGTGTTGAAACTCGTCCTGGCCGTGGGCATCGCCTTCGTCCTGCCCGTGTTCCTCGTGCTGCTCAACTTCGTCGGGGTCATCACCGCGAAGACGATCCTCAAGAGTTGGCGCATCGCGATCCTGCTGATCGCCCTCTTCACGGCCATCGCGACCCCCGCGGCCGATGTCTTCTCGATGTTCCTCCTCGCCATCCCGATGGTCGTGCTGTACTTCCTGGCCGCCGGCATCGCGTGGCTGCACGATCGTCGAGCCATGAAGCGCGTCGCGGCCCTCGACGCCGAACTCGCGGCAAGATGATCGGATGACGAGAAGCGATCTGAGCCCGGCCGAGCGCTTCGCCGCATCGAAGACCCGCACCAAGACACCCCAGCTGCAGTCGTTCCGCTCTCGGCTCTCGTTCGCGCTCGACCCCTTCCAGATCGCGGCCTGCGCCTCCGTCGAAGACGGCAACAGCGTCCTGGTCGCCGCACCGACGGGTGCCGGCAAGACACTCGTGGCCGAGTTCGCGATCCATCTCGCCATGCAGCACCCGCGGGACAAGGTCTTCTACACGGCGCCGATGAAGGCCTTGAGCAATCAGAAGTTCCAAGAGCTCGTCGCCGAGTACGGGGCGTCCGAGGTCGGTCTGCTCACCGGCGACACGAACGTCAACTCCCGTGCTCGCATCGTCGTGATGACGACCGAGGTCCTCCGCAACATGCTCTACGCCGACTCCGACATGCTCGACGATCTGCGCTACGTCGTCCTCGACGAGGTGCACTATCTCGCCGATCGGTTCCGTGGCGCCGTGTGGGAGGAAGTGATCATCCACCTCCCGCTCGACGTGCGGCTGATCTCCCTGAGCGCCACCGTGTCCAATGCGGAGGAGTTCGGCGACTGGCTGCAGACCGTCCGCGGCGGGACGGACGTCATCGTCTCCGAGGACCGCCCCGTCCCCCTCGACCAGCACGTCCTCGTCGGCGGGAAGTTCCTCGACCTGTTCGACTCGAGCGGTCAGGCGGCGACGAACCGGGTCAACCCCGAGCTCCTCCGGGCCACGTCGTTGTCCCGGTCGGGAGGCCGACGCGGCCCCGGCCCCCGACGCGGCCCCCGCGGGCACGTGGTGGCTCCCGTCCAGCAGGGACAGGGGCGTATCGAGCGCTGGAAGATCGTCGAGATGCTCGACGACCAGAACCTGCTGCCGGCGATCTTCTTCGTCTTCAGCCGTGTCGGCTGCGACCAGGCGGTCGCGCAGGTGCTCCGATCCGGCATCCGTCTGACCACGGCCGAGCAGCGCCGCGAGATCCGCGAGATCGTCGAGGCCCGCTGCCGGACGCTGCGCGACGAAGACCTGGCGGTGCTCGGCTACTGGAAGTGGCTCGACGGGCTCGAGCGCGGTGTCGCCGCCCACCACGCCGGCCTGTTGCCCGCCTTCAAAGAGGTGGTCGAGGAGCTCTTCCAGAAGAAGCTGGTCAAGGTCGTCTTCGCCACCGAGACGCTCGCCCTCGGCATCAACATGCCGGCCCGCTCGGTCGTGCTCGAGAAGCTCGAGAAGTTCAACGGCGAGGCTCGGGTGCCGATCACGCCGGGGGAGTACACGCAGCTCACCGGTCGCGCGGGTCGCCGCGGTATCGACGTCGAGGGCCACTCCGTCATCCAGTGGCAGCAGGGTCTCGACCCCCAGGCGGTCGCCTCGCTCGCCTCGCGGCGCACCTACCCGATGAACTCCAGCTTCCGCCCCACGTACAACATGGCGGTCAACCTCATCGAGCAGTTCGGGCGGTCCCGTACGCGCGAGGTACTCGAGACGTCGTTCGCGCAGTTCCAGGCCGACCGCGCCGTCGTCGACCTCGCCCGCAAGGTGCGCACGCAACAGGAGTCACTCGACGGCTACGCGCGGTCGATGGAGTGCCACCTCGGCGACTTCGGCGAGTACACGACGCTGCGTCGCGAGCTCGGTGACCTCGAGAAGCAGGGCGCGGCGCGGGCGGACGCCCAGAGTCGCTCCGAACACGACCGCCGCCAGCGCCGCATCGGCGAGCTCCGCAAGAGGATGCGACAGCACCCCTGCCATGCGTGCCCCGAGCGCGAGCAGCACGCCCGCTGGTCCGAGCGCTGGTACAAGCTCAAGAAGCAGACCGACCAGCTCTCGGCGCAGATCCGCAGCCGCACCGGCGCCGTGGCCAAGGTCTTCGACCGGGTGACCGACGTCCTGCTGGAGCGGGGCTATCTCGTACCCCGTGCCTCCACCGGTTCGTCGGGACGGCCGTCGAACACCGATGAGGTCGACGTGGCACCGGCGGGGCGCACGCTCCGACGCATCTACGGCGAACGCGACCTGTTGGTGGCCGAGAGCCTTCGACTCGGCCTCTGGAACATGCTCGACGTCCCCTCCATGGCCGCCATGGCCGCGACGCTCGTCTACGAGCCACGTCGGGACGAGGGCACGCTGTCCGAGCGGTTCCTGCCCCGCGGGGCGTTCCGCGAGGCACTCGACAAGACCCAACTGCTCTGGGCCGAGCTCGACGACGTCGAACAGGAGCACCGCCTCCCCGGCAGCAACCCGCCCGCTCCCGGTCTCGCCCTCGCCATGCACCGCTGGGCGCGGGGGGCCGCGCTCGACTCGGTGCTCGACGACGCGGATCTCGCGGCCGGGGACTTCGTCCGGTGGACCAAACAGACCATCGACCTGCTCGATCAGCTCTCGGTCGTCGCCGATCTGCCGGTCGGTCCCACGGCCCGGCAAGCCCTCGACGCCGTCCGCCGCGGCATCGTCGCCTACTCCGCCGTCTGACACCGAGTCGCAGTGGCGGCTCGGGCCTCCGGACACGAGGAGGCGCGAGCCGCCTCCCAGCACCGGGCACCTAGAATCGCGGGGTGCCCACCCGTGTCGCCGATGTCCGTCTGCCCCTGTGGCTCGCCCTGATCGTCGCCCTCGGTGCCGGGCCCGTGCTGGATGGCGGGTTCCCCGATCTCGACGTCTGGCCGCTCACCTTCGTGGGCATCGGATTCGTGCTCCTCGCTCTGCGCGGACGCCGCGCGGGGGGTGCGTTCCTCGTCGGCCTCGTGGCCGGTCTGTCGTTCTATCTCGTGCACATCGAGTGGACGTCGCTCTACCTGGGGCCGGTGCCCTGGGCTGCGTTGTCGACGCTCGAGGCCCTCTTCTTCGCGGGCGGGTCGGTCCTGATCACGCTCGCCTATCGCTGGCTGCCCCGGGTGTGGCCGAGCGCGCTGGGCCGTTCTCTGCTGCTGCCGGTCGTGGTGGGCGGCCTGTGGACCCTCCGCGAGTTCGTCGCGAGCAATTGGCCCTACGGCGGCTTCGCGTGGGGCCGCGTCGCTCTCAGCCAATCGCAGAGCCCGTTCGCACCCCTCGTCGCCTACGTGGGGATCTCGGGGCTGACCTTCCTGATGGTCACGCTCGTCGCCGTCGTCATCCAGCTCGCGCTGCAGACGACGGTGCGCGGCTCCACGCGGTTCCTCGCGGGGGCGACGGCCGCCGTCGCGTTGCTCGCCCTACCCGCCTGGCCCACCTTCTCGAACGGCACGTCCAGCATCGTCGCCGTGCAGGGCAACGGCAAGGCCGGCTACTTCGACAAGCGCGAATACGGCGACCTGACGGCATCACAGGTGTTGGCCATGGCGGGCCTGCCCACGGATCAGAAGGTCGACATGATCGTCTGGCCGGAGGGCGCCAGCGACCGTGACCCCACGCGCGACCCCTACGGTCGATACGTCTTCGACGCCCTCACCGACGCGTACAAGGCGCCGCTGGTCTCGGGGGTCATCACGCAGGACGGCGACAAGCTCTACAACTCGTCGATCCTGTGGCAGAACGGCGGCGTCGTCGATCAGTACGACAAGAAGCACCCGATCCCGTTCGGCGAGTACGTGCCCGATCGGTCGTTCTGGCGTCCGTTCGCCCCCGACCTCATCGATCTGATCGCCCGCGACTACACACCCGGCACCCGCGACGAGGTGTTCGACGTGAACGGCGTCCTCGCCGGTATCTCCATCTGCTTCGACATCGTCGACGACCAGCTCATCACGAACATGATGAACGAGGGCGCCCAGGTCATCATCGCCCAGACGAACAACGCCGACTTCGGCCGCACCGACGAGAACGCCCAGCAGTTGGCGATCGCGCGTCTCCGGGCCATCGAGACGGCGCGACCCCTCGTCAATGTCTCGACCGTCGCCTCCACCCGGGTCATCGACGCCCACGGCACGACGATCGCGTCGACGCCCGATTTCGAGGCGGGCTTCACGACGGCGACGGTCGATCTCGGTACCGGGACGACACCCGCCGTGATCGCGAGTCGGGCCATCGAGCTCTTCGTCGGGCTGTTCGGGTTGATCATGCTGATCGGGACACGGGTCGCGCTGGGGGGTCGACGGTCGCGTCGCCGACTGCTCCTGGCCTCGAGACCCGAGCCGGTGTTGCACGACCCTCGTCTGCACTGACGACACGCAAGCTGTGCCGGGGCGGACGAAACGGCCCGGAGCCGATGAGGCTCCGAGCCGTTCGCGGGCCGGAGGCCTTCGATCCGTGAGGATCGGGAGGCGAGATCAGGCCCCGATCTTGTGCTGCCCCTTCCGGGCCCTGAGATAGTCGAGCCGCTCCTGGAGCAACTCTTCGAGTTCAGGCCGGGACCGGCGTTCGAGCAACATGTCCCAGTGCGTCCGTGGCGTCTTGACGTCGCCCTCGTCGATGTCGACGGGCTTGCCGTCGGCCGTCAGGAGACGACCTTCTTGGCCGCTCTTGGGCGACTGCCAGATGTCCGGGATCTCCGCCTCGGCGGCGAAGACGATGTCGAACGTCGCGCCGTCGCCCGTCTGGTAGACGGCCTTCTTCCGGGGCGAGAACTCGACCCCTTCTTCGCTCTGGAGGCTCTGGCTCCCGAGTCTCATTCCGCGCAAACTGCGATCTGCCATTGTGTGGTCTCCTCTCGCGTTGCAATCACCCGTTCTAACGCGCCTGCCCGGCGTGATGTTTCACGCTGGAAGCATTCACAGAGCCTTCACAGACGTTGAGCAGCTCTCAGAAGCGTCAAACAGCCGTTGTTAGCGAGTATTCGGAGCGGAACCGCGCGAGGCTCGCTCGACTTCGGCGAGGGCGAGATCGGCGCGGTCGGAGATGAGGGCGTGAACACCGAGCCCGAGCAGACGACGCATGTCGTCGGGGTCGTTCACCGTCCACACGTGCGTCTCGACGCCGATGCGCGCCAACCGCGCGACGCGTCTCTCGGTCACGATCCGCACGGGACCACGTCGCTCGGGGACCTGGACGGCCTGGACCCCCTTCAAGACGCGTCGGAGCAGTGCGTCCCGCACGACGGGGACGACGATCAGCGAAGCGGCGACCGCGCCGACGACACCGCGGGAGGACGCCGACGTCGCCACACCGGGCAACGCCTCGACGGCCCGACGCCGCCGCGCCTCGTCGAACGAGGTGACCAGGACGCGCTTCTCGGCTCGCACCGCTCGAATCGCGCGGACCGTCGGGACGACGGCCTCGTCGCTCTTGACGTCGATGTTGAAGCGCGTCTCGGGAAACGCGTCCAGGGCCTCCTCGAGCGTCGGAACCCCCTGCTGGGCGTCCAG
This sequence comes from Frigoribacterium sp. 2-23, assembly GCF_049601585.1. Lineage (GTDB taxonomy): Bacteria > Actinomycetota > Actinomycetes > Actinomycetales > Microbacteriaceae > Frigoribacterium. The sequence continues at coordinate 1,485,395 of NZ_CP187126.1, read as the reverse complement.
GAGGATGCTCTGCACCTCGTCGAGGGTGAGGTCGAGGAGGCGCCGGTCGACGCCTGCGACGCGCTTCAGGTCAGGATCGTGGCTGATCACGGCAACGCCGTCCCGTGTCGCGTGGACGTCGGCCTCGACGTACTCCGCCCCGGCGGCGATCGCCGTGGCGAACGCGAGCATCGTGTTCTCGGGAGCGGGCCCGGCGAGACCCCGGTGCGCCAGCACTCGAGGTGTCCCGGGGGCGAACCAGCCGGCGGCAGGAGGCGCGGTCATGCTACGAGGTGGCGGGCGGGGGAGTCCCGGGGCCGTCGGCGACCGACGGGCCACCGGACGCGGGGCCGGACGCGACGGGGCCGGACGCATCAGGGCCGCCGACGGGGCCGACGTCTCCGACCTGCGTCGCCGTCGGGAACCCGAGATCGGGCTCCGAACCGAGATCGACCGTGCTGGCCAGATCGGGTGTCGTCTCCATCTCGGATACCCGGGGGGCCTGCTTCGGCGTCCAGCCGGGAGCATCGGGGTTGCGCGGGGCGAAGAATCCCGACCCGATGCCCTTGAGCGCCTCGGTCAACTCGCTCGGGATGATCCAGAGCTTGTTCGAATCGCCGTCGGCGAGCTTCGGAAGGGTCTGCAGGTACTGGTAGGCCAGCAGCTTCGGGTCGGGGTCACCGGCGTGGATGGCGCCGAAGACGGTCTCGATGGCCTCGGCCTCGCCCTGTGCGCGGAGGACCTGCGCCTTCGCCTCGCCCTCGGCTCGGAGGATCGACGACTGGCGCATGCCCTCGGCCTCGAGGATCTGCGACTGCTTCGTGCCCTCGGCGGTCAGGATCGCGGCACGGCGGTTTCGCTCGGCACGCATCTGCTGCTCCATGCTGTCCTGGATGGACAGGGGCGGGTCGATGGCCTTGAGCTCGACGCGACCGACGCGGATGCCCCACTTGCCGGTCGCCTCGTCGAGGACGATGCGCAACTGGCCGTTGATGTTGTCCCGGCTGGTCAGAGCCTGCTCGAGGTTGAGCCCACCGACCACGTTACGAAGCGTCGTCGTCGTGAGCTGCTCGACGGCCCCGAGGTAGTTCGCGATCTCGTACGTCGCGGCACGAGCGTCGGTCACCTGGAAGTACACGACGGTGTCGATGGAGACGACGAGGTTGTCCTCGGTGATGACCGGCTGCGGCGGGAAGGACACGACCTGCTCGCGCATGTCGATCAGCGGCCGGACACGGTCGATGAACGGCACGAGGAGGTTGAGCCCCGGCGCGAGCGTCTTGTGATACCGACCGAGACGCTCGACGACACCCGCGCTGGCCTGCGGGATGATGCGGACGGCCCGGAACAGGATGACCAGGACGAGGATCACCACGATGGCGATCACCACCACGGTCACGATCGTGGCAGGGCTGATGGACGGGTCCATGATCAGTTCCTTTCGGCGGGGACGACGAAGGCGGTCGAGCCTTCGATGGCCGTGACGATCACCGGTGATCCGGTGTCGAGGGTGGGACCCGCCGTCGAGGACGCGGGGGAGTTCGAGAGGAGCCGGGCCGTCCACGTCTCGCCGTTCTGCAACTTGACCTGACCACGCTCGTCGACGATCGGGACGACGACCGTGCCGCGCTGGCCGAGAAGAGCCTCGACGTTGCTCGGGGTCGGGTCGCCGCCGCGTTTCAGAGCCCGGAGCAGAGGGGGGCGCACGGTGAAGAGGAGGAGGACGGACAGGACCGCCGCGACGATGACCTGCAGCCACCACGGAGCGCCGAAGAGACCGGTGAGCAGGCCGCCCACGCTACCGATGGCCAGCATGAGGAAGGTGAACTCGAGGGTCGTCACCTCGACGATGACGAAGATGAGGACGAGCGCGATCCAGACGATCCACGCGTAGTGAGCGATGACGTCCATTTCGAGCTCCTTCGTTCCGCCTGTTATGGAAACTAGCATCCTCCGCCGACACCCGGCAGGGGGATTGGTAGTCTCAGGGCTGGCCCCCAGGGGCCCGCCTACCACGCACGCACAGTCTGGAGCTCCTCTTGTCCAACCCTCTCGCCGCCGACATCCTCACCGGCAAGCGCGCCCTCGTCACCGGCTCCTCGCGCGGCATCGGTGCCGACACCGTCCGCTACCTCGCCGAGGCCGGCGCCCGCGTCGTCGTGAACTACCGCAACAAGGAGAAGCGCGCGCTGCAGCTGGTCGAGAAGATCGAAGCCGCGGGTGGGACGGCGATCGCCGTCGGCGCCGATCTCACGGATGCCTCGAGCGTCGACGCCATGCTGGCGGCCGTCACCGAGGCCTTCGGCGGGCTCGACATCCTCGTGATGAACGCTTCGGGCGGCATGGAGTCGGGGATGGCCGAGGACTACGCGCTCCAGCTGAACCGCGACGCCCAGGTGAATCTGCTGACGAGCGCACTTCCGTTGCTCGGTGAGGGGGCGCGCGTCGTCTTCGTGACGAGCCACCAGGCGCACTTCATCCGCGAGGCGACCACGATGCCCGAGTACGAGCCCGTCGCGCTGAGCAAGCGCGCCGGCGAGGACGCCCTCCGGGAGATGCTGCCCGAGTTGACCGCGAAGGGCGTCGAGTTCGTCGTCGTGTCCGGCGACATGATCGAGGGCACGATCACCGCGACGCTCCTGGAGCGGTCGAACCCCGGTGCGCTCTCGTCGCGGAAGGAGAGCGCGGGACGCCTCTACAACGTCGCGGAGTTCGCCGCCGAGGTCGCGTCCGCTGCGGTCGACCCCATCCCGGCCGACAACACGCGGTACGTCGGCGACATCAGCGACTTCGTCACCGCCTCATGACCGAGCGGGTCGTCCGGGCCACGTCGCGCCTCCTCGTGGTCGACGAGCACGATCGTGTGCTGTTGATGGACACGGTGGCGCCGCACACCGGCCGGCCGACCCGCTGGATCACGCCCGGCGGGGGAGTCGACCCGGGGGAGGACCACCGGCAGGCCGCGATCCGCGAGTTGTTCGAGGAGACCGGTCAGGTCATCACGGACCCGGGTCCCGTCGTCCGTGTCGACGACTTCGAGACCCCCTGGGACGAGGCCGACCACACGCATGGTCACGCCGAGTTCTTCGTCGTCCGTCTCCCGCACTTCGAGGTCGTCGACGCCCACTGGACCGACGAGGAGCGCACCGACATCGTCGCGTCGCGCTGGTGGACTGCCGACGAGCTCGAGAGCACCGACGAGCCCGTCGAGCCCACCGACCTGGCGGCGCTCGTCCGGTCCGTGCTCGACTCCTAGGTCCGGTCGCGGCAACCCGCCGCCGGCGACCGAGTGTCGGGCGCGTGGTCTAGCGTTTCCCTCATGCAGAGTCGCACCCTCGGTCGTACCGGCCGCACCGTCTCCACCGTCGGCCTCGGAACCTGGCAGTTGGGGGGTGACTGGGGCGATGTCCCGGAGGACGACGCGTTCACGGTGCTCGACGCGTCGGCCGAAGCGGGCGTCACGCTCTTCGACACCGCCGACGTCTACGGCGACGGGCGGAGCGAGCAGCTGATCGGACGCTGGCGGACCGCGAACCCCGACGTGCCGGTCACGGTCGCCACCAAGATGGGTCGCCGGATGGATCAGATCCCCGAGAACTACGTCCGCGAGAACTTCCGCGCCTGGACCGACCGGTCACGAACCAATTTCGGCGTGGACACACTCGACCTCGTCCAGCTGCACTGCCCGCCGACGGCCGTCTTCCACGACGACGCCGTCTACGACGCCCTCGACGAGCTGGTCGCGGACGGTCGGATCGCCGCCTACGGCGTGAGCGTCGAGGAGGCCGACCAGGCGCTGGCCGCGATCGCCCGGCCGAACGTCGCCACGGTCCAGATCATCCTCAACGCCTTCCGCCTCAAGCCGCTGGACGCGGTCCTGCCGGCGGCCGAGGAGGCGGGGGTCGGCATCCTCGCGCGGGTTCCGTTGGCGTCGGGGCTGCTCTCGGGCAAGTACACGACCGAGACGACTTTCGCCGCGAACGACCACCGCACCTTCAATCGCCACGGCGAGGCGTTCGACCAGGGAGAGACCTTCAGCGGCGTGCCCTTCGAGGACGGCGTGCAGGCGGCCCGCGAACTCGCGTCCGCGGTGCCCGACGGGCTCACGATCGCCCAGGCGGCTCTGGCCTGGATCAGGGACCAGCCGGGCGTCACCGCCGTCATTCCCGGCGCCCGCAACGAGTCCCAGGCCCGATCGAACGCCGCCGCAGGCTCTCTCGCGGTCGACGCCCGCTTCGACGCGGCGGTCCACGACGTCTACGACCGGTGGTTCCGCGCGGCGATCCACGACCAGTGGTGACCGGCGTGCCCGAGCCTCACCGCGCCTCCTGATGCCGTCTCCACGATACTGGTGGAGTGGCGTATTCGAAGCATGCGAATAGGTACCGCAGCCGACGCGGATGATGTTTCCAATCGACCGCATACGACGGGCACAACTCGAGCGCGGCCTGGTCTCCGCGAAGCTCTGGCTGCGTGCAGTCCCGGCAACGTCCGGGTCGCAACAAAGCTCGATCGTCTCGCTCGGTTACTTCGAGATGCGAGCGACATCGCGGACGAGCTGACGAGCTGACGAGGAACGGCGTCGCCCTGGATCTCGGGAGAGCGCTAGCGACCCCACCGACCCCGTAGGCCGGTTCCCGTTCAACGACCTCGGCATGGTTGCCGAGTTCGAGGCTGACCTCATCCGTGCCCGAGCCCTCGAGGGTACGGCGATCCCGAAGGCCGCCGGCAAGCTCCGCGGCCGCAACCCCAAAGCTCACCGCCTTGCAGGAAAAGCCCCTCGCGCATCTGCACCGCACCGGTGCCCACACCACCAGTGACATCGAGGAGCTCTTCGACATCGCCCGCTCGACGGTTTAGCGAGCCATGCAGTGCGCAGGTCAGGTGCATCACAGCCGCGGCGACAGGCGACCGCTTTACTTCGGGTCAGTGGTCCCTCATAGGCTGCGCTCATGGCGATCGAGAAGCTCATCCCAGGGGAACGGCTCACCGGACATCTAGTTGACGGAGTGCCGGACACTCCCTACCAGGCAGCGATCCTCGATTTGTCCGAGCAACATGGCGTCCGTGTGGAAGTGCCCTACGTCGGCCACGACGAATCTGGGCAGTTCAAGCACGTGAAGGATTGGTTCCGCAATGAAGCAACACCAAAGAACCTGGTGCTTCACACTGCCGACGGCCCCGTAAGTTTCTTCGGTAACCGGTGGACAGCACATTCGGAGAACACGGGTCGAAACGTCTCGCTCGGGAAGCTCAGTCCCGCTGAAACGGTGCTGTCGTCCCGCGACGGTGACTTCGCCGACGAACTCACGGTGCAGACGGTCCGAAGTCGACTCGATGGCCTCAACGAGTGGACACGGCTCACAGCTACTGACGATGAACGCGAAACCGACGACGAGCACCGAGTGCAGGCGGTGACCTATAAGCTCCGTTCACCCGATGAGGTGCGATGGCGAGATGGTCACGCGACGCTGAGCCTCAGGGCTGAGTGGACCGTCGCCGAACATACCGATGGCTACAACCGTGCGGTGGAACTCTTAGACAACGTGATTCTCGAGAGTCAGTTCGATGACGGTCCTCGGACGTTCTTCGATCATTTCGCGGCTCAACGAAAAATTGCTTCGTTGCTGCAGTTTCTCTACGGTCAGCAGATCTCGTTCCGAGAACACAAGGTTCAAGATGAGCGCTTCACGTCCAGGCTGATGGGCGGCAAGGTGTACGCATACCCGTTCGTTGAGCTCATTTCTGAACGAACCGTGCGTGAGCGGTTCACGCCGATCCCGTCTCGTAAAGAGCTCGGACGGGCCATCGCCCATCTTCAGCAGATCGGACCAGAAGGCCTTGAGGCATGGTCCGAACGGTACGACACCTGGACTCGGTTCATTCTTCCTAGCGCCGGAGTTCTGAGCAGGAAGCGCGCATACATCGAAGACAGGGTCATCTCCACGACCATCAGCATGGAGGCAGCAGGCAGCATCATCGGCGAACGCCCCGGTGAGAGGGAGACATACGGCCGAGGGAGACCATCGACCGCGACGAACATCTACCGGTGTCTGGATCTTCTACAAATCGGTTGGGGGTCATACGTAGAAAGCAACGTTGGACTCGCAAGGGCAATCGCCAACAACTACAACGACGTGAAGCACGCGGATCGAGGTGAATTTCCGAACTCCGAACATACGTACTTGATCAGTGTCACGAACAGCTTGCTCGTTCGGCTCCTTGCCCTTCATTTGACGGGGAAGGGAGACGAGCTGCTTGCGCCCTACCGGAGCGGAGACGAGCTCTGGGACCTTCAGCAGCGATACGACAACGTAGGCGTGCTGGTGACCAATGCAGGCAGATGGAGGGACGTCGCCGGTGACAATCACGCTTGACATCCCGGACCTCTCCACGATCGCCGCGTGGATCGGCGCGCTAACTGGAGTGGCAGCTCTGTTGTGGCAGGGGTTCGTGTGGAGGCGGTCGGCGCATCGCGTAAGAGTGAAACGTTCGCGGTCGTGGGTGGCCTTTGGCAGCGGAGGCGTGAGCGAGGAGTTGTTGAGCGTTCAAGCGCACAACATTGGCGCGTCTGCCGTAACGGTCACAGGATGGGGCGTTTCGCTCGGACGCAGAGCCGGAGGGCTTACGGTCCTTCATCCACTTCCGTTCTCGACACAGCTACCGCACCGCCTCGAAGCCGGGGCAGAAGCAACTTTCTACGCGGACTCTGACGGCATTAAGGTCTCCGCGAGCGAGCGCGGCAAGGGGGGCCGCGACCTTCGGGCCTTCGTCATGCTGGCGACAGGAGAAAAGGTCTACGCGAAGCGTGGCATTCCGCTGTCCTAGGGTGACGTGACGAGCTCAAGGCCAAGCCCGAGATGAGGGCGTTCCGATCGTGACTACAGCCCAGACGTTCTCAACCGGCTCGACCTGATCGAAGCCAGCAAGGAACTCGCGTTGCCCCTTGATCAGATTGGGTCACACCTCGGCACCATGGAGTCGACGTCCTGCACCGATGTCCGGGAGGCACTGCGGCACTTTTGGCAGAGCAGGTGCGTCAGATCGAGGAGAAGCAGGCCCGGCTCGACCGGCTCCGGTCGCGCCTTGCTCGTGCCGAGCACGACTTGGCCAAGTGCCCTGACCGGTCTGAGCGTTGCTCGATCGAGTGCGTCTTCCGCAATAGCGCCTAAGAGGGGTCGGTGGGTGAGCGTCGTTCGATCAGAACGGTGTCGCGCCACACGCCGGCATAAGGGCCTGTTTCGGAGCGTGCGATCCGTTCCCGTGTTCCGATCCGGCGGAAGCCCGCCCGCTCGTGGAGGGCCAGGCTCGCCCCGTTCTCGGGGAAGATCGACGACTGAACGGTCCAGATGCCCCCGGCATCGATTGAGGCGAGGAACGAACTCATCAGCTCACGCCCGATGCCTCGGCCCTGGGCCGAGGCGGCGATGTAGACGGAGTGTTCGACGACGCCGGCATAGGCCGGCCTGGCCGACGTCGCCAACGCCGCCACCCAGCCGAGGACCGAGCCCGTGGTGTCGTCGACGGCGACGAATCGGTGCGCGGCGAGCTTGCCGGCATCGAACGCCTCCCAGGTCGGGGTGTGGGTCTCGAAGGTGGCGTTTCCGGTGTCGATGCCCTCTTGGTAGATCTGCTCGACGGCGGGCCAGTCGTCCGGGGTCATGGCCCGGACGGTGACGTTCACGAGCAGCACCCACCTGCTGCCGGTCCGTCGACGGCGCACCCGGAGGCGTCCGGGAGGTTGGTTGAGCAGACGCCCGTCACGGGGAGTTCGAGCTGCACGAGGCGGGCGGCTTCGTGGTTGCCGGCGAGTTCGTCGGCGATGGATCGGACCTGCTCGTAGCCGGTGAGGAGCAGGAACGTCGGGGCGCGGCCGTAGGACTTCATGCCGGCGATGAAGAAGTTCGGTTCCGGGTGCCCGAGCTCTGCGACGCCGTGCGGGTAGACCGTGCCGCAGGAGTGCAGGTTTGGGTCGATCAGCGGTGCGAGCTGCCGAGGCGCTTCGACGATCTCGTCGAGCGACACCCGGACCTCGCGGAGCATGTCGAGGTCAGGGCGGAACCCGGTCGCATTCACCACCACGTCCGCAGCGACCGTCAGGGCCTCACTGCGTCGCCGCCCGACGAGCTGCACGCCGACGTCGGTTTTGGTGACGTCGTCGACCTCGAACCGGTCGAGCAGGGCGATCGCGCCCGCTCGGACGAGGTCGCGGACGGCGCTGCCGAGGTCGCCGCGGCCCTCGAGCTGGTCGGCTGCGGACCCGTAGACGCGGGCGGGGTTGCTGCTGCGGATCGCCCACGTGATCGTCGTCCCGGGGGCCTCTTTGGCGAGGGTGGCGAGCTTGATGAGGGTGTTCGCGGCCGAGTGGCCGGCGCCGACGACGACCGTGTGCCGGCCAGCGAACCGGTCCCGGTCCTGGCCGAGGACGTCGGGCAGGGCGTGGCTGATGCTGTCCGCGACGTCGACCGCGTGGGAGAGGCCCACCCCGGAGGAGGTGAGGGTGTTGGGGGTCGTGTAGGTGCCGGAGGTGTCGATGACCGCGCGGGCGAGTTCGTCGCGCACCTCACCGTCGTGGTCGAGGCGCAGCAGGAACGGCGTCTCGGCACGCCCGGTCGAGCGGGTACGGTCCATGCCCTGCCGGGACACCGCGGCGACCCGGTGCCCGTAACGGATGCGGCCAGACAGCGCGGGGGTCGCGGCGAGGGGTTCGAGGTAGTCGCGGACGAAGTCGGCACCGTAGGGGAGCTTCTTCGCCGACGGCGCCTCCCAGTCGGTGGTATCGAGGAGGCGCGCGGCGGCCGGGTCGACGAGGTGCTCCCACGGGGTGAACAGGCGCGTGTGCCCCCACGCCCGGACCGCCGTCGCGGCACTCGGGCCAGCTTCGTAGACCACGACGTCGACGCCGCGTTCGAGGAGCTGCGCGGCAGCGGCGAGGCCGACGGGGCCGGCGCCGATGACGGCGACGGGGAGCCCGGCGAGGGTGGGCGCGTCGGTGCGGGGCGGGACAGTGAGGGTGAGGCTCATGCGGGGAGGTCCTTCGATTCGATGCCAAGTTCGGTCAGGAGCGATTCGACGAGCTTCTGGACGTCGTCGCGGATGAGGCGCACCTTCTCGAGGGGGAGCCCTGCGGGGTCGGTGAGGTGCCAGTCGCGGTAGGTCTTGCTGGGGTAGATCGGGCACGCGTCGCCGCAGCCCATCGTGATCACGACGTCGGCTGCCTGCACGACGTCGTCGGTCAGCGGCTTGGGGAACGCCTCATCAAGATCGAGGCCCAGCTCCCGCATCGCTTCCGCGACGACGGGGTGGAGGTCCCGGGCGGGCAGGGAACCGGCCGAGCGGACGTGGACGGCACCGCCGGAGAGGACGTTGGTGAACACGGCTGCCATCTGGGAGCGGCCGGCGTTCTGCTCGCAGACGAACAGCACCTCCGGCACCGTCCGCTCGATCGCCCCGGTGGCCTGCCCGAGGGCGGTCAGCCGGTCGACGGCGAACCGGGTCGCGTTGGTGGTGAGGTGTGCCCGGACCTGCGCTGTGCGAAGGAGCGCCGTGTAGGACTCGAGCACGTACCGCTCGATCGTCTCGGGTCCGAAGATGCCCTCGAACCGGGTGGCGAGGTCGCCCGCGGCACGCTTGAGCGCGTCCTCGGGGAAGGCAAGGCCCGGCAGGCCGCGCCTCGTGGTCAGGTCCGTCATCGTCGTCTCCTCACAGCTCAGGGTCAGGCGGTCGCGGGTGCGATCTCGGCCAACAGGGCCTCGATGCGGCCCTTGATGTCGTCGCGAATGGGGCGGACGTCCTCGATGCCGCGGCCGGCGGGGTCGGTCAGCTCCCAGTCCTCGTAGCGCTTGCCGGGGAAGATCGGGCACGCGTCGCCGCAGCCCATCGTGATCACGACGTCGCTGTCCCGGACGGCCTCGGTGGTGAGGACCTTGGGCTGGTTCCCGGCGATGTCGATGCCCTCTTCGGCCATGGCCTGGATCGCGATCGGGTTGATCTGGTCCTTGGGCTCGCTGCCGGCGGAGAGGACGTCGACGCGGTCGCCGGCGAGGGCCTGCATGTAGCCGGCGGCCATCTGGGAACGGCCGGCGTTGTGGACGCAGACGAACAGGACGGTGGGCTTGGTGCTCATGACGGGTTCCTTCGGGTAAGGGGTCAGACCCGTTCAGCGACGCGCGCTGCCGGGGCGGGGGAGGGGAACAGGCGTGGCCGCAACCACAGGGACAGGTACACCAGCGCCACGAGCGCCGGGACCTCGATCAGGGGGCCGACGATGCCGGCGAGGGCCTGGCCTGAGGTCGCTCCGAACGTGCCGACCGCGACCGCGATCGCCAGCTCGAAGTTGTTCCCCGCGGCCGTGAACGCCAGCGTCGCCGTCCGCTCGTACGCAAGGCCGATCGCCCGTCCGGTGAAGAACGCGACGAGGAACGTGACGGCGAAGTACACCAGCAGGGGCACGGCGATGCGGACGACGTCGAGGGGCCGGTCAACGACCTGCTGCCCTTGGAGGGCGAACAGCATCACGATCGTGAACAGCAGCCCGTAGAGGGCGAAGGGGCCGATCTTCGGCAGGAACCGTGTCTCGTACCAGGTGCGTCCCTTGGTCGCTTCCCCGATGCGGCGGGAGAGGTAGCCGGCGAGGAGGGGGATGCCGAGGAACACCAGGACGCTGAGGGTGATCGACCAGATGCTGAACGAGGCGCTCGTTGTGGGGAGCCCGAGCCAGGCGGGGAGGATCTGGAGGTAGAACCAGCCGAGGCCGGCGAACGCGACGACCTGGAACACCGAGTTCAGGGCGACGAGGAAAGCGGCAGCTTCTCGGTCGCCGCAGGCGAGGTCATTCCAGATCAGCACCATGGCGATGCACCGGGCGAGCCCCACGATGATCAGCCCCGTGCGGTACTCCGGCAGATCCGGCAGGAAGATCCAGGCCAGGGCGAACATCAGCGCCGGACCGACGACCCAGTTCATCACCAGCGATGACACCAGCAGGCGACGGTCGCCAGCTATGGCGCGGGTGTCGGAGTAGCGGACCTTCGCCAGCACCGGGTACATCATCACCAGCAGCCCGACCGCGATCGGGACGCTTACCTGCCCCACCTGGAACGAGTGCAGCAGCTCACCGAACGCCGGCACGAAAACCGCCAGCAGCAGCCCCGCAGCCATGGCAGCGAGAATCCACACGGGGAGGAAGCGGTCAGCGGTCCCGAGCCGGGCAGGCGCAGTGGTGGTGGTGGCGGTGGTCATGCAGCTCCGTAGATCGATGAGTGTCGATGTGTTGAGCCTGCCCCAACCCATCGACGACTGTCAATCTGTGTGGAAGAGTGTTCACATGCCCGTTGCCGAACTCCTGCCCCTCACCGACGTGACCGCGTGCTGTGCACCGTTGGCCCGCGAGGCGATGGACGCGGAGAACGCCGAGAAGCTGGCCCGCAGCTTGAAGGCGATCGCGGACCCGGCCCGGCTCCGGCTCATCTCGATGGTCGCCGCGCACGAGGGGGCCGAGGCATGCGTCTGCGACCTCACCGAACCCCTTGGGCTCAGCCAGCCGACCGTCTCGCACCACCTCAAAGTCCTCGTCGACGCCGGCATTCTCACCCGCGACAAACGCGGCATCTGGGCGTACTACGCCCTCGTCCCTGGAGCCCTCGATTCCCTAGGAAAGCTCCTCGTTACGGCGTAGGCCTCGACGCCCTTTCGCGTCCGGTGGACGATCGGCTGTCGGACGAAGGTTCGAAGGCATGGGCGGCACGACGCGAACGAGAAGTACTCAGCTGCCCGCCAACGGTTCTAGCATGGGGTCTCACAGCCGCGCCGAAGCGGCATGTAGAAGTCGGAGCATCGTGCAGGTCAAATGCTATATCGAGGAATATGAAAACACGGAGGGGCGACCCAGTGCTCGCTTGCGGGAAAAAGCAAGCGGACGAAAGGTCGATATAGGGCTAGCCGACGTTGAAGATCGTCAGGCCTTCCTCCGGTTTCTCGGCGGTGCGGCAAGGAACCGAGCCGTCATGCCGGGGGTGTTTCTCAAGGAGTCCGAAGAGGACTGCGTCCTGGTCAACGGGGAACTGGACTTTGACGCACCGGACGAGCTTAGATTTTTGAACAACAGTCGACTGTCCTACATCTTTGCCTGACCGTGTCTGATGCCTTCATGGTCCATCGGGGCGTGCACAACTGCTTCGCCTTTACCCCGGAAATATCTCACGAGCATCTACTCCAGGTCTCCGCGGTCGCCGAAAGGCTCGGTTACTCGATCGGTTTTCGGCAAGTCGGGGAAACAACCCTGGAAATTCAAAAGCGCCTCCGTGAAGAGGGCCCCAGCGCTTATCTCGATGTTGTCTTCATCCAGGAGGATGTCTCCCCTAAGGCCCCGCCCCACGAGGCCGAGCACTACGTCATAAGCCGTCTTGGCAAGTTGAACCCCAAGCGTGAGCTGGCGATAACAGACCCCTACCTGTTCACCAACAGGCGAGTGAAGGACGCAGACGCCTATGCTGCCTCCCTCGTTCGAATCATGTCTCCGCTTCTCACGAATGAGGTGACTGTCATCGCTGTTGTGTCTGAGAAACAGACGGATGAGCGAGTGCAGGGTGCTGTGACAGCAGCTCTAAAGCTGGCCGCGCCCGACGCGGTTCTGCGAGTCGTGTTCTCTGAGGACTTTCACGATCGTTTCTGGATTGCAGACAGAGAGACGGGCGTGATCATGGGAACATCCCTGAACAAGATCGGCGGGAAGATCTTTTTCATGGACAAGCTCTCGAATGAAGACGTCCGAGCCGTAGTGCATGAACTCGACGAAATTCATTACAAGGGGGAATGAAGTGCGGCACATGCCTCGTGAGGTCGCTAGTCAGGTAAACGCCGTCGTATTGGCGGCTCAGAACGGCCACTCGGCCTGCGTGAAGAACGCCGAAAGCCTTGTCGGGGAGCTTGATCGTCTTTACGAGGCTGATTCCATTGATGGCGACGAATGGGCCCTTGCAGCCTTCACCGTGTCGAGTGTCCTGATCAACTTTGCAGGCTATCGACGAAATAAGCGTGCAGCAAAGCTTGGCACTGACATTGCGGATCGAGCGAGGCTCCTAGCTGCCGACACTCATCTGCGCCGGAATCTCGAATACAACGCGGGTAACGGAAGATCGTGTCTGCATCAGCTGGCTCATGACCGTGCAGAATTGACCGCCGGCCAGTACGTCGCTGCTCGCCTTTTAGATCGCGATCTGCTGAAAGAAGCGCGAGCGCTCTTTTTCGGAGTTGGCTACGACGCCTCAGTCGCATCAGAGCTCCGCGGCATGGCCCTGTGCAATCTGGCCAATCTCTTCGATGATTCGGGTCGATGGGTGGAGGCGTATCAGGCGTATTCAGACGCTCTCGAGGCTGACCCTACAAACGGAAATGCGTCAGGCAATGCCGCATACCTGCTTCGTCGTCGGATCTCAACTGGGAGAGGAACCCTGGGGCACTACGCGGTCGTGCACGATGCTTTCGTTCGTCACTCGAAAGCTCATCGACAGCGCACAGTTGATTTGGCGGGGGAGCAAGTAGCCAGAAATTGGGACGCGGTGGAACTCCTGGGAGGACATGGGCACGCCGAGCATGGTGGTGATGTCCTGGATGAGTATCAACAATGGATTAAGGACCACCGCTTTGCCCTGACTTTGGCGGTTGACGGACTTGGAACGGATAGCGCGAGATGGGACTCCGCCATGATCGAGTCCCTGCAAACGACTTCGGTAGGTATGCCGCCGATTTACGCGTCGGTCAACGTTCTCAAGGCTGAGTACTTGGTATCGCGGAGGCTCGCGTTCTCAGGAGAGCAAAGGCTCCTCGACGCTCCACTCGGCCAGAGTCCCGATGATTCTGGCGTGTATGCGGACACGCTCGACATGGCCGTCTATGGAGAAGCCTCATCGTCTCTAGTCCTCGCGCAAAGAAGTACTCTGGACCTGCTCGACAAGATCGCAGTCGCCGCCAACGAGCACTTCTCCGTAGGGCTTGACCCCGAGAACGTGACGTTCAAGGCCTTCTGGGTGAAAGGGCAACCGGCCTTGTTGCACCCAGCCCTGCCGGTGCCTCCTGCAGATTTCACACCGTCGGCGTTAAGTCTTGCTGAGCTAGCTGTCGACTTCACCGACGGTATTTATGAGGCCGCCAAGACCCTTCGTAATGCAGGCACTCATCGGCTCGTCAACTTGACCTGGGCGATGGAATTGGACGACAAGCCAGACGACGCCACTCACGTCCGCATTGACCTCCGTGGTCTCATAACTGCGTCCCATTCGTCGCTGGCTGTGGCCCGAGCCGCGTACCTCTATCTCCTCGATCTAGTAGCGGATCGAGAGGACACCCGCACCCATGACGGACCAGTCTTTGACATGCCGATGTTCTTCCAGGACTAAGGACTTGCCGGAGAGCCCATAGCAGCAGGGGAAAACACACCCACGTGTGCAATGTCGGCAGGCAGTCGTAGCCTCACGTCGTGGGAGTGCGAGGGTCTGGCGAGGCGGCCGCAAAGATTCTGCGCCGGCCGATCCCGACGCACCCGTTCGCGGTGCCGCCGATCCCTGGCACGTTCGGTGTCTGGCAGGTCCGCCGGGCCCCTGCCGCACCCCTCGGCTACGTTCTCTCGCGTCACGAGCTGGGCGGCATCGTCTACCACTGCTACGCCCAAGGCCGAGACGATGCCGGCGGCCGCCCCTGGCTGCGCCGAGAGGGCAGCCTGAACAGCGCCGTCGCGTGGATGATCCAGCACGAGGCCGAGCTGTCAGCCCTGACGGGCCAGCTGCGCCCCGAGCCGGACGAGTGGCCGTCGTGACGACAGATAGCGTCGAGGCATGAGCTGGTTCGGCAGGCACCGCCCTAAGGGCGACACGAGCGCCGAGGCCGTCGCCGTCGAGCTGAACGCCCCGACGCCGGCCGACGCGATCGACCAGGTGCGTGCCAGGCTCCCTGAGGATCGCATCGTGACCTCGGTCGCTCCCTACTAAGCCCGAGAGAGCCGTCAGGGGCCGCGCGTAGCTTGGCCCCGGTCAGCTTCCCCCCAAGCTGTCCGAGAGCTGCCGGGCGGTCCCTAAGCCGCTAGACAGCAGCAGCCCCCGCATTCCTGATTCCCTTGGCCGGGCGGGGGCTTTTTCGTGCGCGCCAACGGTTCTCGAGTGGGGGAGCATGCTCGGGTTGTGCGTCCCGCAGTCATCCGAGGGGCGCCTGCTCACCCGGCCTGTTGGCCCGCCCCAGGCCCAGATCAAGGACTGCACGCCTCGGTGGTAGATCCAGTGTCTCAGGACATCAAAAAGCTTTCCAAGATGCCCACGAGGGTGTCAACGCTGCGTCCTTGCTCGAGCCACTCTCTGGGAGTCTTTGCTCTGCCGTCGATTCGCGCATCGTCTTGGGGGGTGTTCATAAATCCCAAAATGGACGCGGGGTGCATGTCGTCCTCGAACGCGCTCGTGAGTTCTTGCAGGGCGGGTAAGACTGGCTGGCTTGCAAGGCCGGTGAACTGCCATCCTGGATAGCGAAGCTCGCCGTTTGCCACGAACGCGAAGAGGTCGCCCTCGAAGGCGACAAGCCCGTCGTGTTCGAGCCCTAGAAGGCTCGCGGCGTGCCTTGGTGTCGTAGCCTCTGCGATCGCTGACTGCTCCGTTCTGCGTTCAAGGCGCCGGAGATCACCTCGCGCGATTCGGGCCCGAGAATCGTCCAATTGCGCTTGAGTTATTGACCGTGAACTCACGAAGAAGGCTGCCTGTTCCGCGGTCAGCTGCTGCGCCGGCGGCGAGGGTGATTGCCGCTTTCGCAGACCAAAGTCGAAACCTCTTGCGTGAACGATGACGCGTCCCATGGCGGTGGCCCTCCTAATGTGGTGTCGTGCAAAGTGCGGCCTGGATGAAGACGACGCTCAGCTGCGGCTCGCATGCGGCGGCCATACCGAGAACCGCCGTTCTGCTTGGTTTGACGGTCAGTCAGCTCAAGTCCGCCCGGTCATTCCTGCCGCCACCGTCACCCTCAACCTCGGCCCGCAGGGCGGCCGATGCGGAACGGGCCTGCGTTTGGTGCAAATGGTCGCCCCTCGTTCAGGTCGGTGGCCAGACGGAACAATTCATGGCTGATTGCCCCGGAAACGAGTGACGCGAAGGAGTCGTAGCCGCCCGAGCGGCCCGACGTAGTCAGGACAGCTGACTCGGCTCTTAGCTTGAGCGTCCGAGGCATACGTATGGTCGTGGCCACTTTGCTCTCGTTCATGCCCTCCGTGAGGCCTGCTTCACGATCCTTTCCCCCTTGGCACGGCTCGCTTGGACTTGTGCCAAGCGCTAGGCGCTGGGGCGTTTCTGCCTGTCGATCAGAGTCGCCATTGCGACCTGCGTCTTGCGCTCGTAGATGAACGACGACCACGAGGTGACGACGCCGGAGTTGCCGCGGTTGCGCACCCAACTCAATGCCCCTTCTCGTCAGCTTCTTAGAGCAACGGTCGTCGAAACGGAGACGATGCTTCTTGGAAGACGCGCTACTCGACGCGACTGGTGATTATACTAACCATATGGTGTGGGCGGAGAGCGACGAGCAGCGCAGGCTTCCGCTTGTCACCATCGACACGGGTGAGAACTCGCTCGAGGATTTGAGTTGGCTCGCGAAGCTGAACCTTCCATCCGGCGTGCAGGTCGAGTACGGCGCAATGGGCTCGAGAGGAGATTTCCTACTGCGGCGGGGTGGCACTGAGGTTGCGGCCGTCTGTGATCTAGAGTCCGGCGAGTTTGTCTTGAGCGCTGGAGCACGCATTGAAGACGCTGGGGGAGCGACGCGACTTCTTCTTGAACTCATTCGAATGCGGCTTGGGCATTTGCGAGTCGAACCCGCCTCAGCCGGGCAGTCGCGCGAGGGGTCTCTGCGACCATTGGCGCGACTTACGGATGGGACTTGGTTTCCCTTCGAGTCGCTGCGCGCTCTCTAACTATTCAAGGAATGCGGACGTCGCCAGAGTTCGGCATCCAAGGCGAGCTCCAACCGCGCCAGCGTCCGAAGATCTGGCCAAGATTCGCCAGAAAGCGTGTTGAGCAGTGTGACGTGGTTGATGCCAGCTTGCCTGGCTACTGCTCGTGTGCTGAGGTCGCCCATGGCGGATCGCAAACGCAAAGCGAAACACCTCGCGGCTTCAGCGACTGCGTCGTCCGAGGGCCGCTCGGGCCAGGGCTCCGGGGCAAGCTCACGCGGTCGCTGTCGGGGGCTATTGCTCACGACACAAGACTAGGTTGTGCGATCGCTCGCACCGGCGTGCATCTCAGCGCCAAAACCTTAAAGATGCTTCGTGCCGACCAGACGCTCGTCGCTTCCCGACCGGGGGCTTTGGCGGGCCCAGGAAGAGACGGATCAAGATCTCACCCACCACTGCAAAGAAAGTGGCGCCTGTCGCGCGTGGTCCGGCCCCAACTCACTGCCCTCGTCCTGACATCGCTGCATAACGAGCAAACCGGCTTCCCGCATCCTTGGCATAGGCGTCCAGGCGGGCAGCACTCACTCCGAAGGCGCTGGAAAGAAGGGGAGTGGGCATGTGACGGATGAGGTCTCGCCACGCTGCGGCGCGAACACTCCTGGGGGAAATGCCGTGCTTCGCCATCGCGGCCGAGATCGTGTTGGCCTGGATGTGCCGCCCGGGCGTTGTCCCGGTGAAGAGCCAAGGGCTATCGCGATGCGCCGCAGTTTGCAGGTGGGGGCGGTTCTTGATCCACCCATCGAGAATCACAGCAAAGGCCGGCGGGACTGGAACTAAATCGTGCGAAAAAATGATCTCAAGGTCACCATTTGAGTCAACGCGCACAGCGTCGTAAGGCAGCGCAACCGTCCGTCCCACCGGCTGCCCGAAGAGCGCAATCATAACGGTTGCAACCCGAACAACTTGGGGCAGCTGCTCATCTTCAAGGACTCGCGCCAGTACTGCGAAGCGGTCTGACGACTCGGCGCCGACTATGTCGAACCCGTTGCGCCGCGGCAGAGTCAGTCTCGGCATGAGCTTGCGGTTCATCGCCCAGTAGAGGAACCCCGTGGCAAGCTCACGCGTGCTTGGACCCGCCGCGAACCAGTTATCAAGGTCGTGCTGATCTATGTCGGCGACTGCGAGCCCGTCGCCGCACACAGAGTTAAGGAACTGAATGGTCACGGTCGTTGTTTGCTTGACGGACAGGAATGCACCTAGCGATGCCTCGCCGCCATTTTCTTCGGCGGATCGCCGCAGCCGCCGGCGCTGGCCCCACTCAAGGAACTGACGCATCACGAGGCGCGCGTCGGGATCTGTGACCTGGAGCTCGCGGCCGCGAGACCAGACCGCAAATTCCTCGAGGTATCGATCCCGGCGGGGGAGTAGTTCGTGCTCGATAAAGAGTGCGCGAACGTACTCCACGGACCGCGCGGCTCCGTCAAGCGAATCGAGGTGCGCGTGATCGAGCGGTCCATGCATCTCGCGAAGGCGAGCGAGCAGGGCATGGGTCTCCGGCTTGCGGAGCCACGTCAGTCCACTATTGGAGCGTCGCATTGTGGCGAAGGAGTCAATGAGCGCTTGGCGCTTTGCGGGGTCGGCATTCAGCGTGCCGAAGGCTTCGCTCGCCTCGTCCCGCAAGACGCACGCCCAGCACGCACCCCCTCGGTAGAGCTCGGCTTCAGCACCACACCGCTTGCAATCAACGTTGAGTCGGATGCCTGAGCAGTCCCTGCAGAGGGGTGCGTCCTGGTGCAGCAAACCTGGAACGCTGCCCTCGTGCCCGCATTGCACGCAAGTTCCGAACGTTCGTCGGGCTTTTGCGTAGCAGTACTGACAGATACCTCCTCCCTGCCAGACGGCGGCACGCTCGAAATGCTCTCCGCATCGACTGCACGCCGGGAAGCTGTCCGGATCGGGGGCTTTCCGCGGCCGCGACACTAGCTACCCAGGTCGATAATTCGCGCCCGCACGGGCGCGATGACCGGCAAGGGACTGGGACCGGTGTCGCCACTCACACGCCGTTGCATGTGGGCTTCGCTCCGGGGTTCCACGAGATCACCAGGCTGGCACTCAAAGATGTCACAGAGGGCTGCGAGCGTGCGCAGAGATAGCCGCTCGGGCTTCTCAGCGACAAGGCGATAGATCTGAGCGGGGGATAGGCGGATGCCTCGCTCTTCGAGAAGGGGCGCGAGATCAGTGGTCTTGTGAAGATCATGCTCGTGCATGATCCGTCGTAGATGCCAGTCGTAGTCGACTCGAGTCCGCGTCATTGCGTCCTCCTCTCGTTGATTTCTCGCATGGTCGTATCTAGTGCGTTTCTGAGTGTACGGGTGCGGAAGTCCGACGAGACGGAGGTGTAGATCGACGTCGTCGACGCATGAGAATGCCCCACCTGCTCCTGGACGAAGGCAGGGTCAAAACCGGCCTCAATGAGATGCGTGACGTAGCTATGCCGCAGCGCGTGAAGGGACAGCTCCGGGGGGAGGCCGGCTATTTCGCGATAATGGGTGAACCGACGACTAATCGCACTCAGAGTCGAGGCCGCGGCACGCTCACTCGGCCACAGCGCCCCACTCTGCGCCGAGGTGGCAAAGAGTGGACGCTCGGTGTCAACCCAGGAGCGCAGAACCTCAACGGACCAGTCGAAGACAGTCAGCACCGAGCGCCTCTTGGGCCCCGAACCCTTGGAGCTTTTCCCGTGACGAACGTAGACGACCCCATAGCCGCCAAACTCTTGTGCGTGGGGGTTTGACCCGATGTCGGCCAGGACGAGGCCTGCCAGCTCAGCTCGGCGCAATCCGAAGGCGTAACAGGTCTTGTACATGGCGGCATCGCGCAGAGCCGCTTGCCAGCCCTTTGTATTGCGGGCCTGCAGACGAACCGCCTCGTCGTCGATCACGTCGAAAAGCATCTGCAACTCGTTCGGCCGGAGAGCTCGTCGCGCCGTTCGACCCTCGTTCTCATGACGATGGGTAACGGCGTTCCATTCGAAAACCACCTGCGAGGGAGTTGCGCCGAAGTGTCGTTCACAGACGTCGACCCACTTGTAGCGCAGATCGGTGACGTAGTCGCAGAACATCGACACGGCGTTCTGCAGGCTTCGAAGGGTCGATAGAACCAGAGGCCTGGGTTGCCCCTCCGTCACCCATGATTCGAAGTCTTGGGCGTGCCACTCCCACGGGTAGAGGCCGGCAAACCTTTGGAACCGCTCGATCACGCGCCGGCGGGCGGTAATGGTGGCTGGCTTCAAGCCGCGGGATCGCTGCTGGATCTCCCACCCCTCAAGCATCCCCGAGAAGACTTGCGCATCAGCGCGCAGCAGCGCAGTGCCAGTGAGAAACAGCCGCGCGGCCACCCCTCGACCGTCCACGCTGACGTGCTCTTGACCTCGTTCGTCCACCGCATGAATCTATCATCAGATGAATGATTTGCGAAAAGTCCAGGTCAAGAGGTGGGCATCTGGGGCTCAGCTTCCCGCTCCCATCGCGCCATAGGCTCCCAGAAAAACGAAAAACAGCTGATCCGGCCAGGAAATCGCTCCGTGTAGCGAGTGCTTGCATCAGATGCAATTCGCAACACTTCATGACCGATAATGCACATTATGTCAGATCACTGATGTCGGCGCGCCGATGTCAGGCCGCCGATGTCGGGGCCAAGGCTCGGAGGCCGACCGCGGCCCACGTGCGGAACGGGCGCCACGCCTCCGACACGACTTCGAGCGTGGCATCGGCCCCGTAACGGCGCTGCACCTCGGTATCGAGACGCGGCTCGTGACGCGGGATCGCATCGGGATGGTTCGCGCCACGGATGACGATCAGCCCGGCTGCGAACGGCCCGATGCCCGTGATCTGCTGGACGTGGTCCATCGCAGCGGCTGCGTCCATCGAACGGATCGCGGCGTCGTCGAGCACGCCCTCCATCGCGGCTGCACAGACGGCATCCAGGTACTCCCCCTTGCGGCCGGGCAATCCGAGGTCCTGCCCGTGGAGCACCTCGGGTGCGGGGAACGCACCACCCCGTCCGAACTCATCGGTGAGGCGCTGCTTGATGGCGGCCGCCTGGGTCATGCGGATGCGCTGCGACAGCACCGACCAGGCAGCCGCCTCGTAGGCGGAGAAGAAGCCGCAGGGCCGGAATCCCGGCAACGCCCTCTGGACGTCCGCGATGACCGGGTCGCGCTCGGCGACCGTCGGCCACTCCGATCCGTCGACGTCGATCGAGAGGAAGCGCGCGACCTGCTCGGCCGCGAGGTCGAGATCGCCGTCACCCTCCAGGCTCACGCGGGCCGCGCCCGACTCCTGCTCGATCCGAGCCGTCGCCGTGCTCCAGTCCCCCTCGACCAGGAAGACGGCCTCCAGCTGCTCGCCCTGCTGCGTCGGCAGCTTGCCGGGCGTGAAACCCTCCCAGAAGCGTCGGCTCATCGCCAGCGACCACGGACCGCGGACCGCGATCTCCCGAACCGCTGCACTCATCGACCCCGCACCTCACCCGTGTCGATTCGACGCACCAGTATTTTAAGAACGCTCGTCATGCTCTGCTCTTCTCCGATCCATTGCGGCCATCGACTCGGCGACACGCCTCACACTATGTCAGCTTACTGACATGGCGCAACCAGTCCGGCATCCGTCGCGACCTGAGACACTGAGGTCATGACTGATCTGCCGCCGACTCCCCCGCGGGGCATCGACATCGCTCGCGTCCAGGCGGCCGTGCTGGAGCTGCTCGAGGCCATCGGCGACGACCCTCGTCGTGCCGGGCTGACCGACACTCCCCGCCGGGTGGCGGAGATGTACGGCGAGTTCTTCTCCGGTCTCGGGGTCGACGCGGCCGACCTCGTCGCGCGGAGCGCCGTCCCGGCCGCACCCGGTGAGCTGGGCGACGTCATCGTCGTGCGCGACATCGAGTTCCGGTCGGTGTGCGAGCACCACCTGCTGCCGTTCCTCGGCGTCGCACACGTCGCATACTCACCCGCCGAGGTCATCATCGGTCTCGGCACGATCCCTCGACTGATCGACGCCGTCGCCTCGCGGCCGCAGATCCAGGAGCGTCTCGGGGAGGAGATCGCGGACGCCCTGGTGGCGGGTCTCTCCCCCGCCGGTGTGCTGGTCGTCCTCGACGCCAGCCATGGTTGTGTCACCAGCCGGGGGTCGCGGCAGGCGCGGAGCACCACGGTGACCCTCGCCTCCCGCGGCACATTCGACACGACCGCCGGGCGGGCCGAGGCGCTCGCCCTGATCGGTTCGCCGCGCCTCTGACCGCTCCTCGCACGCAACGGAGCAGGCGCCCGCCGCACGCAGACCTACAGCTCGCCGAACCCCTCGGCGATGGCGTTCTCGAGGGCGTCTACCGCCGCGCCCGCATCGACGCCGACCGCCATCAGGTGCACGGTCGACCCGACCCCCAGCCCGAGTCCCATGATCCGGAGCAGGCTCTTCGCATCGACGCCGTTGACCGTGATGTCCGACTGGAACGCGGCCGCCGTCTTCACGAGCTCCGCCGCCGGTCGGGCATGCAGCCCCGACGGGTTCACGAGGACGGCCGAGCGCTCGACCGCGTTGCCGCCCCGGAGGTCGCGCTCGTCCGCGTGCGCGTCGGCTACTCCCGTGGCCGAGGTCGCCGCGGCGACGACGTCGTCGAGCGAACCACCCGTCTCGGCGGTGACGGAGGCGGCAACCGCCCCCTCCACGAGCGGCGCGTCGGCGATGACCACCCGATCGCGCTGGGCGTCGTCGAGGAAGTCCACGGCGGTCTCCGCGGTGAGGATCGCCGAGCCGAGGTCGCAGAGGACGACGACGCCGTCCCCCGAATCGGCCCGGGCCAGAGCGGCCTGGATCAGGTCGAAGCTGGTGCCGAGTCCCCCGTCGTCCGTCCCGCCGGCCGCGATGATCTGGGTGCCCGGGGCCATCTGCCCCGCCAGCTCGACGACGCCCTCGGCGATCTTCGCGCTGTGCGAGACGATCACGATTCCGATCCTGGTCATGATCAGCCCTTCTCCGTTGCGGCGGCCGTCTCCGCGGCGGCCGTGATGATGAGCGACGACGACTCGGCGCCGGGATCGCGGTGACCCCGGGCTCGCTCGCCGAGATAGCTGGCCCGCCCCTTGCGGGCGACCCACGGCTCGGTGTCCGCGGCCCCCTGCACCGCCGCGTCGGCTGCAGCGCGCAGCACCGCGACCGGCGAGGCCCCCGACGACGCCGCCTCGGTGGCCGCATCGACCGCGGGCGTCCAGGCGTCGATCATGGTCTTGTCACCGCTCTCGGCCTTGCCCCGGAGGACGACACCGTCGCGAGCCGCGGCCAGGAAGGCCACGACCGCGGCTGCATCCAGTTCGTCCTGGCCGGCGATCGCCTGGGCGCCTTTGAGATAGGCCGTGCCGAGGAGCGGGCCCGACGCACCGCCGACGGTGGAGATGAGCGTCGTGGCGACCATCTTGAGCACGTCCGCCGGTCGCGCGTCGGTCGGCAGCTCGTCGAGCTTCGCCGTCACGGCCGAGAAGCCCCGGTCGAGGTTCTCCCCGTGATCGCCGTCGCCGATCTCCCGGTCCAACTCGATGAGGTGGGTGCGCTTCTCCCGGACGACGTCGGCCGTCGCCTCGACCCAGGCGCGTGCCCATGCGGTGTCCAATGTCATGTGATCGATCGACCTCTCCGTCTCGTCCGTCGCCCGTCCACCGCTCGATGCCGCTCCCACCTCAGCGCCCCCACCGCAGCGCGGCGGTCTCGACGGGTGCGTCCCAGAGCGCGAGCAGTTCGTCGTCCAGCCTCGTGACCGTGATCGACACGCCCTGCATCTCCAGCGACGTGACGAGACTGCCGACGAGGGAGCGGGTCACCTCGACTCCCCTGTCGGCGAGGATCGCCGCCGCGTGCCGGTAGACGATGTACTGCTCCAGGCTGGGCGTCCCGCCCATCCCGTTCACGAACAGGAGCACCCGGTCGCCCGAGGCGACCTCGAGGTCGTCGAGGATGGGCGTCATGAGACGCTCGACAATCTTGTCCGCGGGCTCGAGCGGGATGCGCTCCCGACCGGGTTCGCCGTGGATGCCGATCCCGATCTCGATCTCGTCGTCGGAGAGGGTGAAACCCGGCTCGCCGACGTGCGGGACGATGCCGGCGCTGAGCGCGACGCCCATCGACCGTGTCGCCGCGTTGGCGCGTCGCGCGATCTCGGCCACCGCCTCCAGGTCGTCGCCGCGTTCGGCGGCTGCGCCGGCCGCCTTCTCGACCACGACGGTGCCGGCGACGCCGCGACGGCCGGCTGTGTACAGCGAGTCCTTGACCGCCACGTCGTCGTCGATGATGACACTGGCCACGGTGATGCCGTCGGCGTCCGCCAGATCGGCGGCCGTCTCGAAGTTCAGGACGTCACCCGTGTAGTTCTTCACGATGTGCAGCACGCCGACACCGCCGTCGACCGCCTTGGTCGCCGCGAGGATCGGGTCGGGCGTGGGCGACGTTAAGACCGGGCCCGGCACGGCGGCCGAGAGCATCCCGTACCCGACGAACCCCGCGTGCAGAGGCTCGTGGCCACTACCGCCGCCGCTGACGATGCCGACACGCCCGGAGACCGCCCCGGAGGCGCGGCTGACGAACAGAGGATCACGAGACACGGTCACGAGGTCGGCGTGCGCGAGGCCGAACCCCTCGACGGATTCGTCGACGACGTCCCTCGGGTCGTTGATGAGCTTCTTCATCGAAGTCTCCTGTCTGCCAGGGCCGGAGCCTCGGTTCGGGTGGTCGAGCTGGGGTGCGTCCGCGAGGGCTCCCTCGGGACAGCGCGCTCATGCTCAAAATACGCCCCCGGGACCGCGCGACGGTAGGGCAATCCAGAACCTTGATCTTCCGGTATCAATAGTGAGTGGCTTGCCACTAGTGTGTGGTCGAATACGCCCCACGGCGCCTGGGCGACGACGCTCCGACGCAGTTACGACAAGGAAGGTCGACGTGAACCTGGGATTGATTTTTCTTAGTGAGACGGTGGGCACTGCGATGCTCATCATCCTCGGTGGAGGTGTGGTCGCGAACGTCGCGCTCACCAAGACCAAGGGCTTCAACGGCGGCACACTCATGGTCAACATCGGTTGGGGCCTCGCGGTCTTCGCCGGTGTCACCGTGTCGTACTCGTCCGGCGCACACCTCAACCCGGCCGTGAGCATCGCCCAGCTGATCCTGGGCAACATCACGTTCGTGCAGTTCCTCATCTACGTGCTCGCGCAGATGGTCGGTGCCATCATCGGTGCCGTCATCGTCTGGCTCGCCTACAAGCAGCACTTCGACGAGGAGCCGGAGCCGGCGGCCAAGTTGGGCGTCTTCTCGACCGGGCCCGCCATCCGCAGCTACGGCTGGAACCTGGTGACGGAGATCATCGGCACGTTCGTGCTGGTGTTCTCGATCATCGCTTTCACGAACGGCGGGACCCCCGCCGGGCTGGGTGCCATCCCGGTGGCCTTCATCGTGATCGTGATCGGTACGTCGCTCGGTGGCCCGACCGGCTACGCCATCAACCCCGCTCGCGACCTCGGTCCTCGTATCGCGCACGCGTTCCTGCCCATCAAGGGCAAGGGTTCGAGCGACTGGTCGTACGCCTGGGTCCCCGTCGTGGGTCCGTTGATCGGTGGTGCCCTCGCGGCCCTGCTGTCGTACCCGCTCCTGCCGCTCATCGCCTCGGCCTGAGGCACAGAGCACTCATTCAGACGACGCACGGGTCGTTCCTCTTCACTGGAACGACCCGGGTTTCGCCTGCGCGAACCGAACCATCAATGACGAAGGAGAAACACCAGTGAGCGACGACTACATCCTTGCGATCGACCAGGGCACGACCAGCTCGCGAGCCATCATCTTCGACCACTCCGGGTCGATCGTGGCCACGGGCCAGAAGGAGCACGAGCAGATCTTCCCCCGCGCCGGTTGGGTCGAGCACAACCCCAAGGAGATCTGGGAGAACGTCCGCGAGGTGATCGGCCAGGCACTGTCGCGGGCCAACATCACGCGCCACAACATCAAGGCCGTCGGTATCACCAACCAGCGCGAGACCGCGGTGGTCTGGGACAAGAACACCGGCGAGCCCGTGTACAACGCGATCGTCTGGCAGGACACCCGGACCCAGGAGATCGTCGACCGCTTCGCGGCGGACGGCGGCGTGGAGCGCTTCAAGGACGTCGTCGGGCTCCCCCTCAGCACGTACTTCGCCGGGACGAAGATCGTCTGGATCCTCGAGAACGTCGAGGGTGCCCGCGAGCGGGCCGAAGCCGGCGACCTCATCTTCGGCACGACCGACACGTGGGTCCTCTGGAACCTCACCGGCGGCGTCGACGGCGGCGTGCACGTCACCGACGTCACGAACGCCTCCCGCACCCTCTTCCTCGACCTCGAGACACTCGAGTGGCGCCAGGACATCCTCGACGTCTTCGGTGTCCCGAAGTCGATGCTCCCCGAGGTCAAGTCGTCCTCCGAGGTCTACGGCATGGCGTCGTCCTCGTCGCTCCTGCGCGAGGTCCCCATCGCGGGCATCCTCGGTGACCAGCAGGCCGCGACGTTCGGTCAGGCCGCCTTCGACAAGGGCGAATCGAAGAACACGTACGGCACCGGCAACTTCTTGATCTTCAACACGGGGACGGAGAAGGTCGCGAGCGAGAACGGCCTCTTGACCACGATCGGCTACAAGCTCGGCGACGGGCCCACGCACTACGCCCTCGAAGGCTCCATCGCGGTCACGGGCTCGCTGGTGCAATGGCTGCGCGACAACCTCGGCATCATCTCGTCCGCACCCGAGATCGAGACCCTCGCCGCCTCGGTCGACGACAACGGTGGCGCCTACTTCGTGCCCGCGTTCTCGGGCCTGTTCGCCCCCTACTGGAAGTCGGACGCGCGTGGCGCACTCGTCGGACTCACGCGCTTCGTGAACAAGGGCCACATCGCCCGCGCGGCGCTCGAGGCCACGGCCTACCAGACCCGCGAGGTGCTGGAGGCGGTCAACGCCGACTCCGGCGTCGACCTGACGGAGCTGAAGGTCGACGGCGGCATGACGGCCAACAGCGTCCTGATGCAGTTCCAGGCCGACATGCTGGGCGTGCCCGTCGTGCGTCCGGTCGTGGCCGAGACCACGGCCCTCGGTGCCGCGTACGCCGCCGGCCTGGCCGTCGGCTTCTGGGACGGCCTCGACGACCTCCGCGCCAACTGGCAGGAGGACGCACGCTGGACCCCGAGCATGGACGAGGCCGAGCGCGACCGTCAGCTGCGACTCTGGAAGAAGGCGGTCACCCGCACGTTCGACTGGGTCGACGAAGACGTCGTCTGATCCTCTCCGCACACGAAGGGCCCGCTCTCCGGAGCGGGCCCTTCGTCGTGTCCGTGACCAGGCCGTCAGACGGTCGAGGTCGACTGCGACGCGGCGACCCAGAGACGGAGCTTCTCGGCGGCCGCACCGGAGTCGATCGCCTCGGCCGCCACGCTCAGCTGCTCCCGGAACCTCGTCAGGAGAGGACGATCGCGCTGGCTCGAGTCGGACGCCAGGGCATAGGAGACGAGGCCCGCCGCCGCGTTCAGGAGGACGATGTCCCGGACGGGCCCGAGCTCGCCCGAGAAGACCCGACGCGCCACGGCGGCGTTGTGCTCGGCGTCGCCTCCCACCAGCTGGTCGATGGTGCTCCGCGGGATGCCGAGTTCGAGCGGGTCCAGATCGTGCTCCGTCACGGACCCGGCCGTCACCTCCCAGATGTGGCTGTGGCCCGTCGTCGTGAGCTCGTCCAGACCGTCGTCTCCTCGGAAGACCAGCGCCGTCGCCCCGCGCGTCTGGAAGACGCCGACGAACAGCGGGACCTTGTCGAGTGCGGCCACGCCGACGGCGTTCGCCTCGGGCCGGGCCGGATTGCACAACGGCCCGAGGAAGTTGAACACCGTGGGCACGCCGATCTCGCGGCGGACGGACGCCGCATGCGCGAACCCCGGGTGGAACGCAGCGGCGAAGGCGAAGGTCAGGCCGACCTCGCTCAGGACCTGCGCGACACGCTCAGCCGACGAGGTGAGGTCGACACCGAGCGCCGCGAGGACGTCCGACGACCCCGAGGCCGAACTCGCCGCACGGTTGCCGTGCTTGATGACGGGGACACCGGTCGCCGCCACGACGACGGAGGCCATGGTCGAGACGTTCACGGTGTTGAAACGATCGCCTCCCGTGCCGACGATGTCGACCGCCATGGAGTCGACGGGAAGGGGGACCGCATGGGCCAGGACGGCATCGCGGAACCCCACGATCTCGTTCACCGTCTCACCCTTGGACCGCAGTGCCACGAGGAAGGCCGCGAGCTGGGCGGGAGTGGCCTCCCCCACCATCACGCGTTCCATCGCCCAGGTCGCCTCGGCGATGGACAGGTCCTGCCCGTCGAGGAGCGTGCTGATGATCGAGGGCCAGGTGAGCTCGTGCGACATCCCTCGAGACTACTGGCCGGCGCGGCGCGCCGAATATGCCCGCCGTGACGGCCTGAATTCCCGACGACAGCTTCTTGAGGGCAAAACCTGGGCCACTTATCAGCCATAATGGACGGGTGACAAGTACCTCTCTTTCGAGACCCACTGGCGGACCGGTCGTCAACCGGCCAAGCGTTGTTGCCGTAGGCACCATCGTCTGGCTCGGCAGCGAGGTCATGTTCTTTGCCGGCCTCTTCGCCATCTACTTCACGCTGCGCAGCGTCTCCCCGGGTCTCTGGGCCTTCGAGACCGAGAAGCTCGACGTGCCCTACGCACTGACGAACACGATCACGCTCGTGCTCTCGTCGGTCGCCTGCCAGTTCGGAGTCTTCGCGGCCGAGCGCATGCAGGCGCGTCGTACGGGCCGACTCTTCCAGTTCGGCAAGTGGGGCATGGTCGAGTGGTTCTTCCTGACCTACGCCATGGGCGCCGTCTTCGTCTGCGGTCAGGTCTTCGAGTACGCCAACCTCATCAGCGAGCACGTCACGCTGAGCTCGAACGCCTACGGCTCGGCCTTCTACATGACGACAGGGTTCCACGGAGCCCACGTCATCGGTGGCCTCATCGCGTTCCTCCTGACCATCGGTCGCGCCTTCGCGGTGAAGAACTTTGGCCACAAAGAAGCCACGACGGCCATCGTGGTGTCTTACTACTGGCACTTCGTCGACGTGGTGTGGATCGGCCTGTTCCTGGTCATCTACGTCCTTCAATAGTCATTGGATACTTCGCACAGCATGTTCTCTAGAAGCTCGTCATCCCAGGGCACCGCAGCGGTGTCGAAGAAGCGCGGTCGTCGCGGACCCCTCGCCACGGCATCGCTGATCCTGGTCGGCCTCCTGACGACCGGTGGCGCCTACGCCCTGTTCTCCTCCACGGCCTCGGCCGACGAGAGCAGCACGGCGGCCGCCTCGCAGCAGAGCATCGACGAAGGCCAGAAGCTCTTCGCCTCGAACTGCGCGACCTGCCACGGCATGAGCGCCGACGGCAGCGCGGACGGCCCCAGCCTGATCGGCGTCGGAGCCGCTTCCGTCGACTTCCAGGTCGGCACCGGTCGCATGCCGATGGCGGTGAACGGCCCCCAGGCGCAGCAGAAGCCGACTCAGTTCAGCGAGAGCCAGATCGCCGACATGGCCGCGTACATCGCGTCCTTGGCCCCCGGCCCCGCCATTCCCGACGAGAAGTACCTCAAGGCCGACGGGGACACCACGAACGGTGCCGAGCTCTTCCGCATCAACTGCGCCATGTGCCACAACGTCGCCGGCGCCGGAGGCGCGTTGACCGAGGGCAAGTTCGCTCCCGCGCTCAAGGGCGTCGAGTCGAAGCACATCTACGAGGCCATGGCCACGGGCCCCCAGAACATGCCCGTGTTCAACGACCTCAACCTGTCGCCCCAGGACAAGGCCGACATCATCACGTACCTCAAGTACCTCGAGAAGAACCCGTCGCCCGGTGGATTCGAGCTCGGCAGCCTCGGCCCCGTCTCGGAAGGCCTCTTCATCTGGATCTTCGGTCTCGGCGCCATCGTCGCCATCACCGTGTGGCTCACCGCCCGATCCAACTAGCCAGCGACTTCTCCCGCACTTCACCGAAAGGCAATCCCCATGGCACAGCACGACGACGAGACCCCGGAGACGGGCTCGGCTGTCGAGAAGCACGAGCCTCGACCGGTCTCGGCTGGCACCGCTGTCCTGACGACGGACGTGTACGACAACCCGGGTGAGCCGCCCCACCGCGACCGTGTGACCGACATCGACCCCAAGGCCGAGAAGACCGCCGAGCGTCAGGTCAGCATCTTCTTCTTCCTGTCGATCGTCGGTAGCGTCGGGGCCATCGCGGCCTACATCGCGTTCCCCATCACGTCGGGCGACACGCAGTCCGTCCGTCTCAACAACCTCTTCCTCGGTCTCGGCATCGCCATGGGCCTGCTGGCCATCGGACTCGGTGCGGTGCACTGGTCCAAGACCCTGATGCCCGCCCGCGAGATCACCGAGATGCGTCACGGCACTCGTGGCAGTGAGGAGACCCGCGAGAAGGCCGTCGAGGTCTTCACTCTGGGCAACGACGAGTCCGGATTCGGTCGCCGTTCGCTGATCCGCAACAGCCTCATCGGCGCCCTCGTCGCCACTCCCCTGCCGGCCGTCGTGATCTTCCGCGACCTGGCTCCGAAGGAGGACCCCAACGACGTCCTCCGTCACACACTGTGGGAGAAGGGCATGCACCTCGCCCACGACCCGTCCGGAGCCCGCATCAAGGCTTCCGACGTCACCCTCGGTTCGGCCTTCCACGTCATCCCGGAGAGCCTCAACGAGTCCGAGGACCTGCTCGAAGAGAAAGCCAAGGCTGCCGTCCTTCTCATGCGTCTCAAGCCGGAGGATCTGCATCCGGTCGAGGGCCGTGAGAACTGGCAGTACGACGGAATCGTCGCTTACTCGAAGATCTGCACGCACGTCGGGTGCCCCGTGGCCCTGTACGAGCAGCAGACTCACCACCTGCTCTGCCCCTGCCACCAGTCGACATTCGACGTGACGAACAACTGCGAAGTGATCTTCGGACCGGCCAAGCGCCCGCTCCCGCAGCTGCCCATCACCGTCGACGCCGACGGGTACCTCGTCGCGCAGAGCGACTTCCACGAACCCGTGGGTCCTAGCTTCTGGGAGCGCTCCAAGTGACAACCACCACCCCTGCACCCGAGACGACCACCAGCCACAACCAGGCTTCACCCGTGGTCAAGGGCACGCCCCTCGCCCCGACGGCGACCAACCGTTTCTTCGGCGCGGCGGCCAACTACGTCGACGAGCGCACCAGCATCTCCGGTCTCGTCAAAGAGGTCGGCCGCAAGATCTTCCCCGATCACTGGTCGTTCATGCTGGGTGAGGTCGCTCTCTACAGCTTCGTCGTCATCCTGCTGTCGGGCACCTTCCTGACGTTCTTCTTCCAGCCGTCCATGGCCGAGGTCAACTACAACGGGTCCTACGTCCCGCTGAAGGGCCTCAACATGTCGGCCGCGATGGCGTCCACGCTCGACATCTCGTTCGATATCCGTGGCGGTCTGCTCTTCCGTCAGATCCACCACTGGGCCGCGCTGCTGTTCGTCGCTGCCATCGGCCTGCACATGCTCCGCGTGTACTTCACCGGTGCATTCCGCAAGCCGCGCGAGCTCAACTGGTTCATCGGCTTCATCCTGTTCGTGCTGGCGATGGCCGAGGGCTTCACGGGCTACTCGCTCCCCGACGACCTGCTCTCCGGCAACGGCGCGCGGATCATCGACGGCATGATCAAGGGCGTGCCCGTGGCCGGCGTCTGGATCTCCTACCTCGTCTTCGGCGGGGAGTTCCCCGGCACGGCCATGGTCGGTCGTTTCTACTCGCTCCACATCATGCTTCTGCCGGCGCTCCTCATCGCACTGCTCGGTGCGCACCTCCTGCTGCTCGTCATCAACAAGCACACGCAGTGGGCTGGCCCGGGCAAGACCAACGAGAACGTCGTCGGTGTGCCGGTCATGCCGGTGTTCGCCGCCAAGGCCGGTGGATTCTTCTTCATCGTCTTCGGTGTCATCGTCCTCATCGCGTCGCTCTTCACGATCAACCCGATCTGGAACTACGGCCCGTACGACCCCTCCCCGGTATCCGCCGGTACCCAGCCTGACTGGTACATCGGCTTCGCCGACGGTGCACTCCGTCTCGTCCCGCCGGGGTGGGAGTTCGAGGCCTGGGGCTACACGGTCTCCATGAACATCCTCGTCCCGATCGCGGTCCTGATGGGTCTGCTCGCAGCTGTCGCCTTCTACCCGTTCTTCGAAGCGTGGGTGACCGGTGACAAGCGTGAGCACCACATCCTCGACCGTCCCCGCAACGCTCCGACCCGCACCGCCATCGGTGCGGCCGGCGTGACGCTCTATGCGGGTCTGTGGGCAGCGGCGAGCTCGGACCTCATGGCGACTCACTTCCATCTGTCGTTGAACCAGGTCATCCACTCCGTCCAGGCGATCGTCGTCCTCGGGCCGTTCGTGGCCTTCTGGATCACCAAGCGCGTCTGCCTGGCACTGCAGAAGAAGGACCGCGAGATCGCTCTGCACGGGTACGAGTCCGGTCGCATCGTCCGCCTGCCGGGTGGCGAGTACATCGAGGTCCACGAGCAGCTCGACGAGTACGAGCGGTGGCGTCTGCTCAACTTCACCGAATACGAGCCGCTGATGGTCCGTCCGAACGCTCGTGGCCAGATCACGCCGCTCATGCGCCTGCGCTCGTCGGTGTCCGGCTTCTTCTTCGAGGACCGCATCGCTCCTGTGAAGCGGTCCGAGATCGAGGCGTCGCACCACGGCGACGACCACGCGATCGAGAACCACTAACCGCAACGACGTCGAAGGCCCCGTCTGCTTCTTGCAGACGGGGCCTTCGTCGTTCGGGAGAGGAGTGTGCTCCGCTCCCCCACCAGTGTCCGATTGACAGGGCACGCGGGTAGATTCGCGTCCGCCGCGTCGTGCCGTGTCCGACCACGACACGACAACCCAAGCGGTCCGCGAAGTGGCGGAAGGGTAACGCTGCAAGGAGTACTTCAGATCACGCCGGCGCCCAGGGCTTATAAGCCACCCCGACCACGTGCCGACCTCGCCGGTCGCGGGTCCGCGTTCGTCGGCCCGCGGAGGCTTCTCAACCCCCTGGCAGTCCTGGCCGAGGTGCCGACTGTCGCAGCGGCCTTCAGGGCCCGCCAGCCGCCCGGCGCCTCATAGCCGCAGGCAGGTCCCGCAGCGACCACGGTGTCGTGTTCGAGGCATCCTGTCGTGTACAGACACCACTGCACGCCTCGAACGCGACAGCACGAGCCACGTGCGGCCCTTGCTGCAGCAAAACCCGGCCCAGCACCCTGTGACTCGACGTCGTCCCCTGCCTCGAGGGTTGAGCCATCATCGACGGCCTGCACACAACCCCGGAGACCGTCGAGATCCACCGTCCGCAGCCCCGCTGTCGCAGGGACCACGGTGTTACGTTCGAGGCATCGTGTCGTGCGCAAGCAGCACAGGATGCTGCGCACGTATCGGTGTGAGCCGCATGCCGCCCCGACTGCAGGGTCATCGGGCCTGCACAGGAGTGCTAACCAAGTGCGCCCATATCGGCCGACCTTCCCCCGCCTCTCGGTCGCATGCGTCGTCGGCGGCCTGCACAGGATTCCACGAGGCCGACGACCATCGGTGGCCTGGGCACGTCATCCAGGCCATCCGTTGGGCGTCGCGTCCGAGGACTAGAAAAGCGACAGCCAACCAGCCACACGCGGCAACAGCCGCTGGCGAATGCAGGGAAAAGACCACACACGCGAAGAACCCCTCCTGGACGATGTCCAGGAGGGGTTCTGACGTGCAAGCCCAGAGTTGAAGCTCAGTGGGCGAAGTTGCCTCGGTAGTACTCGTAGACCCAGCCCACGAGGGCCACGGCTGTGAAGGCGGCGCCGATCGGGATGATCCAGATACCCACGGCCAGGCCGAGGAAGATGACGCCGGCTCCTGCGGCCAAGATGATGGGCCACCACGACCAGGGACTGAAGTGACCCATCTCGGGGTCGCCGTCGTCGATGTTGGCATCGAGACGGTCTTCCGGGAGCTCGCCACCCTGTGCGGCGTGCGAGCGGCCCATGTAGAACGCAAGGAACACACCCAGAACACCAGCCAGGCCGATGCCGACGGTGCCGGTCCATTCGACCTTCTGGACGTCGATCAGACTCCAGATGGTGTACGCGGCATCAGCGATGAAGAAGAAGATCGAAATGATCCAGAACAGCGTCGCATTGGTTTTCATCTGGGCCTACTTCACTTTGTCGCTGGACGCGTCGTACGTGGGGGCATCGGGAGCGTCCTTCGCCGGACCGATTCCGACCGGCATGCCGGCCTCGGGGTGGTTCAGGTCGAACGCCGGCGACTCCGAACGGATACGGGGAATCGAGGTGAAGTTGTGGCGGGGCGGCGGGCAGGACGTGGCCCACTCGAGCGAGCGCGAGTAACCCCAGGGGTCGTTCACCTCGACCTTGGGTGCACGACGAGCCGTGATGTAGACGTTGTAGATGAACGGCAGGATCGAGACGCCGAGGAGCATCGCACCGATCGTGGACAGCTGGTTCATCCAGGTGAAGTGGTCCTCCGGCTGGTACGTGGCGTACCGACGCGGCATTCCCATGACGCCCAACCAGTGCTGCACGAGGAAGGTCGTGTGGAACCCGATGAACAGCATCCAGAAGTGGATCTTGCCGAGACGCTCGTTGAGCATCTTTCCCGTCCACTTGGGCCACCAGAAGTAGAAGCCCGAGAACATGGCGAAGACGACGGTGCCGAAGACGACGTAGTGGAAGTGCGCGACGACGAAGTACGTGTCGGACACGTGGAAGTCGAGCGGCGGCGACGCGAGGATGACACCGGTGAGACCACCGAAGGTGAACGTGATCAAGAATCCGATCGCCCAGAGCATGGGCGTCTCGAAAGTGACCGATCCACGCCACATCGTGCCGATCCAGTTGAAGATCTTCACACCCGTCGGGACGGCGATCAGCATCGTCATGAGGGAGAAGAACGGCAGGAGGACCGAGCCGGTGACGTACATGTGGTGGGCCCACACCGTCACGGACAGAGCGGCGATCGAGATCGTCGCGTACACCAGCGTCTTGTAGCCGAAGATCGGCTTGCGGCTGAACACCGGCAGGACCTCGGAGATGATGCCGAAGAACGGCAGCGCGATGATGTAGACCTCGGGGTGACCGAAGAACCAGAACAGGTGCTGCCAGAGGATCGCCCCGCCGTTGGCCGGGTTGAAGACCTGGGCGTCGAACACCCGATCGAAGCCGAGCCCGAACAGAG
Organism: Frigoribacterium sp. 2-23; assembly: GCF_049601585.1. Taxonomy (GTDB): domain Bacteria; phylum Actinomycetota; class Actinomycetes; order Actinomycetales; family Microbacteriaceae; genus Frigoribacterium. Next base: position 1,450,153 of record NZ_CP187126.1, on the reverse strand, counting down.
CAGCGGCGAGCACCGGGAAGGCCATCAGCACGAGGATCGCGGTGATGAGCACGTTCCAGGTGAAGATCGGCATGCGCCACATCGTCATGCCGGGGGCACGCATGCAGACGATGGTGGTGATGAAGTTCACGGCACCGAGGATGGTGCTGAAACCGGTCATACCGAGGCCGAACACCCAGAGATTTCCACCGAGACCTGGTGAGAAGGTCGTATCGGAGAGTGGGGCGTAGGCGAACCAGCCGAAGGAGGCGGCGCCCTGCGGGGTGAGGAAGCCACCGACCGCGATGAGCGAGCCGAAGAGGTAGAGCCAGAAGGCGAAACCGTTCAAGCGGGGGAACGCGACGTCGGGCGCGCCGATCTGGAGCGGCATCAGGGCGTTGGCGAAGCCGGAGAACAGCGGCGTCGCGAACATCAGCAGCATGATCGTGCCGTGCATCGTGAAGAGCTGGTTGTACTGCTCTTTGGTCTCGACGACCTGCAGACCCGGTGCGAAGAGCTGGGCGCGGATGATCAGCGCCATGACTCCGCCGAGGCAGAAGAAGAGGAACGAGGCGATCAGGTACATGTACCCGATGGTCTTGTGGTCGGTACTGGTGATCCAGTTGACGACCACATTGCCCTTACGGCCGACCTTGGACGCACCAAAGTTCTGACCTGATGACTGCCCGCCGGTGGGACGGGTGGCGGTGGCTGAGCTCATCGAACGCCTGCCTTACTTCTCGGAGTCTTCGGAGCCGGCGGCCACGGGAGCCTCGTTGTTCGGCTGGTTGGTGTTGGTGTTGTACTTCTCGTCGAGAAGGCCGGTGTTGCCCTCGTCCCGGAGCGTCTTCATCTGCTGGTTGTACTCCGACTGCGAGACGACCTTGACGTTGAAGAGCATCAGCGAGTGGTACTCACCACAGAGCTCGGCGCACTTCCCACTGAAGGTGCCCTCCTTCTGCGGCGTGAAGTACATGTAGTTCGTCTTGCCGGGGATCGTGTCCTTCTTGTAGAGGAAGTCCACGACCCAGAACGAGTGGGCCACGTCGCGCGACTTGAGCTCGATCTCGACCGTCTTGCCGACCGGCAGGTACAGGACGGGCAGCTGGCTCTCGTCGATGTTGCCGTCGCCGAGCTCTTGCGCCTGGATGCCCTGGTAGTAGACGCTGTCGTCTTCGTTCTTCTGGTCGATGTAGTTGAAGTCCCATGCCCAGCGCTTGGCGTAGACGTCGATCTTGACGTCCGGGTTCGCGATGGGGGCCTCGATCGCGGCCTGGTCACGGGCGGTGAAGGCGAAGAAGCCGAGCACCAGGATCAGCGGCACGACCGTGTAGAAGATCTCGATCGGCATGTTGTAGCGGAGCTGCACCGGCAGGCCGGTCTGTCCCTTGCGGCGGCGGTAGGCGATGCAGGCCCAGATGACGAGACCCCACACGATGACACCGACGATCAGCAGCACGATCCAGGAGGTCACCCAGAGACCGATGATGCTGTCGACGTGGTTGGTCGTGCCAGCGGTGGTGGGAAGCCAGCCCTGGAGCTGGTCTTGCGTACATCCCGCCAGAACAAAGGCCATGACGGCAGCCACGGGAATAGCTGCCCAACGAAGACGGCGGTTACGACGCACTGTTACCTCTCGGATGACACGACAGTGGGGGTGCTCTCAGTTTGCAGAAGAACATCCCTAGCCTACTCGCAGGTTGGCACCGCGACTGCACGCGCCACCCCGATTCGAGGCACTCCAGGCAGCAGGGACGACGACGGGGAACCGCCCTGGTCGGGCGATTCCCCGTCGGAACCGTGCTGCGGAATTAATTCAGTGGAAGCTGTCGCCACAGGCGCAGCTGCCCTGGGCGTTGGGGTTGTCGATGGTGAACCCCTGCTTCTGGATGGTGTCCTCGAAGTCGATGGACGCTCCCTCGAGATACGGCACGCTCATCTTGTCCACGACGACCTCGACGCCGTCGAAGTCGCGGGTGGCATCGCCGTCCATGAGTCGCTCGTCGAAGTAGAGCTGGTAGATGAGACCCGAGCAGCCGCCGGGCTGCACGGCGACGCGCAGACGCAGGTCGTCGCGTCCTTCCTGCTCGAGCAGGCTCCTCACCTTGCCGGCCGCCGTGGGCGTGAGATCCACGCCGTGCGCCTCGGTCTCGACGGGAGCGGTCGCAATGTCGGTCATAGTGCCTCCTTCTGACAGGTCGGAGCGCAGAGCACTCGTCACGGACAAGTGTAAGCAGCACGCCCCCGTATTTGTTCCGAACGAGGGAGGTCGCTTCGGTGCGTCAGCCGCGGGCGTTCAGCCGGGCCACCAGGATCGCCTCACTGAGGATCGCGCGGTGGAAGACGCCCAGGTGCTGCGACTCGTTCGGGCTGTGCGCCCTCGTGTCCGGGTCTTCGACACCTGTGACCAGGATCTGCGCGGTGGGGAACGTCTGGACCAGGTCGGCGATGAACGGGATCGACCCGCCGATACCGGTCTGCACGGGAGCGGCGCCCCAGCCCTCCGTCATGGCGACCGTCGCCTCCTGGAGGGCCCACCCGCTCGTGTCCACGAGGAAGGGATTGCCGAGGTCGACGTCGTCGATCTCGACGTGGGCGCCGAACGGCGGCGAAGTCATCAGGTGGCGGCGGAGGGCCTCGTAGGCGTCCGTCGCCGTCTGACCCGGTGCGATCCGCGCGCTGATGCGGACCGACACCTCGGGCGACAGGGTGTTCGAGGCATTGGCCACGGACGGCGCGTCGATGCCGGTCACGGTGATCGAGGGCTGCGACCAGAGGCGGCTCAGCACCGGCCCGCGCCCCACGGGGGTGACACCGTCGAGCAGGCCGGCCTCCTCGCGGAGCTCGGCGTCGCTGCGATCGGGTACCTCTGCGTCGCGGCTCGTGAGCCCCTCGACCGCGACGCTGCCGTCGTCGTCGTGCAGGCCGGCGAGCAGGCGGACCATCGCCATCATGGCGTCCGGGACCGCGCCGCCGAGCATGCCCGAGTGCGAGGCGTGCGACAGGGTCTTCACGGTGAGCCGGAAGGTGACGTTGCCGCGGAGGGCCACGGTGATCGCCGGCACCGTCGTGCTCCAGTTGTCGGAGTCGGCGACGACGATCACGTCGGCCTCGAGCTCGGCCTTGTGCTGCTCCAGGAAGGCGGCGAACGAGCGGGAGCCGAACTCTTCCTCCCCCTCGATGAACAGGTTGACGCCGATGCCGAGATCGTCGCCGAGGACCTCGTGTACGGCTCGGAGGGCGGCGATGTGCGACATCACGCCCGCCTTGTCGTCGGAGGCGCCGCGGCCGTACAGGCGATCACCGCGGACGGTGGGTTCGAACGGCGGCGAGTCCCAGCGGGCCTCGTCCCCGGGGGGCTGCACGTCGTGGTGCGCGTAGAGCAGGATCGTGGGCCGGCCGGGCCGTGCCGCGCGCGTGGCCAGGACGGCCGGCTGGCCGTCGACGCCGTGCTCGGCGATCGGGGCCCTGCTGATGATGACCTCGTCGAAGACGCCGGTGCCCTCGGCCAGTGCGGCGACGGCCTCGGCGCTCGTCTGCACGTGCGCGGGGTCGAAGGCCTGCCACGACACCGAGGGGATGCGGACGAGATCGCTCAGATCGGCGATCGCCGAGGGAAGTCCGCCCTGGACCGCCTCCGCGAGTTCGCTGACAGTGCGGGGGTCTGAGGGCTCTACAGGATGCTGCAAGTCGGTCATGCAGGTAATCTTAGGAACTCGAACAACCTCGAGGACTCTTTGTGGCCAAGGCACCGATCAAGACCGACGACGTCACCGACGTGACGACCGACCCGACGACAACCGGCAAGGGGCGCCCCACCCCGACCCGTCGTGAGCGCGAAGAAGCGAACCGACGGCCGCTGGTGGCGACCGGCAAGGAGGCGCAGAAGGCTCAACGAGCCCGTCTCGCCGAGCAGCGTGACCGCGCCCGTGTCGGACTCGCCAACGGCGAGGAGAAGTTCCTGCCCGAGCGCGACAAGGGCCCGCAGCGGAAGTTCATCCGCGACTACATCGACGCCCGCTTCAGTGTGGGCGAGGCCATGATCCCGATCATGGTGCTCGTGATCATCATGAGCATCGTCCAGGTGGCGGCCGTCCAGGCCGTCACGATCTTCGTCCTGTGGGGGTTCTTCCTCCTCGCGGTCGTCGACTGCCTCGTCGTCGGCGTCCGCATCAACCGCAAGCTCGCCGACAAGTACGGCGCCGCGGCCGTCCAGCGCGGCAACCGCTGGTACGCCGCGATGCGGGCGATGCAGCTGAAGATGATGCGCCTCCCCAAGCCGCAGGTGAAGCGCGGGCAGTTCCCCGCCTGACCACGTCAGACGACGAAGCCGTCCACCTCGATCGAGGTGGACGGCTTCGTCGTCTCGGGCCGGTGTCGCCGGGTGATGGCCGTCAGGCGTCAGCGGCGTCGAAGGGCGAGGAGCCCGCGGTTCACCCGACGAGCCCAGAGCGGTCCCTCGTAGAGGAACGCCGTGTAGCCCTGGACGAGTGTCGCGCCGGCCCGGAGCCGCTCATCGACGTCGCGGGCCGTCGTCACGCCCCCGACCGAGATCACGCACAGCTCGGCGGGCACCGACTCACGGACGAGACGGAGCACCTCGAGCGATCGCCGCGCCAGCGGCGCGCCCGAGAGCCCGCCGGCCCCTGCCGCCTCGACGATGTCGGGCGACGTCGAGAGGTCGTCTCGCGAGAGCGTGGTGTTGGTGGCGATGATGCCCGAGAGGCCGATGTCGGTCACGAGCGCACCGATGCGGCGGATGCCGTCGTCGTCGAGGTCCGGGGCGATCTTCACGAGCACGGGTGTCTCCCCCGCGGCGTCGCGAACGGCCCGGAGGAGCGGGTCGAGTCGGTCGAGCTCTTGCAGCCCCCGGAGCCCCGGCGTGTTGGGGCTGCTCACGTTCACGGCGAGATAGTCGGCCACGGGCGCCAGCAGGCGCGTGCTCTCGAGGTAGTCCTCGATCGCGTCGTCGACGTCCACCACGCGGCTCTTGCCGATGTTGACACCGATCACCGGGCGACGGGTGGCGCGTCTCGAGACCGCGATCTGCGCAGCCGCCCGGCGCGCGCCTCCGTTGTTGAAGCCCATCCGGTTGACCACGGCCAGGTCGGGGACGAGACGGAACAAGCGAGGCCGATCGTTTCCCGGCTGAGGCCGGGCGGTGAGGGTGCCGACCTCGACGTGACCGAACCCGAGCGCGCCGAGGGCCTCGATGCCGCGTGCATCCTTGTCGAAGCCGGCCGCGACACCGAACGGCGACGGGAACCGAAGCCCCAGCGTCTCGACGGCCAGGGAGGCGTCCGGGCCCGTGAGCCGACGGACGAGACCGCCGAGGCCGACGGCGGGCACAGCGCGCATGACCCGGAACGCGAGGTGGTGCGCGTCTTCGGGGTCCATCCGGGCGAAGACCGTGTCGAACAGGACGCGGTAGGGAGTCCTCACTCGTCGACCGAGCGGGTCGGGCGGGGACGCCCCGCGTGCTCCACGCGCAGCTGCGAGATGGACGCCTCGAAGTCCTCGAGGGAGTCGAACGCCTGATAGACGCTCGCGAATCGGAGATAGGCCACCTCGTCCAGCTCGCGGAGGGGCGGCAGGATCGCGAGACCGATGTCGTTCGCCTCGATCTGGGACGAGCCCGTCGAGCGGACGCTCTCCTCCACCTTCTGCGCGAGCACGGCCAGGTCGCCGTCCGTCACGGGACGCCCCTGGCAGGCCTTGCGCACGCCGGAGATGATCTTCTCCCGGCTGAACGGCTCGAGGACGCCGTTGCGCTTGACGACGTTGAGCGAGGCGGTCTCGGTGGTGCTGAAACGGCGACCGCAATGGGGGCACTGCCGACGGCGGCGGATCGAGGTGCCGTCGTCGCTCGTCCGGGAATCGACGACACGGGAATCGGGATGGCGACAGAAGGGGCAGAACATGGTGTGGCCAGGGTATCCGACCGCGCGCCTACGGCCGGGACAGCCGGGCCGCGACGGCCTCGCCGTGTGCCGGCAGGCGCTCGGCCCGCGAGAGCGCCACGAGACGATCCGCCACGACCCCGAGGGCGTCGTGGTCGTAGCGCACGATCTGCTGCGGGCGCAGGAAGGTGTAGGCCCCGAGACCGGACGAGAAGCGGGCCTGACCGCCGGTGGGCAGCACATGGTTCGACCCGGCGAGGTAGTCGCCGAGACTGACCGGCGTGCTCGGGCCGACGAACACGGCACCGGCGCTCGTGATCATCGCGAGGACGGCCTCGTCGTCGGTGGTCTGGATCTCGAGGTGCTCGGGCCCGTACGCGTTGCTGAAGTCGGCCGCTGCGGCGAGATCGTCCACGAGCACGATGGCCGATTGAGGGCCGCGCAGGGCGACGGCGACGCGGTCGGCGCTCATGGTGGCCGGGACGAGGCGGTCGAGCTCGCGGGCGACGGCGTCGGCCAGCCCGGGCGAGTCGGTCACCAGGACGGCCGAGGCGTCCTCGTCGTGCTCGGCCTGACTGATCAGGTCGACCGCGACCAGCACCGGATCGGCCGACGAGTCGGCGATGACGAGGATCTCGGTCGCACCGGCGATGGCGTCGATGCCGACCCGCCCCTGGACGAGCTGCTTCGCCGCCGCGACGAAGTTGTTGCCGGGCCCGGTGATGACCTGAACGGGTTCGAGCCCGATCGACGGCACGCCGTAGGCGAGCGCTCCGATGGCGCCTGCTCCCCCGATGGCGTAGACCTCGTCGATGCCGAGCAGCCCGGCTGCCCCGAGGATCGTCGGGTGCACCCCTCCCCCGAACTCCTGCTGGGCCGGCGACACGATGGCGATCGACCGGACACCCGCGACCTGGGCCGGGACGACGTTCATGACGACACTCGACGGGTAGACCGCCTTGCCGCCGGGGACGTAGACACCGGCGCGGGCGACCGGCTGCCACCGCTGCTCGATGACGGCGCCCGCGGCCGGACGGGTCGTCACGTCCGTCGGGACCTGGGCACGGCTGCCCTCGGTGACCCGGGCGATGGACTCGACCAGCGCCTCCTTGACGAGGGGGTCGAGGCGGTCGACCGCCGACGCGATGTCGGCCGGGTCGACCCGCAACGTCGACGGCCGCACGCGGTCGAAGCGCTCGGCCTGCTCGAAGAGGGCGTCGGCTCCGCGCTCGCGGACGGCGTCGATCAGCGCGGCCGCCGACGCCATCGCCGCCGAGACGTCGGCATGGGCACGGGGCACGAGAGCGAGGAGGTCGGCGTGACTAGGCTGAAGGCCGCGGAGATCGGTCGTCTGGATCATGGTGCCCCCAGCGTACCGGCGAGCCCCACCGAGTCCCCGCTCCCGGACAGCAGGAGGCACGACCCCGATGACAGACGCACCCCGAGAATTCCGTGTGGAGACCACCGAACGACCGGCAGACCCGCCGCCCGCCGAGGCGCCGGTCGCCGATGCGCTGTCGGCCTTCAAACACGCCTTCCGGAGGCACGCGGCCGGGGTCGCGATCGTCACCCTTCGATCGCCCGAGGGCGGCCCCGTCGGGTTCACCGCCACGTCCCTGGCGTCGTTGGCGGCCGTCCCGCCGCTCGCGACCTTCAACATGGCGCGGACGGCCAGCAGCTGGCCCGCCGTGGAGTCGACGGAACACGTGATCGTCCATCTGCTCGGCCTCGGCAACCGCGAACTGGCGCAGCGCATGGCCGGCCCGGCCGCTCTGCGCTTCGCCGCCGACGACTGGACGGAGGGCCCTCACGGCGTGCCCCTCTTGACCGGCGTCACCGCCTGGATGTCGGGTCGGATCATCGAACGAGTGCCCGTGCACAACAACGCGGTCGTGGTGATCGAGATCGAGGACGGCGGAGTGGGTCCCGACGACGACGCGCTGCTGTACCACGACCGGCGTTACCTGCGTCCGGTGCACCTGGACGATTGAGCGAAGGAACCGACGTCGAGGCGCCCGGGGCCGGGCGCCGGGCTCCTCAGACGAGGCAGCCCGGGCCGAGCAGGCTCTTGAGCTCTCCGTAGAGGTCGGCCGTGATGTCGACCGGCATGGGGATCTCGAAGGTGCGCGCGGCATCGCCGCGGGTGAGCCGCAGCCGCACCTCGGTCGCGCCCGAGTGACGACCCAGGACGGCGGCCAGCTCGGTGACCGTGTCGGTCGTCGCCCGGTATTCGGGGACGGTCAACACGAGCGGCCCGGAGTTCACGCCGACACCCAGATCGGGCTGGAACATGCTCACGGCGTGCATGTTCATGCCGTCGTCACGCACGCTGACGCGGCCCTTGAGCACGATGATGGAGTCACCCACGAGCGCCGGACCGAACTCCTGATAGGTCTTGCCCAAGAACATGGCCGAGATCTCGCCGCCGAAGTCCTCGACGGTGATGATGCCGTACGGGTTGCCCGAGTTGCGGGCCACCCGGTGCTGCACGCTCGTGATGAGACCCGCGATCGTGACGGTCTCGCCGTCGATCGTCACGGGATCGCTCGCGAGGATGTCCGTGACGGTCGTCTGCGCGTGCTTCGCGAGGGGGAGCTCGAGACCCGCCAGCGGGTGATCGGAGACGTACAGACCGAGCATGTCGCGCTCGAAGGCGAGCTTGTCGCGCTTCGTCCACTCGGGGCGCTCGGGGACGTGCTGCACATCGGCGGGTTCGTCCCACAGGCTGTCGAAGTCGAACCCGACCTGCCCGTTGGCCTCGGCCCGCTTCTCGCTGACCGACCCCTCGACCGCCGACTCGTGGATCTCGACGAGAGCACGCCTGGTCGACCCCAGCGAGTCGAACGCACCGGCCTTGATGAGCGATTCGACCGTGCGCTTGTTGGCGACGGGCAGCGGCACCTTCTTCAGGAAGTCGTGGAACGAGGTGAAGGAGCCCTTCTCCTCTCGCGCCGCACGGATGTGCTCGACGACGTTGAAGCCGACGTTGCGCACCGCTCCCATGCCGAAGCGGATGTCGTCGCCGACCGCCGCGAAGAAGCCGATCGACTCGTTCACGTCGGGTGGGAGCACCTTGATGCCCATGCGACGACATTCGTTCAGGTAGAGACCGAGCTTGTCGCGGCTGTCTCCGGTGCTGGTGAGGAGCGCCGCCATGTACTCGGCCGGGTAGTGCGCCTTCAGGTAGGCCGTCCAGTAGGACACGACGCCGTACGCGGCGGAATGCGCCTTGTTGAACGCGTAGTCGGAGAACGGCAGCAGGATGTCCCACAACATCTTGACGGCGTCGGGCGAGAAGCCGTTGTCGAACATGCCCTTCTCGAACCCGGCGTATTGCTTGTCGAGCTCGGACTTCTTCTTCTTGCCCATCGCGCGGCGGAGGATGTCGGCCTGACCGAGCGAGAAGCCGGCGACCTTCTGCGCGATCGCCATGACCTGCTCCTGATAGATGATCAGGCCGTAGCTGGTGGACAGGATCTCTTGCAGCGGCTCTTCGAGCTCGGGGTGGATGGGGGTGATCTCTTGCGCGCCGTTCTTACGCAGCGCGTAGTTGGTGTGCGAGTTCGCACCCATGGGGCCGGGCCGGTAGAGCGCGATGACGGCGGAGATGTCCTCGAAGTTGTCGGGCTTCATCAGACGGAGCAGGCCGCGCATGGGGCCGCCATCGAGCTGGAACACGCCGAGGGTGTCACCGCGACCCAGGAGCTCGTAGGCCCCGCGGTCGTCGAGCTCGAGGTCTTCGAGCACGAGGTCGAACCCTCGGTTGGTGCGGATGTTGTCCAGGGCGTCGTTGATGATCGTGAGGTTGCGCAGCCCCAGGAAGTCCATCTTGATCAGCCCGAGCGACTCGCACGCCGGGTAGTCGAACTGCGTGACGATCTGGCCGTCCTGTTCGCGCTTCATGATCGGGATGATGTCGATCAGCGGGTCGCTCGACATGATGACGCCGGCCGCGTGCACGCCCCACTGCCGCTTCAGCCCCTCGAGACCGAGTGCCGTGTCGAAGACGGTCTTCGCCTCGGGGTCGGTCTCGACGACCGTGCGGATGTCGCCGGCCTCCTTGTAGCGATCGTGCTGCTTGTCGAAGATGCCGGTGAGCGGGATGTCCTTGCCCATGACGGCCGGCGGCATCGCCTTGGTGAGCTTCTCGCCCATGCCGAACGGGAAGCCGAGCACGCGGGAGCTGTCCTTCAGGGCCTGCTTGGCCTTGATGGTGCCGTACGTCACGATCTGGGCGACGCGCTCGTCGCCGTACTTCTCCGTCACGTACTGGATGACCTCGCCGCGGCGACGGTCGTCGAAGTCGACGTCGAAGTCGGGCATGGAGACGCGATCGGGGTTGAGGAACCGCTCGAAGATGAGGCCGTGGCGAAGCGGGTCGAGGTCGGTGATGCGCATGGCGTACGCGGCCATCGACCCGGCACCCGAGCCGCGGCCGGGCCCGACACGGATGCCGTTCTCCTTCGACCAGTTGATGAAGTCGGCGACGACGAGGAAGTACCCCGGGAAGCCCATCCCGGTGATGACGCCGATCTCGTACTCGGCCTGTTTGCGCACATCGTCGGGGATGCCCGCCGGGTACCGGTAGACGAGCCCCTTCTCGACCTCTTTGATGAACCAGGTCTCTTCCGTCTCGCCCTCGGGGACGGGGTACCGGGGCATGTAGTTGGCCGACGTGTTGAACTGCACGTCGCAGCGCTCGGCGATGAGGAGCGTGTTGTCGCACGCGTCGGGGTGGTCGCGGAACAGGTGGCGCATCTGCGCGGCCGACTTGAGGTAGAACTCGTCGGCGTCGAACTTGAAGCGGTTCGGGTCGTTGAGCGTCGAGCCGGATTGCACGCACAGCAGAGCGGCGTGGCTCGTGGCGTCGTGCTCGTGCGTGTAGTGCAGGTCGTTCGTCGCGACGAGAGGGAGGTCGAGCTGCTTGGCGAGGCGCAGCAGGTCGCCCATGATCTGGCGCTCGATGCCGAGGCCGTGATCCATGATCTCGGCGAAGTAGTTCTCTTTGCCGAAGATGTCGCGGAAGTCGGAGGCCGCTTTGACCGCCTCGTCGTACTGACCGAGACGGAGCCGCGTCTGGACCTCGCCGCTCGGGCAGCCGGTCGTCGCGATGAGCCCGTCGGAGTACTGCGCGAGCAGCTCGCGGTCCATGCGCGGCTTGAAGTAGTACCCCTCGAGCGAGGCTCGGGACGACAGCCGGAACAGGTTGTGCATGCCGGCGGTGTTCTCGCTGAGCAGCGTCATGTGCGTGTAGGCACCGGCACCCGAGACGTCGTCACGGCCGCCGTCGCCCCATCGCACCCGTGTCTTGTCACCACGATGCGTGCCCGGGGTGATGTACGCCTCGGTGCCGATGATCGGCTTGACCCCCGCGTCGGTCGCCGTCTTCCAGAAGTCGTAGGCACCGAACACGTTGCCGTGGTCGGTGACGGCGACGGCGGGCATACCCTGCGCCGCCGCCTCGGTGATGAGCGGTTTGACGCGGGCTGCGCCGTCGAGCATCGAGTATTCGCTGTGAACGTGCAGATGGACGAATGAGTCGGTGCTCGGTGCCACGTGGTCTCCGTCTTGACGAGGTGCGGTCGGTGGAGAAAAGCCTAACTCCGACCGAGGACATCCAGGGCGTGCTGGAGGTCTGCGGGGTAGGTCGACCGGTACTGGACCGGCTCCCCCGTGCCGGGGTGTCGGAAGCCGAGCTGGACGGCGTGCAGCCACTGGCGGGTCAGGCCGAGCGACGCCGAGAGGGTCGGGTCGGCCCCGTAGGTCGCGTCGCCGACGCAGGGGTGCCGCTGGGCGGCCATGTGCACCCTGATCTGGTGCGTCCGTCCTGTCTCGAGATGGATCTCGAGCAGCGACGCGGATCGGAACGCCTCGACCGTCTCGTAGTGCGTGACCGAGGGTTTGCCGTCGACCGTGACCGCGAACTTCCAGTCGGACGAGGGGTGCCGACCGATGGGGGCGTCGACGGTGCCGGCCAGGGGGTCGGGGTGCCCCTGGACGACGGCGTTGTAGATCTTCTCGACCGTCCGCTCGCGGAAGGCCTGCTTCAGCACCGTGTACGCCCGCTCCGTCTTCGCGACGACCATGAGGCCGCTCGTGCCGACGTCGAGGCGGTGGACGATGCCGGCACGCTCCGCCGCACCGGAGGTCGCGATCGTGAAGCCCGCAGCGGCGAGCCCGCCGAGTACGGTCGGCCCGGTCCAGCCGACGGACGGATGCGCCGCGACTCCCACCGGTTTGTCGACCACGACGATCTCGTCGTCGTCGTGGACGATGCCGAGCCCGGGCACGTCGAGAGCGACGACGCTCGGCGCCTCTCGGGGCGACCACCTGATCTCGAGCCAGGCGCCGGCCTCGAGCCGGTCCGACTTGCCGACCTGTCGGCCGTCCACCTCGACACCGCCGGCCGATGCCACCTCCGCCGCGAAGGTCCGACTGAAGCCCAGCAGCTTCGCGAGGGCCGCGTCGACGCGCTCCCCCGCCAGCCCGTCGGGGACGGGCAGGGACCGGGACTCGCTCATACGTCGTCCGACGTGCGGTCGGCCGACGCGCGATCGGTCGACGTGGAGGAACGAGGAGGTGCGGGCTCGGTCTCGACGTGCGCTGCGGTCGCGTTCTCGGTCGACGGCCTCTTCGATGCCCGGGTGCCGTCGAGCCCGACTCCGAGGAGCGTCAGGAGCAGGAGGAGACCCATGCTCGACACGATGAACACGTCGGCGATGTTGAAGATCGCAGGCAGCCACCACGGCATGTAGAGGAAGTCTACGACGTGGCCCATGCCGAACGACGGCGGACGGAACAGCCGGTCGGTCAGGTTGCCGAGCGTGCCCCCGAGCAGCATGCCGAACAGGATGGCCCACGCGAGCGACTTGATGCGCCGGCTGAAGACGATGATGGCCACGGCGACGGCCGCCGCGGCGATGGAGAAGACCCAGGTCGAGCCACTGGCGATGGAGAACGCGGCACCGGAGTTCTTCACGAAGTGGAACTGCAGGAAGCGACCCAGCACGTCGACGGTCTCGCCCTCGACGAGATCGCGCGTGACGAGGAGCTTGCTGACCTGATCGAGCACATAGACGACCACAGCGACGAAGGCCAGCGCCGCGAGAACGCGGACGCTGACCTTCGGGGCGGTCTTATCGGACGACAAGACCTTAGTTCGAGCCGAAGCCCTGGGCGCTGGCCGGAGCGGAGACGCCACCGGCCGGCTGGGGCTCGCCGGCAGACGACGGGGCGTCGCCGTCGAGCTCGTGCAGCTGACCCTCGATGTAGCTCTTGAGCTTCTGGCGGTACTCGCGCTCGAAGGTGCGGAGACCGTCGATGCGCTGCTCGATCGCGGTGCGGTCGGAGTTGAGCTTGTCCATCGTCTCGCGCTGGACGCGGTCGGTCTCGGCCGTGATCTCGCGCTGGCGCGACTCGGCGGTCGCGATGACCTCGCGCTGGGTGGCCTCGGCCTCGGCGACGACGCGGGCTGCGGTCGCGTGCCCCTCGGCGATGAGCGCATCGCGCTTCTCGACACCCTCGCGGACGTGCTCCTCGTGCAGACGACGAGCGAGCTGGAGGAGGTTGTTCGTGCTGGCGGTCTCGTCGACCTCGGGTGCGGCGTACGCGGCGGTCGGGGCGACAGCGGCGGCGACGGGCGCCTCGACGACGGGCTCGGGAGCCTCGGCGGGGGCCGCTGCCTCGGGCTCGGCCTCGACGGGCGCGGGAACCGATGCCGGGGCCGGCGCGCTGGCGACCGGAGCGCTGGCGACGGGAGCGGCCGCGGCCGGCTCGCTCGCCCCACCGGACGCGAGGCGCTGGCGCAGCTCGTCGTTCTCGGCGTTGAGACGTCGAAGCTCGGTGACGACCTCGTCGAGGAAGTCGTCCACCTCGTCCTGGTCGTAGCCCTCGCGGAACTTGGTCGGCTGGAACCGCTTGTTGACTACGTCATCCGGCGTCAAAGCCATTGCCGTCACCTCGTGAATCTGTTGGATCGTGTGGTCATGGTCTGCGTTGCCCCCCAACACTAGGGGGTGACCGCGCCCCGTGGGGCGCTGAGGGTCGGAAAGACCCGCTGGTCAGCCTACATCGTGTAGCGAAGCGCCGATGCGATGGACATCAGGATGACGACGGCGAGCATCACGATGCTCCACCCGAAGTCGAGCGCCACGGAGCCGAGACGGACGGGCGGGAGGACCCGTCGGACCGTTCGGATGGGCGGGTCGGTGACGGTGTACGTCACCTCGGCGAGCACGAGGACGGCCCCACGGGGACGCCAACCGCGACTGAACGACTGGGCCAGATCGAGGATGAACCGCGCCCACATCAGGAGGAAGAAGAGCAGCAGGGCGTAGTACACGATCGTGGCGATCACGGGGACGATCATCGGAGGTCTGTGCGGTCTCTCTGGTCGGGGTGATCAGGTCGCTCGAGCGGACGAGCCCTCGGGCGCTCAGGACTGGGCGAAGAAGGATGCCTCGATGTCGGACTCCACCTCGGCCTGGTCACCGCTGACGGCGATGTGCGCGGGGCTGAGCAGGAAGACCTTGTTCGTGACTCGTTCGATCTTGCCGTAGAGCCCCTGGGAGAGTCCACTGGCGAAGTCGACGAGACGGCGAGCGTCCGTCTCGGTCATCTGGGACAGGTTGATGATCACGGGGATGCCCTCGCGGAAGCTCTCGGCGATCGCCTGGGCGTCCTTGTACTCGCGGGGGTGGACGGTGAGAATCTCGTTCATGTCTTGGGACACCGCATTCTTCGAGGTCGAGGCGCGACGCAGGGGCGTCACGGGGGCACGGTTCTGCGTGGGGGCGGGAGCGGCGTGCACGGGCGAGACCGGCGCGGGGGCGCTCTGGGCGGCACTGTGCTGACGGGCGGCGGCGGCCTGGGCTTGCGCCTGGGCCGGCTGCGCCTGCTGCTGGGGCTCGTCGTACTCGAGTTCTTCGTCGGCGAGGCCGAGGTAGACCATCGTCTTGCGCAGCGGGTTGGCCATTGTTTCCTCCGGATCGTGGAACGTCTCGGTCGACATTAACGACCTTCGGGTCGCAAACCCGTGATTGCGGTCCCGATTCGTAGGTGTGTCGCGCCTTCCGCGATCGCCTCGCGGTAGTCGTGGGACATGCCGGCCGAGATGTCACGGGCGTCGGGCGCGAGGACGCGCACCCGCTCGGACAGCGTCCGGAGGCGCGCGAAGGCGGGACGCGCCTCCTCGTCGAGAGGCGCCACCGCCATCAGACCGCGCAGGCGGAGGCCCGGCGTCGCGAGGACACGCTCGACGACGGTCTCGAGGCGATCGGGAGACACCCCGCCACGACCCGGGTCGTCGGTCAGGTTGACCTGCACGAAGCCGTCGAGCAGGCCCTCGTCGGAGGCGAGGGCGTCGATGACGCTGTCCCGGTCGAGCGAGTGCACGGCGTGCGCGTACCGACGCGCCTGCCGCGCCTTCTTCGACTGGAGCTGTCCGACGAAGTGCCAACGGAGACCCGGGAGGTCGGCCAATTCGCCCGACTTCACCTGCGCCTCCTGATGTCGGTTCTCACCGACGTCGCGGACACCCGCGGCGTAGAGCTCGCTAACCAGGGAGGCAGGATGGAACTTGGTGACGACGATCGTCGTGATGTCGGCCGGGTCGCGGCCCGCCGACCGGGCCGCGTCGACGACACCGGCACGGACGGCGGCGAGACGGTCGTCGAGACCGCTCGCCGCCTCGGATGCCGACATGCTGTCTATTTGAGGAAGTCCGGGACGTCGAGGTCGTCGTCGCCGTCGTCGAACACCGGGTCGACGGCCTGGGTGGCCGTGGGCTCCTCGTGGCGACGCCAGGCACCCGTGTCGCCCGTGGCACCGCTGTCGGCGATCGCCGACACGCCACCGACGGTGGTCGTCGCGGCGCCCTCGGTCTCGACGTAGCTCGAGCGGCGGTCCTTCGTCTTGGCGGACGGCTCGCCACCGTCGAAGCCGGCCGCGATGACCGTGACCCGCACCTCGTCGCCGAGCGTGTCGTCGATGACGGCACCGAAGATGATGTTGGCCTCGGGGTGGACGGCCTCTTGGACGAGTCGGGCCGCGTCGTTGATCTCGAAGATGCCGAGGTTCGACCCGCCCTGGATCGACAGGAGCACGCCGTGCGCACCGTCGATCGACGCCTCGAGCAGAGGCGAGGCGACGGCCAACTCGGCGGCCTTGATCGCGCGGTCGGCACCGCGGGACGAGCCGATGCCCATCAACGCTGAACCGGCACCCTGCATGACCGACTTGACGTCGGCGAAGTCCAGGTTGATGAGACCGGGGGTCGTGATGAGGTCGGTGATGCCCTGGACACCGGCGAGCAGCACCTGGTCGGCGGTGCCGAAGGCCTCCACCATGCTGATGCCGCGCTCGCTGATCTCGAGGAGGCGGTCGTTCGGGACGACGATGAGGGTGTCGACCTCGTCCTTCAGTGCTGCGACGCCGGCCTCGGCCTGCGCCTGGCGCCGCTTGCCCTCGAAGCCGAACGGCTTCGTGACGACACCGATGGTCAGCGCACCGATCGACTTGGCGATACGGGCGACGACGGGGGCACCGCCGGTACCCGTGCCACCGCCCTCACCCGCCGTGACGAACACCATGTCGGCACCGGCGAGGGCCTCTTCGATCTCTTCGGCGTGATCTTCGGCCGCGCGACGCCCCACCTCGGGGTCGGCGCCGGCACCCAGGCCACGCGTGAGCTCGCGTCCGACGTCGAGCTTGACGTCGGCGTCGCTCAACAGCAGCGCCTGGGCGTCCGTGTTGATGGCGATGAACTCGACTCCGCGGAGCCCGAGCTCGATCATGCGGTTGACGGCGTTGACGCCACCGCCGCCGACACCGACGACCTTGATCACGGCTAGGTAGTTATGGTTCGTTGTCACGTCCGGCCTCCGCTTAAACCTTAACCCTTGACTTGAAGGTTAAAGTTATACTTTATATGCAAGTTCTGCAGTCACAAGGTAGGTGTCGCGCCGGGGTGCCACGGACAGCGGCCCCCGCGTGTCGCGAACGAGGGTCGTCATCTCGTGCGGATGATGCCGTTGTCGGGGGCCGAGACGTCGTACTCGACCGAGGCGCCCGGGTCTCGGGTGGACTGGTCTCGGATCAGACCGGCCAGCACCTCCGCCTTGCGCGCCGAGTCGTCGGCGCTCCCCCAGACGACGCGTTCGCCGGATGTCAGGCTCAGTGTCACGTCATCGGTGGTCGAGGCCGTGACCGTGTCGACGGTCGCGCGGAAATTGATGGGCAACGCCAGGAGCACCTCGGCCGCCGAACGGAACGCGGCCCCGTCGAGGGGGGCTCCCCCGACGTCGACCAGTGGCACGCCGTCCTGCCGCGCGTCGAGCTTCTGCACGACGATGCCGGCCGGGTCGACGAGCTCGAAACCCGTTCCGACGGCGACCGTGGCGATCGGCTGCCGCTCGGTGATCCGGATCACGAGCGTGTGCGGAGGTGAGGTCTCGGTGACATAGCTGGCGATCAGGGGAAAGCCCTTGAGCTCGTCCGTGATGGTCGCGAAGTCGACCAGCGCGAGCGGCGTGCCGAGCTGCCCGTCGACCGCCTTCTCGACGGCGGCCTTGTCGACGCGGCTGGTGCCCTCGACCGTGATGGTCTGCAGCGACAGCAGGGGCGAGAAGACCGCGATCGTCACCGACCCGACGAGGAGGACGGTCACGACACCGGCCGTGATCAGGGTCGCCCGACGATGCCGACTGCGCCTCGTGAAGCGGCGGACCTCGACGCGTTCGACGCGCCTCCTCTCCACCGATGCGGCCCGGGCCGCCCGACGGGCCTCGCGGGCCCGCTGCTTCGCCTCGTCGGCCGTGGTGTCGGGGGCGACGAGATCGGTCACGCGACCACCGGCCGCCGACGAGTCGGTCCGGGCGGAGGGCGCAGACGGGGCCGATGACGGACGCGACGTGCCTGGTGTGTCGACCCGCGCCTCCTGGTCGTCGGTCGATGCGCCGAGACGCCGGGCCTTGGCCGTCGTCTCGGCACCCAACCGCGAGGCGGCGTCCCGGGCCGATGTGAGGCGGTCGGTCAGCCGACCGCGAGCACGACCCGACGGGGGCGGGACCGACTCGGGGTCGGACCCTGTGGACGCGTCGAACCCCTCGGGCCGCTTCACGGCTTCTCCGGTCGAACGCTCGACGGGCCGAGCGTCACGCGTCCGCCTCGTCGGCACCGCCGTCGAGGGAGCCGAGCAGTTGCGGGACGATGCGGTACACGTCACCGCAGCCGAGCGTGATGACGAAGTCGCCGGCCCGCGCGATCTCGGCGACCCGGTCGGCAGCCGACTGCCAGTCGGGGACGTAGTCGACCTTGGCCCCGTCGTGGAACCGCTCGGACACCAGCGCACCCGTGACCCCGGGCTCCGGGTCCTCGCGCGCCCCGAAGACGTCGAGGACGACCGTGTGATCGGCCAGTCGCTCGTACGTCTCGGCGAACTCGCCCGCCATCATGCGGGTTCGGCTGTAGAGGTGCGGCTGGTGGACGGCGATGAGTCGACCGTCTCCCACGACCGACCGAGCCGCCTGCAGCGCCGCGGCGACCTCGGTGGGGTGGTGGGCGTAGTCGTCGTAGACGCTGACTCCGCGACGCACGCCGTGCAGCTCGAACCGTCGCTCGGTGCCGCCGAACGTCTCGAGACCCGCGATCGCCTCGTCGGGGGCGAGACCGAGACCGACCAGCACCGCGAACGCGCCGGTCGCGTTGAGCGCGTTGTGCCGGCCGGGGACACGCAGCTGGACGGGCCAGGAGTCCGGCCCCCGATGGATCGTGAACGCGACCGGCCCCACCGACGTGATGTCGGCGACACGGACGTCGGCATCGGCGGCCTCGCCGAACGTCACGACCTTGGCCCGATCGAGTCGGGCCGTCACACGGACGGCACCCGGGTCATCGCTCGAGACGACGACGCTCTCGCTCGCCGCCTCGGCGAACGAGACGAAGGCGTCGTCGAACGCCTCGTGCGACCCGTAGTGGTCGAGATGGTCCGCATCGACGTTCGTGATCAGGGCGACGGCCGTGTCGTAGAGCAGGAAGGAGCCGTCGGACTCGTCGGCCTCGACGACGAACAGGTCGTCCGACCCTCCGCGCGCGCTGACCCCGAGCGACTGGATCACCCCGCCGTTGACGAAGCTGGGGTCGCGACCCGCAGCGAGGAGCGCCGTCACGAGCATGCCCGTGGACGTGGTCTTGCCGTGGGCGCCGGCGACGGAGACGAGGCGGTGTCCGCCGATCAACCACGCGAGGGCCTGCGAACGGTGCAGCACCGGCAGCCCCCTCTGGAGCGCCAGCTGGTACTCGGGGTTGTCCTGCCAGAGCGCACCCGTGACCACCAGCGTGTCGGCGTCGCCCACGTTCGCCGCATCGTGGCCGATGGCGATCTCGGCGCCGAGTGCCCGGAGGGCCTTCACGGCGGCCGTGTCGCGCAGGTCGGAACCCGTCACGACGTGTCCCGCGGCCAAGAACACCCGCGCGATGCCGCTCATGCCCGAGCCACCGATGCCGACGAAGTGGACGCGCCCGAGCTCGGCGGGGATCTGTTGGGTGAGGTCGGGCTTGATCATGAGGTCTCGCTGGTCGTTTCGGGGGTGGACGGAGAAGACGAGGAGGCGCGGCCCACGGCGTCGAGGACGAGGTCGACGGTGCGATCGGCCCCGTCGCGGACGCCGACGGAGGCCGAACGGACCGCCATGTCGGCGATCGTCGCCCGATCGAGCAGCAGGGTCACGAGATCGGAGCCGACCCAGTCGGGTGTGAAGTCGGCGTCGGCGACGAGCACCGCGCCTCCGGCCGCGACGACGTCCGTCGCGTTGAAACGCTGCTCGCCGTTGCCGACCGGATACGGGATGAGGACGGCGGGGAGCCCGAGGGCCGTCAGCTCGCTGACCGTCGCGGACCCCGCGCGCGACACGACGAAGTCGGCTGCCGAGAGCGCCAGGTCCATGCGGTCGCAGTACTTGAGGAGGTGGTAGTCGGCGAGACCGCTCACGGTGAGGTCGGACTTCTCGCCCGTGATGTGCAGGATCTGCCAGCCGGTGCCGAGGATGCTGGGCGCCGCCCGCGACACGGTCTCGTTGAGCCGCCGGGCGCCCGTCGACCCGCCGGTCACGAGGACGACCGGCTTGGTCGCGTCGAGGCCGAAGAACTCGAGGGCCTCGGCCCGGTGCGCCCGACGGTCGAGGGTCTCGATCTCGTCGCGCAGGGGCATGCCGACCTGGCGCGCGTGCCGGAGCTTGGTCGATGCGAAGACCACGCCGACGTGCTTCGTCAGGTAGGACCCCAGGACGTTCGCCATGCCGGGTTTGGCGTTCGCCTCGTGCACGACGATCGGGACACCGGATCGGCGGGCGGCGACGTAGGCCGGCGCGGCGGCGTATCCGCCGAACCCGACCACGACGTCGACCTGACGGTCGGCCAGGATCGACCTGACCCCGTCGATGGCGCCCTGCAGTCGGCGCGGGAACCCGAGGGCATGCCGCGACGGCTTGCGCGGGAAGGGCAGACGCGGCACCGTCAGCAACTCGTAGACGCGCGCGGGGACGAGACGGGCCTCGAGGCCCTCGGCCGTGCCCAGGACGAGCACGGTCGCGTCGGGCTCGCGGCGGCGCAGCCGATCGGCCACCGCCAGGAGGGGGTTCACGTGGCCGGCGGTGCCGCCTCCGGCGAGAAGATACGTCGTCACCGGAGAGACCCTACCCGTCCACCGGGCACGGTCTGCTGGACGACGGGCTCCTCGGGCCGACGGGCGAACGACAGCACGACGCCGATGGCCAACAGGGTGAGGATGAGGGCCGATCCACCCGCGGAGATCAGCGGCAGAGGCACGCCGAGCACGGGCAGGAGGCCCAGCACGACGGCGATGTTGACGAGCGCCTGCCCGATGATCCAGGCCATGATCGCACCGGTCGTCACCCGCACGAAGGGGTCGTTCGTCCGTCGGATGATCTTGACGAACCCGACCGCGAGGACGACGAACAGGCCGAGCACGACGATCGCGCCGATCAGGCCCAGCTCCTCGCCGATGATCGCGAAGATGAAGTCGTTGTCGGCCTCGGGCAGCCACGACCACTTCGACTTCGAGTTGCCGAGCCCGACACCGAAGACACCGCCCGAGGCGAGCGCCCACGTGCCGTGCAGGGTCTGCCAGCACGCGGCCTGGTAGTCGCTCGACGCCGAGCAGCCGGACATCCACGCGGCGATCCGGCTGCTCCGCGAGTCGGAGCCGTGCGCGATGATCGGCAGGAGGACGGCCAGGGCGACGACCGGCAACGCGAGGAAGCGCAGCTTGACCCCGGCGAAGTACACGGCGGCGAACACGAGCAGCAGGATGATCATGGTCGTGCCGAGGTCGCCGCCGAGGATGACGAGCCCCACCGACAAGAAGACGACCGGGACGAGCGGGATCGCCAGGTGCTTCCAGTCGCCGAGCAGATCGCGTTTGACCGAGAGGATCATGCCGAGCCAGATGGCGAGGGCCAGCTTGACGACCTCGGACGGCTGGGCCGTGAAGGCCCCGAGGTTCAGCCAGTTCCGGTTGCCGCCGAACTCGAAGCCGAGCGGGCTGAAGACCAGCAGCTGCAGGAAGACGGCGACGGCGACGATGTGCCACGCCCAGCGCTTCCAGAACGACACGGGCACGCGCGACACGATCAGCATCCCCGGGATGCCGATGGCGGCGTAGATGCTCTGGCGCACGAACGCGCCGAAGAACGACGTGTGGTTCGACGAGATGTACTGCTCGACCGACGACGACGACAGCACCATCACGAGGCCGAGCACGACCATGAACAGCGTCGTGCCGAGGATGAGGAAGAACGACCCCGTCTCGGCGGCGAAGAGCCGCTTGACGGCGACCACGGCCGCGGCCGATCTCGTGTCGTGCGGCCTCGTGCCGTTCTGTGCCGCCGGCGGGGTGCCGGTCTCGGGTCGACGGGTACGCCCGCGTGCCTCGGCCGTGTCAGCCTGCCGGCGTCGCGGGAGGCTCGAAGGCGGGTTGGCCATCGGAGTCACCTCCCAGGTGGTCGTGGACGGCGGAGGCGAAAGCCCGCCCGCGCGCCGCGTAGTCGCTGAACTGGTCGAAGGAGGCGGCGGCCGGGGCGAGCAGCACCGTGTCGCCCGGTTGGGCGACCCCTGCTGCCAGACGCACGGCCGTCGACATCACGTGATCAGTGTCGGCCTCGTCGACCTCGAAGAGGGGGATGCCGGGCGCGTGTCGTGCGAAGGCCGCGACGAGCTCGGCCCGGTCGGCCCCGATCACCACGGCGCCGCGGACGGCCGATGTCGCGTCACGAATGAGCGGCTCGACGTCGACGCCTTTGAACAGGCCGCCGACGACCCAGACGACATGAGGGAACGCGGACAAGGAGGCGCGCGCGGCATGCGGGTTCGTCGCCTTCGAGTCGTCCACCCACGTGATGCCGCGCGCCGAGGCTACCACCTCCATCCGGTGGTGGTCGACCGCGAACCCGGCCACCGCGTCGCGGATCGCCCGAGGGTCGACGTCGACCGCGCGCGCCAGGGCGGCGGCGGCGAGCACGTCGGCGACGAGGTGATCGGCCGCGAGACCGACCTCGGCCAGCGCCTCCGTCGTCGTCAGCTCGAGAGCCCGGTGTCGCCGCTCGGCGAGGAAGGCACGGTCGACGAGCACGGCGCCCGTGTCGCTTCCGATGACGCCGAAGTCGCTCGGGCCCGGCGCGGAGAGCCCGAAGCCGATGGCGCGGCAGCCCTCCTCGACGTCGGCCTCCTCGACCATGTGGCGGGTCGCCTCGTCGTCCTTGTTGTAGACGCAGGCGATGACGGTGTTCTCGTAGACCTTCGCCTTGGTGGCGCGATACGCCTCGAACGAGCCGTGCCACTCGAGGTGGTCGGACTCGACGTTGAGGCAGACCGAGGCCAGCGGGCGGAGCGCCCCCGGCCCCTCGGTCGGGAGGTAATGCAGCTGATGACTCGACAGCTCGACGACGAACAGGTCGAAGCCCTCGGGGTCGCGGACCGCGTCGAGCACCGGCACGCCGATGTTGCCGCAGGCCAGCGTGCGGAGACCGCCGGCCGTCCCCATCGCGGCCGTGAGCTGCGTCGTGGTCGTCTTGCCGTTCGTGCCGGTGACCAGCACCCAGTCGGCGATGCGCTCGACCTTGTCGCGCACGCGCCAGGCGAGTTCGACGTCGCCCCAGACCGGCAGGCCGCTCGAGGCGGCCCACTCGATGAGCGGGTGGCCGGGAGAGAAGCCGGGGCTCGCGATCACGACGTCCGGGTCGAGCGCGAGGAGCGCCTCCGGAGGTTCGGCCATCTCGGGCGAGAGGACGAGCTCGGCGCCGATCAGCTGGAGCAGCTCGCGCCGGTCGTCGTCGACGGCCGGGGCCACGACGAGCACCCGGGCACCGAGCTCGGCCAGCGTGTCGGCGACGGCGAAGCCGGTCGCTCCGATGCCGAGCACGGCGACGCGGAGCCCCGACCAGTCGGCGTGCCAGCTCGTGAGCCCGGAGAGGCGGTCGGCCCTGTGTGTCGGGGTCATGACGTGCGGGAGATCCATTCGAGATAGAAGACACCGACACCCGCGGCGACGAACAGGCCGGCGATGATCCAGAAGCGCACCACGACGGTGACCTCGGCCCAGCCCTTCAGCTCGAAGTGATGGTGCAGGGGGCTCATCAGGAAGATGCGCTTGCCCTTGGTGATCTTGAAGTAGGCGCGTTGCAGGATCACCGAGCCGGTGACGACGAGGAAGAGCCCGCCGATCAGCACGAGCAGCAGCTCGGTGCGGCTGAGGATCGCCAGGGCGGCGAGGGCGCCGCCGAGGCCGAGCGACCCCGTGTCGCCGAGGAAGATCTGCGCGGGAGACGTGTTCCACCACAGGAACCCGATCAACCCGCCGCAGATGCAGGCGGCCACGACGGCCAGGTCGAGCGGGTTCGCCACCGTGTAGCACGCGGAGCGCGTCGACTCGTCGAGCCGCACGCTGAAGCACGACTGGTTGAACTGCCAGAAGCCGATGAAGATGTAGGAGGCGATGGCCAGGATCGACGCGCCGGTCGCCAGGCCGTCGAGCCCGTCGGCGACGTTGACGCCGTTGGACGTGCTCACCGTGATGAGGACGGTCCAGATCAGGAACAGC
This sequence comes from Frigoribacterium sp. 2-23, assembly GCF_049601585.1. GTDB lineage: Bacteria > Actinomycetota > Actinomycetes > Actinomycetales > Microbacteriaceae > Frigoribacterium. The sequence continues at coordinate 1,426,162 of NZ_CP187126.1, read as the reverse complement.
CCGCCGCCGATGATGCTGCCGAAGAACATGAAGTCGAGCCACGGGATGTCCCGGATGCCCGAGATCGCGGCCGAGCCCGGGGTGAGTCCGGTGTTGGGGTTGGGGAAGGACAGGGCGAGGACGGCGAAGATGGCGCCGACGACGACCTGGCCGAGGATCTTCGCCCACCCGCCGAGACCGAGGCTGCGCTGATTGCGGACCTTCATGAAGTCGTCGAGGAACCCGACGACACCGAGGCCCACCATCATGAAGAGGACGAGCAACCCGCTGAGCGTGAGAGTGTCCCGAGCCACGAGGTGGCCCACGAAGTAGCCGAGGACGCTGCCGAGGATGAGGACGATGCCGCCCATGGTCGCCGTGCCGCGCTTCGTGTGGTGCGACTTCGGGCCGTCGTCGCGGATGAACTGACCCCAGCCGAGCTTGTGGAACAGCCGGATGAAGACCGGGGTGAGGAGGAGCGTGAAGACGAGCGAGACCGCGCCGCCGATCAGCAGCGCGATCATGCGGAGACTCCGGCGAGTCGATCGCCGAGGAACCTCAGGCCGGCCGACTTGGACGACTTGACGAGGACCACGTCGCCCGATCGGAGCGCCGGCCGCAACAGGTCGTAGGCCTCGTCGATGGTGTCGACGAGGACGGACTCGCCGTCCCACGACCCTTCGAGCCCCGCGGCCATGTGCACGTGACGGGCGGCCTGCCCGACGACGATCAACTGCTTGACGTTCAGGCGGACGACGAGGCGGCCGACACGGTCGTGCTCGTCTCGGGCCATCTCGCCGAGCTCGGCCATCTCGCCGAGAACGGCGATCGAGCGACGCTCGTCGCCGGTGATCTGCGCCAGCGTCTTCAAGGCGGCGGCCACCGAGTCGGGGCTCGCGTTGTAGGCGTCGTTGACGACGATGACGCCGTCACCGGCATCGAGCACCTCCATGCGCCAGCGCTCGGCCCGGGTGACCCCTTCGAGCACCGAGACGGCACGCTCGAGGTCGACGCCCCACTCCCCCACGACGGTCAGGGCGGCGAGGGCGTTCATGACGTGGTGCTCGCCGAGGATGCGCAGGGACACACGACGGGTCAGGTCACCGTGGGCGAACGTGAAGGACGTGCCGTCGACGGTGACGTCGATGTCGGAGGCGCGGTAGTCGGCCGAGTCGGACTGCCCGAACGTCACGACACGAGCGGCCGTGACCGAGGCCATGCCGGCGACCCGGTCGTCGTCGGCGTTGAGCACGGCCGTCCCCGAGGCGGGCAGGTCGGTGACCATCTCCGCCTTCGCGGCCCGCGTGCCCTCGATGCCGCCGAACCCGCCCGCGTGGGCGAGGCCGACCTTCAGCACGACACCGGTGTCGGGTCGGGCGATGTCGACGAGTCGCGCGATCTCACCCGGGCCGCTGGCCCCCATCTCGACGACCAGGTACCGGGTCTCGTCCGTCACCCGCAGCATCGAGATCGGCGCTCCGACGTGGTTGTTGAACGACCCCTCGGGGGCGACCGTCGGTGCGATGTCGGACAGGATCGCCCGCAGCATGTTCTTGGTGCTCGTCTTGCCGTTGGACCCCGTCACGCCGACGACCTTCAGGTCGCCGTGCCGACGGACGCGCTCGACGACGGCCGCAGCGAGTCGCGAGAGCGCCACGACGCCGTCCTCGACGACGATCAGGGCGGCCGTCGTCTCGACGTCACGCTCGGCGACGACGAGCGACGCACCGGCCGCGGTCGCCGCGTCGATGAACGCGTATCCGTCGGTGACCTCGCCGGGCAAGGCGAAGAAGATCGACCCGGGCCCGACCAGGCGCGAATCGGTCTCGACCGAGCCGTCCAGCGGCGTCGTGGTGATGTCGCCCACGGCGTCGGCCGGCAGCACGAGGCGCCCGTCGACGATCTCGGCGATCTCGACAGGCGTCAACGCGATCATTCGCCCCACCCTGCCTCGCGCAGAGCGGCACGGGCCTCGTCTCGCGCCGAGTACGGCGTCCGTTCGCCGCGGATGTCGCGGTAGTCCTGGTGGCCGGGACCGGCCCAGAGGATCGAGTCGCCCTCGCCGACGAGCGAGACCGCGTGGCGGATGGCCGCCTCGGGCGGGCTCACCTCGTGGATCTCGTGTTCGGGGTAGGCCTCGCGGGCCGCCTCCACGAGGGTCCGGCGGATCGACTCGGGGTCTTCGAAACGGGGGTGGTGATCGGTGATCACGAGGATGTCGGAGCCGGCTGCCGCCACGCGGGCCATGTCGCCGCGCTTCGTCGTGTCGCGGTCGCCGTCGGCTCCGAACAGCATGACGACCTTGCCCGGAGTGAATCGACGGACGGCGGCCAGCGTGTTCACGAAGGCGTCGGGGCTGTGCCCGAAGTCGACGAACACACTGGGGCCGTGCTCGCCCGAGACGCGTTCGGTCCGCCCCGGCAGGTAGGCGCGGATGCCGCCGTCGTCGTCCAGCGCCTGGCCGATGGCCTCCAGCTCGAAGCCGGCCTCGACCAGCATGACGATGGCCAGGGCTGCGTTCGCGGCCATGTGCCAGCCGATCAGCGGGACGCGGGTGACGAGCGTCCGACCCTCGGGGCCCGACAACCGGAACTCGGTGTAGGCGGCGTGCTCGTCGAGGATCTCGACGCGCCAGTCGGCCTCGACGTCGGGCAGGACCGTGATCGTCGTGAGGGGAACGCGAGCCGTGTCGACGACCCGCTGGCCGTACGGCGAGTCGAGCGAGATGACGGCGCGCTTCGAGCGATCGGGCTGGAAAAGCGGCAGCTTCGCCTCGAAGTACTCCTCCATGTCGGCGTAGTCGTCGAGGTGGTCGTGGCTCAGATTCGTGAAGGCGGCGACGTCGAAGACGAGCCCGTCCACGCGGTTGCGGCTGAGGGCCTGGGCACTGACCTCGACGGCCACGGCGCGCACCTCGCTCTCGCGCATGCGGGCGAGCAGGGCGTGCATCTCGCTGGCCTCGGGCGTCGTCAGGCGGCTGACCACCGTGAGGTCGCCGATGTGCCGCTCGGCCGTGCTGCTGAGACCGGTGACGAGACCGAGCTGTTTGAGGATGCCCTCGAGCAGGTACGACGTGGACGTCTTGCCGTTCGTGCCCGTGACGGCGAACAGCAGCGGGCTGTCGTCGCCGCCCGTGCGATAGACCCAGGCGGACACGTCGCCGAGGGCCGCCCGGGGCGAGTCGACCAGCACGACGGGCAAGCCGCTGTCGCGCGCGATCTCGGCACCGGCGGGGTCGGTCAGCAGGGCGACCGCGCCGCCCTGCCGGGCCTCTGCCGCGAACTCGGCGCCGTGCCGGTGGGCGCCGGGGACGCCGACGTACAGATCGCCGGGGTGCAGGTCACCGGTGCTCAGGGTCACACCGGTGATCTCGATGCCGTCGAGGGAACCCTCGAATTCGAGGCCGAACTCGCTCACCAGCTGAGCGAGCGACCTCGCCGACGGATGTTCCGGTCGAAGAACCGGGGGGATCCGGGCGCTCAAAGAATCCTCTTCTCTCACCAGGTCTCGGGGATGACAGGCGCCGGCTCCGTCGAAGGAGGCACGCGATACATCTCGAGGACCTGGGACATGATCTTGTTGAAGGTCGGCGCCGCAGCGGCCGAGGTCTTCATGGTAGTGGGCTTCGTGAAGGTCACGACGACGACGTACTGCGGGTTCTCGGCCGGCGCGATGCCCGCCACCGAGACGATGCGGTCGGAACCGTAGCCACCGCCTCCGGCCTTTGCGACCTCGGCAGTACCCGTCTTCGCTGCGACACGATACCCGGGAATGGTCAGGAGCTTCGACTGCTCGCCGTCGCTGACGACCTTCTCGAGCATGTTGACGGTCGTGTCGGCGGCGTACTGCGACACGACCTGGGTGCCCTGCGTGCTCGGCTGATCCGTCACCGTGCCGTCCGGTGCCGTGCAGCCCGAGACCAGGGACGCGGGCATCCGCACACCGTGGTTCGCGAGGGTCTGGTAGATGCTCGCGAGGTGGATCGCGGTGGTCGAGACGCCCTGCCCGAACATCGTGTTGATGCTCGTCTGCTGATCCCACTGTGACGTGGGTCGGATGCCCTGCGAGGGCTCACCCGAGAAGTCGACCGCCGTCTTCTCGTTGAGACCGAACTTGACCATGTAGTCGTGGCGCTGCTCCTTCGACAGCTTCTCGCCGAGGAGCGAGATGCCGACGTTGGACGAGTCGCGGAGGACACCGGTCAGGGTCAGCTGCTCGGTCGGGTGGAACGACGCGTCGTGGATCTCGCCGCCCCAGGGGAAGGACCGCGAGTACGGCACCGTCGCGCGACTCGTCGGCGAGCCCTGGCCCGAGTCGAGCAGCATGGCGGCCGTCATCGCCTTGAACGTCGAGCCGGGCTCGTAGGACGCGGTGAAGGCCAGCGACCCGAGGTTGCCGACCGGTGTGCCGTCCACGTCGTTGGGGTCGACGGCGGGGTAGTCGGCGACGGCGAGGAGCTTGCCCGTGTCGGCCTTCATGACGACGGCCGTGGCCGACTCGGCGCCGATGGCCTGCGCCTGCTCGGCGATCGCCTGCTGGGTCATGTACTGGAGGTCGCTGTCGATGGTGAGGTTGAGGGTGCTACCCGAGACCGCCTGCTTCGTCGTGACCGTGCTGCCCGGCAGTTGCACGCCGTCGGCACCGCGCTCGTACGACTCGGAGCCGTTCGTCCCCGCGAGGCAGGAGTTCTCGGTCAGTTCGAGACCCGCCTGAGGACCATCGGTGCCGATGAAGCCGGTGAGGTTGCCCGCGACCGATCCGTTCGGATAGGTGCGTGCCGATTGACGCTCGTAATACAGGTACGAGATGCCCGAGTTCTTCAGGTCTCGGACCTTGCGGAAAGCATCGACGTCGACACCCTTCACCAGGTAGGCGAAGTTGGCGTTGGGGTCGCGGGTGATGCTCTTCATCATGGTCGCGACATCGCCGCCCGTTATCTCGGCGACCTTCTTCATGACGTCCTCGACGGTCATCGTCGTCTTCGTCTTGGCGTCGTCCCTCGACGTCACCGTGATGGTCTTCGCGAACGCGGGGGCGGCGGTGATGTTGTACCGCGTCACGCTCCCCGCCAGCACCTTGCCGTTGGCGTCCACGATGTCTCCGCGGTCGCCGTACGTCGTCTGGACGATCTCGCGCTTGTTCTGCGACTGCGAGTTCAGCTCGGCCGCCTGGACGAGCTGGATGTCGGCGAGCCGGACGACGAACACGCCGACCAGCGCGATCACCACGGCCATCGCGAGAGTCACTCGCAGGCGACGGCTTCGGGATGCAGCTTTCACGAGAGGTTCCTCACCGCGGTCGGCCTGTCAAGCCGCCCGCACTCATCGGTCGACCCGTCGTACGACGACGAATCTCTAGCGGGTCTCGGGAGCCGCCAGCTGGTTCGGGTCAGACGCTACCGACTGGCCCGCCGATTCGGTGCCCGCCGCGCCCGCCGCGGCGGAGTCGGTCGGGGTCGACCCGGCGGCGGCGGGAGTCGCGGTCGCCGGCGTCTTCGTGGCGAGGGGCACCCCGTCGAGGAGCGTGTTGGGGATGAGGTTGTCGGCCGCGCTGTCGGTGCTGCCCACGGCCGGCGTCGGATCGCCGTGGACGGCCCCCGTCGACAGGTCCAGGTAGACCGGGTTGGAGTTGCGCACCATGCCCAGGGCAGCCGCGTTGTTGGCCAGGTTCTGCGGCGACGAGAGCACGTCGAGCTGCTCGGCGTACTTCTGCTGGTCGCGGGCCAGCTCGGTCTGCTTGCCCTGCAGGTCGGAGATCTTGTAGGCCCCGTCGCTCAGCGCGATGCTGATGCCGAGCTGGGTGAGCAAGAGCACGAAGAGCGCGGCGGTCGCGATCAGGGCGTAGGCGAGTTTCGGGCGCGCACGACGTTGTTGACGACTGCTGACGATCTCGACCGCGGGACGACGCGGCTCCGACCGACGGTCGTTCTGCGGCTGCGCCAGAGCGAGGTTGGTGGTCATGCTTTTCTCCGGATTCGCTCGGCGGCACGGAGCCGCACGGGTTTCGCTCGGGGGTTCTCGTCTTTCTCGGCCTCGGACGCGAGTTCCGCGCCGCGGACGAGGAGACGGAATTCGGGGAGGTGCTCGGGGAGCTCGATCGGGAGATCGGCGGGTGCTGTCGAGGTCGTCCGGGCCGCCAACTCGCGTTTCACGAAGCGGTCCTCGAGGGACTGATAGGCCAGGACGACGATCCGGCCACCGTCGGCCAGACGATCGAGGGCGACGGGCAGGGCGGCCTCGAGGGAGGCAAGCTCGGCGTTCACCTCGATACGGAGCGCCTGGAAGACGCGCTTCGCCGGGTGCCCAGCACGCTGGAGGGCGGCCGGGGTCGCCGCGATGAGCAGGTCGACGAGTTCGCCGCTGCGGACGAGTGGCCGCTCGACACGGCTCTCGACGATCCGACGGGCGTAGCGCGGGGCGAGCTTCTCCTCGCCGTACTGGTAGAAGATGCGCCGCAGTTCCGACTCGGGGTACTCGGCCAGGATGCGCTCGGCGGTCACGGGCGAGGTCGAGTCCATCCGCATGTCGAGCGGGGCGTCCTTGGAGTAGGAGAAGCCCCGTTCGACGCGGTCGAGCTGCAGGGACGAGACACCCAGGTCGAACAGGACGGCGTCCACGTGGTCGTGGCCCAGCCCGTCGAGAGCCTGGCCGATCCCGTCGTAGGTCGTGTGGACGAGCTGCGCCCGGCCGCCGAAGCGGGCGAGCCGCTCCCCCGCGATCGTCAGCGCCTCGGTGTCGCGGTCGAGACCGACCACGGTCAAACCGTCGAAGCGCTCGAGCATCGCCTCGCTATGCCCGCCCATGCCGAGTGTCGTGTCGACGACGACGGCGCCGGGTCGCGAGAGCGCGGGGGCAAGGAGTTCGAGGGTCCGCTCGAGGAGTACCGGGGTGTGGATCTGTTCTGCCATGAGGAGCCGGGCCGGGCCCTTGGTCGAGATCCCCATCCATCCCGACCTGGCACCGGGGAAGGTGCGCCAGGGCGGACGGCTGGGAGTCACGGCCAAGGGACTAGAAGAGCCCGGGGATCACCTCCTCCGTCGTGTTCGCGAATGCGGCCTCTTGGGCCTCGTAGTAGGTGTTCCAGGCATCGGTCGCCCAGATCTCGGCACGGTTGCCCGCGCCGATCACCGTCAGGTCGCGGCCGAGGCCGGCGTAATCGCGCAGCATCGCCGGGATGGTCACGCGGTTCTGCTTGTCGGGGATCTCGTCGCTGGCACCCGAGAGGAAGAGACGCATGTAGTCGCGTCCCTCTTTGCTCGTGATCGGGGCCTGACGGATGCGCAGGTGCATGTCCTCGAATTCGCGCTGGCTGAAGACGTAGACGCACCGCTCTTGACCGCGCGTCATGACGAGGCCGGAGGCCAACTCGTCACGGAACTTCGCGGGGAGGATGATGCGCCCTTTCTCGTCGAGCTTGGGCGAGTACGTGCCGAGGAACATCCGTCGCCCCCTTAGCTCGCACCCGGTTGTGGTCCGTTACTCCACTTTACTCCACTATCCGCCACTTAGCTACGTAACCCGACACCCAAAACGAGAAAAAACCCCCGAGAGGCCCGCCAATTCGGGGGTCACGGAGGTGGAGGAGAGTGGAGTGGAGTGTGGGTGCCCGGGTGGTCAGAGGGCGCGAAAAAGGGCCGGCCCGAAGGCCGACCCTGTTGATCGAGGAGGTGGTGGGCGCCTAGTGGCGGCCGTCACCGTCCTGGCGACGATCCCATCGCTCGTTGAGGCGGTCCATCAGACCACCGCCATGCGCCTTGCCCACACCGGTGGGGCGGGAGGTGGAGGAGCGGGGAGACGGAGCCGCCGGGATGTGCGTCGACCCGCGACGCTGCGGTGGCGCGATGGCGAAGAGCGCCCCGGCGAGCATGAGCACGAAGCCGGCCACACCGATGAGCGGCTGGCGGAAGATGACTCCGGCGACGATCACCGCGATGCCGACGAGGGCGCCCAGGACACCGAGAACGATGAGCGTGTAGTTCGGTCGACCCCGGCGGGTGCCGACCGTGGCCACGAAATCGGAGTCGTTGTTGTACAGACTCCGCTCCATCTCGTCGAGGAGTCGTTGCTCCTGCTCGGAAAGCGGCATCTCTGAGTCCCTTCAGGGTGGGATCGACGCGTGAATAGTGCTCACGAGTCTAAGCCTGCAAGCAATCGCTAGGCTATGCAGCGTGGCTGAGAGTACGCGGTTAGTGGATGTCGTTCAAGAACGGATCGACGGGTTCCTCGATCGGCAGCGACCGGCGCTGAGGGCCGTCTCCGACGACCTCGACCCGTTCGCCGTGTTCTCGAGCGATCTCCTGCGCGGCGGGAAGCGCTTCCGCGCCCTGTTCTGCTATTGGGGTTGGCAGTCCGTCGCCGGGCTCGCGAGCGGCTTCGACCCCCTGCCCGGTCGCCCGGACGAACGAGAACTCGACGCCGTCATGACCGCCTCCGTGGGCCTCGAGCTGTTCCATGCGGCAGCGCTCGTCCACGACGACATCATGGACAACTCGGACACCCGCCGTGGCCGCCCGGCCGCCCATAAGCGATTCGAGGCGGTCCACCGCGACGCCGAGTGGCTGGGATCGCCCCAGGCGTACGGCACGTCGAGTGCGTTGCTGATGGGCGACCTCCTCCTGGGGTGGAGCGACGAGCTCATCAGCGAGGCCTTCGACTCTCTCGATTCCCGCGACGCCGCGCGGGCGGCCCGGGCCGAATTCAACCGCATGCGCACCGAGGTGACCCTGGGTCAGTACCTCGACATCCTCGAGGAGAACGCCTGGCAGTCGTTCGACGACGCGGCTCTCCTCAACCGAGCCCAGAAGGTCATCGTCTACAAGTCGGCCAAGTACAGCGTCGAGGCACCGCTCACCGTCGGCGGCGCCATGGCGGGCGGCACGCCCGCCCAACTCGACGCCCTCCGCGGCTTCGGACTCCCCCTCGGCATCGCGTACCAGCTGCGGGACGACCTGCTCGGCGTCTTCGGCGACCCCGACGTCACGGGCAAGCCTGCCGGCGACGATCTCCGAGAGGGGAAGCGCACCGTCCTGATCGCGACGGCGCGCAAGGCGATGCAGCCGGGCGCCGTGCGCCTCCTGGACGAGCTCCTCGGCGACCCCGATCTCGACGAGCGTCAGATCGGCATGCTGCAGGCGACGCTGCACGACTCCGGGGCCGTGCAGGCGGTCGAACAGTCGATCGCCGATCAGGTCGAGCGGGCCCAATTCGCGATCGATCACGCAGATCTCTCGCGCTCGGCGACCACTCAGCTCCGGCGCCTCGCCGACACCGTCACCCAGCGCACCTACTGATCGTCCAGAGGAGCTGACTCGTCAGAGGAGCTGACTCGTCAGAGGAGCTGACCCCCTAGAGGAGGCTCTGCGCGACGCGACGGACCTCGGCCTTGCGCCCCGCGAGCAGGGCGTCGAGCGGCGAGACGCCGAGGCTCTCCTCGACGGAGAGCATCCAGTCGAGCGCCTCGTCCTCCGTGAACGCGTTGTCGAAGAGCACGGTGATCGTGCCCTTCAGCTCGTGCAGCGGCTCGTCTCCGCGGAGGAACCCCTCCGGCACGCGGAGGACACCGTCGATCCGTGCGCCCAGCAGGACGTGGTCCTCCAACAGGCGGCGGACCCGTCCGACGCTGACGCCGAGACGCTCCACGAGATCGGGCACGGTCAACCATCGGGTGCCGTCGAACCACGGACGCTGCGAGAAATCGATCACCGGACAACTGTGCCACGGCGCGACCGGCACCGACGCCTCCGACGGTCACACCCGTCACATCCGCCTCGTTAATTGACTTGCATATACATCTGTGTCAGCGTTATCGCTGAAGACACGCCGCGCGGACCACCGTCGCGGGGTCGAGGGCGATCATGCAGCACTGTTGTGGTCGATCGTCGGCCGAGGGTCGTACAGATCACGTCGGATCCCGGGTGGCACACCCAGGAGACCGGCCCACCGTGTCGATACGACGAACCCGGGGTCCCCCATGAACGAAGATCAGCCTGGATCGGCCTTCCGCCGCTCGGTGCTCAACACCATGCCCATCGTGCTCGCGGGGTCCCTCGCGGCCGCCACACTCGGCATGACGGGGCCGGTCTTCTCGATCGACCAGGCACCGCAGCCGGTGAAGAAGCCCCTCGCCGCTCCCAAGCCCGTCGTCGTCCTCCCGGCTCAGACGGACGACGCGGATCCGGCCACCAGCGGTGTCGTCGACACGGCGGCTGCCCACGCCGCCCCGGCCTCGTACACCGTGGTCTCGGGAGACACCGTCGCCGGGATCGCAGGCCGGTTCGGTCTCAGCACCGCCTCCGTGCTCGCCCTCAACGGCTTGAGCTGGAAGAGCACCATCTTCCCCGGGCAGACCCTCAGCCTGAGCTCCACGAGCAGCCCGGCTCCGGTGACCGCCAAGCCGACGAGCGCTCCGGCCGCCGCGTCGACGCACACGATCGCCCGCGGCGACACGCTGAGCTCCATCGCCAAGAAATACGGGGTCAGCACCTCGGCGCTGCTCAGCGCGAACGGCCTGGGCCTTTCGAGCATCATCTACCCGGGCCAGTCGCTCGCGATCCCTCGCGGCGGCAGTGCGGCAGCGACACCGACCGCCATGGTGCAGGCACCCGCCGCGCCCAGCGCGGCGACGGGCGGCTACACGATCCGCACGGGCGACACCCTCGCCTCGATCGCGAAGGCGACCGGTACCACGGTGCAGAGCCTGCTGCAGGCGAACGGCCTCTCCTGGTCGAGCACCATCTACGCGGGCAAGAAGCTGACGATCCCGGGGGCGACAGCAGTCGCCTCGGCCGCACCGGCCGTGGTGATCGAGACCGCCGCCAAGACCCCGTTCGCGCCGACGACGTCGCTCACCGACGAGCAGAAGCACAGCGCCCGGACGATCATCTCGGTCGGGCGCCAGATCGGCGCATCCGACCAGGCCATCGTCATCGCGCTGGCGGCCGCGGCACAGGAGTCGAGCCTCCGGAACATCCACTACGGCGACCGGGACTCGGTGGGTCTCTTCCAGCAGCGCCCGAGCACCGGCTGGGGTACCGTCGCCCAGCTGACCGACCCCGTGCACGCCACGAAGCTGTTCTTCGGCGGCAAGACGAACCCGAACAAGGGCTTCACCAAAGGCCTTCTCGACGTGACGAACTGGTCCGGCATGTCGGTCACCCAGGCGGCTCAGGCCGTCCAGTACTCGGCCTACCCGACGGCATACGCCAAGTGGGAGGCTCCGGCTCGGGAGTGGCTGAGGACACTCGGCTGACACCGTCCCAGGTAACGGTCTGACAACGACTCTTCCATTGTCGCCGCGACGGTGAGTCAGTTCGTTCGAGCGATGCTCTTGTCCGTAAAATCGCGGGGGTGAGCACGAACCAGACTGACCCGATGATCGGCCGGCTCATCGACGGTCGCTACCAGGTCCGTTCGCGCATCGCCCGCGGCGGCATGGCCACCGTGTACCTCGCCACCGACCTCCGCCTCGAGCGCCGGGTCGCGATCAAGATCATGCACGGCCACCTGGCCGACGACGCCCAGTTCAAGGAGCGTTTCATCCAGGAGGCGCGGTCGGCGGCCCGTCTGGCCCACCCCAACGTCGTCAACGTCTTCGATCAGGGTCAAGACGACGAGAGCGCGTATCTCGTCATGGAGTACCTGCCCGGTATCACACTGCGCGAGCTCCTGCAGGATCACAAGGTGCTCACCTCCGACCAGGCGATGGACATCTTGGAGGCCGTGCTGTCGGGTCTGGCGGCCGCCCACCGCGCCGGGATCGTCCATCGCGACCTGAAGCCCGAGAACGTGCTGCTGGCCGACGACGGCCGGATCAAGATCGGGGACTTCGGGCTCGCGCGCGCCGCCACCGCGAACACGGCCACGGGCGCGGCCCTGCTCGGCACGATCGCCTACCTCTCGCCCGAGCTGGTCACCCGCGGCATCGCGGACACCCGCAGCGACATCTACGCGCTCGGCATCATGCTGTACGAGATGCTGACCGGCGAGCAACCCTACAAGGGCGAGCAGCCCATGCAGATCGCGTACCAGCACGCGAACGACACCGTCCCCACGCCCAGCACGGCGAATCCGCGCGTCCCGGCCGAACTCGACGAGCTCGTGCTCTGGGCGACCGCGCGCGACCCCGATCAACGACCTCGGGATGCCCGAGCCCTCCTCGACCAGGTCGTCGACGTGCAACGTGCGTTGGCCGACCCCAGCGGCCCGCCGGCGAACAAGACGATGGTGCTGCCGGCGGCCACGGCCGTGACAGCCGCCACCTCGGTACTCCCCCGCGGTGGCACGACGGGCGAGACGCAGGTCGTACCCAAGGCACGCCACCGGACCGGCCCGATCACCGCCTCCCCCGCTGACGCCCTGTCCTCCGCCGCGACACGTCGTCGACGCCGGGGCTTCGTCTGGTTCGCCGTCATCGTCGTGCTGGCCCTCGTCGTGGGCGGCGTGGGCTTCTGGTTCGGCTCGGGCCCCGGTGCCCAGGCCGCCGTCCCCGACGTGTCGGGTCAGAGCGTCGAACAGGCGTCGACGGGTCTGACCGACGCCGGGTTCGCGGTCGCCGGGACGAATCGCGACGCGACCTCCCCGACCGTGCCGTCGGGCCAGGTCATCGGCACGGACCCCGATGCGTCCTCACGCGTCCAGAAGGGAACCGAGATCACGCTGATCGTGTCGCAGGGCCCCAAGATGCTCGACCTGCCGGCCGTGGTCGGCCAGTCGCAAGACCAAGCCGCCAGCGCCCTCGCCGCCTTCTCGCTCGCCGACCCGATGAGCCGTTTCGACGACCAGGCGGCCGGGACGGTCCTGGCGATCGCCGGGGTGGACGGCACGGGTGCCGCGGTCGACCTCAACGGGGTCGCCCAGTACGGCGAGCAGCAGCCGATCACGCTGACCGTCTCGCTCGGGCCCGTCCCCGATGTGGCGGGCAAGTCGGTCGGCGACGCCCAGGCGGCTCTCGCAGCCGTCGAGCTCACGGGCACACCGAGCACGAGCGAGTACAGCGACACCGTCGGCGAAGGACTGGTGATCCGGTCGGAACAGACGACCGACGGCCCCCTCACGAAGGGTTCGACGCTGAACCTGGTCACGTCGAAGGGCCCGCCTCCCGTGGCCGTTCCCGACGTCACGGGCAAGTCCCTCAACGCGGCGACCGCGCAGCTCCAGCGCCTCGGGCTCAAGGCGAGCTACGACGACTGCACCAACGTGTTGTGCGCCGTCCTCGACTGGAAGAACTCGCTGACGGTCTCGAGCACGAACCCGGGTGCGGGAGAGACCGTGGCCAAGGGAACGACCATCCGTCTCGAGTACCGGCAGTAGCCAACCGGGTACGGCACCGCCGACGGCGGTCGGCAACCGACTCCGCCTCGATACGCCGAAGGCCCCAGGCGCCCGCAACGCGAGCGGCTGGGGCCTTCGTCGTCCGGGGTCAGCGGTTGGTGGCCGACAGCTCTTCGGACACCAGGAACGCGAGTTCGAGCGACTGCATGTGGTTGAGGCGCGGGTCGCAGAGCGACTCGTAGCGAGTCGCGAGCGTCGCCTCGTCGATGTGCTCGGAGCCACCGAGACACTCGGTCACGTCGTCGCCGGTCAGCTCGATGTGGATGCCGCCCGGGTGCGTCCCCGCGGCGCGGTGGGCCTCGAAGAAGCCCTTGACCTCGTCGACGATCTCTTCGAACCGACGTGTCTTGTAGCCGGTCGGCGTGGTCATGCCGTTGCCGTGCATCGGGTCGCTCACCCAGAGTGGCGTCGCGTCGGCTTTCTTGATCGCCTCGAGGAGCGGCGGCAACGCCGAGCGGATCTTGCCCGCCCCCATGCGCGTGATGAAGGTGAGACGCCCCGGCTCACGGTCGGGGTCGAGCTTGTCGATGAGGCGCAGCATGTCGTCGGGCGTCGTCGTGGGCCCGAGCTTGACGCCGATCGGGTTGCGGACCCGGGACAGGAAATCGACGTGGGCGCCGTCCAGATCGCGGGTGCGCTCACCGATCCAGACGAAATGCGACGAGAGCACGTAGGGGGTGCCGGTCCGCGAATCGATGCGCGTCATCGGACGCTCGTAGTCCATCAGCAACGCCTCGTGGGACGTGTAGAACTCGACGCGCTTCAGCTCGTCGAAGTCAGCGCCCGCGGCCTCCATGAACCGGATGGCCTTGTCGATCTCGCGGGCCAGGTGCTCGTACTGCGCGTTCGCAGGGTTGGAGGCGAAGCCCTTGTTCCAGCTGTGCACCTGGCGGAGGTCGGCGAAACCGCCCTGCGTGAAGGCGCGGATGAGATTGATGGTCGACGCGGACGTGTGGTAGCCCTTGACGAGTCGCGCCGGGTCGGCCGTGCGGGACTCGGGCGTGAAGTCGTACCCGTTCACGATGTCACCGCGGTAGGCCGGCAGGGTCACGCCGTCGCGTGTCTCGTCGTCGCTCGAGCGCGGCTTGGCGAACTGGCCGGCCATGCGGCCCATCTTGATGACGGGAACGGACGCGCCGTACGTCAACACGACCGCCATCTGCAGGATGGTCTTGACGCGGTCACGGATCTGATCAGCTGTGGCCCCGGCGAACGTCTCGGCGCAGTCACCGCCCTGGAGGAGGAAGCCCTGACCCGTCGCCGCGGCCGCGAGCCGGTCACGCAGCGTGTCGACCTCGCCCGCGAACACGAGCGGCGGCAGCGTCGCGATCTCGTCGGAGGCAGCCTGCACGGCCGTCGCATCCGGCCAGGACGGCTGCTGCTTGATCGGGAGCGTGCGCCAATAGTCGAGACCGTCGATCACGTCGGGATCGGATGAGACGAACGGTTCGGTGAGCTGGGTCACGATCTTCCTTGCAGGTAGAAGAGTGGGACGGACGTATCCCGACAAGCGAGCCTATCGTCTCTGCCGCGACGACCGCTTCGAGCTCGGTCGCCGCTCTTTCACCGAGGTCGCGTAGACGTCGCTGTACTCCTGGCCGCTCAGGGCGTTGAGCTCGTACATGATCTCGTCGGTGATGGACCGGAGGATGAACCGGTCGCCTTCCATACCCTCGAAGCGACTGAAGTCGAGGGGCTTGCCGAAGACCACGCCGATGCGATGGATCTTGGGCAGCTTCGACCCGATCACCATCACCTTCTCGGTCTCGATCATCGCGACCGGGATGACGGGGACGTGCCCTTCGAGGATCATCCGCGCCACGCCCGTCCGGCCCCGGTACATCTTGCCGTCGGGGCTGCGCGTCCCCTCGGGGTAGATGCCGAGCTGCTCGCCTCGGCGGAGAACGGCGAGGCCGGTCGCCAGGGATGCCTCGGACGCCTTGCCGCCGGATCGGTCGATGGAGAGCTGGCCCGTCGCCGTGAAGAACAGGCGCGTGGCCCATCCCTTGATGCCCTTGCCGGTGAAGTAGTCGCTCTTCGCCAGGAACGAGATGCGGCGGTCGAGGGCGAGCGGCAAGAAGATCGAGTCGACGAACGACAGGTGGTTGCTCGCGAAGATCACGGCGCCGGACGCGGGGACGTTCTCTCGGCCCCGAACCCACGGCCGGAAGATCGACAGCATCAGGGGGCTCGCGATGAACGTCTTCAAGAACCAGTAGAGCAACGGCGCCCCCTTCTCGTCGAGCGTTGGGGAGTCTAGCGGCCGGCCACGTGGACGCGCGCCAGATCGGCCGCACCGACCACACCCGCGTCGTTGACCAGCTCGGCGATCACGAACTCGGGCTCGGGGTGGAACCCGCGAGCGGGCAGGTGCGCGAGGTAGGCCTCGCGGACCGGCTCGAGCAACAGCTCACCCGACTGGGCGACGCCGCCGCCGAAGACGAAGAGCTGAGGGTCGAGGATCGCCGACAAGGAGGCGCACGCCTGCCCCAACCACGAACCGAGCTCGCGCAGCGCCGACACGGCCCCGGGGTCGCCCTGCATCATGAGGTCGCTGACGATGTGCCCGTCGAGCGCCCCGCCGTTCGCCGCCCGCGCGTCGGCGAGGGGGCCACCGATCCCGCCCCGGTCGGCCACCTCGCCAGCCATGCGGAGGAGTGCGCGACCCGAACCGTACTGCTCGATGCAGCCGTGGGCGCCGCAGCCGCAGAGCAGCCCGTCGGGGACGATGCGCATGTGGCCGAGCTCGCCGCCCGTGCCGAAGCCCCCGCGGAGCAGGCGGTCCTGGGCGACGATGGCGCCCCCGACGCCGGTGCCGATCGTGAGCATCGTCATGTCGCTGGCGAGGCGCCCGGCCCCGAAGCGGAACTCGGCCCACCCCGCGGCGTTCGCGTCGTTGTCGATCGTGATGTGCAGGTCGAGCCGCTCGGCCAGTCGGGCACGGAGGGGCTCGTTCCGCCACGCGATGTTGGGCGTGTAGTAGACGGTGGACTGGGCCGCGTCGATGAAGCCGGGTGCCGCGACACCCGCGGCGACGACGTCGGGGTGCTCGGCCTGGAGCGACGAGATCATGTCGACGACGGCATCCACGATCGCCTCGGCGTCGCCCGCCTGCGTGGGGATGCGCTTCTCGGCGACGATCTCACCGAGTTCGGTGACCACCCCGCCCGCGATCTTCGTTCCGCCGATGTCGATTCCGATGGCCTGCACGAGCGTCGAGTCTAGTCCGAGAGACGACTGTCAGGGGCCCGCCAGCACCGCGCGATGGCCTGCCTATAGGGTGGAGGGACCATTTCGTTCGGTACCAAGGGAGTTGCCGTGAACGACTACATCCATCCCCCCGCAGTGGAGGCCGACGTGAACGCCAACGCGACCGACCTGCTCCTCGACCGAGTCAGGGACACGCCCGATGCGCCGCTGTTCGCGGTGCCCGACGGCAGGGGCGGCTGGTCCGACGTGACCGCGCGCGCGTTCCTCGACCAGGTCACGGGCCTCGCCAAGGGCCTCGTCGCCGCGGGCATCCAGCCGGGCGACAAGATCGGCCTCATGTGCCGCACGCGCTACGAGTGGACGCTGATCGACTTCGCGACCTGGTTCGCCGGCGCACTGCTCGTCCCGGTGTACGAGACGTCGTCCCCGTCCCAGGTGCACTGGAATCTCAGCGACTCCGGCGCGACGGCGATGATCGTCGAGACCGCCGACCACTTCGCCCGGCTCGACGAGGTCCGACCCGAGCTTCCCGAGATCCGTGACGTGTGGCAGATCGACCTCGGCGATCTGTCGAAGCTCACGGCAGCCGGTGCCGACGTGACGGACGCCGAGATCGAGCGACGACGCGCCCTCGCCACCGAGTCCGACGTCGCGACGATCATCTACACGTCGGGCACGACCGGTCGCCCCAAGGGCTGTGTCCTCACGCACGGCAACTTCGTCGAGACCAGCCGCAATGCGGCCGTCGCGATGTCCGACGTGGTCGCGCCCGGCGCCTCCACGTTGCTCTTCGTGACCACGGCGCACGTCTTCGCCCGCTTCATCGCCGTCATGTCGGTGCACGCCGGCGTCAAGGTCGGTCACCAGGCCGACACCAAGCAGCTGCTGCCCGCCCTCGCGTCGTTCCGACCGAGCTTCCTGCTGGCCGTGCCGCGCGTCTTCGAGAAGGTCTACAACTCGGCCGAGCAGAAGGCCGAGTCGGGTGGGCGCGGTGCGATCTTCCGTCGGGCCGCCGACATCGCGATCGCGCACTCGAAGGCGCTCGACGAGGGCCGGGTGCCGCTGCCGCTGCGTCTCCGCTTCGCGCTGTACGACGCCCTGGTCTACAGCAAGCTCAAGAAGGCGATGGGCGGCAACATCCGCTACGCCGTGTCCGGCTCGGCACCGCTCGGGTCGCGGCTCGGGCACTTCTTCCGCAGTCTCGACATCCGGGTGCTCGAGGGCTACGGGCTCACGGAGACGACGGCACCCGCGACGGTCAACCTCGTCTCTCGGTTCAAAATCGGCACGGTCGGCCCGGCACTGCCCGGGGTGGGTGTCCGGATCGCCGACGACGGCGAGATCCAGATCACGGGCGTGAACGTCTTCGGCGGCTATTGGAACAACCCCGAGGCGACGGCCGAGGTCATGGACGGCGAGTGGTTCAAGACCGGCGACCTCGGTGCCCTCGACTCCGACGGCTACCTGACCATCACCGGTCGCAAGAAGGAGATCATCGTGACGGCGGGTGGCAAGAACGTCGCGCCAGCCGTCCTGGAGGACCCGATCCGTGCGAACCCGCTGGTCGGTCAGGTGGTCGTCGTCGGCGACGGACGCCCGTTCATCTCCGCGCTCGTGACGCTCGACACCGAGATGCTGCCGGTCTGGCTGAACAACAACAAGGAGGCCGCGGACATGTCCCTGGCCGAAGCCGCCGAGAATCCCAAGGTCCTCGCCGAGATCCAGCGGGCCGTCGACGCCGCCAACGGCCTCGTCTCCCGCGCGGAGTCGATCCGGAAGTTCACTGTCCTCCCCCTCGAGCTGACCGAGGCGAGCGGCCACCTGACACCCAAGATGAGTGTCAAGCGCGCCGTCGTGGTGAAGGATTTCGCCTCGGACATCGACGACATCTACACCGTCTACCCGACGACCGAGTCGGTCAGGACGATCACGCCGGGTCGCTGAGACGGGGTCGCGCGGGCATCTAGCGCCCCCAACCCCGAGTCATATCACACCCGCTTGCAGGCCATCGTCGGATTCTCGCCGCCCGCGTCGTCGATCGCATACACGCAGACGGTCGAGCCGGGCGCCGCGGTGACAGTCGCCTGGTAACCGTGCCGTCCTCCCCAGTCGGGGTAGACCCGCGCTATGTCGCTCCTATCCATCGACGCCGTCGTGCTAGTGGCACCTCGACCGTCGACGTACACGTGGACATCGATGCTATTTGCCGTGTCGGGATCGATGGCCCACCCGCGTACCGTCACAGAGCCTCCCGATCTCGTCACAGTGTCGAAGGCCCCGAACGGTCGAGGGTCGACGGTAACCGACCGACAGCCCAGGAGCGTGTTGCTCCCACCGGAGGTGTCGATGCCGTAGGCGCAGGCCTGATAGTCCCCGGCCGCCCGGGTCATATCCGAACGGTAGCCATGGCCGTCACCGTAACTGGGCCAGGACCGTGCCACGTCGGGTCGTGATCGATCAGCCGTCGCCTGGACCCCCTTGGCGCCAACGTAGAAGTGAACAGGGATGGACGCCGATGTATCGGGATCGATCGCCCAGCCCTCGGCGCGCAGGCCTCCCGGGATGCGCGTTACGGAGTCGAGAGAGCCCGCGGGGCGCGGATCGACGTCGACGTCACGGCAGCCGAGCTCGATATCAGAACCACTGCCGACATTCACTGCCGTTGCGCAGACGCTGTGCCGACCGGACGAGAGAGGGACGGATTGCTCGTAACCCGTCCCGAGTGGAGCCCCGGGCACTGCACGCTGCACGTCGGCTCGAGGCTGACCGCTGGTCGACGTCGCGACGACAGGACCTCCACGCCCATCGGTTACGCGGACACTCATCGGCTGGTTCGTATCCGGGTCATGGACCCACCCCCGGACCAGCGCGCCACCGGGTGCCCTGCTGATCTGATCGACGCTGCCACGGGGATCGCGCGACGCGTCACGCAACATCGTCACCGCGGTCTTCGAAACTGCGAGAGCGCCACCGCCGATGGGATGACGCAGGATGACCTGCACCCGGTACGACCCCTGCGGTCGTGATCCCAGATCGAAAAGGACCGAGTTGGCGCCCTGAGATACGGGAACGCCGGAAGCGATGGTCTCGTACGGCGTTCCTGATGCACCCGTGCCTACCTTGACGTCGGCGGTCGTCCCGGAGACCCAGGCATTGTCATGAAACCGAACCGTCGTCGACTGGCGCGCCTCCGGGTCGGCCCGCAGGGCCAACGACTTGAGGTTCCACGTGGCCGCGCCCGGGTCCTCATTGGGATCGAACCGCACAGAAGTGACCGTCTGACCGGCCCATCCAACCCTGGGACCCCCGGACTCGGGGTCGGTGACGGAGCCGGCGGCAAGATCCAGATAGACCTCGCGGCCGTTACCCTTCGACCACGTCAGAATGTCATCGCTCACCTGAGGCGTCGTCGTCGACTGAACGCCCCAAATGAGCCTTGCCATCTTGCCGCCGCCCTCCGCGTCGTTCAGGTCGAACGCACCGTCATAGGTCATTTCAAACGACATGTGGTGGTACTTCGACGCGTTAAACGGTGCCACGGCGAACGACACCTGGGGATCGTTGCGGACGGGCGCGGAGTTTGTCGCCGTCATGCCGCGCGAGCCGTAACCCGATACCGTCGCGTTCGTGACTCGGACCCCGGCCGCGTTGGCTGATGCCGCAGACGTCAGCAGCCACGGGGAGCCGCGCTGGGCGGTGGCAATGTCTTGACCCTCGAGGGGAGTCGGGCTGTCGATGACCGGAATAGGAATAGCCTCGATCGACACGTCGGAGTATGTTCCTGGCGGGAGGCTGGCGTGCGGCCGCTCGGGCGAGAACAGTCGCATCCAGTCCATGGAGGCCCGGACGGTCGCCGCCCCGTCGGGGAGGACGACCGGCTGGATCATGAGCCCGGTGACGTTGGCCTTTGTCCATGGCTGCTTCGCCGCGAGGATCGACGTGCCGTCGAGGGCAATATCGTAGACATGGTCACCAGGCACGAGGGGAAAAGTCAGTCCGCCGCCGCAGGTCGCGGCGAGCGATCGGCACGTGAACCAATAGATGGCGCCGATTCCCCTCGCCGGTTGGTCCATGCGGAAGGACAGGTGCTTGTACCGCGTCGGCGTGATGGGTGAGGCCGCCCCGTCACGACCGTAAGGCAGCGATCCGTCGATGCTCGCCACGGGCTGGAACGTCGTGCCAGGTCGGATGTCGATGATTAATTTGCCGCCCGATACGGAGATAGACGGGGAGTTGCTGAGATCCGTGTTCTGGTCCTCCGCGTTGGCGTAGTCCCAGGGGTCGCCGTAGTTCTCCGACGCAAAATCAGGCGATTCGGCTTCCACCGGAACAGCAGCACTCGCCCCAGGAACGGCGGGAGCAGCCACGATGGGAACGAGGCCGACAGGTACCGCCACTGCCAATCCGAGGAAGAGGGCGGTCGTCCGCGACCTCGTATCGGTCCTTCTCCGGAATGCGCGCATAGAGACTCCCTGATCCTGGACACCCGTGTCGAGGTGTCCCCCTGCGATCAGCCTAAGCCGCGAAACCCGGAACTACTCCTCCCGCGTTCGAGGGGGCCGACAACTGCTTCTGGTGCGCGTCAGACGCGCCACCAGTCGGCGGCCCGGATCTGCCGCATCGCGTCGCGCCTCGTCTCGGGCTCGAGGGTCATGACGTAGAGCGTGCCGTCGAGGTGATCGGTCTCGTGCTGCAGCGCCTGCGCCATGAGGCCGGTGCCGCTCAGCTCGACCCGGTTGCCGTCGAGGTCGACACCCTCGACACGCGCGAACGACCAACGCGGCGTCGGGAAGTAGAACCCGGGCACCGACAGGCAGCCCTCGTCGACGATCTCGAGCTCTCCGGACGTCTCGACCAGCACGGGGTTGAGCACGTAGCCCACCTCGCCGTCGACGTTGTAGCTGAATGCCCGGAGGTTGACGCCGATCTGACAGGCGGCCACCCCGGCGCGCCCGGGCTCCCGGACCGTGTCGAGCAGGTCGTCGACCAGGGCCCGCAGCCCGGGGTCGCCCACGACCACCGGGTCCGACGGCGACCGGAGGACGGGGTCGCCGAAGAGGCGGATGGCTCGGACGCTCATGCCACGACGACCAAGAGGTCGCCCGCATCGACCTGCTGGGTCGTGGGGATGGCGAGTCGTCGGATTGTCCCTGCGCGTGGCGTCGTGATCGCCGCTTCCATTTTCATCGCCTCGATCGTAGCGACTGCATCACCCACCGCGACCTCGTCACCTTCGGACACCTTCAGGGTCACGACTCCCGAGAACGGGGCCGCGACCTGTCCCGCGTCAGACCGGTCGGCCTTCTCCGCCGCCTTCAGGTCGACCGTGATCGACCGGTCGCGGATGAAGACGGGGCGCAGCTGGCCGTTCAGCGTCGTCATGACGGTGCGGACGCCCTTGTCGTCGGCCTCGCCGATCGCCTCCAGACCGATGTAGAGGTTGACGCCCTTCGACACCGGGATGGTGTGCTCGACGCCCGAACGGAGGCCGTAGAGGTAGTCGGCGGTCGACACCACCGAGAGATCGCCGTACGTCTCGCGCACCTGGCGGTACTGCTCGGTGGGCTGGGGGAAGAGCAATCTGTTGAGGGCGGCGCGCCGCTCGGGCCCCGGTGCGGCGAGGACCGCGGTGTCGGCCTCGGTCACCGGCGTCACGCCGATCGACACCGTCCTGCCCTCGAGCACCTTGCTCCGGAACGGTTCAGGCCAGCCGCCCGGCAGCTCGCCGAGCTCGCCGGCCATGAAGCCGATCACCGAGTCGGGGATGTCGTAGTTCTGGGGGTTCTGCTCGAAGTCGATCGGGTCCGCATCGGCCGCGGCCAGCTGGAGCGCGAGGTCGCCCACGACCTTGGACGACGGTGTCACCTTCGTCGGTCGCCCCAGGATGCGGTTCGCGGCCGCGTAGAGGTCCTCGACCTTCTCGAACCGGTCGCCCAGGCCGAGGGCGATGGCCTGCTGACGGAGGTTCGAGAGCTGCCCACCGGGGATCTCGTGTCGGTAGACCCGCCCGGTCGGCCCGGACAGCCCCGACTCGAACGGCTTGTAGACGCGACGGACCGCCTCCCAGTAGGGCTCGAGATCGGAGACCGCGTCGAGCGAGAGACCGGTGTCGCGCTCGGTGTGCGCGAGAGCGGCGACGAGAGCCGAGGCACTCGGCTGACTGGTCGTGCCCGCCATCGGGGCACTGGCCACGTCCACGGCGTCGGCACCGGCGCGACTCGCGGCGAGCAACGTCGCGAGTTGCCCACCCGCCGTGTCGTGCGTGTGCACGTGCACCGGAAGGTCGAACTCGGCCCGGAGAGCCGTCACGAGACGCTCGGCCGCGCCCGCGCGGAGCAGCCCCGCCATGTCCTTGATTGCCAGCACGTGCGCACCGGCGGCCACGATCTGCTCCGCCAGACGGAGGTAGTAGTCGAGCGTGTAGAGGGTCTCGGCGGGGTCGAGCAGATCGGCGGTGTAGCAGAGGGCCACCTCGGCGACCGTCGTGCCCGTCTCGAGCACGCTGTCGATGGCCGGCCGCATCTGCGAGACGTCGTTCAGGGCGTCGAAGACCCGGAAGACGTCGACGCCCTGGTCAGCCGCCTCGTGGACGAACGCCCGGGTCACCTCGGTCGGATAGGGCGTGTAGCCCACGGTGTTGCGACCGCGGAGCAGCATCTGGATCGCGACGTTCGGCAGGGCCTCCCTCATGCTCGCGAGCCTCTGCCACGGGTCCTCGCCGAGGAACCTCAGGGCCACGTCGTACGTCGCGCCTCCCCAGGCCTCGACGCTGAGCAGCTCGGGGGTCATCCGCGCGACGTACGGGGCGACGGCGAGGAGGTCTTTGCTGCGGACCCGGGTGGCGAGCAGCGACTGATGCGCGTCGCGCATCGTCGTGTCCGTGACGGCGAGGGCCGTCTGCGCCCGCAGGGCGGAGGCGAACCCCTCAGGCCCCAACTCGAGGAGGCGCTGGCGGGACCCCGGGACGGGTCTCGTCGAGAGATCGAGCGCCGGCAGCTTGCTCGCGGGGTCGACCGCGCCGTCGAAGCGGCCGTGCGGCTGGTTGACGGTGACATCGGCGAGCCACGTGAGGATCTTGGTGCCGCGGTCCTTCGAGACGTGCGTGCTGAACAGCTCCGGTCGCTCCTCGATGAAGGAGGTGCTGAGATCGCCGGCGAGGAAGGCCGGGTCGTCGAGCACGGCCTGGAGGAAGGGGATGTTGGTCGAGACGCCGCGGATGCGGAACTCGGCGAGACCCCGTTTCGAACGGGCGACGGCGGCCGGGAAGTCGCGGCCGCGGGCCGTCATCTTCGCGAGCATGGAGTCGAAGTGCGGGCTGATCTGGGTGCCCGGGTTGATCGTGCCTCCGTCGAGACGGATACCGCCGCCTCCGGGGCTCCGATAGGTCGTGATCTTGCCCGTGTCGGGGCGGAACCCGTCGTTCGGGTCCTCCGTCGTGATGCGGCACTGCAGGGCGGCACCCCGGAGCGCCAGCTGGTGCTGCTCCAGCCCGAGTTCGCGCAGGGTCTGACCGAACGCGATGCGCATCTGCGACTGCACGAGGTCGACATCGGTCACCTCCTCGGTGACGGTGTGCTCGACCTGGATGCGCGGGTTCATCTCGATGAACACGTGCTGCCCCGCCCGCTCCCCCGCGGTGTCGAGCAGGAACTCGACCGTGCCCGCGTTGACGTAGCCGATCGAGGTCGCGAACGCGATGGCGTCGCGGTACATCGCCTGCCGGGTGCCGTCGTCGAGGTTCGGGGCGGGGGCGATCTCGATGACCTTCTGATGGCGGCGCTGGACGGAGCAGTCCCGCTCGAACAGGTGCACCGTGTGGCCCGTCGCGTCGGCGAGGATCTGCACCTCGATGTGCCGGGGCCGGACGACGGCCTGCTCGATGAACATCGTGGGGTCGCCGAAGGCGCTGTCGGCCTCGCGCATCGCCGCCTCGAGGGCAGGGCGCAGCTCGTCCCGGGCGTCGACGCGACGCATGCCGCGACCGCCGCCCCCGGCGACCGCCTTGGCGAACACGGGGAACCCGATCTCGTCGGCACCCGCGACGAGTTCGTCGATGTCGTTGCTGGCCGGTGTCGACCTCAGCACCGGCACGCCGGCCGCGATCGCGTGCTCCTTCGCGGTGACCTTGTTGCCCGCCATCTCGAGCACGTGAGCCCCGGGCCCGATGAACGTGATGCCGGCCCGAGTCGCGGCCTCGGCCAATTCAGGGTTCTCTGACAGGAACCCGTAGCCGGGGTAGATCGCGTCGGCCCCGGACTCGACGGCGACCCGCACGATCTCGCCGACGTCGAGGTAGGCCCTGACCGGATGCCCCGGCTCGCCGATCTGGTACGCCTCGTCGGCCTTGAGGCGATGCATGGAGTTGCGGTCCTCGTACGGGTAGACGGCGACGGTGCGAGCACCCAGTTCGTACGCGGCACGGAACGCGCGGATGGCGATTTCACCACGGTTGGCGACGAGGATCTTCGAGAACAAGGAGAGGCCCTTTTCTGTTCACGCGACGGCCAGGCGACGCCGTGGCTTTAGGTGCTTACACAGTAGTGAAGGTATCGTCTCTGTCGTGCATGTACTCAGCGTCAGCTCTCTCAAGGGGGGCGTCGGCAAGACGACCGTGACGCTCGGACTCACGTCGGCCGCCTTCGCCAAGGGCCTCCGAACCCTCGTCGTCGACCTCGACCCCCAGTCCGACGTCTCGACCGGCCTCGACATCACCGTGGCCGGTCACCTCAACGTCGCCGATGTCCTGGCCTCACCGAAGGAGAAGACGGTCCGCGCGGCCATCGCGCCGTCGGGCTGGACCAAGGGCCGCCAGGGCAAGATCGACGTCATGATCGGCAGCCCCTCGGCCATCAACTTCGACGGCCCGCACCCGTCCATCCGCGACATCTGGAAGTTGGAGGAGGCACTCGCGAACGTCGAGGCCGACTACGACCTCGTGCTCATCGACTGCGCCCCGTCGCTCAACGCCCTCACGCGCACCGCCTGGGCCGCGTCCGACCGCGTCACCGTCGTCACCGAGCCCGGACTCTTCAGCGTCGCCGCCGCCGACCGCGCGCTGCGTGCGATCGAGGAGATCCGTCGCGGACTCAGCCCGCGCCTCCAGCCGCTCGGCATCATCGTCAACCGCGCCCGCGTCCAGTCGCTGGAGCACCAGTTCCGCATCAAGGAGCTGCGCGACATGTTCGGACCGCTGGTGCTGTCGCCGCAACTGCCCGAGCGCACCTCGCTGCAGCAGGCCCAGGGTGCCGCCAAGCCGTTGCACGCCTGGCCCGGCGAGAGCGCCCAGGAGATGGCCCGCAACTTCGACCAGTTGCTCGAACGCATCATGCGCACCGCGAAAATCGGCGAGTACGCCGAGCCCGCGACCCGCTAGGCTCCGCGTCGCCGTGGCTCTCGGGGCCCGGTTCACGAAGCCCAGGCGACCCGAGCGAAAAGCCCCCTCTACGGAGGGGGCTTTCTCGTGGGGTCGAACGGGTCGAACGGGTCGGATCAGGAGGCGCGGGTCGAGCGCCGTGCGGCGAGCTCGTCGTCAGGGTCGGCGGCCGGTGTGGAATCGAGCTCGACGAGGCTCGACTCGACCTCGCGCAGGACCTTGCCGACGGCGATGCCGAAGACACCCTGCCCCCGGCTGACGAGGTCGATGACCTCGTCGTCGGACGTGCAGAGATAGACGCTCGCGCCGTCGCTCATGAGCGTGGTCTGGGCCAGATCGCTGACTCCGGCTTCGCGGAGCTGGTTCACGGCCGTGCGGATCTGCTGCAGCGAGATGCCGGTGTCGAGGAGACGCTTGACGAGCTTGAGGACGAGGATGTCGCGGAACCCGTAGAGACGCTGCGAGCCGGAGCCGGCGGCGCCGCGGACGGTGGGCTCGACGAGGCCGGTGCGGGCCCAGTAGTCGAGCTGGCGGTAGCTGATTCCGGCGGCACGAGCGGCGACGGTGCCACGGTAGCCACTGTCGGCGTCGAGCTCGGGCAGCCCGTCCGTGAACAGCAGACCCAGTTCGTAGCGGGATCCCTCAGGGGAACCTGTCTCACTCATGCGGCTGCCTTCCACGTCTCGTCATGACCCGAACATTCAACATCGGGTTGATGGTTGTACCAGACCCAAGGTACCCATAGCGGGCCCTTGTCGAGGCGACATTCGCTTCGACGATTCGGCGTGTCGAGGATATTGCCCGACGTGGTCGGCAGTCTACGTGTCGAGGCGTCCGAGGGCGGCCCGGATGAGGCTGCCGCGGATGATCTCGAGCTGGTCGGCGAGCTCGCGCGACTGCTCGGCGACCCGCGCACGACCGGCCGCGTCGCGCCGGGACGACGAGGCCGCGAGGGCGCTCTCGATCAGCCCCAGCTCACGCTCGGCCGCGGCCCGGAACCCGCGGAGGTGCCGGGGCTCGATACCGGATCGACCCAGCTCGACGAGGGCGGTGAGCACGGCGACCGCCTCATCACCGAACTGGTCGGAGGGCGCGATGAGCGAGGCCGAGACGGCGTCGTCGAGCAGCGAGGCGGTGGCACCGGCACGCGCGAGCAGATCGTCTCTCGAGAGGCGGCGCGGCGACGACACGATCGACACGGGGCCGGCACCCGACGGCAGGGCCGTCGGACGCCCGGCGTCCAGGTCGTCGAGATGCTGACGGATGACCTTCAGCGGCAGGTAGTGGTCACGCTGGAGCCCCAGGATGAACCGGAGGCGCTCGACGTCGGACGACGAGAACTTGCGGTACCCCGAGGGAGTCCGCACCGGTGTGACGAGCTGACGCTCTTCGAGGAACCGCAGCTTGCTGTTGCTGAGGTCGGGGAACGCGGGCTTCAGACGCGACAGCACCTGGCCGATCGTCAGCAGGTCTGCCGCGCCGGCCGGGGTCGACCGGGCCGCGGCGGAACGCGGGGGCACTACTTGATCGCCAGGTTGGCGAGATCGACCCGCGATGCGTAGAAGGTGAGTCGGAATTTGCCGACCTGGACCTCGGCGCCGTCGTTGAGCAGTGCCTCGTCGATGCGGACGCCGTCGAAGTACGTCCCGTTCAGCGAGCCGAGATCGTGGACGCTGAAGGACGTGCCGTGGCGACGGAACTCGGCGTGCTTGCGGCTGACCGTCACGTCGTCGAGGAAGATCCCGGCATCGGGGTGGCGACCGGCGACCGTGACATCGCTGTCGAGGAGGAACCGGGCGCCGATGTTCGGCCCGCGACGGACGACGAGCAACGCCGAGCCCGAGGGCAGGGCTCCGACCGCGTCGCGCTCTTCCGTCGAGACGCCGCCTTCGAGGGCGGCGAGCTGCGCCTGGAACTCTTCGTTGAAGCTCAGCGTCGTGTCGACCTCGAGAGGGGCGCCCTGAGCGCGGTCCTGCTCGCCGGGTACATGGTTGGCGGGCTCTGCCATCGTGGACCTCCTTTGGCGTCCAAGCGTATAGGAACTCGGGCCCCCGCCGGGAACGGATTTGACCCATCACCCTCTCGGAGACGACCCGGCTCGTCCCGGAGGACGAGATCGTCCACGACTCACGCCGCGTCCACACGCAACTCTCGACAAGCACAGGGACTGGTCATAGGGATTCCTTGGGAAAGCCGCCTTACATGGACATCACGTCACCACCAGCCACAGGAGGCACCCATGAACGAGCACGACAGCGAGCCCACTCCCCGCGACGACGCCACGAACGGCGGCTCCGACGACGTCCGCTCCGACCGCGCCGCGCAGGCTGCCGACGCCGGCCGCGAGGCGGAGAACGCGCAGCCCATCGACGCTCACACGCTCCCCCACGTCACCGGCCACTCCGACGCCCACTACGTCAACGCCGCGCCCACGTGGATGGACTCCCGTACCGACCCGACGACCCGCTACCAGACCTACGACGCCGCGGGCGACGGACTCCCCGCGGCACAGGCGCCTGCGGCGTTCGCCGGCCCTGTGACGCGTCGCCGCTCACGCCGCTGGGTCGCCATCACGGGTGCGGCGGCCGCCTTCGTGCTCGTGACCGGTGCTGCGAGCGGGACCGCCTACGCCCTCGGCCACCAAGTCGGTCAGGCCGCGAGTGCGGCGAGCCAGCGCCAGGCCCTCGAACTGCAGCCCCAGCTGAGCGGACCGTCGGGCGGGACCGGGACGTCGCCGTTCGGAGGCGGTTCGCTGCCCCGGTCCGGCAACGGCTCGAGCGACGGCAGCGGCACCGGCACGTCGACGCAGTCGTCGGCCACGCCGGCCACGGCCGCCGAGAAGAAGGGCGTCGTCACGATCGTCTCGGTCCTGAACTACGACGAGTCCTACAAGTCGGCAGGGACCGGCATGATCATGACCTCGAACGGGCTCATCCTGACGAACAACCACGTCGTCCAGGGCGCGACCAGCATCCAGGTGACCGACGAGAGCACCGACAAGACCTATACCGCGAAGGTCGTCGGCACGGACGCGACCAACGACGTCGCCGTCCTCCAACTCGAGGGCGCGAGCGGTCTCGGCACCATCTCGTTCGCCTCCGACGCCTCGGTCGAGGCCGGCGACGCCGTGCACTCGACCGGCAACGCCGAAGGAACGGGCGACCTTGTCACCGCGACCGGGACGGTCGCCGCGACGGACCAGGCGATCACGGTGCAGAGCGAGTCGGGCACGGGCACCGAGTCGCTGAAGGGCCTCATCGAGGTCGACTCGGACGTCGTCTCCGGTGACTCCGGCGGCCCCCTCCGGGACAGCGACGGCGGCGTGATCGGCATCATCACGGCGGCCTCGTCCGGTTCGGCTGCCGTCACGGGCTACGCCATCCCGATCGATCACGCACTGTCGATCGCCAAGCAGATCGAGGCGGGCCGGGCGAGCTCGACCGTGCAGATCGGACTCCCCGCCTTCCTCGGCGCGGAGATCGCGTCCGGCAGTGCCGGCAGCGGCGCGGGCGTGACCATCGCCGGGACGGTGACCGGGAGTGCCGCCGCATCGGCCGGCCTCGTCGCAGGCGACACGATCACCGCGCTGGACGGCACCACGGTGACCGACTCCTCGTCCCTCACCGCAGCGGTGACGTCGCACTCCTCGGGCGACCGCGTGTCGGTCACGTGGACGGATACGGCCGGGGCGAGCCACACCGCCACGGTCACCCTGGGCGACGGTCCCGCCGCCTGAGCCCCGACGACGGGCACCTAGCACCCGTCGAGAGGACACGAGAGGGGCCCGGCCGATGCCGGGTCCCTCTCGTCGTCACGCGCCGACGGCTCAGACCGCGCGATCGGGCACATCGGCGCCGGCCGACCCGAGCAGGCGGCCCGGCCCGACGACGACGGCGCCCTCGGCCTCCACGCGGTCGCGGAGCCCCCGGTCGGCGGTCACGACGACGATCCGAGAAGGCACGGCGTGCGTCCGCAACGCCGCCACCCGTTCGACGACGGCGTCGTCCCCGCTCCCGGCGGCACGCACGATGTCGATCGGCGACGCGGGCCGATCGGCCACCTGCCTCGCCTGCCCCTCCACGACGACCGAGAGTCCGGGCCACCACCGGCTCGGTGTCCCCGGGATCGACTCGCCGACGCTGTCGGACCCGTCGAACCAGGCGGCGGGAACTCCCGCGGGCCTCTGGGCCTCGAGCAGGTCGATCACGCGGCCGGTCGCACCGACACGGTCGCGCCACCACCCGTCGGGGCGGGACCCCACCACGTTCGCCGCGTCCACGACGACATGCGTGCGGGTGTCGAGATGGCGACGGAGTTCGGGCCAGGACCCGGCGAAACCCGGATGCAGCGGAAGCCCCGAGACCTCGTCGGCCGGCACCCACCGGAGCTCGCTGCTCTCGGCGTCTGCGATGCGGGGCTCGAAGTCGACGACGACATGGGCGACGACGGTCGTGTACGACCAGAATCCGAGGTCGACGACCGACGCGAACGAGAGGGCGAGCGCCTCGGGAGGGACGGCGGCCTCCTCGCTGCTCTCGCGCAGCGCACCCTCGACCGCCGACTCGTCGAACTGGCGGGCTCCCCCGGGGAGGCCCCACGTGCCTCCGTGGTGGCTCCACACGGCGCGGTGCTGGAGCAGGACACGATCACGACGATCGACGGCGAGCAGACCGGCCGCGCCGGCCCTCCCCCAGAAGCGCACACCCTCGGGACTCTCGACCCAGCCGTCCGCCGGCCCGTGAACTGTCACAGGACGAGCTTGCCACGCGCGCGGGCGTGGATCGCCTCGGAGCGTGTCCCGGCCCATCGAGGACGGCCGCCGGCCCCGGCGGTGCCCCGGGTGCGGAACGCGCCCCCGTCGAACAGTGCGTCGTCGATCGGTGCGTCGTCGATCAGCGGTTCGACACGATCAGCAGACCGGCGACGGTGAGGACGAGCGACAGCGCGCCGACCACGATGCCGATCACGGCGAAGACGAGACCGCTGCGGACCGCGCCGTGCGCACGGAGGTCGCGCGAGCGACGGAGGCCGAGGACCGAGACGATCACACCCGCGAGCGGGACGAGGCCGAAGATCCCAATGACGAGGGAGATGATGCTCAGCGCGAAGCCGGTGATGGCCAGCGTGTTGAGCGGGGGTCGCACGGCCGGGTCCGAACCGTCGGCTGCCTGTCCAGAGGCGGCCGGGAACCCGGAGGCGACCGGGAACCCCGGGGCGGCAGGTGGTGCGGCGGGCGGATTCGAGCCCGGCACCGACGCCCCGGGAGCCGCCGTGCCCGGCATGCTCGCGCCGGGGGCGTGCGGCCCGTTCGGCGGTGTCGGAGGCTCGGTCGGCGGCACGGGCGGCGCCGTCGGCGGCTGCGTCGGGGCACCGGGCGTCCCGGGGACGTCGGGATCGGCCGGTATGCGGGGATCGTTCTCGTTCGAGTCCATGAGGAGCTCCTTCGATGGGGTCCTCAGAATATCCGCGTCGGTGGGAGCACGCCCGATTCGGGAACCGAACCGATCGCCGGAGGAGTCCGAACGACCCATACGAGGACTGGTCCGGAACCCGATACCGGACCAGTCCCGTTTGTCTCGTCGAGGATCAGCCACCGGCGGTCACGCGCCGGCCCGCCCCGTCACTGCTGCTGGACGGAGAAGATGTTGCCGGCCGGATCGGTGAACCAGGCGATGTCCGGTCCACGGTTCTGGCTGCGGCCGCGCATGACACCGCGGGCGTCCGCCCACGGACTCGACCGATCGGGCTCGAGACCCTGCGCGGTCAGAGCGTCGACCGCGACGTCGATGTCGTCGACCACGAGGTTGAGCACGGTGAACGACGCCGGGGTGTGATCGGGCTTGCCGTACAGCAGCACCGAGGCGCCGCCGCCGGGCAGGATCAGCGAGAGCATCTGGCCGGGCACCAACTCGCGCACCTCGAGACCGAGCGTGTCCGAGTAGAAGCGCCGCGCCTCCTCGACGTCGTCGACACTGAAGCCGCTGTATGCACTGGCGATCTCGATCATGGGGCCCTCCTCGGTGGGGCGCCGACGACGCCGTCGCGGACAGAGTAGCCCGCGAGTCAGGAGCCGCGAGTCAGACGAAGCGGATGGTCTGCTGCAACCGCGCGCGGACCTCGAAGACGTCGCTGATGCTGGTGCGCTCGTCGAGCCCCGGCCCGTGTCGGAGAACCTGGGGCAAGAGGGATCGGCGGACGACGAACGTCGCCCCCTTGCGCCCTCGCCCCGCCTGCTCGAGGGCGGGGGCGAAGTCGTCGTCGGGGACGACGATCAGCTGCGCGGTGAACGGCACCCGCGTCTCGCGACGCACGGCACGGGCTTGGCGGGTCAGCTCGCGCACGGGTTCCTCGCCGACGGGGATGCCGTCGCCGACCAGCTCACCCCGCGTGATCGCGACCTCGGAGCCCCAGTCGGACGACTGGATCGCGAACAGGCCCGACGGGCCGAGCACGATGTGGTCGAGCTTGCCCTCCGGGCCGGCGTCGACGTCGCTCCAGATCGTGTAGCCGATGCCGAGGTCGGTCACGATCGCGACCGTGGCCTCCTCTGCCATCGCGTCGGCGAGCACGTGCCGGATCTCGGGCGGGGCCGAGCGGACGAGCCGCTCGTCGTAGGGGTCGTCGACCGGCACGCCGCGACCGACCCATTCGCGCATCAACGACAGGTACCGCTCGCGATTGGCGCCGCCGGGGTGCCCGTGGACGCGGGCGCGCGGCTTGGAGTCCGTGCGCTGCGGGTCTCGGGCCGGAGGTGCCCAGCCCGGGTCGGTACCACCGCCGGCTCGCGCCGTGCCGGTGGGCGACGCCGACCCCGTCGAGGAGCGACCGCGATCGTAGGCGGCCCGTGCCTCCGGCGTTCCGATCGCGTCCCAAGCCTGCTGCAGGCGACGGAACGATTCGGCCGACCCGCCGAGATCGGGGTGCGCCTCGCGCGCGAGCCGACGGTAGGCCCGGCGCAGTTCGTCGTCGGACGCCGTCGCCGGGACGCCGAGCACCTCGTAGGGCGTGGCGGAGGCAGGGCTGGGCGTCACCCGGACGACTTTACCGAACGGCGTCTGGACGGGAGCGGCGGGCACGCCACCAGACGCGCACGCGATGAGCCTGACGGCGGACGAAGCGGGTCACGCGGTGGGCGGCGGGGAACTCGGTGCCGAGCAGGGCCACGCCGAGGAAGACGATCAGCCACCCGGGCCCGGGCAGGGGCACGAGGATCAGGCCGACCAGGATGACGACGAGACCGGCGAGGGCCACGCCGACCCTGTAGAGAGCCCGGAGGCGCGGGTACGAATCGAGGCGGGCGCGGCGGGCACGCCACGCGGCCCGGAATCGTCCGAAGCGACCGCTCGACGCGTCATCGGCGACGGTCGGTGCCGTGAGCGTGCCGGGTCGAGGGCGGACGCGCAGATCGGAGGAGGCGGTCGAGGCGCTCTGATCGGTCATCCGACGACGGTAGGGGGTGCCGCTGGCAGACGCCGGGTCATCACCTGCCAAGGGCCTGATCGTCGCCGGCGCGGATGATGCTCACCTGCCCGTCGACGACGACCCAGTCGAGGCGCAGGGATCGCCCGGTCGCCGCCGACGCATGGCGCACGAGCATCGCGAGCTCGTGCGCGAGGTCGTCGTCGACGATCTCGGCGGCCCGGCGGAACAGGTTCACCTCGTGGGGCACGAGCATCGCACCCCGGGGGTGGAGCGCGATCGTCTTGTGGCCCGTCGAGCGCTGCACGACGACCAACGCCTCGTCGAGCACGACGACATCGGGTCGCTGCTCGCCGTTCTCCTGCGGTGCGTCCGCGAGGTGCAGGTCGGCACCGACCACGCCCCGGACCCCCCACCAGGCCGTGATGACGGTCTCGTCCGCTCCGGTCACCGGGTCCCGACCGGTGACCGATCCGCTCGAGACCGCGTCGGGGACCACCCGGACGAGCGACATGTCCGCGGCGTCCGCATGCCTGAGCGCGGCGAGCACCGTCGTATCCCGGGCCGTCCTCGTGAGGGAGCCATCGATCGAGGTCACCAGGAAGACGGCTTCCCGTGGGGCGGGACAGAGGCGGGTGATCGCCTCGTGGACGGCCGCGTCGGCCACGCTCGGCTCGGACCCGTCGACGTCCTCGCGACCGGGGCCCCCGGCCCGAGTGACGACCACGCCGTCCAGGACGGGCAGGCCCGCCTCGGCGAGCGCCCAGACGAGTGACCCGTCGCGTGCGTCGTCGATGCTGCCCGTCGTGGCCCGCGGTCCCCGGTCGGGTGCCGACGGGCGCTCGAAGAGGCGGCCGACGTGAACGAACGGGGCGATCATGGGACTCCTCGGGGTGGACATGTCTGTATATCACCCTCCAGTGGTCGGCCGTGACCGCCTCGCCGATCCTGTGAGCGGGAGGTGCGGTGAGGGGGTACTCCGGAGTGATGGACTACACACATCTGGGACGCACGGGGTTGTCCGTCTCGCGGGCCGTCCTCGGGACGATGAACTTCGGACCCGAGACGACCGAGCCGGACTCCTTCGCGATCATGGACCGGGCCCACGAGCTCGGCGTCAACTTCTTCGACACCGCGAACGTCTACGGCCGTTCGGAGGGCAAGGGGGCCACGGAGGAGATCGTCGGCCGTTGGTTCGCGCAGGGCGGTGGGCGGCGTGACAAGACGGTCCTCGCCACGAAGCTCTACGGCGACATGGGCGACTGGCCGAACGACGGCAAACTCAGCGCGTTGAACATCCGGCGCGCGCTGGATGCGAGCCTGCAGCGCTTGCAGACCGACTACGTGGATCTGTACCAGTTCCACCACGTCGATCGGGGCACCCCGTGGGACGAGATCTGGCAGGCCGTCGACGTCGCCGTGCAGCAGGGCAAGATCCTCTACGCGGGGAGCAGCAACTTCGCCGGCTGGCACATCGCCCAGGCACAAGAGGCGGCGGCTCGTCGACACAGCGTCGGGCTCGTCAGCGAGCAGTCGATCTACAACCTGATCGTGCGCGACGTCGAACGCGACGTCCTGCCTGCGGCCGAGGCGTACGGTCTCGGCGTCATCCCCTGGTCTCCCCTGAACGGCGGTCTGCTGGGGGGCATCATCGACAAGACCGAGGCCGGCAGCCGTCGTCTCGAGGGTCGGAGCGCCGACTACGTCGCCGACCATCACGACCAGCTCTCCGAGTACGAGGCCTTCGCCCGGGAACTCGGGCACGCCCCGGGTGAACTGGCCCTGGCCTGGCTCCTGCACCAGCCCGCCGTGACCGCGCCGATCACGGGCCCGCGCACGATGGAGCAGTGGGAGTCGGCCGTCCGTGCCGTCGACATCCGTCTCGACGACGCGGCGCTCGCGCGTCTCGACGAGATCTTCCCCGGCCACAAGACGTCGCCCGAGGACTACGCCTGGTGAGCACCGGGCCGGTCATCTCGTCGACGCACACCAGCAGAAGGACAACAGCATGAAGACACGCACCATCGGAGACGTCACCGTCAGCGCCATCGGACTCGGGGGCATGCCGCTCTCGATCGAGGGTCGCCCCGACGAGAAGCAGGCGATCGCCACCATCCATGCGGCGCTCGAGCAGGGCATCACCCTGATCGACACGGCCGACGCCTACCACCTGGCCGGTCACGACGAGGTGGGCCACAACGAGTCGCTGATCGCGAAGGCTCTCGAGAGCTTCCACGGCGACACGTCGGACGTGCTCGTCGCGACGAAGGGCGGCCACCTCCGCCCCGAGAAGGGCGCCTGGGCTCAGAACGGTGACCCCGCGTACCTGAAGGAGGCCGCCAAGGCCTCGCTCAAGCGCCTGGGCGGCGACGCGATCGGCCTGTACCAGTTCCACCGGCCGGACCCGGCCGTGCCCTACGCCGACTCCATCGGAGCCCTCGTCGAGCTGCTCGACGAAGGGGTCATCCGGATGGCCGGCATCTCGAACGCGACGGTGGACCAGATCCGGCAGGCCAACGAGATCCTCGACGGCCGACTCGTCTCGGTGCAGAACCAGTACTCCCCCGCGTTCCGGTCGAGTGAGGCCGAGCTCGCCCTGTGCGACGAGATGGGCATCGCCTTCTTGCCGTGGAGCCCTCTGGGCGGTATCACCGATGCGGGCGAGCTCGGAGCGAAGCACTCGGTCTTCGCGGAGATCGCGAACGCACGACGCATCTCGCCCCAGGTGCTGACCCTGGCGTGGGAGCTGGCGAAGAGCGAGCTCGTCATCCCCATCCCCGGGTCGCGACGACCGCAGACGATCATGAACTCGGCCACGGCCCCGACGATCAAGCTGGCGGCCGACGAGGTCTCGAGGCTCGACGCCGACTAGACGCGGCGGACGACGAGGAGGCGCGGTGCGGGGTCGACCCGCACCGTGCCTCCTCGTCGTTCAGCGTCGCCCGGCGCCGGAGGTTCCGGGGAGCAACAGGCGGAACCCCGATGGCGAGCGGTGCACCTGACCACGACAGGCGAGCGTCGACCTCGCGAGACGGGTGGAGAGGGCGTCGGCCCACTGTCGCGCGCAGAGATCGTCGAGGTCGGTGTCGTCGAGCGTCTGCCAGATGAGGACGCATGCCGTGGCGCCTTCCTGGGAGGCGACACCGGTGATCATGTCGACCAGATCGGCGGCGTCGCGGTCGCGCGGCAGTCGTGGGACGCCGTGCAGACGCGCCGGCGTTCTGACCTGTCTCCCCTGCTCGTCGAGGAGGACGAGCATCAGGAATTCACGATCGCAGGGCTCGAGGCAGACGGTGTCGCAGTACTCCGTGAGGTCGTCCTCCGACGGAGTGCTCGAGAGGGTCGGGGGTGCGACGTCGAGCATCAGACGTGCCCGCCGGGACGGCGACGGAAGGCGGCGGGGGCCCAGGCCGGTGACAGGGGGCGGACGATCACCTGGAGATAGTCGGGGGTGCGAGCCACCTGCGCGAGAAGGGCCGGGTACCGAGGGAGCCGCTCGGCCATCAGACTCGTCCAGCGTCGGGTGCGCTGCACGACCTCGGGTGTGCGCTCGTCCTGCTGCCAGACCAGGACGACGCGCGATGCACCGACGGCGTCCGCCACGAGTGAGATCTGGCGGCCGAGTTCGTCGACGTCGGCCCGGTCGGGTTCGGCCGGGAGGTCGTCGAAGCGGAGGAGCGGCGGGCACAACCGGCCCTCGTCGTCCACGAAGAGCCAGCAGAGGGCTTCGCCGTCGGCGGGTTCGACGAACGAGTCGGAAACGAACCGACAGAGGTCTTCGTCGGTCGGGTCGTACGGCAGGACGGGCAGGAGGTCGGCGAGATCGGCGGCGGTATCGGCCGCGGCTGCGGTATCGGTGTCGTTCATGACCACCACGGTCCCCGACCGGTCACCCGCCGCGCCCTGGTCGGGCGGGTCGATGTGGAGAACGTTGCGCCGCCCCAGCCTGTGGAGAAGTCATCGCGGCCAGGCGAGGCTAGACGCCCGACCCGGCCCGCGCCTCCTCACGCAGCCGGAACGTCTCGACCGGGATCGTCTCGACGAGGTCGCGCGCGACGCGGTGGGCGTCGTCCTCCGAGATCTGGTGCGTGACGACGAGCGAGGCGAGGTACCCCGCGTCGACCCGACGAGACATGTCGTGCCGGGCGGGGATGGAGCAGAACGCCCGGGTGTCGTCGATGAACCCCGACGTCTTCACGAAGCCCGCCGAGTCGGTCACGGCCTCCCGGTAGCGCCGGATGGCCGCCGGCGTGTCGATGAACCACCACGGTGCCCCGGCGTAGACGGACGGATAGAAGCCCGCCAGCGGGGCGATCTCACGGGAGAAGGCGGTCTCGTCGACCGTGAACAGCACGAGGCGGAACCGCGGATGCGTCCCGAAGGCCTCGAGCAGCGGCCGGAGGGGTTCTGTGAACGAGGAGCGGAGGTCGGGCAGGTCATGGCCGGTGTCGGGGCCGAAGCGGGCCAGGGTCGGCCGGTGGTGCGATCGCAGCACACCGGGGTGCAGTTGCATGACGAGGCCGTCGTCGGCCGCCATGGCCGCCGACTCGAACAGCATCGTGTGCCGATACGCGACCGCGTCCGCCGGGGACACGGGCCGCCCCGCCAGGGCCGCCGCGTGGATGCGCTCGGCATCGGCGCGGTCGAGCGGCTGCGACCCGGGGTCGGGCACACCCGTGTCGGTCGCCGTCGCACCATGCCGGATGAAGTGCTCCCGGCGAGCCCGGAGCGCGTCGAGCAGCCCGGCGTGCGTCGTCGCGTCGACACCGGACACGGCGCCGATCTCGTGCACCGCGTCGACCCAGGCCGAGCCGGACGGATCGAAGAAGCGGTCGGCCCGGAAGGTCGGCAGGACACGGCCGGTGAAGGACGGGTCGTCCCGCAGGGCCGCGTGTGCCGCCAGATCGGCCACGGGGTCGTCGGTCGTCGCCAGCACGCGGATGCGGAAGGCGTCGAACAGCGCCCGGGGCCGGAGGCGCGGCTCGGCGATGGCCGCGGCCAGCTGGTCGTACTGCTTGTCGGCGTTCTCGGCCGAGGGGTGCTCGGTGAGCCCGAAGACGTCGTGCAGCTCGGTCTCGAACCAATAGCGGACGGGCGTCCCGAGGAAGGCGTCCCAGTGCGTCGCCAGCCGGCGCCAGACGTCGCGACCCGAGGCGGCCGGTGCCGAACCGTCCCGCGGTTCGACCCCCAGCTCGTTCAACGGGACACCCACGGCGTGCAGCAGTCGGAGCACGTAGTGATCGGGCGTGATGAGCAGGGCGGCCGGGTCGTCGAACGGCTGGTCGTCCCACAGCACCCGGGCGTCGACATGACCGTGCGGCGAGTAGATCGGCGCATCCGCGACACCGCCGTAGACGTCGCGGGCGATCCGCCTCTCGGCCGGATCGGCGGGCAGGAGTCGGTCGGGATGGGGCTGCAGCAGGGTCATCGTCGATCCTTTCGAACGATCGTGGCGGGAGGCACCGGGCCGGTGGTCGACCGGACCGTGAGATGGGTGGGCAACAGCACCGAGTCGCGCTGCGCGGCGCCGCCCGCGAGGCGCGCCAGCAGCATCGACACCGCGACGCGACCGGCCTGCTCGATGGGCGCCGCCAGGGTCGTCAACGGCGGATTGCAGAAGTCCGCACCGAAGATGTCGTCGCAGCCCACGATGCTGAGATCGTCGGGCACGCTCAGCCCCCGCTCGCGCATCCGCGCCAACATGCCGATCGCGATCAGGTCGTTGAAGACGACACACGCGGTCGCACCCGCATTGATCGCGACATCGGCGGCGGCCGCCCCGGAGGCGGTGGTCGGCGAGAACGGGCCGGCCCGCCTCGGCGTCACCCCGAGCCGTGCCGAGACCCGCTCGATCGTCTTCCAGCGTCGTTCGTTCGACCACGAGCTGAGCGGCCCGGAGATGTAGAGGATGTCCCGGTGGCCGAGCGAGTAGAGGTGCTCGAGCGCCTGCACGACACCGCCCGGGGTGTCGATCAGCACGTTCGGCACTCCCGGCGGGCGGCGGTTGATGCAGACGAGCGGCATGGACTCGGCGTAGCGGGCGAGCTCGGTGTCGGGCAGACGCGACGCCGTCACGACCGCGCCCACCGCGCCTCCTCGCATCTCGTCGAGGGTGGACGCCTCGAGCTCTCCCGACTCCTCCGTGTCGACGAGCAGCTGCGTGTAGCCGGCCGCCTTCAACTGCTGCTGCGTGCCGCGGATGATGTCGAAGTAGAACGGGTTCGTGATGTCGCTGACGAGCACGGCGATCGCGCGGGTCCGGCCGGGGAGCACCGCGCCCGGGGCCCGGTTGGGGGTGTAGCCGAGATCGCGGGCGGCGCGCTCGATCCGCTGCCGCGTGACCTCGTTGACCCGGTCGGGCCGCGTGAGCGCGCGCGAGACGGTCGATGGCGCGACCCCGCTGAGCTGCGCGATGTCGGTGATCGTCGCGGCCTTCCGACGGACGGGTGTCGAAGCGGCGTCGTCTGCAACGGTCATGGGCCGAAGTTAGACCCGTT
The DNA here is from genome assembly GCF_049601585.1 of Frigoribacterium sp. 2-23. GTDB lineage: Bacteria > Actinomycetota > Actinomycetes > Actinomycetales > Microbacteriaceae > Frigoribacterium. The sequence continues at coordinate 1,386,356 of NZ_CP187126.1, read as the reverse complement.
GGCAAATTAGTGGCAAACAGTTGCTGCAAATTTGCCACGCGTTCTACCGTCGGGGCACCCGACGCCGTCGTGACCACGAGCTCGTGTCGGTCTCACCGTTTCAAGGAGGAAACAGATGAAAGCTCGATCGTTCTTCTCGGGCGTGATCGGCGTCGCCGTCATCGCTCTCGCCGCCACCGGGTGCTCCTCGTCCGGGTCGGGCGGCTCGTCCGGGTCCGCCGACGGAGCCGGCAAGACCATCAACGTCCTCGTGGGCGCCGACACCGTCTACCCGCAGCAGCAGAAGCAGTGGCAGTCGGACATCGCCAAGAAGTTCAAGGAGTCCACCGGGGCCGACCTCAAGTTCGACACGTACGCGTCGGCGAACGAGGAGCTCACCAAGATCCAGACGGCCGTCGTCTCGGGGACGGGACCGGACGTCTACAGCATCGGCACGACCTTCACGCCGACGGCCTACAGCACCGGCGCCTTCGTCAAGATGGACGACTCCACCTGGGACAAGGTGGGTGGCAAGGACCGCTTCGTGCCCGCGACCCTGGGCATCTCCGGCCCCAGCAAGGACGACCAGATCGGCATCCCGTTCGTCAGCAGGCCGTTCGTCATGGCGTACAACACCGACAAGCTGGCCGCCGCCGGGATCGACGAGCCGGCGACGACCTGGGACGAGCTCGCCGAGCAGAGCACGAAGCTCACCGGCGACGGGCAGTACGGCCTCAGCGTCGGTTACGCCGACACCTACGACGCGTGGAAGTACGTCTGGTCGATGTCGATCCAGGCCGGCAACCCCCTCGTGGACGGCTCGAAGGCGAGCATCGACAGCGCCTCGACGAAGGCCGCCTACGAGGCGTACTTCGGCTGGCTCACCACGGAGAAGAGCGTGAACCCCGACGCGGTCGGCTGGAACAACAGCCAGGCGCTCGCCGACTTCGCGGCGGGCAACTCGGCGTACTTCCTGATGACCACGCCGACGTCGAAGCCGAGCCTCGACGCCTCCGCCGTCGCCGGGAAGTACAAGTACGCGCTGATGCCGACCGTGCCGCCGGGCGAGACCTCCCGGCCGTCGAAGGGCAAGGACGCCGCCAGCATCCTGTCCGGGGACAACCTGGTCGTCGCCAACTACTCGAAGAACCAGGACCTCGCGTTCGAGTACGTCAAACTAGTGACATCGCAGTCGGAGCAGGAGAACTTCTACAAGATCTTCGGCCAGCTGCCGACGAACGCCGATGCCGCCTCCGCCCTGGAGAAGGACGACGCCGCCCTCGCCCCGATCGTCGAGGCCGCCGGGAAGTCGGTCGCGACCCCCTTCACCGGCGCGTGGAGCGAGATCCAGCTGGCCCTCAGCGACGTCACCGTCCAGAGCATCCCGTCGCTGAAGAACGGCGACGTGTCGTCGAGCGAACTCGACGAGCGGCTGGCGACGGCGCAACAGGCGGCCGACACCGCCCTGTCGCGGGTCAAGTAGGAGGCCGGTCATGACGACCCCCACCACCACCGAGGCTCGGGCGGCGACTCCGGTCGCCCCCGGGCCCGGCGGTCCGGCCCAGCGGCCGACCGCGCCCACACGGACACCCCGACGACGACGGCTCTCGACGCGCGGCCGACCGCTGTGGATGCTGCTCCCCGGTGGCCTGCTGATGACGATCGTCATCGTCATCCCGCTCCTCCTCGGCATCTACATCGCGCTGCTCGACCTGGACCAGTACACGCTGCGGTCGTGGTTGACCGCGCCCTTCGTCGGCGTCGACAACTTCGTCGAGGCGCTGACCGCGTCGCCGCTCGTGCGCTCGATGGGCATCAGCGTCGGCTTCGCCCTCATCGTCACGCTCGTCACGCTGCCCATCGGCGTCGCGGCGGCCGTCGCGACCCAGAACGCCTTCCGAGGCCGCGGGCTCGTGCGCTCGATCTTCTTGATCCCCTACGTGCTGCCGGCCTTCGTCGTCGCCACCGTCTGGCGCACGATGCTGCAACCGAGCGGCATCGTCAACGGCGCCCTCGCCAACCTCGGCATCGACGGCGGGCTCTGGCTCAACGGACCGAAGAGCTTCTGGGCCTTCGTGTTCGTGGCGATCTGGTCGTCGTGGCCGTTCATCTACCTGCTCGCCCTCTCGGGGCTGCAGAGTGTCGACAGCGAGGTTCACGAGGCCGCCGCCATCGACGGCGCGCTCTGGTGGGCGAAGCTCCGCTACGTGATCTTCCCGTACCTTAGGGGCCCGCTGTCGCTCGCGATCATCATCTCGATCCTGCACAACATCAACAACTTCACCCTGCCGTTCGTCCTGTTCGGCGTCCCGACCCCGGCCGACGTCCAGGTGCTGCCGGTGCTGACCTACATCGCGAGCTTCCAGAGCTTCCGCTTCGGGCTGAGCGCCGCCATGGCCCTCGTCTCGCTCGTCATCATCGCCGTGCCGCTCTTCGTCTACCTCCGGGCCGTCCGCCTCGACTCGGGCGACGAACGCGTCATCACAGAGAAGGAGGCCACCCCGTGACCGCCATCGGCTCCATCGAGAACCGCGCAGCCCAGGGGCTCGTGACGGCACCCCGCAAGGGCGCGAGGAGGCGCGACAGCGAGGTCACACGCCTCCTGCCTCGTCCCCTGCTGGCCGTCCTGCTCACGGTGCTGCTCGTCTTCGTGCTCGTGCCCGTCGTCTACGTGCTCAGTGCGTCGCTGAACAGCGACGCCGCCGTGGCCCGAGGGGACTTCCTGCCGACCGAGTTCACGACGACGAACTACGCCAAGATCTGGACGACCGTCGCCCTCGGCTCGGGACTCGTCAACAGCGTCCTGGTCGCCGGCTCCGTCGCCCTCGTCTGCGCCTTCCTGTCCGTGTCCACCGCCTACGTGCTCGTGCGCTTCGCCTTCCGCGGCAAGCTCACCATCCTCCGCCTGCTGCTCGCCCTGCAGTCGATACCGGGCACCCTGTTGCTGCTGCCCGTGTTCGTCCTGTTCTCGAGCGCCTCCACGTACGTCGGCATCCAGGTGGTCGGCACCCGCTGGGGCCTGTTCATCACGTATCTGACCTTCGCCCTGCCGTTCTCGACCTGGGTGATGGTCACCTACCTCCGCGGTCTGCCCCGCGAGCTGGAGGAGGCGGCTCGCATCGACGGCGCGTCGTCCTGGCGCATCCTCACCCGTATCGTCGTACCGCTCAGCTGGCCCGGCATCGTGGTCTCGGGCATCTTCGCGTTCCTCCTCGGCTGGAACGACGTGCTCTTCGCGTCGATCATGACGACACCGGACAGCCGGACGGCGGCCGTCGCCCTCCAGGTCTTCGGTGCCACGTCCGAGGGCGGGGCGCTGCCGGTCTACGGCCAGATGATGGCCGCGTCCCTCGTCTGCGCGGTGCCGGTCGTCGTGCTCTACCTCGTCTTCCAGCGTTATCTCGTCGGCGGCCTCACCGCGGGGGGCGTCAAGTGACCGCCGCAGAGGGCACGCCGAGCTGGACGCTCTCGGGCTTCGGCGACGAGATCGACGCCGATCCCGATGTCCAGGCGGCCGTGCTGCACGGCCTCGGCGCCTCGCACATCGAGGTGCGCTCGGCGTGGGAGACGAACGTCGTCGACCTCGACGACGAGCAGCTGACGAGGCTGCGGGCGGTGTTCGACCGCCGGGGGACGTCGGTCTCCGCCATCGCGTCGCCGATCGGCAAGGTGCCGGTCGCCCTGCCCGTCGAGCACGAGATCGCCCGCCTGCACCGTGCCGTCGCGGCCGCCCGGGCGCTCGACGCCTCGTTCATCCGCGTGTTCTCGTTCTATCCGGCCGACGGGCAGGCGCCCGATGACGTCCGGGACGACGTGCTGACCCGGATGCGCGCCCTGGCGGACGTCGCGGCGCGGGAGGGCGTCGTGCTGCTGCACGAGAACGAGAAGGAGATCTACGGCGACATCCCTCGCCGCGTGCTCGACATCGTCGAGTCGGTCGGCTCCGACGCCCTCCGGCTGGCCTGGGACAACGCCAACTTCGTCCAGGTCGGTGTCGAGCCGTTCACGGAGGCCTGGCCGATGCTCCATCGTCACGTCGACTACCTGCAGGTGAAGGACGCGATCGCGGGGACGGGCGAGGTCGTCCCGGCCGGCGAGGGGGACGGCGAACTGCTCGAGACCGTGACCGCCCTGCGCGACGCCGGGTATCGCGGTTTCGCCTCGCTCGAACCCCACCTGGCCGACACCAGCAGCCTCGGCGGTTTCAGCGGCCCCGCCGAGTTCGGCCGCGCCGCCCGGGCCTTCGCGGCCCTCACGAACAGGATCGGAGTCAGCACCACATGACCGACACCACCCACCCCACCCCGTCGGCCTCGCCATCGGCATCGAGCGGGGCTCCGCTCCGGGCCGCCATCGTCGGCTGCGGTGTGATCGGACGCCACCACGCGTCCGTCATCACCGATCACCCGGGCATCACGGTGACGGCCCTCGTCGACACCGTCCTCCCGGCCGCCGTCGCGCTGGCCGACGATCTCGAGGGCGGTGGTGCCGACCGCCCCGTGGCGGTCGCCACCCTGGCCGAGGCGTTCGAGGGCGCCGAGGTCGACGTGGTCGTCGTCGCCTCCCCGAGCGGCCTGCACCTCCGGCTCGCCGAGGAGGCCCTCGAGGCAGGGCGCCACCTCGTCATCGAGAAGCCGCTCGACGTCGACATCGCCCGCTCCACTCGGTTCGCCGCCCTGGCCCGCGAGGCCTCCGCGCGCGGTCTCGTCGTCACCGTGATCAGCCAGCACCGCTTCGACCCGGCCAGCCAGGTCGTCGCCGCCGCCGCGCACGACGGCCGGTTCGGGCGCCTGACCTCGGGCGTCGCCAGTGTCGCGTGGTACCGCAGCCAGCCGTACTACGACTCGGGCGACTGGCGCGGCACCTGGGAGCTCGACGGCGGAGGCGCCGTCATGAACCAGGGTGTCCACACGGTGGATCTGCTGGTCTGGATGCTCGGACGACCGATCGAGATCAGCGCCCAGACCGCGTTGTTGGCGCACGAGCGGGTCGAGATCGAGGACGTCGCGGTCGCGACCGTGCGCTTCGAGTCCGGCGCGCTCGGTGTCATCCACGCCACCACGGCCGCCTACCCGGGCCTGAGCGTGCGGCTCCAGGTGATGGGCGCCTCCGGTTCGGGCGTGATCGACGACGACCGCCTCGCCTTCTTCCACGTCGCGACCACGGGTGCGTCCGTCGGCCACTCCGGTGTGCCGACCGACGAGTCGCTGGACCAGTCGGCGGGACTCGTGCCGCCCGAGCACCTCCTCGGCGGCCCCTCCGAGCCCGATCGATTCCGGCGCGCGCACTCGCGCCAGTACGACGACATCGTCGGTGCCGTCCGCGAGGGCCGCTCCCCCGGTGTCACCGTCGACGACGCCCTGCTGTCCCTGGCGACGGTCAAGGCGCTCTACGTCTCGGCCACCCTCGGACGACCGGTGCTCGTCGACGACGTCCTCACCGGCGCGCTCGACGACCAGGACGTCACGGTCGGGGTGCGCCGGTGACCCAGGCACCCCCCGCCGACCCGACGACACCCCGCCTCGACGCCGACGCCCTCTCCGTCGCTGCGGCGGCGACGAGGCACCGTCGCCGCCCGGGCGTCGTCCACCTCGGACTCGGGGCGTTCCACCGTTCGCACCAGGCCTGGTACACCCAGCACGCCGTGACCGGCCCTGGCGAGACCCCGTGGGGCATCGTCGCGTTCACCGGACGCCGTCCCGACGCGGCCGAGACCCTCGCCGAGCAGGACGCCGTCTACACGCTCGTGACACGCGGGTCGGACGGCGACGGCGTCGAGCTCGTCGACGCGATCGTGGCGGCACACGACGGGCACGACCGCGGACGGTGGCTCGCCGCCCTGGCCGCGCCCGAGACGGCCGTCGTGACGCTGACCGTCACCGAGGCGGCGTACCGGGACGGCGACGTCGTGTCCCGTCTCGTCGACGGGCTGCGTGCCCGGCGCGACGCCGCCGCGGGCCCGGTCACGGTGCTCAGCTGCGACAACCTGCCGGGCAACGGCGACGTCGTGCGCCGGGCCGTCCTCGACGCGGTCGCCGCCGAGCCCGCCCTCGCCGCGTGGATCGAGTCGACCGTCGATTTCGCGTCGTCGATGGTCGACCGCATCACGCCGGCGACGACCGACGACGACCGCGCCGAGATCGCGCGGCGCACCGGCTACGACGACCGAGCCGTCGTCGTCGCCGAGCCGTTCGCCGAATGGGTGATCAGCGGGGCGTTCCCGGCCGGTCGGCCGCCCTGGGAGACCGCGGGCGCCCGCTTCGTCGACGACCTCGAGCCCTTCGAGCACCGCAAGCTCTGGCTGCTCAACGCCGGCCACTCGCTGCTCGCCTACCTGGGGCCGCTGCTCGGCCACCGGACGATCGCCGAGGCCATGGCCGACCCGCGCTGCCGGGCACCGCTCGACGCCCTCTGGGACGAGGCGGCAGCGGTGCTGCCGCTGCCCGCGGCCGAGATCGAGGAGGCGCGCGCGGCCCTCCGGGTCCGCTTCGGCAACGCGCGCATCGAGCACACCCTCCGGCAGATCGCCGTCGACGGAGCCAGCAAGCTGCCCGTCCGCGTCGTGGACCCGCTCCGGCGCCGACTCGCGGCCGGGCTCGCCCCGGGCGAGGGCGAGGCCACCGCCCTGGCCGCGTGGTGGCTGCACCTCACGACGGAACCGGACCTCGTCCGCGACGCGCGGGCGGGCGCGCTGCTCGCGCGCTCCGGCGACCGCGGCCCGACGGTGGAAGCCGCACTGGGCGAGATCGCGGCCGATCTCGCTGCCGACCCGCGCCTCCTCGAGGCCGTCCGACGGGCTGCCGATCGCCTCCGAACCTTGACCGAACCCTCACCCCCTACAGGAGAATCGCACGCATGAAGATCGACAAGGCCGAGGTGATCGTCACCAGCCCCGACCGCAACTTCGTCACCCTCAAACTCACCACCGACGACGGGGTCACCGGGCTCGGCGACGCCACGTTGAACGGCCGCGAGCTCGCCGTCGTCGCCTATCTGAGCGAGCACGTCGTGCCGCTGCTGATCGGCCGCGACCCGGCCACCATCGAGGACACGTGGCAGTTCCTGTACCGCAGCGCGTACTGGCGTCGCGGCCCCGTCACCATGGCGGCGATCGCGGCCGTCGACGTCGCGCTGTGGGACATCAAGGCGAAGGTCGCCGGCATGCCGCTCTACCAGCTGCTCGGCGGCGCCTCGCGCACCGGGCTGCTCACGTACGGCCACGCGTCCGGCAAGGACCTGGACGAGCTCTTCGACAGCGTGCGCGACCACCAGGAGCAGGGCTACAAGGCGATCCGCATCCAGACCGGCGTCCCCGGCCTGAAGTCGATCTACGGCATCGCCTCGAACGCGACGTTCGACGCCAACAAGGGCGTGCGCTACGACCACGAGCCCGCGCAGCGCGGCGCACTGCCGAACGAGGAGGACTGGGACACGCGCTCGTACCTGCGCCACGTGCCCACCGTGTTCGAGGCGGTCCGCGCCGAGTTCGGGCCCGAGATCCCCCTGCTGCACGACGGCCACCACCGCATGACGCCGATCCAGGCCGCGAAGCTCGGCAAGAGCCTCGAGCCGTACGACCTGTTCTGGCTCGAGGACGTCACACCGGCCGAGAACCCCGAGGCGCTCCGCCTCGTCCGCCAGCACACGACGACGCCCCTCGCCATCGGCGAGATCTTCAACACGGTGTGGGACTACCAGCAGATCATCCGCGAGCAGCTGATCGACTACGTGCGCAGCGCCGTCACGCACACGGGAGGCATCACGCACCTCCGCAAGGTGCTCGACTACGCCGCCCAGTACCAGATCAAGTCGGGCATGCACGGGCCGACCGACATCTCGCCCGTCGGCATGGCGGCGGCGATGCACCTGGGGCTCGCGATCCACAACTTCGGCATCCAGGAGTACATGAAGCACGGCGAGAAGACCGATGCCGTCTTCGAGCAGTCGTTCACGTTCACCGACGGGCTGCTGCACCCCGGCGACCAGCCCGGCATCGGCGTCGAGCTGAACGTCGACGAAGCGGGCAGGTACCCGTACGAGCAGGCGTACCTGCCCTACAACCGCCTCGCGGACGGCACCGTCCACGACTGGTGACGAGCCGAGGAGGCACGGGTCGGGTCGAGCGGGTCGGCCTCAGGCGCCGTCGTAGGCCGCCTGCAGATCGGCGATGACCAGGCGGGACATGCCCATCATCGTCTGCAGGGCGCGGGCCGACCCCTCGGGGTCGGCCCCGCCAACCGTCCACTGCATGACGGTCGGCACGATCTGCCACCAGAAGCCGAAGCGGTCGCGGACCCAGCCGCAGCGGCCCTCGACACCGCCGTCGGCCGCCAGCGCGAACCACAGGCGGTCGAGCTCGTCCTGCGTCTCGACCGCGACGGACTGCGACACGGACTCGTTCGGGGCGAAGTCGGTCGATCCCCCGTTGAGCGCCTGGAACGGCGAGCCGTCGAGCTCGAAGTCCGCGACGAGGCACTGCCCCGCCATCGCCGGGTCGGGGAAGTCGTCCGGGTACCGGGAGACGTTGGTCACCCGGCTGTTCGGGAAGAGCCCGACGTAGAACCGTGCGGCCTCCTCGGCCCGGTCGTCGAACCAGAACACGGTGGTGATGCGGGGCATGGCGGACCTCCGGCGTCTCGGTGCGACGGCACCGGTGCCGTCGCTCACCGACACGGTACCGCCCGCGGTCAGCTCGCGAGCAGCAGTTCGATCGGACCGCGCACGAAGTAGACCGCGAAGCCGACGGCGACGATCCAGAGCAGGGGGCTGATGCCCTTCGCCTTGCCGGCGAACGACCGGATCAGCACCCAGCTGATGAACCCGACGCCGATGCCGTTCGCGATCGAGTAGGTCAGCGGCATCACGATGATGGTGAGGAAGACGGGCAGCGCGACCGAGAACTCGGTCCAGTTGATGTCCTTGATCTGCGAGACCATCAGCGCGCCGACGATCACGAGCGCCGCGGCGGCCACCTCGAGCGGCACGACCTGGGTCAACGGCGTGAAGAACATCGCGAGCACGAAGAGCACACCCGTGACGACGGAGGCGAAGCCGGTGCGGGCGCCCTCGCCGATGCCCGAGGCGCTCTCGACGAACACCGTGTTCGACGAGCTGCTCGTGGCACCGCCGGCCACGGCGCCGACGCCCTCGACGATGAGCGCCGAGCGCAGCCGCGGGAAGGTGCCCTTCTTGTCGGCGACGTCCGAGGCCTTCGCGAGGCCGGTCATGGTGCCCATCGCGTCGAAGAAGTTGGTGAAGACCAGCGTGAAGACGAGCATGATCGCCGAGAGGACGCCGATCCGGCTGAAGGCGCCGAACGAGAACTGACCGACGAGCGACAGGTCGGGCAGCGAGACGATCTGCGACGGCAGCACCGGGGCGTTGAGGTTCCACTTGTCGGGGTCCTGACCGAGCGACGGGCCGACCTGGAAGATCGCCTCCAGCGCGATCGCGATGATCGTCGTGGCGACGATGCCGATGAAGATGGCGCCCTTGACCTTGCGGGCCATCAGCACGCCGATCACGATCAGGCCGATCACGAACGTCGCCGTGGGCAGCGACATGATCGACCCCGAGTCGCCGAGCTGCACGGGCGGAGACGCGACGCCGCTCGCCCGGACGAAGCCCGAGTCGACGAGACCGATGAACGCGATGAAGAGACCGATGCCGACCGTGATCGCGGTCTTGAGCGCCTGGGGCACGGCGGTGAAGATCATGGCGCGCAACCCGGTTGCGGCCAGGATCACGATGACGAGGCCGTTGACGACGACGAGACCCATCGCCTCGGGCCAGGTGACGTCCTTGACGACGCTCACGGCCAGGAAGGAGTTGATGCCGAGACCCGCCGCCAGGGCGAACGGCAGCCGGGCGACGGCGCCGAACAGGATCGTCATGACACCCGCGGTGAGGGCCGTGACGGCGCCGACCTGGCTGTTCTGCAGCCAGTTGCCGAGGACGTCCTTCGCCGCCTGGTCTCCGCTGAAACCGCCGAGGATGAGCGGGTTCAAGATGACGATGTACGCCATCGTGACGAACGTGACGATGCCGCCCCGCACCTCCCGCGACCAGGTCGAGCCGCGCTTCGAGATCTCGAAGTAGCGGTCGAGGGAACCCGTGAGACCGGAGCGACCGGTCGTGGTGCGAGACGGGGACGATGCCATAGGAGGACTCCGGACGACGGCGCCTCGTCGAGGCGGTGAGTTTGGGGGGAGATTGCCAGGGTACCCGTGTCCCGCCCCTCCGCCGACCGCCTGGCGGACACCTGGCTAGGGCGCGATCGTGCCGAGCACCGTCCCCGCCGGCACGACGGCGTCGACGTCGTGGGCTCGCGAGAGCACCCCGGCCCCGGGTGCGACGACCACGGTCTCCAGTTTCATCGCCTCGATCACGACGACCGGCGCGCCCTCCGCCACCGCGTCGCCGTCCTCCGCCGACCACGACACGATCGTCCCCGACACCGGGGCGACGACGTCGACGGACGCGGGGACCTCGTCCGTGTCGACCGACGACACCGATGGAGGCGCGGTGTGCGCGGTCGCGCCCCTCGCGTCGGTCGTCGCAGCTGCGCCGGTCGTCACGGCCACGCCGGCCGCGGCCTCCAGGATGCCGGCGGGGAGGCCGAGTGCGACGCGCCGGCCATCGATCTCGATGACCGTGTGCTGCAGGGGCGGCGTGACCGGCGCCTCCGGCGGGGTCGTCTCGGCGAGTCCGTCGAGCCATTCGCACTCGGTCTCGACCCAGCGCGTGTGCATCGACGAGACACCCTCGGGCGCGGTGAACGCGGGCTCGTCGAGCAGGCGGCGATGGAACGGCAGCACGGTGCGCGGGCCGTCCAGTTCGAGCTCGGACAGGGCCTGCCTGCTCCGGCGGAGGGCCTCGTCGCGGTCGCGACCCCAGACCACGAGCTTCAGCAGCAGGGGGTCGTAGCGTCGGGGCACGGGCGATCCGACGACGACACCGGAGTCGACGCGGATGCCGGGGCCGCCGGGCAGCTCCAGACGCGTGACCGTCGCGGGGGCGGGGAGGAAGCCGCGACCCGCGTCCTCGGCCGTGAGGCGGAACTCGATCGCATGCCCGACCGCGTCCGGGTGGTCGTGGACCTCGATCGGCAGGCCGTCGGCGACGAGCAGCTGCTGACGGACCAGGTCGACCCCGGTGGTCGCCTCCGTCACGGTGTGCTCGACCTGGAGGCGCGTGTTGACCTCCAGGAACGACACGACGCCCGACTGGCCGATCAGGAACTCGACCGTGCCGACGCCCCGGTACGAGACGGACGAGCAGATCGCCCGCGCCGCCTCGACGATCTGACCGCGCTGCTCGTCACTGAGGAACGGCGCCGGAGCCTCCTCGACGAGCTTCTGGTGTCGACGCTGCGTCGAGCAGTCGCGGGTGCCGACGACCACCACGCCGCCCTCGCCGTCGCCGAGCACCTGCGCCTCGACGTGGCGGGGCCGGTCGAGGTACTGCTCGACGAAGCACTCGCCGCGGCCGAACGAGGCGACGGCCTCGCGGATGGCGGAGTCGTAGAGGTCGGCCACCTCGTCGAGGCGACGGACGACCCGCATCCCCCGGCCACCGCCTCCGTGGGCGGCCTTGATGGCGATCGGCAGACCGTGTCGCCGGGCGAACGCCGAGACCTCGTCGACGGATTCGACCGGGCCGGACGTCCCGACGACGAGCGGGGCGCCGACCGACTCGGCGACGGCGCGCGCCCGGATCTTGTCGCCGAGCACCTCGATGGTCTCGGGTGTCGGGCCGATCCAGACGAGACCGGCGTCGATCACCCGGCGGGCGAACTCGGCCTCTTCCGCCAAGAACCCGTAGCCGGGGTGGACGGCGTCGGCGCCGCTCCTGCGTGCCACGTCGAGCAGGGCGTCGATGTCGAGGTACGGCTCGAGGCCGCCCGGCTCGGCGCCGGGCAGCGACCAGGCCTCCGTGGCCACGCGGACATGCAGCGCGTCGGCGTCGTCGCGAGAGAACACGGCGACGGAGGGTACGCCGTAGTCGGCGCAGCCCCGAGCGATCCGCACCGCGATCTCACCGCGATTCGCGATCAGGATCTTCTTCACCGTTCTTCTCCTCGTTCGTCGGCGTCGTGCCGTTCGGGTCGCGCCTCGGCCGACGGGTGGCGCCCGCCCAGACTCGGCCCGACCACGACACGGAAGCGCACGCGGGCACCGATCGGCACCTGGGCGGCGCGATCGAGGTGCTCGGTCGTGACGCACGCGATCACCGGGTAACCGCCTGTCACGGGGTGGTCGGCCATGAAGAGCACCGGCTGCCCGTCGGGCGGGATCTGCAGCCCGCCCGAGATGGTCGCCTCGCTCGGCAGCTCGCCCTCGAAGCCGAGCGCGCGTTCGAGCGGGGTGTCGCCGTGCAGTCTCAGGCCCGTGCGGTTCGACCGGGGCGTCACCGTCCACTCCTGGGTGGTCAGGGCGGTCAGAGAGAGCTCGTCGAACCAGTCGTCGCGCGGCCCGAGGACGATGTCGAGCAGCGTCACCTCGTCGGGGCCGGAGACGGAGCGCTGCGAGTCGGACGCGTCCAGGGCGACGCTCTGGGCCCAGGCCGTGCCGATCGGCAGCTCGTCGCCGGCGACGAGGGGCGCGTGCCCGAGCCCGGACAGCACGTCGCCCGAGACGCTGTCGAGGACGGCCGGCTCGGTGAAGCCGCCCCGGACGGCGAGGTAGGCGTACACGCCACGAGCCGGCGGCTCGATGCGGAGCACGTCGCCGTCGTCGAGCGCGAAGGCCGCCCCCGGGACGGGTCGACGGGTGGACCCGTCGCGCGCCGTCACCAGGAGGCCGACCGGGGCACCCGCGACCGCGGCGACCAGGGACCCCCTCGTCTCGATCTCGAGACCGCCGTACGCGATCTCGAGCGCGGCGTGCTCGGCGGGGGCGCCGACGAGGCGGTTCGCCTCGCGCAGGGACCGGTGGTCCATGGCGCCGGACGGCGAGACGCCGAGCCCGGCCCGACCCGGGCGGCCCAGGTCTTCGAGCATCGTCTGCGTGCCGGGAGCCCGCACGATCAGCGCCCGCGAGTCGTCGACGTCCTCGACCACGACCGGGAGCGAGCCCGTCTCACCCGCGCGCTCGTGGGCCTCGGCCTCGGCGTCGGCGACTCCCTCGGGATCACGGACGTCGACGAAGCGGACCCGCATGCCCGGTTGCAGCAGCGCGGGCACCCGGTGCGCGAGATCCCACATCGGCAGCGCGGTCCGACCGATCACGTGCCAGCCGCCGGGGCTCACCCGGGGGTACACGCCCGAGAACTCCCCCGCCATGCCGACGGCGCCGGCCGGGATGGCGATCCGCGGCGTGCTCCGTCTCGGGACGGCCAGCTCGGGGTCGCCCCCGGCGAGGTAGGCGAAACCGGGCGCGAACCCGGTGAACGCGACCGTGTACGTCGCCGCCGTGTGGCGGGCGACGACCTCGTCGGGCTCGAGCCCGGTCAGCGAGGCGACCTCGGCCAGGTCGTCGCCGTCGTACGTCACGGGGATCGTCACGAGTCGGCCAGACCGTGCGTCGAACTCGACGCGGTGCAGCCGCCGGACGATGGCGACCACGCTCTCGGCGAGCAGCAGCGACGGTCTGAACCGGACGGCGACCGTGCGGGCCGCCGGGACGACGTCCACGATGCCGGCGACCGGCTCGACGACGAGGGCCGCGAACAGCGCCATCGCCGACTCGAGGTCGGCCGTCTCGACCAGGACGGCCTCGGAGCCGAGCGGCAGGAAGCGCAACGAGCCGAGCGCCGACGACAGCGTCGACGATCCGGCCCCGCCGTCGGTGGCGTCACTGCCCGGGGTCATCGGGCGGCCTTCGGTTGCCGGGCGAAGGCGTGCAGGTCGACGCCCGCCCGTTCGAGTCTGCGGCGGACGGCGACGGCCGTCTCGACGGCCGCGGGGCTGTCACCGTGCACGCACACCGACTGGGCGTCGACGCGGACGTCGGTGCCGTCGACGGCCCGGACGAGACCCGTCTCGACGAGTCGGAGTACCCGGTCGGCGATCTCGTCGGGGTCGTCGAGTACCGCGCCCGATTGGCGCCGCGACACCAGCTCGCCGGACGCCGTGTACGCCCGATCGGCGAAGGCCTCGGCGACGGTGGGCAGCCCGGCCTCGGCGGCGAGGGCGAGGAACCGCGAGCCGGCGAGCCCGACGACCGGGAGCGACGGCTCGTACCTCGTGATCGCCTCGACGACGGCCCGGCCGTGTGCATCCGCCCGGTCACCCCGGCCTGCGATGACGTTGTAGAGCGCGCCGTGCGGTTTGACGTACCGAACGGCCGTGCCGGAGGCCCGGGCGAGACCGTCCAGGGCTCCGAGCTGGTAGATCACGTCGCCGATCAGCTCACCGGGCGACGCATCGACGAAGCGGCGACCGAAGCCCGCGAGATCGCGGTACGAGACGTGCGCGCCGATGACGACGCCCTCGTCGTGGGCCCGGGCGACCGTCGCGAGCAGCATCTCGGGGTCGCCGGCGTGGAAGCCGCAGGCGATGTTGGCACTGGTCACGACGCGCAGCATCGCGGCGTCGTCGCCCAGTTGCCACCGGCCGAAACCCTCGCCGAGGTCGGAGTTGAGGTCGATGGAGGTCATCCGTCGAGACTATTCGCCCGGGGTCACGGCGGCCTGGGCCGCGGGCCGGTCAGGAGGCGCGTGCCGGTCAGGAGGCGCGTGCCGGTCAGGAGGCGCGGGCCGGTCAGGAGGCGCGGGCCGGTCAGGAGGCGCGGCGCACCGAGAGCGCGCTCGTCACGAGCGGCCACTGCAGGGGCAGCCGCACGACGGCGATCACCTTCGCGGCGGTGGACGCGCGTCGGCTGCGCAGGGCCTTGCGGGCCGACACGACGTTCGCCGGGAAGACGGCCACGAAGAGCAGGGCGGCGAGGGTGCCGCCGAGCCGGCGGGTCCGTGGCGCGAGCAGCGCAGCGGCGATGCCGAGCTCGGCTGCACCGGACGCGAGCGTGTACGCCCTCGGCTCGCCGGGCAGCCCGCGCGGCACGATGCCGTCGTACACGGCAGGCTTGACGAAGTGCAGCACGCCCGAACCGGCGAGCAACGCGGCCAGCCGGAGGGCCGGACGGGCCGTGGACGGGGTGCGGGATCGTCGTGAGGTCATCGGGCCATCTTGCCCCGTGCCTCCTCGGTGTCGGCTGCGGCGCTCAGACGGCTCGGCTGACGCCGCGGCTCATGATCGCCGACGTGAGCGCCTCGACCGGCTCGCGGGCCGCGCCCGGATTCGCGACGAGCACGTAGTCGACGTCGCCCAGCTCGGGCAGCGAGAACCGGTTGCTCACCTTGATCAGGTCGCTGGGGATCAGCGAGAACGGGAACACGGCGACCCCCATGCCGGCCCGGACGGCCGCCATCACGCCGTTGACGTCGCGCGTGTTGCACGTGATGCGCCACGTTCGTCCCGATCTCTCGAGCGCGTCGATGGCGAGCTGGCGGCTGAGACTCGGGGCCTGGTAGGCGATCAACGGGACGGGTTGACCCTCTTCGATCACGAGCTTCTCCTGACCCATCCAGACCATTGCGTCGCCGGCGACCCGCGTGCCCTCGGAGGACTCCCCCGCGTTCTGCTTGACGAAGATGAGATCGAGGTGCCCGGACGCGAGACGCCGCCGCAGCGGTCCGCTCTGGTTGACCGTGAGCTCCAGGTTGATCTGCGGGTACAGCTGACGGAAGTGCCTGAGGATGCGCGGCAGCTGCGTGATCGCGAGGTCGTCGGCGGCACCGAACCGCAGGCGGCCGCGCATGGCCGAACCGCTGAAATAGCTCTCGGCCGACGCGTGCGCGGCCAGGATCGTGCGGGCGAACCCCGCCATCGCGTCGCCGTTGTCCGTGAGCCGCACCTCGCGGCTGTCGCGGGCGACGAGGAGGCGCCCGGCGGCCTTCTCCAGACGCCCGACGTGTTGGCTGACCGTCGGCTGGCTCAGCCCGAGACGCATCGCCGCGCCGGTGAAACTGCGCGTCTCGGCCACGACCAGGAAGGTCTTCAGCAGCGTCGGGTCGAACATGCGGGTACCCCTGTCATTGGTAAAGCCAATGAGATCGATTATGCCCATGCGGGGTCACAATGACCACCCGGCCCGTACCGTCGGAGGACGATCATTCGCCACGAAACTGAAGAAGCGTGATGTCAGCCCCGTCCACGGCCCCCATCCCCCTCGTCCACCCCGTCACCGAGCCCCTGCCGATCGCCACGTCGAAGCCGCCGTGGCGGCACACGTTCATCGCGCTGAGCGTGCCGAACTTCCGGCTGTGGACCGCGGGCAACATGATCGCGATGACCGCGGGCTGGATGCAGCGCATCGCGCAGGACTGGCTCGTGCTCGAACTGACCGGCAGTGCGACGGCCGTCGGCATCACGGTCGCGATGCAGTTCGCCCCGATGCTGTTCTTCGGCCTGCTGGGCGGTGTCGTCGTCGACCGCTACTCGAAGCGGATGCTGATGACGATCACGCAGTCGCTCTTCGCCCTGCTCAGCATCGGGCTCGCCGTGCTGACCCTCACCGGGGGCGTGCAGGCCTGGCACGTGTTCGCCATCGCGTTCGCGACCGGTCTGGTCACCGTCATCGACAACCCCGCCCGCCAGGTCATCGTCAGCGAGCTCGTGGGTCAGCAGCACCTGCGCAACGCGATCAGCGTGAACTCGTCCGTCTTCCAGCTCGGCGGCATGATCGGCCCGGCGATCAGCGGCGTGCTGCTGCTCGCGGTCGGGGCCGGCTGGGCCTTCGCGGTCAACGGTGTCGCCTGCGTGCTCGTCGTCGTGATGCTGTCGCTGCTCCGCACCTCGCAGATGACCCGCGTCGCGCCGTCACCGGGCGCCAAGGGGCAGCTGCGCGCCGGCCTCGCCTATGCCGCGTCGAAGCCGACCATCGTCGTGCCGGTCGTCCTCGTCGCCGTCTATGCCGTGTTCGGCCTCACGATGCCCGTCCTGCTCGCCACGTTCGCATCCACCGTCTACGACGTCGGCCCGGGCGGGTACGGGCTCTTCAACTCGATGATCGCCATCGGCGCCCTGACCGGGGCCCTCCTGTCGACCCGGCGCGCCACGATCCGGTTGCGGACGATCGTGATCGGCGTGCTGGTCACCGGCCTGCTGCAGGCGGCCGCCGGCTCGATGACGTCGATCGTGCCGTTCGCCGTGCTGCTCGTCACCGTCGGGCTCGCGTCGCTGCTCTTCCTGACCGCCGCCAACTCGCTCGTGCAGCTCTCGAGCAACATCGCGATCCGGGGGCGCGTCATGTCGCTGTACATCCTCGTGCTGCTCGGCGGCCAGGCCGTCGGCGGCCCGCTGATGGGCTGGATCGTCGAGACGTTGGGCGCGCACGTCGGCATGATCGTGTCGGGCGGTGTTCCGGCCCTCGTCGCCATCGGCATGGCGGTCGCGCTCGCCCGCCGCGGGCAGTTGACACTCCACGTGGGGGTACGGAGCCGTCTACCGCGGCTGCAGATCGCGCACCGCTGACCCGGCGGGCCGGCTGGCGGCAGCGGGCTGCTGGCGGCTCGTGCTGCGGCGTGCGGTCAGACGCCGCCTCCGCCACCGCCGCCTCCACCGCCTCCCGACACCGCGCCTCCGGTCGATCCGCTCGACTGCACGCTGTAGCTCGACACCGCCGACGACGAGAAGCCGCCCATCGACGAGGCGAACGCCGCGCCGGTGAAGGCCCCCTGGCCGGTGTACCAGGTCGGTGCCTGGCCACCCTGGTCGTAGTGGGCGGCCAGCTCGGCGGCCCAGCGCTTCTCCTGGCCGAACAGGGCGGCCCAGGGCAGGAGGTCCTCGGTCAACCGCACGACCCGCTGCTCGTCGAGCACACCGCCCGCGACCGTCCGACCGATCGGCGTGGCGGCGACGCGCTCGGCCCCTTCGGGCGATTGCAGGAACCGGATGCGGTCGGCCTCGGCCCAGGAGATGAACAGCTCGAGCCCGCGGAGCCGGTCGCGCGTGTCGGCTCCGAGTTCGGTCAGCGGACGCCGGGCCACGAGCAGATTCGCGACGACCGCGGCGGCGACGGCGCCGACACCGAGCAGCATCGGCAGAGGCCCGCCGAACGACGTCGCGAGCGAGACGATGCCGAAGACGAGCGCCACGACCGCCGCCACGCCCGAGACGGCCCCGACGGCGACGACGAGACCGCCCCGGACCGCGCGGCGGTAGCCCTCCACGACGGCCCGGTGCGCGGTCTGCCCCGTCACCGATCTGACCCGCTCGGCGGCCTTCGGGTCGGGCGTCGACAACGATCGACTCTCACCCGGTGTCAGCGTGCGACCGAACAGCGCGTGCAGCACGGCAAGACCCGTGGCGTCGGCACCGTCGGCGGACACGAACTGGATGCCGTAGCGCGGCTTCCGGCCTCGGGAGGGCTCCTCGACGATGCGGAGGTGACCGGCGACGGCGAGCGCGAGCAGCTGGGCCGGCACACCCGTGCTCCGGCGCAGCAGGACGGCGGCGAGAAGGGGTGACACGTCCCGGGGCGGCTCGTACTCGGCGATGACGGTGCCTCGACCGGGCGCGTCGGCGAGCACCCGGCGGCGGGCGACGACTCCGCCGGCGAGTGCCAGCAGGGCCACGAGGGCGCCGGCGGCGGAGAGGCTCGGCCAGGGCGCGTCGAAGAACCCGGAGGGGCGGGAGGTGAAGGTGCCTGCGCGGAATCCGACGGCCACGGTGAGGTTCTCGCCGGGGCCCAAGTCGGTGGCGACGGCGGTGGTGGTGCCGTCGTCGGCTTGGGTGGCGGCGACGGGGTTCGCCTCCCCCTGGGCGCCGGACACCGCGTCGACGGAACCGGTCAGCGACGAGACGAGATCGGGGGCCACGTTCACCGTCGCGCTCACCCGGCCGAAGGGCTGGGCCCAGTCGGTGCCGTTGACGTCCCAGTAGAACTCGTCGTCAGCGCTGTCGTTCGGCTGGAGGGTCACGTCGCGTTGGCTGTAGCGGATCTCGTAGGTGTGGAGGCCGTGCACGAACGCATCGGAGGCGATGGTGATCTCGGAGCCGTCGAGCTCGTACGGCAGGTCGCGACCGTCGCCGTCGGTGACGCCCTCGACGCGGAGCCCGGTCGGGTGCCCGTCGTAGCTGTCGACGAGCGTCCTACGGATGCCGTGGTTCTGATCCGTCTCGGGGAACTCGGCGACGAGCGTCTCGACCGTGCGGAGGCGCGATCGTCCGTCGTCGTCCCGGCTCAGCGTGTAGACGGCGTCCATGCTCTCGAACCGGAAGTCGTCGACGTCGGCGCGCGCGGGTGCGGCCCCGCCGAGGGCACCAACCGCCACGGCGAGCACCGCCAGCAGCGCGATCAGTGCGGCCGGGGCCGCTCGGCGTCGTGTCGTCGTCCACCCCATGCGGCGATCCTAACGAGCCGCCCCGCGCCTCCCCCGCTCTCTTCGCTCTCCCCGTGCCCTGCTCGTCGCATTTTGCGACCATTTGGCGCGGATGTCGCCCAAGAACCTGGTTCTTGCGCGCGCTCATGTCGGATCGGTCGCGAATTGCGACGGCTCGGCGGGCGAATCGGTCGCGAATTGCGAGGAAGGAAGCTGCGGCAGGGAGCAGCGCGGGGCTGCAGCGGGTCAGATGCCGGAGCGGGGTGCGCCGCCGCCGAAGCCGATCGACACGTCGAGGCGCCAGGCCTTGGGCTCCCCGGACGGGTGCGCGGCCCCGACGAAGCGCAGCCGGTCGCCGGCACCGAGGCTGAGCACCCCGTGCACGTCGACGCGCTCGGCCAGCCAGAACGAGATGTCGCGCTCGTCGAGCAGGTCGTCGTCGACCGTGGCCCCGAACGTCGCCCCGTCGAACGTGAGCGGGACGTCCCGGAACTCGAGGCGGCACGGCTCGTCCGCCCAATCGGCGGCAGCCGGTACCCGGGAGGCGACGATCAGCGCGTCGACGACACCGCCGTCGTCCAGCGTGACGCGCGAGGCCGTCAGGTCGATGCCGATGTCTTCACCGTCGATGCGAAACCGGTTGTCCACGGGTTCACGCTACCGGCGCCTCCTCGTCTTGTCTGCCTTCGATTCCGACGTCGTCGATCTCGATCGGACGATCGGGAATGCCCCGTCAGGTCGATACGTTCGAATCGACATGAAGAAGCGCATCGGGTTCCTGTCGTTCGGGCACTATCAGAACGTGCGGGGGTCGCAGACCCCGACAGCCAAGGAGGCGCTGGTCCAGTCGATCGAGCTGGCGGAGGCCGCCGACGAGATCGGCATCGACGGCGCGTACGTCCGCGTGCACCACTTCACCCGCCAGCTGGCCTCGCCGTTCCCGCTGCTGTCGGCGATGGCCGCCCGCACCCGGCACATCGAGCTCGGCACCGGCGTCATCGACATGCGCTACGAGAACCCGCTCTACATGGCCGAGGAGGCCGCCGCGGCCGACCTGATCAGCGACGGCCGGCTGCAGCTCGGCGTGAGCCGGGGATCACCCGAGACCGCGCTGCGCGGAGCCGAGTCGTTCGGCTACCGCCCGGCCGAGGGCGAGACCGACGCCGACATGGCCCGCACGCACACCGAGCTCTTCCGCCGGGCGATCGCCGGGTCCGAGCTCACCACGTCCGACCCGCGCGTCACCGGTGTCACCCAGGGTCTCTCGATCGAGCCGCGCTCCCCCGGGCTGGGCGACCGCATCTGGTGGGGCTCCGGTACCCGGGCCACCGCGGTCTGGACCGCCGAGCAGGGCATGAACCTGATGAGCAGCACCCTACTGACCGAGGACACCGGTGTGCCCTTCGACGAGCTGCAGGCCGAGCAGATCGCGCTGTACCGCGAGGCGTGGCGTGCGGCCGGCCACGCCCGCGAGCCCCGCGTCTCGGTGAGCCGCAGCATCATCCCGATCACGACCGACGAGGACCGCCGCTACTTCGGCGCCCGAGCGGCCCACGACGCACACGACCAGGTCGGCATGCTCGACGGGGTGCAGTCGCGCTTCGGCAAGAGCTACGTCGGCGAGCCCGACGTGATCGCCGAGCAGCTCGCGGCGGACGCGGCCGTGCGCGACGCCGACACCGTGCTGCTCACCGTGCCGAACCAGCTGGGCGTGGCGTACAACGCGCGTCTGCTCGAGACGGTCGCGCGGCACGTCGCGCCGGCGTTCGGGTGGG
Organism: Frigoribacterium sp. 2-23; assembly: GCF_049601585.1. GTDB lineage: Bacteria > Actinomycetota > Actinomycetes > Actinomycetales > Microbacteriaceae > Frigoribacterium. The sequence goes on along the minus strand of NZ_CP187126.1, from coordinate 1,365,279 downwards.
AACCGGCGGCGGCCGCGCCCGTCCGGCCGTAACGGCCAGAAAGGGACGAGACAGTGCCGGACCCGGCGGTGTCTCGTCCCTTTTCGCGTGCAAAGCGGCGGCGGACGCCGCTAGCCGCGCACCCGCGTCGGCCGCAGCACCGCGTACATCCCGAGCCCGACGAGCAGCACGATCCCCTCGGACACGGTCAGCGACCAGATGATGCCGCCGAGACCGAACCACAGGTTGCCCACGATCACGATCGGGATGAACAACACGCCCTGGGCGCTCGACATCACGATCGCCGGCAGGGCGCGGCCCGTGGCCTGGAAGAGCGACGTGATCAGCCCGGTGAATCCGTTCGCGATCATCGCGACGAGCTGAGCGGTGAGGATCGTCACGCCGATCGACACGGCCGTGGGCGTGGAGAGGAAGACACTCACCAGTTGGTCGCGGAAGACGAACGCGACGCCGGCGAAGAGCAGCACGATCACGCCGACTCCGAGTACCGACCCGCGCACCGCCTGGCGCAGCCGCGCCGTGTCGCCCTTGCCGAACGCGTAGGCCAGCAGCGGCAGCACGCCGAGCGTGATGCCCATCACCAGAAACTCGGGCACCTGCGCGATCCGGACCGCGACCCCCATGGCCGCGAGCGCGTCGTCGCCATATGCCGACGCGAGGTTGTTGAGCACGAGCGACGTCACGATCAGGAACGACGCTTGGATCAGCTCGCCCGCTCCCACCCCGAGGACGGGCTTGAGCACCGACGGCGCGAGCGTGAACCAGCGCGGCGACAGGCGGATGTGCTCGCTGTGCCGCCGCAGGTGCACGACGAAGTAGACGACGACGCCGACATTCGCGAGCCCCATGGCCAGCGCCGCCCCCGCGACACCCCAGCCGAGCACGAGGATGAACAGCACGTCGAACACGACGTTCGCGATCGCCGAGCCGATCAGCGCGATCATCACCTGTCGCGCCGCGCCCTCGGCACGCACGATCTGCTCGAGGCAGAACGCGACGGCCAGCACGGGCACGAAGACGAGCAGCACGCCGACGTAGGCGCTCGTGGCCGGGACAGCCGTCGCGTCCGCGCCGAGCACGCCGACGAGGGGACGCAACAGCACGAGCCCGGCGACGCCGAGCACGGCTCCCACGACACCGGCTCCCCAGACGCTGAAGGAGGCCACGTGCTTGATGCGGCCCGCCGCCTCCTCGTCGCTCTCGGCCGCGCCGAACAGGCGCGAGATGAGGGCGCCGCCGCCGGCACCGAAGACACCGCCGACGGCCATGACGAGACCGAGCAGCGGCGTGCCGAACGTGATGGCGGCGAGCAGGGCGCTGTCGTGCAGCGATCCGATGAAGCCGGAGTTGATGACGTTGTAGACGGCACCGACGATCATCGCGGCGGCCATCGGCACGCAGAGGTGCACGAGGGCGCGCACGATCGGCGCGGTCGAGAGGTACCAGCGGTCGGTGCCGACGGCGGGTGGGGCCGACTCCGACCTGCCGAGGTCGCCGTAGGAGGGGTCGACGGAGTCGGGCGCGAGGGCGTCGGTCGACGCCGCGGTGGAGGTCTCGGTGTTGCTCATGGCTGCTTCTTTCCGGGCAGGGCGGAGCGCGCGCCGGCGAGCGCCGGCACGGCGTGGGATCGATCAGGAGGCGCGGCGCGCGATCGCGGCGCCGCCGCCGGTCACGGGCGGGTGGGCTGAGGCAGCGCCGTCGTGATCGTGGTGAGCAGGGTGTGCAGGGTGGCGCGCTCGTCCTCGTCGAGCGGTGCCAGCAGGGTCTCGTCGGCCGCGATCATGGCGTCGGCGAAGCCGGCGATGAGCTCGACGCCCGCGACGGTCGCGAACACACGCTTGCGACGCTCGTCCCCGGCCTCGCTGCGGCGCTCCACGAGACCGCGTCGCTCGAGCCCCTGCAAGAGGCTCGAGACACTGGCCGCACTGGTGCGGCTGACCTCGGCGATGTCGCGCTGGATCGACCCGGGGTTCTTCTCGAGATACCCGAGCACGAAGGCCTGCTCGTGACTGAGGTCACGCGCCCTGATCCAGTCGTCGCCCGCCTTGCGCTGGGCCCACGCGATCCATCGGATCGGCTGGAGTCCCTGGCTGAAGTCGGGCATGTCGTCGTTCATGCTTTGAACTCTAATGGTTAGAGATCAAACAATCAACCTTCGAATCATCTTCACTTGGGCGAAAGGACGCACACACAACGTCGGATCAGTTATTGACTATTTAGACAATAACGACGATAGTTGAGGCCGTTGCCTCCGGACGAGCCGTGGGCGTCGAGGAGAAGACACCATGATCGCCCACACCAAGCACGTCCCCACCGGCAAGGTCATCAGCGCCTACTACACGGTCCACCCGGACGATCGACAGGCCTTCAGGGATGCCGTCATCCCCCACCTGTCCACCACCGCCCGGCAGGACGGCTGCACGTACTACGTCTTCGCCGAGGACCTCACCGACCCGAACACGATCCACCTCACGGAGGGCTGGCGCGATCAGGCCGCCATCGATGTCCACATGGCCGATGAGCGATTTCTCCAGGCCGCTGCCGCCGTTCTCGGAGGCATCCGGATACTCGACTACCAGGCCGAGTACTACGACGTGAGCGCGCAGGCCGCCGGCGCCCTTCCCGATGCCGGCTGAACGCGTCACCGCGCCCGCGCCGGACGGGCCGAACGGTCGCCGAAGCCGGCCCGACGACCCCGCATAAGATCAGGCCATGCCCCGACCCCGGAAATTCGACGAAGACGCGGTCGTCGAACTGGCCGCCGGCGTGTTCGCCGCCGCCGGTTACGGCGGGACGACGATGGACGAGCTCAGCCGTGCCACGGGGCTCGGCAAGCAGAGCATCTACAACACCTTCGGCGGCAAACGGGACCTCTTCCTGCGGGCGCTCGACCGGAGTACCTCCACGCACGTGGACCGCCTCACCGTCGAGCTCGCCTCCGAGACGTCCTCTCCGCTCGAACGGATCGGAGCGCATCTGGCCGCCCTCGCCATCACCTTCACCTCCGAGGGACCCCTGGACTCGCTGTTCACGAAGGCGACGGTGGAGCTGGCCGACCGAGACCCGGACGTCGCGGAGGCGGCCCGTCGCGCCTACCGGCGGCTCGAGGACGAATACGCCGGATGCATCGTGCAGGCACAGGAAGCCGGGGAGGTGGACGCGGCACTCGACGCCCGCGCTCTCGCGACGTACTTCGTCGCGGTCACCCGCGGAATGGAAGTCCTCGGTACCGCCGGCGCCGACCGGTCGACCCTTCTCGGCGTCGGCCGCGCAGCGATGACCCCGCTGACCTGAGGCGCGCAGGGCTGATTTCTCGCTCGTCCCTCTCATCGCCAGGCCGACCCGCGTGGCGTCCAATAGGGTCGACGAGCCGAGGCGACCAGCGCCTCCGGCCCGTCGATCGAGGAGGACCATGTCCGCACGCACCATCGTCATCACCGGAGCGAGCGACGGCATCGGCGCCTCCGCCGCCGGCACCCTCACGGCGGCGGGCGACGAGGTCGTCGTCGTCGGCCGCTCCCCCGACAAGACGAAGGCCGTGGCCGATCGCCTCGGCGCTCGGTACTACCTCGCCGACTACTCGCGGCTCGACGACGTGCGCCGCCTCGCCGAGACCCTGCGCGAGAACCACCCGCGCATCGACGTGCTCGCCAACAACGCCGGCGGCATCATGGGCGAGCGGCAGCTCACCTCCGACGGCTTCGAGAAGACGTTCCAGGTGAACCACCTCGCGCCGTTCCTGCTGACGCACCTCCTGATGGACGTGCTCGAGGCGAGCCGCGCGACCGTCGTCAACACGGCCAGCATCGCGGCCAAGCTGTTCTCGCACCTCGACCTCGACGACCTCGGACTGGAGCACGGCTACACCGCCGAGAAGGCCTACGGCAACGGCAAGCTCGCGAACATCCTGATGGCCCGCGAGCTCGATCGCCGCTACCGCGAGCGCGGCATCTCGGCCGCGTCGTTCCACCCCGGTCTCGTGCAGACGGGTTTCGCCTCCGAGACGTCGAGCCTGCTGCGGCTCGTCTACCACACGCCGCTCCGCCGCCTCGTGACGGTCAGCCCCGAGAAGGGCGCCGACACGCTCGTCTGGCTCGCCACCACCACCCCCGGGCGCGACTGGCCGCAGGGCGAGTACTTCGCCAAGCGCAAGGTCTCGACGTCGTCCCCCCAGGCGAGCGACGCAGGCCTCGCCCGCGACTTCTGGGACGTGAGCGAGCGCCTCCTCGGTCTCGACCCGACGACGCGCTAGGAAGATCGCATGGCCTACACCGACCTGACCGAGTCCGAGCTCTGGGGCTACCGCAGCACCCAGACCGAGCCCGCCGACTTCGACGCCTTCTGGGCCGCGACACTCGGCTCGACGCGCGAGCACGCCCTCGACGTGCGGATCGAACCGGTGGACACGGGCCTCCGCACCGTCGATGTCTACGACGTGACGTTCGCCGGCTTCGACGGAGACGACGTGCGCGCCTGGCTGCGCGTCCCCGCGGGCGCCGTCGAGGCAGGGCTCGCGCTACCCGCCGTCGTGCAGTACGTCGGCTACGGCGGCGGCCGCGGCGCCGCCGTCGACAACCTCCTCTGGGCCTCCGCCGGCTACGCGCACCTGCACATGGACACCCGCGGCCAGGGCTCGTCGTGGAGCACGGGCGACACCGTCGACACGGCGGGGTCGGGCCCGGCGATCCCCGGCGTGATGACCCGCGGCATCGACTCGATCGAGACGTACTACTACCGGCGCCTGATCACCGACGCGGTGCGCGCCGTGGACGCCGCCCGCGCGCTCGACGTCGTCGACCCCGACCGGGTCGCGGTCCTGGGCGGCAGCCAAGGAGGCGGTCTGGCCTTGGCCGTGTCGGGTCTCGTCCCCGACCTGGCCGGCGTGGTCTCGTTCGTGCCGTTCCTCTGCGACTTCCGTCGGGCGACGGTCATCACCGATAGCGACCCGTACAAGGAGATCGGACGCTACCTGGCCACCCACCGGCACCGCGCCTCCTCGGTGCACGACGTGCTCTCGTACGTCGACGGCGTCAACTTCGCCAAGCGCGCCACGGCGCCCGCCTGGTTCTCGGCGGCGCTGATGGACCCGATCTGCCCGCCGTCGACCGTGTTCGGCGCGTTCCACGAGTACGGCGGACCGAAGCAGGTCACCGTCTGGGCCTACAACGGCCACGAGGGCGGCGGCATCGACGACGAGCTGATGGCGCTCGCCGCCCTCCGCGAGGTCTTCGGCGAGTAGGCCACGCGGCCGCGCACGAGCGAGTCCGCCGCCACCGTCCCCCCAGCGGGACGATGACGGCGGGCTCGCGGTGTTCCGGAGCTAGCCGAGTGGCGTGGGGTTGGCGGGGTCGGGCGGCACGGGTAGCGAGCCGCGGATCTGGTTCTGCGCCTGGCACTGACTGGTGCAGTTCGTCGCACCGGCGCTCAGCTCGATCGCGTCCTCGCCGAGCACGCCGCCGAGACGGCCTCCGGGCTGTACCGACCACGTGGTGGTCGTCGCGGTCTGCGAGGTCTTGGTCGCGACCTGCGGGCTGTCCTTGCCGAGCAGCATCTGGTGCGCCCCGGGGCCGCTCGCGACCGCGTCGACGCCGTTGCTGAAGTTGATCTTGCCCGTGTACTGGTTCGTGAAGTAGAACAGGCCCGGCGCCAGCGTGTGGGTGAACTCGACCGGGCCGGCGAACTCGCTCTCCATCTGGAAGATGCCGCCCTGGGCGCCGTCCTTCGCCTGGATCTTGAACTTGCCGAGTGACGTCGTGAACAGCACGACGACGCTGTCGTCCTTGAGCTCGAGGCTCTTGATGGTCGCCCCGGCGCGCTGCGCGTCGCTGAGCGTCGGCACCTTCGAGGCGAAGATCGCGGTCGGCTCGGTCACCATGCGCTGCGAGTCCGGATTGCCGGTCAGCGTGTAGTCGTAGACGCCGAGGGTCGCGGCATCGATGTCGAAGCCGTTGTTGATACCCCGGACGGCGATCCGACCACTGGGCTTGATGCCGTCGAGCTTGACGCTCTTGCCGGCCGCCGGGTTGTACGTGGTGCCGTTGACGGTGACGGCGTAGTCGCCGCCCACCGACGTCTTGCCGGAGGCGCTGGCCGGGCCGGCGACGGACAACGAGCCGGCGATGACGGCCGAGACGACGAGCGTCGCGGTGCCGATCTTTCGGAGCAGGGTGGGGGCCATGACGAGCCTTTCGAGAGGGGTGGCGGCGACCGTGCCGCCTGAGCCCACTCTCGACGCCGCCGCACGCCGGCACCATCGGACCTTGGTACTAGTACCCCTCGCCGAGACGACTACCCGTCACGGGTCATGTCGTGGTCGCGGGCCCAGAGCGCCGCGCTGGTGCGGTCGGACACCCCGATGCGCCGGAAGAGACTGCCGACGTGGGCCTTGACGGTGCGCTCGCTGATGCCGAGCTCGGACGCGATCAGCTTGTTCGGCAGACCGCGGGCGATCAGCCGCAGCACGTCGGCCTCGCGACCGCGCGGCGGATCGGCCGACGTCGCCGCGGCGGGTGCGGCGCGTGCGGCGGCCACGTCGGCCGCGCCGGCCGCGCCGGCCGCGCCGGGCAGGAGCGTCTTGGCCGCACGCGGGTCGATCGGCGCGTGTCCGGCGGCCGCCGAGCGGATACCCGAGAGCACGACGACCGGGTCGGCGTCCTTGAGCAGATAGCCGATCGCGCCGGCCCCGAGTGCGGCCCGCACGGTCGCGGCGTCGGGGAAGGTCGTCAGCATCACGATCGCGGCGTCCGTGCCGAGCGCCGTGAGGCGACGCGTCGCCTCGATACCGCCCAGCCCCGGCATCGAGACGTCCATCAGGACGACGCGGGGGCCGACGTCGGGGACCGTCACGAGCGCCTCCTCGCCGGATGCCGCCTCGCCGACGACCTCGAGGTCGTCCGCCGCGTCGATCACCGCCCGCAGGCCGCCGCGCACCAGCGGGTGGTCGTCGACCACCACGACCCGGATCACGGGCGCGCCGCCAGGGTCAGCCGCCAGATCGTGCCGGCGCCGGATGCGGAGGTGACGGTGAGCTCCGCACCGCTCTCGCGGGCGACGTCGGACAGCAGGCGTAGCCCGAGGTGCCCGTCCGGTGGGTGGTCGAGCACGGTGGTCGCATCGAAACCGGCTCCGTCGTCCGCGATCTCGAGGCGGACGACGTGCCCGGCGACGCGACCGACGGGTGTGCTCTCGGCCGGGTCGCGCGGCGCCCGCCGCAGCGTGATCCGCACGCGGGAGGCACGGGAATGCTTCACGACGTTGGCCAGACACTCCTGTGCGACCCGGAACACGACGCGACGACCGTCGTCGTCGAGCGCCGTCGCCAGCACCTCGGGCGGATCGACGTCGAGGACGACCGCGATGCCGCGGGAGCGCACGGACGCCGCGAGGTCGTCGAGCGCCGCGCCGAGTCCGGCCTCGTCGAGCCGGGGCGGGTAGATGTCGACGAGCAGCGTCCGCAGGCCGCCGATACTGCGGCGGACCGAGCCCGCGGACGCGTCGAAGGCGTCGGCCCCGGCGGTGTCGCCGCGGCCTCGGAACGCCGCCGCCTCGCCCGCCAGGCCGTACGACACCCCGACGAGGTCCTGCACCACACCGTCGTGCAGGGTCGCCGCGATGCGTCGCCGCTCGTCGTCGCTCGCGTCGAGGGCGCGCTGCAGGAGGCGCTCCCGCGTCTGCCGGGCAGCGGCGAGCGCCGTGAGCAGCCGCCACAGCACGGGGGTGAGCAGCAGCACGAGCAGCACAATGCTGCCGATCGTGACACCGGCGAAGCCGCGCCACAGGTCGCCCGCCCGGGCCACGACCTCGTCGTAGCGGAAGTACACCTCGAACAGCAGGGGCTCTCCCGAGGGCGTTGCGACCGATCGGTAGGCCTCGAGCAAGGTACCGCGGTCTCGTTCGTAGACGTTCTCGGGGCGCGTGAGGTCGGAGACGTCGGCCGAGACGCCGTCGCCGGCGAGCGCCTCGAGGTCGTCGTCGTCGAGGTCGAAGGTCTCGCCGACGAGGCGAGGCTCGTCGGACCAGAGCACGCGACCGGTGGCGTCCCAGATCTTGATGCGGACGATGGTGTCGTTGCGGACGTGGTCGCGGACGACGTCGTCGAGGGCCTCGCGAGCGGCCGCCGAGGCGGGGGTGTCGGTCGCGTCGGTCAGGGCGTCCCCGAGGGCGGGCACGATGAGGGCGTCGGCGATGCGGTCGGCTCGTTCGGCCGCATCGGCGATGGACTCGTTCTCTGCGAGTTGGCGCGCGGCGACGACCGCGGCAAGGGCGACGGCGATGACGACCACGACGGCCGTGACGACGACCTGGGCGACGATGCGCTGGGCGCGAGGCGGTGCCGGGGTGCGGCGCTCGTCCGGCCGACCGGGCGTCACGACGGTGATGGCCGGCACGACGTCGTCGCCCGCCGTCGCTACGCCGTCGTCGTGCTCGCCCGTCACTGATCCCCCGTCATGGTGCGAGCGTAGTCGCGGCCGCCGACAGGGCTCGGTACGGGAACACGGCGGCGGCCCCGAGGGTTGGATCGGGGCATGAAGAGCATCGTGTACTCCGAGACCGGCCCGGCCTCCTCCGTCCTGTCCCTCGTCAATCGCGACCTGCCCGAGCCCGGCCCGGGCGAGGTGCGCGTGCGGGTCGTCGTGTCGGGCGTGAACCCGACCGACTGGAAGTCGCGCGTCGGTCAGAAGCCGGGTGAGTCGCTGCCGTTCGCCGAGGTGACGCCGAACCAGGACGGCGCCGGTGTCGTCGACGCCGTCGGCCCCGAGGTCGAGGGCGTCTCGGTCGGCGATCGCGTCTGGCTGTTCCTGTCGGCCTATCAGCGCCCCACGGGCACGGCGCAGGAGTTCACGGTCGTCCCGGCCTCCCGGGTGGCCCCGCTGCCCGACGGCGTCGACATGCGCGTCGGCGCGAGTCTCGGCGTCCCCGCGATGACGGCCCACCGCGCCCTCACGGTGGCCGAGGACGGTCCGCGGCGCCTGGCACCGGGCGCCCTGACCGGCCACACCGTGCTCGTCTCCGGAGGCGCGGGTGCGGTCGGCCACGCCGCCATCCAGCTGGCTCGCTGGGCGGGTGCCACCGTCGTCACGACGATCTCGAACGACGAGAAGGCCGCGCTCGCGACCGCGGCCGGCGCGCACCACGTCGTCAACTACCGCGAGGGCGACACCGCGGCGGCGATCCGCGACGTCGCGCCCGACGGCGTCGACCTCGTGGTCGAGGTGTCGATCGCCCAGAACGCGGACCTGGACGCCGCCGTCGTGGCGAACCGCGCCTCCATCGCGATGTACGCCGACAACGGCGGCGACACGGCCGTGCTGCCGATCCGGGCGAACATGGGTCTGAACACGCGCTACCAGTTCGTGCTCGTCTACACCGAGGGCGAGGAGGCGCTGCAGGCGGCCGCCGAGGACGTCACCGTCGCTCTGCGCGACGGCGTCCTCGCCGTGGGCGACGAGGCGGGTCTGCCGCTGCACCTGTTCTCGTTGGCCGACACGGCCGCCGCGCACGAGGCCGTCGAGAACGACGCCGTCGGCAAGGTGCTGATCGAGGTCGGCTCCGAATAGGCACTGTGTGCCGGGGTGGGACGGCGAGGCAGGGACGGGCACGGCGGGGCACGGACGGGGCACGGACGGGCGTGGTGGCTAGGCTCGGCCGCGTGACCGACACCTCGCCGTCCGCCGTCCCCGTCTCCCGTCCCGCCGGGGCTCCCACCCCGTCGAGCGCCGTCCAGGCCACCGCCCTCGGCCGGGGCGAGCTGCCCCCGCTGGAGGAGGTGCGCGACGGCGTCTGGTCCGTCGCGCTGCCGTTCGGCGACGGAATCGACGACCACTCGCTCGGTTACGTCGTCGAGGGCGACGGGCATGAGCTGGCGGTGATCGATCCCGGTTGGCAGACCGACGAGAACCTGACGCGCCTCACCTCGGCCCTCGCGGCGATCGGACACTCCGTCGACGACATCGCCGTGGTCGCGGTCACCCACCTGCACGCCGATCACCTGGGCGGTGCCGAGACCATCCGCCGCGCCTCCGGGGCGTCCGTGGCCCTGCACCGAGCCGAGCAGTCCGCGCTGCTGACCCGCGAGGCCGACGCGATGGCCGCCGACGACGACATCGCGTCGTGGGGAGCGCCGGCCGAGCTCGCCCCGGGCCTCCGCACCTCGTGGGGGCGCGGTCGGCGCCTGCCCGAGCTGGCGGCCGACGTGCTGCTGGAGGACGGCCATGCCCTGCCGTTGGCGGGCCGCCGACTCGAGGCGGTCTGGACGCCGGGTCACACGGCGGGGCACCTCTGCTTCGAGGACCTGACCGCGGGTCTGCTCTTCACCGGCGACCATGTGCTGCCCACGATCAACCCGGGCATCGGCCTGGGCGGTCGCACGGCGAGCAACCCGCTGGTCGACTTCATCGCCTCGCTCGAACGCGTCGTCCTGCTCGGCGGCGACCTGGAGGCGGCGCCCGGCCACGAGTACCGCTTCACCGACCTCGTCGGCCGCTGCACGGCGATGATCGAGCATCGCGCCGACCGGACGGCCGACGTCGCCGACGCCCTCGACGCGCTCGACAGCCCGACGGTCTGGCAGATCGCGCAGCGCATGCGGTGGAGCGGGGGCATCGAGAGCCTGAGCGGGTTCCGACTCGCCTCCGCCCTCGCCCAGACCGGGTGGCACGCCGACGCCCTCGGCCGGTCGGGCGAGCTGCGCGACGCGCGAACCCCCGATCGGCGAGCCTAGGGTCGAGTCAGACCCGTCCCGTCGAGAAAGGCATGCCATGACCACGACCCCCACGCCCCGCCTCCGCACCGCCGTCGTCTTCGGCGGCGGTGGAGTCGCCGGCATCGCCTGGGAGCTCGGCGTCGTCTCGACGCTGCTCGACCGGGGCATCCCGCTCGACGACGCCGACCTCGTCGTCGGGACATCCGCGGGCTCGGTCGTGGGGACGCTGCTGCGACTCGGTCGCACCGGCGAGGCGCTCGCCGAACAGCTCGCCGCCGGGCAGGTCGCCGCGACCGCCGCACCGAGTGTGGCCGGTTTCGAGGAGGCGATCGCGCAGGCGATGGTCGGGGCCACGACCGCCGAGGAGGCGCGGGCCGGCATCGGCAGGATGGCGCGCGAGACGCCGCGCCCGGCCGACGACACCGACCTCGTGCCCGTGATGCGGGAGCAGCTCGCCGGCGCCCCGTGGCCCGACCGGGCGCTCACGGTCTGCACCGTCGACGCGACCGACGGCGTGTTCCGACCGCTCGACGCATCGTCCGGGGTGGACCTCGCCATCGCCGTGGCGGCCAGCTGCTCGGTGCCCGTCGTCTTCCCGACCGTCGACGTCGCCGGGCGCGCGACGATGGACGGTGGGGTTCGCTCCGGCACGAACGCCGATCTCGCCGACGACTACGACCGCGTGGTCGTCGTCTCGTGCGGCCCCGAGCAGGCCGTGTCGCCGCTCGGCCCGAGCCTGCCGCAGGTGGTGGCGGCCCGCGCCGCAGCCGGTCGCCCGGTCTTCGTGGTCGAGGCCGACACCGCCAGCCTGGCCGCCTTCGGCGACAACATGCTGTCCCCCGCCGTGCGACGCCCCGCGGCCGAGGCGGGTCGGGCGCAGGCGGCCCGCGTCGCGGACGCGGTCCTCGCCTATTGGACGGCAGGCGTCTGACCCGACGGTGCCCGGGCGGGAGCACACTCGAGCGATGACCCCGTCCGCTCCCGGCTCGCCGATCGCCCTCCCGTCGGCCCAGCACCCCGTCGCCCCGATGCTCGCGAAGGCCGTCGCCACGGTGCCGGGGCCCGACACGGTCGCCGGCGGCCTGTCCTACGAGCCGAAGTGGGACGGGTTCCGCGGTCTCGTCTACGTCGACGTGACGGCCGACGGCGTCGAGGTCGAGATCGGCAGTCGCGGCTCGAAGCCGCTGACCCGGTACTTCCCCGAGCTGGTCGCCGCGTTCTCCGCCCAGGCCACCGGTTCGTTCGTGCTCGACGGCGAGATCGTCGTGCGCTCCGGACGCGCAGGAGCCGAGCGACTCGACTGGGAGGCGTTGTCCCAGCGCATCCACCCGGCCGCCAGCCGCATCGCGACCCTCTCGACCGAGACCCCGGCCCAGTTCGTCGCCTTCGACCTGCTCGCGATGGGCGACCGTTCCCTCGTGGACGAGCCGTTCGACACCCGACGGTCCGAGCTCGAGACGCTCGGCGCGACGCTGGCCGACCCCGTGTTCGTCGGGCGGCGCACCCTCGACGTGATCGTCGCCGAGCGATGGCTCACCGACTTCGAGGGCGCCGGTCTCGACGGCGTCGTGGCGAAGCCGCGCGACGCCTCCTACGCCCCCGGCAAGCGCAGCATGCTCAAGATCAAGCACCACCGCGAGGCCGACGTCGTGGTGCTCGGCTACCGCGTGCACAAGAGCGGATCGGGAGTCGGCTCGCTGCTGCTCGGCCTCTACGACGACGCGGGCGACCTGCAGAACGTGGGGGGCGCCTCCGCGTTCTCCGACGTTCGCCGTCTCGAGCTCGTCGACGAACTCGAGCCCTGGGTCGAACGCGACGACGACGGGCGCGTGCTGCCGGCCGAGCGGGAGCGCACGCGCTTCTCGTCGGGGCGGGATGTCAGCTACGTGCCGCTCCGACCCGAGCGGGTCGTCCAGGTGCGCTACGACCAGATGGAGGGCACGCGGTTCCGGCACACCGTGCAGGTGGAGCGCTGGCGCGACGACCGCGACGCGCGCTCGTGCACGTACGAGCAACTCGAGACGCCGGCCGCCTACGACCTCGACGACGTGCTCGGGGCCTAGCCCTTCTTGGCCCGGCTCGGCTGCACCCGAGGGGGCTCGCCCGGCATCTTCGGGAAGTCGGGCGGGAACGGCAGCTCGCCGAGCCCGGCTTCGACGTCGCGCTGCCACCATTCGAGCAGCGTGTCGAGGCGACCCGGCTCGTCGTGCAGCGCCTCCCAGGGGTCGCCGACGCGCCGGAGCCGCTCGGGCACCGACGACACCGTGTGCTGCGCCGGGTCCGTCTCGGGCAGCTCGTCCCAGGTCACCGGCGTGGACACGGAGGCGCGGGCCAGCGCCCGAGGCGAGTAGGCACCGGCCATGGTGCGGTCCCGATTCGCCTGGTTGAAGTCGACGAAGATGCGGGCGCCGCGCTCCTCCTTCCACCAGTTCGTCGTGACCGTGTCGGGAGTGCGGCGCTCGAGTTCGCGGGCCGCCGCGATGACCGCGTGCCGCACCTCCAGGAACTCGTGCTCGGGCACGATCGGGGCGAACACGTGCAGACCCCGGTTGCCCGAGGTCTTCACGAACGCCGTCAGACCGGCCTCGGCGAGCACCTCGCGCAGGCCGAACGCGGCGGTCACCGCATCTCCGAAGTCGGTGCCGGGCTGCGGGTCGAGGTCGATGCGCAGCTCGTCGGGCTCGTCGGGGGCCTCGGCCCGGGAGGCCCACGGGTGGAACACCACGGTGTTCATCTGCGCGGCCCAGACGACCGCGGCCGCCTCGTCGACGACGAGCTGCGGGTGCACCCGTCCGCTCGGGTAGGTGACGTCGATCTGACGCACGTAGTCGGGCGCACCCCGTGGCGGGTTCTTCGAGAAGAAGTCCTCGCCGTCGACCCCGCCGGGGAACCTCTGCAGCGACAGCGGCCGCCCGCCGTTGGCGCGCAGGAAGGCCGGACCGACCGCGATCAGGTACTCGGCGAGATCGAGCTTCGTCACCCCGCTGTCGGGCCACAGCACGCGCGTCGGACTCGACAGTCGCACCGTCCGCTCGCCCACGTCGAGCATCACCGCATCCGTCGCCATCTCGACCCCTCGTCCGTGCTCTCGGTCGTGCTCTCGTCTTGACTCGCCCGTGCCGTCGTCCACGTGTCCGTGCCGTCGCTCGGGCGCCGTCGGGTCGTTCGAAGGGGGCGGTTCCGCCCGACCCTACGCCGCCCCCTCCCGCGCGGCCGGGCCCGGCCCCCGGCGCCCGTCCGGAGCGGGGCGGGTACGCTCGCGGGGTGCCTTCCACACCCGAGACCCCCCTGCGCATCGCCCTCGTGTCGTTGCACACGTCGCCCTTCACCGACCCCGGCAGCGGCGACGCCGGCGGCATGAACGTCGTCGTCCGGCACCAGGCCGAGGCACTCGGCGCGCTCGGGCACCACGTCGACGTGATCACCCGGCGCTCGTCCCCCGACATGCCCGCCGTCTCGTCGCCGACCGAGAACGTCACCCTGCGCGTGCTCGACGCGGGCCCCGCCGAGGTCGTCCCCAAGGGGCGCCACGAGGAGTTCATCCACGAGTTCCGCGACCGGCTGGCCGAGCTCGGCCCCTACGACGTGCTGCACTCGCACCACTGGTTCTCGGGTATGGCCGCCCTGCCGGTGGCCCGCGACCGCGGCATCCCCCACCTGCAGAGCTTCCACTCGATCGCCGCCGACGCGTCGACCCCGCTCTCGCACGGCGAGCGCCCCGAGTCGCACGGCCGACTCGAGGGCGAGGCCTTCCTCGCGCAGAACAGCGACCGTGTCATCGCGATCAGCCAGGCCGAGCGGCAGACCATCGTCACGAGGCTGCACGGCGACCCCGAGCGCATCGTCGTCGTGGCACCGGGTGTCGACACCCAGTTGTTCCACCCCGTCGACGACCTCGACCGTCCCGACGAGCCGTTCGCCCTCGCCGCCGGCCGTCTCGAGCCGCTCAAGGGCCCCGACCTCGCGATCGACGCGATCGCCGCCGTGGCGAGTGCCGTCCGCCCCGAGCTCGTCATCGCGGGCGGCGCCTCGACGGAGTTCGCCGACTACGAGCGCGAGCTGCGTCAGAGGGCGACCGAGGCGGGTATCGGTGACTCCGTGCGTTTCGTCGGGCCGCAGACCAGGCCGCACCTGGCCGCCCTGCTGCGCCGCGCCTCCGTCGTCCTCGTGCCGTCGCACTCCGAGACATACGGTCTCATCGCCCTCGAGGCCGCCGCCTCGGGCGTGCCGGTCGTCGCCGCCGATGCGGGCGGTCTGCATGAGGCCGTCGTCGACGGGGTCACCGGCGTCATCATGACCAGCCGCGAGCCGGCCGCGTGGGGGCTGACGGTCTCGCGCATCCTGGCCGACCCGCAACTGGCCGGCAGCCTCGGTGCCGCCGCCCGCGAGCACGCCCTCGCGCGCCCGTGGTCGCGATCGGCGCACGAGCTCGCCGACGTCTACTGCGGTCTGAGTGAGCGTCCCGGCGTCGAGTGCCGCCCGGAGGCCGTGCCCGTCTGACGGCTGCTCGCGGCTCACCCACCCCGGGCAGCCGGCACCCGGGTCGTCCGCACCCGGGTCGACGTAAGCTCGGCTCGTGACCGACGACAGCCTGCTCCGAACCCTGGCCGCCCACGAAGAGACGCTCGTCTTCCGGCGGTTCACCGTCGAGACCGCGCTCGAGCTGGGCGCCTTCCTGCTGGCCGAGGCGACCCGGCGCCGGCTGCCCGTCGCCCTCGCCGTCCGCAAGGGGGGCCAGCGCGTGTTCCACGCCGCCCTGCCCGGCACGTCGGTCGACAACGACGAGTGGCTCGACCGCAAGGCCCGCGTCGTCGACCGCTACGGGCAGAGCTCGTACCGCGTCGGCGAGTCCTTCCGCGTGAACGGCACGACCTTCGAGGCGAAGTCGCGACTCGACCCCGCGCTCTATGCGGCGCACGGCGGCGTCTTCCCCGTCATCGTCACGGGTGTCGGCCCCGTCGGCACCGTCGGTGTCTCGGGGCTGCCGCAGGCCGACGACCACGCCTTCGTCGTCGAGGTCGTCGAGGACTTCCTCCGGCACGGCTACGACAGCTGATCGGCCTCGCCGTGCACATCCCGCTCGCCGATCGACCGGAGGAGGCGCGGTGACCGACGAGCGCGCGACCCGCGTCGCCAGCGACCTGGCCTCGCTGCTCGCCCGCACCGTCGCCGCGCTGGAGGCCGTCGGTGCCCGCGACGAGGCGCTCGCCCAGGTCAAGCCCGCCCGACGCGTGCTCCTCGTGCACACGTCGGCGTCCATGGCGCCCGTCGGGCGCGCCTGGCGTCTCGGCGTGCTGCTGCTGGACCGGGAGGGCCGCGTCTTCGCGACCGGCAAGATCACCCGGGCCGTCGTCCCGACCCGCGAACAGCACCTGTCGGCGAGCGTCGAGGAGCGCAAGGCCGATCGCAAGGCCGCTTCCCGGGGCCGCTTCGACGAGGGCGAGGTCGTCAACTTCGCCTACCGGCCGCTCCCCCTCGACGCGGCGTCACTGCTCGACGGTTCGGCCGAACCGCTGCTCGTCCGCGACGGCACCGTGCTCGTGCGCTGGGGCACCGGGGTGGACGAGGTGCGCGATCTCGGTGACTATCTCGCCGACCGCGCGAGCCTCCTCTGACCGACCCGAGCGAGCCTCCTCCGGGGTCTCCGTGCCCGGCCTGTCCGCCGTTTGACCGACTGTCGTCACGGTCGAAGAGGTCTACCGTCGCTGGCGTGCGGCAACGGGGCCGTACGTGAGCGAATCGAGCATCATGCAACGACGGATGAGCAAGATCATCGCCATGGCCGTGAGCGCGGGAGTCGTCGGGGCGTTGGTCCCGGTGTTCTCGGCCCAAGCGGTGACGACGAGCGACACCCCCGATTTCGGCAGCAACGTCAAGATCTACGACACCTCGGTGCCGGCGTCGACCATCCAGGCCGACATCGACTCCGCGTTCAACAGCCAGTTGCGCAGCACGACGGCGCAGTTCGGCAGCCAGCGCTACGCGTTCCTGTTCAAGCCCGGCAGCTACGGGCGGGTGTTCGCGAACCTCGGCTTCTACACGACGGTCGCCGGCCTCGGGAAGAACCCCGACGACGTCACCATCAACGGCGCGGTCAACGTCGACTCCGGCTGGAACGCCGGGGACGAGAAGAACGCCACGCAGAACTTCTGGCGCTCGGTCGAGAACACGTCGATCGTGCCCGAGGGCGGCACGGACCGCTGGGCGGTGTCGCAGGCGGCACCGATGCGGCGGGTGCACATCAAGGGCAACCTCACCATGGGCCCGTCGAACCAGGACGGCGGTCAGGGCTACTCGTCGGGCGGCTACATCGCCGACACCAAGGTCGACGGTACCATCACGTCGGGGTCGCAGCAGCAGTGGTACACCCGCAACTCGACCATCGGCTCGTGGCAGGGCGGCAACTGGAACATGACGTTCTCCGGTGTCAACGGCGCCCCGGCGAACGACTTCTCGAAGAGCTACACGACGCTCGCCACGACGCCCACCACACGGGAGAAGCCGTACCTCTACGTCGACTCGTCGAACAAGTACCACGTGTTCGTCCCGTCGCTGAAGCAGAACTCCTCGGGAGTGACCTGGCCGAACACCGCCGGCACGGACCTGCCGATGCGCAACTTCTACGTCGCCCACCCCGGTGACTCGGCCGCGACGCTCAACGCGGCGCTGCAGCAGGGGCTCAACCTGTTCTTCACCCCGGGCACGTATCGACTCGACTCGGCGATCGCCGTGACCCGGGCCGACACGGTCGTCACCGGCATCGGGTTCCCGACCCTCGTCCCCACGAAGGGCAACGCCGTCCTCACCTCGACCGACGTCGCGGGGGTGAACGTGTCCAACCTCGTCGTCGACGCCGGTTCGACCAACAGCGCCCAGCTCGTCCGTCTTGGAGCCTCCGGGTCGCACGTCGACCACGCGGCCGACCCGCAGAGCATCCAGGACGTGTTCTTCCGCGTCGGATCGAGCATCCAGGGGCGGGCGACCACCACGCTCCAGGTCAACGCGGACGACACCCTGGTCGACCACATCTGGGCCTGGCGCGCCGACCACGGTGGCGCCGCGACGGGCTGGACCGTCAATTCCGGAGCCACCGGTGTCGAGGTGAACGGCGACGACGTCCTCGCGACGGGTCTGTTCGTCGAGCACTACCAGAAGTACGAGGTCCAGTGGAACGGCAACAACGGCAGGACGATCTTCTTCCAGAACGAGATGCCGTACGACGTGCCCGACAACGCCTCGTGGCAGAGCCCGACCGGGGCCGGCTACGCCGCCTACAAGGTCGCGTCGAACGTCACGAAGCACGAGATCTGGGGTGGCGGCGTCTACTGCTTCTTCAACACGAACAAGACCGTGCACGCCGACCGGGCGTTCGAGGTGCCGCAGACCGCCGGTGTGCGTGCACACGGCCTGGTGACCGTGTCGCTGGGTGACGTCGGCACGATCTCGAGTGTCATCAACGGTGTCGGCGGTGCCGTGCCGACCTCGGCGGGCAACACCGCGCCGAACCGGTTGGCGTCGTACAACTGATCGGAGGCGCTCGTCTCGTGGACGGGGTCGTGGGGCAGGTCGCCCCGCGGCCCCGTTCGCTCCGAGGCCCCGTCAGCTATGAGGCCAGTCGGTCGACGCCGACGGCCGCCGTCGGTGTCGATTGGCCCGACTGGATCTCTGCCTGCTGGATCTCTGCCTGCTGGATCTCTGCCCAGACGTGGTCGAGCGACAGGTCGAGGATGCCGGCGATCGCGGCGATGGTGGAGAACGCGGGGGTGGCCACGCGGCCCGTCTCGATCTTGCGCAGCGTCTCGGGCGAGATCCCGGCGGCGAGCGCCGTGTCGAGCATGGGCCGGTCGCCGCGGGCCTGCCGCAGCAGGGCGCCCAGTCGGCGCCCGCGCTCGAGCTCGTCGGGGGTGAGCGGCAGCCTGACCATGTCGACATGCTAGCCGCTCGCCGGGGATAGTATTACCGGGATATCTATTGGTGCCGACGAGCACCGGCGAGCGCAGACAGGCAGGACACCCGTGATCGAAATCCTCACCCCGGCCGAACTCCCCCGGGCCCGGGCCGCCGGCGCCCTGGTTGGGCGCATCCTGAAGACGGTGCGCGAGCGCACGACGGTCGGCACGAACCTGCTCGACATCGATCGGTGGGCGCAGGACATGATCGTCGAGGCAGGCGGCGAGTCGTGCTACGTCGACTACGCCCCCTCGTTCGGTCGAGGGCCGTTCGGTCACTACATCTGCACGTCGGTCAACGACGCGGTCCTGCACGGGCTACCGCACGACTACCGGCTGGCCGACGGCGATCTGCTGACCCTGGACCTGGCCGTCATCCTCGACGGTCTCGCCGCCGACTCGGCGCTGAGCTTCGTCGTCGGCACGGCCCGCCCGGCCGAGAGCCTCGCGCTGATCGACGCCACCGAGCGCGCCCTGGCCGCGGGTATCGCGGCAGCGGGCCCCGGTGTCAAGATGGGCGACGTCTCGCACGCCATCGGCACGGTGCTGTCGGACGCCGGCTACCCGATCAACCTCGAGTTCGGCGGTCACGGCATCGGCTCGACCATGCACCAGGACCCGCACGTGGCGAACGACGGCCGCCCCGGCCGCGGCTACACGCTGCGCCCCGGCCTGCTGCTGGCGCTCGAGCCCTGGGTGATGCTCGACACCGACCGCCTCGTCACCGACGCCGACGGCTGGACCCTGCGCAGCGCGACCGGCTGCCGCACCGCGCACAGCGAGCACACCGTCGCCATCACGGACGACGGCGTCGAGATCCTCACCGTGCGCTGACGGCCTGTGCGCTGGCGGCCGCTCGCGAGGGTGACGCGTGTCCGTCACGTCAGGCTCTGACCAGTCCCTCTTCGTGGGCGAAGACGACGACCTGGAGGCGGCTGCGGAGCTCGAGCTTCGCCAGGACCGCTCGCACGTGGGTCTTCACGGTCGCCTCCGAGACGAACGACGCCTCGGCGATCTCGGTGTTCGTGAGCCCCTTCGCCAGCAGCAGGAAGGTCTCCCGCTCCCGCGGGGTCAGCACGGCGAGCACGTCGGTCCGAGGTCGTGTGGGTGGCGGTCCGAAGTCTCGAAGGAGTCGGTCCGTATCGCCGACCACTTCGCCGACCGCCGCCGCTCGGACGGTCGCGAGCAATACCTCCGGATGGGCGTCCTTGGTGAGGAAGGCGGTGGCACCGGCGCGGGCGGCGAGGTAGATGGCCTCGTCCCGTCGGATGGTGGTCAGGACGACCACACGAGGGGCGTCGGCGCCGTCGTCCCGGAGGGCCGCGGTCGCCGCGAGGCCGTCGAGCACCGGCATCCGGATGTCCATGAGGACGACGTCCGGCCGTTCGCGGCGCACGAGCTCGAGGCCGCTCCGCCCGTCGGACGCCGTGCCCACGCAGACGAGGTCCTCGGTCGCGTCCAGCTGCATACGGATGCCGAGCGCGAAGAGGGGCAGGTCGTCGACGACGGCGACGCGCACGGGGTCAGACACGGGCGCCGTCCTCACCCGAGTCGTGGACAGCGACGAGACCGGCCGCGTCGGCCCTCTCGCTCACTCCGAACGGGAGGTACGCGGTGACGACGAAATCGCCCGCGTCGTCCGGCCCCGCGGTGAGCCACCCCCCGCTCATCGTCGCGCGCTCCGTCATACCGGCGATGCCTGCCCCGTGGCCCGGGAGAGAGCCCTGGGCGACCAACGGCGCGTCCCCCGAGGAATGCACCAGGAGGGCGAGCCCACCTCGTCGCCAGTCGAGGACGACGGAGGCCCGGCTCGACTGTCCCCCGTGTTTGAGGGCATTCGTCAGGCTCTCCTGCACGAGCCGGTAGACGGTCAACTGCTGCGCGGGGCGCAGTCCGGGCCTCTCCCCGAGCTCGTTCAGGGTGACCGTCATGCCCACGCCGCGCATCCTCTCGGCGAGGGCCGGCACATCCGACAACGACAGGAGCTCGTCGCCGGGTTCGGTGATCCGCTCGACGAGCCCCCGCACGTCGACGAGGGCTTCACGCGCGACCCCGCTGATGGCCGCCAGGACGACGTCGACGACCTCGGGCTGGCGGCGATGGAGAGCTGCCGCCCCCTCGGACTGCGCCACGACGATGGTCAGAGCGTGAGCCACCGAGTCGTGGACGTCTCGCGAGATGCGCGACCGCTCCAGTCCGAGACGCAGCTCGAGGTCCGTCTCCGCGAGGCGGTCCTCGGTGTCGGACAGCACACTGTCGAGACGGCGGAGCCGACCGGCCGCACCGATGCCGAATCCCGCGCCCCACGCCAGGACGACGAGCCCCACGCCGGCGAGGAGCAGCGTTCCCAGGGAGTCTCGGATCGGATGAATCCCTCCCAAGGAAGCCGTCCAGGAGGTCCATTTGTCGGGTTCGCTGCCCGTGGGGACGGTCATGTGCGCGACGGCCAGGGCGGTCGCGAGGAGCGCGACGGGCAGGGCCAGCAGACGCTCGCGTCGATCACCCGTCGCGGCCACGATGAGGGCCACGAAGCAGATGGCTCCGTACATCGGCCAGGTGGTCGCGCTCGTCGCCGGAGCGAGCCCGATGAGCTGCAGACCAGGCAGGACCGTGATGAGGACGAGCGCCACGAGCGGGGTGCGCACACTGAGCGCCACCGCGATGCCGAGGAGGGCGGCGACCGTCACGACACCCGCGAGCCCGGAACGGCCGGCCTCAGCGACAGTCCACAGGAGGACGAAGAGCGCGCCGGCGACAGGGGCGACGACGTGTGCGACGAGTCGGAAAAAGGTCATGAACCGACAGTAGGAGGCGCCCGGTCGGGTTCCGGGCTGGCCCGCGAAACTTCATCCTGACGGGCGAGACGCCGATGCCGCGACCCGGTGCTTGGCACCCCGCATCAGGATGAACCTGGGCCCGCGGTGAACGCGGCGACCACGCTCGGAAACGGCCCGTCGACTCATGTCGTGGCGACCTCGCCGCCCCAGCCGCCGTACGTGCCCTTGTTCCTGTCGACGACCTCGAAGACCGCCGTCACGAAGCGGGTGGGCTCGTCATCGTCGAGGCGTTCGTGCGACGGAGACGAGCCGCTAGCGCAGGGCGCGCCGATCGCGCCATGCGCCGGTCGTCCACAGGGAGACCGCGACGAGCACGGGCTGGAAGACGAGCCGGACGGCTCGCCGACGATCGGTGTCGAGACCGAAGGCATCGCGGTGGTTGATGAGCTGCGAGATGTTCCCGGGGAAGATCGCGGTGAAGAACGCGGCTGCGATCCAGCCGACGGGCACGCGACGGCGGCGGTGTGTGACGAGGGCCGCCCCGAGCGAGATCTCGGCGATGCCCGACGCGAGCACGACGACGTCCTCGTCGAACGGCAGAGACTTCGGCACCTGGGCGGTGAAGTCCTTGCGGGCGAACGAGAGATGGCTGACACCGGCGAACACGAGCACGGACCCGAGCGCGAGACGCCCGATCGTCCGGGGAACGGAGGTGGGGGCGGCGGCCGCCTTCTGGAGAGCTGATTTCTTCACCCGGTCAGTCAACCCGCACCTCCTTTGATTCGTCCGAGGGCGGTCGCGCGTCGGGCGCGCTGCGGCTACCAGCCGAGCGTGCCCGGCTCGCCCTTGAACGGACCGACGACGCGGGACGTGATCCACCCGCCGTAGAAGTCGCCGGCCTGCGCGGCGACCCGCTCGCCGGCGACCTCGACGGATTCCAGCCGACCGGGGTAGAGCGCGACGGTGTCGGCGAGCATCTCGTAGCCGGCCCACGGCGACGGGTAGAACCACCCGGCCTCGCGGGAGGTCACCCCACCGCCCTGCACGTCGAGGTAGCCCGCGCGCCCCTTGAACTCGCACATGCTCGACCCCTGCGCGGGCACGAGCGACCCGGGCACGAAGGCCGAACGCGGCACGTAGTAGACGGGCGGATGACTCGTCTCGAGCACCCGGAACGACTCGCTCGTGTCGGCGACCACCACGCCGCCGAGGCGCACCACGATGCGCTCGGTCGATCGCTCGACGCGCGGCGGGCGCGGGTAGTCCCAGACCGATTCCTGGCCGGGGCCCGGCTCGACACGGACGGGACGCTTCGGCATGCTTCTCATCCGCCCATGCTGCTCCCTCGCGCTCGGCGTCAGCCGAGGGACGGCCGTCGCACCGGGCACGGAGTCTGCTCGTCGGCCCCCGGGCTCGCCGGGTGTCGGTGGCCCCTGACAGAGTGGGCACATGCAGACGAGCAGCACGACACCCGTGGCCGACGGCACGATCGAGGCCGAGGCGATCGAGCTGCTGCGAGCGCTCACGGGGCGAGCGGACGCCGTGTTCCACGACGGCCAGCTCGAGGCGATCACGGCCCTCGTCACGGACCGGAGGCGCGCATTGGTCGTGCAGCGCACCGGCTGGGGCAAGTCGGCCGTCTACTTCATCGCGACCCTCCTGCTGCGCCGGCGTGGCGCCGGGCCGACGCTGCTCGTCTCACCGTTGCTAGCCCTGATGCGCGACCAGGTCGCGGCCGCCGCCCGAGCCGGTGTGCGCGCCGTGGCGATCAACTCGGCGAACGCGCACGAGTGGGGCGACGTGCAACAGCAGCTGGCCGACGACCAGATCGACGTCCTGCTCGTCTCCCCCGAGCGGCTCAACAACCCGCGGTTCCGCGACGAGCAGCTGCCCGTGCTCATCGCCCGCATGGGGCTGCTCGTCGTCGACGAGGCCCATTGCATCTCGGACTGGGGGCACGACTTCCGGCCCGACTACCGGCGGCTGGCCGAGCTGATCCGATCGCTGCCGGGGCAGGTGCCCGTGCTGGCCACGACGGCCACCGCCAACGAACGCGTCGTGAAAGACGTCGAAGAGCAGCTGAGCGAGGGCCCCGACCAGCGCGTGCTGACGATTCGCGGCTCTCTGGCCCGGGCCTCGCTGCGGCTCGGCGTCCTGACACTCCCGACATCGCGCGACCGTCTCGGCTGGTTGCTCAGCCACCTCGGCGACCTGCCGGGCAGCGGCATCATCTACACGCTCACCATCTCGGCCGCCGACGACACCGCCCGGCTGCTGCGCCAGGCCGGTCACGACGTGCAGTCGTACTCGGGGCGGACCGACCCCGACGAGCGCGAACGACTCGAGCAGCGGCTCAAGACGAACGACCTCAAGGCGCTCGTCGCCACCAGCGCCCTGGGCATGGGGTTCGACAAGCCCGACCTCGGGTTCGTCGTGCACCTCGGCGCGCCGTCCTCCCCCGTGGCCTACTACCAGCAGATCGGTCGTGCCGGGCGCGCCACCGACAACGCCGACGTGCTCCTGCTGCCCGGTACCGAAGACCGCGACATCTGGCAGTACTTCGCCACCGCCTCCATGCCGTCCGAGAGCCGGGCCGCCGCCGTGCTGGCAGAACTGAGCGACACCCCGCTGTCGACACCAGCGCTGGAGGCGCGGGTCGACATCAAACGCAGCCCGCTCGAACTCATGCTCAAGGTGCTCGACGTCGACGGGGCCGTGCGTCGCGTGCAGGGCGGCTGGGTCGGCACCGGGCAGCCCTGGTCGTACGATCGCGAACGCTACGAGCGCATCGCCGAGGCACGGGTCGCCGAGCAGCAGTCGATGATCGCGTATCAGCAGGCGACGACCTGTCGCATGCAGATGCTGCAGTCCGATCTCGACGACCCGTCGGCGGTCCCGTGCGGCCGCTGTGACGTCTGCGCCGGGGCGTGGTACCCGTCCGACATCGCCGCCGACGCCGCGGCCGAGGCCTCGTCGTCACTCGACCGCGTCGGGGTGGAGGTCGAGGTCAGGGCTCAATGGCCCACGGGCGCCGACAAGGTCGGCCTGCCGCTCAAGGGCAAGATCCCCGACGACGAGCGCGTCGAGACGGGTCGGGCGTTGGCGCGGCTGACCGATCTCGGCTGGGGAACGACCCTGCGCGAGGTGTTCGGGTCGACGACCCCGGACGGGCCGTTGACCAAAAACCTGCTCGACGGCTGCATCCGCGTCCTCGCCGGGTGGGGCTGGGCCGAGCGGCCGGTCGGAATCGTCGCCATGCCGTCCGCCTCGCGCCCGCAGCTCGTCGGCTCGC
Organism: Frigoribacterium sp. 2-23; assembly: GCF_049601585.1. Lineage (GTDB taxonomy): Bacteria > Actinomycetota > Actinomycetes > Actinomycetales > Microbacteriaceae > Frigoribacterium. Next base: position 1,340,559 of record NZ_CP187126.1, on the reverse strand, counting down.
TCGCCGACGCGCTCAGCACGGTCGGCCGGCTACCCCTGCTCGGCACCCTGACGCCGACACGCGAACACAAGCCCCGCGAGGCAGGGGGCGGCAACAGCGTCTACCGCCTGGCCGATGTGCACGGCGCCGCCGTGGTCGGCCCCGAGTTGGCCGCCGCTCTCGCCGCGACCCCCGGCCCCGTGCTGCTCGTCGACGACGTGATCGACTCGCGCTGGACGATGACGGTCGCCGGCCGGGAGCTCCGCCGGGCGGGCGCCACGGCCGTGCTGCCCTTCGCCCTCGCCGTCGTGGCCTGACGCCGCCTGCGGGCGCCGGTGCGCGCAGCCGCGCCCCCGCGCCAGCAGCCGCGCCAGCGGCCGCGGCCTCAGCGGCGCCGGGCGGCGTCCTTCGCCAGCTGCTCGTCGGCCGTCGACCCGTCCGTACCGACGATGGCGTGCAGCGATCCGGTGCTGATGCGGTCGGCGCTGGTCGCCTCGGGGACCGGGCCCGCGCCTCCTGAGCTCGATGCCGCGTCCGTCGACGCAGCCGCGGCACCCGACGACGACCCGTGGTCGTCGGTGCTCATCGTCGCCTCGTCGAAGGGCGAGTCCCCCGACAGGACGCGCTCGACCTGCACGCGGTCGATCTGCTTCGTCCACGTGCCGATCAGGATCGTGGCGACGGCGTTGCCGGTGAAGTTCGTGAGGGCGCGCGCCTCCGACATGAACCGGTCGATGCCGACGATGACGCCGACCCCGTCGACCAGGTCGGGGCGGTGCGCCTGCAGTCCTCCGGCGAGGGTCGCGATGCCGGCGCCGGTGACGCCGGCCGCGCCCTTGGACGCGATCATCATGAACAGCAGCAACGAGATCTGCTCTCCGACGCTGAGCGGCGTGCCCATGGCGTTCGCGATGAACAGCGACGCCATCGTGAGGTAGATCGCCGTGCCGTCCAGGTTGAACGAGTACCCGGTCGGCACCGTGATGCCCACGACGGGTTTCGAGACACCGAGGTGCTCCATCTTGGCGATGAGCCGGGGCAGCGCGACCTCGCTCGACGACGTCGACACGATCAGCAAGTACTCGCGCGCCAGATACTTCATCACGCGGAAGATGTTGACGCCCGTGACGAGCTTGAGCACGAGGCCGAGGACGCCGCAGACAAACACGATGCACGTGATGTAGAACGCGATCATCAGGGTGCCGAGGGCGACGAGAGCCGAGACGCCGGTCTCGCCGACGACCGCCGCGATGGCGCCGAAGGCACCCACGGGGGCCACCCACATGATCATCGACAGGATGCGGAAGACGAGCACCTGGATGTGCCGCACACCGCCGAGGATGACCTGACCGCGGTCGCCCATCCGCTGCAGGGCGAATCCGACGAGCAGCGCCACGAACAGCGCCTGGAGGATGGAACCCGAGGTGAGCGACGCGAACAGCGTCTTGGGCACGATGCCCATGACGAACTCGGTCGTCGTGCCGGCCTCGGTCGGCGCGGCGTCGTAGGACGTGCCCGCGACCATCAGCCCTTCGCCCGGGTGCACGAAGTTGCCGACGACGAGTCCGATCGCGAGGGCGAACGTCGACATGCCGATGAAGTAGCCGAGGGCCAGCCCGCCGACCTTGCCGACGGTCGCGGCCTTCGCGATCGACCCGACGCCGAGCACGATCGTGCAGAAGATGACGGGCGCGATCATCATCGAGATCAGCGAGACGAACGTCGTGCCGAGCGGTTTGAGGGACTTGCCCACCTCGGGGGCGAGGAGTCCGACCGCGATTCCGCCCGCGACGGCCACGATCACCGCGATGTAGAGCCAGTGGGAGCGATCGATCCGCCGGCGCCGCACCGGCTTCGCGCCGGACGGGTGCTGCGTGTGGGTCTGTGCCATGAGTTCTTCTCCGAGCTCGTGACCGCGACGTCGTCGTCGACGGTCGGCTTGCGTGATTCGGTCGATCCTGGGGCCGGGCCGCCCGGCGGGCCCCGTTTCGTTCATAAAGTTCTCGACGCCCGTGCACAATGGACTGTCGCGGCGGAGCGAGGAGGCACGATGTCAGACCCCTCACCCGGCACGCCCCGACCGCCCCGCCGGCGTCGCCGCCCGTGGACGATCGCCACCCGGCTCTTCGTCGTCCAGCTCGTCTTCGTCGTGCTGGTCGGGGCCGTCGCGACCGCCTGGACGGTCCGCTCGGCGCGGGCCGACGCCGACCGCTCGGCGGCCCGGGCCTGCCTCGCCCTCGCGACGTCGATCGCCGACAACCCGTTCGTCCTGGAGGCCCTGAGCGAACGCGACCCGAGTGCGACCCTCCAGCCGTACGCCGTCGACCTGATGTCCGACACGTCCACCGACTTCGTGACGATCATGTCGCCCGACCGCACCCGACTGACCCACCCCGACCCCGCCGAGATCGGCCGTCCGTTCGTCGGCACCATCGCGCCCGCGCTCGAGGGCCACGCGTTCACCGAGACGTACGCCGGCACCCTCGGCCCGTCGGTGCGCGCGGTCGTGCCGATCGAGGACTCCTCGGGCACGGTCGTCGCCCTCGCCGCCGCGGGTGTCACCGTCGACTCCATCACCGGCGCCCTGGCCCAGCGGCTGCCTCTCGTCTACGCGGCGGCCCTGGCCACCGTCGCCATCGGCGCGCTGCTCTCCTGGCTGCTCGCGCGCTACCTGCGTCGGGTGACCGCCGGCCGCGGCCCCGAAGAGCTGAGCCGCATGTTCGCGTACTACGAGAGCGTGCTGCACTCGGTCCGCGAGGGGCTCGTGCTCGTCGACGACCGCAGGCGGCTGACGTTGTACAACGATCAGGCCGCCGAACTGCTGGGCATCGATCGGGGCGCCGACCCCGCGGGCCGCGACCTCGCCGACCTCGACCTGCCCGAGTCGCTGGCCGAGCTCCTCTCCTCGGGTCGGCAGGCCGTGGACGAGGTGCACGTCGCCGACGACCGCATCGTCGTCGTGAACCAGGAGCGCACCCGCACCGGCCGCGGCGGCCTCCCGCTCGGCACGGTGACCACACTCCGCGACCACACCGAGCTGACCCGGCTCGCCGGCGAGATGAAGACCCTGCGCACCCTGTCCGACGCCCTGCGGTCGCAGACGCACGAGTTCGCCAACCGCCTGCACACGATCACGGCGCTGATCGAGCTGGGCCGCGCGGACGAGGCGCTGCGGTTCGCCACGAGCGAGCTGGAGTCGGGTCAGCGCGACGCCGACACGCTCGTCGTCGACGTGGACGAACCCGCGCTGTCGGCCCTGCTGCTCGGCAAGTCGGCGACGGCCCGCGAGCGCTCCGTCCGGTTGCACGTCGACGTCGACCCCGAGCTCGGCCGGGTCGATCTGCCCGCGGGCGACCTCGTGACGATCCTCGGCAACCTGCTCGACAACGCGTTCGACGCGGTCGCCCCGACCCTCGACGCGGTCCACCCGCGCCCCGACAGGGCAGAACCGTCCGGAGGCGCGGTGCCGGCCAACCGGCGCGCACCGGTCGTCCGCGTGGCCGCGTGGCGCGACGACCACGACTCCGTCCACCTGGAGGTCTCCGACACCGGCCCGGGCCTCGACGACGTCGAGCGCGCGTTCGACCGCGGCTTCAGCACGAAGGCGGCGGTGCCGGGCGGGCGGGGCATCGGGCTGGCACTGGTCCGTCAGGCGGTCGCGCGGGCCGGAGGGTCGATCGACGTGGACACGGGATCGCACGGGACGACGTTCTCGGTGACCCTGCCCACGGCGGGGCGGGCGACGGCGACCGCGTCGCGACCGGTGGGCGGGGGCGAACGGTGAGTCGTGCCTCCTCGGCTGATGTCGGCGACGGGATCGACGCGCTGCCGGTGCGCGTGCTGATCGTCGAGGACGAGCCCGTCACGGCCGAGGCGCACGCCGCCTACATCGAGCGGATGGACGGCGTGGTCGTCGCGGGCGTCGCGCACGACGGGCGGCAGACGCTCGCGGCGCTGCGGGACGACGCCCAGCGTGTCGACCTCGTCCTGCTCGACATGAACCTGCCGGACTCGCACGGGCTGCAGCTGGTGAGGGCGTTGCGGGCGACCGGGTCGACCGTCGACGTCATCGCCATCACGGCGGTGCGCGACATCGCGGTCGTCCGCGCGTCGGTGTCGTTGGGCATCGTGCAGTACCTGATCAAGCCGTTCACGTTCGCCTCGTTCGCCGAGCGCATCGAGAAGTACCTGGCGTTCCGGGCCTCGATGCTCGACGCGCCCGGTCAGCTCACCCAATCGGATGTCGACGGCGGTCTGGCGAGCCTGCACCGGGTGTCGTCGCGACAGGCGCTGCCCTCGGCGAAGGGCATCTCGCCCGCCACGCTCGACCTGATCGTCGCCGAGTTGCGGGCGTCCACGGTCGAGCCCGGCCGCGCGCCGTCCGCCGCCGAGGTCGCCGATCGCACCGATGTCTCGCGCGTCACCGCCCGGCGGTACCTGGAGTACCTCGCGGACGAGGGCCTCGTCGAGCGGGAGGCGCGCTACGGCTCCCCCGGACGGCCGGAGGTCGGGTACCGCTGGCGGTGACGCGACGACGAGGTCGAGGGCCACCGGGGTGCGGGCGGCCCCGCAGGTCAGTCGTCGAGTCCGACGAGGCTCTCCATCAGCTCGGTGATGAACGCCGAGGACGCCTCCGAGCCGGGCGGGTCGTCGCGCTCGTCGTCGGCGTCGACGACGAGCAGCGGGATGCCGGGGCCGATCAACAGCTGCGACATGTGCGCGACCGTGCCGAGGTAGCAGGCGACCGGGACACGGAAGGTCCGGTCGTCGTCGCTGAACTCCATGGCCGCGGCCAGCAGCACCTCGGCGACCTCGTCGGACACGTGCAGGGTCTGACCCGCGTAGTGCAACACCTTCATGCGCCGACCCTACCGGCGTAGTCTCGGCGCATGGCCGACACCCGTGGACTCTCGATCGTGACCGACGCCGATGACGTGACCCGCGCCTCCGTGGACGTCGCCCTGCCGGCCATGCTCGTGCCGGGTCTCGTGACGCGGGCGGTGCAGAGCAGCCCGCGCTTCTCCCTCGCCGGGTCGAACGCCGAGGGCGCCGAGCTCACGCCGCGGTCTCAGACGCCGCAGCATGCCGAGACGATCCGGCTCGTCTTCGAGGCGACGGCCACGGGCAGTCGCATCGTCGGCGAGATCCGGACCCCCGAGACCGGCGGCGCCACGGCCAAGCACCGCGAGGACGACGCCCGACACCTGTTCGAGGCGATCGCGAAGGCCGCCGGGCCGTTCTAGCGGCCGCCGGGCCCCGACGCGAGAGAGCGCGACACGGGCCCGCCCGACCCGGGCGCGGCTCGTGGGGGAACTCCCTCGCGCGCGAATGGTCAGCAGCGCGAGGGAGTGGGGACGAGTCACCCGAATCATTCGACTCATCCCGCTTCTCCACCCTGGGAGGGGCGGAGCCGGTCGACGCGCGAGAACGCCTGCCATCCCCTCCCGCCCGACACGGTTGGGGAGGCATCCCCGGAGGGGCCTCGACCGCTCGACAGCCTAGTCCATCGTGACCTAGCCCAGGGCCCGGAGGGACAGAGCGAAATCGCGTTCGCGACGGAGCATGTGCTCGTAGTGCTCGAGCGCCACCCCGGTGAACGGGCCCGTGGGCTGCGTCTCGCGCTCGCGCTGCAGGTGGCGGACGTGCTCGACCTTGAGGTCGAGCGCTTCGAGACGGGCCGCCAGGATGGCGTCGCGTTCGTCCGTGCTCAGGGCGTCGAAGGACGCGAGGCGGACGTAGAACTGGTCGTCGTCGGCCGCCCGGTCGACCGGGAACGTCGTGAGCAGGTCATGCAACAGGCGGGAGCCGTCCGGTGTGATGGCGTAGACGCGGCGCTGGGGCCGACCCTCGAGCTTCTCGAGGGTCACCGTCACGGCGCCGCCCGCCTCGAAACGCCGGAGGGACGGATAGAGCGAGTTGTTGCTGACGGGCGTGAGACTCGGACGACGCACCCGACGCTTGAGCTCGTATCCGTGCACGGGGCCCTGCTGGAGGACGGCGAGCAGGAGGATGTCGAGGACCATCCGGCCATCCTCTCCGATGGACGAGGCATGAAAGCCCTGTTGCACCCGGTCCCGGGCGAACGTCACCCCGTGACTCACCCGCGACAGGTGTCGCTCAGGCGGACACGGTCAGGGAGATCTGATCCCACCCCTCGGCGCCGTTCGGAGCGGGTGGGACGTACGCCGATGCCTGGACGCTGCCGTCCTTCGACGTCGCCCGCACGAACACGTCGTGCGACCCGCTGACCGCCGTCCAGCGATAGACCCACTGCACCCAGGTGTCGTCCGACACGGCTTCGGCCAACTCGGCCGCCGCCCACTCGTCGTCGCCGACCTTGACCTCGACCTTCGCGACGCCCGTGTGCGGTTCCCAGGCGACGCCGGCGATGGGCACCGTGTCCCCGGGCGCGAACGTCGACCGGGTCGTCGGGGTGTCGATGCGGGACTCGAGCTTGACCGGGCCGAGGGCGTCCCAACCGCGGGGCGTCCAGTAGCCCTCGGCACGATCGAAGCGGGTCACCTCGAGCGACGTGACCCACTTGGTCGCCGAGACGTAGCCGAACAGACCGGGCACGACCATCCGCACCGGGAACCCGTGCTCGGTGGGCAGCGGCTCGCCGTTCATGCCGACGGCGAGCAGTGCGTCGACCGAGTCGTCCTGGAGCACCGACAGCGGCGTGCCTGCCGTGAAGCCGTCGACGCTCGTGGACAGCACCATGTCGGCGCCGCCCTGCACGCCCGCCTGGGCGAGCAGCCGACGGATCGGGTAGCCGAGCCAGAGGGCGTTGCCGATGAGGTCGCCGCCGACCTCGTTCGACACGCAGCTGAGCGTGGCCATGTGCTCTTCGAGGGGCAGCGCGAGCAGTTCGTCGTACGAGATCGTGACCTCGCGGTCGACGAGACCCGTGATCGAGAGCGACCAGGTCGCGGGGTCGACACTCGGCACCTGCAGTGCCGTGTCGATGCGGTAGAAGTCGTCGTTCGGCGTGACGTAGGGCGTGATCCCGTCGATGGACAAGGAGGCGCCGGCCGGCACCGCCTGTTCGGTCACGGCCGCGGCGGGGAGCCTCACGGCCTGCCGAGCCGCCGTCACCGCGGTGGACGCCGCGTTCTTCACCCGGGCCCCGGTGCCGACCACCACGGACGCCACGCCGAGCACAACGGCATAGCCGAGGAACGCGCGGCGCTCGATCGCCGGCCCTCGCAGAGAAGGCACGAAGTCGGTCGACGCCGCCCACCCGGCCTGCTCGGTGGCCCTCCAGCGGCGGAGGCGCTTCAGCAAGACGGTGAGCACGAGCAGCGCCACGACGGTGGCCACCGCGGTCGGGACACCGTCGAGGCTCGTCGCGTCGGCCCTCGTCAGGACCGCGACCAGGGCGATCACCCCGCCGAGACCGAAGACGATCTTGCCGACCGGCGGTCGGCGGTCCTCGACGATGCCGGCCGCCGCCGTCACGAGCACGAGGATGACGCCCATCAGCGCGAACAGCGCGATCTTGTCGCCGGTGCCGAAGGTCGAGACCATGAGGTCCTTCACGCCCTTCGGGGCGGCGTCGATCGCGAGCGAGCCCACGGCGAAGAGGGGGCTGCCGTTCGGCCCGACGACGAGCGACACGAGCTCGGCGACCGCGAGGAAGGCGGCCATCGCGATGACACCCGAGAACGCCGGCGCCCCCAGACCTCGGCGCGATGCGGGGGCCTGCGCGGAGGCGGGCGGGTGCTCTTTCGTGGCCGTCACGAGAGCAGGCTAGTTCGGCGTGCCCGGTGCGGGCTGTGTGCCGCGGTGCGCGCGGGTGCGGAGCCGGTGAACGGGGGTGTCGGTGGCACCTGCCACGATGGGTGCATGTCCCTCTCTTCCGGCCACGGCTCTCGAGAGGGTGCGGCTGCCCTGCCGCTCGTCGACGCCGTCGACGTCATCCGGCTGGTCGGCCCGCGTCCGTTCGGCCGGGCCAAAGAATACGTGCGCGACGGCCGTGTCGTCGGCACGTCGTGGGATGCCCCCAGCCAGACGCTGACGGCCACCGTCACCGGCAGCGACGCCGAGCCCTACCGCTGTGACATCGAGCTGAGCCCCACTCGCGGCGACTACAGCCGCCCCGGCAAGACGGGCTGCACCTGTCCACTCGGTGGCAACTGCAAGCACGTCGCGGCAGCCCTGCTCCAGAACAACCAGGCCGCGTTGGCCGAACGCACTCCCGTGTCCGCCGTCTCCGCCGAGGGCACGGCTGCCCGCGGTGGTCTCGTCTCGCCTCTCCCGGGGCATGGCGCCGGTGAACGTGGCGAGCCCGACTGGAAGGTCAGCCTGCGCGGTGTCGGCGGCCCGCCCGCCGACACCGCGACGCGACCCTCGGCCCGCGCGACGAGACTCGGGTTGCAGTTCGAGCTGCGCGAGCAGACGCGGTCGTCGCGCAGCCGGTGGGAGGCCCCGACCACGACGACGCTCACGGCCGTCACGAGTACTCCGGCCCGGAGTCGCCTCGCGGTCCGACCGGTCACGCAGAGCCCGTCGGGCAACTGGGTACGAAGCAACGTCAGCTGGTCGTCGTTGCCCTATTCGATGAACCGTCTCGCGATCACGGCCGAGCAGCACGGCTGGTTCCAGCAGTTCACCGCCCTGCACAAGTCCGCCATCGCGGCCTACTCCCCCGGCGAGGCCGACTGGCTCTACCTCGACGACTTCGCCAGCCCGCTGCTCTGGCCGCTGCTCGCGGAGGCCGAGCGGCTCGGCATCGCGCTCGTCACGGGCAAGAAGGAGACCGACGTCACGGTGTCGGACACTGCCGTCGTCACCGTCGACGTCACGCAGGGCGCGGCGGAGGCCGGGAAGCGAGCCGCGCTGCGCGTGGAGACCACGGCGCGCATCACCGGCACCGCGCCTCCTGGACTCGTCGAGGGAGACTCGACGCTCGGCGTGGTCGGCGACCACGGCGTCTACCACGTGCGGTTCGCCCCGGGGCTGCACGTGACGCTCGCCCCGACCGCCACGCCGGTCACCGACGAGCAGCGGCGCCTGCTGCTGCGACACGACGCCATCGAGATCCCGGCGGACGACGCGGACGAGTTCTTCCGCGAGTTCTACCCCGCCCTGCACGACACGGTCGCGGTGACCAGCTCGGACTCGTCGGTCGTCTTCCCCGAGATCGAACCGCCGCGACTCGTGCTGACGGCGACGTTCGGGGCGCGTCACAAGCTCACCCTGGGGTGGCACTGGCTGATCGCCGGCCGGCGGCACCCGGTGAGTCATCGCGAGCCTCTGCCCGACCTGGCCGCGATCACCGATCTCGTGCCGACCGACAAGAAGATTAGCCTCAGCGGGGTCGACGCCGCCGAGTTCGCGTCGAAGACGATCCCGGCGCTGCAGCACCACCCCGAGGTCCGGGTCGAGATCGAGGGCGAGCGGCCCGACTACGTCGAGCTGACCGACACTCCGAAGCTCACGATCACGACGGTCGAGACCGACAAACGCGACTGGTTCGACCTCGGCGTGCTCGTGACGGTCGAGGGTCGCACGGTGCCGTTCGCGCCGCTGCTCAAGGCGCTCGCGACGCGACAGCGCAAGCTGCTGCTGGTCGACCACTCCTACCTGTCGCTCGCCCACCCCGCGTTCGACGAGCTGAAGCGCCTCATCGACGAGGCGTCGTCGCTCGACGAATGGGAGACGGGGCCGCGACTCAACCGTTACCAGGCCAGCCTCTGGTCGGAGTTCGACGACCTGGCGGACGAGACGGTCCAGGCCGAGTCGTGGTCGCGGGCCGTCGGCGGGCTGCTCGACCTCGAGCACGTCGACACGGCCGCGACGACGCCGGTGCCGACGAGTGTGCGAGCCACGTTGCGGCCCTATCAGCACGAGGGCTACGCCTGGTTGTCGTTCCTGTACCAGCACCAGCTCGGCGGCATCCTCGCCGACGACATGGGGCTCGGCAAGACGCTGCAGACGCTGACGCTCATCGCCCAGGTGCGCGAGCGTGAGGCCGCGGAGGGTACGAGCGAGGGGGCCAAGCCGTTCTTGGTCGTGGCCCCGACCTCCGTGGTCTCGAACTGGGTGGCCGAGGCCGAGCGGTTCACGCCCGGGCTCGTCACCCGCGGGCTCAGCGTGACCGAGACCAAGAACCACGGCATGGTCCGGACGGCCGCCGCGGGAGCCGACATCGTCGTCACCTCGTACGCCCTGTTCCGGCTCGATGCGGCGGCGTACCAGGCCGAGCAGTGGGCCGGGCTCATCCTCGACGAGGCGCAGTTCGTGAAGAACCCGGCGTCGCAGGCGCATCGCTGTGCCGCCGACCTCGACACGCCGTTCAAGCTTGCCATCACGGGCACGCCGATGGAGAACAGCCTCACCGACCTGTGGGCGCTGTTCCACATCGTGGCGCCGGGGCTGCTGTCCACGCGCCTCCGGTTCACCGACGACTACGTGAAGCCGATCGCCGCGGGCACGGGCCCGGCGGCCACCGGCGACGGAGCACCCGGAGGCGCGGGCTGGGCCGGTGCCGGGCCCGCGGCCGCGAAGCCCGCGGCCGAGCGTCTCGCGCGCCTCCGCAAGCGCGTCCGACCGTTGATGATGCGCCGGACGAAAGACCTCGTCGCCGCCGATCTGCCGGCCAAGCAGGAGCAGGTACTCCGCGTCGACCTCGAGCCGGCGCACCGCCTCGTGTACGACCGGGTGCTGCAGCGCGAGCGGCAGAAACTGCTGGGTCTGATCGACGACCTCGACCGGCATCAGATGATCGTCTTCCGGTCGCTGACGCTGCTGCGCATGCTGTCGCTCGACGCCTCCCTGGTCGATGCCGAGGCGTACGCCGACATCCCGTCGGCGAAGCTCGACCAGCTGCTCGACGAGATCGACGACGTCGTGGCCGAGGGGCATCGCGCGCTCGTCTTCAGCCAGTTCACGTCCTTTCTCGGCAAGGTCGCCGACCGCCTCACGCAGCGTCACGTCGCGTTCGAGTACCTCGACGGCTCGACCCGGCGTCGGGGCGAGGTCATCTCGCGCTTCAAGGAGGGCGACGCGCCCGCGTTCCTCATCAGCCTCAAGGCCGGCGGCTTCGGTCTGAACCTGACCGAGGCCGACTACGTGTTCATCCTCGACCCGTGGTGGAATCCGGCGGCCGAGTCGCAGGCCGTCGACCGCACCCATCGCATCGGTCAGACCAAGAACGTGATGATCTACCGCATGATCGCGAACGACACCATCGAAGAGAAGGTCATGGCGCTCAAGGAGCAGAAGGCCCAGCTCTTCGACGCGGTCATGGACGACGACGCCGTGTTCAGCTCGACGCTGACCGCCGACGACATCCGCGCCCTGCTGGAGTAGCCGCACCGCCGTCGTGTCGCGTTCGCGTCAACCTGTCGCGTCCGAACAGCACACGACGTCGCGAACGCCACACGACAGTGCGCGCAGACGACAGTGCGCGCAGACGACAGCGCCTGCAGACGACAGGCAGCAGCGGTAGCCCGTCAGGCGCCGCGCAGGTGCCGCGAGTCGCCGAGCCCGGGCCGCTCGACCTCGTTCGGCTCGCCGGTCAGCCGCTTCACGATCTGGTCGACCTCGCCGAGCTCGATGCCCGTCCAGTGCCGGTGCATCCGCTCCGCCACCGCGTACGTCGTGCCGGCGCCGCCGAACGGGTCGAACACGCGGTCTCCCGGCTCGGACGCGATCGTCAGCACGCGCTCGAGCATCTTCTCGCTGAGCTCGTTCGCCACACGGTTCTTGGTGCGCTGGTGTCGCACGGGCGGGATGTCGGTCCAGACGTCGGACAGGTTGATGCCGTCGGGGTGCAGCTTGTTGCGGTGCCCGCCGTAGTCTTTGATGTCGCCGCCGCAGTGCCGGCACACCTGGATCGGCAGCCGCGGCCGCGTGAACGTCCGCGGCCTGCCGTTCGTGAAGTACAGCAGGCTGTAGTGACTCGGGTACAGCTTGTTGGGGATCGGCAGGCCGAACTTGATGTCGACCGTGATCCAGTGCCGGAAGTCGAGCCCGAGCTCTTGCAAGAAGGCGCCGTTGCGCATGTTCCAGCGGGGGATGTTGTACAGGAAGAACGCGCCGCCCGGGGCCAGCAAACGCGACCCCGCTTCGATCCACGACCGCGACCAGTCGATGTAGTCGTGCTCGGCCACATCGTCGTCGTAGTGGTCGCCGTAGATCTTGCCGAGGTTGAACGGCGGGTCGGCGAACAGCAGGTCGACCGACTGCTCGGGCATCGTGGCCATGAGGTCGAGGCAATCGCCCTGGTACAGCGTGCCGAGCTCGGTCGACAGCACGTGCCGAGGCCCCGAGTCGGCCGACCGGTCGCCGCCGGAGCCGGCGATGGTGGGCGGTCGGGTCACTGCAAGCCTCTCGTGCGATGCGCGGCTCGGGTCGAGCACGCGGGGGTTCACGGTGAGCGCGACCCTGCTCGTATCAAACCCGAGACCACCGACATCGGGTGCTCGGGCCGTAGCCCAGCGTAGTTGCTGACACCGCGCCTCCTCGTCGCCCGCCCGACAACCTCGGTCCGATCGACGCACCTCGATGGAGCGAGGTGCGTCGATCAGAACGCGGTTCACGACGCGACGAGCGAGAGGAGGCGCGCCCGTCGCTACGCCGCCCCGAACCGCAGTGTCAGCGTGTGCGCGGCCGGCCGCAGCACGTGCTCCGCCCAGACGTCCGGACCGCAGGCCCGCGAGCCGAGGCCGTTCTGCGCCGCGTCGACGTACAGATACGTCGCCGCGGGCACGGGCAGCTCGTGCTGGTGCCGCGCCGTCGCGACCTGCTGGGCGGTGTGCCGGGCGACGGTGAACCCCGGCAGCCGACCCCGTGAGTCGGCCACCGTGTCGAGGGTCAGCCACGGTGTTCCGCCGGCCGCGAGTTCGAGCGAGCGCAGGTCCGAGCGGTGACCGGACTCCTGCGGCATCGCGTACGGCAGGACGAGCTCGTCGACCGCCGCCGAGTACCGTCCGACCAGCGCCGAGTGCCGGCTGTCGGGGTACGACTCCCGCGGTCCCGTGCCGAACCACGACGCGCGGTCGACACCGAGCGGCAGGTCGAAGCGCAGGCCGATGCGGGGCCAGGTGATCCGCCAGTCCGAGCTGGGTTCGAGATCGGCGCGCAGCCAGAGGTCGTCACCGTCGAGCTGCCAGTGCTCCGTGGTCACGACGGACTGCCGCCGGTCGGCCGCCGCGTAGCGCGTCGACACGACCAGCCCGCCGTCGACCTCGTCGATCGACAGCACGCGTCCGACGAGTCGGTCGAGCCCGGCACGACGCCAGATCTCGGCGTGCGGCGGGTAGACCACCTCGACGGGGAGGTCGAGCCGATCGGCCATGAGATCGGGAGGCGCGATGTCGCCACCTTCGTCGTTGTCGGTGGGCGCGCGCCAGAGCTCGAGTCGCGGCCCGGCGACCGGCTGCCCGGCGAGCTCGACGAGCCGGCCACCCGCGAAGACGGCGGGGCCGAGCTCGAGTCGACCCGCGCCTCCGGACGTCGACGCACGCGTTGCGGGCCGGACGGCCGGTCGCGGGCCGTTCAGGGCGACCCGCGGCGCGGCGAGCCGCACCTGGGCCGCCGACAACACGTGCCCGGCCGCCGCCCACTCGGCGTCGTCCACGGTCACCGTGGTCACCGTCAGCCAGGTCTCCTCCGAAGAAGACCCGGCCGACGAAGACCCGGCCGACGAAGCAGACGCCTCACCCGGCACGTCGAACACCGTCGACTCGCCGGCGGACAGCGCGCCGACGTCGAAGACGCCCTCGGCCGCGACGACCCCGTCCCGCTCGACGCGCCACTCGACGCGCACGTCGGCGAGCGTCGCCGTGTGCCGCAGGTTCGCGACGGTCACCCCGGTCGGCGTCACGGTCAGGCGCACCGGCGACACGACCTGCGCCCATTCGAACAGGCCCGGGCTCGGTGTGCCGTCGCTGAGGACCATGCCGTCCATGACGAAGTTGCCGTCGTGCACGACCTCGCCGAAGTCGCCGCCGTAGCCGAAGAACTCGGTGCCGTCGGCCGTGCGCGTCCGGATGCCGTGGTCGCGCCACTCCCAGACGAAGCCGCCGTGCAGGCGCGGGTAGCGGTCGACGAGGTCCTCGTACTGGTCGATCGCGCCCGGGCCGTTGCCCATGGCGTGCACGTACTCGCACAGGATGAACGGCTTCGACCGCTGCCGGTACGCCTCGGCGGGCGAACAGCCGAGCAAGGGGACGGACGCGTCGCCGCGGCCGATCGCCTCCGTCTCGGGAACCCAGGAGTACATCCGCGAGTACACGTCGGTGTACTCGCCCGTGTAATCGCCCTCGTAGTGCACCGGGCGCGTCGTGTCGCGCGCGTGCGTGAACGCCGACATCGCCGCGAGGTTGCGTCCCGTGCCCGACTCGTTGCCGAGCGACCACATCACGATGCTCGCGTGGTTCTTGTCGCGCTCGACCGTGCGCACCATGCGGTCGACGTAGGCGTCGCGCCAGGCGGGGTCGTCGCTCGGGTTGTCGCGCCACTGGTCGCGTTCGCCGCGGTGCTCGAAGCCGTGCGTCTCGAGGTCGCACTCGAGCACGACCCAGAAGCCGAGCTCGTCGGCGAGATCGAGGAGGCGCGGGTGCGGCGGGTAATGACTGGTGCGGATCGCATTCACGTTGAAGCGCTTCATCTGCAGCAGATCCGCGCGGGCGAACTCCTCGTCGAAGACGCGGCCGCGGTCGGGATGCGTCTCGTGCCGGTTCACACCGTGGAAGACCACCCGGCGCCCGTTCACGAGGAACCGGTCGCCGACGATCTCGACGGTGCGGAAGCCGACGCGCAGGCGGACCTGCTCGGCTCCCCCGGCACTCGTGACGGTCGCGTCGTAGAGGCGGGGCACCTCGGCCGACCATGGTTCGACGACCGCGACGCCGAGCGGAGCGACATCGGCGGCGGTCGCCCAGGTGGTGTCGATGCCGAGCTCGGGCACGGCGACCGTGACGGGGAATGCCGCGTCGTCGGCGGTGATCTCGACCTCGAGCCGCCCGGCCCCGTCCGCGAAGCCGGCCCGCACCCACACGTCGTCGATCCCGCCCACCGGCCGCGCCTGCAGCGCCACGCTGCGGAAGATGCCCGGCAGCCACCACTGGTCCTGGTCCTCGACGTAGCTCGACGCCGACCACTGGTGCACGCGCACGGCGATCACGTTGTGCCCCGGGCGCAGGGCGTCCGTGACGTCGAACTCGTTCGCCAACCGGCTGCCGACGCCGACGCCGATCTCGATGCCGTTCAGCCAGACCTTGTAGCGGGACTCGACGCCGTCGAAGCGCAGCACGACGCGCGCGATCGCGGCCGGGTCGGTCCACGACGACGGCAACTCGAACGAGCGCCGGTGATCGCCGGTGGGGTTGGCGTCGGGTACGTGCGGGGCGTCCGTCGCGAACGGGAACTGCACGTTGGTGTAGATCGGGAGCCCGCGGCTTCCGTCACCCGCGCCTCCCCCGGTCTCGCCGTCCGGGCTCGACGTGAGCGGCCAGTGCGACGGGACCGTGATCGACTCCCACGCCGCGTCGTCGTACGCCGGGTCGGCCATCGAGGCGATGCCCTCGCCGTCCGGCAGCACGTCACCGGCGCCGAGGACTCCCGGCGCTCCGGGCAGCAGCCGGAACGCCCACCGCCCGTCGAGGGACAGCGTGGGGGCATCGGTGTGCAGCCACGAGCGCGCCGGCAGCACGCGCCCGGACGACGGCCCGGTGTCGGTGACGTACGCGGCGTCGCCGGTGTTCGCCGCGTCGAGGGGTGTCGCCGGGGCGACAGGGGGGTTCGTCACTTGACGGAGCCTTCCGTGAGGCCGCCGCGCCAGAAGCGCTGCAGCACGATCATGGCGACGACGAGCGGGATGATCGACAGCAGCACGCCGCCGGTCGTCAGTTGGTAGAACTCGGGCAGACGGTCGGTCTGGCTGAGCCAGTTGTTCAGGCCGAGCGTCACCGGGAACTTGTTCACGTCGCTCAACATGACGAGCGGCAGGAAGTAGTTGTTCCAGATGCCGACGAGCTGGAACAGGAAGACGGTGACGAGCGCCGGCGAGAGGATGCGCAGACCCACGGTGTGGAAGATGCGCAGCTCGCTCGCCCCGTCGAGCCGGGCGGCCTCGAGCAGCGACGTGTCGACGGTCGCCTGGGCGTAGATCCGGCAGAGGAACAGCCCGAACGGCGACACGAGCGACGGCAGCAGGACGCTCCAGTACGTGTTCGCGATGCCCATGCTGCTGAAGAGCAGGAAGAGGGGCAGGGCGGTCGCCGTGCCGGGCACCAGCACGCCGCCGAGGATGGCGCCGAACACCGTGTTGCGGCCACGGAACTCGTACTTCGCGAGGGCGTAGCCGCCGGCCGCGGCGAAGTACGTCGCGAGCACGGCACCGACCCCGGCGTAGAGCACCGAGTTCAGCATCCAGCGGACGAAGATGCCGTCGCCGAACGACAGCGCCTGGCCGATGTTGTCCCAGAGCGCGAACGTCGGCGCGAACCAGAAGCCGAACGTGCCGAACAGGTCGCCCGTCGTCTTCGTCGCCGCGATGACGACCCAGTAGACCGGCACCAAGAAATACAACGCGACGACGACGAGGATGCCCGTCACGATGATGGTGGAGGCGCGCGATCGTCCCGCAGAGCGGTCCGGCCCGGCCCCACGGGAACGGCGCACGGCAGGGCGATCGGCCCCGCGCCTCCGGCCCTGGGCCGTGACGATGGACTCGGTCTCGGTGGCGTGCTCGGCACTCTTCGTCGAGATGCTCATGCTTTCTTCCTGTTCGTGATGCTGAGGAACACGATCGACAGCGTGAACGCGACGAGGGCGATCAGCACCGACTGGGCGGCGGCCACGTTGTAGTCGTTGTAGGCGAACGCCGTCGTGTACGCGCTGAGGTTCGGCGTGTACTGGCTGTCGATGGCCGGTGCGACGCGTTGCAGCACCTGGGCCTCGGCGAACAGCTGCAGCGTGCCGATGATCGAGAACACGGCCGTGAGCAGCAGCGCCGGCCGGATCAACGGCAGCTGGATGCTCGTGGCCACGCGCAGCGGCGAGGCGCCGTCGACCTTCGCGGCCTCGTACAGCTCGACCGGGATCGACTTCAGCTGGGCGATGATGATCAGCATGTTGTAGCCCGTGTAGCTCCAGGTCACGATGTTCGCGATCGCCCACAGCACGGTGTTCTCACCGAGGAAGTCGGGGGTGAAGCCGAGCGACTCCCCCACGTCGATGATCGGGCTGAGACCGGGCACGTACAGGAACGACCA
The DNA here is from genome assembly GCF_049601585.1 of Frigoribacterium sp. 2-23. Lineage (GTDB taxonomy): Bacteria > Actinomycetota > Actinomycetes > Actinomycetales > Microbacteriaceae > Frigoribacterium. The sequence goes on along the minus strand of NZ_CP187126.1, from coordinate 1,323,355 downwards.
GAGGATCGTCGCGATCACACCGGGCACGCCGTAGGGCAAGAAGTAGGCCGCACGGAACACCCCGGGCCACTTCGCCGATGCCGACTCGAGCAGTAGCGCGAGGACGGTGCAGAGGATGAGCATGACCGGCACCTGCACGATGCCGAACAGGAACATCCGCCCGATCGAGGCGATGAAGTTCGAGTCGCCGAGCACCTGCGCGTAGTTGTCGAACCACGCGAACTCGCTCGTCACGCCGCCCTCGCCGAACAGACCGGCCCGGCTGACCTTGGTGAAGCTCGACCCGATCGCGATGACGATCGGGATGACGAAGGTCAGGACGAACAGGAGGAGGAACGGCGCGAGCAGCACCCACGGCGCCCGCTTCGTCGCGGCTGACGAGCTCATGCGCTGGCCTTCCGGATCGACAGGCCCTTGTTCTGGAAGACGGAGATGATCTGCTTCTCGGCCTGCGCGACGGCGTCGACGAGCGTGCCGCCCGAGGCCTTGCCCCGGAATCCATCGCTCAAGATGTTGAACGACTGCTGCGTGATCGGCCACCAGCTCCAGTCCTGGTTCTGGCTGGACTCCTCGGTCGCGGGCACGAAGACCTCTTCGTTGTAGTTCTGACCGCTGAAGAACTCGCTCGGCTGCTGGCGGGTGGTGCCGATCTCGCCGCGGGCCGGCGACCAGCCGATGCCGCAGTACTTGATCATCGCGTCGATACCCTCCTTGGTCGTGGTCATCCAGACCGTGAAGTCGAGCGCCTCCTGGGGGTGCTTGCTGTTCGCGAGGATCGCGGCGGTCGACCCGCCGAGGAAGCTCGACTTGTAGCCCAGGTCGGTCCAGGTCGGCATCGCGGCGACCTTCCACTTGCCCGAGGCGTTGCTCACACCCTCGATCAGCGCGTCGCCCCACGAGCCGGTGATGCAGCCGGCGAGCTTGTCGTTGCCGGCGGCGGCGAACCAGGCCGGCGAATAGGCCGTGTACGACGTCGAGACGATCCCGTCGTCGATCGCCTTGTCGAAGAAGCGGGCGACGGTCATCGTCGCCTCGTCGGTCATGTCGATGACCCAGCCGTCGTCCTCCGGGCGGAGCCAGGCGGCGCCGGCCTGGGTCGCGTACGCCGTGAACACCGACGCGTCCGAGAGCGGGAAGACGTCCATCAGGACGCCGTTCTTCTTCAGCTCGAGGCCGGTGGCCGACCAGTCGTCCCAGCTCGCGGGCGCCTGGGCACCGACCGTCTCGAGCAGATCGGGGCGGTAGTACATGCCGACCGGGCCGCTGTCCTGCGGGATCGCGTAGATGCCGTCGGTGTAGCTGACCTGGTTCCAGAGCGTGGGGTCGTAGAGGTCGGCGTACTGCGCCGCGCCGTAACGCTTGAGGTCGACGAGCCCGTTCGCGAGCAGGAACTCGGGCAGCGAGCGCATCTCGACCTGCGCGATGTCGGGGCCCGCCCCGGCCGCGAGCGCCGAGTACAGCTTCTGGTAGCCGCCGGCGTTGCCACCCGGGATGAACACGGCCTCGACCTGGATGTCGGAGTGCGTCTGGTTGTAGAGCTTGCAGACCTGGTCGAGGCCCTTCAGCCAGGCCCAGTACTGCAGCTTGACGGGGCCGCCTCCCGTGGCGGGCGGGATGGTCGGCAAGGAGTTCACCGACGTGGTGCCGGGCGTCGCGCACCCGGCGAGGAGCGCCGCGGCTCCTGCGCTGAGCCCGAGGCCCAGCAGGTGCCGTCTCGAAAGGGGACTCATCTGCTCTCACTTCGTCGTGGATCGGGGTCGATTCGAAAGCTAGCACAAAGTCGAGTAGCCACTCGAAATTCGCATGGAGGTCGCACCGAGGCCTATGCTGACCGGCCATGGGGAAGACGACGGTGTCACGCAGGCCGCGAGGGCCGTACGCGAAGTCGGCCGAACGGCGCGAGGCGATCGTGCGCGCGGCCTTCGAGGTGTTCTCGGCGCACGGTTTCACCGGCGGCTCCCTGCAGGACGTCGCGGACGTCGTGGGCATGAGCCAGACGAGCCTGCTGCATTACTTCCCGACCAAGCGCGACCTGCTGCTGGCCGTGCTCCGGAGGCGCGATCAGGTCGCTTACGACGGCTCCCGCCCCGAGAGCGACCGGCCGGACGGCGCGCCGGGCGTCTCCCTGCGCGAGGGCGTGTTGCGGCAGGCCGCCTACAACGCGACCGTGCCGGGTCTCATCTCGCTCTACACGGTCCTCTCGGCCGAGGCCGTGACCGACGACAACCCCGGCCAGGACTACGTGGCGACGCGCTTCGACTCGTTGCGGGCCGAGTACTCCGACGGGCTGCGAGCGCTGGAGGCGCGGGGCGGCCTGCGCCCCGGGGTCGACCCCGATCGCGCGGCCGCGTCCCTCGTCGCCCTGTGGGACGGCCTCCAGTTGCAGTGGCTGCTGGCTCCCGATCGCGTGGACGTCGTGCAGCAGCTGCGCGACCATTTCGAGCTGATCCTGCTGCCCGAGGCCGATTCCGACACCGAGTCCGACGCCGGGGCGGGGGCGGATGAGCGGTCCGCCGAGTAGGTCAGGCGGTCTGGCGCGTCTCGCTGCGGAGCGGCGACTCGTCCGTGCCGACCTCCCAGGCGAGCGCCGACACGGCGCCCGTCGCGACCTCGTCGACCGCGCGCTCGATGCCGCGGCGGACCCGCCGCGCCGAGACCTCGTCGCGGACGACCACGTCGAAGCGCAGCACGTCGGGCAGCTCGGTCAGCAACACCGTGCTCACGCCGTCCAGCTGGACGAGGTACTGCCCCCGGCCGACCTGCGTCGCAGCGTGTTCGGCGAGGAGGCGCCGTGAGACCCAGAACAGTCCGGCGGTGTCGCCGGCCGTGTGTGCCAGCCCGGTCACGGTCATCATGGGGTTCAGCGTGCCTTCCTTCGGCGTCGATGCCGTGAACGCCGTGTGTCGGGGGTGTAAATCCCCGCGATCGCGGTCGTCCTCCGGGCTGAAATCCACGGCGGCGCCCACGGCATCCCGTTCCGTTGCCTAGGCTCGACGTCGTCCCCGCCCGCTCCCGCCGCCCGCTCCCCCTGCCCTCGAGAGGTGACCGCCCCGTGCGAAAGCTGCTCGCCGCGCTCACCGTCCTGGTGGTGATCGGCGCCGCCACCGCGATCGGTGCCGTCGCGGTGACCAGCACCATGTCCATGGACGTGACGAGTGGGCCGATCGAGCCGCCGCCTCCGGCCTGTCCCGACGTCCCGCCCGTGGACGTTGACGGCATCACGGTGCCGGCGGGGCCGGTGGCCGGCTACTGCCAGGACCGCCTGGTCAACGCCGCCTGGATCATCGTCGCGGCCCGGGCGCAGGGCATCGGCGTGCACACCCAGGCCATCGGCGTGATGACGGCGATGGGCGAGTCGAGCCTGCGGAACCTCGACTACGGAGACACGGTCGGGCCGGACAGCCGCGGGCTGTTCCAGCAGCGCGACAACGGCGCCTGGGGCAGTTACGACGACCGGATGACGCCCTACACCGCCGCCACGATGTTCTTCACGAAGCTCGTGAAGACACCGGGCTGGAAGGACCTGACTCCCACCCAGGCAGCCCACACCGTGCAGGTCAATGCGGACCCCGATCACTACACGCCGTACTGGGAGGACGCCGTCACCGTCGTCACGGCCCTGTCGCCCGACGCGTAGGCCGCGAGCGCGGGGCGGCCTACGCGGATGAATGCCTCGCGGGGCGGATCGCGCGATCGGCGTCTAAGGTCGGCCGCATGAGAGCGATCGTCGTCCGTGAAGCGGGGTCCCCGTCCGTCCTCGAACCGGCCGAGGTCGACGCCCCGTCGCCCGGCCCCGGGCAGGTGCTCGTGACGACGGCCGCGACCGGCGTCAACTTCATCGAGACCTATCAGCGCGACGGCACGTACGACGTGCCGAAGCCGTTCACCCCGGGCGCCGAGGCGTCCGGGACGATCGCGGCCGTCGGCGAGGGCGTCGACGACCTGCGGGTCGGCCAGCGCGTGACGACGGCCGAGGCGCACGCCACCTACGCCGAGCAGTTCGTCGCGGACGCCGCCGTGCTCGTGCCCGTGCCCGACGGCGTCGACGACCAGACCGCCGCCGCGCTTCCGCTGCAGGGCTACACGGCGCACTACCTGATGTCGTCGACCGTCGCCGTGCAGCGCGGCCAGACGGTTCTGGTCCACGCGGGTGCCGGCGGCGTCGGACTGCTGCTCACGCAGCTGCTGAAGCGCGCCGGAGCGACCGTCATCACCACCGTCTCGACCGACGACAAGGAGGCGCTGAGCCGGCAGGCGGGCGCCGATCACGTCCTGCGCTACGACGGGTTCGCCACCGCGGTGCGCGACCTCACCGACGGCGCGGGTGTGCCCGTCGTGTTCGACGGGGTCGGCCGATCGACGTTCGACGGGTCGCTCGACGCGGCCGCCGTCCGCGGCACGGTGGTGCTGTTCGGCGCGGCGTCCGGGCCCGTCCCCCCGGTCGACCCGCAGCGACTCAATCACGGCGGCTCGCTGTTCTTGACGCGCCCGACGATGAAGGACTACCTGCGCACGGCCGAGGAGCGCCGTCACCGGGCCGACGATCTGTTCGACGCCGTGGTCGACGGGCAGCTCGACGTGCGAGTCGGGCAGACGTATCCGCTCGCCGACGCGGCGGCCGCGCACACCGATCTGCAGGCGCGGAAGACCACCGGCAAGGTGCTGCTGCTTCCCTGACCCGCGCCTCCGGCCGGTGTCGCGGTCAGCGGCGTCAGTCGTCGGCGCCGCCGCGCATCTCGATGCCGATCTGGTCGGCGTCGAGCGACGCGAGCGCGTGGTTCAGCATCTCGCTGTCGAAGAGTCCGTCGTCGCGGGCGTCGAGCAGCACGGCCCGCTGCGCGGCGATCACCTCGAGGGCGTACTTCTTGTAGGCCGGTCGCGGGCCGTCCATGTCGGTCACCTCGCCGTCGGCAGGACTGCCCGTGGCGGGGCCCTCGGCGGACGAGCCGCCCGTGGCCGAGCTGCCCGTCACCGCGCCGCCCGTCGCCGCGGCCCGCACGGCCGACTCGCGGAACCGGGCCAGGTCGGCGGGCTGCTCGACGCTCTGCACGGCCTCGCGGAGCAGCGCGAACATGCGCGCCCGCTCCTCCTCCTGTTCGGCGGGGCCGGGGCCGGTCGAGGGCTTGACCCACGACACGAACCGCTTCAGCGTGCCGCCTTGCAGCAGCAGCGACGCCGCGGCGACCACGAACGCGATGAACACGAGCAGCGATCGCTGCGGGGTGTCGGCCGGCAGCGTCTGGGCGGCGGCGAGCGTGACCGCGCCGCGCATGCCGGCCCAGACGACGACGCTGCCGTCCCGCCAGGTCAGCGGAGCCGCCGCGAAGTAGTCGATGTCGGCGAGCACCCGGCGGATGCGTGTGCCGATCCGCTCGATCCGCCCCGCGGACGGCGCTCGGCGCCCCGCCCCCTCGACGGCGGCGCCGTCGACGGTCGTCCCCTCGACCGCCGCTCCCGCGACGGCCGCCTCGCCGGGAACGGTATCGCCGCCGGCCCCGCCACCCCGGCGGCCGCGCCGACCCGCGTTCTGCCGTCGCAGGCGCTCGGCGAACGCCTCGGGGTCGTCGAGCAGCTGCTGCATGTCGGTCAGCGACGACTTCATGCGGACGCCGCGAGCCCTCGTGGCCCGGAGCCAGGCCAGCAGCGGCAGCACGAACGCGGCCCGCACCACGACGGTCGCCACGAGCGCGGCGAGTGCCACGAGCACGGCGACCCCGATGTCGGCGTCGTCGTCGCCCATGCCCTCGATCAAGCCGAAGAGCTCGAGCCCCATGATCAGGAAGACGGCGCCCTCGAGCACGAGCTCGGCCGCTCGCCAGTTTTGCGAGTCCGACAGGCGCTGCTGCGGCGAGAGTCGTCGCGCCGAGCCGTGCCCGGTCACGAGGCCCGCCACGACGGCGGCGACGAGCCCCGAGGCGCCGACATGCTCGGCCGGCAGCGAGGCGATGAACGGCACGGTGAACGAGATGACCGTGGCCAGGGTCGGGTCGGTGATCCGTTGGCGGAGCAGCAGGTTCAGCACGCCGACGACGCCGCCGATTGCGACCGCGACCACGACGGCGAACGCGAAGTCGCCGAGCGCACCCCAGAGTGAGACGGAAGCGGCGGCCCCGGCGATCGCCGTCCGCAGCAGCACGAGGGCGGTCGCGTCGTTGAGCAGGCTCTCCCCCTCGAGGATCGACACGACGCGCGGCGAGACCCCGACCTTCTTGACGATCGACGTCGCGACGGCGTCGGTCGGGCTGACGATGGCACCGAGGGCGATGCTCCACCACAGCCCGAGCCCGGGGATCAGCCACCAGAACAGCAGCCCGACCAGCACCGAACTGATCACGACGAGCGCGACGGAGAGCCCGCCGATGGCGCCGAACTCGCGTCGGAAGTTCGTGGACGGCATCGACACCGACGCCGAGTACAGCAACGGCGGCAGCACGCCGGCCAAGATCCACTCCGGCTCGATCTCGATCACGGGCACGAACGGGAGCAGGCTGACGCCGATGCCGGCCACGACGAGGAGGAGCGGCGCGGCGACCCCGAGCCGGTTGCCGACGAGCGACGCCGCGGCGATGGCGAGCACGCCCAGCACGACGATGACGATGATGTCCATGAGGCTCCGCTCGAGGTCGGTGGACTGATATACCGACCACTGTATCGGCGGGCCGACGAGGGCCGGTCCGGGCGGTGACGGCCCGCGCGCGAGGAGTTGGTATCGTCGGTGCCGACTGTCGGGAGAACTGCGTGCTGAACCATCCGTCGGGGCCGGATGGCGCCCTCAACCGGGACGACCTGCTCGACGTGTACGAGAACGACCCGACCTGGGCGCTCCTCCGCAGCTACAACAGCCGCTGGATGCTGCCGTTGTTCTCCCAGCACCTCGAGACGGCCGACGGCCCGGTGTCGGCCGACTGGTTCCACCAGCGGGTCGCCGAGGCCCTCGTCCAGAACGACATCGACGCCGAGCAGGGCCCCGCCGACTACTGCCGCGGCTGGGTCGACAGCCGATGGCTGGTCCGCACCCGCGCCTCCGGAGCGGACAGCCGGCCTCAGTACCGCCTGTCGCCCCAGGCGCTCACGGCACTGCGCATCGTCCGCGAGCTCGTCGAGCGCGACAACGCGGTCTCCGAGGCCCGGCTCGGCAGCATCGCGCACGCCGTGCACCAGCTCGCCGCGCTCGCCGACCCCAGCGCAGACTCGCAGATCGCGCGGATCGACGAGCAGATCGCCGAGCTCGAGCGACGTCGCTCCGAGATCGAGGTGTTCGGCACCGAGCCGGTCTCACCCGACTCGCTCACGCGACAGGTGCGCGAGGTCGTACGGCTGACGGCGTCGTTGCCGGCCGACTTCCGGCAGCTGAGCTCGATGGTCGAGCAGCGGCACCGCGAGGTGGCCCGACGCGCGTCCGTCGAGCACGTCGGCAAGGGCGCGCTCGTCGAGCAGTACCTGCGCGAGAACGACCTGCTCGAACAGACGCCCGAGGGTCGTGCCTACCGCGGGTTCGCGCAGATGCTCTCGTCGCGCGAGATCGACGCCATGCGGGCCGACATCGAGCAGATCCTCGCGCAGCCGGGGGCCGCCGAACACCTGACGGACGGCCAGCGCGTGCAGCTCGAGTCGCTCATCTCGTCCCTGCTCGCCGAGGAGCAGACCGTGCAAGAGACGTATGGCCGCTGGACGTCGTCGCTGCGCCGGTTCCTGACCCGGTCGAGCGCCGAGAAGCACCAGCGGCTGCTCACGCTCGCCGAACGAGCCCTGCACGCCGGCGGCGTCTGGGCCGAGCGGCGCCCGGGGCACGTCATGATGCCCGAGACGGATCACGGCGACGTGCTCGGCATCGGCTCCGTGGACGTCGTCGACGTGTCGCAACTGCAGGTCTGGGCCGACCGCGGCCGGGAGGCGGTCGACGTCCGCGTCGCCGCGGGCGACACCGCCCTGCCCGACGCCGATCGGGCCGCCCTGCGGCTCACCGCCGGCACGAGCACCGCCGCAGTTCGCGGCACGATCGACCGCCTGCTGCTCGAGCGCGAGACGGTCACGAGCGTCGACGTGTACGAGGCGACCGAACCGGCCTTCCGTCGGCTCGGTCTCGTGCTGAGCATGCTCGACCTGGCCCTCGACGACGGCCTCGTCTCGGACGAGACCGAGACGGTCGTCCTGACGAGCGAAGGAGGCACGGCTCGCGAGGTCACGCTCCCCCGCCTCGTCTTCTCGCGCGACTCGGCGCCACCCGACCCTGTCGCCGCCACCGCCATCGACTCGCTTTCCGCCCCCGCACCCCAGCCCGAGAGGGGCACCCTATGACGCCCGCCACGCCGACCGACGCGACCTCCGGCCGTCACGCGGCCACCGCCTCCTCGGCCACCGCTTCCTCGGCCACCGCTTCCTCGGCCACCGCTTCCTCGGCTGTCGCCGACCCCTTCGAGGCGGACGGCGAGGCGACGCCGGCCGGTGACGAGTTCCCGCTGGCGGCCCGGAAGGCCCTCGTCACGCTGCTCACGCACCGCTTCGTGTCGCGCTCGCGACAGGGCGAGGCGTGGTCGGCACTGCTGACCTACGAGCCCGAGATCCGAGCGCGGCTGGCCGAGATGTTCCTCGTGCTGATCGTCGACCGCGAGCACGAGGTCGCGTTCAAGCGCCAGAGCGGCGAGGACGACGTGCCGATCCTGTTGCGTCGCGAGAAGCCGATGTCGCGGGACGCCTCGCTCCTGCTCGTGTTCTTGCGCCGCGAGCACGCTTACGCGGACGCCCAGGACGAGGCCGTCGTCGTCACGCGCGACCAGGTCGCCGAGTTCCTGAGCCGGTACCACGACGACGTCGGCCAGGACGAGGTGCGCTCGATGCGCCGCGTCGACGCCGCGATCACGGCGATGGTCAACCGCGACCTGCTCGAGCCCGAGTCGGACGACCCGCAGCTGTTCACGGTCGCACCGGCGATCGTGCCCCTCGTCACGGCCGACCAGCTGGCGCACCTCGAGGCGGTCTTCCTCACCGCGGCCGGCGAGGACACGGCGATCGCCGACGAGGACGAGGGGCCCGAGTCGGACGTCGACGTCGAGTCGGACACCGAGGCCGACACCGAGACCGCGCTCGAGCCCGACTCCGAGTCCGACACCGAGCCCGACCCCGCGCTCGACGTGCCCCTCGACGGCACCGACCCCGAAGGCACCCCCGCATGACGATCGCCGACCAGACCACGCCGCGCCCCGGCGACGCCGACGCCGGCGCCCCCACCGACCTCGACGACGCCCTCCTCCCCGACGACGGCATGTTCCATTCGGGGCAGTACCGGATCGAGCTCGTCCAGCTGCTCAACTGGGGCAGCTACAGCGGTCTGCACCGGATGCCGGTCGGCCGCGGCGGCATCGCGATCCTCGGGCCGACCGGTCGGGGCAAGTCGACGGTGCTCGACGCGATGGCCGCCGTCATCATGCCGAACCCGCAGGAGTTCAACCGGGCCGCCCGCGACGACTCCCGCAACCGCTCGGAGCGCACGGTCTACAGCTACGCGCGGGGCAAGACCGACGAGGTGCGCGACGCGGCGAGCGACCGCACGACGACGCGGTTCCTCCGTCCGCTCGGCGAGGCGTTCCCGAGCGGTGCGGCGATCACGTGGAGCACCGAGCTCGGTCAGACCCTCACGGCCGTCCGCCTGGCCTGGATCGGCCCCGACACCGCGAGCCAGGACGAGGTCACGCAGTCGAGCGTGTACGTGCTCGTGCGCGGCCGGTTCGACCTCAGCCGGCTCAACGACCTCAAGCGCGACCCGTCGAGCACGAGCCCGCTGACGAAGGCGTCGCTCGGCCGCCTGCTCGACCCCGTCCGCGACCTCGTCACGTACTCGCAGCCCGAGCTCCGCGTGCAGCTCTGCGGCGAGCTCGGCATCGGCGGCAGCGACGAGTCGCAGCTGAAGGCGTTGACGCTGCTGCGGCGCGCCCAGGCGTCCAAGGGCGTGTTCTCGATCGACGAGCTGTTCAAGCAGTTCGTCCTGACCCAGCCGAAGGCGCTGTCCCGCTGGGAGACCACGCTGTCGACCTACCGCGAGGCGTCCGCGCTCTACGACGTGTTCGAGACGACCCGCAAGAAGCTCGAGATCCTGCACGACGTGCCCGCCCTGGCCGAGACGTACGAGACCGCCGGGGCCGACGCCTCGGGCAAGCGGCGCCTCCTCGTGTCCGGCGAGACGGGGTCGACGGGTGCCGGCGCGACCGATCAGCCGAGCCGGCTGCGCGTCTGGCTGGCCGAGAAGATCGGCAGCTGGGCGAGTGTCGAGGTCGACCGGGTCACCGCCGAGAAGCGCGAACACGTCGAGACGAGGAGGCGCGCTGCGGCGGACGAGGCGGCCGCGCTCCGCGCCCACGACCTCACCCAGTCGCAGATCGCCGATCTCGGCGGCGACCCCTCGCTGTCGATCCGCGAGCACGTCGCGAACGCCGAGCAGACGCTCGCCCGCGTCGACCGCGATCGTCGACGCCTCGCGACGAGTCTCGCCACGGTCGGTGTCGAGGCCCCCGAGACGGAGGACGACCTGATCGGCCTGCGGCGTCGGGCCGACTCCCTCGCCGCCGACGAGCAGGCCGCCCAGCGCGAACAGGCCGACGAGCGCGCCGCGATCGGGGCCCGCATCACCGAGACGAAGCGCAGCCTCGCGACCCGCGAGCAGCAGAAGCAGTCGTTCGAGCAGCGGCGCAGCAACGTCCCCGACGACGCGATCGAGCGACGTCGCCGGATCGCCGAGGGCGCCGGCGTCCCCGTCACGGCCCTCCCCTACGCCGGTGAGCTGTTCGAGGTGCTGCCCCAGCATCGCGAGTGGTCCGTCGCGATCGAGCGCTCCGTCGGCGATCTCGCCATGCACCTCCTCGTCGATCGTGACGACTTCTCGGCCGTCCGCCGCTTCGTCAACGACAACGACATGCGGGGCCGGATCACGCTCGTCCCGTCGACGACCGGCGTCGCGCCCAGCCGCGAGCCGATCGCGCGGACCGTCCCGTCGATGCTGCGTTTCGACGAGTCGAGCCCCTTCGCCGGCTGGCTGAGCGACGAGCTCGTCGCCGACCGCAGCGTGCTCTGCGTCGACGACGCCGACGAGCTCGACGCCCCGATGCCGAACGGCGTGCGCGGTGCGGTGACGCGCTCAGGGCTCCGCTCGGGTTCGCGTCAGCGCGTGGTGAAGGACGACCGCCGCACCCGCTCCTGGATCGGGCTCGACAACGCCGCGCGCATCGCCGAGCTGACCGACGAGATCGCCGGGCTCGAGGGCGAGCTCGCCCGGGCCCGTGCGGCGTGGGACGAGTCCGAGGCCGCGTCCACCTCGCGACGGGAGCTGCTCGACGCCCTGCGCCGCGCCTCCGACGTCGACTGGGCCGACATCGACCGCGCGCCGGCCGAAGCCGCCGTGGCCGACCTCCGTGGTCAACTCGACCGTCTCGCCGTCGAGCGGCCCGAGATCGCCACCCTGCAGGCCGAGGCGAAGCAGCACGACGAGGCGCGACTCGCGGCCGTGCGTCGCGGAGCCGAGGTGCAGCAGCACCTCGACCGTCTCGACACCGAGCACGCGCTGCTCGTGGACATCGAGGACGCCTTCAGCGACGCCCTCGCCGTCGCCGAGAGCGAGCCGCTGACGGCCGACGAGCGCGCCCTGCTGGCGCCGCTGCCGTTCGCCGCTCCGCGCGAGGTGGCCGACGTCGACCGCGCCTACCGCGATGCGGCCGGACAGCTGCGGTCGCAGGTCGACGCGCACGAGCGTGAGCGGTCGCAGGCCGAGCACGTCCTTGAGCTGACGTTCGAGCGCTATCTCGAGCTCGACCGCTCCGCGGGCATCGACGCCACGATCGACAGCCTGCCCGCCGTGCTGGCGATCCATCGCTCGCTCGTCGACGACGACCTGCCACACGCCAAGCAGGACTGGCTCGCCAAGGCCGGCACCGACATGGGCGACAGTCTGCGGGCGCTGCTCGTGCAGATCGAGGAGGACGGCCACGTCATCCGCCGCGGGGTCCGTCCGATCTCGGAGGCGCTGCGGGCCATCGAGTTCCGCCAGGGGTCGACGCTCGACATCGAGCCACGCCCGATGCCGAACGGCGACCTGCACGAGTTCAAGCGCACCCTGCGCGAGCACACGTCGAACACCGCCGCCCCGGAGGCGCGGGACACGGCCGAGATCGAGCGGAGCTTCCTCCGCCTGCGCCGTGACCTCGCCCACCTGGAGGAGCGCTCGCGAGCGGGCGAGGCGTGGCGCCGCCGCGTGCTCGACGCCCGCGAGCACTATCAGTTCCGCGCGATCGAGACCCGTCAGGACGGCACGCAGATCGTGCACGAGGGCGTCGCCGGCAAGTCGGGCGGCGAGGGGCAGGAGCTGATCGCGTTCGTGCTCGGCGCCGCTCTGCGCTTCCGGCTCGGCGACGGCACCGACCGGGTGCCGACGTATGCGCCGATCGTGCTCGACGAGGGCTTCGTCAAGGCCGACAACGAGTACACCGGCCGCTCGCTGGCCGCGCTGACGTCTCTCGGCTTCCAGCTCGTCGTCGGGGCTCCGCGCGACAAGGTGAACGCGTTCGAACAGCACGTCGAGAGCGTCGCGTACATCTCGAGCGACCCGTCGAACCCCGAGCTCTCGCGCATCTACCCCCTGACGATCCGCGAGGCGATCGAGGTGGAGCGAACCGGTCTCGACCCGGCACTGCTGCCCTGAACCCACGGCAGCCCTGCTGCCGCTGAACCGACGGAAGCCCTGGGCGCGCTCGGCGAAAGCCCTGCGCGCTCTGGTCAAGCCGGGCGAGGGGGGCTATTCTCGGCACGTCGGTCGCCTTACCCTCGACCGACGTTCGAGCAGAGTCGTCGCCCACCCCGCGACCGCTGACCCGAGCGCTCGCTCCCTCGCCCCACCGCTCCCTGCACCACCGGCCCGCCTCCCCGACGGGCCGACCCCGTTCCCTACCCGAAGGGATCGCCGCGCATGCCCGAATCACGCGTCGACGTCATCGATCTGCTCGCCTCGCCCACCGTCCCCGGACCGATCGCGTCCGTTCTCGACCAGTTCGCGAACGTCGTGCGGGCCGTGCCCGACACGGTCGCCGTCTCGGACGAACACGGTGCGCTCACGTACGCCGAGCTCGACCGGCTGACCACCGCGCTCGTGCCGGTGCTCGACCGGGAGCTGCCGCCCGGCGACTCCCCCGTCGGCGCGTTCGTGAGTCACGACCGCAAGGCCGTCGTGCTCGCCGTCGCGGTGATGAAGTCCGGTCGGCCGCTCGTGATCCTCGACCAGCACCTGCCCGCGGCCCGGCTCGCCCACATCGTCGAGATCGGCGGCCTGCGCGGCATCATCACCGATCGCCGCATCGACCGCGAGGCGGGTGCCCCCGCCGAGCTGATCGACACGGGCGCCGAGCTGTTGTCCTGGCACGACCTCGAGTCGCAGGCGACGGCCCTGAGCGACGCCGAGGTGGAGGCGGTCGACCTCGGTCGTGTCGCCGCGCAGCCCGGGTCGCAGATGACATTCGTCGTCTTCACGTCCGGGTCGACGGGCAAGCCGAAGGGCGTGATCGTGACGCACGATCAGATGATGAACGACATGGTGCACATGCTCGAGCACTTCGACGTGAGCACCGGCGACCGCAACGCCGTCGTGTCGCCGTTGAGCTTCGCGGCCGGCATCTTCTTCTGCTGGGCGAGTCTCTGCATCGGCGCGACCGTGCACGTCTACGACCCGCGCGAGCACCCGATCGGCGAGTTCGTGAGCACCATCCGCGAGCACGGCCTCACCGGCATGCTCTGCACGCCGTACCTCGTCCGCGCCCTGTCGGCGGCGCTGGCCCCCGGCGAGGTGCTCGACACCCTGCGCTCGGTCACGACCGTCGGCGAGGCGATCATGGGTCAGGACGTCCGCACCCTGCTCGGTCACCTGCCGCCGACCGCGTCGTTCTTCAACGGCACCGGGTCGAGCGAGATCGGCGGCTTCGCGGCGCACCGCATCCGCTCCGGCGAGGTCGTACCCGACGGCGTCGTGCCCGCCGGCAAGCCGGGTACCAACAAGGAGGTGCGGCTCGTCGACGAGAACGGAGCCCCGGTCGCGCAGGGCGAGACCGGCGAGATCCTCGTCGTGTCCGACTACATGTCGCCCGGCTACCTCAACGACGAGGTACAGACCGCGATGCGCTTCGGACGCGACGCCGACGGACGGCCGACCGTGCACCAGGGCGACCTCGGGCGGTTCGACGAGAACGGCGACCTCGTGCTGCTCGGTCGTGCCGACTCCGCCGTCAAGGTGCGCGGCTACCTCGTCGAGCCCGGCGAGATCGAGGGCGCGTTGCTCACGATGACGGACGTGACCGAGGCCGTCGTGATCCCGCTCGTCGCGCCTCCGGCCGCCACGACGCTCGTGGCCTACGTCGTCGCGGACGCGCGTCTCCGTCCGCCGTCGCCGGCCGAGCTGCGACGGCGTCTGCGCGCGGTGCTGCCCGAGTACATGGTGCCGGCGCACATCGTGCAGCTCGCGGCGCTGCCGATCAACGAGCGCGGCAAGATCGATCGGCAGCAGCTGCCGCCGGTGGCTGCGCGGACGCCGGTCGACGAGGAGCAGGACGTCCGCCAGCAGGTCATGGCCGGCATCTGGGGCGAGACCCTCGGGCTGACCGACGTCGCCCTCGACGACGACTTCATGGCTCTCGGCGGCGACTCGCTCACGGCCGAGGAGATGCTCGCGGCCGTCCACGACCGGTTCGACGTCGACCTGCCGTCGACGCAGCTGCTCGAGTATCCGACGCTGCGCGAGTTCACCGAACGGGTCACGACGTCGACGAAGGCGCTGCCGAGTCACCCCGACGTCGTGACGCTGCGCTCGGGCGGGACCGGCACCCCGGTGTTCGCGTTCGCCGGAGCGGGAGCCCTCGCGCTGACCTTCCTGCCCCTGTCGCGCCACATCGAGAACCGGTCCGTGTACGCGTTCCAGGCCCACGGGCTGGAGCAACGCGCCTGGCCCGACTGGAGTGTTGAGGCGGCCGCACGCCGGTACATCGAGATCATCCGCGTGATCCAGCCGAAGGGGCCGTACCTGCTCGTCGGGCACTCGTTCGGTGGGCTCGTCGCGCTCGAGATCGCCGACCAGCTCGTCGCCGGCGGGCAGGAGGTCGAGCTCGTCACGCTGCTGGACACATTCCTGCCACGCAGTGCCGAAGAGATGCCACAGCTGGAATTCGCGAAGCTCGCACCGCGCGCACCGTCGGCCGCGCCGTCACCCCTGGCGCGGGTCGCCGGTGGGATCGCCGGTGTCGTGCGCAAGCCGGTCGAGCGGCTGCTGCCCGACGGGCTCCCGGCGGTCGGGCAACTCGGCGAGCGCGTGCGTGCCCGGATGGCCGGCGTGATCCCGTTCGACGGACAGCGTCAGTTCGACGCGTTCTTCGACCACGCGACGTTGGCGGGCCGTAAGTACCGGATCAAGCCGTACGCCGGTCGCGTACTGTTCCTGTTCGCCGAGGGCAACCCCGATGGAGCCGACGCCTGGCGCCGCCTCGTCACCGGCCGCATCGACTTCGTCGAGATCGCCGCGGAGCACTCGTCCGTGCTCCGCGAGCCGCACGCGACCGAGCTCGCCGCCATCCTCACGAAGGCGTTCGAGACCCCCTAGCACTCCGCGCCTCCTCCCGCTCCTCCTCCCCCTCCTCCTCCTCCTCCTCCCAACGATGTGACCCGTCCGGTGCATGTCGAGCCCCGACACCCACCCGACGGGTCACATCGTTCAGAAGCCCCCAACGAAGTGACCCTTCGGGTGCATGTTCCGCCCGAACACCCACCCGACGGGTCACATCGTTCAGAAGCCCCCAACGAAGTGACCCTTCGGGTGCATGTTCCGCCCGAACACCCACTCGACGGGTCACTTCGTTTGGAGCGGGCGTGCGGGGAGTGCGCTCCTCCCCGTCCTGCGGTTCGAACCACATCAGCCGATTCGCAAACACGTCCCCCTCGACGGTGGCGCGCGGCGCCGGCCCGCGATCCGAGCGCCGCGCCCCGCGTCACCACACCGTCGCCCGCACGACACCTGTCGGCCACCTCCGACTGATCGGATACCGGGGGCCCGCGCCGCCACCCTGGCGCAGTCCCTCGACGATCACGAAGGATCCCGCATGACCTCCACCTCCACAGCCCCCTCGCGCGTGCGCCGACATGCGCGCGCCGTCGCCGCCCTCGCGGCGGCGACCGTCACCATCGCCGTCGTCGGTGCGACGAGCACGGCGACCCGGGCGACCGCCGCCGACACCGCGCCGCTCCTGACCACCGAGTCGACCTCGTGGTCGTACCTCGAGACCGGCGACGACCCCGCCGCCGGCAACACCGACCGCCTCAGCTGGACCACAGCCGACTACGACGACTCGGCCTGGAAGAACGCCCAGGGCTCGTTCGGCGCCAAGGGCGGCAAGGCCACCGGCATGGGCGGCGGCTACGTCGTCGACACGCTGCTGCAGCAGTACCTGCCGAGCGGCGCCGACGTCCCCACCTACTTCTTCCGCACCTCCGTCGACGTGACCGCGGCCCAGATCGCGAGCTGGAAGTCGCTCACGGCCGACGTCGTCTACGACGACGCCCTGATCGTCTACGTCAACGGCACCAAGGTCGCCGGATTCGAGGACTCCCGCGTCACCGGCAACGTCGGCTACGCGGGCGACGGCGGCGGCGACCCCGACCGCTCGACGTTCTCGGTCGACACCGCGCTGCTCACGCCGGGCACGAACACGATCTCGGTCGCGCTGCACCAGGACCGCGCGACGAGCTCCGACATCTACTTCGACTTCCTGTCGCTCATGCCCGTCGCCGCGACCACGACGGCGACGATCAGCGACGTCTTCCTCAACATCGGGGCCGACGAATCGCAGCGCGCCGTGTCGTGGTACTCCGACTCGACGAGCGACGAGGAGGCGCAGGTCGCGCCGACCGCGGACGTGACGGGCGGCGTCTTCCCGGCCACCGCCTCCTCGATCCCCTCCACGACGGGCGTCGCCACCGACGGCCAGAATTGGCACCACGCGACGCTGACCGGGCTCGTCCCCTCGACGTCCTACAGCTACCGCGTCGGCAGCGCGACCGACGGCTGGTCGCCCACCTACACGTTCGCGACGCAGGCCGCGGGCGACTACGGGTTCCTCTTCATCGGCGACGCGCAGATCGGTGCCGGCGAGACCGTCGCCGACACGGCCGGCTGGGTGAAGACGATGCAGACCGCCTCGGATGCCTTCCCCGACACGAGCTTCGTCCTGAGCGCGGGCGACCAGGTCAACACCGCGTCGAACGAGGTCCAGTACGACGGGTTCCTCGCGCCGTCGCAGACGAAGAGCCTGCCGTTCGCCACGAACATCGGCAACCACGACGTCGCGAGCCTCGCCTACGAGCAGCACTTCGCCATGCCGAACGTCGACCCGACGGCCGGCAAGCCCGACGCCAACCGCGCCGGCGGCGACTACTGGTTCATCTACAATGACACGCTGTACATCTCGTTCAACTCGAACGACCGCAACGACGCCGGGCACGCCGCCTACGCCGAGAAGGTCATCGCCGAACACGGCGCCGAGGCGACCTGGACGATCGTGACCTTCCACCACTCGGTGTACAGCGTCGCGTCGCACGCGACCGACAGCGACATCATCACGCGTCGCGCGGAGCTGCCTCCCGTCATGAGCGCGCTCGACGTCGACCTGGTGCTGATGGGCCACGACCACGTCTACGTCCGCAGCTACCTGATGAGCGGCACGAAGCCGGTCGACGGCGACGAGCCCGTCGGCGACACCGTCACCCCCGAGGGCGACGAGGTGCTCTACGTCACCGCGAACTCGTCGAGCGGCAGCAAGTTCTACGACATCCAGCCGATGGACTTCGACTTCTCGGCCGTGCAGAACCAGGAGTACACGCCGAACTTCACCAACATCCAGGTGACGGACGACTCCATCGGCATGACCACCTACCGCTCGAAGGACATTAGCGTCGTCGACGCGGTCACGCTGAAGCGCCCCGCGGTGCCGACCGACCCGACCGACCCGCCGGTCGACCCGACCGACCCGCCGGTCGACCCGACCGACCCGCCCGTCGACCCGGGTGCCGGCGACCCGACGCCCGTGCCGCTGTCCGACCTGACGGAGGCGACGCACACGCTCGTCATCACGAAGATCGACGAGGCCGAGGGCCTGATCACGGCGACCGTGCCGCGCGAGCTCCGCGGTGCCGCGCTCGACTGGTTCGTGCACTCCGAGCCCGTCTACCTCGGCGACGACCCGAGCGACGACGACGGCGTGATCACGCTGCGCCTGCCGAGCGGACTCGGCGCCGGGACGCACACCCTCGTCGGCCAGACCGACGCGGGTGCCGCGACCTGGGCGACGTTCGAGCTGACGGCCGTCTCCGACCCGATCCCCGTCGACCCGAACGCCCCCGGAGCCGGGGCAGCCGGTGGCACGGGCAGCACGGGAGGCACCGCCTCGGGTGCCGGCACCACGGGTTCGCTCGCCTTCACGGGCAGTGACCTCGTGCTGCCGCTCGGCTCGGCCGCTGCCCTGGCGCTGCTCGCCGGCCTCGTGTTGATGCTGCGAGCACGTCGCCGTCGCGCCTGACGCACAGCCCCACGAACGCCGCCGCATCGGGTCTCGCGATGCGGCGGCGTTCGTCGTCCGGGAGGACGCCAGACTGCGTCTCCGGGATGATGCATCGGAACCGAGCGCCCGCCTAGGCTCGTCACATGCTTCACATCACATATTTCCGGTCCGGACTCCTCGCATGACCGTCGCTCGGCGGCACCGACCGAAGACGCTCCTCGCCGTCCTCCCGCTGACCACGGCTCTCGCGGGGGCTGCCGCCGTCGTCTTCGTCCCCGTCGGGATACTGCTCCTCGCCTCGATCGTGACACTCTCGCCGCGTGGTTTGCCCTTCCTCGTGATGCTCCTGCCCTGGCTGCTGATCGGGGCCGTCGTCACGGCCGCGTTCGGCCCCGCCGCGGGGGCACTGGCCGGTCTGCCCGACTGGCTGCTCCGTCGGCGGGCCGAGCCGCGCCTCCTGGGGGCCGTCTCGGCCGTCGTCGTCCTCACCGCCGTCGTCTCGGGTGGCTGGGTCCTCGTCTCGACCACCGTCCTGGACTCGCTCCTGCCCCTCCCGCTCGGCATCCAGGTTCCGCTCGTCACGGTCGGCTCGGCGGTGCTGACGACCGTCGTCGTGGTCGCGTCCAAGCGGCGCACGCAGCCCGACGCCCCGGCAGCCCGCGCCGAGCCCGAACAGCCAGCAGGCGCCGCGCCCGCTGAGTAGCGTCGCCCGCATGCGGAAGCTGACCTACTCCATCAACGTCACACTCGACGGGTGCATCGACCACCGCGAGGGCACACCCGACGCCGAGACGCACCACCAGGCGACCGAGGCTCTCGCGGACGCCGACGGACTCGTGCTCGGCCGGGTCACCTACGAGCTGATGGAAGGCGCGTGGCGACCGCCGCTGCCGCAGGTCTACCCCGAGTGGATGGTGCCGTTCGCGTGCGTCATCGACCGCATCCCCAAGTACGTCGCCTCGACCACGCTCGAGCGCGTCGACTGGAACGCCGAGTTGCTCGGCGGCGACGTCGTCGACGCGGTGCGCGAGCTCAAGGGCCGGGCCGGGGGTGGCCTCCGACTCGGCGGCTCCGACCTCGCGACGACCCTGGCCTCGGCGGGGCTGATCGACGAGTACGAGTTCGTCGTGCACCCCCGCGTCGCCGGTCACGGCCCGTACCTGCTCGCCGGGCTGCACCCCCGCCTCGACCTCGAGCTCGTCTCCCGGCGCGAGTTCGAGTCGGGCGCCGTCGCGTCGGTGTACCGACCGCGCGGCTGACGCCGACCGGACCTCGTTCTGGCCGAAGAACCTCGCTACACCGAGGTTCGTTGGCCGGAACGAGGTCCGCAGCGAGCCGAGGAGGCACGGGTCACCCCGAGAAGGAGGCGCCCGTCTCGTGCTCGAGAAAGGTCCACATCCACTGCAGCGCCCGCGCCGGCGTGAGACCGGGGGCCTTCTGCGCGAGCTGTGTCGCGAGGCCGTCGCTGTACGCGGCGAGCTGCAAGGCGAGGGCCGACGGGTCGGCGGTCGTGAACTGCCCCGACGCGACACCGCGGCGCAGGGCACGGGTCAGGCATGCCTCCCACACGCGGATGCGCTCGACGTACTCGGCCGCCACGGCGGGTTTGCGGGCCACGGCGGTCCAGTAGTCGGACCAGAGCCTCCAGTGCTCGTCGGTCGCGTCCGTGTCGGCGAACAGCGGCTCGACGAGCATCCGGACGCCGACGACGGCGTCGGGCTCGGCGTCGACGGCCTCGATGATCGACGCGTAGAACCGCGCCGTCTCGAGGACGACGACCTCGTTCAGGATCTCGGCGACACTCGCGAAGTGATACGTGACCGTGCCGATCGAGACCCCGGCCTCGACCGCGATGTCGCGCAGCCGCGTCGCCCCGAGTCCCTCGCGCACGATGACGGCGCGGGCGGCCTCGACGATGAGCGCCCGCCGCTCGGCCGGCTTGCGACGGCGACCGGCCGGCGCGGCCGGCGCGGCCGGTACCGCCTCGACCTCGGCGCTCATGCCGACGTCCGCGGCACGGACTCGTCGAACGTGCGCTCGGCGACCCGGACGACCTCGGCGTCGGGTCCCCCGTCCCGCGCCCAGGCGACGACCGTGTTCTCGATGCGATACGCGTCCGCCGACGCCGTCACGCGCGACGTCGTCTCGAGCCAGGCCCGCCAGGTCGGCTTCTCAAGGCCGATCGCCCAGCGCGACTCCGCGACGGCCGACAGGGGGTCGCCGTCGACGATGCGGTACGTCTCGCGACTGTCCTCCGTGAAGACGAGGCCGTCGGGGTATTCGCGTCCGCCGCCGTAGCCGGGGTCGACGTCGAGCACCCACTCGCCCGTCTCGACGTCGTGCGTGATGCTGCGCTGCGGTCGGTCCGATGCGGGCAACCTCGTGATCGCGAGGGGCTCGGCCCGCTCGGGTGCCTCGAAGACGACGCCGTCGTCGGTCGGCGAGACGTCGCGGCCGCGCGTCCAGACCGGCAGCGTCACGCCGCTGCGCTCGGGCGCGATGGTCAGCGTCGCCTCCACGGGATGCGGCCAGACCCACGGCCAGTAGGCCGACGAGACGGCCACCCGGAGGCGGTGGCCGGCCGGGAAGGAATGCCCGGTCGAGACCAACTCGACGCGCACGGTCTGCTCGACCCGCGCCTCCATCGGGTCGTCGGCGAGGTGTCGGCCGTTGCGCTTCGCGAGGTTCAGCACCCCTCGGGTGACGAGGGTCGAGCTGCCGTCGGGGGCGACGTCGCAGAGGCGCACGATCACGGTGCCGTGCGGCACGTCACTCGAGACCGCGAGGTCGACGACGACGCGGCCGAGCACGTCGAGCGGGGCACCCGGCTCGCCCGACCCGCCGACGGGCAGGTCGAAGCAGACCGAGCGGCCGTCCTCGGCGCGCTGGTCGGGCGGCAGGTCGGTGGCGTTGCCGAACGGGAAGAACCGCCCGGCGTCGAGGCCGGTGCTCTGCGGCGAGCGCACGACGACGTCGCCGTCCCCGCCTCCGCGCAGGGTGTGGAGCGGCACGGTGCGCGCCTCGGTCTCGGGGGCCGGCCATGCCGATGCGGCGACCCAGCGGCCCGTGCGCTCGGCGTAGTACGTCGCGGGCGGCTCGGAGTCGTTGATCCAGGCGCGCAGGGCCGGCTCCGCGTCGACGCCCGTCGGGATGTCGCGCAGCCAGTGGTCCCACCATCGGAGGGTCTCCTGCAAGAATCCGATGCCCGGGCCCGGTGCGAGACCGCGGTCGGGGTACTGGTGCGACCACGGGCCGATGATGCCCTTGACCGGCGCGTCGAGGTTCTCGACCAGGCGCAGCACGGCGTCGCGATACGGGTCGGCCCAGCCACCGACGGCCAGCACCGCGGCGGTGATGCTCGAGTAGTCCTCGCAGACGCTGCCGTGCCGCCAGTAGTCGTCGCGCTCCTGGTGCGAGAGCCAGGTCGTCGTCATCGGGCGGTTGTGCTCGAGGCGTTCGCGCCAGCGGGCGACCCAGTCGGCGCCGACGACCTCGGGGCGCGGCGGTCGGCTGTTGAACGCGAACATCGTGCCGCCCCAGGACGCCATGTCGATGCCGAGCACGGCGCCGCCGATGTAATGCACGTCGTTGTCGTAGCGGTCGTCGGTCGAGCAGACGGTCACGATCGCCTTGAGCGCGGCGGGCGCCCGACCCGCGAGCTGCAGGGCGTTGAAGCCGCCCCACGAGATGCCGAAGGCACCGATGGCTCCGGTCGACCACGGCTGGGCGGCGAGCCACTCGATCAGGGCGATGCCGTCCGTGAGCTCCTGCTCGGAGTACTCGTCGTCGAACAGCCCGTCCGACGAGCCGGTACCGCGGATGTCGACCCGCACCGAGGCGTAGCCCCGCGCGGCGTACCAGGGGTGCCGCTCGCTGTCGCGCGGGGCCGTCCAGTCGTCGAGCCGGTACGGCAGGTACTCGAGCAGGACGGGCACGGGCGCCGTGGTCTCGGGTGCCCAGATGCGCGCGTGCAGGCGCGTGCCGTCGGGCAGCGGCACCCATTCGTCGCGGACCGTCACCTCGAACCGGGCGTCGAAGCGGCGGTCGGCGCGGGCGTCGGTGCGGCGGTCGGCGCCGCGGTCGGTCGTCGTCACAGGGCCTCCCAGCGTTTCGTGCGGTGTCCGTCGCCATGCTCGTCCCAGCCGTCGACGTCGCGCCAGCGCGGTGCGGCGTCGCCGACCCCGGGCAGCTCGGTCGTGCCGGGGTCGAGGGTCGCGTCGAGCAGCGTGCGCGTGTACGGGTGGTTCGGCCCGGCGAAGACGCGGTCGGCGGGGCCGATCTCGACGATCCGGCCGCCGGTCATGACGGCCACCCGGTCGGCGACGCCGCGCACGACGGCGAGGTCGTGGCTGATGAAGAGGCAGCTCAGCCCCTTCTCGTCGCGGAGTCCGGTGAGCAGGTCGAGCACGTCGGCCTGCACGCGGACGTCGAGCGCGGTCGTGATCTCGTCGGCGATGATCAGATCGGGTCCCGCGGCCAGCGCGCGGGCGATGCCGACCCGCTGGCGTTGCCCGCCCGAGAGCTGGGCCGGCAGGCGCGACGCGAACTCCGGCGGCAGTCCGACCTCGACCAGCAGCTCGGCGACGCGCTGCGGCGACGACGACCCCGTGAACAACTTCAGCGGCCGGGCGATGGCCGCGCCGACCGTGCGGCGGGGGTTGAGCGATGTGTCCGCGTTCTGGAACACGAGCTGGATCGACCGCCGCAGGGCCGCCGTCCGCCCGGCGACCGGGCGGGTCAGATCGCTCGTGACGCCGTCGGAGCCGGTGAACGCGAACGTGCCCGACTCGGCGGGGATCAGCCCGGCGAGCGCCGTGGCCAGCGTGGACTTGCCGCTGCCCGACTCCCCCACCACGGCGAGGGTCTCGCGCGGAGCGATGTCGAACGAGATGCCGTCGACGGCGGCGGGCAGCCCTCGGCCGTAGCGGACGACGAGGTCGTGCGCGGACACGATCGGGGCCGGCTCGGGCGGTGACACGGAAGGCGAGTCCACGAGAGTCGACGCGGTGACACCGGCGTCGGACTCCCCGGCGGACCCCTCGACCCGCACCCGCGGGATGCTCGCGAGCAGCTCGCGGGTGTACTCGTGCTCCGGGGCGGCGAAGAGCCGCTCGGTCGTCGCGTACTCGACGATGCGTCCGTCGTGCATGACGGCGATGTCGTCGGCCATGGTCGAG
Organism: Frigoribacterium sp. 2-23; assembly: GCF_049601585.1. GTDB lineage: Bacteria > Actinomycetota > Actinomycetes > Actinomycetales > Microbacteriaceae > Frigoribacterium. The sequence continues at coordinate 1,299,609 of NZ_CP187126.1, read as the reverse complement.
ACGACACCCATGTCGTGGCTCACCAACACGATGGCCATCCCGAGCTCGACGGCGAGGTCGCGGATCAGTTCGAGCACCGCCGACTGCGTGACGACGTCGAGGGCGGTGGTCGGTTCGTCGAGCACGAGCAGCTTCGGTTTCGCGGCGATGGCCATGGCGATCGCGATGCGCTGCTGCTGGCCGCCCGACAACTGGTGCGGGTAGCGACGGACGATGGTCTCGGGGTCGGGCAGCCGCACGTGCCGGATCAGCTCCAGCACGCGCTCGTGTCCGCCCGGCAGTCCGTGGCTCTCGAGGGCTTCCCGCAGTTGTCGACCGACGCGCATCGACGGGGTGAGCGCCTGCCCGGCGTTCTGGGCGACGAGGGCCGCCGTGCCACCGCGCAGAGCCCGGGTCGCGCGCTCGTCGAGCGCGAAGACGTCGTCGCCGGCCACGTGCACGCTGCCGCCGACGATGCGGGAGCCGCGCCGCAGGTGAGCGAGCAGCGTCCGGGCGACGGTCGACTTGCCGCTGCCGCTCTCGCCGACGAGGCCGAGGGCCCGACCGGCGCGCACCGAGAGGCTGACACCTCGCACGACGGGCACCTCCCGTCGACCGGCCGAATACGAGATCGACAGGTCGTCGATCCGCACCACGATGTCACCGGCGGTGTCGTCGACGACACGACCCGCGCCTCCTTCGGTGTCCAGACGAGCGCTCACGAGGCCGCCCCTTTCTGCGCGCGGTCGACGCCCAGCGACTTGCTGAGTCCGTCCGCGCTGAGGTTGAGGCCGATCACGAGCGTGGCGAGCGCGATGACGGGCGCGAGCGTCGCCATCGGCACGACGGTGAGGGCGGTGCGGTTCTCCTGCACCATGAGCCCCCAGTCGGGCGTCGGCGGATTGGCCCCGAAGCCCAGGAACGACAGCGTCGAGATGAGCAGGACGATCCAGGAGGCGCGCATCGCGTACTCGACGAGCACCACGTCGGTCACGTTCGGCAGGATCTCGCGGAAGACGATGCTGAGCGACTTCTCGCCGCGGGCGCGGGCGGCCGTGACGTAGTCCTGCGTGATGACGGTGCGCGCGGCTCCGCGCACGACGCGGGTGACGGCCGGCGCGTAGATCACGGTGACGGCGAGCACGATCACCCAGAGCCCCGAGTCGAACACGGTCACGACGACGAGCAGCGCCAGGATCGACGGCACGCTGAGCAGCGCGTCGACGATGCGCATGACGACCTCGTCGAACCAGTTGTCGGCGTACGCCGTGACGCAACCGAGCACCGTGCCGATGCCGACCGCGATCGTCGTCGCCAAGAACGTCACGACGAGGGCGTAGCGACCGCCGTTGAGGGTGCGCGACAGGATGTCGCGGCCGTACTGGTCGGTGCCGAGCCAGTGCGCCCAGCTCGACCCGGTGAGGGCCGCGGTCGAATCGGTGGCGACCGGGTCGTGACCCGAGATGACGGGGGCGAGCAGCGCCAGCACGATGTGCAGCGCGATGAGGCCGAGCCCGATGCTGAGGGCCGAGGAGGCGCTGAGACCGCTGGTCAGGCCCGTCGCCGCGGTGCGCAGTCGCCGCGGCCAGCCGCCCGGGGTCTGCGGGCCCGCGGGCTGCCCGGGCGAGGCGACCCGTGCCTCCTCGTGGTCGGTGCCGGGCCGGCCGCCGTGCCCCGTGTCCGTCGTGCTCATGAGCGGGCCTTCCGTCGGGTGCGCAGTCTCGGGTCGAGCGCGAGGGCGATGAGGTCGGCGGCGAGGTTGCAGACGACGTAGACGAGCGCGCTGACGACGGCGATCGCCTGGATCGTGGGCAGGTCGCGGTTGAACACCGACTCGAGCATGAGCTTGCCCATGCCCGGGTAGTTGAAGACGTTCTCGACGACCACGACGCCCCCGAGCAGCCAGGCGACGTTGAGCGCCACGACGTTGAGCGTCGGCAGCAGCGCGCTCGGCACGGCGTGACGCCACACGACCTGCCGCGTCGACAGCCCCTTCAGCTCGGCCGTCGTGACGAACTCGCTCGCCATCACGTCGATGGTCGACGAGCGCGCCGTCCGCACGATGTACGCGGCCATGGCGAGGGTCAGCACGATGACCGGCAACCAGATGCTCGGCAGCAGCTCGGCCACCGTCGCGCTGTCGCCGCGCAGCACCACGGCCGGGAAGACGGGGATCGCGATCGCGAACAGCAGCACGAGGATCGTCGCCACCATGAACTCGGGCACGCTCATCACGACGAGGCTGATCAGCGAGATCGCGTGATCGCTCGGGCGACCGCGACGCACACCGGCGATGACGCCCAGGGTCAGCGACAGGGTGACGCCGACGATCATCGCGGGCAACGCGATCAGCATGCTGTTGCGGAACGCGATCAGCAGGTCGGGCCCGACGGGGGCGCCGCTGACGAGTGAGACACCGAAGTCGCCGTGACTCGCTCCGAGCAGCCACTGGCCGTAGCGCACCCAGACGTTCTGGTCGAGGCCGAGCGTCCCTCGGAGCGTCTCCAGCGCCTCCGGCGTGGCGTCCTGGCCCAGCAGCTGCTGGGCGACGTCGCCGGGTAGCGCCTGCACCGCGAAGAACACGAAGAACGAGGCGAGCAGCACCGTCAGCAGCGCCGTGCCGACGCGACGCGCGACGACGACGAGCGTGCCGCCGAGAGCCGAGGAGGCGCGGGTCGGCGAGGCACCGGACGGCCCGGCCCCCGGCAGATCGCGGTCCAGGGCGCGCGTGGCGGCGCGGCCGCGCTCGGCGGGCGACCGCAGCGTCGGCGCGGTCGTGCCCGCGGGTGCCGAGGTGCCGGCGGGCGCGGGCGCGGGTGTGCCGGCGTGAGCGGGTGCGCCGGCCGAGGCGGGCGTGCCGTTCGTGGGGGTGCCGTCCGTCGTGCTCATGCGCGCAGTCCGATCTGGAGGTAGTCGAACTCGAAGCCGTACTCGCGGTAGTTGACGACCTGGCGCGAGAGGCCGACGAGGCGGTCGCCGAACATCGGGGTCATGTCGGCCGAGTCCTCGACGACGATGCGCTGGGCGTCCTGGTACAGCGTGCGACGCTTGTCGTCGTTCATCTCGGCGCGGGCGTCGTCGAGCAGTCCGTCGAAGGTGAGGTTCGACCAGGCGCTCTCGTTGTACGACGAGCCGGTCCGGAAGATCTGGTTCAGCAGCTGGTCGATCGGGCGGCCCGTGAACCAGTAGCTCACCATGAGCGGCTTCTGCATCCAGATCTGCGTGTAGTACGAGTCGGACGACGCGTTGCGCACCGTCAGGTCGATGCCCGCGTCCTTGAGCGCGTCGCGGTAGGCGACGGCCATGGGGGTGAAGACCGACTCGTAGCTCGACGTGTAGATCTCGGTGCGGAGGCCCTCGCGCCCGGCCTGGGCGAGCAGGGCGCGCGCCTTGTCGGGGTCGTACTCGCGCTGGTCGTCGAGCCAGACCGCCTGCGATGGCGGCACGGGGTTGTCCCAGCCCGGCGACCCGGTGCCCTGCAGCGCGGTGGCGACGATGGCCGTCGGGTCGTAGGCGAGCTTCATCGCCTGGCGCACGAGCGGGTCGCTGAACTCGGCGCTCGTGGCGAGCATCGGGATCGTGTACCACTGCGCGTCGGGCGCGCGGGCGACGGTGGCGCTGCTCGACGCGCTCACGACCTGCGCGGTCGCGAAGTCGAGGTTGGTCTGGCTGATCAGGTCGATCTGACCGGCGAGCAGGGCGTTGACGCGGGCCGTCGTGTCCTGGATCGAATAGAAGTCGATGCCGTCGAGCACCGGGCGTCCGGCGAAGTGGTCGTCGAAGGCCTCGACGCTGCCGGTGCCGGCGGGCTCGAAGCTGCTGAGCCGGAACGGCCCCGTCCCGATGCCCGTGCGCCCGATGCCACCGCCCTGACCCGGGTCGGCGCTGCCCTCGGGGATGACGTAGCACTGGTACGCCGTCAGCAGCGACGGGAACTCGGCGTTCGGGGTGAGCAGGTCGATGCGCAACGTGAGCGGATCGGGGGCGCTCATGCCGCCGGGGCCGATCATGGCGGCCAGCACCTCGCCCTGGGGCGACGCGGTGTCGGGGTCGAGGATGTGGTCGATCGAGTAGATCGCATCGGCGGCGGTGAAGCGGCGTCCGTCGTGGAACCGCACGCCGTCGCGCAGCCGGAACGTCCACACCGTCCCGTCGGCGTTGGCCGACCAGTCCGAGGCGAGGTCGGGCACGGTGACGCCCTTGTCGTCGAGCTTGACGAGGCGGTTGTAGAGGGCGCCGAGGTATTCGTAGGCCGAGAGCGAGCTCGCGGAGTCGAGGGTCTCGGCGGCGCTGGCGGCCGGGCGGGCGATGCGCAGGCGGCCACCGCGGGCGGCGGTGCCCGTGGCGGCGACCTCGGGGATGGTCGGCGTGCTGCGCGCGGGAGTGCACCCGGCGAGGGTCAGCAGGCCCAGGCCGGCGAGGCCGGCCGCGCCGGCCAGCACCGTGCGGCGGGACGGGCTGCGGGGCGGGCCCGAGTCGGGGACGATCGGTGTCATGCGGGGATGGCCTTCCGTTTATCGTTCCGGTGAACGATAAGTGACATCGGCGCACATGGCTAGTTCATCCGAACACCGGAGGCACGGGTCGACCCACCCGCGGAGGCCGCCGCATCGCCGTGTCTCTAGGGATCGGGCGGGGTGCGGGGCGCCCCCTGCACGGGCCGCAGCATTTACCCAGTCGTTACACGCGGGGCCACGTTCTGCATCCTCCGAGGGAGGCCATGAGTCCCGGAGGCGGATGAAGGCCCGGGCGCCCCTGCCTACCGTGGGGGGATGAGCTCCTCTCGCACCGCGGCCCGTCCCGTCCCGATACCCGTCGGGTCGGCCACTCCCCCGGCCACGCTGCTGTCGGTCCTGCCGATGTCGACGGCGCTCGCCGGTGGGGCGGCGGTCGTGCTCGTCCCCACCGTCTGGACCATCGTGGGCGCGATCGCCACGAGGTCGGCGGCGTCCCTGATGTTCGTCGCCGTGATGTTCCCCGGGATGCTCGTCGGGGCGATCGCGACGGCGCTCTTCGGTGCGGCGGCCGGGGCGCTGGCCGGTCTGCCCGACCGGCTGCTCCGTGGCCGACGTGCGCCGCGCCTCCTCGGACCCGTCGCCGCCGTCGTCATCCTGACGGCGCTCGTCACGACCGCCTGGGCGCTCGTCACGGCGTGGTGGGACGACTCCGGACCGTTGCCCACCGGTGTGCACATCGCGGCCGTGTCGGTGACGACCGCAGCGCTGACGACCCTGGTCGTCGCGCGCGCGAAGAGACGAACCAGCCGGCGAACACGGCAGCGGACCAGGAGGCGCGGCGTCAGTCGCTGACGGACGTCACCTCGAGCACGACGGCGCTGCCCGGGTACAGCACCGGCATCTCGAGACCGACGACATCGAGCATCCGACCGGTCAGGGTCACGCCCTCGGCCCACGGCAGGCGCGACTGTCCGGGGCCCGCCAGATCGGCCGGCGGCAGGATGCGCACGTCGTAGACCGTCGACGCGTCGAGCCCGGGCAGGGTGACGCGCCCGACCGGCAGGGTCACGCTCGCCGTGCGCTGGGTCAGCACGTAGACCGCGGACGAGGAGTCCGCGGCGACGACCCCGCGGACGTCCACGCTCGGGTCGATCGGGTCGGCGTGGACCGATCGACCGGTGTGGAACAGTGCCCGGTGCTGCTTGTGCAGCGCGACCCAGGACGTCAGCTCGGCCAGGGCGTCGTCGTCGAGTCGCGTCAGATCCGTCTCGATGCCGAAGTGGCCGAACAGCGCCACGGCCGCCTGGAACGCGAGCGGCGCGGTGCGCCCGGTCGAGTGCGATCGCTCGGCGCCCACGTGCTGACCCATCATCTCGACCGGGACGAGCAGGTTCGTGTACGCCTGGTTGTCGAGTCGCTCGAGCGGGTCGATGCAGTCGCTGACCCAGATGCGCTCGGTCCGGTCGAGGATGCCGAGGTCGACGCGGCCGCCGCCCGAGGCGCAGCTCTCGATCTCGACGCCGGGGTGGCGCCGGCGCAGCTCGTCCAGCAGGGCGTAGAGCGCGACGGTCGTGTCGTGCACGGCGGGTCGACCGCTCGCGGCATGGGCCGCCTCGAGCAGGTCGCGGTTGTGATCCCACTTCAGATAGGCGATGTCGTTCTCGGTGAGCAGGGCGTCGAGGCGGTCGAGCAGATACGCGAACGCGTCGGGGTGCCCCAGGTCGAGCACGTGTTGCTGGCGACCCGACACGGGCCAGCGGGGGTCGGGGTGCAGTATCCACTCGGGGTGTGCCCGGGCGAGGTCGCTGTCGAGGTTGACCATCTCGGGCTCGACCCAGAGCCCGAACTCGAGGCCGAGCGCGCGCACCCGCTCGATCAGGGGTGTCAGACCGTCCGGCCAGACCCCCTCGTCGACGAACCAGTCGCCGAGGCCGGCCGTGTCGTCGCGACGGTGCCGGAACCAGCCGTCGTCGAGCACGAACCGCTCCACGCCGACGTCGGCCGCCCGTACCGCGAGGGCGCTGAGCCGGTCGAGGTCGTGGTCGAAGTAGACGGCCTCCCACGTGTTGAGCGTCACCGGTCGCGCCGACGAGGGGTGCCGGGGTCGCGCCCGCAGGTCGTCGTGGATGCGGGCCGCCGCCTCGTCGAGGCCCTCGCCCCACGTGCCGACCAGCCACGGCGTCGTGTAGCTCTGCCCCGGCGTGAGCAAGCCCTCCCCGGGCTGCAGCAGCTCACCGGCGAGCAGGACGGCGTCGGCCGTCGAGGTCCGCACGGCGGCGAGTCGGTTGTTGCCGCTCCAGGCGGCGTGGACGCCGTGCACCGTGCCCGACCGGAACCCGAAGCCGGTCTCGCCGGCGAACAGCAGCAGCGTGGCGTCGGCGCCCGGGCGACCGCGGCGGCTCGAGCGGACGTGCTCGCCGACCGTGAACGGCTGTCGCTGCGGCGAGCGCTCCTTGAGGTGGCGTCCCGTGGTGTCGAGCAGCTCCCGTGCGGTGGCCGGCACGGGGAAGGTCGCGTGCAGTCCGGCCACGACGTAGTCCGTGTCGAGGTCGTTGCGCACCGAGAGCCGCTGACGCAGGAGCCCGCTGGCGCCCAGCGCGAGCTCCGTCGTCAGCGTGAGCCCCGCCTCCTCGTCCTGGGCGGTCACGACGAGGCGGCGTGCGTCGGTCGTGTACTCGACGATTCGCAGCGCCGGGCTGAACCCGACGCCGCCCGCCCGCGAACCGGAGAGCCCCGGCTCGTACTGCCACCCGTCGGATTCGAGCGGAACGACGGAGGCACGGGTCGGCTCGTCGAGTCCGCCCGAGACACGCTGGGGTCGGGCAGCCCTCGCGAGCGACGTCAGCGCGGAGGCTCCGACGTCGCCGAGGTCGGCACCCCAGTGCACGATCGTGGGCACGCGGTCGCCGCGGAGGTCGACGACGACGCTGGTCCCCCCGGCACGGAGGTGGACGACGGTGTTCTCGGTCATGGGGCCATTCTTTCGACGACGATCGGATACCGGCCGAACGCACCGCAGCCGAGACGGATCGTCTCGGCTGCGGCCGTTGCTGCTGCGTTCGGCGGGAGGGGGCTACTTGACGGGGATCGACTGCGCCTTGAGGGCGGCGATCGTCTTCGTCTGGCCGTCGGCGAGCGCCGAGGCGAGCGTGCCCGAGCCCGTCGTGGCGGAGCCGAAGCCGTCCGAGACGTCGCTGTAGGTCTGCGTCATGGTCGGGCCCCAGGTGAAGGGCTTGATGTTCTGGGCCGCCGTGGCGAACTCCTTGTAGATCGCCTGGTTGCCGTAGAACTCGACGCCCTCGGTGAGCGCGGGCAGGTCGGCGCCGGTGGTCGAGGCCGGGTACAGGTTGGCCTCCTTGTTGAGGTCGGCGAGGGCCGTCTTGTCGGTGTTCAGCCAGGTGAGGAACTTCGCCGCCTCGGCGGGGTGCTTGCTGCCCTTGAAGACGACGCTCGACGAGCCGCCCCACGCCGCGGCCGCCGTCTCACCGGCGTTCCACTGCGGCATCGGGGCCACGGCCCACTTGCCGCTCGTGGTCGGCGCGCCGCTCGAGATCGTGTTGGCGCCCCAGACGGCGGAGACCCAGGTCCAGTCCTGGCCGGTGTCGTAGGCGTTGTTCCACTCGTCGGAGAAGCTCGGCAGGGTGTTGACGAGGCCCTTCGAGATGAGGTCCTGCCAGTAGTCGGCGACCTTGGTCGAGGCCGACGAGGTCAGGTCGACGTCCCAGGTGCCGTCCTTCGTCGAGAACCACTGTCCGCCGGCCTGCGAGACGAGACCTGCGAACTGGTTGACGTCGCCCTTGGCGAAGTTCGTGATGTTGCCGCCGAGGCCCTTGATCTTCTCGGCGGCCGCCGCGTACTCGGCCCACGTCGTGGGCACGGGGATGCCGGCCTGCTCGAAGAGGTCCTTGCGGTAGTAGAGGGCCATGGGGCCGGAGTCCTGGGGCAGGGCGTAGACGGCGTCCGACTCGCCGAAGGTCACCTGGTTCCACAGGCCGTCGGAGAAGTCGGCCTTCGCGTCCGAGATGCCGGGGCACGCAGCGATGTTCGCGAGCCCGTCCTGGACCCGGAACGCGGGCAGCGTGTCGTACTCGACCTGTCCGATGTCGGGCGCGTTGCCGGCCTTGAGCTGGTTGAAGAAGTTCTTGTACGTGCCGCTGTTGCCGTTCGGGACGATCGACACCTTGACCTGGATGTCGGGGTTCGCCTTGTTCCAGACGTCCACCACCTTGTCCATGTTGGGCACCCACGTGGTGAAGTTCAGCGTCACCTTGTCGGACGAGGGGGTGCAGGAGGCGCTGCTCGCGGAGTCCGATCCGCCCGAGCCGGCGCTGCAGCCGGCGAGCGCGATGGTCGTCGCGAGGGCGGCCGCCGCGACGGTGACCAGTTTCGTTTTCTTCATGTGATTTCCAATCGGGGTGCTGCGCGGGTCGGGGCGACCCGGCGCGAGGGAACGACGTTGTTGCCTTGGAACGGGGTGGTGCGGTCGGTAGGTCGAAGGGGGGACGAGGAGGCGCGGGTCTACTTGAGACCGCCGGCGCCGAGTCCGCTGCGCCAGAACCTCTGCAGGCTCAGGAACGCGATGAGCAGGGGGATGATCGAGACGAATGCGCCGACGAGCACGAGCGTGCGGAGCTCGGGGTACTGGCTCACGTTCGAGTTCCACGTGTAGAGGCCGAGCGTGACCGGGAAGAGCGACTGGGTGCGGAGCATCACGAGCGGCAGGAAGAAGTTGTTCCAGATCGCGACGAACTGGAACAGGAACACCGTGACGAGGGCCGGCGACATGAGTCGGACGGCGACCGTGAAGAAGGTGCGGATCTCACTCGACCCGTCGATGCGTGCGGCTTCGATGATCTCGTCCGGCACGCTGGACGCGGCGTAGATGCGGCTCAGGTAGACGCCGAACGGGCTCACGATGCTCGGCAGGAAGACGGCCCAGAACGAGTCCGTCAGCTGCACCTTGCTGAAGATCAGGAAGAGGGGCAGCGCCAGGGCCGTCGCGGGGACGAGCACCCCGCCGAGGAAGACGTTGAACAACGCCTCTCGACCCCAGAACTTGTACTTCGCGAGGGCGTAGCCGCACATCGCGGCGAGCACCGTCCCGATCGCGCCGGCGACGCCGGCGTAGACGATGCTGTTGAGCATCCACCGCGGGAAGACGCCGTCGTCGTACGTGAACAGGTTGCCGAGGTTCGTCAGGCCGTCCTGCAGCGAGGTGGGCGTGAACCAGAGGGCGGCCGTGCTGTTGAAGTTGCCGAGCGTCTTGGTCGACGACACCAGCAGCCAGAAGATCGGGATCAAGAAGTACAGCGTGAAGACGCCCATGATCAGCATGGCGGCGGAGCGCGACAGCATGCTCTCGCGGGGGCCGCGCCCGCGCTGCGGGCGAGGGGTCGTCGCGTCGTCGAACGCGGCGGCGGGGCGGACGGGGGTGTCGACGCTCACTGGTCGGCCTTCCTCTGGGTCAAGCGGAGGAACCCGATCGACAGGATGAACGTGGCTACCGCGAGCACGACGCTGAACGCGGCCGCGAGGTTGAAGTTCGGCACCGACGACGTCGAGTACACGAGCATGTTGGGCGTGAACGTCGACGAGATGGTCGACGTGAACTGACGGAAGACGAGGGGCTCGGTGAGCAGCTGCAGGGTGCCGATGACGGAGAAGACGGCCGTCAGGATCAGGGCGGGGACGACGAGCGGGATCTTGATCGACACCGCGATGCGCCACTGCGACGCCCCGTCGAGGCGGGCGGCCTCGTAGATCTCGGTCGGGATGGCCAAGAGCGACGAGTAGATGATCAGCATGTTGTAGCCGACGTAGACCCAGGTCACGACGTTGGCGATCGACCAGAGGATTCCGCTGCCGCCGAGCAGGTCGACGTTGCCCGTCACGAACGTGAACGGCGAGAGGCGCGGCGAGTAGAGGTAGCCCCACATGATGGCGGCGATCACACCGGGCACGGCGTAGGGCGCGAAGAAGGCGAGTCGGAAGAACCGCTTGCCCCGCAGCAGCGGCGAGTCGAGCAGCAGCGCGAAGAGCAGCGCCATCCCGAGCATGACGGGGACCTGGACGACGCCGAACAGCAGGACGCGGAAGATCGACGACCAGAACTCGGTGTCCTGGAACACCAGCACGTACTGGCTCAGCCCGCCGAAGACCTCGGTCGGCGCCCCGAAGGTGCCCTGTCGCTGGATCTTGAGCAGGGACTGGAACAGCGCGTAGATGATCGGGACGAGGTAGAAGGCGGTGAAGAGCAGGCCGAACGGCAGGACGAAGATGGCGATCGCCTTGCGGTAGCGGAACCCGCCTCGGGGCTTCGGCTCGGACGGCGAGGCCGCCGCCCGACGCCGGCGGGGTGCGATGACAGTCATGATGCCTTCCTGTTCTGACGGATGACGTGGGTGCCGCCCGCGGCGAGCTCGACGCGGCCGCTCAGGGCCGTCTCGGTGACGAGGTCGTAGCCCTCGATGTCGTGGGCGATCGCCTCGTCCGTGTGGTTGAGCACGAAGACCCAGTCCTGATCGCCGGAGGTGCGGCGCACGATCTCGACGTCGTGCCCGGTCCCTGAGTCGGTCGTCGTGTCGTGCGCGGGGTCGACCCGGCGCGACCGCGTGACGCCGGCGGACGTCGCGACGCTGTCGACGAGGGTCGCGAGCGAGGCGGGCTCCAGGACGGTGGAGACGTACCAGGCGTGCCCTTGCCCGTGGCGGTTCGTCGTCACCGCGGGGTGGCCGGCGAGCGGGCCGTCGGCGTAGCTCGTGACGGTCTCGGCACCGTGCAGCTCGAGCGGCTCGGACCAGAGCGAGCCCGTCGAGCCGTCGGACAGGGCGACGACGCGCCCCTCCGCGAGAGGCGAGAACTCGTCGGCGCGCACGCCGAGCATCCGGCGGAAGGCGCCCGGGTAGCCGCCCGGGCGGACGCCGTCGGTCTCGTCGACGATGCCGCTGAAGAACGTGACCAGGGCGGTGCCGCCCTGCGCGACGAAGGAGTCGACGACCTCGGCTTCGGAATCGCGGACGAGGTAGAGGCTCGGCACGACCACGAGCGAGTACCCGTCGAGCGGAGCACCGGGGGCGACGACGTCCACCGTGATGCCGAGGTCCCAGAGGGCGCCGTAGAGCCGGTGCACCTGGTCGAGGTACGAGAAGTCGGAGGTGGGGTGAGCGTCGAGGTCGGCCGCCCACCGGTTCTCCCAGCTGAAGACGAGGGCCACGTCCGCGACGATCCGGGACCCCTTCAGCTCGCCGAGCCGGCCGACGAGCGCGCCGAGGCGGACCGACTCGTCCCACACCCGCGACTGCGTGCCGGCGTGCGGCATCAGCGCCGAGTGGAACTTCTCGGAGCCCTTCACGGAGGCGCGCCACTGGAAGAAGCAGACGCCGTCGGCACCGCGAGCGATGTGGGTAAGGGTGTTGCGGACCATCTCGCCCGGCTTCTTGGCGAGGTTGCGCGGCTGCCAGTTGACGGCGCTCGTCGAGTGCTCCATGAGCAGCCACGGCTCCCCCTGTGCGAGGCCTCGGGTGGTGTCGGCGGCCAGGGACAACTCGACGTGAGGGCGATCCAGACGGTGGTCCAGGTAGTGGTCGTTGGCGATGACGTCCATGTCGTCGGCCCAGCTCCAGTAGTCGAGGTTCTCGATGTGGGCCGTGACCATGAAGTTGGTCGTCACCGGGATCGAGCTCGCCTGCCGGACGACCTCGGCCTCGGCCCGGTACTGGGCGAGCTGTTCGTCCGAGCTGAAGCGGTGGAAGTCGATCGTCTGCATCGGGTTAGTGAACGAGAGCGTCGTGCGCGGGGGCTGGATCTCGGACCAGGTCGAGTAGCGCTGACTCCAGAAGGCGGTCCCCCAGGCGGCGTTGAGGGACTCGATGGCGCCGTAGCGGTTCTCGAGCCAGCGACGGAAGGCCGCGGCCGACTGGTCGCAATAGCAGAGGGCGTTGTGGCAGCCGAGCTCGTTCGAGACATGCCAGAGCCGGACGGCCGGGTGATCGCCGTAGCGCTCCGCCGTGGCCCGGACGAGCCGGAGCGCGAGGTCGCGGAACACGGGCGAGCTCGGGCAGTAGGCCTGGCGACCGCCCGGCCAACGCGTCGTTACGTCGGCGGCCTGGGGCAGCGCCTCCGGGTACCGGGTCGTCAGCCACGGCGGCGGAGACGCCGTGCCGGTGCCGAGGTTCACACCGATGCCCTGCGAGTGCAGCAGGTCGATGATCGTGTCGAGGTCGTCGAAGCGGTACTGGCCCGGGGACGGCTCGATGTGCGACCAGCCGAAGATGTTGATCGCGACGAGGTTGACACCGGCCTCGCGCATCAGGGCGACGTCCTCGACCCAGGTGTCGTAGGTCCACTGCTCGGGGTTGTAGTCGCAGCCGAAGACGAGCCCCTCGGTGCCGAGACCCAGGGCGGTCGTCTGGGTCTGCGGGTGCAGCTGGGTGAACACGGGGCCTCGGCTTCGTCGTCGGGTGTCCCTCCGCGACGATCGACCGGGCGGCCCTCGTCTGTGAAGGTTCACAAGATAAAATCTGTGATCGTTCACAGAGCGTCGTCAAACGTGATGAGAGCGACTTTCCGGGAACGTTCACAGAGTGAAGTCGATTCCTGGCCGAATGTCAAACGCGGCAATGGCGAGACCGTCTCACAGCCGGTTCGGGCTCCACTACAGTGACCGTATGGCCGGTCGACGAACAGGGGGCCGCCGCAGCACGATCCATGACGTCGCGGCGGAGGCGGGCATCTCGCGCGGCACCGTGTCGAGGGTGCTGAACAACGAGCCGTACGTCTCCGAGACGGCGCGCAAGGCCGTGCAGGAGGCGGTGGCCAAGGTCGGCTACGTGCGTAACGCGGCAGCGCGGAACCTCGTGACGCAGCGCTCGCGGGCGATCGCCCTGATCATCCACGAGCCCCACTCGCTCGTGCTGGACGACCCCAACATCGGCAACATCCTGATCGGGACGAACGCCGTGCTCTCGGGTGCCGACTACCAGCTCGTCACCCTGATGATCGACTCGCAGCGGGACAGCGATCGGGTCGTCGAATACCTGCGCGGCGGTTTCGTCGACGGGGCGATCGTCCTGTCCGCCCGCACCGGCGACCCGATCTCGGCGGCCATCGCCGAGCTCCGCCTGCCCGCGTCCATGGTCGGCCATCCGTCCGATGCGCCCGATATCCCCTACATCGGCATCGACAACAAGGCGGCCGCCGAGGCCATCGTGACGAGGTTGAGGGAGACGGGCCGCACACGGATCGGCATGCTCGCGTCCGGTCTCGACCGCGACTCGGGTCTCGACCGACTGGCCGGTTTCACGGCGGCGCTGGGCGATGCGTTCGACCCCGACCTCGTCGTGCGGCACCCGTTCTACAGCTACGCCGCCGGGGCCGAGGGCATGGAGCAGCTGCTCGCCCGCGAGCCGTCGATCGACGGTCTCTTCGCGGCCTCCGATGCGGTGGCCGCCGGCGCCATGGACGTCCTCCAGCGGCGAGGTGTCCGCGTGCCCGACGACATCGGGGTGATCGGCTTCGACGACAGCTCGTGGGCGCTCCGCTGCACGCCGGCCCTGTCGACGGTGCACCAGCCGGCCGAGAGCCTCGGTCGCGAGGCCGCGCAGCAGGTGCTCGACCAGCTCGCGGGCGCCGACTTCGAGCGCAGCCTCATCTTGCCCACCCAGATCACCTGGCGCGCCAGCGCCTGAGCTCCCCCGCGGTGCCCGACGCGGAAGACGGCCGCGTCACCTCGCAGTCGGTTGCACGCGACTACCGAACCAGAGGCAACCAGAGGTCGTCCACGATCTCGAGGATGCGCGCCTCAGGGATCGGCTTGAGGGTCATGACGAGGTCGTGACGGACGAGGTCGGCCGGGAGGTTCGCGAGACCCGACGGCCAGTCGCGGACCGGGATCTCGCCCCGCTCCGCCGCCCGTTCGAGCAGGCGTCGCCCGATGTCCGAGCTCCCGACGAGGAGGCGCGTGCGTAGTTCGGCGGGCGAGAGGCCGCTGTCGGCGTAGATACCGGCCATGTAGACACTGATGGCGGCTATGAAGCCCGAGCGGGCCGCGTTGAAGTCGCGGAGGGTGGCGAGGATGTCGTCACGGAGCGCACCTGTATCGGCCAACTCACGGCGAGTGAAGAGACCGCCGTGTTGCAGGGCTGCCAGGACGAGATCCACCTTCGCCGGCCAACGCCGATAGAGCACCGGTTTCGACGTCCCCGCCCGCGCAGCCACCCCGTCGTAGCCGAACGACTGATACCCGACCTGTTCGAGCTCGGCCCAGGCCGCGTCGAGGAGCGCCTCGTCGAGCTCCGCCCCTCGCCGGCGCGTCTTTGCAAGATCCACTTGCGTATCTTATCCCGTCGTCGTACGGTGGCGCCAATAAGAAACGCACGAGTATCTAAGGAAGTCATGGACAAGAATCTCACTCGACTCGCCATCGCCCTGGTCGTCGGCGCGATGGCACCGCTGTTCGACTCGACGATCGTGAGCGTCGCCCTGCACACCCTCGCCGGCGACCTGAACGCAAGCCTCGACACCATCCAGTGGGTCAGCACCGCCTACCTGCTCGCGATGGGCGTCACGGTCCCTCTGGTTGGTTGGCTACAGAACAGGATCGGAGGCCGGCGTCTCTGGATGGCGTCGCTCGTCGTCTTCCTGATCGGTAGCGTCCTCTGCTCCCTGGCCTGGGACGCCCCCAGCCTCATCGCGTTCCGCGTCGTCCAGGGCGTGGGCGCCGGTGCGATGATGCCGCTGCTGACGACCCTGCTCATGCAGGCGGCGAACGGACGCTCGCTCGGTCGCGTGATGGCCGTCGCCTCGCTGCCCACGGCGCTCGGCCCGATCCTCGGGCCGGTCATCGGCGGGCTCCTCCTCGGCGCCGGCCACTGGCCCTGGCTGTTCTGGGTCAACGTGCCGTTCGTCGTCGCCGGGCTGATCCTGGCGTGGCGCTTCATCCCCGCCGACGGTCCGGTCGGCACCGCGAAGCTCGATGTGGTGGGGCTCGCGCTGCTGTCGCCCGCGGTCGTCGGGGTGCTCTTCGGCCTCAGCAACGCGGGCGGTGACGACGGCTTCGCCCAACTCGACGCGTGGGCCCCGTTGGCCGCAGGCGTCGCCCTGCTCATCGCGTTCGTCCTGTGGGCGAGGCGGCGGAAGCACACGGCGCTCGTCGACCTGCGACTCCTGTCGCATCGTCCGCTCGCGGCGGCCTCGGGGCTCATGTTCCTGCTCGGGGCGGCGCTCTACGGTGGCATGCTGCTGCTCCCCCTGTCGTTCCAGGACCTCCGCGGAACGGATGCCCTCGGGGCGGGACTGCTGCTCATCCCGCAGGGTGTCGGGTCGCTGCTCAGCCGATCGCTGGCGGGCCGTCTCACCGATCGGATCGGTGCGCGCACCGTCGCGGTGCTCGGCTTTGCGGTCGTGCTGCTGGCCACCGTCCCGTTCGCGTTCGCCGACGGAGGCACCAGCGTGTGGTGGATCTCCGCTGTCCTCGTGGTCCGCGGGTTCGGTCTCGGAGCGGTGATGATCCCCATCATGGCCGTCGGCTTCGTCGGCCTGGACAAGCCGGACATGCCGCACGCGAGCACGATCACCCGCCTGTCGCAGCAGCTGGGCGGAGCGTTCGGCACGGCCGTCCTCGCGGTGGTGCTCGCGGGCGCCGTGGCCGGGGGCGATCCGGCACTCGCGTTCCAGCAGGCGTTCTGGTGGGCGATCGGCATGACGGCTGTCGCCGCGTGCGTCTCGATGCTGCTTCCCGGCCGCGCGGCGCCCGCGCCCGAGCCGGCGATTGCGGAGACGCCCCCGCGTGAAACCAGTGCAGCAGCCTGAGGCCCGGCCAGGGGCGAGCATGTTCGTCAGCTAGAGCAGGGCGATGACGAGGAGGCGCGCGACGGCCTGCTCGGTGTGGGCGGCGGCGTCGACAACTGTCGGCATCGCCGCCCGCAGGAAGAATGGCGTCATGCCCCTCGTCCCCGTCGCCCCGACCGATGTCGACGCTCGTGCCGACCTCCGCGCCTTCCTCGCCGCCGCCGACCTCACGCTCGCCGGTCTCGACTCCCCGTCGCCGCGCCTCCGGCTGTGGGTCGACCGCGACGCCGCCGGCACGGTCGTCGGTAGCACCGGCTACGAGCTCAGCGCCGACGGCACGCACGCCCTCGTCCGCAGTGTCGCCGTCGCGCCGGACGTCCGCACGCGCGGCGCCGGCTCTCGCCTCGCCCGTCACGCCCTGGCCGACGCTGCGGCGAACGGAGCCGGCCACGCCTGGCTCTTCTCCCTCCGCTCCGGCCCCTTCTGGCAGAAGCTCGGCTTCTCCCCCGCCGACCGCGACGCCCTCGCCGCGGCCCTCCCCGACACCCACCAGGTTCAGCTCTTCCGCGCCACCGGCCAGCTCGCCCGCGAGGTCGCCTGGTCGCGTTCTCTCGCGGACCTCCGCCCGATGACCCCCTAGGAGGCGCGGGTCGCCCCGGTCATGCACGTCGCCTTGGTAGGTTCACGGCATGCCTCGACAGATGGCCGACCCCGCGTTTCATGCTGCGCAGAGCGCAGGAGCATTCACCGCACCGCACGTGGCGCCGATCAACGACTTCGTGAACACCATCCAGGATCGTGACGGACGCGGCTGGGTTCCCTACGTGCCGCCTCACCACGGTGGCGTCGATGCACGCGTTATCAGCATCCTGCGCGATCCAGGCCCGAAGACGCAGCTCGGCACGGGCTCCGGATTCATCAGCGTAGAGAACGACGACCCGACAGCCGAGCGGATGGCTCGACTCTTCGACCTCAACGGCATCCCGGCCAGGTCCGTCCTGCCATGGAATGCGTACCCGTGGTACATCGACGCCGCCCCCAACGCAGAGCAGTCGACGGCGGGGGCACGGGTTCTCCTTGAGCTACTCGAACTCACACCGGAAATCGACGTCGTCCTCCTCCAGGGCCGGGACGCAGAAAAAGCTTGGCGGCGGGCCGCCGTGATCGGACCCCGCATCACCCAACGTTTCTCGGTTCACGCAACGATTCATCCGGGGAGGCAAGCCCTCTTCCACCCCGATCCGGAAGAGCGCCAGCGTCGCATCGCTCACCAGGAGCGCACGTTCGAAGAGATCGGCGAACACCTCGCACGCTGACGTCGAGACGTGAGACGTCGATGCGCTGCGTCGTCGTCAGCGCGGCTGTCGTCAGCCCCGTCGGTTCGCGAACGGGTAACCGCCGTGCTCAGCCTTGAACGCCTGCAGGTACGTCTGCTCGACCTTCAGTGCCGATACTCCCGGTGTCTCCAACCACGCCACCAGGAGGTCAGCGGCGGAGTCGAGCTGCCACAGCGCTCGGCCACCCGAGTGGTTTTCTGCTTGGCGACTGAATGCACCGACTCTGGCGTGCAGTCCTCGAATCCCTTCGGCTTTGCCGATGTAGACGACGGAACGACCCGTTAGCCATTTCTTCTCGAGTTGAGCGGGGTCATAGGGCAGCCGCTTCGTGACGACGTTGGTGGCGAGAAACCGTGGGCGCTCTCCACTCTCGTGGAGCACGACATAGACCCCATGCTCACGCGGCAGCACGGATCGGTCCATGCCGATGAGTGATACGAAACCCGTGAAGCCAAGCCGTTTCAGTTCCGCCCGATTCCATTCGCGAGGCAAGGCCACCGTTCCTGTCGTCTCGGGCGTATCGGCACGGCCCAAATCGCCGACGGTCTCGTCCATTTGGCGATCATGACAGATCGCGAGGGACGCCCGAGCATGCCGCGAGTCACATGTGAACTAATGTCAACTCAAACCGACCCGCGACCGCCCACACGAGGGTGCCCGCGTTGATGCCCCGGAGGCACCACATGAGTGACGACATCGAAATGATCAGCGACGGAGAAGGCATTGCCATCGTGGGGCCACCGGACGCCGTCGACCGGTTCCTCGCTGCCGAGGGGCTCCAGTCGCGAGACCTTGGCCTGGGGCGAGTAAAGCCGTCTCTCGTCGCGTCCGGGGCACTCGAAGCTGGTGCCAAGATCATGGAAAACTCCGGCCGGTGGGTGAAGCTGACCAAGGAGTCCGCTGCGGCCATGAACAAGTACGGCGTCATGAAAGGCACCGGCAAGGGCCTGAGCCGTGGTGTCCTCACGGAGAACGGCAAGATCAAGGGCCTCATCCAGTTCAGCCGCGGTGGGGTGGGCACTTTGACGAACCCGGCCATGTTGGCCGGTGCCGCCGGCCTGATGTCCCAGATCGCGATGCAACAACAGATGGATGAGATCAGCGACTATCTCGCGGAGATCGACGCGAAGGTCGACGATGTCCTGCGGGCACAAAAGGACGCGGTGCTGGCAGACATGGTCGGAGTCGACCTCGTCATCGACGGAGCCATGACGATTCGCGGTGAAGTCGGTCGGGTGTCCGAGATCACGTGGTCGAAGGTTCACACCACGTCGACGACTGTCGCGCGCACGCAGGTCTATGCCCTCCGCCAACTGGACGCTCTCGCAGACAAACTCGAGAAGAAAAAGATCTCGGAACTCGAGGAGGCGACGCGCGAAGTCGAGTCGAAAGCCCAGGAGTGGTTCGCCGTCTTGGCTCGCTGCTTCCAGTTGCAAGATGCTCTTTCCGTGCTTGAGCTCGATCGTGTCCTCGATGCTTCTCCAGATGACCTCGACCGTCACCGAGTCGGCCTCGCGGCGGCTCGAAGTAAACGCCTCGAAGTGATCACGCAACGAACCGAACTGCTGGTGGATCGACTCGAAGCAGCAGCCGGGCTTGCGACGTCGAAGGTGTTGTTGCACCCCATTGCCTCGGCTGCCATCGTCCGCTCGAGTAACAACGCCGGTTCTGCGATCACCCGCTTCCAGGACGGCCTCGGCATCGAGAACTCCCACGACATGCAGGAAGCTAAGCGCTGGGCCACGGCAGTCGTCGAGATGCGCGACAAGGCCATCGACCGGGGCGAGGACGGCGTCGACGCCGCCAGGCGGCTGGGTGACGAGACGTTGGATCGGGCGAAATCCGTATCCGTAGCAGTCACCAGCAAGCTGGCCGAACGCGCCCGCCGCTGGCAGAAGAGCGACTGAAGGGCACGCATGGCGCCCAAGGGCTTCGCCGTTATCGACTTCGAGACCACCGGGTTCTCGCCGCAGCATCACCACCGTGTTATCGAAGTGGGGCTCGTGCACGTCTCGCCAGACGGCATTATCGAGCGCGAGTTCGAGACCGTCATCAATCCGGGCCGCGATTTGGGCCCCACTCACTTGCACGGTCTTCGTGGTGCGGACGTGAACGACGCACCGCCCTTCGAAGCGATTGCCGGCCAACTCATCGAGCACCTTCGAGGCCGTGTCCTCGTGGCGCATAACGCTCGCTTCGAGACGACCTTTCTCCGTGCAGAACTAGGTCGTCTCGGCATCGACTCACCTATTGAAGACTCACACGCCATCTGCACGATGAAGCTAGCCCGAACCCACCTTCCAGGCTGCGGCACGAAACTGGCTGCCTGCTGTTCAGCGCTGGGTATTCCTTTAGAAGATGCCCACGAGGCCTTGGCTGATGCGCGTGCAACGGCATTGCTATTCGGTGAGTACCGGCGCATGGGCCGCCATGATGCTGCGTGGTGGCGAGATTATGCGGTCCTTGCGGAGAGCGCAGTCTGGCCCAAGGCGAGTCGTCGCGCGCAGGCTGAATGGATGCCGCGGCGGCGAGAGGGCTCCCCGCGCATTGCACCCCCGCAGAGACAGGCCGTCCGTTCGCACGCGACCAGGAGGCAAGACGACAAACCACTGACCGAACAGGCGCTCGAGTGGCTAATCCCCAAGGCACGCGAGCGATTTGGTGAGCAGCCAGTGGCTATCGTCGAGCAAATTGCGCGTCACCTCATCACGGCTCGATCAGCACCAACTCAAGCTAAACGACGAGACGCCAGAAATGGCTCACAAGCCCATGTCCCGGTTGTCGATTTAACGGCGACTGGCGCGAGGCGTGCAGGTGCTCAACGGCGCTTCCGCGCCTCACCCGGGGACGTCATCGTTTTGACCGGCGTCATGGCGGAGCCCCGGGATCGCATCGAAGAACTATTGATCCACGCGGGATTCGTCGTCGAACCCATCGTGACGAAACGAACAGCACTGCTCGTCGCTGCAGACGTCGACAGCCTCTCACGCAAAGCCCGCAGGGCGCGTGAGTACGGCATTCCCATCGTGAGCGAGAGCGCCGTCTCCTTCCTCACCGACGAGCGCTAACGGGTAGTCAGTCCCCCGCTAAATCGGTGTTCCTGGGCCGCTGACGGTTCCAGAGGGGCTCGCACTCAACGAGAGCAGAACTAAAGTTTCGCGCAAGCGGGCCGACACACCATCGGGTGCCGCTGACCACCCAGGCGACCGCAGTCGCACGTTTGGACACGGCGCCGGTCACCTCAGCGGCATCAGCAAGAGCGTTTCTGCCCCCACAACTGGGTAGCTGAGAACCTGCCGTTCCGGCACAACCGCATGTGAGCATGGTTCATGGAACCGCCGTCAGGGGCGTATCCGCGAGCAAGGTCAGTCAGTACGTAGGGGAACGACATGGCACACAACGGCTACGCCGTCATCGACTTCGAGACGACTGGACTGTCACCTCAGCATCACCACCGGGTGATCGAGATCGGCATCGTCCATGTCGCTCCCGATGGCACCATCGAGGACTCCTTCGAGACGGTCGTCAATCCGGGCCGTGACCTCGGACCGACCCACATCCATCAGCTGCGGGGCGCCGATGTGAAAGACGGGCCGACTTTCGCCGACGTCGCCGACCAGTTCATCGATCACCTCCGGGGGCGCGTCCTCGTCGCTCATAATTCGCGCTTCGAGGCGACCTTCCTCCGCGCCGAGCTCACCCGATTGGGCATGGTCTCGCCCATAGCTGACGAGGGCGCCCTCTGCACCATGAAGCTCGCGACGACGTACCTCCCTGGCTCGGGCCGAAAGCTCGCGGACTGCTGTGCTGCCTTCGACATCCCGCTCGTCGACGCTCACGAGGCCCTCGCCGATGCCCGCGCGACGGCGCATCTGCTCGCCGCGTATCTCGATCTCGGGCGCGACCAGGCATCGTGGTGGGGCCAGTGGGGTGACTACGCGGCGAGGGCCGCCTGGCCGCCGGCGGGCGCAGCAACGTCGGCGACGGCCTGGGTTCCCCGACGCCGGGGCGCAACCGGCGGGGCTGACTCGCCTCGCGCCTCCTCGATGTCGCGTTTCGGCGGGCCCGGCACGACGTCCTTCCTCGAGCGCACGACCGACCGTCTCCGACCCGTCGCCGGATCCGGCCGAGAGCTCGATTACCTCGCGATGCTCGACCGCGCCCTGTCGGACGGGTTCCTGTCCGTCTCCGAATCCGACGAGCTCCGGGCCCTGGGCGAGGCAATCGGTGTGGGCCCCGCGCGTCGCACCGAGCTCCATCACGAATACTTCGACGGCCTCGTCGACGCGGCGTGGGCGGACGGCATCCTGACCGCCGGCGAGCGCAGCGATATCGAATCAGTCGGCATCATGCTCGACATCGAGCAGCAACTCCGAACGGCGGCGCTCGACCCGCGAGCGGACCAGGCGCTGGCTGCCCGCGAAGCAACGCCCCCGCCCGCTGCTGCCCGACTCGCGCCCGGCGATCTCGTCGTCTTGACCGGCGAGATGTCCGAACCTCGGGAGGTCATCGAGCAGCGGCTCACGGCGAGGGGTCTCGTCGTCAAGCCCGGCATCACGAAGAAGACCACCCTGCTCGTGTCTGCCGATCCGGACAGCCTCTCGGGTAAGGCCCAGAAGGCGAGACAGTACGGCATCCCGATCGTGGGCGAAGAAGCCTTGGCGACCCTCGTCCCGACGATGGCGTATTAGTCATGGCCGCAGCGGGTAAGTCCGCCGAAGACGAGGCGTGGCGACAACGAGCCCTCGCAGAGGCCCATGAGCGGGAAGCCGCTCTGGCTCGCGATCGAGCCGCCCGCTTTGCTGTCGCAGGCGTCACGGAGAAGCGTGTGGCCTCCGAGCTCGCGCCCCTCAGCGCCCTGGGGTACCACCTCCTGCCCGACCGCGCCTGGCCCGGTAGCCGCAGCGCGCAGGTCGACCTGATCGTCGTCGGTCCCTCGGGGGTGCACATCGTCGATACGAAAGCGTGGCGAGAGGTGTCGCTCGACGGCGGACGGATCTTCCGAGGGCAGGCAGACGTCACCGAAGACCTCGCACCCCTGGCCGATCTCGCCTACAACACGGAGAGCATCCTGGCCGAGGTCGGCCTCGCGCCCACGGAGGTGCACGCCGTCGCGGTGCTGGCTGGCCAGAAAGGAATCAAGGAGGCGGTGGGCCCGGTCACCGTCATCGGTGAGCGTGACGCACTCCGTCACCTCGCATCGCCCGGTTCTAGGTTGACGTCGGCGCAGGTAGAACTCGTGCTGCGTCGCGTCCTCGATCACTTCCCCGTTCTCGGCGCACCGGTCGGAATCGACGTGACGGTGCCCGAGCCGATCGCGTCACGCGTGGACGAGCCGCTCGCGAATGTCGACCTCACCACGGCGGACGAGGTGGACGCCGCTCTCTTGGAGAGCATCCTTGCTGCGCCCATCGAGGAGTGGATGTCCTTCCTCGACCCGGCTCAAGCCAAGCTGGTGCGCCGCAGCTTCAACGGTCCTGCTCGCATTCGTGGGTCGGCGGGCACCGGCAAGACGGTCGTCGGCCTGCACCGTGCTGCGTATCTTGCGCGCAGCGGCAACACGCGCGTCCTCTTCACGACATTCGTTCGTACTTTGCCCGATGTGCTGAACAAGCTCCTGGGCCGCCTGGCGCCAGACACAACGGACTCGGTCGACTTCCGCGGTATCTACGGCTTCGCCCTCGACCTGCTCGCCCAGCGCGGGTGCGCGGTCCGACTCGACACGAAGGCGGCTGACTCCGCGTACACCGAGGCCTGGGACGCGCGCACGCGCGGTGGGGCTCTCGACGCGTCGGGCACCACCTCCCGGTACTGGCGCGAGGAGATCGACCATGTCATCAAGGGTCGGGGCATCCGGACCTTCGAGCAATATGCCGACCTCGCCCGCATCGGTCGCCGGCTTCGGCTGACGGTCGAACAGCGCCGTGACGTCTGGTCTCTCTTCGAGCGGTACGAACAGGGATTGCGCCGGCGCAACGCCCACGACTTCCCCGATGTCATCCTCATGGCTCGCGACAGCCTGCGAGCGAATCCACTCGAGCGCTATGGGGCCGTCATCGTCGACGAAGCGCAAGACTTGACCTGCGCCATGGTCTCGCTCCTGCATTCCCTGGTGGGCGATCGGCCCGACGGGCTCACCCTGATCGGGGACGGCCAGCAGACCATCTACCCGGGCGGCTACACCCTCTCCGAGGTGGGGATCTCGCTCAGCGGCCGTGGCGTCGTCCTCGATGTGAACCACCGCAACACCGCCGAGATCCTCGCGTTCGCCAACGGGGCCGTGGCGGGCGATGAGTACACCGACATCGAGGGCTCGGGGCAGCGACTAGATGGTGTCGAGACCGTCACCCGCAGTGGCCCCGCCCCCACCCTGAACCGCTTCAGTTCTTGGCCAGCGCACGACGCCGCGCTCGTGTGGCGTGTACGCGACGTCGTGAAGCTCGTCGGCACGTCCTGGGGCGACGTCGGCGTACTGGCGGCCACCCATTGGCAGGTCAACAAGACCAAGGAGGCGCTGGTCGCCGCAGGCATTCCCGTCATGCCTCTGGATCGATACGACGGACGCCCCGTGGATGCCGTCAAGATCGGCACCGTCAAGCGGGCGAAGGGGCTCGAATTCAAGCAGGTGCTTCTCGCCCGTGTCGAGCCCGCGCTCTTGGCAACGGGTGCTCCCCCTGCGTCCGTGTCCGAGACCGATCGCGAGCGGCGCGACCTCGACCGGCGGGAGCTCTACGTCGCGATGACTCGAGCCCGGGATGGGTTGTGGGTCG
Source organism: Frigoribacterium sp. 2-23 (assembly GCF_049601585.1). Lineage (GTDB taxonomy): Bacteria > Actinomycetota > Actinomycetes > Actinomycetales > Microbacteriaceae > Frigoribacterium. The sequence continues at coordinate 1,275,279 of NZ_CP187126.1, read as the reverse complement.
GCACGCGCGCCGAACTCTAATCACGACAACCGCAACATGAAGGAGAACAGAATGCAGTACGTAGTGATTCAGGTTGTGCTTAAAGAAAAGTTTCTTGGCACAGGATCTGGCAACCTGACCTCGCTTGAAAAGGCGATCAATGACCAGGCCGCAAAGGGGTATCGACTCCACACCATCACCACGGCCAGCAGCGGCAGCAAGGGTCTTGGTGGCGCAGACCGTATTCAAGCCACGATGGTCTTCGAGAGCCTCACGTAGGAGCGTTGTATGCAAGTCATGGCAAGAAGCTGTGGCGCAGTCAACAGCGCGGACTATCCCGTAAGTCCACGCTGCAGCTAGCGCTTCCGCAACCGAGTCAGTCGGGGTTGTCTACCTCCGAGCCCAAACTTCTGGTCTCCCGACGCGCGTAGTCCCGGTCCACGCATCCGGGTCGCTAGTGCATCGCGCCGGGCGTCGGTCTTTGTCCACGCACAGCTTTTCACCGGGCTTTTTAAGTTGGGCTCACAGAATTTGACTCTTTACCGCAACCCCGAACGCCGCTGACGCGTCGCCCGGGACCCTTGGCGGCGTGGGCCCAACGAGCAGCCTCCGCGTCCGAATCAGTCCAGGCAAAGGAAAAGACGCCCGCCCGGGGCGACCGTCTTTTTGTTTGGTCGGGCTGACAGGATTTGACTCCCCACCGCAACCCCAAAAGTCGCTTCGCGACTCCCGGGGCCCCTTAGCGGCGTAGGCCCACGAGCAGCTTGGCGTCCGAATCAGTCCGGGCAACGAAAAATGGACGGCTGCCAAAGGCAACCGTCCATTTTTCGTTTGGTCGGGCTGACAGGATTTGACTCCCCACCGCAACCCCAAACGCCGCTGACGCGTCGCCCGGGGCCCCTTTGCGGCGTGGGCCCACGTACAGCTTCCGCGTCCGAATCAGTCCGGGCAAACGAAAAGACGGCCGCCCGGGGGCGCCCGTCTCTTCGTTTGGTCGGGCTGACAGGATTTGAACCTGCGACCCCTTGACCCCCAGTCAAGTGCGCTACCAAGCTGCGCCACAGCCCGAGAGCTTCGTGAGAAGCCCTGGTGTTGCCCCGACCGAGGCAACCTGACAATCATAGCGGACGTCGCGGGGTGCTTGTGCCACCTTCGGCTGTCGAGGGCGACAGCCGGGAGACGTCGGTCCAGCCGCGACAACGGCACGCGAGCAGCACAGGCGGCGAGACACCATGTGACCCCGCATTACGCCCACCTGGCACCCTTCCCAGCATCCCCATAGCGTCGTGACATGCCTTCCGTGTCGACCACCGCCTCCCGCGCCCTGCCCGTCCGGCTGAGCCGGGTGGGCCGCGGCTTCGGCGGGGCGAGCGGCCGCCAGGTGCTGCACGACGTCGAGCTCGACATCGAGGCGGGCGAGGTGATCGCGATCCTCGGCCCGAGCGGCTGCGGCAAATCGACATTGCTCCGCCAGATCGCCGGACTCGACGCCCCCGACACCGGCCACGTCCTCATCGACGGCACCGACGCCCGCAGCGCCGACCAACGCTGCGCCGTCGCGTTCCAGGAGCCGCGCCTCCTCCCCTGGCGCACCCTCCGCTCGAACATCTCGCTCGGCCTCCCCCGCAGCAGAGACACCCGACGCAGCCGAGACACCCGCGACAAGACAGCCGGCCGGGCTCGCGTCGCCGAGCTGCTCGAGCTCGTGGGCCTCACCGCCTCCGCCGACCTCCGCCCCCGCGAGGTCTCCGGAGGCATGGCCCAACGCACCTCCCTCGCCCGCGCCCTCGCCCGCTCCCCCAAGGTGCTGCTGCTCGACGAACCGTTCGGAGCCCTCGACGCCCTCACGCGCCTCCGCATGCACGACCTGCTGCTCGACATCCACGCCAGCGAACCGACCACCGTCGTCCTCGTCACCCACGACGTCGACGAAGCCCTCTACCTCGCCGACCGCATCGTTCTGCTCGCCGACCTCTCGAAATCGAGCGAAGGAGGCGCGCGCAGCGTCCAGCGCATCGTCACCGTGCCCGGCGTCCGCCCCCGCGACCGCGACGATGCCGCACTGGCCGACCTGCGCCTCCAACTCCTCGACGAGCTCGGCGTGCACCGCAGCCACGTCGGCGCCACCGACTCCCCTACCCTCACCGCCCCCGACAGCACGGAGACGACCGCATGACCCACCGCACCCTGCCTTCCCCCCGCACCCGCGCCTCCTGGGCCGGCGGTCTCGCCCTCGCGGCGGCGAGCGTCCTGATGCTGACCGGCTGCGTCGCCGGCGAGGACGCCACCGGCGCCCCGGCCGACGCTGCCGGCGGCGCGAGCTCGGGCAGCTGGTCGACCGACACGCTCGACATCGACTTCGCGACCTACAACCCGCTCAGCCTGATCGTCAAGGACCAGCACTTCATCGAGGACGCCCTCGGCGACGACGTCACCGTGAACTGGACCCAGTCGGCCGGCTCGAACAAGGCCAACGAGCTGCTCCGCGCCGGAGCCGTCGACGTCGGCTCCACCGCCGGCTCGGCCGCCCTGCTCGCCCGCTCGAACGGGTCGCCGATCAAGACGATCGACATCTACTCGCAGCCCGAGTGGTCGGCACTCGTCGTCAAGGGCGACTCACCCATCTCGTCGGTGGCCGACCTCAAGGGCAAGACGATCGCCGCGACCTCGGGTACCGATCCGTACTTCTTCCTCCTCCAGGCGCTCGACGCGAACGACGTGTCGGTCAAGGACGTCACCATCCAGAACCTGCAGCACGCCGACGGCCGCACCGCCCTCGAGAACGGCAGCGTCGACGCCTGGTCCGGACTCGACCCGATCATGGCCGCGAGCGAGGCCGAGTCGGGCACGAAGCTGCTGTACCGCAACGTCGACTTCAACACGTACGGGTTCTTGAACGCGACGGAGTCCTTCCTGACGAAGTCACCCGACGTCGCCCAGGTCGTCGTGAACGCCTACGAGAAGGCTCGCGCCTGGGCCGAGAAGAACCCGGACGAGACGGCCTCCATCCTCGCGGGAGTCGCCGGCATCGACCCCGCCGTCGCGACGAGCGTGCTCGAGCGCACCCACTTCGACATCGACCCCGTCCCCGGGGCCGACCAGACCGCCGTCCTGAAGAAGGTCGCGCCGATCCTGGTCGAGTCCGGCGACGTCGCCTCGCAGGGCCAGGTCGACGACGCGCTCGACCAGCTCTTCGACGCCACCTACGCCAAGGCAGCCGACCCGTCGTGACCGACTCCCTGGTGACCAGCGACACCCGCGAGGCCGAGGCACGCCAGGCGGTGCAGCGCGACGCCGCGAAGGAGGCACGGGTCGGGTCGACCGCGCCCCGCGCCTCCTCGTCCACCCCGGCTCGCACCCGCCCGCGCGGCTATGCGCTGCTCGGCGCGCTCATCCCCCTGGCGGTGCTCGCCGCATGGATCATCGCGACGACCGTCGGCGGCACGCCGGCCTACCGGCTCCCGTCGCCGGTCGACGTGCTGAACGCCGCCGGCCAGCTCGCCGAGAGCGGCCGGCTCGGGCAGTACGTCGCGATCTCGGTGCAGCGCGTGCTGATCGGCTTCGCCGTCGGCTCGGCCGTCGGGCTCGTGCTCGGTGCCGTCGTGGGGTTGTCGCGTCTCGGCGAGGCGCTGCTGGCACCATCGATCGCCGCCGTGCGGGCCGTTCCGTCGCTCGCCTGGGTGCCACTGCTCATCCTGTATCTCGGCATCGGCGAGGACTCGAAGATCACCCTCATCGCGATCGGCGCCGCCTTCCCCGTCTTCACGACCGTCGCGGGGTCGCTGCGGCACGTCGACGCGAACCTCGTCGAGGCCGGCCGCGCGTACGGCCTGGGCCGCGTTGCCCTGTTCGCGCAGGTGCAGCTGCCGGCGGTGCTGCCGTCGCTCGTCTCGGGGCTGCGGCTCGCGCTCGCCCAGGCCTGGCTCTTCCTCGTGGCGGCCGAGCTGATCGCGTCGTCGATGGGCGTCGGCTTCTTGTTGTCCGAGTCGCAGGGCAACGGGCGCGTCGACCGGATGTTCCTCGCGATCATCCTGCTCGCCCTGCTCGGGACGCTCACCGACACGATCCTCAACGTCGTGCAGCGGGTCGCGCTGAGGCGCTGGCGGTAGCCGCACCGGGCGCTTGCCACCGGGCACGCGCGTTGCCGCGCACCTCGTTCTGATCAACGCACCTCACTAGATCGAGGCGCGTTGATCAGAACGAGGTGCCGGGACGCGCCCCGCCCGTGCCTCCCCGCCGCCTACGCGGAGGTCAGCCCCTCGACGACGTCCGCATGCTCGTCCATCCAGGCGCGGACGATCGGCTCGTAGTCGTTGCTATCCGCCCCGCCGTCGGCGTTGAACATCGCGTTGCAGAGCGACAACAGGTCGTCCTCGCTCAGCTCGAAGTCGCGCAGCCACGAGCCCGCCGTCGCGAAGTCCTCGTCGAAGCTTGGGCTGGCCATCGTGTGGATCTCCTCGGCGGGGCCCATCGCGCCTTCTGGGTCCTCGAGGTCGCGGATCGGATACGCGTCGTACGCCCAGTGCGGTCGGGCCAGGGTCGCGACGACGTTCTCGCCGGCGTCCGTAGCGGCCTTCAGCTCGGTCAGCAAGGCGGCCGTCGACGACGTGACGAAGTCCATGCCCTCGAGCCCGTACGTCGGGATCGCCTGATCCTCCGTGATCTGCGTCAGACCGGCACCGGGCTCGAGACCGACGATGGTGTCGTCGAAAAGGTTGGCGTTCGCGGCGAGCTCGGTGAGCGACGTGATCGGGGCGTCCTCGTTGACGACGATCGTGTTGCGGGCGTCGGTGTACCAGGCACCGAGATCGGTGAGGTCCTCGCCGAAGCGGTCGAGATACGCGGCGTGCGTGTTCGGCAGCCACGCGTCCATCACCAGCGTAGTCGCCGGATGCGACACCGAGATATCCCGGAGCCACGTCCACGTCGGTCAGCGTCACGTCGTAGCCCTCGTCCTCGAGCACGGCGCGCCACAGCTGCGAGACGGCGATGCCCTCGGGCCAGCCGGCGAACACGGCGATGGTCATCTCCCCCTTGTCTCCGTTGTCGAGCTCGGCGACGGGCGGGCCGCCGGGCGTGCAGGCGGTGAGGGCGAGGGCGGCGGTGCTGACGAATGCGAGGGCGCCGAGGCGCAGGGTCTTCTTCACGGGGATTCCTTTCGGGTCCGGGCGCAGGTCCGTGCGAGCACGAAGTCAGGCCTCGGCGGGAGCGAGAGAGCGATGACGGCGATGACCGGTCGCACGCGTCGCGGGCGTGCAGGTCCATCGATCGCCGGAGGCCGCGCAGCGCGGGCGCACACGTGTGCGCACGACGCGACGACACGAGGAGGCGCGGTGCCGGTGGGCAGCGCCCCTCACGTCGAGAGCGGCTCAGCGCGTCGGCGACACGGCACCGAAGTGCACGGTGCGGCGCGACCACACCAGGGCCCAGCCGCGGCGGCGGGGACGCACGTCGACGCCCTCGGCGGGTTCGACGATCACGGCGGGGGCGAACGGATCGCGCGATGCCATGAGTCCTCCGGGGTGCGGTTCAGTGCCGCATCAACGGTAGTCGCCTCCGCCACGCCTCGCTAATCGACGGTCGTCGCCGAGCCTGCTCGGCCGGCGGTGCGCCGTCTGCTCGCTCGCGCCGTCACGTCCGGAGGCGCGGGCCCGGCTTCGGGAACACCTCACGCAGGTGCGCCGTCGACAGCAGCACTGCGATGCCGATCATCAGCGCGGAGAAGACGACCTGCTCGACCACCATCCAGAGCGGATAGAGCCCGGGGATCGACGCGATGACGAGCGTCACGACCGGGAAGATTCGGCTGAACAGTCGCAGCCGCGAGAACGCCCAGTAGTAGCCGAGCTGTGCCCGCCACGCGAAGACGTAGAGCGACAGGGTGATGAGCAGCACGACCGTGGAACGGAACCACACGGCCCACGGCGGTGTCTCACCTCGGATGCTCAGCACGATCGCGATGACGACGGCGGCGACACCGACGATCGTCTCGGCGACGAGCAGGCGCCGGATCGCCTGGAACGCACGGACCGTCTCGGGATGACGGCGCATATCGCTGCGCACGACGTAGTCGCCCTGGCGACCGCCGGCGAGCCGATCGAGCCGGAGGCGCCGCCAGAGCTCGTCCGCACGCCCGGAGAGTCGCGACGCCACCGTGTCGGCAGTGTCACCGTCGTGCTGCGTCACACCCCGCTCCCTTCGCTCGGCCGTCGGATGTCCGCGTCCATCTTTCCCTATAAGGGCACCCGACACCGGCTCAGAACGACCCGCCCGGCCAGGTCCCCTCGGGCAACTCGAAGCAGCGCGAGAAGCAATAGAACTGAATGAGCTCTCCATCTCGAATGAGCCCTGCCAGATAACTACCGCCCTCGGCGGGCAAGACGGTTATCGCGAGATGTCCGGCGAGGTCGGTTCTGGTCTTGATGGAATGCGATGGCTCGCTGCCCCAGCGTGCGGCGAGCTTCTCGATCGCCGGTTGGGCTTGAGACGAGTCGGCCATGGTGACGCGGGTCCCACCGGCCCACGAATACATCCGTTCTCCTCTACACGACATCAAGACACCCGTATCGCGCTGCTCCACCTCCGCCACTGCTTGCTTATCCAAAGTCGCGACGATCTCGCGTTCTTTGGCCTGCGTCTCCGCCTTAGCCTCCCGCCAGTCCAGCACAGCCTGACCGTCAAGCGTCATGACGGGAGTCAGTCCCGAGCAACCGGTCAAGGCACCCATGACCACGACGACGAGAGCGGCAAGCCACTTAACCCTCTTGATCAACGGAGTATCCATTCGTTCATCTCCTGTAACAGGGGTTCGTTCTCTGGCACGTCCTGCGCGACGAGCCCGTGGTTCTCCGTCATGACGAACACACGGGGGAACCCCTGTCCCTCGTGCGTCGGTGTCGGTGAGATATAGGTCGCCGGGCGGGGCCCCTCGAAGTACTCCCCGTGCTCGAACGCATCGTGGGCGCGGGGGTTGTTGCCGTTCCACACCTGGCCGGTCTCCTGCGCGAGCATGAGGATGTCGTAGTAGGAGAAGTCGGCGTACCTCGTCCCCGGGTTCGGTTGCCACTCGGGAGCCATACCCGCCCCGGCCAACGAGATCACCCGGTCGTACCGTGCCCCCGCCGTCTCCGACGCCGTCACGTTCGCCAGACCCCAGCTGTGCCCGATCGCCGTCGACGACGTGCCCGCTATCAACGGGTCGACTCCGATGCCGGCCTGGAACCGCGCCAGCGTGGCCCCGGTCGCTCGCGTGAACGAGGGACTGTTGGCCTCATCGAGGAAGGCGATGTCGGGGTACCACTCGCGCCCCTCGCCCGCGAACTTCCCGTCTTTGTAGACGAACGCGACGGTGTGCCCGTCGGAGTTGTCGTGCAGCCACGACGACACCTGCTGCGTGCCGTTGCGGTAGAAGTCGTCCATCGACGCGAGCGTCCCCGGCACGTACGTGACGACGTGCGTCGTGTCGCCATCGAGCGTGCCGACCATCTCGACGATGCGAGACGTGGTCTTGTCGTAGACGTAGAGCTGGATCTCCCCGCTCACCGCGCGCGCGAGGTACTCGCGCTCCCGGCACGCGTCGTCGATCAGCCTCCGCTGGGAGACGGGATCGAGCGTCGCGATGCGTCGCGTCAGCTCGGTGACGCGACGCTCGGCGGCGATCTGGTTCGCTCGGACACGAGCGAGCACGGGCACACCGTCGAGCGCGCCGAAGAGTTTCGGCGCCGCGGCGACGAGCGCCGCCTGGACCGGCCCGAGCCCGTAGGCATCGAGCGGGCCGGGAGCCAGGTTGTCCCACCACAGACGGACCGTGGCGGGGTCGAGGCCGTGCAGGGCCTGCAGTGGCTCGGACGAGTCCGCGAACAGCAACGCGATATCGCTCAGGGTCAGAGAGCTCATCAGCCGCAGGAGATCGTCACCGGAGAGGGGCTCGGCACCGATCGGCCTCAACGTGATCGACGCCAACGGCCCGAGTGCCCCGACGCCGGTCAGCGCGGCGATGCACTCGGCGTCGATCGTGTCCCGTTCGACGACGAGCTGGTCTCGACGCTCTTCGAGCACGGCGATCTCGTGCTCGACCGTCTCGATCGTTCGCAGCCCCTGACGGCGCAAAGCGTCGGCGATGCCACCCTCGCCCGCACCCGAGAGGCCCGGCCCCGACGGATACTGCAGGGTGAGCGAGAAGAGATCCGCCGTCGCCGCGGCTCGTTCCGCTTCGGCACGCGCCTGCTTGATGGTGAGCTCGGCGTGCGTGTCCTGGATCGCCTCCAGCTTCGAGGCGTAGAGCCGAAGCGCGTCGTCGTGCAGCTCGATACCGAAGACCAAGGTCGAGAGGTCGGAGTGCACGCTCGACAGGGTCGTCATGAAGGCTTGTTTCGCGCCTCCCTGCCACACCTCGGGCGTGACGTACTCGCCGACCCGGGTCATCATCGACTTGGCCGATGCGATGTCGAGAAGAGTGTCCTCACGCAGGGCCACGAGCCGGCGGATGCCGGTCGGATCGCCGCGGCCCGGATCGTCACGGGACGTAGCCATGGGCGACCCCCGCCAGTCGCGCCTCCGTCTGGGCGAACTCCCTCATCGCGGTCGTCGGAAACGAGCGCAGGGCCGCCAGATCGGCGATCGCGAGATCGGCACGCCTCTGTTGCTGCCCGATCGCGTCGCGGAAGGCCGCGACGACCACATCGGCACCGAGGGCATCGTCGGCCCCGGCACTCATCTCCGACCCGAAGGTCAGTTTGCCGCTCGCCTCGGCCAAGCCGTCTGCCACATGGGTCAACGCCACCGCGTCGACGTATAGATCTGTCATCGCTACCCCATCCCCGTGATATGTCATCCACTCATTTCAGAGCATTACGGTCACCCTAGCAAACGACGACACCCGGCATGACCGAGGTCATGCCGGGTGTCGAGAGGGTGGGGCGGATAGCCGCTGTGAGCGACTCGCCTACGGGCGCTTGCGCTTCTCGCGCACGCGCATGTTCACCGTGATCGGCGTGCCCTCGAAACCGAAGATCTCGCGCAGACGACGCGTGATGAAGCGTCGGTACTGCGGGTCGAGGAACCCGGTCGTGAAGAGCACGAAGGTCGGCGGCCGGTTGGCAGCCTGGGTGCCGAACAGGATGCGCGGCTGCTTGCCGCTGCGAAGCGGGTGCGGGTGCTCCGCGACCAGCTCGGCGAGCAGGGCGTTGAACTTGCCGGTCGGGATGCGGGTGTCCCACGAGTCGAGCGCCAGCTCGAGGGCGGGCACGAGCTTCTCGAGGTGACGACCGGTGCGCGCCGAGATGTTGACACGCGGAGCCCAGGCGACGTGATCGAGGTCCTGCTCGATCTCGCGCTCGAGGTAGCGACGACGATCGTCGTCGAGGAGGTCCCACTTGTTGAAGGCGAGGACGAGCGCGCGACCCGACTCCAGCACGAGGTCGATGATGCGGAGGTCTTGGGTGGAGATCTGCTCGGTGACGTCGATGACGACGACGGCCACCTCGGCCTTCTCCAACGCCGCGGAGGTGCGGAGCGAGGCGTAGAAATCGGCGCCCTGCTGCAGGTGGACGCGCTTGCGGATACCGGCGGTGTCGACGAAGGTCCACACGCGGCCGGCGATCTCGACCTGCTCGTCGACGGGATCACGCGTCGTGCCGGCCAGCTCGTTCACGACGACGCGCTCTTCACCGGCGGCCTTGTTGAGCAACGAGCTCTTGCCGACGTTCGGGCGACCGAGGATGGCGACGCGGCGAGGGCCGCCGATCTCCTGCTTCGCGACGTTGGACACCGCGGGGAGCTTCGTCATGACCATGTCGAGCAGGTCGGCGACGTTGCGCCCGTGCAGGGCCGAGGCCGGGAAGGGCTCGCCGAGGCCGAGCGACCACAGGGCCGCCGCCTCCAGGTCTTTCCGGGCGTCGTCGCTCTTGTTGGCGACGAGGATGACGGGCTTGTGCGACGCGCGGAGCATGCGGACGACGTGCTCGTCGGTCGCGGTCGCGCCGACGTTCACGTCGACGACGAACAACACGGCGTCGGCCAGGTCGACGGCGATCTCGGCCTGCATGGCGACGGAGCGGTCGATGCCGACGGCGTCGGGCTCCCACCCACCGGTGTCGACGAGGGTGAAGCGGCGCCCGCCCCACTCGGCCTTGTACGACACGCGGTCGCGCGTCACACCGGGCTTGTCCTCGACGACGGCCTCGCGACGACCGAGGATGCGGTTGACGAGCGCGCTCTTGCCGACGTTCGGTCGGCCGACGATGGCGAGGACGGGCAGGGCCGGCGCATAGGTGAGCGCGTTCGGGTCCCATTCGCCGCCCTCGAGGACGTCGAGGTCTTCGTCACCGAGGTCGTAGTCCTCGAGGCCGGCGCGCAGGGCGCGGGCGCGCTGCTCGGCGTCGTCGTCGGGCATCGTCTGGATGCGGTCGACCATCTGCTCGTCGAGCTCGGGGTACTTGTCGTCTGCCATGAAGGCTCCTGAATGTTCGGTGCGGTGCGGGCTCGTGGTGCCCGCACAGATCAGTGGGCGCTCGCCTGCACGAGCTCGACCACGGTTTGCACCGTCTGGTCGAAGTCGAGATGGGTTGAATCGACCGTCGACACACCCGGAGCGGCGGTCATGAAGTCGACGACCTTGCTGTCGAGCCGGTCGCGCGTGGACAGCTGCCGAGCAGTCTCCTCGGCGCTCTGACCCGTGACCTCGGCGGAACGCCTGGCCATTCTAGCCTCTTCGGTCGCCGTCAGCAGCAGACGGACCTGGGCGTCGGGCGCGACGACCGTGGTGATGTCGCGACCCTCGGTCACGACGCCCTCCTTGTCGCTCGAGGCGATGATGCGACGGAAGAGGTCGACCATGTAGCGCCGCACCTCCGGAAGCTTCGCGACGTGCGCGACAGCGGACGTCACGCGGGGCGTCCTGATCTCGTCGGTCACGTCGGCCCCGGCCACGCGCACCAGCGGCGACGCCACGGCGTCGATGCCGATCTCGTAGTGGAACGTCGGGAGCGCGGCGACGATCGAGTCGGCGTCGTCGAGATCGACACCGGTGTCGAGGCAGTGCAGCGCGAACGCACGATACGCGGCGCCCGTGTCCTGGTAGTCGAAGCCGAGGGCGGCGGCCGCGGCGCGGCTCACACTCGACTTGCCGCTACCGGCCGGGCCGTCCACGGCCACGACGACGTGGCGGTGCACCGACTCCGCGGTCTCGGACCGCAGCTCGGCGGTGTGCGCCTCGCCGGCCGGGCCGCCCACTCCGTGCTCGCCGGGCGTGCGCTCGATGTCGCTCATGCGAACGCTCCTGCGATCGTCCAACCACGGCGTTCAAGCTCTTTCACGAGTCGCTCCTCTTGTTCGGGCACGACGGACACCTCCGCGAGGCCGATGGGGGCGCCCGGCGAGTGCTCGAGGCGCAGGTCTTCCAGATTGACGCCGATCTCGCCCATCTCGGTGAAGAGACGGCCCAGCTGACCCGGTGTGTCGTCGACCATGACGATCACCGAGCTGTAGACGGTCGAGGTGCCGTGCTTGCCGGGCAGGCGGGCGACGCCCACGTTGCCCGCGCCGATGGCCTCGGCCACCGCGCGACGGGAGCCGGGAGCCTCCGGCTGCTCGAGAGCCGTGATCAGCTCGTCGAGGTCGCCCCGCACCTCCCGCAGGATGTCGGCGACCCGACCCGCGTTCGCGCCGAGGATCTGCACCCAGAGAGCGGGGTCGCTGGCCGCGATGCGCGTGACGTCGCGGACGCCCTGACCGGCGAGCTGCAGGGAGGCGTCGGGCGCCTCGCGCAGACGCGTCGCCATGAGGCTGGCCACGACCTGCGGAGCATGCGACACGAGGGCGACACCGGCGTCGTGCTCCTCGGGTGTCATCTCGATGGGCGTCGCACCCAGGTCGAGCGCGAGATCCTCGACGGCCGCGGCACGGCGGTACGTGATGTCGTCATGGCCGGCGATGACCCAGGGCCGTCCCACGAAGAGGTCGGCCCGGGCCGAGACGGCTCCCCCGCGCTCACGGCCGGCCATCGGGTGCGAACCGATGTAGCGCGTCAGATCGGCACCCCGGCGACGGAGCTCGGCCAGCGGAGCGACCTTGACGGACGCGACGTCGGTGACCAGCGCCTCCGGGTAGGCGGCGAGCTCGCGCGAGACGATCTCGGCCGTGACATCGGGAGGCACGGCCACGACCACGAGGGTCGGGGCGTCACCGTCGGCCGGCAGGCGGCCGGCGCCGTAGTCGACGGCCAGGCTGCGGGCCGCGGGCGATGCGTCGTCGAGGATCACGTCGACCCCGTGCTGACGCAGCCGCAGCCCGATGCTCGCGCCGAGCAGCCCGGAGCCGACGATGCGCACCTGACCGTCGAGCCGCCGACCGCCGTCGATCAGACTCTCGACGGTCGAGCCGGGCGACACCGAGGTATCAGACGAGTCGGCCGAGGAGGCGCGGGTGGCGTCGGTCACGCGCGACCGCCACCTCGAGGTCCGCGCCCGTCATCGTCGCGGCGAGGCTTGTACGGACGGTCGCCGCCGCGCTGGGGGCCACCCCGCTGAGGGCCGCCACGATCGTCACGACGGTCGCCGCGGTAGCCGCCGCGCTCGTCGCCACCCCGCTGCGGGCCGCCACGGTCGTCGCGACGGTCGCCGCGGTAGCCGCCACGCTCGCCCGACCGGTCGTCGGTGCCGCGGTAGCCGCCGCGGTCGTCACGACGGTCGCCGCTGGGACGCTCGTCGCGGTCGCGGGGCCGACCCGTGCCTCCGGCCTTGGCACCCGAGGGGCGGCCGGTGCGCGGATCGCGGTTCTGGTCGCGGTTGGGGTAGCCGGCCGCGCGCTCCTCGCCCGGGGTCAGCGGTCGTCCGCCGGCACCGCGCGCGCCGCGATCGTCGCGAGCACCCGGTGCGCCGCGGTCGTCGCGGCCGCGGAAGCCACCGCGGTCGTCCCGCGCGCCGGGAGCGCCTCGGAAACCGCCGCGGTCGTCACGCGAGCCGGACGCGCCACGGTAGCCACCGCGGTCGTCACGAGGGGCGTATCCGCCGCGCTCGCCACGGTCGTCGCGGCCACGGAAACCGCCACGGTCGTCACGCGGCGCACCCGCACCACGGTCATCGCGACCCCGGTACCCGCCACGATCGTCGCGACCCCGGTACCCACCGCGGTCGTCGCGAGGGGCGTACCCACCGCGCTCGCCACGGTCATCGCGGCCACGGAAACCACCGCGGTCGTCACGCGGCGCACCCGCGCCACGGTCGTCACGCCCGCGGTACCCACCACGGTCGTCACGCGGGGCGTACCCGCCGCGCTCGCCACGGTCATCACGCGAGCCGGGCGCACCCCGGTAGCCACCGCGGTCGTCACGCGGCGCACCCGCACCACGGTCGTCACGCCCGCGGTACCCACCACGGTCGTCACGAGGCGCGCCGGTACCCCGGGCGTCGCGGCGACCGGCCTGCTGGCGTCGCACCTCGGCGCGGCGCGAGGTCGCCTCGGCGCCGGCGCCGCCCGTTCGGGCCTGACCCTGCGCCTGGCGGCGTCGGGCGTCGCGGGCGTCCGTCGAGGGGTCGTACTCCTCGTCGTCCTCGTCGTAGTACTCCTTCTCGACCTCGGCCTCGCCGAGATCGAGCTCGACCACGTCGGCTTCGTCGATGGGGGCGTCGTCGCTCTGGGTGACCGGAGCCGCGTCGACGCGATCGCTGGCGCCATCACGGGCGATGGTCAGGATGGCCCCGAGCTCGACCTTCGTCAGGTTGCGCATGTGGCCGACCTTGAGCGTTCCGAGGTGCAGGGGGCCGAACTGACGACGCACGAGGTCGATGACCGGATGACCGACGGCCTCGAGCATGCGGCGCACGATGCGGTTGCGACCGGAGTGCAGCGTGATCTCGACGAGCGACGAGTCGTTCGTGCGCGACAGCCCCGCGCCTCCGCCGACGACCGAGGCCTTGTCGGCCGCGATCGGACCGTCGTCGAGCTCGACGCCCGACGTCAGCTGCGCGATGACCGCCGGCGTGACGACGCCGCGCACCTTGGCGATGTAGGTCTTGGTGACGCCGAACGACGGGTGCGCCAGCACGTGCGCCATCTCGCCGTCGTTGGTCAGGATGAGCAGACCGCTCGTCTCGACGTCGAGACGCCCGACGTTGAACAGCCGCTCGTCGTATTCGCTCGTGAACTGCCGCAGATCGGGCCGGCCGTTCTCGTCGCTCAGCGTGCTCACGACACCCACCGGCTTGTTGAGCATGATGTACCGACGCGTCGTGTCGAGCTGTACCGCGGTGCCGTCGACGACGACCTTGTCCTTGTCGGGGTCGATGCGGCGACCCGCCTCGGTGACGACGCGGCCGTTGACGGTCACGCGACCGGCGGCGATCAGGTCTTCGGAGACGCGGCGTGAGGCCACGCCCGCGGCGGCCATGACCTTCTGCAGGCGCTCGCCCGAGGGCAGGCCATCGGTCGCATCGGTGGTGTCGTGGTTGTCAGATGCCATCGTCGAAGCCTCCCGACCCGTCGGAGAGTAGCGGCGAGATCAGAGGGAGCTCGTCGAGTGAGTTGATGCCGAGGTGTATCAGGAGGAGCTCCGTGGTCTCGTAGTTGATGGCGCCTGTCTCACTGTCGGTGAACGACTCCGTGATCAGGCCGCGGCCGAGGAGCGTCCGCACGACCGAGTCGACGTTGACGGCCCGGATCTGCGCGATGCTGCTCCGCGTGATGGGCTGCTTGTACGCGATGACGGCCAGTGTCTCGAGGGCCGCCTGCGACAGTTTGGTCGGGTTCTGCGTCAACACGAAATCGCGCACGACCGGGTCGAGCTCTTCGCGGACGTAGAATCGCCAGCCGCCGCCGACCTCGCGCAGCTCGAAACCGCGTCGGGGGCCGCCGGTCTCGCCGTCGAAATCGGCCACGAGTGCCTCGATCGTCTGCCGCACGGCCGGCACCGGGGCACCCACGGCCGTCGCCAGGGACACGAGCGACTGCGGCTCGTCCGCGACCATCAGGATCGCCTCGAGCGACCGGGCGATGGGCGTGTTCTCGGCCCGCGCCTCCGGCTCGCCCTCGATCACGGCCGAAGCCGAGGAGGCACGGGTCGCGTCATCCGTCATAGTCGGCTCCCAGATTGGCCAGGTTGTCTTCGGTCCAGGTGTCGGCCGTCCACCGGATGCTCAGCTCGCCGAGCGGCTCGACCTGCTCGAACGTCAGCGCCGACCGGCGGTACAGCTCGAGGATCGCGAGGAACCGCGCGACGACGACGCCCTTCTGGTCGACCCCGGCGACGAGCTCGCGGAAGCTCAGCACATCGCCACGACGCAGCAGTGCGACGACGATGGCCGCCTGCTCGCGGATGCTCACGAGCGGCGCGTGCAGGTGGTCGAGGCCGACGGTGGGGATCTCGCGTGGGGTCAACGCCATCGTCGCGAGCGCCGCGAAATCGTCGGCGGTGAGCGTCCAGACGAGTTCGGGCGTCGACACCCGGTACTTCTGTTCGAGACGGACCGACCTCGCATGACGGGCCGACTCGGTCTCGCCATGCCGGGCGAACCATTCGGCGGCCTGCTTGAACGCGCGGTACTGCAGCAGACGGGCGAACAGCAGATCCCGGGCTTCGAGCAGCGCCACGTCTTCGGCGTCGACGAGCTCGCCCTGCGGCAGCAGCCCGGCCACCTTGAGGTCGAGCAGCGTCGCCGCCACGACGATGAACTCGCTCGCCTGGTCGAGGTTCGCGTCGGTGTCGACCCGACGCAGATAGGTGAGGAACTCGTCGGTCACCGCACTCAACGCGACCTCGGTCACGTCCATCTCGCGCTTCGTGATGAGAGACAGTAAGAGGTCGAACGGCCCGCTGAAGTTGGACAGCGTGACGGCGAACGTGTCGGCCGGCGCAGCGCTCACCTCGGCCTCGGCGGCCGTCTCGATGGTTGGAGCGTCAGGCTGCGGCACCACGCGCGATCAGCTCTCGGGCGAGTTGCCGGTAGGCGTGGGCCGCCGGGTGCTCCGGTGCGAACCGCGTGATGGGGACACCGGAGACGGACGCGTCGGGGAACTTCACGGTGCGACCGATGACGGTCTCCAGCACCTTGTCGCCGAACGCCTCGACGACCCGCTCGAGCACCTCCCGGCTGTGCAGCGTGCGCGAGTCGTACATCGTCGGCAGGATACCGTCGAGCGTGATGGCGGGGTTGAGCCGGTCGCGCACCTTCTCGATCGTCTCGACCAGCAGCGCCACCCCGCGCAGGGCGAAGAACTCGCACTCGAGCGGGATGAGCACGCCGTGCGCGGCGGTCAGCGCGTTGACGGTCAGCAGGCCGAGCGACGGCTGGCAGTCGATGAGGATGACGTCGTACTCGTCGCTGACCTGGCGGAGCACACGCGCGAGGATCGTCTCGCGGGCGACCTCGTTGACGAGGTGCACCTCGGCGGCCGAGAGATCGATGTTGGCGGGCATGACGTCGAGGCCGCTGACCCGCGACGGCACGATGACCTCGTGGGCGTCTTTGACGGTGCCGATGAGCAGGTCGTAGACGGTGGCCTGGTCGTGGGTCTGCACGCCGAGACCGGCCGAGAGGGCGCCCTGCGGGTCGAAGTCGATGGCCAGCACGCGGCGGCCGTATTCGGCGAAGGCCGCCCCGAGGTTGATGCTCGTCGTGGTCTTGCCGACGCCGCCCTTCTGGTTGCAGAGCGTGATGATGCGGGCGGGGCCGTGGCTCGGCAGCGGAGCGGGGATGGCGAACTCGGTGCGGGGCCTGCCCGTCGGACCGTTGGCCGGAGCGGTCGCTTGCGCGCCCTCGAAGAGGGTCGGGGTGCTCGAGATCGGCTTCGTACTCACGCGACCAGAGTAACGGCGACCACTGTCGTCGAGCGGCTGCCGCGCCCGTGACCAGGGCATAGAAGCCTCACGTGATACATGAGGGTTAACGTGAGCGCGGGTGGGCCGTCGTGTACATGTCGCGCAGCGTGTCGGCGGTCACCATCGTGTAGATCTGCGTGGTCGCGACCGACGAGTGCCCGAGCAGCTCCTGCACCACCCGCACGTCGGCCCCGCCCTCGAGCAGGTGCGTCGCGAACGAATGGCGCAGCGTGTGCGGCGACACGTCGACCCCGAGGCCGGCGCGCTCGGCCGCCCCCTGCAGCACGAGCCACGCGTTCTGCCGCGACAGCCGGGCGCCCCGCACACCGAGGAAGAGCGCGGGCGTCGACGCACCCCGCTCGGCGAACACCGGTCGCGCCCGGACGAGGTACGCATCGAGCGCCGCCCGCGCGTACCGCCCGAGGGGCACGATCCGCTGCTTGTTGCCCTTGCCGAACAGTCGCACCACGTCGTCGTCGATGACGTCGTCGACGTTCAACGACACGGCCTCCGAGACCCGGGCCCCGGTCGCGTAGAGCAACTCGAGCAGAGCCTTGTCCCGCACGCGCGACGGCTCGTCGCCGTCCGTCGCCGCCAGGAGCGCCTCGACCTGTGCGATCGAGATCGCCTTCGGCAGGCGCGAGGGCAGCTTGGGCGGGCGGATCGTGACGGCCACGTCCGTCTCGACCAGCGCCTCCTCGAGGGCGAAGCGATGCAGGCCCCGCACCGACGAGAGCACACGCGCGATGCTCGACGCCTTCAGCGGCGCCTCGTCGCGGGTCGCGAGGGAGACGGCGAACGCCGTGACGTCGCCCGACGTGACGTCCGCCACGGAGGCGCGGCCCGCCTCTCCGACGAACGTCGCGTACAGCGTCAGGTCGCGCCGATACGCGGCCGCCGTGTTGACCGACAGGCCGCGTTCGATGGTGACGTGACGGAGGAACCTGCCCACCGCCTCCTCGACGGTGGTCTCGCCTCCCCCGCCGGACGGCGTCATCGTGTCAGCGCGACGCCGCCGCCGCGAGCGCCGCGATCGACAGGATGGAGTTCGTGAGGCGCCCGGCCAGCACACCCGCGACGACATCGTCGAGCGCCACCCAGCGCAGCTCGATGTCGGCCTCCTCGTCGGAGCGGTCGAACGCCTCCCCGGTCGCCGACACCCCGGTCGCGACGAAGACGGTGACCATCTCGTCGCTGCCGCCGGGGGTCGTGTGGAACGCGACGAGCTGCTTCCAGGTCGACGCCTCGAGGTCGGCCTCCTCGGCGAGCTCGCGCTTCGCCGCGGTGAGCTTGTCCTCCCCGTCGACGTCGAGCAGGCCGGCCGGCAGCTCCCAGTCGCGCGAGCGGATCGGGTGGCGGTACTGCTTGATGACGAGCACCCGGTCGGAGTCGTCGATCGCCAGGATCGCGACGGCACCCGTGTGGGCCATGTACTCGCGCGTGATCGAGGCACCGGCGTAGTCGAACGTGTCGCGCTTGATGTCCCAGACCTTGCCCGCGAAGACGACGTCGCTCGCCGTGACGACCGGCTCGACCGCGTCGTCGGCGAGCAGCCCGCCGTCGCCCGCCGTCGCCGCGGAGCCGCCCGTCACGTCGGTCATGCGTCCTCGCGGACGGACTCGGTCTCGACGGACTCGTCGGCGAACAGCTTGCTCGAGTTCTGACGCTCGAGCGACGCCTCGATCAGCCCGCTGAACAGTGGGTGCGCGTGGTTCGGACGCGACCGCAGCTCGGGGTGAGCCTGCGTGCCGATGTAGAACGGGTGCTGCGCACGGTCGAGCTCGACGTACTCGACGAGCGTGCCGTCGGGCGACGTGCCCGAGAACCGCAGGCCGGCGTCGGCGATCTGCCCGCGGTAGTGGTTGTTGACCTCGTAGCGGTGACGGTGACGCTCCTCGACCAGCTCGGAGCCGTACAGGTCGGCCGCCAGCGAACCGGCGGTGAGGGCTGCCGGGTAGAGGCCGAGGCGCATCGTGCCACCGAGGTCTCCCCCGGCGATGATGTCGACCTGCTCGGCCATCGTGGCGACGACGGGGAACTCGGTCTCGGGGTCGAACTCGGACGAGGAGGCGCCGGTCAGGCCGACCACGTCGCGCGCGTACTCGATGACCATGCACTGCAGGCCGAGGCAGAGGCCCAGGGTCGGGATGCCGTTCTCGCGGGCGAACTTGAGCGCGCCGAGCTTGCCCTCGATGCCGCGGATGCCGAAGCCGCCGGGCACGCAGATGCCGTCCACCTCGGACAGCGCCTTGGCGGCACCCTCGGGGGTCTCGCAGTCGTCGGACGGGATCCAGACGAGCTTCGCCTTGGCCTGGTGCGCGAACGCACCGGCACGCAGCGCCTCGGTCACCGAGAGGTAGGCGTCGGGCAGGTCGATGTACTTGCCGACCAGGCCGATCGTGACCTCGTGCTTCGGCTCGTGCACGGCGGTGAGCACGGACTGCCAGCCCGACCAGTCGACGTCGCCGGCCTTCTCGGAGAGTCCGAGGTGATCGATGATGTACGAGTCGAGTCCCTGCTCGTTGAGCATCGTGGGGATGTCGTAGATGCTCGCGACGTCCTTCGCGTTCACGACCGCGTCCTCGTCGACGTCGCACATCAGCGCGATCTTGCGCTTGTTGGCGTCGCTGACGGGACGGTCGCTGCGCAGCACGAGCGCGTCGGGCTGGATGCCGATCGAGCGCAGGGCCGCGACGGAGTGCTGCGTCGGCTTGGTCTTCTGCTCGCCCGACGCGCCCATGTAGGGCACGAGCGAGACGTGCACGAAGAAGACGTTCGCACGGCCGAGCTCGTGACGGACCTGGCGGGCCGACTCGATGAACGGCTGGCTCTCGATGTCGCCGACCGTGCCGCCGACCTCGGTGATGATGACGTCGG
The DNA here is from genome assembly GCF_049601585.1 of Frigoribacterium sp. 2-23. Taxonomy (GTDB): domain Bacteria; phylum Actinomycetota; class Actinomycetes; order Actinomycetales; family Microbacteriaceae; genus Frigoribacterium. The sequence goes on along the minus strand of NZ_CP187126.1, from coordinate 1,255,610 downwards.
GCTTCAGCTCGCCCTCGGCCTGCTGGCGCATCCGACGCTTGATCTCGTCGGTGATGTGCGGGATGACCTGGACGGTGTCGCCGAGGTACTCGCCGCGACGCTCCTTCGCGATGACCGTCGAGTAGATCTGGCCGGTGGTGACGTTCGCGGCCTGGTCGAGGTTGATGTCGAGGAACCGCTCGTAGTGCCCGATGTCGAGGTCGGTCTCGGCCCCGTCGTCCGTGACGAAGACCTCACCGTGCTGGAACGGGTTCATCGTGCCCGGGTCGACGTTGAGGTACGGGTCGAGCTTCTGCATGACGACACGCAACCCGCGCGCGGTCAGCAGGTTGCCGAGGCTCGCGGCCGTGAGGCCCTTGCCGAGAGAGGAGACGACGCCACCCGTGACGAAGATGTGCTTCGTCGTGTCGGTCGATCTCGAAGTCGCGTCTTCAGACGACGCGCGGCCCATGTTGTCTACGTTCACCACGGGATTCCATCCTATGTCACGCCGCGCGAGAAAAATACGCCCGGCTGTTACGAGTGTGTGTCGGCGCGGGTCGCGGCCAGCTCGAGCAGCTCGCGGGCGTGGTCGAGACCGCTCGTGCTGTCGGGCAGTCCCGACAGCAGCCGGGCCATCTCGGCGACCCGCTCGTCTCCGTCGAGCTGCTGGACGCTGCTCGCCGTGACCTCGCCCGACGCGTCCTTGACGACGCGCAGGTGATTGCCGGCGAAGGCCGCCACCTGCGCGAGGTGCGTCACGACGATCACCTGCGCCCGTTCGGCGAGCGCCGCGAGCCGTCGGCCGATCTCGATGGCGGCCGAACCGCCGACCCCGGAGTCGACCTCGTCGAACACGAACGTCGGGACGTCGCTCGACCCGGCCATGACGACCTCGAGCGCGAGCATCACGCGCGACAGCTCGCCGCCGGACGCGCCCCTGCCGAGCGGACGCGGCTCGCTGCCCGGGTGCGGTCGCAGCAGCAGCGACACCACGTCGGCGCCCGACGAGCCGAGCTCGCCGCGCGGCGTCACCTCGACGACGATCTCGGCGCCCGCCATGGCCAGCGCGTTCAACTCCGCGCTGACCCGACTCGACAGATCGGCTCCGGAGGCGCGGCGCAGGTCGGTCAAAACCGCCGCCCTCGTCGTCGCCTCGACCTCGAACTGCTCGACCTCGTCGGCCAGACGCACGAGGCGGTCGTCGTCGTCGTCGAGCTCGAGCAGGCGGCGGCCGCCCTCGTCGAGCATCCGCAGCGCGTCGTCGATCGTGGGCCCGTACTTGCGGGCGATGGTCGCGATCTCGGCCCGGCGCGTCTGCACGATCTCGAGGTCGTTGGCGACGTCGCCGTCGAGCCCGCCGAGGTAGCTGGAGAGCCGCGACGACGACTCGGACACCTGCACGCTGACGTCGGTCAGCAGCTCGACGATCGGCGCGAGGTCGGCGTCGTGCGGGGCGACCCGCTCGATCTGCCGACGGGCCTCGTCGACGAGCGAGAGCACGTCCCGTGTGCCGTCCACCGCGTCGGTCGAGAGGATCTCGTGCGCGAGCCCGGCGGCCAGACGCAGGTCGGCGGCGTAGCTCAGCCGCTCGGCCGTGGCGTCGAGCTCGTCGGCCTCGCCCGCGACGGGGGCGACGGCCTCGATCTCGGCGATCGCCGCGCGCAGCGTCTCGGCCTCTGAACGCCGTGCCTCACGGTCTCGCGTGATCTCGTCGAGCTCGACGCGGGCGGCCGTCCATGCGTCGTAGGCCTGGCGGTAGGACGCCGCGGCGGCGGCAAGCGCCGGCCCACCGTGGGCATCGACGGCGCCGCGCTGGGCGGAGGCCGACTTGAGCCGGATCTGCTCCGACTGACCGTGAACGACCACGAGGTGGTCGGCCAGGTCGGCGAGCACGCCGATGGGGGCCGCGCGGCCGCCCACGTACGCCCGGGATCGCCCCTCGCTCGAGACGACTCGACTGAGCAGCAGTTCGCCCTCGTCGATCTGCCCGCCGGCGTCGCCGACCCGGTCGACGACGGCACCGGTCGTGGGCACGAGCCACCGGCCGTCGACCACGGCCTGGTCGCTGCCGGCCCGGACGACCCCGCTGTCGGCACGCTGCCCGAGCAGGAGCCCGAGCGCCGACACGACCATCGTCTTGCCGGCGCCGGTCTCACCCGTGACCGCGGTGAAGCCGGGGCCGAGGGGCAGGGTGGCGGCGCCGATGACGCCGAGATTGGTGATCGAGATCTCTTCGATCATCGCTGGGGAACCTCTCTCACGAGCCCTCCGTGCCGGCGGGCCCACGCCAGCCGGTGACGGGCAGGTGGAACTTGGCGACGAGACGGTCGGTGAACGGCCCCTGTCGCAGACGGGCGAGCAGTACGGGCTGGGACGAGCGCGCGCACTCGACCCGGGCCCCGGGAGGCAGGTCGTGCTCACGCCGACCGTCGCACCACAGGATGCCCTTGGCATCGGTTCGATTCAGCACCTCGACGGCGAGCGTCGAATCGGGCCCGACGACCAACGGCCGGGCGAACAGCGCATGGGCACTCAGCGGCACGAGCAGCAGGGCGTGCACCTCGGGCCAGACGACCGGGCCGCCGGCCGAGAACGAGTAGGCGGTGGACCCGGTCGGCGTGGACATGACGACGCCGTCGCAGCCGAACGACGACAGCGGTCGGCCATCGACCTCGATGACGACCTCGAGCATGCGTTCGCGAGACGCCTTCTCGACCGTCGCCTCGTTCATGGCCCAGGTCTGGTAGACGGTGTCGTCGCCGTTCGTGACGGTGACCTCCAGGGCGAACCGCTCTTCGACGTCGTAGTCGGCCGCGAGGACGCGCGCGACCGTGTCGGCCATCTCGTCGCGCTCGCTCTCGGCCAGGAACCCGACGTGGCCGAGGTTGACCCCGACGATCGGTGCCGAGGTGCCCCGCACGAGCTCGGCGGCCCGCAGGATCGTGCCGTCACCGCCGAGCACGATGACGCACTCGAGCTGGTCGCACGTGATGTCTTCGCTGAGGATGTCGACGTCACCGAGCGGGCGCCCGGCCGCCACGATGTCGTCGTACTCGTCGCGCGGCAGGACGGGCACGACACCGGCGTCGCCCAGGAGCCCGCAGACCTCGAGGGCGGCGTCGATCGAGTCGCGTCGACCGGTATGGGAGACGACGAGGATGTGTCGTGTCGAATCGATGGTGCTCACGCTCCCGTCACGCTGTCGGCCCTGCTCAGCCATTCTGTCGGATTCGTCCCGGCCGAGGCCGAGAAGTGGACGACGTACTCGTGATTGCCGTTCGTCCCGACGATTGGGGAGGACTCGAGACCCGCCGTCCCCAGTCCGAGGTCGTGGGCGGCCCACAGCACGGTGGTCACCGCCTCGGCGCGGAGGGCGGGATCGTGCACGATGCCCTCGCGGATTCCCTGGCGACCGACCTCGAACTGAGGCTTGACGAGGAGGACGAAGTCCGCCGATACCCCCACCGTCGCGACGAGCGCGGGGAGCACGAGGGTGAGCGAGATGAAGGACAGATCGGCCACGACGAGGTCGATCGCCGCGGCGTGAGACGACGTGCTCGCGAGCTCGTCGGCCGTGAGATAGCGGGCGTTGGCACCCTCGACCATCGTCACGCGCGGGTCGAAACGCACCGGAGGCGCCAGCTGCCCGTGACCGACGTCGAGGGCGATCACGTGCTCGGCCCCGCGCTCGAGCAGGACCTGCGTGAAGCCACCCGTCGAGGCACCCACGTCGAGGGCGACGCGACCCCGTGGGTCGACGTCGAAGGCGTCGAGCGCACCGATCAGCTTGTGGGCCGCGCGACTCACGTAGTGATCGAGACCGGCGACGTCGATGCGGTCGCCCTCCGTCACGCGCGTCGCCGCCTTGACGACCCCGGCGCCGTTGACGGTCACGAGCCCGTCCGACAGCAGACGGGCCGCATGCGTCCGGCTGCGGGCCAGACCGCGTCGTGCCAGCGCCGCATCGAGGCGCTCGTCCTCGACCGGGGCGGACTCGTCACTCGGCCGCGACGCCGGGGCCCAGCCACTCGTCACGGGCGCCCCGTCGACGACGCGACCGAGTCAGCCCCTTCGAGGACCACGCGCAGCTCGTCGTGCAGCCGGCCGAACGCAGCGGAGCGGTCGGCGAGGGGCCGCGTCTCGATCGACGCGAGGCGCGCAGCCAAGCCGGGCACCGCCTCCGGACGGTCGTCGAATTCGTAGCCATCTGCCATAGTGGCGACCACTCTAGACGCCACCGCCGTCATCACCGTGGAGCACGGGGTCGATGTCGAGTCCGTAGACGGCGCGGCCGGTGCCCCACACGGCGGCGGCGCCCGCACGCAGCAGATCGACGGGATCGGAGCCCGCCTGCACCACCCGCACGACGGTTCCGCGGACCGCGACGCTCGAGTCGCGGACGGTCACCACGTGGATGTCCTCCTCGTCGTGCTCCTCGACGGACGGATACGGCTCGTGCAGCTCGCGCAGATCGCCGAGGATGAAGTCGGGTCGCGACTTCGCGTCGGCGGCGATGACCTGCTTCGCCCCGTCGATGCCCGTGAGGACGAGCGCCGACCGCAGCCCGGCACGGTTCGCACCCACGATGTCGGTGTCGAGACGGTCGCCGATGAACAGCGCGTTCTCGGCGCCGAACCGCTCGAGCGCCGCCGTGAAGATCGGTGTCTCGGGCTTGCCCGCCACCTCGGGCAGCCGACCGACGGCCGAATGCACCGCGGACACGAGCGTGCCGTTGCCCGGCGCGATTCCCCGCTCTTGCGGGATCGTCCAGTCGGTGTTCGTCGCGATCCACGGGATCCCCGTGTGCAGTGCGTACGACGCCTCGGCCAACTGAGCCCAGCCGACCTCGGGCGAGAAGCCCTGGATGACGGCGGCCGGGGAGTCCTCGGCGGATCGTGTGACGACGAAGCCCGCCTCCTCGACGACGGAGGTCAGCCCTTCCCCCCCGACGACGAGCACGGTCGAGCCGGCCGGAACGGCGTCCACGAGCAGCCGCAACGCTGCCTGCGGCGACGTCACGACGTCCTCGGCGCGCACGTCGAGCCCGTAGCCGGACAGCTGCGCCGCGACGGTGTCCGCCGTCCGCGACGCGTTGTTCGTGATGTACCCGACCCGGACGGACGAGGAGGCGCGGTTCAGGCTGTCGACGGCGTAATCGATGGCGAGTCTCCCGCGATACACCACCCCGTCGAGGTCGGCCAGGACGGCATCGACCCCGGACAGGAGCGTTCGGTCGTCAGCCACGCGTGTCGTCATCGGCGGCGTCGGTACCGTGGGACTCGACGGAGTCGTCGCCGTCGGATTCGGTGTCGTCGGCGTCGGCGGTGTCGTCGGCGTCGAGGACGACGGGTCGCTCGTCGGCTTCGAACTCGTCGAACTCGATCTCTTCTTCGACGATCTCCACGGTCTCATGGTCCTCCTCGTTGTTCTGGGCATCGAGGGCATCACGGGCCCGCGTCGCGAGTTCGCGCCACGACTCCGCGTCGGCCTCGCGACCGAGGTCGTCGAGCACCGTCGCGTAGGCGTCGAAGAGGTCGGGGCTGTAGCTGAAGGCCCGAGTGCGATCCAGCTGCGGGATCTCCAACTCGCGCAGAGCGGCATCTGGCTGACCCAGATCGAGTCGGGCGCCTGACATGGCGATGGCCAGGGACACGCGGACGGGCACGTCGAGCGTCTGCACGTCGACGGAACGCCCCAGCTCGAGAGCCTTCTCGGGACGCTCGAGCCCTCGCTCGCTGTCGACCATGAGCGGCAGCTGATCGTTACGACCGGAGATGCGGCGATAGGTGCGCAGCTCGCGGAGCGCCATGGCGTAGTCCCCCACGAGGTACGCCGTGATCGCGATGGTCTCGCGGACGACGCTGATGCGGCCGGCACGGCGCCCTGCGGACAGTGCGTGCTTGTGAGCCTCCTCGGGGTCCTCCTCGATGAGGCGGCCGGCCATGACGAGGTGCTTCGCCACCCAGTCGGCGTTCTCCTTGCTCAGTGTCTTGAGCTCACCGCGCGCGACCTTGTCGAGGTCGCGGGGCTCGACGTCGTCCGGGACATGAGCCACCTCGTGCGGCGGGCGAACCGACTTGATGCCGAACGGGTCGCGGTCTTCCGGGGTCTGGCGCGGGGTCCAGCCGCCACGGCGATCCGTCGGACGACCACTGTCGCGACGCTGACCGTCGCGCTGCGGGCCACGAGCCCCACCCGACTGCGGACGCCGGTCCTGAGCGCCACGATCGGGGCGGCCGCTCGACGGACGGTCACCGCGATAGGGGCGGTCTCCCGAGCTCGGACGACCGGCGCCCTGCGGGCCGCCGTCGCGGCGAGATGCGCCGTCGCGACGAGGTGCGCCATCGCGACCAGGGGCGCCATCACGACGAGGGCCGCCATCGCGGCGAGGCCCTCCGTCGCGCTGAGGCCGACCGTTCCGGTCGGGACGACCGGAGCCGGACGGACGTCCGTTCTGCGGGGGACGACCCGAACCAGCGGGACGCGAACGGTCGTCGCGGCCAGCGGAGCCAGAGCCGGAGTCGGCAGAGCGCCGGGGACGATCTCTGCGGTCGTCATCGTCACGTTCGCTCACGGATGTACTCCTTCAAAAAGACTCTGGCTGCTGTTGTGTTGTGCGAGGGGCGACTCTACCAAGAGTGGCCCGAAACGCAGAAAAGCCGCCCCAACCGGGACGGCTTCTCTGATGTTGCTGATGCATCTCTCGATGCTGTCTCTGTGTGAGACTCAATAGGAGTCCGGCGGTGTCCTACTCTCCCACAAGGTCCCCCTTGCAGTACCATCGGCGCTGAGAGTCTTAGCTTCCGGGTTCGGAATGTGACCGGGCGTTTCCCTCTCGCTATGGCCGCCGAAACATTAACCACACACCCACACAACCCTGGGGGTTGGTGGTGGTGAAGATCATGTTCCATACCATCAGTATGAAATTGTTTGGTATCCCGACCGTATTTCGGGAACCACATAGTGGACGCGTAGCAATCTTTCTTCCTCCGCTACCGGGGAAGAGTGTTGTCAAGTTATCGGCTTATTAGTACCGGTCAGCTCCGTGGGTCGTTAGTCCCCACTTCCACATCCGGCCTATCAACCCAGTAGTCTAGCTGGGAGCCTCTCACCCACAAGGGGTATGGAAATCTCATCTCGAAGCCGGCTTCCCGCTTAGATGCTTTCAGCGGTTATCCGTTCCGAACGTAGCTAATCAGCGGTGCCCTTGGCAGGACAACTGACACACCAGAGGTTCGTCCATCCCGGTCCTCTCGTACTAGGGATAGATCTTCTCAAATTTCCTACGCGCGCAGCGGATAGGGACCGAACTGTCTCACGACGTTCTAAACCCAGCTCGCGTACCGCTTTAATGGGCGAACAGCCCAACCCTTGGGACCTACTCCAGCCCCAGGATGCGACGAGCCGACATCGAGGTGCCAAACCATGCCGTCGATATGGACTCTTGGGCAAGATCAGCCTGTTATCCCCGAGGTACCTTTTATCCGTTGAGCGACAGCGCTTCCACAAGCCACTGCCGGATCACTAGTCCCGACTTTCGTCCCTGCTCGACTTGTCAGTCTCACAGTCAAGCTCCCTTGTGCACTTACACTCGACACCTGATTGCCAACCAGGTTGAGGGAACCTTTGGGCGCCTCCGTTACTCTTTGGGAGGCAACCGCCCCAGTTAAACTACCCACCAGGCACTGTCCCAGAACCGGATCACGGTTCGTAGTTAGATATCCAAAGTGACCAGAGTGGTATTTCAACAATGACTCCACCCGAACTAGCGTCCGAGCTTCACAGTCTCCCACCTATCCTACACAAGCCACTCCGAACACCAATACCAAGCTGTAGTAAAGGTCACGGGGTCTTTCCGTCCTGCTGCGCGTAACGAGCATCTTTACTCGTAGTGCAATTTCGCCGAGTTCGCGGTTGAGACAGCTGGGAAGTCGTTACGCCATTCGTGCAGGTCGGAACTTACCCGACAAGGAATTTCGCTACCTTAGGATGGTTATAGTTACCACCGCCGTTTACTGGGGCTTAAATTCTGAGCTTCGCTTGCGCTAACCCTTCCTCTTAACCTTCCAGCACCGGGCAGGCGTCAGTCCGTATACATCGTCTTGCGACTTGGCACGGACCTGTGTTTTTAGTAAACAGTCGCTTCCCACTGGTCTCTGCGGCCTTTCCCGCTCCCGGAGTAAATCCGTTCACGGTTCCGGCCCCCCTTCTCCCGAAGTTACGGGGGCATTTTGCCGAGTTCCTTAACCACGATTCTCTCGATCTCCTTGGTATTCTCTACCTGACCACCTGAGTCGGTTTGGGGTACGGGCGGCTTGAACCTCGCGTCGATGCTTTTCTCGGCAGCATAGGATCACTGATTTCCCCCAATCGGGGTACGCATCGGATCTCAGGCGCATTGACGACGGATTTGCCTATCGTCAGCCCTACATCCTTACACCAGGTTCACCTTACGGATACCATCGCCTGGCTCAGCTACCTTCCTGCGTCACACCTGTTAATACGCTAACCGCACCAGCATGGGGTCGAGCGTTAGACCGGCCGGCGTCACCCCGAAGGGATCAACTCAGCCGGGTTAGGACTCTTAGCACCACTGGATTAGCTTGGGCGGTTCTTCGCCGGTACGGGAATATCAACCCGTTGTCCATCGACTACGCCTGTCGGCCTCGCCTTAGGTCCCGACTTACCCAGGGCGGATTAACCTGGCCCTGGAACCCTTGGTCTTTCGGAGGACGGGTTTCTCACCCGTCTTTCGCTACTCATGCCTGCATTCTCACTCGTGTGGCCTCCACGGCTGGATCACTCCGCCGCTTCACTGGCCACACGACGCTCTCCTACCACTCCGTACGACTGAACCACGAAGGCTTGTCTATAATACGAAATCTACAACTTCGGTGGTGTGCTTGAGCCCCGTTACATTGTCGGCGCGGAATCACTTGACCAGTGAGCTATTACGCACTCTTTCAAGGGTGGCTGCTTCTAAGCCAACCTCCTGGTTGTCTATGCAACTCCACATCCTTTCCCACTTAGCACACGCTTAGGGACCTTAGTTGGTAGTCTGGGTTGTTTCCCTCTCGACGATGAAGCTTATCCCCCACCGTCTCACTGCTGCGCTCTCACTTACCGGCATTCGGAGTTTGGCTGACGTCAGTAAGCTTTTGGGCCCCATCGGCCATCCAGTAGCTCTACCTCCGGCAAGAAACACGCAACGCTGCACCTAAATGCATTTCGGAGAGAACCAGCTATCACGAAGTTTGATTGGCCTTTCACCCCTATCCACAGCTCATCCCCTCCATTTTCAACTGAAGTGGGTTCGGTCCTCCACGACGTCTTACCGTCGCTTCAACCTGGCCATGGATAGATCACTTCGCTTCGGGTCTAGGACATGCGACTGTATCGCCCTCTTAAGACTCGCTTTCGCTACGGCTACCCCACACGGGTTAACCTCGCCACATATCGCTAACTCGCAGGCTCATTCTTCAAAAGGCACGCTGTCACCCCTACAAGGAGGCTCCAACGGTTTGTAAGCAAACGGTTTCAGGTACTATTTCACTCCCCTCCCGGGGTACTTTTCACCTTTCCCTCACGGTACTTGTCCGCTATCGGTCATCTGGGAGTATTTAGGCTTATCAGGTGGTCCTGACAGATTCACACGGGATTTCTCGGGCCCCGAGCTACTTGGGATACCCATTCAGCCAGCGCCAGCATTTCGGCTACGGGGTTCGCACCCTCTATGACCCGGCATTCAAACCGGTTCGCCTATACTGCGCTGTAACTGCTCCTGTCCGGCAGAACAGGACAACGGGTCCCACAACCCCGACCATGCAACGACCGCCGTCTATCACACATGACCGGTTTAGCCTCATCCGATTTCGCTCGCCACTACTCACGGAATCACTGTTGTTTTCTCTTCCTGTGGGTACTGAGATGTTTCACTTCCCCACGTTCCCTCTACCCGCCCTATATATTCAGGCGGGAGTCACCAGGTCAAAACGCCTGGCGGGGTTTCCCCATTCGGAGATCCTCGGATCAGGGCTCGATTATCAGCTCCCCGAGGCTTATCGCAGATTTCTACGTCCTTCTTCGGCTCCAGATGCCAAGGCATCCACCGTTTGCTCTTAGAAACTTGACCACAAAGTTGCCGCCAACCCGAAGGTCAACGGCGTCAGTGTTATCTCATTCGCCAACCACACCCCCGAAGGAGCGGGTTGGTCTAAGAAATTGCACTTAGTATCACAAACAACCCCCACACCCCGAAAGGCATGAACTCGTTTGCGACTAAGATGCTCGCGTCCACTGTGTAGTTCTCAAAATACGGGCGGCACCACAACCTAACCGGCACAAAACCAGCAGATCGTGGCCCAGAGGAAACACCACCACACCAAAGTGCGGCAGGTTTGGTCCCTCAGGACCCAACAGCGTGCATGCCCCCACCACCAGACCTCACACCGTTCCAGACTCCCGAAGAAGACGTACTAAGCACAAGACCCTCGTATGAGAGCCATCGTCAATGTTCCACCCATGAGCGCCAGCCGAAGACATTCGCTTCGGAACTGACTTGACCAGTGAATCCGGCTGTATACAGACCGGCTGGTACATGCTCCTTAGAAAGGAGGTGATCCAGCCGCACCTTCCGGTACGGCTACCTTGTTACGACTTAGTCCTAATCACCGATCCCACCTTCGACAGCTCCCCCCTTACGGTTGGGCCACTGGCTTCGGGTGTTACCGACTTTCATGACTTGACGGGCGGTGTGTACAAGGCCCGGGAACGTATTCACCGCAGCGTTGCTGATCTGCGATTACTAGCGACTCCGACTTCATGAGGTCGAGTTGCAGACCTCAATCCGAACTGAGACCGGCTTTTTGGGATTCGCTCCACCTTACGGTATCGCAGCCCTTTGTACCGGCCATTGTAGCATGCGTGAAGCCCAAGACATAAGGGGCATGATGATTTGACGTCATCCCCACCTTCCTCCGAGTTGACCCCGGCAGTCTCCTATGAGTTCCCACCATAACGTGCTGGCAACATAGAACGAGGGTTGCGCTCGTTGCGGGACTTAACCCAACATCTCACGACACGAGCTGACGACAACCATGCACCACCTGTATACCGACCTTGCGGGGCGACCATCTCTGGCCGTTTCCGGTATATGTCAAGCCTTGGTAAGGTTCTTCGCGTTGCATCGAATTAATCCGCATGCTCCGCCGCTTGTGCGGGCCCCCGTCAATTCCTTTGAGTTTTAGCCTTGCGGCCGTACTCCCCAGGCGGGGAACTTAATGCGTTAGCTGCGACACGGAGACCGTGGAATGGCCCCCACATCTAGTTCCCAACGTTTACGGCGTGGACTACCAGGGTATCTAATCCTGTTCGCTCCCCACGCTTTCGCTCCTCAGCGTCAGTAACGGCCCAGAGATCTGCCTTCGCCATCGGTGTTCCTCCTGATATCTGCGCATTCCACCGCTACACCAGGAATTCCAATCTCCCCTACCGCACTCTAGTCTGCCCGTACCCACTGCAGGCTGGGGGTTGAGCCCCCAGATTTCACAGCAGACGCGACAAACCGCCTACGAGCTCTTTACGCCCAATAATTCCGGACAACGCTTGCACCCTACGTATTACCGCGGCTGCTGGCACGTAGTTAGCCGGTGCTTTTTCTGCAGGTACCGTCACTTTCGCTTCTTCCCTACTAAAAGAGGTTTACAACCCGAAGGCCGTCATCCCTCACGCGGCGTTGCTGCATCAGGCTTGCGCCCATTGTGCAATATTCCCCACTGCTGCCTCCCGTAGGAGTCTGGGCCGTGTCTCAGTCCCAGTGTGGCCGGTCACCCTCTCAGGCCGGCTACCCGTCGTAGGCTTGGTGAGCCATTACCTCACCAACTACCTGATAGGCCGCGAGTCCATCCTTGACCGAAATTCTTTCCACCAACAAACCATGCGGTTGAAGGTCATATCCGGTATTAGACGCCGTTTCCAGCGCTTATCCCAGAGTCAAGGGCAGGTTACTCACGTGTTACTCACCCGTTCGCCACTAATCCCCCCAGCAAGCTGGAGATCATCGTTCGACTTGCATGTGTTAAGCACGCCGCCAGCGTTCGTCCTGAGCCAGGATCAAACTCTCCGTAAAAGAAAAAACAAGCACACCCGGAATAGGGCATGACTTGTGAATTTGATGCTGACTAAAGAACAAAACAATCTGACGATTGTTATTGTCCGTCAATCTCAAAGAAACCTAAACACCACAACCAAAAAGGCTGCAATGCCAGGGTATAATTTGGCATTTGACAATGTGCACGCTGTTGAGTTCTCAAGGACCAAACGCACTCGAGTCCCGACCCTAGATGGATCTTCGCCCGAGGCAACTGTGGAACCTTATCCAGTCCGTTCGGGCCATGTCAATCGACACGACTTCTAGATCTAATCGATCTAGCGCCAGAATCTTGTTCTGCGGAAGGAGTTGTAATCGTATGCCCATTTGGCCAGACTCGCAAGAGCGGACTTGATGGAGCATGTGGTCAGAACCCGAGCTAGCGGATGAAGAACACGATCTCAGCGACCCTGTCTCCGTTGTTTCCGCCGCCCTGCTGGGCTGACTCGGATTACTTTACACACTCCCCCGCGGCAGACCCCAAATCCGCATGCATCCCGGGCGTGTCGCGCTTGACATCGTTGGTTTTCCGGGCTTTTCGACCCATCCGAGCGGACTGTGGCCTCAACGACAGGACGCCCGCCTCCGAGAGGAGACGGGCGTCGCATCGAGCACTGCCAAGGATCAACCGCGAACGGTCACCCCGGCGAGGGTCTTCTTGCCCCGGCGGAGGACGACGATGCCGCCGGCCAGGATGGACTGCCCGAGAGTGGCGTCGCCGTCGGCCACCCGCTCGTTGTTGACGTAGATGCCGCCTTCCGCCGTCGCCCGGCGTGCGGCACCGAGCGAGGCGACGAGTCCGGTCTCGACGAGGGCCTGCACCACGGTCGTCTCCGCCGGCACCTCGGCCGACGGCAGTTCGGCGATGGCACTGGCGAGCGTGTCGGCCGGGAGGGCCGACAGATCACCCTGACCGAAGAGGGCCGCGGCCGCATCGATGGCCGCCTGGGTCGCGGACTCCCCGTGGATGAGTCGCGTGACCTCCCACGCCAGGCGTCGTTGCGCCTCGCGCTTGAACGGCGCATCGGCGACCGCCTGCTCGAGCCGTTCGATCTCGGCCCGGTCGAGGAAGGTGAAGACCTTGAGACGCGCGACCGCATCGCCGTCGTCCGTGTTGAGCCAGAACTGGTACATCGCGTAAGGGCTCGTCAGCTCGGCGTCGAGCCAGATCGCGTTGCCCTCGCTCTTGCCGAACTTGGTGCCGTCGCTGTTCGTGATGAGCGGCGTGCCGATCGCGTGCACCGACACCCCCTCGGTGCGACGGATCAGCTCGGTGCCGCTGGTGAGATTGCCCCACTGGTCGCTGCCCCCGGTCTGCAGCACGCACTCGTACTGGCGGTACAGCTCACGGAAGTCGAGCCCCTGCAGAATCTGGTAGCTGAACTCCGTGTAGCTGATACCCGCGTCGGAGTTGAGCCGCGCGCTCACCGCGTCTTTCTTGAGCATCGTGCCGACCCGGAAGTTCTTGCCGATGTCACGCAAGAACTCGATGGCCGACAGCGGAGCCGTCCAGTCGAGATTGTTGACGACCCGCAGGCCGTTCTCCCCCTCGGGCGACAGGAACCGCTCGACGTGCACCCGGATGCGCTGCACCCAGTCGGCCACCACCTCCGGTGTGTTCAGCGTGCGTTCCGCGGACGGGCGTGGGTCGCCGATCAACCCGGTCGAGCCGCCGACCAGCCCGAGCGGTCGGTGGCCTGCCAGTTGGAGGCGACGCATGGTGAGCAGCTGGACGAGGTTGCCGAGGTGCAGGCTCGGCGCGGTCGGGTCGAAACCGCAGTAGAACGTGATGGGTGGACCGGCGAGCGCCGACTTGAGTGCGTCGGCATCGGTCGAGACGTGCACGAGACCGCGCCAGAGCAGCTCGTCCCAGACGTCGTCGAAGCTCGGGTCGTTGCGTTGCGCCACCAGGACGTCGGCGGTCGTGTCACTGCTCACCCCGCCACGCTACCAGCGCGGACGGCTCGGCCCGGGTCTCAGCGCCGGGTGCGAGGAGTCGCGGCTCGATAGGCCGAAACGGTCGGCTCCCCCGGAATGGCGAATCGCCAGGAGAACTCGTCCGTGCCGGCCGGGCCGGCGACGCCCACGCGGGGGCCGGACACGATGTCGGGCAGGGGGTCCGCCAGCGAGAGGGCGAAGCGCGAGTGGTCGAGCCGCGCGCCGTCGTCGGCGAGGTCGATCGCGAGAGCCGAACCGAGCCTCCCCGGCCCTCGCGCCAGGTCGACGTCCGACCGACTCGTCGGTCGGCGGCGCCGCGCCTCGTCGAGACCCGCGACGACCTCGCCGGCACGGAGCAGGACGGCCGAGGCCTCGCCGGCCGGCCCGCACACGATGTTCACGCAGCGGTGGATGCCGTACGACAGGTACACGTAGAGCGCTCCCCCACCGGCGAACATCGTCGCGGTCCGCGCCGTCGGGCCCCGGTAGGCGTGCGACCCGGGGTCGACGCCCTCCCCCAGGTAGGCCTCGACCTCGGTCAACCGGACGGCGACGTCGCCGGCGCGGAACACGGCCCCGAGGAGGCGCGGTGCCACCTCGAGGGCCGGTCGCGACAGCAGGTCGCCGACTCCGTCAGAAGAGCCGTTGGCCACTCGCCACCACGTAGACGACGTACGCGATCACGATCGCGACGGCCAGGACGACGACGGCCGGGATGATCCACGGTCGTCGACGCCGCGGCCCCCGAGGCCCGGTCGACGTCATGCCGCGCTCGGGTCCAGCTCGCCGACGAGCGCACGCACGCGGGCCGTCAGCGCCGCCAGCTGCTCGGTGACGCGGACGGGAGCCGTCCCGCCCACGCCGTCGCGACTCGCGATCGAGCCCGCGACCGTGAGCACGGGCCGGATCTCGGGCGTCAGGTGCGGTGACACCGAGCGGTACTGCTCGTCGGTGGGCTCGTCCAGCTCGAGGCCGTGCTGCTCGCAGAAGCGGACCAGCTCGCCGCTGATCTCGTGGGCGTCGCGGAACGTCACACCCTGACGGACCAACCACTCGGCAACGTCGGTCGCCAGCGAGAACCCCTGCGGTGCCAGCTCGGCCATGCGAGCCTCGTCGAACTCGAGCGTCGCCACGAGCCCGGTGAACGCCGGGAGCAGCACCTCGAGCTGCGTCACGGAGTCGAAGACGGGCTCCTTGTCCTCCTGCAGATCGCGGTTGTACGCCAGGGGCAGGCCCTTGAACGTCG
The DNA here is from genome assembly GCF_049601585.1 of Frigoribacterium sp. 2-23. Taxonomy (GTDB): domain Bacteria; phylum Actinomycetota; class Actinomycetes; order Actinomycetales; family Microbacteriaceae; genus Frigoribacterium. The sequence goes on along the minus strand of NZ_CP187126.1, from coordinate 1,240,296 downwards.
CCAGCAGCCCGGTCAGGTTGCCGATCAACCGACCGGACTTGCCGCGCGCGAGCTCGGCGATGTCGGGGTTCTTCTTCTGCGGCATGATGCTCGACCCCGTCGAGAACGCGTCGTGCAGACGCACGAAGCCGAACTCGCGGGTCGACCACAGGATGATCTCCTCCGAGAGCCTCGACAGGTCGATGCCGATCGACGCGGTCACGAACGCGAACTCGGCGACGACGTCGCGGCTGGACGTGGCGTCGATCGAGTTCTCGGTCGTGCGGTCGAAGCCGAGCTCCCGGGCGACGAGCAACGGGTCGAGCCCGAGCGAACTACCGGCGAGGGCCCCGGCGCCGTAGGGCGACGCGGAGGCGCGCTGCGACCAGTCACGGAGCCGTTCGAGATCGCGGACGAGCGGCCAGGCGTGCGCGAGCAGGTGGTGCGCCAGCAGCACGGGCTGGGCGTGCTGCAGGTGCGTGCGCCCCGGCATCACGGCCGTGAGGTGCTGCTCGGCCTGCGATGCGATGGCGTCGATCAGGGCGACGACCTGATGCGCGATGGTCGACGCGTGCGTCCGCAGGTAGAGCCGCACGAGCGTCGCGATCTGGTCGTTGCGGCTCCGGCCGGCGCGGAGCTTGCCGCCGAGTTCGACCCCGGCGATACCGATGAGACCGCGCTCCAGGGCGGAGTGGACGTCCTCGTCGGACTCGGCCGCCACGAAGACGCCGTCGGCCACATCGGACTCGAGCCGGTCGAGCGCCGCGATCATGCCCGTCAGCTCGTCGGCGTCGAGGTAGCCGGCGGCCGCCAGGGCCCGGGCGTGAGCCCGGGACCCAGCGATGTCGTAGGCCGCCAGCTGCCAGTCGAACTGGGTGGACTTGCTCAACGCGGCGAGTTCGGCCGAGGGGCCGGAGGCGAAGCGTCCTCCCCACAGGGCCCCCGCCTCCTTGGCCCTCGACGTGTCGCCGGTCGATGCGCCCGTCGCGTCGGTCATGGCTAGAGACCCAGCTCGCGACGTGCCGAGATCTTGCTCGGCAGCGACCAGATCTCGATGAAGCCCTTGGACAGCGACTGGTCGAACGTGTCGCCCGTGTCGTAGGTCGCGAGGTCGAAGTCGTAGAGGCTCTGCTCGCTCTTCTGACCGGTCACGACGGCACGGCCGCCCTGCAGTTTCAGGCGGATGTCGCCCGAGACGTAGCGCTGCGTGTCGTCGATGAACACGTCGAGCGAGCGCTTCAGACCCGAGAACCACAGCCCGTCGTAGACGAGGTTGGACCACTCGGCCTCGACCCCGCGCTTGTAGCGACCGAGGTCGCGCTCGATGGTGAGCGCCTCGAGGGCCTCGTGCGCGGCGATCAGGGCGATGGCACCGGGAGCCTCGTAGACCTCGCGGCTCTTGATGCCGACGAGGCGGTCCTCGACGACGTCGATGCGACCGACGCCGTGCTTGCCGGCCAGCTCGTTCATCTTCTCGACGATGCCGAGCGGGGTGTAGGCGACGCCGTCGATGGCCGTGGGCACACCGGCGACGAACGTGATGACGACCTCGTCGGCGTCCTTGAGGACGGCCGGGTCCTGCGTGTACTCGTAGAGGTCCTCGATCGGCGCGTTCCACGGGTCTTCGAGGAACCCGGTCTCGACGGCGCGACCCCACACGTTCTTGTCGATCGAGTAGGGGTTCTTGGCGCTCTGGCGGATCGGCAGGTTGTGCTCCTCGGCGTAGACGATCGCCTTGTCGCGCGTCAGCGCCAGGTCGCGCACCGGCGCGATGCTCGTCAGGTCGGGGGCGAGAGCGGCGACGGCGGCCTCGAAGCGGACCTGGTCGTTGCCCTTGCCCGTGCAGCCGTGCGCGACGCTGTCGGCGCCGAGCTCTTTGGCGACCGAGGCGAGGTGACGGGCGATGAGCGGACGGCTCAGGGCCGAGACCAGCGGGTAGGTCTTCTGGTACATGGCGTTGGCCTTGAGGGCCGGCATCAAGTAGTCGGAGCCGAACTCCTCCTTGGCGTCGACGACGACCGACTCGACGGCGCCGCAGTCGAGCGCGCGCTGGCGGATGTCGTTCATGTCTTCACCGCCCTGTCCGACGTCGACGGCCAGGGCCACGACCTCCTTGCCGGTGGCATCGGCGAGCCAGCCGATGCCGACCGAGGTGTCAAGGCCTCCGGAGTATGCGAGGACGACGCGTTCCGTCATGGTTCTCCTAATTTCGATTCGTGATGCGTGCTGATGTCAGGGGTGGGCGGGTGCCCGGTGCGGGCGGCATGCCCGGGGAGTGCAGCTCAGTGCTCGAGCAGCCAGGTGAGCAGGGCTTTCTGGGCGTGCAGGCGGTTCTCCGCCTCGTCCCAGATGACGCTGCTCGGGCCGTCGATGACGTCCGCGTCGACCTCGTAGCCGCGGTCGGCGGGCAGGCAGTGCATGAAGATGGCCTCGGGCGCCGCGGTGTCCAGGAGCGCCTGGTCGACCTTGAACGAGCCGAAGACCGAGACGCGGTGTGCCTTCTCGTCCTCCTTGCCCATCGAGACCCACGTGTCGGTGACGACGACGTCCACGCCTGCCACCGCCTCCTGGGCGCTCGTCGTGACCTGGACCGAGCCCCCGGAGGTCGCCGCGATCTTCTCGGCGTCGGCGACCACGTCGGCCTCGGGCAGGAACCCCTCGGGGCTGCCCACCCGTACGTGCATGCCGGCGGTGGCGCAGGCGAGCAGGTACGACTGCCCCATGTTGCTGCGACCGTCGCCGACGAAAGCGACGGAGAGCCCCGCGAGGGTGCCCTTCTTCTCGCGGATCGTCTGCAGGTCGGCGAGCAGCTGGCAGGGGTGGAAGTCGTCGCTCAGCGCGTTGACGACGGGAACGGTCGTCCGGGCCGCCATCTCTTCGAGGCCGCTCTGCGCGTAGGTGCGCCACACGATGGCGGAGACCATCCGTTCGAGGACGCGAGCCGTGTCGGACGGTGTCTCCTTGCCGCCGAGCTGGCTGTTGGCCGTCGCGATGATGAGCGGGCTGCCGCCGAGATCGGCGATGCCGACCGCGAACGAGACCCGCGTGCGCGTCGACGACTTGTCGAAGATGACGGCGACCGTCTGCGGCCCCTCGAGGGGGCGGCGCGACCAGCGGTCGCGCTTCAGCTCGTCGGCGAGATCGAGGATCTCGAGCTGCTCGGCGGTCGTCAGGTCGTCGTCGCGGAGGAAGTGCCGGGTCATGCGAGGCCTTTCAGAACGGAGGAGAAGATGGTCGCGAACTCGCCGATCTCGGCGTCGCCGACGATGAGTGGCGGGGCGATGCGGATGCTGGAGTCGTTCGGCGCGTTCACGATGAGGCCGGCCTCGAGCGCCGCCGCCGAGATCTCGGCGGCGATCGGCTTCGTGAGCCCGATGCCGATCAACAGACCACGCCCGCGGACCTCGGCGACCAGAGGCGATGCCATGTCCTCGATGAGGGCGCGGATCTGGTCGCCTCGGACGACCGCGTTCACGACGAGGTTCGACGCCTCGATCTCGCCCAGCACCGCGTTGGCCGCGGCCGTCGCGAGCGGGTTGCCGCCGAACGTGCTCCCGTGCTGGCCCGCCTCGAACAGGTCGGACGTGTCGCCGAACGTCACGAGTGCGCCGATGGGCACGCCGCCCGCGATGCCCTTGGCCACCGTGATGGCGTCGGGCACGATGTCGAACTGCTGGAAGGCGAACCACGAGCCGGTCCGGCCGATGCCGGTCTGGATCTCGTCGAGGATGAGCAGCGCACCGTGCTGCGTGCTGAGTTCGCGGGCCCGCTCGAGGTACCCCGCCGGGAGGTCCACGACGCCGGCCTCGCCCTTGATCGGCTCGACCACGAACGCGGCCACCGTGTCGTCGAACGCGGCCTCGAGAGCCTCGATGGTGCTGTCGATGTGCTCGACACCGGGGACCATGGGCTCGAACGGTTCGCGCAACGCCGGCTTGCCCGTGAGCGCCAGGGAGCCCATCGTGCGTCCGTGGAACGAGTTCTGCAGTGCGAGGATGCGCGTGCGGCGACCGTCGCCCTTGTTCAGTCGAGCGAGCTTGAACGCGGCCTCGTTGGCCTCGGCTCCGCTGTTGCCGAAGTAGACACGGCCACGGTCGCCGGCACCGGAGATGCGCTTGAGCCGCTCGGCCAGCTCGACCTGCGGCACGGTCGCGAAGTAGTTCGACACGTGGATCAGCGAGGCGGCCTGGGCCGAGATCGCGTCCACGAGCACCGGGTGGGCGTGCCCGAGGGCGTTGACCGCGATGCCGGCCAGGAAGTCGAGGTAGCGCTTGCCGTCGACGTCCCAGACCTGGCAACCCTCGCCGCGTTCGAGCATGACCTTGGGTGTGGACAGCGAGCGCATCAGTGAATCGCCGAATCGGCGCTGCCAGGTACCGCCTTGGGTCTCGATCATGGTCACGACTGTCCTTTCTGGTCTGCGCCCTCGCGGGCGGTGGTGCCGAACTGGGTGACGACGGGTGCGCCGTAGGAGGCGGCCCGTTCGTCGGGGACGACCTCGGTGCCCGACCCGCGCTGGGTGAAGACCTCGAGGAGGATGGAGTGCGGGATACGACCGTCGATGATGGTCGCGCCGCCGACGCCGCCGACCACGGAGTCGAGGCAGGCCTGCATCTTGGGGATCATGCCCGATTCGAGCGACGGCAGCATCTCGGTCAGCGCCGACACCGTGATCGCCTCGACGAGCGAGTCGCGGTTCGGCCAATCGCTGTAGAGACCGGCGACATCGGTCAGGACGACGAGCTTCGACGCCTGCAGCGCGATCGCCAGGGCCCCGGCGGCGGCGTCCGCGTTGATGTTGAGCGGGGTCTCGTGATCGGCCTCGTTGCGGGCGATCGAGGACACGACGGGGATGCGCCCGGCCTCGATCTCGGCCAGCACGCTGGACGGGTCGACCTTCGTGACGTCGCCGACGTGCCCGAGGTCGAAGAGTTCGCCGTCGATCTCGACCCCGCGCCTCCGGCCCTCGAACAGGGTCGTGTCGTCGCCCGACACGCCCCGGGCCAGATCGCCGTGCTCGTTGATCAGGTCGACGATCTCGCCGTTGACGTCGCCGGCGAGGACGTCCCGCACGACGGAGATCGCCTCGGTCGACGTGTAGCGGTAGCCCCCGCGGAACTCGCTGGCGATGCCGGCCGCCGTGAGCGCCGCCGAGATCTGCGGCCCGCCGCCGTGCACGACGACGGGGTGCAGGCCGGCATATCGCAGATAGACCATGTCCTCGGCGAAGGCACGCTTCAGCGCGTCGTCGACCATGGCGTTGCCGCCGAACTTGACCACGACGACCTTGCCCGAGAACCGCTTGAGCCAGGGCAGCGACTCGATCAGGGTCGCGGCCTTGACGGCCGCCATCTCGTGCTCGTCGGCCAGGCCGTGCGGCATCGGGGACTTCGACTCGTCACCCATCAGCTGGCGTACGCGCTGTTCTCGTGCACGTAGTCGTGCGTGAGGTCGTTCGTCAGGATGGTCGCCTCGACCGCGCCGACCTTGAGGTCGACCAGGACGTGCACGTCGCGCGCGGTCAGATCGACGTCCGTGCTGGGACGGTCGGGGGCGCCGGCATGGCAGACCCGGACGCCGTTCATCGATACGTCGACGTCGTAGGGGTCGAAGTCGGCGCCGGTCGTGCCGATCGCGGCCAGCACCCGGCCCCAGTTCGGATCGTTGCCGAAGACCGCCGCCTTGAAGAGGTTGTTGCGTGCGATGGACCGGCCGACCTCGACCGCGTCGTCGTCACTCGCCGCACCGACGATCTCGATGCGGATGTCGTGCGACGCGCCCTCGGCGTCGGCCTGCAGCTGCCGGGCGAGATCGGCGCAGAGGGTGGTCACGGCCGCCGCGAACTCGTCCTGCGGGGGCACGACACCGGATTCGGCGCTGGCCAACAGCACGACCGTGTCGTTCGTCGACATGCAGCCGTCCGAGTCGAGCCGGTCGAACGTGACTCTCGTCGCGTGGCGGAGCGCGGTGTCGAGGGCCCCGGCGTCGACGTCGGCGTCGGTGGTGAGCACGACGAGCATCGTGGCGAGCCCTGGTGCCAGCATGCCGGCACCCTTCGCCATCCCGCCGACCACCCAGCCGTCACCCTCGACCACGGACTGCTTGGGCCGGGTGTCGGTGGTCATGATCGCGAGGGCCGCGTCTTCTCCCCCGTCGGCGCGGAGGCGCCCCGCGGCGTCGCGCGCCCCGGAGAGGACCTTGTCGCGGAACTGCTGGTCGCCGACACCGATGAGGCCGGTCGAACAGACGACGACATCGCCCGCCGAGACACCGAGCGCCTCGCCGACCGCCTCGGCCGTGGCATGGGTCGTCTGGAAGCCGAAGGCTCCCGTGAAGCAGTTCGCGCCTCCTGAATTGAGGACGACCGCCTCGGCCACGCCGTCGGCCATGACCTGCTGCGACCACAGGATGGGGTTGGCCTTCGCCCGATTGCTCGTGAAGACGGCCGCGGCCGCCTTGCTACGACCGCGGTTGACGACGAGCGCCACATCGGGCTTGCCCGTGCTCTTGAGGTGCGCGACCACGCCGGCCGCCTCGAATCCCCGTGCCGCGGTCACACTCACGGTGCCACTCCGTTCACCGTGAGACCGGCGGTCTCGGACAGACCCAGCGCGATGTTCGCCGACTGGATGGCGGCACCGGCGGTGCCCTTGACGAGGTTGTCGATCGCGGAGACGACGACGACCCGGTCGGCCCGCTCGTCGACCGCCAGGCCGATCAGGGCCGTGTTCGCGCCGATCGTGTCGGCCGTCCGCGGGAACTCGCCCTCGGGGAGCAGGTGCACGAACGACTCGTTCGCATAGGCGCGCTCCCAGGCGCCCCGGACATCGGCCGCCGAGACACCGGGGGCGAGGGTCGCGGTGGACGTCGCCAGGATGCCGCGCGCCATCGGGACGAGTACGGGGGTGAACGAGATCGAGACCTCCGCGGCACCCGCGAGGCGCAGGTTCTGCTGGATCTCGGGGACGTGCCGATGCGAGCCGCCCACCCCGTACGCCGAGGCGGAACCCAGGAGCTCGCTCGCGAGGAGGTGCGGCTTCAGCGCGCGACCGGCACCGGACGGGCCGACCGCGAGGACGGACACGAGGTCGGTCGCCTCGATGACGCCGGCCTGGACGCCGGGCGCGAGGGCGAGCGAGATCGCGGTCACGTTGCAGCCGGGGACGGCGATGCGACGCGCGCCCACGAGCTCGGCACGCTGCCGTTCGACCCGATCGGCGTGCATCAGCTCGGGCAGACCGTACGCCCACGCGCCGTAGAACTCGCCGCCGTAGAACTCGGCCCAGGCGGACTCGTCGGTGAGCCGGTGATCGGCACCGCAGTCGACGACGAGCGAGTCGTCGCCCAGCTCGGCCGTGATCGCCCCCGACTTGCCGTGCGGCAGGGCGAGGAAGACGACGTCGTGACCGCGGAGGTTCTCGGCCGTCGTCTCGACGAGCGTCAGGTGCGCGAGCGATCGGAGGTGCGGTTGCAGGGAGACGAGGGGCTGACCGGCGTTCTGGAACGCGGTGACGGTCTGCACCTCGAAGTCGGGATGCTCGGCGAGCAAGCGCAGGAGCTCACCACCGGCGTAACCACTCGCGCCGGCCACGGCAACGGAGAAAGGCATGGGTACCACCCTAATGTTCGATTCGTCCTGGGAGCGGGGCGGCGGCGCCGGGCGACGGTGTTCAGTCGCGGAGCGCCGCCCCGAATCGCTCGGCGGCGAGTCGAACCGACCCCTGCTTGGCCTCGGTGGCCTCGACCTGCGTCAGGGTGCGGTCGGTGGCTCGGAATCGGAGCGCGAACGTCAGCGACTTCGAGTCGTCGGGCAGACCGTCGCCCCGGTAGTCGTCGACGAGACGGACGTTCTCGAGCAACGAGCCGACCCCCTCGCGCACGACCGAGAGGACCTCGCCCGCGGGGACGTCGACGCCGACGACGAGCGAGACGTCCTGGGTCGCGGCAGGATACGACGAGATCGGCGACGGTTCGGGCTCGACGCGGGCGAGCTGCATCAGACGGTCGAGGTCGAGCTCGGCGACCGCGACGACGCGCGGCAGGTCGAGTTCGGCCGCCAGCGACGGCAGCAGCTCGCCGGCGACGCCGACGACCTCGCCCGCCACGACGATCTCGGCCGTGCGACCGGGGTGGAGCGACGGGTGCGTCGTCTGGCGGAAGGTGACGTCGGCGGCGACCGCGTGCGCGGCGACGCGGACGGCGTCGAGCGCGTCGGCGAGAGACGCGGCGACGGCCGACTGACCGGGCTGCCGGTCGACCACTGATCCGGTCGTCACGACACCGAGGTGGCGCGGCTGGGCCGGCAGGCTGGCCTGCAGCGACGCGAGCAGCTCGTCGTCGGGGCGGCTCGCGCCGACCGGGACGGTCGCGGTGCCGTACGTGGCACCGGCCTCGGGCAGGAAGACGGTGCCGGTCTCGTAGACGGCGAGGTCGACGAGTCCGCGCGCCAGGTTGCGGCGAGCGACGTCGAGCAGGCCCGGCAGCACCGACCGGCGGAGCTCGGGCGAGGCCGAGTCGAGCGGGTTCGCCAGTCGGACGGCGGGAGCTGCGGCGCCCCCGACCGAGCCGAAGGCCACGTTCTGCGCGGCGGAGACGAACGGGTAGGCGAAGACCTCGTCGAGGCCGGCCGCGGCGAGCGACGCCGAGACCTGACGACGGAGCTGCTGCTCCCGGCTGAGACCGCGACCGGGAGGCGCGACCGGCAACACGGACGGGATGCGGTCGTACCCGGTGATGCGGGCGATCTCCTCCACGAGACCGGCCGTGTCGACCAGGTCGCTGCGCCACGACGGCGGCACGACGGACCAGCCACCGTCGGCGACCGTGACGTCGGCGCCGATCGCGAGCAGCGCCTCCACCACCTCGTCGTCGGTGTAGTCGACACCCATGAGGGAGGCGGCACGCCCATCGGGCAGGAAGAGCGTGGCCGCGGGCTCGCTGACGTCGTAGACGCTGCCGAGCTCGTCGACGACACCGCCGGCCAGCTCGACGAGCAGGTCGACGACCCGTTGGGCGGCGACGGCGGACACGCGCGGGTCGACGCCGCGCTCGAAGCGCTTGGAGGCCTCGCTCGGCACCTTGTGGCGACGAGCCGTGCGGGCGACGGAGACGGGGTCGAAGGTCGCGGCCTCGATCAGGACGTCGGTCGTGGCGTCGCCCATCTCGGTCGTCGCGCCGCCCATCACCCCGGCGAGCCCGATGGCGCCCGACTCGTCCGCGATGACCAGGTCTTCGAGGTCGAGATCGCGTGTCTGGCCGTCGAGGGTCGTCAGGCGCTCGCCCGCGGCCGCCCGGCGGACGGTCAGGCCACCGCTCACGGCGCCCAGGTCGTACCCGTGGATCGGCTGGCCCAGCTCGAACATGACGTAGTTCGTGATGTCGACGGGCAGCGAGATGGACCGTACGCCGGCGAGGCGGAGTCGCGACGCGAGCCACGGAGGCGTGGGCCGGGTCGCGTCGATGCCGCGCACCACCCGGGTCACGAACGTGGTGACCGCGCGGCGGCCGCGGATGGGAGCGAGGTCGTCGATCGCGACGTCGAAGCCGGACCCGACCCCGGGGGTCGTCGACAGGGCGGGGTCGCGGAACGCTGCCCCCGTGGCGTGCGAGTACTCGCGGGCGACACCGCGGAGGCTGAACGCGTAACCGCGATCGGGTGTGACGTTGATCTCGACCGCGGCATCGTCGAGACCGAGCAGGGCGATGGCGTCGGTGCCGACCTCGGGGTCGAGCCCGAGGGACGAGAGCAGCAGGATGCCGTCGTGCTCGTCGCCGAGGCCCAGCTCGCGGGTCGATGCGATCATGCCGTCGGACACGTGACCGTAGGTCTTGCGCGCGGCGATCGGGAACGGGCCGGGCAGCACGGCGCCGGGCAGCGACACGACGACCTTGTCGCCCACGACGAAGTTGTGCGCACCGCAGACGATGCCCCGGACGTCGTCGGGGTGGGTCTCGACCGACGGGTCGACGGCGGTCGGGCCGACGGCGACCTGGCACCAGTTGATCGTCTTGCCGTTCTTCTGCGGCTCGGGCTGCAGCTCGAGCACCTGGCCGACGACGAGCGGGCCGGTCACGTCACCGACGTGCACGTCCTCTTCTTCGAAGCCGACCGACACGAGCGCGGCGTGGACGTGCTCGAGCGAGACGTCCTCGGGCAGGTCGACGTACTCGCCGAGCCAACTCAGCGGAACCCGCATCAGACCACCATCCCGAACTGCTCGCTGAACCGTACGTCGCCCTCGACCATGTCGCGCATGTCGTTCAGGTCGTACCGGAACTGCAACGTGCGCTCGATGCCCATGCCGAAGGCGAAGCCCTGATAGACCTCGGGGTCGATACCGGCCGCGCGGAGCACGTTCGGGTTGACCATGCCGCAGCCGCCCCACTCGACCCACCGCGCGCCGCCCTTGGCGTGCGGCTGCCAGACGTCCATCTCGGCGCTCGGCTCGGTGAAGGGGAAGTAGTTGGGGCGCAGGCGGATCTGCGCCTCGGCGCCGAACATCGACCGCGCGAGGTGCTCGAGTGTTCCGCGGAGGTTCGCCATCGTGAGGCCCTTGTCGATGGCGATGCCCTCGATCTGGGTGAAGACGGGCGTGTGCGTCGCGTCGAGCTCGTCGGTGCGGAAGACCCGGCCGGTCGCGACGTTGTAGACGGGCAGCTCTTTGGAGAGCAGGGTGCGGATCTGCACGGGCGACGTGTGGGTGCGCAGCACGAGGTGCTCGTCGACGGGGTCGACGAAGAACGTGTCTTGCATGGCGCGCGCCGGGTGGTCGGCGTCGAAGTTCAGCGCATCGAAGTTGAACCACTCGTGCTCGAGCTCGGGGCCCTCCGAGACCTCCCAGCCCATGCCGATGAACAGGTCGGCCATCTTCTCCTGCAGCAGGCTGAGCGGGTGCCGCGCGCCGGGACGACGACGGGTGGGCAGCGCCGTCACGTCGACGCGCTCGCCCTCGAGACGCGCCGCCTCCTCCAGCTCGACGAGCTCGGCGTCGCGCGTGGCGACGGCGCCGTTGACGCGACCGCGGGCCTGGCCGACGAGCTTGCCGGCGGCGGCCTTCTGGTCGTTCGGCAGATCGCGGAGGCCCGCGTTCATCCGAGCCAGGATCGAGGCCTCACCGGAGTGCTGCGCACGAGCGGTCTTCAGCTCGGCGACGGTGGCGGCCGTGGCGATCGCCGCGAGGGCGGCATCGACGGCCGACGCGACGGCGTCTGCGGTGATGGGGACGGTGTCTGACACGAGAACCAAGCTTACCGATGACCGGGAGCGCGTTTCACGCCCGTCAGAACCCGCCGGATCTGTCCTCGCCCGTGCGGAGCGGCGATCGCGCCCCGGCGTCGACGAGCGCACCGGGCTCGGCGGTAGGCGTCTTCTGCTTGAGCACGACACCGCGACGACCTGTCCGACGGTCGACGATGCGGACGATCCACGACACGAGGAGGTTCGTCGCGAGGTAGACGGCGAGCACGACGGCGAACAGCGTGAAGGTGTAGCTGCTGCCGTAGTACGTGCCGAGACGGTTCAGGCCGCGGCGCGTCAACTCGACGTACCCCACGATGTAGCCGAGCGAGGTGTCCTTCAGCAGCACGACGAGCTGCGCCAGGATGATCGGCAGCATCTGCCGGAACGCCTGCGGGAACTCGATGGCGAACCGGGTGCGGACCGGCGAGAGGCCGATGGCGAGCCCTGCCTCGCGTTGCCCCTTGGGCAGGGAGGCGATGCCGGCGCGCAGGGCCTCGCCGATCAGCGCCCCGTTGTACACGGCCAGGGCGGCCACGACGGCCCAGAAGGCACCGGTCGCGAAGACGAGCAGGATGAACAGCATCATCAGGAGCACGGGCATACCGCGGAAGAACTCGAGCACGATCGTCGTCGGTACTCGGATCCAGGCCGATCTCGCCGTGCGCGCGAACGAGAACAGGATTCCGATGATCACGGCCAGCACGGCTGCGACGGCCGCGGCACGGATGGTGTTCAGCCAGCCCTGCCCGATCGCTCGCCAGAGGGCGAGATCGCCGAGGATGTCCCAGCGGGACGGGTCGAGGACACCGGGCGTCTCGTTGCCGTTCGCGCTGATACGCGGCCGCCCGAGCAGGAAGACCAGGTAGGCGATCAGGGCCAGGACCAGCACGACCCCGACCACCGAGATGATGCGCGACGTGCGACGGGCCTTGGGGCCGGGAGCGTCATAGAGGACGGTGGTGCTCATCGGAGGACTGCGACCTTCTTCTCGACGACGGCCGACAGACGACCGAGGGTGACGGTGATGAGGAGGTACGCGGCGGCGACGGCGAGCAGCGTCGTCACGACGGCGTCGCCCCGGTCGTTCGCGATGTAGCGTCCGGCCGCGAACAAGTCGCCCACGAAGAAGGCGCCCGCGACGGACGTGTTCTTCGTCAGAGCGATGAAGACGTTGATGAGCGGCGGGATCACCATGCGGATCGCCTGCGGCAGCACGACGAAGCCGAGTGTCTGGCCGAAGCCCAGGCCGATGCTGCGAGCCGCCTCGGCCTGCCCGATCGGCACACCGTTGATGCCCGATCGGACCGCCTCGGCCACGAACGGCGACGTGTAGACCGCGAGCCCGATCAGCGCGAGCGGGAAGTACGACCCGAAGTCGACGCCCAGATAAGGCAGCACGAACGCGCAGAAGAACAGGACGAGGGTGAGCGGGATGTTCCGGATCACCTCGGTGTAGACCGTGGCGAACGCACGGAACGACGCCACCGGAGAGATGCGCATCGCCGCCACGACGAAACCGATCACGAGCGCGCCGACACCGGAGATCGCGAGCAACTGCAGGGTCGTGACGAAGCCGTCCCAGAAGCGCGGCCAGTTGTCGGTCACGGCGTCGAAGCCGGGTAGGAGGTCGAACGGGTTCATCGAGGCCTGCTCACTCGGGTGAGGCCGGCGGGCCGGCGCTCACGAAAGGGGGTGGAGGGGGACGGAGCCGAGGAGGCGCGGGCACGGGCACCGCGCCTCCTCGGGTCGGTCAGTGGTTCAGTAGCGGTCGATCGTCGGAGGCGTCGGGGTGTCGAGGATCTTGCCCGCCGTCTTCTCCCACAGCTTGTCCCAGGTGCCGTCGTCCTCGGCGTCCTGCAGGACGTCGTTGATGAAGGTGCGGAACTCGGTGTCGTCGAGCGCCAGGCCGATGCCGTAGGGCTCCTCGGTGAAGGGCTTGCCGACGACCTCGAACTCGCCCTCGTTCTGGTCGGCGAGACCGGCGAGGATGACGTTGTCGGTCGTGACCGCGGCGACGGTGCCGTTGCGGAGGGGCTCGAGGCAGTTCGAGTACGTGTCGGTCGCGATGATGTCGCTCGTGTACTGCAGGACGTTCTTCTCGCTCGTCGAGCCGCTGACCGTGCAGACGGACTTGCCGGCGAGGTCGTCGACGCTCTGGATGCCGTCGGGGTTGCCGTCGAGCACGAGGAGGTCTTGACCGGCCTGGTAATAGGGGCCGGCGAACGAGACGACCTGCTTGCGCGCGTCGTTGATCGTGTACGTCGCGACGACGAGGTCGACCTGGCCGTTCTGGATGAACGGCTCGCGGTTCGCGGAGACCGTCTCGACCCACTTGATCTTGTCGGGCTGGATGCCCAGCTTCGCGGCGACCAGCTTGCCGATCTCGGCGTCGAAGCCCTCGGGGACGTTGTCGGGGTTCGCCAGGCCGAAGAGCGGCTGGTCGAACTTGGTGCCGATGGTGATCTCGCCTGCGTCGGCGAGCTTCTTCATCGTCGTGCCCTCGTCGAAGGCGGCGGGCGTCTCGACGTCGACGGCCGGGGCCGACGAGTCGGTGCAGGCCGTGAGTCCGAGCACCATGACGGCGGCTGCGGCAGCGGCTACGAATCCCTTGTTCAGTCGCATGCGTGTTCTCCTTGCTGTGTGACCCGCGCGCCGAACGACGAACGGGGGCGGTGACCCGGGGCCGGCCCGACACGGCGACGCCGGCCGGATCGACCCGCGTGGCTTAGTGCGTGAGGATCTTGGACAGGAAGTCGCGGGCCCGCTCGGACGTCGGGTTGGTGAAGAAGGCCTCGGGGGTCGCCTCTTCGACGATCTGGCCGTCGGCCATGAACACGACGCGGTCGGCCGCCTTGCGGGCGAAACCCATCTCGTGGGTGACGACGATCATCGTCATGCCGTCCTTGGCGAGCTGGACCATGACGTCGAGCACCTCGGTGATCATCTCGGGGTCGAGCGCGCTCGTGGGCTCGTCGAGGAGCATGACCTTCGGGTCCATCGCCAGGGCGCGGGCGATGGCGACGCGCTGCTGCTGACCACCCGACAGCTGGGACGGCATCTTCTGCGCCTGGTTGGCGACACCGACCCGGTCGAGCAACTCCATCGCACGCTTCTCGGCCTCGGCCTTGGAGCGCTTGCGGACCTTGATCTGGCCGAGCGTGACGTTCTCGAGGACCGTCTTGTGGGCGAACAGGTTGAAGCTCTGGAACACCATGCCCACGTCGGCGCGCAGCGTGGCGAGGGCCGAGCCCTCTTCGGGGAGACGCGTGCCGTCGATGGAGATGACACCGTCGTCGATGGTCTCGAGACGGTTGATCGCCCGGCACAGCGTCGACTTGCCCGACCCGCTCGGGCCGATGACGACGACGACCTCGCCCCGATTGACCGTCGTCGAGACGTCTTTCAGAACGTGCAGTTCACCGAAGTGCTTGTTGACATGGTCGACGACGACGAGGGGTTGCATGCCCTTACACAAACAGAAGGGGCGGTCGAGTACAAACTCACAGTGGATTCTTAACGAAACCGAAACGTCTTGTACGGAACCCGACTAAGCGCGGTGGGCGAACGCGCTCTCGTAGAGGCAGACGGAGGCGGCGGTCGCCAGATTCATGGACTCGGCATGCCCGTAGATGGGCACGACCACGGCGGCATCGGCCCGCGCGAGGTTCTCGTCCGTGAGCCCGCGGGCCTCGTTGCCGAAGAGCCAGGCGGTCGCGGCGTCGAGCAGCCCGCCCTGACGGGCCGCGAGCAGGTCGTCGCCCTTGACGTCGGCCGCGAGCACCTGCACACCCGCCTCGCGGCACCGGGCGATGATCGCCGGCAGCTCGATGCCGACGGCGACCGGAACATGGAAGAGAGAGCCGGTCGTGGCCCGGACCACCTTGGGGTTGTAGAGGTCGACACTGCGGCCGGTCATGATCACGGCATCGGCACCAGCGGCATCGGCGGCACGGATGATCGTGCCGGCGTTGCCCGGATCGCGGACTTCTTCGAGGATGGCGATGAGCTTCGGCCCCTCGCCGTCGGCTGCAGCGAAGATCTCTTTGACGGAGGTCGGGAACTGCCGACAGACGGCGACGAGCCCCTGCGGCGTGACCGTGTCGGCCATCGTCGAGAGCACGGCCTCGGTGACGAACTCCACGTCGATGCCGGCCTCGTCGGCGAGCTGCTCGATCGTGTCGTAGCGCTCGATCGCGGTGGGCGTCGCGAACAGCTCGAGGACGAGCTCGGGCCGGTAGGTCAGCGCCTCGGAGACGGCCTGCGGGCCCTCCAAGAGAAAGAGCCCGGTCTCGGACCGGGCGTCTCGTTTGGCCAGCTTGGCCACCGCACGCACTCGGGGTGAACGCGGGTTGTCGAGGAGGTCGTCGTTACGAGGCACTCCCCCACTATGCACCAAGGGTGCGGCACGCTTGAGCGTGCCGCACCCTGAGTGGTGATGCGTGAGCCGTGTGATTACGCGGCGGTCGCCTTCGGCGCCGACGTGTCGGCGGGCAGCGCGGCCTTGGCGGTCGCGACGATCGACGCGAACGTGGCGGGCTCGTTGACGGCCAGGTCGGCGAGGATGCGACGGTCGACCTCGATGCCGGCCAGGGCGAGACCCTGGATGAGGCGGTTGTAGGTCAGGCCGTTCGCACGCGACGCGGCGTTGATGCGCTGGATCCACAGGCGACGGAACTCGCCCTTCTTGGCGCGACGGTCGCGGTACGAGTAGACGAGCGAGTGGGTGACCTGCTCCTTGGCCTTGCGGTACAGGCGCGAACGCTGACCGCGGTAACCCTCGGCGCGCTCGAGAACGACGCGACGCTTCTTGGCGGCGTTGACCGCCCTCTTGACTCTTGCCATGTTCTTATTCCTCTACGTTGTCCGGCGGCTCAGTGGCCGAGAAGCTTCTTGGCGACCTTGGCGTCGGCGGGGGCGAGCACCTGGTCCTGGTTCAGGCGAGCCTTGCGCTTGGCGCTCTTCACCTCGAGGTTGTGGCGCATGCCGGCCTGCTGCTTCATGATCTTGCCGGAACCGGTGACCTTGAAGCGCTTCTTGGCGCCGGAGTGGGTCTTCTGCTTGGGCATGTACTTACTTTCTTTGAGCGGTCACTCGGCCGGTGCGTCGGCCGCGACCTCGTCGGACGTCGGGTGCTTGGGCGCCTTGTTGGCGGCCTTGCGAGCTTCTGCCTCGGCCTTGGCCTCGGACTTGTTCTTGTGAGGGCCGATCACCATGACCATGTTGCGGCCGTCGATCGTGGGGTTCGACTCGACGCTGCCGAACTCGGCGACGTCCTCGGCGAACCGCTGGAGGAGACGGACACCCTGATCGGGACGCGACTGCTCGCGCCCGCGGAACAGGATCATGGCCTTGACCTTGTCGCCACCCTGGAGGAAGCCCTCGGCGCGCTTGCGCTTCGTCTCGTAGTCGTGCTTGTCGATCTTCAGACGGAAGCGAACCTCCTTGAGGATCGTGTTCGCCTGGTTACGACGGGCCTCTTTCGCCTTCTGGGCGGCCTCGTACTTGAACTTGCCGTAGTCCATGATCTTCGCCACGGGCGGCTTCGAGTTGGGCGCCACCTCGACCAGGTCGAGTTCGGCCTCTGCGGCGAGACGCAGTGCCATGGCGATGGGGACGACACCGACCTGCTCACCGCCAGGACCGACGAGGCGGACCTCGGGGACGCGGATTCGGTCGTTCGTACGGGGATCGCTGATGCGGAGCTCCTCTGTGAATGCTTCGTCATCCGTCGCACCGGGTGGCACGGCGGAGAAAGAGGAGGTTCGCGCAGCACGCATCATGACGACACCTGTTGCACTGCACCCTAGCTGCCGAGTCAGCAGAGCTGGATCGGCGGGGTACCAACAACCCGGTAACCTATGTAACGGTCAAGCGCGGGTGGGAGAATCTCCACTTTCGCACCGGGGCAGACGCCTCGGGGCCTGGACGAGTTTAGCAGAGGATCAGCTTGTGAGCGACAGCATTTCCACCCCGGCCTCCGACGAGGCGATCCGCGACATCGCGGACGTCAATGCGGTCGAGGTGATCAACACGGTCGCCGTCCATCTGATGAGCGCAGCGGCCGTCAAGGTCGGCCTCGCCGACTCCCCCGAGACCCAGACCGACCTCGACGAGGCGCGCAAGCTGATCACGTCGCTCGCCGGCCTCGTCACGGCCAGCGCCCCCGAGATCGGCGACCAGCACGCCCGCGCCCTGCGCGACGGACTCCGGTCGCTGCAGCTGGCGTTCCGTGAGGCGTCGTCGATCCCGGACGCCGTGGGCCAGGGCCCCGGCGAGAAGTACACCGGCCCGGTCAACTAGGGCTCGTCAGGCGCTGCCCGGTCAGGCGCTGCCCGGTCAGGCGCTGCCCGGTCAGGCGCTGACGACGCGGACCGTCAGGCTGTCGACCCGATCGGTGATGATCGGGTCGGCCGCCCAAGCCTGCTGCAGTCGCGCCAGTAACGCAGCGAGCGCGTCGCGATCGAGGCCAGGGCGCACCCCGAGCTGCACGACGAGCTCGGGCGGACCGAGGCGAGCCGCCTGGTAGCCGGGTGCAAGGACCAGGCCGGCCAGCGCCTCCTCGTGTCCGGAACGATCGAGGAACGCGCGCAGCACCTCGTCGTCGCGGTGACTCGGCTGCCACGGGACGTCCTGGGCCACGGCCCAGACGGCCGGGCGGCGGAGACCGAATTCGGTCGACGACCCGGGGTCGATGACGATCCGATCCGTCGACTCGGACGCGGCCGCCAGAGCCACCCGTCGCGCCTCGACGGGGACGGGACGGGCCTTCGGGTCCCAGGCGGACAACGTCGCCACCGATGTGAACGCCGGGAGCACGTCCCGCCCGTCGGGGCCCGCGACGGTGACGATCGACAGCTCTTGCGTCTTGTCGACGCGCACGCCGTGCTCGTTGTACCCCTCGTCGCCGGCCACCGCGATCAGTGGCACCAGGAGGCGCGCGGGGCGGAGCGCGTCGACGACGTCGCGTTCGTCACGCTCGCCCCGGTGGAAGGCCTCGAGCGTGTCGAGGAGGCGCGGGTCGGCCGAGCCGTCATCGCCCGCGTACGCCGTGTCGTGGTGGTCGAAGGTGCGACCCGCCCATGGCAGACCGGCACTGTCGGCACCGCCCGCACCCGACGGGCCGTGCGCGTGCCCGGAGGGGCCGTGCTCGTGCCCCGACGGCGAGTGAGCGTCGGCCATGTCAGTCGGAGGCGACGTCGAGAGCCGCTGCCAGGGTGAAGTTGCCGGCGTAGAGGGCCTTGCCGACGATGGCGCCCTCGAGACCTTGGGGTACGAGAGCGCGCAGGGCCGCGATGTCGTCGAGGCTCGAGATGCCGCCCGAGGCGATCACCGGTCGGTGCGTGCGCTCCATGACCTGCTGCAGCAGGTCGACGTTGGGGCCGCGGAGCGTGCCGTCCTTCGTGACGTCGGTGACGACGTAGCGGCAGCAGCCGGCGTCCTCGAGCCGGGCGAGCACCGTCCAGAGATCACCGCCGTCCTCCGTCCAGCCTCGTGCCGCGAGGGTCGTGCCGCGCACGTCGAGCCCCACGGCCACGGCCTCGCCGTACTCGGCGATGACGTGCGCTGCCCACTCGGGGTTCTCGAGGGCGGCCGTGCCCAGGTTGATCCGCTTGGCACCCGTGGCCAGGGCGTCCTCGAGCGACCGGTCGTCGCGGATGCCGCCGGACAGCTCGACGTTGACGCCCTTGACCTGCTTGATGACCCGCTTGATCACGGCGCGGTTGTTGCCGCGACCGAAGGCGGCGTCCAGATCGACGAGGTGCACCCATTCGGCACCCTGCGTCGCCCAGTCGTCGGCCGCCTCGACCGGGTCGCCGTAATTCGTCTCGCTGCCGGCCTCGCCCTGGGTCAGTCGGACCGCCTGGCCGCCGGCCACGTCGACGGCCGGGAACAGGGTCAGGGCGGGGGTCGTGGTGAACTCGCTCATGTCGTCTCTCTCGCGGCGGCGCCGCGCGGGTCGGGAGGCGTCGCCCATGCGACACCGAGACCCCTCCGCCGGAGCACCGGCTCGGAGGGGCGTTGGATCAGAGGGTATCGAGCCAGTTGGAGAGCAACCGGATGCCCGGCCGACCCGACTTCTCGGGGTGGAACTGCGTCGCCCAGAGCGGACCGTTCTCGACGGCGGCGACGAACCGGCCCCCGTGGTCGGCCCAGGTCACGCGCGGCTCGGCGAACGGCCGGATCACGTCGAGCGACCAGGTCTGCGCCGCATACGAGTGCACGAAGTAGAACCGCTCGTCGGCGACGCCGTCGAAGAGCACGCTGTCGGCGGCCGCCTCGACCGTGTTCCAGCCCATGTGCGGCAGCACGTCGGCCTTGAGGAGCTCGACCGTGCCGGGCCACTCCCCCAGGCCGCCCGTCGTCGCACCACGCTCGTCGCCGCCCTCGAAGAAGACCTGCATGCCGACGCAGATGCCCATGACGGGACGACCACCGGCGAGTCGCCGATCGATCATCTCGCCGCCGCGTACCGACTCGAGCTGACTCATGACGGCCGAGAAGGCACCGACACCGGGCACGAAGAGCCCGTCGGCCGCCGCGACCCGGTCGCGGTCGCGCGTGAGCTCGACATCGGCTCCGGCGAGCTCGAGCGCCTTGACGGCCGAGTGCACGTTGCCGGAGCCGTAGTCGAGGACGACGACGTCGGGTCGCGTCACGGTCACAGGGCGCCCTTGGTCGACGGGATACCGGTCACGCGTGGGTCGGGCTCGACGGCCTGACGGAGCGCCCGCGCGAACGCCTTGAACTCGGCCTCGGCGATGTGGTGCGGGTCGCGGCCGCCGAGGACTCGGATGTGCACGGTGATGCCGGCGTGGAACGTGATCGCCTCGAAGACGTGTCGCACCATCGAGCCGGTGAAGTGCCCACCGATGAGGTGGAACTCGAAGCCCTCGGGTTCGCCGGTGTGCACGAGGTAGGGGCGGCCGGACACGTCGACGACGGCCTGCACGAGCGCCTCGTCGAGGGGCACCAGGGCGTCGCCGTAGCGCGAGATGCCGCGCTTGTCGCCCAGCGCCTCCTTCAGGGCCGTGCCGAACGTGATGCCGATGTCTTCGACCGTGTGGTGCACGTCGATGTGGGTGTCGCCACTGGCCTTCACGTCGAGATCGATCAGCGAGTGCTTGGACAGCGCCGTGAGCAGGTGGTCGAAGAACGGGACGGATGACTCGATCGACGACGTGCCCGTCCCGTCCAGGTCGAGCGCGAGCGCGATGGACGACTCGCTCGTCTCACGACTGAGGGAGGCACGGCGGGAGGCGCGGGTATCGGTCACGAAGAGAGCCTAATGTCGCGGAGCGCGTCGAGGAACGCCGTCGTCTCGGCCTCCGTACCGGCGCTGACCCGCAGGTGGTTCGGGATGCCGAGGTTGCGGACGATCACCCCGCGGTCGAGCAGGGCCTCGAAGACGGCGGCCGGGTCGTCGACCCCGCCGAAGAGGACGAAGTTGGACCAGGTGGGCCACGGCTCATAACCCATCTCGGTGAGCTCGTGGACGATGCGGTCGCGCTGGGTCTTGATCTCGTCGACCATCGCGAGCATCTCGTCGGCGTGCGCGAGGGCCGCGACCGCGGCCGCCTGGGTCAGCGACGACAGGTGGTACGGCAGACGGACGAGTCGAAGGGCATCCGCCACGGCGGGGTGCGCGGCGAGATAGCCGACCCGGGCGCCCGCGAACGCGAACGCCTTGCTCATGGTGCGCGACACGACCAGCCGCTCGCGACCCTCGAGCAGGGTCAGCGCGGTGGGACGGTCGCTCGGCATGAACTCGGCGTAGGCCTCGTCGACGAAGACGATGCCGTCCGTCGCCTCGTAGGCGGCCACCACGGTCTCGAGGTCGAGCGGCGTGCCCGTGGGGTTGTTGGGGCCGCAGAAGAAGACGATGTCGGGCTGGGTCCGACGGATCTCGGCCACGGCCGTCTCGGGGCTGATCTCGAAGCCCGCGTCGCGCTGCCCCTCGACCCAGGTCGTACCGCTACCGGCCGCGATGATCGAGTGCATCGAGTACGTGGGTGGGAACCCGAGCACGGACCGCCCGGGGCCGCCGAAGGCCTGCATGAGCTGCTGGATGACCTCGTTGGAGCCGTTCGCCGCCCAGATGTTGTCGGCGGTCAAGCCGTGACCGAGATAGCGCGCCAGCGCCTCGCGGAGCGGCGTGAACTCACGATCGGGGTACCGGTTGACCGTCAGCACGGCCTGGGCGATCGACTCGACGATGTCGCGGGCGACGTCCTCGGGGATCGGATGCGTGTTCTCGTTGACGTTGAGCTGGACCGCGACGTGCTTCTGGGGAGCCCCGTACGGGCTCAGACCCCTGAGGTCGTCTCGGATGGGCAGGTCGTCGAGGCTGAAAGGCACAGAGCCATGTTAAGGGCCGAGCGCATGCGCCTCGCGTTCGTGACGCTGCCGGTCGCTCCGGAGGACGGCCGGAGGGTCGGCTATCGGAGGGTCAGTGGCCGTACTTGGTCGGGATGGCGAGGCTCTCGCCCGCCGCCACCTCGGCACTCGGCAGATTGTTGAGACGCACGATGTCGCTGATGACGTCGCGGGGGTCTTTCGTCGGGGCGATCTCTTGGGCGACCTGCCAGAGGCTCTGACCACCTTCGACGGTCACGTACTGGAAATCGGTCGACCCCGTCGTGTCGGTCGCGACCGCGCCGCCACCGTTGACCATGAATGCGGCGAGGAGGGCGATGAGCGGCAGGGCGACGAGCATCGTCAGGACGAGACGGCCGCGACGGGTGATGCGGAGCCGGATACGCGGGGCGACGGCCTGCGGGGTGTGCGTGGCGCTCATGAGGAGTGTCCTTTCACGACGGGGAGAAGTGATGACGTGCTGTGTGCTGGTGCTGGTGCTGGTGCTGGTGCTGGTGCTGTGACGCTGGATGCCTCGTGCCCGGCACTCGGCCGGGAATGCCGGACACGAAGACATGTTCCGAACATATCTTCGATTGAGGCGGAGATCAAGCCCTCACTCGCACGAAATCATGAGAAATCGACCTCGAAACGCCGACACACTCGAACATGTGTCTCGGTTTCACCGCCCGATCAGATACGGTTTCGATCGGTGGACCGAGTCAAACAGCGACCACCGACATCGAGGCAGGAGACAGATGAGCGACGCGACGTCCACCCGTGAGACGGGTGCAGACCCCGGGGCTCGGAAGAGCCTGACGCCCAAACAGACGTCGATCCTCACCGCGATCACCGACAGCATCGCGAGCCGGGGCTACCCGCCGAGCATGCGCGAGATCGGTGACGCCGTCGGGCTGAAGTCGCTCTCGAGCGTCACCCACCAGCTGAACCAGCTCGAGCTGGCCGGGCGCATCCGTCGCGACCCCAACCGCCCCCGCGCCCTCGAGGTCCTGACGGACCCGAGCCAGCCCCTCGCGACCGTCACGTCCATCCTCACGACCAGTGACGACGGCGACACCGCGCACGTCCCCATGGTCGGGCGCATCGCCGCCGGTATCCCGATCACGGCCGAACAGCAGGTCGAGGACGTCATGCCGCTGCCGCGTCAGCTGGTCGGCAAGGGCGACCTGTTCATGCTGCGCGTCGTCGGGGAGTCGATGATCGACGCGGCCATCTGCGACGGCGACTGGGTGGTCGTCCGTCAGCAGCAGAACGCCGAGAACGGTGACATCGTCGCGGCGATGCTCGACGACGAGGCCACCGTGAAGGTGTTCCGCCAGCGCGACGGTCACACGTGGCTGCTCCCCCGCAACAGCGCGTTCGAGCCCATCCTGGGCGATCAGGCGCAGATCGTCGGCAAGGTCGTGGCGGTCCTGCGCTCGGTCTGACCGGCGAGTCGTGTCACGTCGTCAGACGACGAAGGAGGCGCGGTGAGGGGAAACCCTCACCGCGCCTCCTTCGTGTCGTCGGTGTCTAGGTCGAGACCGGTGACACGACGAATGCCTGGAGCGACGACACGTCGCTCGGGTAGACGCGTGCGCGGACGTGGGTACCCGCCTCGACGTAGTCCGTGCTCAGGACACGGGCGGACTCGTGCAGATGCGAGACGACGTCACCCCGGTCGTAGGGCACGAGCACCTCGATCTCGACCTCCGGCTCGGGGATCTGGTCGGCGATGCGCGCGAGCAGCTCGTCGATGCCCTCGCCCGACCGGGCCGACACGAAGACGGCCGTCGGTTCGAGGCCCTGCAGCACGAGCCGCTGCCCGTCGTCGATGAGGTCGCTCTTGTTGAACACGACGATCTCGGGGATGTCGCGACCGTCGACCTCGCCGATGACGTCGCGCACGGTCGACAACTGCGCGGCCGGGTCGGGGTGCGAGCCGTCGACCACGTGCACGATGACGTCGGACGCCTGGACCTCTTCGAGCGTCGAGCGGAACGCCTCGACGAGCTGGTGCGGCAGGTTGCGCACGAAGCCCACCGTGTCGGTGTACGTGTAGGGCCGGCCGTCGGACGTCGTGCTCTTGCGGACCGTGGCGTCGAGGGTCGCGAACAGGGCGTTCTCGACCAGGACACCGGCGCTCGTGAGCCGGTTCAGCAGACTGGACTTGCCGGCGTTCGTGTAGCCGGCGATGGCGACGGACGGGACCTCGTTGCGGTCGCGGTTCGCCCGCTTCGCGTCACGAGCGGGTTTCATCGCCGTGATCTGCCGGCGCAACCGGGCCATACGGGTGTGGATGCGACGACGGTCGAGCTCGATCTTCGTCTCACCCGGGCCCCTGCTGCCCATACCCGCGCCGGCCCCACCGACCTGGCCACCGGCCTGGCGGGACATCGACTCACCCCAGCCGCGGAGGCGGGGCAGCAGGTACTCGAGCTGCGCGAGCTCGACCTGGGCCTTGCCCTCCCGGCTCTTGGCGTGCTGGCTGAAGATGTCGAGGATGACGGCCGTCCGGTCGATCACCTTGACCTTGACGACGTCCTCGAGGGCACGTCGCTGGCTCGGGGCGAGCTCCGTGTCGGCGATGACCGTGTCGGCACCGAGGGCCGCGACGGTGCCGCGCAGCTCCTCGGCCTTGCCTCGACCGAGATAGGTGCTGGGATCGGGGTTGGGTCGCCGCTGCAGGAGTCCGTCGAGGACGACCGCTCCCGCCGTCTCGGCGAGAGCGGCGAGCTCGCGCATGGAGTTCTCGGCGTCGGACAGCGAGCCCTGCGAGTAGACGCCGATCAGGACGACGTTCTCGAGCCGGAGCTGCCGGTACTCGACCTCGGTGACGTCCTGGAGCTCGGTCGAGAGACCGGCCACACGACGGAGCGCCTGGCGGTCCTCGCGGTCGAACTGGTCGCCGTCGGAGCCGCCGTCGACGAGGGATCGGGTCTGGATCGCCTGCGCGGGCGAGAAGACGGTGTAGGCCGAAGCCCGGGATGCCGCACGGCTCAGGACACGCTCGACGACGTCGTCGGTGCCTTCGTCCCGCCCGGCGTCGGACGGTGTCGTGGGGTGGTCAGTCATTGCAGTGATACTAGCCCTTTCGGTTTTCGGTAGGTTTGCCTGCATGTCGAGCGAGCACTACTTCTCGGAGAACCCGGAGAGCGAGCTTCGTCGTCGGACGATCACGGCTCGACTCGCGGGCCGGGAACTCACCCTGACCACCGCCTCCGGCGTCTTCAGCCCGGAGCGGGTCGACCCGGGGACGGCGGTGCTGCTGGCCGGGACACCGGCCCCGCCGACGACGGGTCACCTGCTGGATGTCGGGTGCGGATGGGGCCCCATCACCGTGAGCCTCGCGTTGTCGTCACCCGACGCGACCGTGTGGGCCGTCGACGTGAATCAGAGAGTGCTCGACCTCGTGCGCGAGAATGCGCACGCTGCCGGCCTCAGCAATGTCAACGCCGTGACCCCGGACGATGTTCCCGACGACATCCGATTCGCGACGATCTGGTCGAACCCGCCGATCCGGGTCGGCAAGAACGAACTGCACGGGCTGCTGCAGCGGTGGCTGCCCCGCCTCGCGGACGACGCGGACGCCTGGCTCGTCGTGCAGAAGAACCTCGGCTCGGACTCCCTGCAGCGCTGGATGAACGACGCGATGGCCGATGTCGTCGACGTGACCCGCGCCTCCACCAACAAGGGTTATCGCATCTTGCGTGCCCGGCGGCTGTAAGAGACCGCGCGGCACACGCGCCTAGAGGGCGAGCTCGCCGCTGAAGACGAGCTCGGCAGGGCCGCTCAGCGAGACGTGCTCGCCGTCTTCGGCCGGGAACATCCGGACGCCGACCGTCCCGCCCGGCACGTCGACGCGCCACTGGTGGGGCGCGCCTGCTCCGGCCCAGTGCCGGGTCGCCAGGGCCGCGGCCACGGCACCCGTGCCGCAGGACAGGGTCTCGCCGCTGCCGCGCTCGTGCACCCGCATGCGGATGTGACCGACGCCGTCGATGACGAGGGGATCGGACGGGACGACGAACTCGACGTTGGCGCCGTGCGCCGGGGACGGATCGAGCACCGGAAGGTAGGAGAGGTCGAGACCATCGAGCTCGTCGTTCGAGGCGAGCGCAACGACGACGTGGGGGTTGCCCACCGAGATGCCGAGCCCGGGACGGGCGGCGTGCAGGTCGCGCGCGCGCACCGTGGTCTCGGTGTCGTCGAGGAACCAGCGGCCGAGATCGACCTGGAACCCGGTCGCGTTGCGCTGGACGTCACGCACGCCGGCCCGCGTGCCGATCGAGAGGGTCTCGCCGCGATCGAGACTCGCGAGCCCGCGCTCGGTGAGATACCGCGCGAAGACCCGGATGCCGTTGCCGCACATCTCGGCGACGCTGCCGTCGGCGTTGTAGTAGTCCATGAACCACTCGGCCTCGGGGTCCTCGGCGAGGGCCGCCTCGCCCGCCGGCAGATGAGCCGAGCGGACGGCACGGATGACACCGTCGCCGCCGACGCCGAAGTGGCGGTCGGCCAGAGCCCGGACGGTGTCGGCGTCGAGGGGGAACTCGCCCTCGGGGTCGGCGAACAACACGAAGTCGTTGCCCGTCCCCTGGCCTTTGGTGAAATGCAGGGTGGTCGTCACCCGGCGAGTCTATCGACGGCCCGCTCGACGGCCGCGGTGTCGCCCGACGACGACCGGTCGACACCCGTGTAGCGCGCGAACCAGCTCACCTGGCGCCGCGCATACCTGCGGGTGAGGGCCGCCGTCGCGTCGATCGCCTCGGCCTCGGTCGACTCCCCCGCGATCTGGGCGATCGCCTGCGCGTAGCCGATGGCCCGGCTCGCGGTGACACCTCGCTCGAGGCCCCGCGGGAGCAGCCCGCGCACCTCGTCGACGAGCCCGTCGGCCCACATGGACGCCACCCGCCGGTCGAGACGTTCGACGAGGACCTCGCGCTGCTCGGTCAGGCCGAACACCGAGGAGGCGCGCCAGGGTGTGTCAGCGCCGGCGGACGACTCCGAGAACGGCCGCCCCGTGATGTCGCCGACCTCGAGCGCACGCACGAGCCGGCGCGCGTTGAACTGCCCGATCGAGGCCGCGGACACCGGGTCGCGCTGCTGGAGGAGTGCGAACAGCGGCCGCGCACCGTCCTGGTCGGCGATGGCCTCGTAGTGCGCACGCACGGCCGGGTCGGTGCCGGGGAACCGGAAGTCGAACAGCACGCTCGAGACGTACAGGCCCGACCCGCCGACCAGGATCGCGACGGCACCTCGAGCCTCGATGTCGAGGATCACCTGTCGGGCCACGCGCTGGTACCACTCGACACTCGCTTCGTCCGTCACCTCCAGCACGTCGAAGAGGTGGTGCGGCACCCCGGCACGCTCGGCGACGGACAGCTTCGCCGTGCCGATGTCCATGCCGCGATAAAGCTGCATGGCGTCGGCGTTGACGATCTCGGCGGCGACGCCCCGCGAGGCGAGACCGGCCGCGACGTCGAGCGAGAAGGCAGATTTGCCGGTGCCGGTCGCACCGACGACGGCCGCGACGACCATCCTCAGCGCTGGCCGTCGGCCACGTCGTAGATCGGCGCGGTCGCCACGCGCAGCGTCGGCAACCCGAGCGAGACGCGAGGGGCTCCCGTCGACGCCGACGGCGTGGCGGGCACGCCGCAGGACGCGGCCTCGGAGCGGTCCCACGCGTCGCCGGCCCGCGTGCGTCGCACGGCATAGACTCCGCCGGGTGCGGCATCGGCCAGCAGATAGAACGGCGCCGCTGCGGTGACGCGCACCGTGACGACGTCGCCCGGGCGGGGCGTCGGCTGCCCGTCGGGCACCTCGAAGTGCACGAGACGCGTGTCCTCGGCGCGACCCGAGAGCCGGTGGCGCTCGATGTCCTTCCGCCCCTCGCCGGTCGCGACGAGCACGTCGACCGTGCGCCCGATCTGTGCCCGGTTCTCCTCTTCGGAGATGCGGTCCTGAAGGGCGACGAGGCGTTCATAGCGCTCTTGCACGATGGCCTTGGGGAGCTGGTCGGGCAGGTCGGCCGCAGGTGTTCCGGGGCGGATGGAGTACTGGAACGTGAAGGCGGACGCGAACCGCGCCTCCTCGACGACGCGGAGCGTCTCGGCGAAGTCCTCCTCCGTCTCGCCGGGGAACCCCACGATGATGTCCGTGCTGATGGCGGCATGCGGGATGCGATCGCGGACCCGGTCGAGGATGCCGAGGAACTTCGTGCTGCGGTAGCTGCGCCGCATCTCCTTGAGGATGCGATCCGAGCCCGACTGGAGAGGCATGTGCAACTGCGGCATCACGGCCGGGGTCTCGGCCATCGCATCGATCACGTCGTCGGTGAAGGCGGCGGGGTGAGGACTCGTGAAGCGGATGCGCTCGAGACCGGGGATGGTGCCGGCGGCGCGGAGCAGCTTGCCGAACGCCAGGCGGTCACCGAACTCGACGCCGTA
Source organism: Frigoribacterium sp. 2-23 (assembly GCF_049601585.1). Classification (GTDB taxonomy): domain Bacteria; phylum Actinomycetota; class Actinomycetes; order Actinomycetales; family Microbacteriaceae; genus Frigoribacterium. The sequence goes on along the minus strand of NZ_CP187126.1, from coordinate 1,212,279 downwards.
GGAGTTCACGTTCTGACCGAGAAGGGTGACCTCGATCGCCCCGTCGTCGACGAGCGCCTGGATCTCGGCGAGGATCTCCCCCGGTCGGCGGTCTTTCTCCTTACCCCGGAGCGACGGCACGATGCAGAAGGTGCAGGTGTTGTTGCATCCGACCGAGATGGAGACCCACCCGCTGTAGGTCGAGTCGCGCTTGGTCGGGAGGGTCGACGGGAAGACGTCGAGGGACTCGAGGATCTCGAGCTGGGCCTCGTCGTTGTGGCGTGCTCGTTCGAGCAGCGTAGGGAGCGCACCCATGTTGTGCGTACCGAAGACGACGTCGACCCACGGCGCCTTCTCGAGGATGACGTTCTTGTCCTTCTGAGCCAGGCAACCGCCCACGGCGATCTGCATGCCCGCGTGGCGCTTCTTGATCGAGGCCAGCTGGCCCAGGTTGCCGTAGAGCTTGTTGTCGGCGTTCTCGCGGACGGCACACGTGTTGATCACCACGACATCGGGCTCCCCGCCGCCAGCCGACACGTACCCGGCCGCCTCGAGGGAACCGCTGAGACGCTCGGAGTCGTGGACGTTCATCTGGCAGCCGAATGTCCGCACCTCGTAGGTGCGGCCCTGAGGGACTGGAACGACATCGGTCGACGCCGGTGCGGCGTCACTCTCTCGGGAACTCAGGACGTGCGACATAGTGCCTCAGTGTAGGACGAGGCACGCCTCGGGACGGCACCGAGGGCCCGCCCCACCGGGACGGACCACACCTACTCGAAGCGCACGCCGCCTCGCGACGAGCCCCCACGGGGCAGGGCCTTCTCGATGGCCCGTCGAACGACCTCGGAACGGTAACCCCGACGCATCAGGTACCCGTTGAGACGCCGCTCGGCCGTCTCACGATCGAGGCCACGGAGAGAAGAGGCGCGCTTCCTCGCCCACTCGTCGGCGCGAGCCTGCTCGTCGTCGTCGTCGATCTCGGCCATCGCGACCTCGATGGTGTCGGGATCGATGCCCCGAGAGCGCAACTCGGCCGACACGGCACCGCGCCCGAGCCCTTTGCGCTCTTGCTTGGCACGAACGAGATTCTCGGCGAGCTCGGCATCGTTGAGGAGACCGACCCGCTCCAGCCGCTCGACCTCGTCGAGGACGACCGATTCGTCGAGCTCTCGAGCACGAAGGAGCTTCGTCATCTCGGAGGATGACACCCCGCGTCGCGACAACGCATGGAGACTGATGTTCTCGGCCCGCTGCTTCTGCGAAGCGAGGTCTTCGGGTGGGCCGGCTGCCTCGTCGTCATCGGTCTCATCGCCGGCACCGGTCGCCGCCGACGTGTCGGCCCAGTGGGCCGACACGGCCGCCAGGGCCGCGGACCTGGCGTCGCTCTCTGCCACCGGCTCGACGATCGATGGGGTGGAGGAGGACTTCCCGCCCCGGTCACGCCCGAAGAGCGGGGTGACCGGGGCGAGGTCGGAGTCGCGTCGATCGTCGTCGGAGGTCATGCGCCCTTACGAGCCTGGATCTTCGCTTCGATCGACTCGACGGGCTTCTCGATCGGCACCGCGCCTCCGACACCGAGCTTCGCGAGGATCTTGTGCTCGATCTCGTCGGCGATGGCCTTGTTGTTGAGGAGGAAATTGCGCGAGTTCTCTTTGCCCTGGCCGAGCTGGTCGCCCTCGTAGGTGTACCAGGCACCCGACTTTCGGACGATGCCGTGTTCGACACCGAAGTCGATCAGGCTGCCCTCGCGAGAGATGCCGACACCGTAGAGGATGTCGAACTCGGCCTGCTTGAACGGCGGAGCCATCTTGTTCTTGACGACCTTGACCCGGGTGCGGTTGCCGACCGCGTCACTGCCGTCTTTGAGGGTCTCGATGCGGCGGATGTCGAGTCGTACGGACGCGTAGAACTTCAGGGCCTTACCACCGGCCGTGGTCTCGGGGCTGCCGAAGAAGACACCGATCTTCTCGCGCAGCTGGTTGATGAAGATCATCGTGGTGCCGGTCTGGTTGAGCCCACCGGTCAGCTTGCGGAGCGCCTGCGACATCAGACGCGCCTGGAGGCCCACGTGGGAGTCGCCCATCTCGCCCTCGATCTCGGCGCGGGGGACGAGAGCGGCGACGGAGTCGATGACGACCAGGTCGATCGACCCGGAGCGCACGAGCATGTCGGCGATCTCGAGTGCCTGCTCACCCGTGTCGGGCTGCGACACGAGCAGCGCGTCGATGTCGACGCCGAGCTTCTTCGCGTACTCGGGGTCGAGAGCGTGCTCGGCGTCGATGAAGGCCGCGATGCCGCCGCTGCGCTGCGCGTTCGCGATGGCGTGCAGGGTGAGCGTGGTCTTACCCGACGACTCGGGTCCGTAGATCTCGACGATGCGGCCCCGCGGGAGTCCACCGATGCCGAGCGCGACGTCGAGGGCGATCGAGCCCGTCGGGATGACGGCGACGGGAGCGCGGTCGTCGCTGCCCAGGCGCATGACGGCGCCCTTGCCGAACTGGCGGTCGATCTGGGCGAGGGCGGTCTCGAGGGCCTTCTCGCGGTCTGCTGGTGATGGCATGGTGTGCTCCTTCGTGGATGGTGTCCGTGCGCCTCTAGGCTGTCGCGCTGCTGTCGACCGGTGGAACAAGGTCGCCAGCTCTACGACAAGGCAGTCGCCGCCGGCGGACCGGAGGCTGTGGAACGTCGATACGGAAACGCTACGAGCAACCCCCGACATCGAGAACGAGCGAGGAGCCATTCGTGCACAACGTGGTCGACCGATCCACTGTGGAGGAGGCTAACACCGACACGAACACATGTTCGACCGGAGTGGGCGGCGTGTCGAACACGCCATCGAACGGATGCTCAGTCACGAGGTGCAGGAAGGCCCACACCATGACGTCGAGCGAGTGGGACGCCCTCGGCATCGCACAGCGCGGTCCAGACCTCCCGCGGCGGGGCCCCCTCCGCCAGCGCCTGTTCGGCCGTCCTGTCCCCGAACTCGGTCAGGACGAGATCGCGCAGGACGACCCGGCCGTAGCCCTCGCCGAAGACCGTGTCGACGGCTCGTCGGAATTCACTCTTTCGCATCTCGCTCCTCCCCGGGGGTCGCCGTCTCGCGGGCGACCGACCGCTCACGGTGGACACACGAATGCCCCGGACACACCGCCGGGGCATTCGGATCAGGTTGCTGCTCAGGTCAGCGGACCGCCAGGTCTTTGTCGAACTCCGCGACGAGATCGTCGGGCAGTGTGTCGGGGATCGGGTTGAGACCCTCGATGACGGCCATCCGGTCGCCGACCTCTCGCATGATCACCGAGATCGGTGTCTCGAGTGCGTCCGCGACGGACGCGAGAATCTCGGAGCTGGCCTCTTTCTGACCACGCTCGACCTCACTGAGGTATCCGAGTGCGACACTCGCCTTGCTCGCGACTTGACGGAGCGTGCGGCCCTTCTGCAAGCGGAAGTCGCGAAGGACGTCACCGATTTCTTGACGTACCAGAACCATAGGACCCTCCTCCGTGTGGAACGACCCACCTCGACGGGATATCTGGTGGGTGAGTAACACTAATGCCGAGCTGGATGACACTGTAACCAGCAGGGTCTGTATGACGCTTGTGAACCCGGCGGATGTAACGAGACCGAAACGCGGGTTATTCCCTCGTCGCGGCCAACCGGTCGAATAACGCTGACAGGAGTTCGGAGACGACGCCTCGTCGGATGGCTTCTCGGTCGCCTTCCAGCTGCAAGGGGACGACCGTCACGTCGTCACCGATCGCGACGGCGACGAAGACCGTGCCCGGCGCGTGGCCACCCTGCGGGTCGGGACCTGCCACACCGGTCGTCGAGAGCCCGACATCGGCGTCCCGCCCGTCGACGGCGAGCACATGCCGCACCCGTGACGCCATCTGCGCCGCGACCTCGGCGTCGACCGGACCCCGGCGCGCGAGCAGGTCGGCGTCCACGCCGAGCAGGGTCCGTTTGACCTCGGTCTGATAGGCGACGACGCCGCCGGCGACGACCGCGGATGCCCCGGCGACGGAGACGAGTTCGGCCACGACGAGCCCGCCCGTGAGGGACTCCGCCGTCGCGACCGTGAGACCGCGCGACGTCAGCTCGGCGACGATGTCATGCGCCGACGTCACGAGCGACCGTGACGGAGGGCGACGCGCATGTAGTCGGCCCCCGATACGAGCGTCGCGACGACGGCGGCCGTCATGACGACGCCGTTCACCCAGTGCATGCCCTCGCCGAAGACGTTCCAGAACGGGAACAGGGCCAGCGAGACCGCGACCGCCTGCAGCACGGTCTTGATCTTGCCGCCCCGGGACGCCGGTATCACCCGGTCTTTCAAGACGACGAATCGGTAGACGGTGATGCCGATCTCGCGGACGAGGATGAGCGCCGTCACCCACCACGGGAGCTCGCCCAGGATGGTCAGCGACACGAGCGCGCCGCCGATCAGCACCTTGTCGGCGATCGGATCGACGAGTTTGCCGAAGTCGGTGACCAGGTCGAGGCCCCGCGCCAGCATGCCGTCGAGACTGTCGGTGAGGATCGCGATGACGAAGAGCACCGCGGCGGCGATCCGCAGGGGGCCGTCGACCCCGTCATCGATCAGCAGCCAGGAGATGAACAGCGGCGCCATGAGGATGCGCACCACGGTGATGATGTTCGCGATGTTGCCCGTGCTCGCGGGGCCGGGCCCCTTGGTCGCCACCCGGCCACGGAAGGAGAACGATCGTGGCCTGGCGCCCGAGGCGTGAGAGGGGTCGTGCGTCATGGTCTAGTCCCTGCCGGTCAGTTGCCAGGCGTCTTCTGCGCCCTCGTCGTCGACCTCGTCGTAGCCGCGCGTCATGGCCTCGACCGGGTCGGAGGCCGCGGCGGACGGTGCCGCCGAAGGCGCCGCGGCCGTCGGCGACTCCAGGCCACGGATCTTGTTGAGCACCCCGGGGAGCTGCTCGTTCGTCACGAGCACGTCGCGCGCCTTGGAGCCCTCGGACGGGCCGACGATGTCACGCGACTCCATCAGGTCCATGAGACGCCCCGCCTTGGCGAAGCCGACACGGAGCTTGCGCTGCAGCATGGAGGTCGACCCGAACTGGGTACTGACCACGAGCTCGACCGCGGCGAGGAGCAGCTCGAGGTCGTCGCCGATGTCGCCGTCGATCTCTTTCTTCTCGACCACGGCCGCCACGTCGGGCCGGTAGTCGGGACGCGCCTGGCGGGTGACGTGCGCGACGACCTGGGCGATCTCGTTCTCCTGGACCCAGGCACCCTGCACACGCATGGCCTTGGACGCGCCCATCGGGAGGAACAGCCCGTCGCCCTGGCCGATGAGCTTGTCGGCCCCGGGCTGGTCAAGGATGACGCGCGAGTCGGTGACGCTCGAGACGGCGAAGGCGAACCGCGAGGGCACGTTCGCCTTGATCAGGCCGGTGACGACGTCGACCGAGGGTCGCTGCGTCGCCAGGACGAGGTGGATTCCGGAGGCGCGGGCCAGCTGGGTGATGCGCACGATGCTGTCCTCGACGTCGCGAGGAGCCACCATCATCAGGTCGGCGAGCTCGTCGACGACGACGAGCAGGTACGGGTAGGGCTTGAGCTTGCGCTCGCTGCCCGACGGAAGCACGATCTCGTCGTTGACGACGGCGCGGTTGAAGTCGTCGATGTGCCGGAACCCGAAGCTCGCCAGATCGTCGTACCGCATGTCCATCTCTTTGACGACCCACTGCAGCGCCTCGGCCGCCTTCTTGGGGTTCGTGATGATGGGCGTGATCAGGTGCGGCACACCGGCGTAGATCGACAGCTCGACCCGCTTCGGGTCGATCAGCACCATCCGGACGTCGCTCGGCTTCGCGCGCATCAGCAGCGACGTGATCATGGAGTTGACGAAGCTCGACTTGCCGGAGCCCGTGGCACCTGCCACGAGGAGGTGCGGCATCTTCGCGAGGTTCGCCACCACGTAGCCGCCCTCGACGTCTTTGCCGACGCCGATCGTCATGGGGTGCGTGCTCTTCGCGGCCGCCGTCGAGCGGAGCACGTCACCGAGGGACACGATCTCCCGGTCGGTGTTCGGAATCTCGACACCGATGGCGCTCTTGCCGGGGATCGGCGACAGGATGCGGACCTCGTTCGACGCGACCGCGTAGGAGAGGTTCTTGCTGAGCGCCGTGACGCGCTCGACCTTGACACCCGGGCCGAGCTCGATCTCGTACCGGGTGACGGTCGGCCCCCGGCTGAACCCGGTCACCCGGGCGTCGACCGTGAACTGGCGGAGGACCTCGGTGATGGCCCGGACGATCTCGTCGTTGGCCTCGCTCCGCGCCTTGGCCGGCGGCCCGACGCTGAGCGTCGACGCGGCAGGAAGCCGATAGGGGGCGCTCGGCGAGTCGTCCGCCTCGTCGAGCGACGGCGGCGGTACCTCGTCGTCGTCGACCGCCAGGAAGTCGGCGGCAGCGTCGCTCGGGCCGGCCACGAGCGGCGCGGCCGCAGCGGGCGGGGCACCCGGCGAGGCGATGGACGGCACGACCGACGTCTCGGCGTCGGGAGAGACAGGGGGGACGGGGACGCCCAGGTGCCGGACCGCGTCCTCGGCTCGGTCGAGATCGTCGAGGAGGCCGTCCGCGAAGACGTCCGTCGCCGAATGATCGTCGTCGATCGGTGTGGACGCGTCGTCGAAAGCGACCGCGGAGGGAGACCCTGTCCGCCCCTTCTTCTTACGACGCCCGATGACCTCGGTCGGCCCGTCGGCATCGGACGCCGCCGGCGTGATGACCGGCGAGTCGTAGGCGGGGTCTTCTTCGCGCTGCGTCGAGTTGCGGCGCCACCACGGGAGCGTGTCCGGAGCGTCGTCGGACTCCGCCGCCGACGTCGTGGACGCAGGCGCTCCCGAGGCGGTCTCGGTGGTGGCCCCGAACAGATAGGCGTAGAGCTCTCCCAGGCGACGACCGATGTGGTTCGGCGGGGTCTTCGTGACGATCAGGATCGAGAGGCCCAACAGGACGACGATGAGAGGGACGGCCACCCATTCGGTGGCGAGAGCGACCAACCAGGAGGCGACGACCCATCCGAGGATGCCGCCACCGGTCGCGAGCGCCGGGAGACCGTCGGCTGCCGCGGGCTGCCCGCCGAAGACGTGGCACAGCGCGCTGATCGAGACCAGCAGGAGCCCCAGGCCGATACCGATGCGGGTGTTGTCGTGCACCGACGCCGGATGCCGGAACAGCCAGGCGGCGAAGAGGATCATGATGACCGGCAGAGCGTAGGCGACCCGCCCGAAGAGCCCCCCGAACGTGTAGGCGTCGAACGCCTGCGCGACGGGGTTGAGCGGGTTCAACCACTCGACCACGGCGCCGGCGATCGCGAGCAGCACCAGGAAGAACGGTACGCCGTCGCGACGTTCGTCTTTGTCCAGCGTCTCGGCGCCGAGCACGCGGAAGGCGGCCCCGGTCATGTGGGCGAGGCCCATCCACGCGCGGGAGAACACGCCGGGCCCTTCGTCGACGGGCTTCGGCTGCCGGGACACGGGCAGCTTCTTGGTGGGCTTCGTGGACGCACGCGAGGACGTGCGCGTGCGCGCGGTCGACTTCGTGGGCGTGGCCATGCGCTCAAAGGTACCGCCCGCCACCGACGGTCGTCGGAGGCGGGCGGTGTGTCCACGGCCGCTCGGGCCGTGCGGCTCAGTACCTGATCGCGTCGATCACCTTCACGCGCACGGCGACGAGAGCCGGCAGGAGTCCGGCGATCGCGCCGATCACCGTCGCCGCCGCGAGCCCCAGGAGCGCCGCCTCCACCGGGAAGGGCGGGACGTCGGCCAGGCCGCCCGCGGCGATGCGGTCCTGCACCAGGGGGTTCTCGACCACGAACACCGCCACCATCACGCCGACCGCACCGGCCACCACCGTGCCGACGACGCTCTCGAGCATCACGGAGAAGAAAACCCGGGGTGCGGTCGCCCCGAACGACCGACGGACTCCGATCTCGCGGATGCGCTGGCGCACGGTGACGAGCGCGATGTTGACGAGGCCGAGACCGCCCAGGACGAGGACGAGCACCCCGACGCCCGCGATGATGAGCTTGATGGGCCCGAGCGGGTCGCTGTCGCCGAACGCCTCGTAGTCCTGGCGGTTCGAGTCGACCTGCACACCGTCACCGAGCGAGGCCCGCATGTCGGCCTGCACCTTCGAGCTGACCTCCTCCCCCGACTCGGTCGGCAGCCACATCTCGTATTGCGGCGTGTCGGTGCCGGGCCCGCTGAGCCCCGACTGCAGGCGCCAGTCGTTCGGCAGCATGTACATCGAGGGATATGTGTCGTAGTCGCCGGTCCGGACGATGCCCGTGACGACGGCCGTGACCGTCTGTTCACCGCGGAGGGTGACCGTCGGGTGGCTCGAGAGGTCGGGCGAGCCGAGCAACGCCATGAACGCCTCGTTCACGATGAGCGCGGGCGCGAGCCGCTGCGCGTCGGCGTCGGTGAACCACGAGCCCTCACTCATCGCGACGCGGTGCATCTCGCCATAGGGCACGTCCACGATCTGCGTGCCGACATCGGTCGTGCCACCGGGGAACTGGACCGAGCGGTTCGTGTACGTGACCCCGCCGGCGTACGAGATCGAATAGCGGGCGACCGAGTCTCGGAACGCAGCGTCGACGGCGGCGGGATCGGGCTGCTCGGCCCCCGTCGAGTACACGCTCAAGAAGTACGTCGCGGGACGTCCGCTCGCGCGCTCCGAGCTCTCGCGGGTGGCCTGCTCGGCGATCGATCCGAGCCCCACCACACCGGTCAGGGCCGCGACGGCCACGGCCACGCCGACCAGGCTGAGCAGGACCCGCAGTTTGTTGACCCGTAACTCTGCCCACGCCTCGACGAAGGCGCCGACCACGTCGGCGACGAACCGCTTCATGCCGTCACCGGCAGATCACGCGAGATGGACGCGGACAGCACACCGGAATCGAGCGTGTAGTGGCGCGCGGCCAGAGCCGCGACGGCCAGATCGTGCGTGATCGTGACGAGTGCCGCCCCGTCGGCCGACGTGACGTCGTCGAGCAGACGCATGACCGTCGCACCGGTCTCGATGTCGAGCGCTCCGGTCGGCTCGTCGGCGAGGATGACGCGAGGTCGACGGACGAGCGCCCGGGCGATGGCCACCCGCTGCTGCTCTCCGCCGGACAGCCGGTGCGGCATCGAGTCGATGCGGTGCCCGAGACCGACCTTCTCCAACATCTCGGTGGCGATCGACCGACGGCGCCAGAACGCGGAACCCGACGCGTACAGCAACGGGGTCATGACGTTCTCGAGGGCGGTGCGCCCCTGCAGCAGGTTGAACTGCTGGAAGATGAAGCCGACCTCGGCACCGCGCAGCCGATCGCGTCGACCGGCTCGGAGACGACCGACATCGGTCTCGTCGAACCACTGGCCGCCGGTGGTCGCCGAGTCGATCAACCCCAGGATGTTGAGCAGGGTCGACTTGCCCGAGCCGGAGCGCCCGACGATGCTGACGTGCTCCCCCGCGTCGACCGTGAGGTCGACGCCCCGGAGGATCTCGAGCGTCTGGTCGTCGCCCAGCGACACCGACTTCGTGACGCCCTCGAGTCTGATCAAGGACATCAGCAGAACACCTCGCCGTTCGGCCCCGTGCAACCGTCGGCCGAGGCCGCCGGGGCGCCGGGGACGAACTCGAGCACCGCATCGCCTTCGGCGAGCCCGGAGACGACCTCGACGGTCGTGCCGTCGTTGATGCCGAGATCGATGTCGCGCTTCTCCTGGCTGCCGTCCGCGGCCACGACCGTGACGACGCCCTTGCCCGCGGCTCCCTCCACGGCCGTGAGCGGCACGGCGAGGACGTCGGTGGCGACGCCGGCGGGGATGGTCAGCTTGGCGGCCAGCCCCGAGAAGACGGTGACGTCACCGGGCACGGCGCAGGTCGCGCTCTGCGTCGCGGCCGAGCCGGAGTCGGACGGTGCCGATGCACCGTCGGACGCCGCGCCTCCGGAGCCGGAGGAGGCGACCCCGCCGACGGCGAGACCGGTGCACGCGAAGGGAGCCGGGCCTCCGGTGATCGCGACGGTGCCCTCGGTGGGCCGGCTGACGAGACGGTACAACTGGTCGGCGGCCAGTGGAGCCGTGACGTGGAACGTCGGAGGCGCGACCTTGGCGACCGGGTCGCCCACGGCCGTCAGTTGGTCTTTGATGACGCTGAGCTCGACCACGGTGCCGGCGACGGGCGCCGTCACGACCGCGGTCTTGATCAGGGGCTTGCGCTCGGTGACCGTCCCGTCGGCGGCGACAAGCGGGTCTTGTGGCGTCTCGGAACGGAGCACGGCGAGGCGGTCCCCCGCCGCGACGGCCTGCCCCTTCGAGACGACGACGTCGGTGACCGTGCCGGCCAGGGTCGCCGGCGCCGCAGACGGGGCATCGGCCTCGACGGTGGCGTCGACCACGACGTCGTTCGTGATGGTCGCCTTCGCCACGACGAACTGCGGTTCGACGATGTCGCCGGTCGGGACGGCCGCTCCGTCGTCGCCGCCTGCGGGTGTGGCGAAGAACGCGATCTTCACGAGCGCCGCGGCGATCACCACGAAGATCAGGATGCGGAGGATCGGGAAGACCCAGGTTTTTGCGATGCGCACAGCGCCCCCTCGTTCGGCGTATCAGATATCTGTGAACACCCTAGGGTTCGCCGGCCACCGACGACCTCAGCCCCCGGGATGAACTCCCAGGGGCTGAAGGATGACGCGGTGGCGCGGATCAGGCGCTGATGACCACCGGCACGATCATCGGTCGACGACGGTGCTGCGTGTTCACCCAACGGCCGACCGTGCGTCGGACGACCTGGCTGAATGCGTGGGTGTCGCGAGTGCCGTTCTCGGCGGCCTCGGTCAGCGCCGCGATGATCTTCGGCTTGACCGTGTCGAAGACCTTCTCGTCCTCGGCGAAGCCGCGCGACTGGATCTCGGGGCCGACGACGACGCGACCCGTGACCGGGTCGACGGCGACGAAGACGGAGATGAATCCCTCTTCGCTCAGGATGCGGCGGTCTTTCAGGTCGGCATCCGTGATCTCGCCGACCGTCGAGCCGTCGACGTAGACGTAGCCGACGTCGAGCTGGCCGACGACCTCGGCGACGCCGTCCTTCAGGTCGACGACGATGCCGTCCTCGCCGAGGATGGTGTTCTCGGCCGGGATACCGGTGCGCTGCGCCAGGGCTGCGTTCGCGAACAGGTGGCGGTGCTCGCCGTGGACGGGCATCACGTTGCGGGGACGGAGGATGTTGTAGCAGTAGAGGAGCTCGCCGGCGGCGGCGTGGCCGGAGACGTGCACCTTCGCGTTGCCCTTGTGGACGACGTTCGCACCGAGCTTGGTGAGGCCGTCGATCACGCGGTAGACCGCGTTCTCGTTGCCGGGGATCAGACTCGACGCGAGGATGACCGTGTCACCCGCACCGATCTCGATCTGGTGTTCGAGGTTCGCCATGCGTGCGAGGACGGCCATCGGCTCGCCCTGCGAACCCGTGCTCATGTAGACGATGCGCTCGTCGGGCAGGTCCTTCGCCTTCTTCGCATCGATGAGGACGCCCTCGGGCACCTTGAGGTAGCCGAGGTCGGCCGCGATGCCCATGTTGCGCACCATCGACCGCCCCATGAACGCGACCCTGCGGCCGTTCGCGTGAGCGGCGTCGAGGACCTGCTGCACCCGGTGCACGTGGCTCGAGAAGCTCGCGACGACGACACGGCGGGGCGCACGACGGATGACGTCGTCCAGCACCGGGCCGATGTCGCGCTCGAGTGCCGTGAAGCCGGGCACGTCGGCGTTGGTCGAATCGGGCAGGAAGAGGTCGACGCCCTCTTCGCCGAGCCGTGCGAAGGCACGCAGGTCGGTGATGCGGTCGTCGAGCGGCAGCTGGTCCATCTTGAAGTCGCCGGTGTGCAGCACGGTGCCCGCCGACGTGCGGATGGCGACCGCGAGGGCATCGGGGATCGAGTGGTTGACCGCGATGAACTCGAGGTCGAACGGCCCGAGCGACTCGTGACCGCCCTCTTTCACGGCCAGCGTGTAGGGCGAGATGCGGTGCTCTTTGAGCTTCGCCTCGATGAGCGCCAGCGTCAGCTGCGAACCCACGAGCGGGATGTCCTGGCGCAGCTTGAGCAGATAGGGCACGGCGCCGATGTGGTCTTCGTGACCGTGCGTCAGGACGACCGCGAGGATGTCGTCGAGGCGGTCTCGGATCGGTGTGAAGTCGGGAAGGATCAGGTCGACACCGGGCTGGTGCTCTTCGGGGAAGAGCACGCCGCAGTCGACCACGAGCAGCTTGCCGT